>CAVZHM010000002.1:0-782061 GCA_963775105.1 uncultured Alphaproteobacteria bacterium | reverse complement strand
AGTTCGAAGCCAAGCGCGCGACGGCGCAAGATCGAGCGCCCAATCGGCGCTTGCGGACGGTGCGCGGAAAACATTCGAGTACCACGAGGTGCCAAACTCGGCCTCGGGAAGCAGCACGAAACTGCCGATCGTGATTCCAATCGGATCGTAGGGATCGAGGCTGGCGAGGCGAGCGACGCTGCGATTGTCGATGATCGGGTGAAGTCTTCCACCTGGTTGAACAACAGGGATCGTGTCCGGCCGGCGGATTTTCGAAGGGCATCGACGTCTTCTTGAGGCCGCGTATCGACGACCGACGGTCAGCGCCATCTTCCGGCGGCAAACGGCCGCCAACATCGACGATGCCATCTTGAACGACGGGCGGTTCGGCATTGTAATCTGGATCGCCATCCTGGACTACGGCGCGCTGTCCGGCACGCGGGGCCGGTTCAAGCCCGTCCTCCTCCTCCTGTACTTCGCTGGGATCATTTTGAGGAATAGGCGGGGGTATGCCCGGTGCGGCAACGTTATCGTCAATGTCTTGTGCAGAAGGACGGCCACGGCTCGTGGCGGATGGGCCTGACGATGGTTCCACCGCGCCTTCGTCGATGTCTGCGCTTGCGCAACAGAAACGCCGGCGAATGCACTCAAAGCGCATGCCGCAGCAAAACCTATAGAAAACCAAGTTACGCGCTCGCGGCCCATACTTCTGGCGCTCCTCATCATTGACAGATCACGCAAACGCCACACAACAGACCGTAGGACATTATAAAGACTAGATGTTGCGCGGCGCAAAGAACGAGTATGTGCGCGACAGGTCGGCGATGCGCTCCTCGACTTCGGCATGGGCGAAATCGCCGCCGGGCAGCGATGCCGCTGCCGTCCATGGCTTGCCCATGCCGGGAAAGAACGGCTGCATCTTTTCCATGGCCGATTCGGCGAGCTTGCGGAACGTGGTGATCTTGCCGCCGAATACCGAAAGCAGCGGCGCTCCTCCGCCCGCTGGTCGAGCTTCAGCACATAGTCGCGCGTTGCTTCCTGCGCCTTGGAGCGCCGTCGTCATAGAGCGGCCGGATGCCGGAATAGGCCCAGCGCACCTGTCGCGCGTCACCGGCCGCGTGAAATATTCGCTCACCGCCGCCAGCAGATAATCCGTCTCGCTCTCGGAATGCGCGGGTTGCCCGGATCGCCCTTGTGGTCCTCGTCGGTGGTGCCGATCAGCGTGAAGTTCGTTCGTAGGGGATGGCAAAGCAGATGCGGCCGTCGGCATTCTGGAAAATGTAGCAGCGGTCGTGGTCATAGAGCTTGTCGACCACCAGATGGCTGCCCTTCACCATGCGGATCTTGTCGGGATCGTTGCGGCCCACGACATCGCCCAGCACCTGGCTGACCCATGGCCCCGCCGCATTGATCAGCGCCCTGGCCCGGATCTTCTTCGCTGCCGCTGTCCTGCTCGATCGTCAGTCTCCCAGACGCCGTCGACGCGCCGGGCCGACGGCGCATTTCGTCCGTGTACGGATTTCAGCGCCCGCGCTTGGCGGCGTCGCGGGCGTTGAGCACCACCAGCCGCGCATCCTCCACCCAGCAGTCGGAATATTCGTAGCCGCGGGTGAACTCCTCCTTGAGCGGCTTGCCGGTCTCATCGTGCGCGAGATCGACGCTGCGGGTGGGCGGCAGTATCTTGCGGCCGCCGAGATGATCGTAAAGGAACAGGCCGAGGCGGATCAGCGGCCGCGGCCGCAGGCCGTGGTGATGCGGCAGCACGAAGCGCAACGGCCAGATGATGTGCGGCGCCGACTTGAGCAGCACCTCGCGCTCGATCAGCGCTTCGCGCACCAGCCGGAATTCGTAGTGCTCGAGATAACGCAAGCCGCCGTGGATGAGTTTGGTCGAGGCCGACGACGTTCCCGATGCCAGATCGCCCTGCTCGGCGAGAAACACCTTGAGGCCGCGGCCCGACGCATCGCGGGCGATGCCGCAGCCATTGACGCCGCCGCCGATGATGAACAGATCATGGATCATCGGCCGGCGTCTCCTGGTCGTCCGTCGTCTTCATCGGCGATTTCGAGCTGCACGCCGTTGTGGCGGCAAATTTCGACGACCGGTTCCGGCGGCGGCCGGTCTGTGACGAACACATCGACTTCGGACGATGTGCCCGATGCGCACCGGCGCCGAGCGGGTGAACTTCATGGCGTCGGAAACCAGAATGACGTTGCGGGCATTGTTCATGATGGCCTTGGCGGCGCGCACCTCGCGGTAGTCGAAATCCAGCATGGCGCCATCGTCGTCGATGGCCGAAGCGCCGATCACCGCGTAGTCGACCTTGAACTGGGTGATGAAATCCACCGCCGCTTCGCCGACGATGCCGCCATCGGTCTTGCGCAACATGCCGCCGACCACGATGACGTCGATCTTGGGCACGGCATCAGAATCGTCGCCACGTGAATGTTGTTGGTGATGACCAGCAGTCCTTCGTGATGAACCAGCGCGCGCGCCACTTCCTCGGTTGTCGTGCCGATGTTGATGAACAGCGAACAATTGTTGGGAATGAGTTGCGCGGCGCGCTGGCCGATCACCACCTTCTCCGCGCGCCGCCAACTGGCGGCGGGCTTCGTAGGCGACGTTCTCGACACCCGACGACAGCATGGCGCCGCCATGGGTGCGGGCCAGCAAGCGTTCGTCGCAAAGTTCGTTCAGGTCCTTGCGGATGGTTTGCGGCGTCACGTCGAAACGCACCGCAAGATCGTCGACCAGCACGTTTCCGCCTGGCGGGCGAGCGCGAGGATTTGCTGTTGGCGCGGGCTGAGGGCCGGCATGATTGCTGCTAGACTCAAGAACTTGCTGTTCGGCGGAGCCGCTATTGCACTGCGGATTCGTATATTTTCACTTTTTTTCGCTTTTCGCAATCTTGCACGTGCACAATATTTTCGATATTATTTCTATTGACGTTCGTTTTGTTTCGTTTGATAATTCGCGGAGGCACCAGCCAAGGATGCCACATTCGACTAGGGAGGACCATCGATGAAATTGAAACTGCTTGCGACGGCAGCGGCCTTCGCGCTGTGTGCGATCGCCAGCCAGGGCTTCGCCGATGAAGCCGCGGCCAAGAAATGGATCGACATCGGAATTCCAGCCGTCGTCGCTTGTCGGCGGACGACCAGATGAAGGAAATGCAGTGGTTCATCAAGGCCGCTGAACCCTTCAAGGGCATGGAAATCAACGTGCTGTCGGAAGGCATTCCGACCCACACCTATGAATCGACGGTGCTGACCAAGGCCTTCGAAGAAATCACCGGCATCAAGGTGAACCACCAGATCCTCGGCGAAGGCGAAGTCGTCCAGGCCGTGCAAACGCAGATGCAGACCAACCGCAATCTCTACGACGCCTATGTCAACGACTCGGATCTGATCGGCACCCACTCGCGCCTGCAGCTCGCCGTCAACCTGACCGACTGGATGGCGGGCGAAGGCAAGGACGTGACCAACCCGGGCCTCGATCTTGACGACTTCATCGGCAAGCAGTTCACCACCGGCCCGGATGGCAAGCTCTATCAGCTGCCCGACCAGCAGTTCGCCAACCTCTACTGGTTCCGCAAGGACTGGTTCGACCGCGCCGACCTGAAGGAGAAGTTCAAGGCCAAGTATGGCTATGACCTCGGCGTGCCGGTGAACTGGTCGGCCTATGAGGACATCGCCCAGTTCTTCACCGAAGACGTGAAGGAAATCGACGGCGTCAAGGTCTATGGCCACATGGACTACGGCAAGCGCGCGCCCGACCTCGGCTGGCGCATGACCGACGCCTGGCTGTCGATGGCGGGCGCCGGCTCGGCCGGCGAACCCAACGGCATCCCCATCGACGAATGGGGCATCCGCATGGAAAAGGGTTCGTGCAACCCGTCGGGCGCCTCGGTGGCGCGCGGCGGCGAAACCAACGGCCCGGCCTCGGTCTATGCCATTGCCAAGTGGGACGAATGGCTGCGCAAATATGCGCCTCCGGGTGCCGCCGACTACGACTTCTACCAGTCGCTGCCGGCGCTTGCGCCAAGGCAACGTCGCCCAGCAGATCTTCTGGTACACGGCCTTCACCGCCTCCATGGTGGCGCCGAAGTCCGAAGGCAACAACACGGTCGACGATGCCGGGCATCCCGCTGTGGCGCATGGCTCCGTCGCCCCATGGCGTCTACTACAAGGAAGGCCAGAAGGTCGGCTATCAGGACGTGGGTTCCTGGACCATCCTGAAGTCCACGCCGACTGATCGCGCCAAGGCCGCCTGGCTCTTCGCCCAGTTCGCCGTGTCGAAGACCGTGGATGTGAAGAAGAGCCACGTCGGCTTGACTTTCATCCGCAACTCGACAGCCAACCACGCCTCGTTCACCGAACGGGCGCCGAAGCTTGGCGGCCTCGTCGAGTTCTATCGCTCGCCTGACCGCGTGCGCTGGTCGCCGACCGGCATCAACGTGCCGGACTATCCGAAGCTGGCCCAGATCTGGTGGCAGCAGATCGGTGACGTGAACTCCGGCGCCTTCACGCCGCAGGAGGCCATGGACCGTCTCGCCGAGGAAATGGAAATCACCATGTCGCGCATGGAAGCGGCCGACAAGGCGAACAACACCTACGGCGGTTGCGGCCCGCGGCTGAACGAGCCGAAGGATGCGGCCGAATGGCTTGGCAAGGCCGATGGCCCCAAAGCCAAGATCGAAAACGAAAAGGAACCGGGCCAGACGGTCGCCTACGAAGACATCATCAAGAGCTGGCAGTAAATAAAACCGGCGAGGGGGCGCGCCAGCACTGGCGCGCCCCAGTCTTTTCATTTACAATCCGGAACGACCATGTCCCTCGAACTGATCGGCGTCGAAAAGCGCGTGGGTGCGGAGACGCACATCCATTCGACATCGTCTTGTGCTTGAGGAAGGCTCCGTTCAACGTTCTGCTCGGCACGACGCTGGCCGGCAAGACCACGCTGATGCAGCTGATGGCCGGCATCCAGAACCCACCGCCGGCGAATCATCAGGTTCCGCGGCAAGGACGTGACCGGCGTTGCCGTGCAAAAACGCAACGTGTCCATGGTCTATCAGCAGTTCATCAACTATCCGAATTTCAACGTCTACGACAACATCGCTTCGCCGCTGCGTGTCGCTGGCATGAGTTCGGCCGAAATTGAAAGGCGCGTCATGGCCGCCGCCGAACTGCTGCGGTTGAAGCCCATGCTGAAGCGCAAGCCATCGGAGCTTTCCGGCGGCCAGCAGCAGCGCACCGCCATCGCCCGCGCCGTCGTCAAGGACAGCGACCTCATCCTCCTCGACGAACCGCTGGCCAATCTCGACTACAAGCTTCGCGAAGAATTGCGCGACGAGTTGCCGAAACTCTTCGCCGGCCGCAACGCCATCGTCGTCTATGCCACGACCGAACCCTCGGAAGCGTTGTTGTTCGGTGGCAACACAGCCACCTTGCACGAAGGCCGCATCACCCAGTTCGGCCCCACCTCATCGACCTATCGCCGGCCGAAAGACCTGATCACCGCGCAAGTCTTTTCCGATCCGCCGATCAATACCACCAGTGTCATCAAGAAGGGCGGCACACTCACCGTGTTTGGCGGCAAATCGTGGCCCGCCGGTTCAGCCGCGGCAAAGCTGGCGGATGGACCCTACACCATCGGCATTCGCCCCCATCATGTTTCGACCCACGCCCAAAGTGGCGCCACGGGTGCTGTTGAAGGCCGCGTACTCGTGACCGAACTCTCCGGCTCCGAAAGCGTCATCCATCTCGATGTCGGCGGCTCCACCTGGGTTTCCCAATCCCATGGCATCCACGCCTTCAATGTGGGTTCGACCGCCAAGCTCCATGTCGATATCGACCGAGGCCTGTTCTTCGGCGCCAACGGGGAGCTGGTGTCCTGATGGCCATGATCAACATCGACAGCCTCCGCCACAGCTACATGCCGCAGCCGAAGTCCGACGACGACTTCGCCCTGAAGCGCATGTCGCTTACCTGGCAGGATGGCGGCGCCTATGCCCTGCTGGGGCCATCCGGCTGCGGCAAGACCACGCTGCTCAATCTGATCTCAGGCCTGCTCACGCCGACCGAAGGTACGATCAGCTTCAATGGCAAGGACGTGTCCCGGGCCTCGCCGGAAGAGCGCAACATCGCCCAAGTGTTCCAGTTCCCGGTCATCTACGACACCATGACGGTTTACGACAATCTGGCCTTCCCGCTGCGCAACCGCAAGGTGCCGGAAGCCGAGATCGACAAGCGCGTGCGCGACATCGCCGAAATGCTTGACCTTTCGAAGACGCTGAAGAACCGCGCATCGAACCTTACGGCAGACGGCAAGCAGAAGATTTCGCTGGGCCGCGGCCTTGTCCGTTCCGATGTCAATGTCATCATGTTTGACGAACCGCTGACGGTCATCGATCCGCACCTGAAGTGGCAGCTTCGCTCCAAGCTGAAAGAGCTGCACCAGCGCATCAGGCGCACCATGATCTATGTCACCCACGACCAGACCGAGGCACTGACTTTCGCCGATCAGGTGGTGGTGATGAACAATGGCGAAGTGGTGCAATCGGGAACGCCTGTCGAGCTTTTCGAAAAGCCGCGCCACACCTTCGTCGGCCATTTCATCGGCTCGCCCGGCATGAACGTGCTGCCGTGCGAAGTGAAAGGCGGCAAGGCCATCTTCGGCGGCGATGTGATCGAAACCGGCTAACGCCGCTTCCGCCACCGGCAAAGGCAAGACCGAACTGGGCGTGCGGCCGGAATTCGTGACTATTGCCAAAAGTGGCATCGCCGCCGATGTGGTGAAGGTATCTGACGCAGGCCGTTTCCGCATTGTCGAAACCCGCAGCCATGGCGCGACCATCAAGCTGTTGCTGCCTGAAGGCGCCACGGTTCCCGAGGGCAGGACCCATCTCGCCTTTGACCGTGCCCACACGCAAATCTACGAAGATAGCTGGATGGCGGGAGCCCAGCCATGAACAAGACCTTCAACAACGGGGCTTGGTGGCTGGTCCTTCCGGTCTTCGTCATGGTGGCTTTCAACGCCCTCATTCCGTTGATGACGGTCGTCAACTATTCGGTGCAGGAAACCTTCGGCAACAACGAATTCTTCTGGTCCGGCACCACCTGGTTCCGGCAGCTTCTGCATGACGACCAGTTTCATGCCTCGCTGCTGCGCCAGTTGGTGTTCACCGGCCTGGTGCTGGGGATACAGGTGCCGCTTGGCCTCGGCATCGCGCTGTGCATGCCGCGCAGCGGGCCCTGGGTTTCCGTCTGTCTGGTGTTGATGTCGTTGCCGCTGCTGGTGCCGTGGAATGTCGTCGGCTCCATGTGGAACATCATGGCGCTGCCTGATATCGGCCTTCTCGGCAAGGGGCTCAATGCACTGGGAATTCCCTACAACTACACGCGCCAGCCGATTTCGGCGTGGTTTACCGTTGTCCTGATGGATGTCTGGCACTGGACGTCGCTCGTCGTGCTGCTCTGCTATGCCGGGCCTCGTGTCGATCCCCGATGCCTACTATCAGGCCGCCAAGGTTGATGGCGCCAAACCTTGGGCGGTGTTCCGCTACATCCAGCTGCCGAAGCTCAAGCATGTTCTGACCATCGCCATCCTGCTGCGCTTCATGGACAGTTTCATGATCTACACCGAAGTGATCGTGCTGACCGGCGGCGGCCCCGGTTCCACCACCAAGTTCCTCTCGATCGACCTGGTACAGAAAGCGCTTGGCGGATTTGATTTGGGCCCAGCGGCGGCCTTCTCCATCGTCTACTTCCTGATCATTCTGCTGCTAAGTTGGCTGTTCTACACGCTCATGATGCGCAACGAGGGCAAGTGATGAGCAAGCGTTACATTGTTCCGCTGGTCTACATCGTGTTCCTGATGCTGCCGATCTATTGGCTGCTCAACATGTCGTTCAAGACCACCAATGAAATCCTCTCGGGTTTCACGCCTTTCCCGCAGGAATTCACGCTTGACAGCTATCGCACCATTCTGACCGATCCCACCTGGTACATGGCCTATGTGCATTCGCTGATCTATGTGGCGATCAACACGGTTCTGTCCATTGCCGTGGCGTTGCCCGCCGCCTATGCTTTTTCGCGCTATCGCTTCCTCGGCGACAAGCACTTGTTCTTCTGGCTGCTCTCGAACCGCATGGCGCCGCCCGCCGTGTTCGTGCTGCCCTTCGTGCAGCTCTATTCGTCGGTGGGACTGTTTGACACCCATCTCGCCGTGGCGCTCGCCCACACCCTGTTCAATGTGCCGCTGGCCGTGTGGATTCTCGAAGGCTTCATGTCGGGCGTGCCGAAGGAGCTCGACGAAACCGCCTATGTCGACGGCTATTCCTTCCCGCGCTTCTTCTTCAAGATTTTTGTGCCGACGATTTCGGCGGGAATCGGTGTTGCCGCCTTCTTCTGCTTCATGTTCTCCTGGGTGGAAATGCTGCTAGCCAAAAATCTCACGGCGGTTGCAGCCAAACCCATCGTCGCCGCCATGACCAAAACCTCGAGTGCTTCCGGCTATGAACTGGGCTTACTCGCCGCTGCCGGTGTGTTGACTCTCGTGCCCGGCGCCATCGTCATCTATTTCGTGCGCAATTATATAGCCAAGGGCTTCGCCCTGGGGCGGGTGTAAGATGGATATCGGCCTCTCATGGATGGCGTGGACGTGGCCAACGGCCTTGTTCTTCATCTTCATCTTTGCATCGATAGCCGCCATGGGCATCTGGGAATATTACGTGCCGGGCGGCGACCCCCGCCGCGGCGTGTTCATGCTCGATACCACGCGTGGCGACCGCCTGTTCATCACCTTGCTGGGTTCCTGTTTCATCTTTCTCGCCTGGCTCGGCTTCTACGGAACGCCGTTGTGGGGCGGACTGCTGATCTCTCTCGTCTGGGCCTACTTCGTCTTCCGCTGGGTGTGAGGCCGCCGTGTCCACCATCGCAAGACCGCAGAATCCCGAATCCGATCCGCGCGTGAAAGCTGTCTTTGACGACATTCGTGCCACGCGGAAATCTGACTTCATCAACAATCTCTGGCTCTATCTGGCTTTCGATCCGCCATTGCTGGAGGAAGTCTGGCGCGGCGTTAAAGAGGTAATGGCTCAACCTTCAGCACTCGACCCCCTCACCAAGGAACTGATCTATATCGCCGTGTCGATCACCAATTCCTGCAGCTATTGCGTCCACTCCCACACCGCCGCCGCCCGCGCCAAAGGCATGACCGATGCGATGCACGCCGATCTGCTGCGGGTCGTTTCGACGGCGGCCCGCACCAACCACTTGCTCAATGGCTTGCAGGTTCCGGTCGATAAGGTGTTCGACAAGGAAGCTTAGAGTAGAATGATGTTTGGTGGTTCCACCCACAGCCGTCATCCGAGCGGCTTCAATTTCTGCAGCGCGCGGAAGTCGGCCGGCTTTCCAGACGGGTAGAGTCTAAACTCACTCCGTTCTAGGAATACAGCCCGGCAATGGCCTTGCGGTTGGCGGCGATCACACCCTTTTCGGTGATGAGTCCCGTCACCAGCCGAGCCGGTGTCACGTCAAAAGCATAGTTTGCGGCGGGCGACCCATCCGGAAGAATTGTCACGGTCTCGATGCGGCCGTCGGCCGTGCGCCCCGTCATGCGCGAAACTTCGTCGGCGCCACGCTGCTCGATGGGGATTTCCGCAACACCATCCAACACCCTGAGATCGATGGTGGGCGAGGGCAGCGCCACATAGAAGGGCACGCCATTGTCGTGCGCCGCCAGCGCCTTGAGATAGGTCCCGATCTTGTTGCAGACATCACCCTGCGCCGTCACCCGGTCGGTGCCGACAATCACCATGTCCACCATGCCATGTTGCATCAGGTGCCCGCCGGTGTTGTCGGCAATCACCGTGTGCGGAACGCCGTGGCGGCCGAGTTCCCAGGCGGTCAGCGATGCTCCCTGGTTGCGCGGCCGCGTCTCGTCAACCCAGACATGGATGAGATGGCCTGCGTCATGGGCGGCATAGATTGGCGCCGTCGCCGTGCCATGATCGACCGTCGCCAGCCAGCCGGCATTGCAATGGGTGAGAATGTTGAGCGTGGCGCCCTTGGGCTTCTTGCGAGGCGATTGCCTCGATCAGGCCCAGACCATGCCTCCCGATACCGAGATTGATTTCGACATCCTCATCGGCGAGTTCGGCGGCCCGCCCATAGGCTCTTGCGGCGCGGGCTTCCGGCGGCAGGGGCAAAAGGACCGCCATCATCTGGTCCAGCGCCCAGCGGAGGTTAATTGCCGTTGGCCGCGTGGCGTGCAGCACCTCATAGGATTGCTTCAGCGCCTGGTCGGAAGGGTTCGTGCGTGCCGCCAGCGCCATCCCATAGGCAGCGGTAACGCCGATCAACGGCGCACCGCGCACCACCATGGTGCGATGGCCGACGCCGCGTCTTCCATGGTCCGCAGCGTCAAAGTCTCGAAAACATGCGGAAACTTCGTCTGGTCGATCACTTCGACGGACCAGCCGTCGCTATTGAGCCAGATGGTGCGATAGGCTTTGCCGTTGACCTGCATGAGAATCCCGTGATTGAGTGTGCCTGAATCTGCGTCGCCCCAGCCAACTTGGCAACCCCGAAGTGAGCCGCCATGGACATCACCGATTTCTTCGCGTTCGAAAATGTGGGCAAGAGGATTGAAGACCTCGAAACCCCGGTCCCCATCATCGACATCGATATCGTCGATCGCAACCTGAAGAAATGGCAGGCGCGCTGCAATGCCCTGGGCATCGCCAACCGCCCGCACATCAAGACCCACAAGCTGGTGCCGCTGGCGAAATACCAGATCGCTCTCGGCGCCAAGGGCATCACCGTGCAGAAACTGGGCGAAGCCGAAGTGATGGCCGATGCCGGCATTTCCGACATGCTGCTGACGTTCAATGTCGTGGGCCGCCACAAGCTTGAACGCCTTGCGGCACTTGCCAGGCGCACGGACATTTCCGTCGTGGCCGACAATGCCACCGTGGTGCAGGGCCTCGGCGAAGCGGGCCGCATGGCGGGCCGGGACATTTCGGTGCTGGTCGAATGCGACACCGGCGCCCATCGCAACGGCGTGCAGTCACCGGCCGCCGCGGTGGAACTCGCCAAGCTGATCGACCAAACGCCGGGCGTCACCTATGGCGGCCTCATGACCTATGCCAATGCCGGTGGTCGCACCGGTGCGGCGAATATCCTCACCGAGGCCCGTGGCCGCGCCGCCGCTGCCGGGCTCGACACCAAGACCATCACCACCGGTGGCTCGCCCGACATGTGGAGCGACGAAGGCCTTGCCGCGATCACCGAGTATCGCGCTGGAACCTACATCTATTTCGATCGCTCGCTGGCCGAGCGCAAGACCTGCAGTTACGACGATTGCGCCCTCAGCGTGCTCGCCACCGTGGTCAGCCGCCCAACCGGTGAGCGGGCCATGGTGGATGCCGGAACCAAATCGCTGACCTCCGATCTTCTTGGCCTCAGCGGCTATGGCGCGGTGCGCGAACTGGGCTTTGCCCGCATTTACGCCGCCAACGAAGAACACGGCTATCTCGATATTTCCGAAGCGAATGACAAGCCCGAGGTTGGGCAATTGGTGAAGATCATTCCCAACCATGTGTGCCCCGTCAACAATCTCTACGACAAGGTGGTGTTCGTGCGCGGCAGCGAAGTGCTGGGTGCGGTTCCCGTCGATGCCCGTGGAAAGGTATTCTGACCTTGACCACAAACCATGGCGGCGAAATCAGTGTCAGGCAGCGCGGAATCGAATGGCCGACGGTGGCGCTGATCGCCGCGAACTATGCTGTTCTTATTTTGCTGGTTCTGAATCACGCCGGATTGCCGTGGTGGATTCTGGCGCCCATCGGCGCCTATTGCGTGGCGCTGCATGGTTCGCTCCAGCATGAAGCGTTCCATGGCCACCCGACACGCAGCCGCTTCGTCAACGATGCGCTTGTCTCCATCGCCCCGCATTTGTGGTTGCCGTATCCGCGCTACAAGAAACTGCATCTCACCCACCACAATGACGAGAACCTGACCGATCCGGTCCTTGACCCGGAATCCTACTATCTGCTGCCGCAGGATTGGGCGAGGCTCGGCGGCCTCCGCCAGATGTTGTATTCCGCCAACAACACGCTGGCGGGCCGCATGATCATGGGCCCGGCCATCAGCATCATCCGCTTCTGGAGCGCCGAGATTTCCCATATTCTTCGCGGCGACACCGATGTCGTCAAGGGATGGCTGCACTTCGGGCTCGCCTCCGCCGTTGTGATCTGGTTCGTGGTGTGGGTGGCGGGCATGCCGTTCTGGCAATACGTGCTGTTCATGGCTTATCCCGGCGTTTCACTGTCTCTGGTGCGTTCGTTCTGCGAGCATCAGGCGGCCGAGAATATCGGTCACCGCACCATCATCGTCGAGGCATCACCCTTCTGGTCCTTGATGTTTCTCTTCAACAATCTGCACATCGCGCATCATTCGCGGCCCGGCCTCGCATGGTACAGGCTTCCGGCCTATTACCGCGCCGAGAAGGCCGAACTCCTCGCGCGCAACAATGGCTATGCGATGAAGGGTTATGGCGAAATCTTCCGGCGCTATTTCTTCAAGGCCAAGGAGCCGGTGGAATATCCCGACGTGGGCTGGGTGAAATCCGCCAAGAGCGGATGGCGGTTCACCGCCATAGGCCCAGTCGAGCAGTTCCACCGTGTGCACGATGGGTGCCGCAAGGCCGCCGCGAAGCTGCGCCATGCAGCCGATATTGCCGGTGGCGATCACATCCGGCGTCGTGGCCGAGAGATTGCTGATTTTGCGGTCGCGCAACTGCCGCGCCAGATCCGGCTGCAAAATGTTGTAGGTGCCCGCCGAACCGCAGCACAAGTGGCTTTCGGCGGCGTCGCTCACGGTGAAGCCCGCTTTTCGCAGCAGGGCCTGGGGCAATGTCTTGATACTCTGCCCATGCTGCATGGAACAGGCCGAATGATAGGTCACGCGCAACGGCTTTGGCTGCTGCCTGCGGTAAATCCAGTGTCTCGAGATACTCGGTGATATCCTTCGCCTTGGCGCTGATCGCGGCGGCCTTCTCCGCATAGACAGGATCATTGCGGAACATGTGGCCGTAGTCCTTGATCGTCGTGCCACACCCCGATGCGGTGATGACCACCGCATCGACATTCGCTTCTGTCCACTGGTCGATGGTACGCCTGGCCCGCGCCAATGCGTCGTGCTTCCTTGCCCATGTGATGGGTGAGGGAGCCGCAACAACTTTCTCCCCCGGTGACCACCACCTCGATGCCGAGCCGCGTCAAAAGCCGGATGGTTGCGGCATTGATGCCGGGGTCGAGCACGCTCTGCACACAGCCCATGAGCAAGGCCACGCGGGCTTTCTTCGGTGTCTCCGGTTGGTATGTGCCCGGCGATCCAAGTGCCGTTGGCCGAGGCAAGGCTTTGGGTGCGAGCGCCAGCAGCGCCGCAATGCGCGTGCCCAGCAATGGCCCGAATGGAGCCGCCAACCGCGCGCCGATGAGTGACAGTCGGAACAGGCCAGGGCGCGGCATGACATAGGCCAAGCAGCCTGCGCAGCCACCGGTCGGCGAGGGGCCGCGTGATGAGTTTTTTCGATATGGATCCGCGCCGTATCGACCAGGTGCATGTAGTTGACACCCGATGGGCAGGTGCTCATGCACGACAGGCACGACAGGCAGCGGTCCACATGTTTCACGGTTTCGGGCGTTGCCGGTCCTCCGCCTTCCAGCATGTTCTTGATGAGGTAGATGCGCCCGCGCGGGCTATCGAGTTCATCGCCCAGCAACACGTAGGTGGGGCAGGTCGCGGTGCAGAATCCACAATGAACGCAGGCCCGCAGGATTGAATTGGCGTCGGCTATCGCCGGATCGGCAAGTTGGGCGAGGCTGAAGTTCGTCTGCATTACACGCCCCTGTACATGCGGCCGGGATTGAGAAGACCCTTTGGATCATAGGCGGCTTTCACCCGCTTGGTCAGTTCGGCAAGGGCCGGTGGCTGGGGTTGAAATACGTCGACCGTTTCGCGCAATTCCTTCGGTGCCTTCACCAGAGTTGCATGGCCGGATGGCAAGGCATTGCGGATGATTGCGGCATGGGCATCGCCGCTCAGCGCGCAGGAAATCCACACAAGGCCGCCACCCCAGTCCAAGAAATAGTCGAAGTCGAACGCGCGCTGCAACGTGCGCAAATAGGCGGGCGCAGCGGTTGGCGGCAAGGAAACGCGCCACATCACGTCACCCCGCAGGTCTTTGACATCGCGGATCGAAGCCCAGGGCGAATTTTCGGCGGCAGCCGCACCGGGAAACATTTCGCGCAGCTTTCCAACGCGAAAATCAACCGAAGCCCCGATGCCTTCAACGCGTAGAAATGTGCCTGACTTCGGCACGTAAGCCGCGCTCGAAACTTCGAGCGAGGATTGCAGTGCCAGGCTCATGGTGCGCACCGCTTCGTCCGGGGAACGGTCGCCGATCAGCAAGGTGATTTCGACTTCGGGCTTCGGCAGCACCTTGAGTGTGACCGATGTCAATGCCGCGAGCGTGCCGTGGGAACCCGCCATCAGTTTCGGCAGATCATAACCCGTCACATTCTTCACCACCCGCGCCCCGGCCTTGAAGATTTCACCCCGGCCCGAGACAGCGGATACCATCAGAATGTGATCACGAAGCGCCCCGGCCTTGATGCGCCGGGGCCCGGACAGATTGCAGGCCACGGCGCCGCCGATGGTCCCGCCAGCGGGCGGCTCGAAGGCCAGCTGCTGGCTCTTCGCAGCGAGCAACATTTCGATGTCCGCAAGCGGCGTGGCGGCGCCTGCTTCGAGGATCAGTTCGGCAGGATCGTAGAGTGTCACGCCGGTGAATGCCGCCATGGACAGCGGTGTCGCATCGTCGACGGGCCGCCCGAACCCGTCCTTGCTGCCCGATCCGGCGATTGCAAACGGTGCGTTGGCGCCGGTGATGGCATCCGCCAGTTCTTCCGGGCTCTTGGGTGTGAACACCATCAGAATCTCGGAATGTCCGGGAAAGGAAGCTGCCCGCCGCGCACCACCACGCGGCCGAGTTCGGCGCAACGGTGAAGCGTCGGGAACACCTTGCCGGGGTTCAGCAGATTGCCGCTGTCAAAGGCGCACTTGAGGCGGAGCTGCTGGGCCATGTCTTCCGGCGTGAACATCTCGTTCATCAGGTCGCGCTTTTCGACGCCGACGCCATGTTCGCCGGTGAGCACGCCACCCACCTTGACGCACAGCCGCAGAATGTCCGCGCCAAAACCTTCGGCGCGCTCCAGCTCGTCGGCCTTGTTGGCATCGAACAGGATGAGTGGGTGAAGATTGCCATCTCCGGCGTGAAACACATTGGCGACGCGCAAGCCCATATTTGTGCGACAGGCCGGTGATGCCGGCCAGAACTTCGGGAAGTTTCTTGCGCGGAATCGTGCCGTCCATGCAGATATAGTCTGGCGAAATGCGGCCCACCGCCGGAAACGCCGCCTTGCGCCCCGCCCAGAACAGCAGGCGCTCGGCCTCCGAAGTCGAAACCCGCAGGACCTGTGACCTGTTTCGTTGCGCGATGGCGGTGACGCGTTCGAGAAGGTGATCGACCTCCACCGCTGGGCCATCGAGTTCGACGATGAGCAGGGCTTCGACGTCACGCGGGTAATCGGCATGGACGAAATCTTCGGCGGCATGGATGGCGGGACGGTCCATCATCTCCATGCCGCCGGGAATGATACCTTCCGAGATGATATCGGCGACGCATTGCCCGGCGTCTTCGCTCGACGAAAATCCGATCAGTGCGGCGCGCGCCGTTTCGGGTTTGCGCAGAATGCGCACGGTGACTTCGGTGATGACACCGAGCAGGCCCTCGGAACCCGTCATCACGCCGAGGAGATCGTAGCCCTCGCTGTCGAGGTGCTTGCCGCCGAGGCGGATTATCTCGCCGGTGACCGTCACCATCTCGATCCCCAGCACATTGTTGGTGGTGAGGCCGTATTTGAGGCAATGCACGCCACCGGAATTCTCCGCCACATTGCCGCCGATCGAGCAGGCGATTTGCGAGGAGGGGTCCGGCGCGTAGTAGAAACCCTTGTGCTCGACGGCCTGGGTAATGCCGAGATTGGTGACGCCTGGCTGCGCCACCACGCAGCGGTTGCCGTAGTCGATATCGAGAATGCGGTTGAATTTGCCAAGACCCAAAAGAATGCCATCGGCCAGTGGCAGCGCGCCACCCGACAGCGAAGTGCCAGCACCCCGTGGCACGACCTTGATGCCATGCGCATGGGCATACTTCAGGATTGCCGCGACCTGATCTACGGTTTCCGGCAGCGCCACGACCATCGGCATCTGGCGGTAGGCGCTGAGGGCGTCACTTTCGTAGGCCCGCATTTCGACGGGGGTGGCAATGATGCCCTCGCCCGGAACAATCGCCCGCAGTGCCGTGACGATCTCTGCCCGCCGGTCGAGAACCGCGCGGTCTGGTTCCGGCATGCGCAGCATGGGTCAGCCCAGCGGAGAAATGCCCCGCACCGCGAGGTAGCAGGAGTACAGCGACGTGGTGCCGGCGATGAACAGGCGATTGAGCTTGGCCGCACCGAAACACACATTGGCGACGAGTTCGGGAATGACGAGTTTGCCGATCAGCGTGCCATCGGGATCATAGCAGTGCACGCCGTCTGCAGCACTGGTCCAGATGCGGCCAGCCTCATCGAGACGGAAGCCGTCGAACAGGCCCGCCGTACAGTCGGCGAACACCGTGCCAGCGCCAAGCGACTTGCCATCGGGTTTCACCTCAAGGCGGCGGATGTGTTTGGGCCCGTTTTTCTTGTGACTTGCGCCGGTATCGGCGATGTAGAGGAACTTCTCGTCTGGCGAAAAGGCAAGGCCGTTGGGCTTTTCGAAATCACTGGCGACGATACTGATGTCGCCACTCGCTCCATCGACGCGGTAGACGTTGCAGTTGCCGATTTCGCTTTCGGCGCGGCTCCCTTCATAGTCATAGAGGATGCCGTAGGAGGGGTCGGTGAACCAGATGGAGCCATCGGATTTCACCACCACATCGTTGGGTGAATTGAGGCGCTTGTCCTTGTAGCTGCTCGGCGATCACCGTGATCGAGCCATCATGCTCGGTGCGGCTGACACGGCGGCCGAGGTGCTCACAAGACACCAGCCGCCCCTGGCGGTCCACCGTATGGCCGTTGGTATTATTGCTTGGCTGCCGGTAAGTCGACATCGAACCGTCAGTCTCGTCGTAGCGCAGGATGCGGTTGTTGGGGATATCCGAGACCAGCAGATAGCGCCCGGCGGCGAACCAAACCGGGCCTTCCAGCCATCTTGCTCCCGACCACAGCCGCTCGATGCGGGCATGCCCGATGAGGCATTCGCCAAAGCGCGGGTCCAGCGCTTCGATGCGCGTTCCTTCTGCCGATCCGTAGAACATGGGGTCATCCTCTGGCTTCTGTCAAACAGGCTTAACAAAGCGCTGGACGGGAGGAAAGGCCCTCGCTATGTGCCAGCCATGTTCGACTTTCTGTTCTCAACCGAAGCCCTCGTTGCACTAGGTCAGGTCATCATGATCGATCTGGTGCTGGCGGGAGACAACGCCATCGTCATCGGCCTTGCCGCCGCCGGCCTGCCCAAGGAACAGCGCAACAAGGCGATCCTCGCCGGGGTAATTGCTGCCACGGTACTGCGCATCATCTTCGCAGGCGCCACCACCTATCTCCTGGCTGTCCTTGGCCTGCTGCTCATGGGCGGCATCCTGCTCCTGTGGGTATGCTGGAAGATGTGGCGCGAACTGCGCGACGGGCATGCCGAGGCCGATGCGCTTGAAACCATGACCGGCGAGGACATGAATGCCGACGGCACGATAGCCGGTGGAGCCCCGCGCAAGACCTTCGCCCAGGCCGCGACCCAGATTGTGATCGCCGACGTGTCGATGTCGCTGGACAATGTTCTTGCGGTGGCGGGTGCGGCGCGCGACCACCCGGAAGTGCTGGTCATCGGCCTCATCCTGTCGATCGCCCTCATGGGACTTGCAGCCACGTTCATTGCCAAGCTGCTGCAAAAGCACCGCTGGATCGCCTATGTCGGCCTTGTGATCATTCTCTATGTGGCGCTTGACATGATCTATCGCGGTGCCGTCGAGGTCATGGCGGCGGTGTGAGACGGCGGGTCCTCAGCTCATCAGTCCGGGACCGTCGAGCACTGCAAGTGTCGAGCGGTAGGCGGTGTCAAGGTGGTCCTTCATCGCGGACCGGGCGCGGTCCGGGTCCTTGCTGTTCAGTGCGCGGATGATCTGGCGGTGATGTTCGAGCGTCGTTTCGCCCTCGCCGGCGCGCGGCAGCATGAGGTGGCGGCAGCGGTCGAGCTGGGCTTTTGATACTTCGACGGTGCGCCACAGGCGCGGCAGGTCGCTGATCTCGGCAATGGCGCGATGGAACTGATCATCGCGCTGGATGGCCTCGACGAAATTGCGCCGTTCGATGGCGCGGGCATGTTGCACCAGCAGGTCAGACAGCCGGTCGGTCGTTTCCTGAGTCATGCGCGGTGCGGCTTGCGCGGCACTTTCCATTTCGAGAGCCCGGCGGATAAGGAAGGCCTGCTCGATTTCATGGCGGTCGATGGCCGAAGCCTTGGTGCCCGATTGCGCCACCACATCGACCAGTTGTTCATCGCTCAATCGCTGCACGGCTTCGCGAACGGGCGTGCGGGAGACATGCAACTGGGCGGCGATGGCCTTCTCGTCGATGGTGTCACCGGGACCGATGGCGCCACTCAGGATGAGCGTCCGCATGACCGGATAAATCTGGTCGCGCAGGGGCCTGGAACGGTCGAGGCGGATTGATGAAAGCCGGGCAATCATGACTGTCATACTAATATAACAGTTCTGGACAGCAAGCTGCCAATTCGTCCTATCATTGCAAAAAAGACAAATGACGACCGGGAGAGCAGGATGGCGGGCAAGAACAATTTCCCCAAGCTTCACAATGCCATGTGGCCGGGACTGGTGGGCCGGGGGTCGAAGGAGATTCCGGCCATTGAACTCGACACCATGATCGACCTGACGGTGAAGGCCGAGGTCAATGGCGTGAAATTCGACGGCATCGACATCTTCCACGCCGCCCCCCACACCAACATCGACTTCTCCGATGATGAGGTGAAGAAACTCGCTGCCAAGGCCCAGAAGAACGGGCTGGCAATAGGCTCGATTGTTGCTCCCGTGTGGCCACCGGTCGGCGGCGGCTCAGCCATGGGCTCAGCCAGTGACCGCAAGAAGTTCGTGGCCAATGTCGAGAAGTCCTGCCGGCTGGGTGCGAGGCTTCGCGAACTTGGCGTCAGGCCCTCTGGCGTTGGTGCGCATCGACTCGGCCACCAGCACGGCCGAATGGGCGAAAGACCCCGCCGCCAACACCAAGAAGATCGCCAGGACATTTCGCGAGGCCTGCAGCGTTGCCTCCGACTATGGCGAGCGCCTGGCCTGCGAGGGCGAGATTTGCTGGGGCGGCATGAACTCGTGGAAGGACATGATCGACACCCTCGAGGAAACCGATCGTCCGCAGACCATCGGCTTCCAGGCCGACATGGCCCACACGCTGCTCTTCACCATGGGCTACAACGCGCCCGAAATCGCGCCTGCTTCCGGCCAAGTACGACTGGAAGGACAAGGCCGTTCTCGACGAAGCCCTGAAGAAGATGACCGATGCCTTGCGCCCCTGGACCATCGATTTCCATGTGGCCCAGAACGATGGCACCGTGAAAGGATTGGGTTATCACGACAAGACCGGCCACCATTGCGAGGTCGACGACAAAAACGGCAAGCTCAACATTCCAAAACACGCCGGGCTTTGGCTGCGCGACGGCAATGGCGAACTGACGAAAGCCTTCCGCCACATCTGCTGGGACGGCTGCATGTTCCCGCCCGAGGTGATGATGGATCCCAGGACATGGACCAATATTCTCGCCACCATGATCAAGGTGCGCGACAAGCACGGATGGGTGGCCTGACATGGCCAAGAAAAAGCTCAACATCGGCATGGTGGGCTACGGCTTCATGGGCCGCACCCATTCCAACGCCTTCAAGCAGGTGCCGCAATTTTTCGACGTGGGTTACACGCCAGTACTCAAGACGACGTGCGCCCGTGATGCCGCCAAGGCCCAGGCCTTTGCCGATCAATGGGGCTATGAAAGCAGCGTCACCGACTGGCGGAAACTCATCGACGACAAGTCAATCGACCTGATCGATATTGCCAGCCCCAACGACACCCATATGGAAATCGCTATCGCTGCGGCGCAAGCCGGCAAGATGGTGATGTGCGAGAAGCCGCTCGGCCGTTCCGCCGCCGAATTGAAGAAGATGGTGGATGCCGTGGAGAAGGCGGGCGTCGCCAACATGGTTTGGTACAACTACCGCCGCGTGCCCGCCGTAACGCTGGCGAAACAATTGATCGACGAAGGCCGCCTCGGCAAGATTTTCCACTATCGCGCCAAGTTCCTGCAGGACTGGACGATCTCCAAGGACTTGCCGCAAGGTGGGCAGGGCCTGTGGCGGCTCGATGTGGACGTGGCGGGATCGGGCGTCACCGGCGATCTTCTGGCCCATTGCATTGATACGGCGCTGTGGCTCAACGGCGGCATCAAGACGGTTTCGGGCATGACCGAGACCTTTATTACCGAGCGCCACCACAATGTGACGGGCAAGACCGAGAAGGTGGGGATCGACGATGCCAGCCTGTTCCTCGCCCGTTTCGACAATGGCTCGCTCGCAAGCTTCGAGGCGACGCGCTACGCGCGCGGCCACAAGGCGCTCTACACCTTCGAGATCAACGGCGAACACGCCTCGATCTTCTGGGACCTGCACGACCTTCATCGCCTGCAATATTTCGACCACCGTGACGAAAGCCGCACCCGCGGCTGGCGCTCGGTGCATATCACCGATGGCGACCATCCCTATATGGCGAAGTGGTGGGTGCCGGGATTGCAGATCGGCTACGAACACACGTTCATTCACCAGGCGGCGGATTTCCTTGAAGGCCTCGCCAGCGGCAAGCCGGCGGCGCCAACCTTCCGGGACGCTCTGGCCACCGATCTTGTAACCGATGCAGTGCTGAAATCCGCCAGGACCGGTCAGTGGGAAAATGCCAAGTGATGAGAGAATTGCTCAATTTTTTTGCATGTATCTCACGCATTTGCGCATGAGAGGCGCCTTGCAAATCGTGAGGGAACAAGTAGTCTTGTTCAGCAGCAAGGGTGCAACGGCCGTAGGCAGGGACGAGGAATGACGGAAAGCGGCAAGCTGGCACTCAGCGTCAAGGGCATATCGAAAGCCTATGGCAGCGTGCGCGCCCTTGAGAACCTTTCGTTCGATGTGCCCGAAGGCCGCTTCTTCGTGCTGTTCGGGCCAAGTTCGGTTGGCAAGACCACAACGCTGCGGATGATCGCCGGCCTGGTGCAGGCCGATGCCGGTGCGCTTGAAATTTTCGGCAAGGACATGACAACGGAGCCGATTGCCGGGCGTGGCGTATCAATGGTGTTCCAGAGCTTTGCGCTCTATCCGCATCTCACCGTTTTCGACAATCTTGCCTATCCCTTGCGCGAAGAGGGCGTGGGGAAGTCTGAAATCGAAGCGCGGGTGAATGAAACCGCAGCGATGCTGAAGCTCTCGCATCGTCTGGAAAGGAAACCCAATACGCTGTCGGGTGGAGAGCAACAGCGCGTGGCGCTTGGCCGTTCGCTGATCCGCCGCCCGAAGATTCTGTCTGCTCGACGAACCACTGACCAATCTCGATGCCAAGCTCCGCCACGACATGCGCGCCGAATTGAAACGGCTGCACCGGCAGTTCGGCATGACCATCATCTACGCAACGCCCGACGAACTCGAAGCCCTGTCGATGGGTGAAGAAATCGCCGTGATGCGCGATGGCCATGTGGTGCAACTGGGAACGCCGGACGAGCTTTACGACAATCCAGCCGATTCCTATGTGGCCGGCAAGATCGGCTCGCCGCACATGAACATGATAAAGGCGAAGATCGCCAAGGATTTGAGTTTCGACACCTCGATTGGCAAGTTGTTGCCCGCCCGCAAGGTGAAGTCCGCCAAGGCCGGAGCAACGGCATTCGTCGGCGTCAGGCCCAGCGACATCCGTCTGGCCAAGAAGGGCGAGAAGTCGCTGAAATCGAAAATTCACATGCTCGAGCCATTGGGCGATGTCACGGTGCTTTCCGTCGAAGCGGGAAGCGAAACCTTGCGCATCGTTCTGCCGGAAGCGAGCGCCACCAATATGAAGCCGGGGGATGAAGCACTGATCGTGCTCGATCCCGAAAAGCTCCATATCTTCCACGCCGAGGGCGGACGGGCGATGGCCTGACCGCAACGAAGCGAGAAGCAAAGACTGCAACCTGGGAGGAAAACCGAAATGACAGTCATGACGAAACTGAAGGGGTTCGCGACGGCCGCAGGCTTCGCGGCCACGCTGATGGTGGGAGGTGCGACTTACGCCTTCGCCGAAGATATTACGCTGACAATGGCCGTTCCGGACTGGCCGCCAACCCGCATCATGAAGAAGATGTTCGACGAGCAGTACAAGCCGGCGTCCGGCAACAAGGTGACGCTCGAAGTCGACTTCATTCCGTGGCCGGACTTCTACACCCGCGTCAATGCGTCCCTCACCTCGGGTGAGCAGAAGTACAACTTCGCGGTCTCCGACTCGCAGTGGCTCGGCGCTTTCGTCGAAGGCGGCTATTTCCGCAAGGTGAACGATCTGATCGATGCCGACCCGGAACTGAAGGCGATCATGGATGACATGCATCCCAATCCGCTGAACGCCTATTCGACTTATCCGCACAAGACGCCGAACTACTACGGCTTTCCGCAGTTCCCCGACGTTATCGTGAACTTCGTGCGCAAGGACGTGGTCTGCCACGACGACGAGCAGGCGGCGTTCATGGCCAAGTTCAGCGTCAAGTTGCCGTGCACCGGCGAAGAACTCGACGACATGGACTGGGACATGTTCGAGAAGGTCGGCATGTTCTTCCAGCGCAAGAAGGGCGACATGCTGGCCGGCCAGGCACTGGAAGACGATTTCTATGGAATCGCCTATCAGGCCGGCAAGGGCTACGACTTCTCGTCGATGCAGATCAACGGCTTCATCTGGCAATATGGCGCCGACACCTGGGATGAAACCAAGGTGCCAACCGGCCAGGCCGAAGGTGTCGTGAACTCGCCGGAAGCCGTGAAGGCGCTCGATCACTATCTGCGCCTCATCCAGTACATGCCACCGGTGGCCAAGACCGGTACCATGGACATCTTCAAGTCGGACGAGTTGTTCCGCGAAGGCAAGGTGGCCATGAACCTCGACTGGATCGGCCTTGGCGAAGCTTCGCTTGACCCCAAGACCTCGAAGGTCGCGGACAAGCTGGAGTTCGGCCTGATGCCGGGCCTGCGCGGCGGCGACGGCAAGATCATCCGCTGGTCGAACATCGGCGGACAGCCCTTCGTGCTGACCACCTGGACGACCGACGCCCAGATCAAGGAAGCCGTGGGCTTCGTGAAATGGTGGCTGTCGCCCGACATTCAGCACCAGTTCGCACAAGGCGGCGGCCAGTCGGCGATCAAGGCGGTGTACAACGACCCGAAGTACGTGACCTATCGTCCGTGGAACCGCGCCTGGGCCGCTTCGCTCGACTGGCAGAAGGACGTCTGGCACGTGCCGCAGTTCTTCGAACTCCTGACCCAGCAGCAGGACCAGTTCGACCTTGCCATCACCGGCAAGCAGGACGCCAAGACCACGCTGGATAACATCGCCAAGTTCCAGCAGAATCTGCTGACCGAAGCGGGCCTCATTCAGTAACGCCAACTCGGGGATGCGCTTTCATCGGGCGCATCCCCTTCCTTTTTGACCGGTAGATCACCTCTCATGAGCATCGCCACGACGGCACAACCCGTGCCCGGCTTTACGGAATTCGCCGCCGACAACTGGCGGCTGGCCATTGCCGTGGGCCTTGCGGTTTCGATCCTCGCCATGCTGGCGCTTCCCGCTGTTGCCTCGTTCTGGATCACTGGCGCCATGGTGGCACTGGTGGGTGCGGCCTTCGCCGTCAACGCCTACCGCCGCCACTACTATGGCGGGCTTCTGGTGGCACCTGCCGTGGCGGTGCTGTTCGTGATGAACATTTTTCCGCTGCTGTGGTCCTTGGGGCTTTCGTTTTTCGCCTACCAGTCGAACCAGCAGTCGATCCGCTTTGTCGGCCTCAACAACTACATCAAGGTTCTGACCAACGACATTGCCGCTCCCGACAATTGGGCGGCCCTCACCAACACCGCGATGTTCGTGGTCTTCACCGTTTCGGCGCAGATGATCACCGGCTTCCTGCTGGCCCTGCTGTTCGCCAAGACTTTCCCGCTGCGCAAGTATCTGCTCATTCTGGTGCTGACGCCAATGATGCTGTCGGTGGTGGCGGCGGGTGTGTTCTTCTCCTACTACTATGACCCGACCTTCGGCCTGCTCTCCTATTTTATCGGTGAGTTGACCGGCGAACAGTTCATCCTGTTTTCCAGCAAGGTGGGTGCGGTGGCAGGCATCGTGTTCGCCGACGCCTGGATGTGGTCGCCCTTCGTCATGCTGCTGGTGCTGGCGGGACTCGTTTCCGTGCCGAAATATCTCTACGAGGCCGCCGCCATTGACCGTGTGCCGGGTTGGCGCCAGTTCTGGACGATTACCTTTCCCTATATCCGCGGCCTGTTGATGCTGGCGTTGCTGTTCCGGACAATCGAGGCCTTCAAGATGGCCGATCTGGTGATCCTGCTCACCAAGGGCGGCAACGACACCATGACCATCTCCTATCACCTCATCCGCATCGCCAACGAGCAGAACAAGACCAGCGAGGGCGCCGCCATTTCCTATGTCATGCTGTTCATGGTGATCGTGTTGACCAACCTCTACCTCTACCTCGCCAACCGCCGCGCCCAGGAGGCCTGACGCATGTCTGAACCGGTCTCCATTTGGGAACGCATGGGCTTCCGCAAGGCGTCGGGTGTGGGCGAGGCAGGATGGGGGCATACGCTGCTGGTTGCCTTCGTCAGCTTCATCTACTTCCTGCCGGTGCTGTTGATCATCATTACCTCATTCAAACTGCAGACCGAGGCCTCTCCATTCCTCCGAAATTCTTTCCGACAACCTTTTTCGGCCTGATTCCCGAAAGCTGGACCTTCGTTCCAACCCTTGAAAACTATACATCCGTATTCTCCCGGGCCATGACGACCGGGGGTGCCGCCGAGAGCACCGGGTTTGACCGCTACTTCCTGAATTCGATCCTCATCGCTTCAGTATCGGTGTTTCTGGCCCTCATCATCGGCACACTCGCTGCCTATGGCTTCTCGCGGTATCCATTGAAAGGCAACGACACCTATCTGTTTATCATCCTGACGACGCGCATGTTGCCGGCCATCGTCGTCATTATTCCGGTGATCCTGATGCTCCGCGTGACCGGGCTTTCGGGCTCCTATGCCGGCATCATCTTTCTCTACACGGCGTTCAACCTGCCATTCACCATCTGGATGATGAAGAGTTTCTTCGACGAACTTTCGCCTGATGTCGAAGATGCCGCGCGTATCGACGGATCGAACGACAAGAAAGTGTTCCTCAAGATCGCCCTGCCGCAAGTCATGGCGGGCCTTGCTGCCACTTTCGTGTTTGGCCTGATCCTCACCTGGAACGAGTTCCTTTTCGCGCTGCTGTTAACCGGTGTTGACACTCGCACCGTTCCAGTGGGCATGAGCCAGGCCGTAGCCGGCGGCGGCATCGGCGTGCTGTGGGGCCTCTTGGCGGCCATCGAAACCCTGTTCCTGATCCCTGTGTTCCTTGTGACCTTCTTCCTGCAGGACCATCTGCTGCGGGGCGTCACCTTCGGTACGGTGAAGCGCTGACATGTCGACGATAGATTGCAGAAAGATCACCAAGAGGTTCGGCGATTTCGTCGCCGTGCGCGATGCCGATCTCTCGGTCAAGGCGGGCGAAGTCGTTTGCCTTCTCGGCCCCTCGGGCTGCGGCAAGACCACGACGCTGCGCATGATCGCCGGCCTTGAGCGAGCGACGGCTGGCGAGGTGATTATCGCTGGCAGGAACATGAACGATCTGCCGCCGGAAAAGCGCGACATCGCCATGGTGTTCCAGTTTTACGCGCTCTACCCCGCCCTTTCAGTGGGCGAAAACATTGCCATGCCGCTGCACTATGAAAAGCTTTCGCCTGCCGAAACTGAAAGGCGCGTCAAGAAGGTAGCGGACATACTGCACCTCACGAGCGTTCTGGGCCGCATGCCGGGCCAGGTTTCGGAAGGCGAGAAACAGCGTATCGCCGTCGCCCGGGCCATTGTGCGCGACCCCAATTGCTTCCTGTTCGACGAACCCTTGTCGCGCCTCGATGTGGAACTTCGCCATTCGATGCGCGGGCAAATCAAGGCAGTTCTCTCGAACCTGTCCAAGGCGACGGTGATCGTCACCCATGACCAGTTGGAAGCCCTCACCATGGCCGACCGCATTGCCATCATGAAAGATGGTCTGATCGAACAGGTGGGAACGCCGCACGATGTGTTTGCCAAGCCCGCCAATGTCTTTGTGGCAAGCTTCATCGGCACGCCGCAGATGAACCTTATCGACGGCGAATTGAAGAAAGCCGATGGCGGCAAGGCCACCATGGTGCTGGCTGGCCAGGAGATCGAAATCGAAACGCCAGCACCACTGTCGCGCCTCAAGACACCGAAGATTACGGTAGGCGTGCGCCCCCGCGCCTTCATCACCGAGGCAAAGGGCGGCAAGATGGCGATTTCCGCTCACGCCGAACTGATCGAGCCGATGGGTGCTGAAACCTTGATTCATGCCCGCACGCAATCGGGCAATGACATTCGCGTGGTGGTGCCACGCGACAAGCGCGTGAAAATCGGCGAGGCGTTATACCTCAGGCCCGACCCCACCCAGGCTCATATGTTCGGTGATGATGGAAAGGCGGTGCGGCAATGAACGGTGCGCAAGCCCTTCGCTTGGAATATGGCATCATTGGACTCGGCATCGTCGCCCTGGTTCTGATCTTCCAGCCCTTCAGCATCGGTCTGTTCGCGGCTGGCGCCATTCTCGTGGTGTTCGCCGGGCTCGCCAACAATCTATTGCCCATGGCCCAGCCTGGCGTGACGTTCCGCTCGGTCGTCACCATCGCCATGGTGGTGGTGATGATCTTCTGCATCGTATTGCTGGTTTCCATCACCGCCGCCCACCTCTATGGCGCGTTCTTCCTCAAGCCGCCGGACCCCGCCACTACCGCTGGCAAGGTGCAGCTCAACACACCACCCTTCTGGAAGCAGAAGTTGGTATGGGGTGTCGCTGTGGTTGGCGCGGTGCTGGCGGTGCTGATTGCCCTTATGAACAAGATGAAGAGCGGGAGCGTTGTATCATGAGATTTTCGGGCCGCCGCGCCGTCGTGACCGGAGGGCTTTCGGGTATTGGAGAGGCCGTTGCCAGGCGCATTGCCGCCGAGGGTGGCAAAGTGGTGGTGTGGGACATGCAGGGCGGCATCAAGACCGACATCTCGAGCTTCGAATCGGTAGAGGCCGCCGCCGCCGAGACTGTAAAGCAGTTGGGCGGCATTGATATTCTGGTGAACAGTGCCGGCATCGCCGGACCTACCGCCACGGTGACCGAGTTGAAACTTGAGGATTGGCACCGCACCATCGCCATCAACTTGAATGGCACGTTTTATACCAATCGCGCCGTGGTGCCGCATATGGTGGCACAAAGTTACGGGCGCATCGTCAACATCGCCTCGATTGCCGGCAAGGAGGGAAACCCCAATGCCTCGGCCTATTCAGCCTCCAAGGCAGCAGTCATCGGTTTCACCAAGTCGCTGGCCAAGGAGCTGGCTAAAACTGGCGTAACCGTGAACAGCGTGACCCCCGCCGCCGTGCGCACTCCCATCTTCGACCAGATACCACAGAGTCATGTGGACTTCATGCTGTCGAAGATTCCGATGGGGCGTCTCGGTAAAGTGGATGAAGTGGCAAACCTGGTGTGCTGGCTGGCCAGCGAGGAATGCTCGTTCTCAACCGGTGCGGTGTTCGATGTCTCGGGCGGCCGCGCCACTTACTGACGGCGCCAGCTGTAAAGCACATCCGGCATCTTCTCTTCGTTACCTTCTCCATTGGTGAAGCGTTCCGCATGAAATCCGTGGCGCTCGTAGAACCGCCTTGCGCCCATGTTTTGCTGGAAACACCAAAGCCTCAGCACTGGATTATGTTTCTGTGCATTGCCGATCAGCACAGAGCCCGCGCCCTTTCCAATAAAGCCGGGGTGTGTATGAAGCAGGCGGATTTCGTCCCGATCGCGCGCCAGAAACGAGACGATACGGCTTTCGTCTTCCGCAACGGTGACTTCGCATTCCTTGAGGATGACGTTGGCTATGAACCAGAGGTCATCGTCAACCAAGTGCAACGCGGGCAGGAAAGCAAGTAAGCGCAAGGAAGGTGAGAAAACACCGGCGATGGCACTGGCATCGTCCGGTGTGGCAACGCGGAGTGACACGCTCATTGCGCCGTTTTGCCGTTAAGGCCAAATCGCCTTGTCCATTCAGCCAAGCGTCACCTTTTCTTGCCGAGCTTCTTCTCGAGTGTGGCGAACGCCCGCTGATAGACATTCTGCTCGGTGCGCGGAATGAGCACGAGATCGTCCTGCGGGCTCGCGTCCCAGTCGCCGGTCCAAACGCCGAAGGTTGTGTTATCGGCGGTGACCGGCCAAAGGCGCGGGCCCGACACATAGTTGATCCACGGGATGCCACATTTGGTGATGCGGTAGGAGAACGAGCGCTCGCGGTCCGAGAGGTGCAGCAGTTCTTCGTTGATGTGGCCATCGCCGAAATAGAAATCGCGAATGCCCCCCACCATGTCGGAGCGAGCCTTCTTCAGCATGTGCATTTTGGTGATTTCGTCATGCCAGCCGCCCATGCCGGCGAAGTCGCGCATCATCGGCCCAGACATCGGCAACCGGCGCCTTGATGACCCGCGACGTCCACACCTTGTTGGGCTGAACGCCCTTCCAGCGCTCCGCACCCTCGGGCTTCCGCGGCTTGGTTGCGGCGATGATCTTCGCGAGGTTCTTGAAGTTCGCCGCGAACACCTCCTTCGGAGATGATGTTTCTCGTATTTGCCCTCGTCGCCCGGCGCTTCGTCGAATGACGATTCCCATTCGGCGAAGGTCTGGTCCGTGTGGGTGACGGGATAGAGCCGCAGGGTCGCGATATAGTTGCGGACCGGAAAGGCCGGTTTCTCGAAATTGTAGGTGAAGGTATAGCGTGCGTCGTCGAGCGCCAGCAGGCGCTCGCGGATATGCTGGCCTTCGTGGGTGTAGAACGAACGCACGCAGCCCACCACGTCGGCATCGAGGCCGCCCTCGATCTTCGATCGCGCAATGGGCGGAGCCCACTTCGGCAGCGCGTTGAAATCGCGGACCAGCGACCACACGGTCTCGACGGGTGCTTTGAGGATGCATGCTGGCATAGGCGCGGGCCATGGAGTTCTCCTCAGAAACTGATCGACTTGAAAGCGCGGGTTTGCTGGGTCAGCGCCACTTCAGTGGGCAGACGCTCCATCGAACTTGCGCCATAGAATCCGTTGATGCCTGCGGTGTTGCGCAGGATGTAGCTGGCGTCCTCAGGCGACGAGATAGGCCCGCCATGGCACAGCACGATCACGTCCTTTCGCACCTTGCGTGCCGCTTCCGCCCATTGCGCGATGATGGCGGGGCAGTCGGCCAGTTTCAGTGCTGTCTCCGCGCCGATATTGCCGCCGGTGGTGAGCCCCATGTGGGCAACGATGATGTCGGCGCCCGCCTTGGTCATGGCCGCCGCTTCATCGGCCGAGAACACATAGGGCGTCGTCAGCATATCCTTGGCGTGGGCCATGGCGATCATGTCGACCTCGAGGCCATAGCCCATGCCGGTCTCTTCGAGATTGCGCCGCATGATGCCGTCGAACAGGCCGACGGTCGGAAAGTTCTGCACGCCGGAGAAACCCAGGGCCTTCAACTCGTCGAGAAAGTGATCGGCGATCATGAACGGGTCCGTGCCGTTGACGCCGGCCAGCACCGGTGTGTGCCTGACCACTGGCAGCACTTCGTGGGCCATCTCCAGCACGATGTCATTGGCATTGCCGTAGGCCATGAGACCGGCGAGCGAACCGCGCCCGGCCATGCGATAGCGCCCGGAATTGTAAATGACGATAAGATCGATGCCGCCCGCCTCCTCGCACTTGGCGGAAAGCCCGGTGCCGGCCCCGCCGCCAATGATCGGTTCGCGGCGGGAAACCATGCGATTGAATTTGTCGAGAAGCGTCTTGCGGTCAATGCGGGGCATGAGTCCTCATGTGATGTCCTTGAATGCGACTACGGCGGCGTCCGCGAAGGCAGGGTCGTTAATGTGGGCATCGACTTCAACGAGCTGGCGGTGGGGCACGGACTTCCAGCCACTGCGGATCGCCTCAAACAGGGCCGCATCGGCGGCGGGATCATGAAACGGCATGCCCGGCGCATCAATAGCCGATACGCCACGAAGCGGCAGGAGGAAACGCACCGGGCCTTCCATGCGGTTCAGGCGCTCGACAATCCAATGGCCGATGGCGCGGTTTTCGCGCGGAGTGGTGCGCATCAGCGTGACTTGCGCGTTGTGGACGTAGAGATTGCGTGCCGCATGTTGGGCAGGCACCGTGTCGCGCCCGCCGAAGTTGATCATGTCCACGGCACCCACCGAACCCACATAGGGAATGCGGCGGCGGATGATGGCGCCGAAGCGGTCGTCCGTACACGGCAGAACGCCGCCGAACAGATGGTCGGCCACTTCCGTCGTGGTGATATCCAGTGCCGCACGTAATCAGGCCGGAGTTGATGAGTTTTTCCAGGCACTGTCCGCCGGTGCCAGTGGCGTGAAACACGAAGCATTCGTAATTGTCTTCGATGCGTTCGCGGATTTGCGTGATGCAGGGTGTGGTGACGCCGAACATCGTGAGGCCCACGGCGCGCTTGCCGCCGGCTACTTGCGGCACATGATTGAGCGCCATGCCCGCTGCCGCATGGGCGGCATTGCCGATGACTTTGCGGGTGATGGCGTTGAGGCCAGCGACATCGGCCACCGCATGCATCATGGCAATGTCCGCAGGCCCAACATAGGGTGCGACGTTGCCGGAAGCCATGGTGGAGACCATGAGCTTTGGAACGCCGATGGGCAGCGCCCGCATGGCCTGTGTGACCATCGAAGTATTGCCGCCGCCCCCGAGGCCCAGAACAGCGCCAATGTCATTTCGCGAAAGAAGAAATGTAGTGAGCGTTTCGGCCATGGCGTCAACCGCCTGACCGCGATCGGTGAGACGCACATCGGCGGCAAGCGTGACATCGGCCTTGGCACTGGTCGCCGTTGTCGAAATATCAACGAGCAGTGCCGCAGCACCCGCCGCCCGGACGCGCTCCACGGCATAGCGTAGCTCCGCCTCCTTGGTGTCGCAGGTGCCGATGACATAAACGATGCTCACGTACCAGCCTTGGCCCAGCCCTGCTTCATGGCCTTGTAGCCGTCGCGGTAAACGCTTTCCCTGGTCGGGAAGAAGTTGCGCCAGACCTTGGTGGCCGCCGCCACGCCCGGAACAGCGCCGCTGAACGCTTCAATGGTCAGCCAGCCATCATATTTGGCGGCCTTCAGTGCCTTGTAGGTGGCGGGCCATGCCACGTGTCCCTTGCCCGGCGTGCCACGATCATTCTCGGAAATGTGCACGTGGATCATGTGCTTCTTGATGATCTTGATAGCGCCGACCGGGTCCTTCTCCTCGATGTTGGCATGGAAGCAGTCGTACATGGCTTTGACCGCCGGATGATCCACTTCGTCGAGATGGTCCGAAAGCTGCTGCATGGTGTTGAGGAAATAACATTCGAAACGGTTGAGCGCCTCGACGGCGAAACGCACGTTCTTCTTCGCCGCATGGTCGCCGGCCCGTCGATGGAAGGCGACGCCGCGCTTGTGTTCCGCCGCCGTGGCGCCGGTGCCTGAGAAATAGCCGATCTCCGAATGCATGGGGCCGGCCAGGATGGGTGCGCCCAATGCCGCCGTGCAGTCGATGGCCCACTTGGCGCGCTCGACGGCGGCTTTCTGCTGGGCCTTGTCCGGCGACAGGGAATTGTGACCGGCTCCCAGCACGCTGACGGTGGTGCGTTCAAGGCCGATCTTGTCCAAAACCTCACCGAGCTTGGCGTAGTGATCCGGGGTTCCCTCGAAAATGGGCAACTCCACGCCGTCATAACCGGTCTTCTTGAGGTCCTTGAAAATGGGCACATGCTCCAATGTCACATGGCCCGTCCACAGCAGCATGTTGAAGCCGAGTTTCATTGATTTGCCTCCCTTGCGTGGATTGCAGGACAAACTGTCTCGCGCGACTTGTCAATTCCTGATATACGCCTATCAAAGAAAATCGGAGGAACACCATGAACAAGCCGCATGACCCGCAATCCGCCCAGAACGCTGCCCTGTTGCGGGCCCAGGCCTTCATGACGCCATCTCCCGTGCCATCAATCTCGACCGAACTTCTGGTGACCGCCGATGGCGAATTGAACCGCGAACTTAGCCACTTCCTGTTCGACCCGCCGTCCAACCCGGAATTGCTCAAGGGCAAGAAAATCGCCATCTGCTGCTCCAACGGCGTGGAGGAGGTGGAGATCACCGGTTCCATGAAGTGGCTGACCGAACATGGCGCCACGGTGCATGTGGTGGCGCCGAGAATCGGCGAATTTCACCCCACACTGGGCCTGCGCTTTCCGCCGCTGACCAAGACCCATGTGCTGGCCATCCGCCTGATGGAAAATGCCGGCTGGCTGAAGATCGACTGCTACATGGATGAGGCCAAGGTTGTCCGACTACGACGCCTGCATCTTCCCCGGCGGCTGCTGGAACCCGGACTTCCTGCGCGCCGACAAACACGCGCAAGACTTTCGTGCGCGACATGCATGCATCGGGTAAACCCACCTGCGCCATCTGCCATGGCCAGTGGGTGATGGTGAGTGCCGATATTCTGCGCGGCAAGAAGGCGACAGCCGTGTGGAACATCCAGGTGGACCTCGCCAATGCCGGGGCAACCGTGCTGGACGAGCCCTGCGTGGTCGACGGCAATCTGATCACCGCCAGGTTCCCCTACGACCTGCCGCGCATGGTGAGCGCGTTGGTGAAGCAGCTGGTGGGGTAGGCGTTCACTTCGCATCCTCCAGTATCAAGTCCGACGCCTTTTCGCCGACCATGATGATGCCGGCATTGGTGTTGCCGGAAATCATGGTTGGCAGAATCGAGCCGTCGGCGACGCGCAGGCCTTCGAGGCCTTTGACCTTGAGGTCGGGCGAAACCACGGCCCTGGTATCGACGCCCATGCGGCAAGTGCTGACCGGGTGATAGATGGTCGTGCCGCGCGCCCTGGCATAGGCGAGCAAGTCTGCATCTGCTAATGCACGCCGCACCCGGCTCGTATTCTTCCCCGGAATACTCCGCCATGGCCGCTGACTGGAAGATCGAGCGCAGGAATCTTGAGGCCATCGACAATGGCGCGGCGGTCTTCCTCCGTGGAGAGATAATTGACGCGGATCGAAGGATATTCGCGCGGGTTGGCGCTCTTGATGTGAATGTTGCCACGTGACTCAGGGCGAAGCTGGCACACCGAAGCAGAAAAGCCCGAGAACGGATGCAGCTTTTCGCCCATGCGATCCGCCGAGAATGTGAGGAAATGGACCTCGACTGTCGGGGTTGCCAATCGCTCGTGGGATTTGAAGAAGGCTGTAGCGTAGCCGGCGCTGACAGTGAGGGGTCCGCGCCGTGTCAGCGCATATTGCAGGCCGATGCCGGCGCGCCGGAAAATGTTGTTATATTGATCGTTGAGGGTGACGGGCTTCTTGCATTTGTAGACGAAGCGGATCTGGAAATGATCCTGCAGGTCTTCGCCAACGCCCGGCGCATCGAGAATGACCGGAATGCCATGGCCCTTGAGCCGCTCGGCCTGGCCGACGCCTGAGAGTTCCAGCAACTGCGGCGAGGCGATGGCGCCGGAACTGACTGATGACCTCGCGCCCCGCCGTGGCGAGATGCACTTGCCCCCGATGTTCAAACTCAACGCCCGTGGCGCGCTGTCCCTCGAACACGATGCGATTGGCGTGAGCCTCTGGAACGATGCGCAGATTGGCGCGGGACTTGGCGGGATTGAGATAGGCGACGGCGGCACTGCAGCGCAGGCCATTGCGCGAGGTGTTCTGGAAATAGCCCACACCTTCCTGGTCGGCGCCATTGAAATCCGGATTGAACTTGAGCCCGCGCTCCTCGCCGCCACGAATGAAGGCCTCGCATAGCTCATGCTTCTGGCGCGGGTGGGAAACGCCCAGGGGCCCACCGGCGCCGTGGAACTCGCTGGCGCCATCTTCATGATCCTCGGCGCGCATGAAATAGGGAAGGACGTCGGCATAGGACCAGCCGCGATTGCCGAGTTGGGCCCAGGTGTCGAAGTCTTCCTTCTGTCCGCGAATGTAGATGAGGCCGTTGATCGAGCTCGACCCGCCGAGAACCTTGCCGCGCGGCTGCACGATTTTCCGGTTATTGAGATGCGGTTCCGGCTCGGTCTCGTAGAGCCAGTTGTAGCGCTTGTTCTTGAACAGCTTGGCGTAGCCAATGGGGATGTGAATCCACGGCGAGAGATCACGGGGGCCAGCCTCCAGCAACAGCACCCGATGGCGGCCCGAGGCGCTCAACCGGTTGGCCAGCACACATCCTGCCGAACCGGCGCCGACGATGATGTAGTCAAAATCTCCAAAGGCCTCAGGCACGGCAAACCTCTCAGTTTCCACCGCGCCAAGCTAACCCAGAATCTGGCCGGCGCCATGTGCAATTCGGGTAGTGAGGACAAGCCATTGAAAAATAACTGAAATAGACGATGTGCAACGAACGGTGCAGTTGCGCATTCATTATTCTGATTGACAAGCCAGTCAAAATCCTGTCATTTTTACAGCCGGGCCAGCTGCTAAACAGTTTCGACGGGGAGGACACGCATGAATACCATGACGCCACCTGCCAAGTCGCCGCTGCTCGACCATTGCCCGCCGTCGCTTCCGGCGGCCTGGTACCATGACCCCGCCCATCACGATGCCGAGTTGAAGGCCATTCACGCCCGGAACTGGATGTGCATCGGGCGCAATGAAGAGTTTCCGCCTTTGACCGTCAGGCGTGTTGAAGTGGCCGGACAGAACCTGATTGCCGTGAAGGACGACAAGGGCGCCATCGCCTGCTTCCACAACACCTGCCGCCATCGTGGCGCCGAACTGTGTGCTGCCGCCGAAACCCGGCTCAAATCGAAACTCATCGCCTGCCCCTATCACGAATGGACCTATGGCCTGGATGGCCGCTTGTTGCGCGTTCCCTATGCCACGCCCACGGCGGATTTCCGCATGGAGGATCATAGCCTGCTCAAGGTGCAGGTGAAGCTGTGGAATGGCTTCGTGTTCGTGTGCATTGCGGATTCGCCTCCGGATTTTGAACGCGCCCCTGATTTGGGAAGCCACGCCCTCGATAGTTGGCCGATGGAAGAGTTGGTGATCGGCCACACGTGGGTGCACGAGATCGCTTGCAATTGGAAAATCTTCTGGGAGAACTTCAACGAATGCCTGCATTGCCCGGGCATTCACCCTGAACTCTGCGACATGGTGCCGGTCTACAAGCAGGGCATCATGTCGGCCAATGAAGCGCCGGACTGGACGCCGGAGAAGCCTTCAGGCACCGATCTCAAGCCGGGAGCCGCTACCTGGTCGCTGGATGGCAAGCCGTGCGGTCCGGAATTCCCCAGTCTTTCGACAGCCGAACGCGCCCGAGGGCAGACCTTCGTGACCTTCTGGCCCACCATGTATGTGGTGGCTCATGTTGACTATGCCCGCGCCGTCTACATGAAGCCTCTCGGGCCAGAGCGCATGGAGTTGAAGGCCCAGTGGCTGTTTCCCAAGGCAACGCTGGAGGCCCCGGGTTTTGATCTCGACAACGTCACCCGCTTCGCAACCATCGTCATGCGCCAGGACGCCGCAGCCAGCGAAACCAACCAGCGCGGATTGAAGTCATCGGCCTTCGGGCAGGGACGGCTGATGCCACAGGAATTCGACGTCTACAATTTCCAGCAATGGGTGCGCCGGCACTTGGCGGCAATGGGAGAGACTTGATGCAACATGCCAGCAACGATTGGGACCGCCGCGGACTTCCACCCTGGACCTATCACAACCGCGCTCTGCTCGATCTCGAGATGACCGAGCTGTTCCAGACCCATTGGCAGATTGCCGGCCACGTGAACGATGCTCCGAAACCCGGTGACTATTTTACTTTCGATGTGGGGCCGGAACGTGCGGCTATCGTGAGAGGCCCCGATGGCACCTTGCGCGCTTTTCACAATCTCTGCCGCCATCGCGGATCGCGCGTCGTGGCTGGCGAACGCGGCAACTGCCGCAATGCCCTGGTGTGCCCGTTCCACGGCTGGGTTTACAATCTCGATGGTACACTGCGCGGCGCCGCGCGCCCTGAAACCTATCCACCGCTCGACAAGAACCGAATTCGGGCTGCGCCATGTCGAAATGGAAATCTGGAATGGACTGGTGTTCGTGCGGTTCAAACCGGGCCCGCAGCCTGCGGTAGCCGAACTGCTGAAGCCGTTCGATGCCGAAGTCGGCAGTTATCGGGCTGGCGACATGGTGCCAGCTGGCGCCGTTTGGGCGAGCGACCTCGCTGTCAACTGGAAGTCGGTGCGCGACGTTGACAACGAGGGCTATCACGTGGCCATGGCGCACCCGGCGCTGCAGGATCTCTATGGCTATACCTATCGCGACTATCATATGGCGGGCGGCATCAACGTTTCGAAAGGCACATTCCTGCCGCACGGCGGGCGGCGCTGGAGCGTGCGCAACTATCTCAAGTCAGCGGGCGGCCCGGACTGGTTGCCGGAGGATCTGAAAAACGTCTGGTCCTACTACGGCATTTTTCCCAACAATGTGATCATAACCACACCGGAAACCGTGCAATTCTACCAGGAACTGCCGCTTGATGTCGGTCATGCCAGAGTGCGCGGCATGGCCTACCGCCGTCCCGACGAAGACCGCCGCCAGCGCCTGGCGCGCTATCTCACCTACCGCATTGACCGTGAAACCTATGCGGAGGATACTCAGCTTTCGATGTGGTCCAATGAATCGATGAAGTCATCCGCTTTCGAAGGATTTTACCTCTCGGATATGGAGCATCTGGTGCGCGCTCACCATGACCGGCTGCGCATCATGCTGCCGGTCATGACCCTCGACCAGCCGCCACCCGACAGTGAAATGGCGGCAATCAACGCCGCCATGAAGGCCGAAACGCAAAGTGCCATGAAGGCACACTGAGAAGACAGCACAGGGAGAGAACGACATGAACATTACGAGGAGATCGGCGCTTGGCGGCCTGCTGCCACCGCCGTTGCCATGCCATTCGTGAAACGCGCCCGGGCCGAAGATGCCCAGGTCAATGTTTACAACTGGGCCGACTACATCGGCGAAACGACGATCGAGGACTTTCAGTCCAAGACCGGCATCAGCGTGACCTACGATACCTATTCCGCCGCCGAGGAAGTTTCCGCCAAGATGCTGGCGGGCAAGACCGGCTACGATGTCGTCGACATGGCGGGCCTGTCCATGGACCGGTTCATCACGGCCGGTGTGTTCCGGAAACTCGACAAGTCGAAGCTGCCCAGTTGGGGCAACCTCGACCCGGTCATTCTGCAGGTGATGACCGCGACCGACCCCGCCAATGAATACACCATGCCCTATATGTGGGGCTCTGTCGGCTTCACCTATAATGTCGATATGGTGCGCGAGCGGATTCCGGACGCTGACCTTTCGAGCCTTGACACGCTGTTCAAACCGGAAAATGCCGCCAAGCTCGCCGATTGCGGTATCTCCATTCTCGATACCACCGACGACGTGATGATGACCGTGCTGAAATATCTCGGAAAGGACGGCGACACCACCAACGTTGCCGACTATGAGGCGGTGATCGAAGCCTTCAAGCCCATCCGCCAGCACATCAAGACCTTCGACAACACCAATTATCTCAACGCCCTTCCCAACAAGGAAATCTGCGTCGCCATGAACTGGTCCGGCGACTATGCCACCGCCAAGGCCCGCGCTGAAGAGGCTGGTGTCGAACTCAATCTCGAATACCACGTTCCGAAAACCGGCTCGCCCGCCTGGGTCGATGTGATGACCATTCCGGTCGATGCACCGCATCCGGAGAATGCCCACAAGTTCATGGAGTACCTGCTCGATCCCGAAGTGATCGCCAAGTGCACGAACTATACGAACTATGCCAACGCCAACATTCCATCCAAGAAGTTCATTGATCCGGCGGTTCTCGCCAACCCGGCAGTCTTTCCCGATGCCGAAGTGATGAAGCGGCTGTGGGCGCCGAAACCCTTGACCGAGGAACAGGACCGCGCCATGACGCGGGCCTTCCAGACCATCAAGTCCGGCTGATACCGTGCCGCCGGAGGGAGAGGAAGCGCAACGGGCTGCGGTCGGAAAGCCGCAGCCATTCATCCGCATCGAGAGCATCACCAAGAAGTTCGGTGATTTCGCCGCCGTCGACAATGTGACACTCGACATCTTCAAGGGCGAGATGTTCGCTCTTCTTGGCGGTTCGGGTTGCGGCAAGACCACGTTGTTGCGCATGATGGCGGGTTTCGAAACGCCGACCGCCGGCCGCATCTTCATCGATGGCCAGGACATGGCGGGGATTGCCCCCTATGACCGGCCGGTGAACATGATGTTCCAGTCCTACGCGCTTTTTCCGCACATGACGGTGGAAAAAAACGTAGGCTATGGCCTCAAGCACGAGGCGTTAAGCGATGCCCAGCGCCGCGACCGGGTGAAGGCGATGCTTGATCTCGTGCAGCTTTCGGAACTGGCAGGGAGAAAGCCCCACCAGTTGTCCGGCGGCCAGCGCCAGCGTGTGGCCCTGGCCCGGGCTCTCGCCAAGCAGCCCAAACTGCTGTTGCTCGACGAGCCTTTGGGCGCGCTTGACAAGAAGCTGCGCGAGCATACGCAATTCGAGATCATGAACATTCAGGAGAAGACCGGAATTACTTTTGTTGTGGTGACCCACGACCAGGAAGAGGCGATGACGCTGGCCAACCGCATTGCGGTGATGGACAAGGGCCTGATCCGCCAGGTTGGCTCGCCGACCGAGGTCTACGAGTATCCCGCCAGCAAATTCGTGGCGGGCTTCATCGGCTCCGCCAACATGTTTGACGGCGAGATCACCAAGGCCGGCAAGGATGGCCTTGTCATAACCGTTCCAAAGCTTGGCGGAGAGATTGCGGCCGCCAATGGCGGAGCGTTGAAAGCTGGCAACCGGGTGAGTGTGGCTATTCGCCCCGAGAAGATATTCATCACTCGCGCCAAACCGAAATCCGAAAAGAACGTCTTCGCCGGAACCGTTCGCGATCTTGGCTATTTCGGCAAGGATTCGCTCTATCGCATCGTGCTGGCCTCGGGCGCATTGGTTTCCGTCAACAATGTCAACGCCCGCAGAGGCGGCGAGAACGACCGCATTGCGCAATGGGAGGACAAGGTGTGGCTGTCTTTCGATCCCTCGTCGGCCATCGTGCTCACGGAGTAGGTGGTGAAAGAGGCGGTAGCACAGGGTCCTTTTTCGCGCTGGTTCAACAGCACTGGCTGGATCAAGACGGTCATTTCGATTCCTTATGCCTGGCTGGTTTTCTTTTTCCTGCTGCCCTTCGTCATCGTGCTGGTGATGAGCTTCGGCATCCGTGTGACGGCTTCGCCGCCCGTCGGCTATTTGCCCGATTGGCCCTATGTGACCTTCGAGAATTATCAGCGCTTGACCGGCGACACGCTTTACATCCGGGCGTTTTTCACCTCCCTGCGCAATGCCCTCGTGGCCACAGTTCTGTGCCTGGTGATCGGCTATCCCATGGCACTTGGCATAACGAGGGTCAGCAAGAGCTGGCGCAACATTCTGCTGATGCTGGTGATCCTGCCGTTCTGGACGTCGTTCTTGCTCCGCGTCTATGCGTGGATCGGCCTGATGGGTACCAACAGCTGGTTCAACCGCGGCCTGACGGCGTTCATCAATGGTATCATTCCGGGTGACTGGGCGATCAAATCCATACCCATGATGAACACCAATTTCGCCGTGGTGCTGGTGATGGTCTATTCCTATTTGCCGTTCATGATTCTGCCGCTCTATGCCAATCTCGAAAAGCTTGACACGGCACTCAATGAAGCGGCGATGGATCTGGGGTCGAAGCCCTGGCAGGTGTTCAGGGACATCACCCTGCCGCTGTCCATTCCCGGCATTGTGGCAGGCGGCCTTCTGGTGTTCATACCGGCGTCCGGCGAGTTGATCATCCCAAGCCTTGTCGGCAGTTCCGCCGACCCGATGATCGGCCGCGTGATTTCTGACGAGTTTTCTTCGGCTCGCCACTGGCCGATGGCCTCCGCCGTTGCCGTGGCACTGCTGTTCATGCTGGTGTTTCCGCTGATGGCCTACAATCACTTTGAGGCCAGGGCCCAGACAGCGCCCGAGGCCCGCAAATGAACCGGCGGCCCACCTTTCTCATCACCTGCCTGTGTTTCGGCTTCGCGTTTTTTTACATTCCCATCCTGTCGATGATCGTGTTTTCGTTCAACCGGTCGCGGCTGGCGACCGTGTGGGGCGGATTCTCGACGCAGTGGTACGGCAAGCTCTTCGACAATGACCAGGTCTGGCGGGCAGCCGTGCTTTCGGTGGAAATCGCCCTGGTCAGCGCCACTTTCGCGACCATCCTCGGCACCCTTGCCGGCCTCGCCTTGGCCCGCTTCAAGCGCTTTCGCGGCCGCATGTTGTTTTCGGGCCTGGTGACGGCGCCACTGATCATGCCGGAAGTGATCACCGGTATCTCATCGTTGATGCTGTTCATCATGATGGCCGAGTGGATCGGCTGGCCGGGGCAGCGCGGCTTCACCACCATCACCATTGCCCACATTACCTTTTCGATGACCTATGTGGCAACCATCGTGCAGGCAAGATTGACTTCCATGGACATGTCGGTGGAAGAGGCGGCCATGGATCTGGGGTCAAAACCCTGGCAGGTGCTCAAGGACGTGACATTGCCGATCATCTCGCCGGCCATTCTTTCCGGCTGGCTTCTGGCCTTCACGATTTCACTCGACGATGTGGTCATCACCAACTTCACCTCCGGCCCCGGATCGACCACATTGCCGCTGTTGATCTGGAGCAAGGTGAAACTCGGCGTGACGCCTGATATCAATGCCCTTGCCACCATCATCGTGTGTCTGGTTGGCGCTGGCGTCATCACCGCCGGCGTGATCCTGACCAGAACCGAAAGACGCCGCGAACGCGACATTCAAATGGCCATAGCCGCCAACAAGTAGTTCCATGATGATTGTTCCACTGACCGACGAGGACCACAGCGAATTGCGCAATTTGCACTCTCCGCTCGGGCAAAAGGACTCTGGCCGGGTGCGCTATGGCGCGGCCATGTATTTCCATGGCCGCGGCCTGCTGACCGATAAACAGCTGGAAGCCTACCGCATCTGCGCCAAGGACGATCACGCAGATCCGCGTCCGTTGATGACCAGAGGCAATTCATGACTTTTGACCAGCGCTTCGCCCCGCTGTTCGAGCCCATGAAGATTGGTCCCGTGACGGCACCAAACCGTTTCTACCAGGTGCCCCATTGCACTGGAATGGGTTATCAGCATCCGCAATCGCTCGCCACAATGCGGGGCATCAAGGCGGAGGGCGGGTGGGGCGTCGTCAATACCGAGTATTGTTCCATCCATCCGTCTTCGGACGATCTGCCCGCGCCCTTCTGCAGCCTGTGGGACGAAGGCGATGTACGCAACATGGGCACCATGGTGGAGGAGGTTCACCGCCATGGGGCATTGGCGGGTGTTGAGCTGTGGCATGGCGGCCTGCGCTCGCCCAACAATCATTCACGGTATGCATCGCTGGGGCCGAATTCCATGCCGTTGAGCGGTGTGCCGTGGCAGAGCCAGCGCATGGACAGGACCGATATTCTGCAATACCGCGACTGGCACCGGTCAGCCGCACTTCGGGCGAAACAGGCGGGTTTTGACATCGTCTATATCTATGCCGCCCACACCTATCTGCTGGCCCAATTTCTCGACCCAACGGTGAACCGGCGCAGCGATGAATACGGCGGCGATCTGGCGAATCGTATCCGTCTCTACCGCGAGGTACTGGAGGACACGCGTGAAGCCATCGGCGAAACGTGCGCCATCGCCACCCGCGTTGAAGTGTTGAACGAGGACGGCGGCGGACGCGACGAGCGCTGCGCACTGCTTGAATCGGTGGCCCCGCTCGTTGACCTCTTCGACGTAACGGTGCCTGACTACTACCATGAAATGGGATCGTCGCGCTTCGTGAAGGAAGCAACGCTTGAGGAACATATCGCCCATGTGCGGGCGCTGACGGGCAAGCCAGTTGTGTCGGTGGGCCGATTCACCAGCCCCGAAACCATGTTGTCGCAGTTGCGGCGAGGCATTGTCGATCTGATCGGCGCGGCACGTCCTTCGATTGCCGATCCCTTCCTGCCTGCAAAGATCAGGGAGGGGCGTTTCGATGACATACGTGAATGCATCGGCTGCAACATCTGTTACGCCAACGACGGCATCGGCGTTCCCATTCGCTGCACTCAAAATCCCACCATGGGCGAAGAATGGCGGCGTGGCTGGCACCCGGAACGCGTGAGTATTCTGGCGCGTCCCGAGCGCGTTCTCATCATCGGTGCTGGACCGGCAGGGCTCGAAGCGGCGCTGACACTCGGCAAGCGCGGAGCCAGCGTGGTGCTTGCCGAAGCCTCTGGCGAACTTGGCGGCCGTGTTGGCCGCGAGGCGAAGCTTCCCGGCCTTGCCGAATGGGCCAGGGTGCGCGACTGGCGAGTTGGGCAAATCGCCAAGATGAGCAATATCGAAGTGTTTCGCGGAAGCGCCATGACACGAGAAGACGTGATTGACGTTGGCGCCGATCATGTGGTGGCCGCAACCGGCAGCACCTGGCGGCGCGAAGGCCTGGGCCGCTCTTCAGATGTTGCCATCACCAGCTACCTTGATCCACGCACATTGACGCCAGATGACATTATGGCGGGCAAAAGGCCCGAGGGCCCGGTGGTGATCTTCGACGACGACCACTACTACATGGCCAGTGTTATCGCCGCAGCTTCTGGCGGGCGGTGGCCATGACGTGACCATCGTATCGTCTTCAGGCGTGGTTGCGCCATTCGCGAATTATACCGCCGAACAGGCGCAGGGCCAGGCGGCACTCATCGCCGCCGGAGTGAAGATTGTGGTGAGCATGACGGTGGCGGAATTGGCCAGCGGCAATGCCGTGCTGCGATGCGTCTATTCGGGCAACAGGAGCACCATTGCCTGTGGCGGGTTCATACCCGTCACATCTCGCGCGCCCGATGACCACCTGTGGCAATCGTTGCAGGGCATGGCGTGCAAGAGCCTCATACGCATCGGCGATTGCAAGGCGCCGGGGCTCATCGTTCACGCCGTTTACGATGGTCACCGCGCCGCACGCGAGTTGTGCGAGACAAATCTCGTCGAGCGGCGCGAACGGATCGTGCTATCATGACAAAGTTCGGCGGCTTGATCACGGAAATCGACCGGTATCTTCAGCGCTTCAGCGGAGAGAACATCGCCCGGGTGCGCGATGGCATTGCCAAGTGGCGGATCGGTCTGGAGCGCGATGTGATCCCCCGTCAGCTTTCCACCTGTGCTTATCTTGATGCTGCGTTGCAGACCGTTGATGTGAAGTCCCTTGCCGGGGCCTTGCACAAAGCCGCGCCGCTGCTGCACTGGATAACCTATGACGCCTATCCGCGTGATGAGATTGGCGCGAAGTTTGCCGATGGTCACGCCTTTGCGTCCCTGATTGGCGAGGACGCACCGGTGAAGGCGATCGACTTCGAACTTGGCCTGTTCGTGATCGCGCCGCGCACGCTTTATCGCGATCATCACCATGCCGCCCCGGAACTCTATGCGCCGTTGACTGGCCCCCATGGCTGGCGATTTAAGCCGGGTGATCCATTTGTGCAGCGCCCTGCCCATGTACCCGTGTGGAACGAGCCCTTCACACCGCATGCCACGCTGGTGGGGGAGGTGCCGTTTCTCTGCATATTCTGCTGGACCAAGGACGTGAATGAAACGGCCAGTGTCATTCCTGCGCCTGATTGGGGGCGCTACGAAAAGTGAAAGCCGATCTCGTAATTATCAACGCCAATATCGTGACCATGGACCCGCTGTTTCCGCGCGTCGAGGCGCTGGCTGTCGCTGCTGGGCGCATCGTGGCGCTGGGAACATCGGTGGACATGCGGCGTCACGCTTCGGACTCGACGCAACTGATCGATGCCGGGGGCCGCCTGGTGCTGCCCGGGTTTCAGGACACTCACATTCATTTGCAGGATTCGGGGCTGGGCCACAGCCGCAGCGCCGAACTCGCCGATGTCCGCACGATTGAAGAATTGCAGAACGCCATGCGCGCGCAGGCACTGATGAGCAATGACGGATGGGTATTGGGCACCGGCTGGTATGCCGGCATCTTCACCGACGCCAATCTGACGCGGGTTGTGCTCGACGCCGCCGTGCCGGACCGGCCCTGTTTCATCTATGCTTCTGATGGCCACAACGCCTGCCTGAACAGCAAAGGCTGCGAGGCGGTAGGTATCCGCAAAGGTGTCGCTGATCCGTTTAGTGGCCATTTCGTGCGAGACAGCCACGGCGAACCCACCGGCATGGTGCACGAGGCTGCAGTTCGGTGGGTAATGGAGCGCATGCCCGAGGTAACCGACGACGAGTATGCGATGGGTGTGCGCTATGGACAGAGCCTGTGTAACCGTCATGGCATTACCGGGGTACTCGATGCCAGGGTGCGGGAGCGCCATGTCCGCATTTATGAAAAAATGCGGCGCAAGGGAGCCTTGACCGTTCGCGTGGCAGCAACCGCCAAGGTCGACCCCGAAGAGGAGACCACTGCGGTGCTTGCCCGCATTTCGGCCATGCGCCGCGATCACCAGTCGGACATGTTCAAGGTCCATTCCGCCAAGTTTTACCTTGATGGCGTGCTTGAAAATCGTACGGCGGCGATGATCGAGCCCTATTCCGACAGGGGCGACAACGCGCCGCTGATGTTTGGCCACAACCAGATCCGCGAGCTGTTCACGGCCTTTGACGCCGCACGTTTCCAGATTCATGTGCACGTGATCGGCGACATGGCGGCGCGCGCGGCTCTCGATGGGCTGGAAGCGGCCCGCCACGCCAATGGCCCCTGGCCGAGCCTGCATCAGATCGCTCATGTGCAATGTATCGACCCCGCCGATATTCCGCGTTTTGCCGAACTTGGCGCCATGGTGAACATCCAGCCCCTGTGGGCGAGGCACGAGCCATCGGTGACCGATGTGGCGCTTCCCATGGTGGGCGAGAAGCGCGGCAAGTGCATGTATGCCTTCCGCTCGCTGATCGATGCGGGCGCTGGCTATTGCCTGTCGAGCGACTGGGGCGTTTCGACACTCAATCCCTTCCCGATCATGGAAACGGCAATCACCCGCCAACAGCCAAGGAAGAACGGCGATCACCCGGTATTCCTGCCGGAGCAGCGCATGACCCGCGACGAATGCGTGCGCGGCTACACCACCCACGCCGCCGCTGCTGCCTGGCGCTCCGATACGACGGGATCGCTGAGTATCGGCAAGTACGCCGATATCATCATGCTCGATCGCGACATCTTCACCTGCGATGTTTATGATATCGGCGACACGCAGGTTCTGTTGACGCTGCTGGGAGGCCGCGAAGTTTACCGCTCCCTATAGCCGCCCTGCATTGCACTGACGGGATAGCGCCCTGCAACTGGCAGGTAGCGGGATTGCTTGACACCTGCTTGCCGCGTGGGAGTATGCCAGAAAACCGCAAACGCAGGGAACGTTCGCAAGTGCCTGAGTTGGTTGTCGCGCTGTTTCCTAGGCGAGCTTGAGGGCCGATGACAGGTCTTGTGGGAATTATCGCCAATCCGGTATCCGCCCGCGACATCCGGCGGGTGATTGCCAATGCCACCGCCTTGCAAATTACCGACCGCGCCAACATTGTTCTCCGCGTGCTGTCCTGCCTCAAATCCTGCGGAGTTGAGCGTGCGGTGATGATGCCGGAGAATGGCGGCATCCGCCATCACGTGCGCCGTGGCATCGACCGCGCCGAGGCCCAGCGCACTGGCGAGTTCCCCAAGCTCTCGCATCTTGACTGGAAGATCACCGGCACCGTGGCCGATACCATGCGCGCCGCGAGAGAGATGAAAGAGATGGGTGTTTCAGCCATTGTGGTTCTTGGCGGCGACGGCACCCATCGCGCTGTGGTGTCGGCCTGTGGGGATGTGCCCATAGCAGGCATATCAACGGGCACCAACAATGCTTTTCCCGAACATCGGGAACCGACCATCACTGGCCTCGCCGTCGGCCTTGCGGTGATGGGCCAGGTGCCGCCGCGCGTTGCTTTCAGCCGCAACAAGCAGCTGGTGGTTCATGTCGGAACGACACGCGAGATTGCGCTGGTCGATGTGGCGGTGGTGACCGAGCGCTACATCGGGGCCCGCGCCCTGTGGCGCACCGATACGTTCCGCGAATTGTTCGTGACCTTTGCCGATCCGGAAGTGATCGGCATGTCGGCCATTGCCGGACTTCTGAAACGGGTGACCCGCCAAGAACCACATGGGCTGCATGTGAAGCTTGGCACGGGAAAGGAGGCGAAGTTCGACGTGAACACGCCGATTGCCCCCGGCTTCATGCGCGGCATCGGCATTCGCGGCTACAAGAAAATGCTGGCCGGGAAATCCATTGCGCCAGAACTTTCCGCCGGCTCCATAGCCCTTGATGGCGAGCGCGAGTTGTCGTTTGATGAGGGCGACGAGGTTTCAATCAAACTGGAAGCGGCGGCGTTCCGCACGGTGAATGTGAGCGCCTGCATGCAATATGCGTCCAGAAAAGGCCTGATGCGAGAGTTCTGATTTTCCAAGGAGAAGGAAACGTCCATGGCAAAGAAAACAGCCAAGAAAGCCAAGAAAGCAGCTGCCAAGAAAAAGCCGGTCAAGGCGGCAGCCAAAAAAGTGGTAGCCAGGAAAGCGCCACCCAAAAAGAAAGTAGTAGCCAAGTCCAAACCGCGAAGCAGCGTAAACGCCTTTCCGCTGGGCAAACAGGGGCTGCTCCAGGCCTATCGCACCATGCGCACCATTCGCGAGTTCGAGGAGCGCCTGCACAGCGAATTCGCCAAGGGCGAAATTCCGGGATTCGTTCACCTCTATGCCGGCGAGGAAGCGACGGGCACCGCCATCATGATGCATCTGAAAGACAATGACCGTATCGCTTCCACCCATCGCGGCCATGGCCACTGCATTGCCAAGGGCGTGGATGTGAAAGCCATGATGGCGGAAATCTTCGGCAAGGCGGCGGGCGCCTGCAAGGGCAAGGGCGGCTCCATGCACATTGCCGATCTGTCGAAAGGCATGATGGGCGCCAATGGCATCCTGGGAGCGGGCGCGCCATTGATTTGCGGCGCAGCACTGGCGGCGAAATTTCGCGGCGATGGCGGCGTCGGCATTTCCTTCGTCGGCGATGGCGCTTCCAATCAGGGCACATTCCTGGAGAGCCTGAACCTTGCGGCGGTGTGGAATCTTCCGGCGATCTTCGTCATTGAAAACAACGGCTATGCCGAGTCGACCTCGCGCGACTATGCGGTGGCGGTCGACAGCTATGTGGACCGCGCGGCGGGTTTCGGCCTTCCCGGTGTAACGGTTGATGGCACTGACTTCTTCGCAGTCTATGAAGCGGCGGGCGAAATCATCCGCCGGGCCCGCGAGAATGGCGGACCAGCACTGCTCGAATGCAAGATGGTGCGCTTCTACGGCCATTTCGAAGGCGACCAGCAACTCTATCGCGGCAGCGGCGAGATTGAAGACATTCGCGCCAACAAGGACTGTATCAAGCTGTTTACGGCGCGCATTCTGGAGGCAGGCGCGGTGACGACGCGCCGAACTTGATGCCATCGACCGCGATGCTTATGCGCGCTTGTGAACGAAGCGGCGGATTTCGCCAAAACCGCGCCGCCGCCGGCCGCCGCCGAACTCACCACCGACGTCTATGTGTCCTACTGAGCGCCAAGGAGAAAAATCATGGCAAGAAAAATCAGCATGCGCCAGGCCATCAACGAGGCGATGGACCAGGAAATGGCCCGTGACCCTTCGGTGTTCATCATGGGCGAAGACATCGCCGGAGGTGCGGGCGGTGCCGGCGAACAGGACGCCTGGGGCGGCCCGCTCGGCGTGACCAAGGGCCTGTTCCCGAAATATCCGGGCCGGGTTCTCGACACTCCACTTTCCGAAAGCGCGTTTCATTGGCGCCGCCATTGGTGCCGCCGCTTGCGGCATGCGGCCAGTGGCGGAACTCATGTTCCTCGACTTCATGGGCGTGTGTTTCGACCAGATTTTCAACCAGGCCGCCAAGTTCAAATACATGTTCGGCGGCCATGCGCAAACGCCGGTGGTGATCCGCGCCATGGTGGGTGCAGGTTTCCGCGCCGCCGCCCAGCATTCGCAGATGCTCACCCCGCTGTTCACCCACATTCCCGGCCTGAAAGTGGTGTGCCCGTCCAACGCCTATGACGCCAAGGGCCTGCTGATCCAGTCGATCCGCGACAATGATCCGGTGATCTTCTGCGAGCACAAGGTTCTCTATCCGATGGAGACCGATGTGCCCGCCGAATCCTATGCCATACCGTTTGGCGAGGCCAACGTGGTGCGCGATGGCCGCGATGTGTCGATCGTCACCTATGGCATGATGGTGCACCGGGCGATGGATGCGGCGGCGGAACTCGCCAAGAAGGGCATCGAGGCGGAAGTGATTGACCTCCGCACCCTTTCGCCCATCGACATGGACACGGTGCTTGACAGCGTCGAACGCACCGGGCGGCTGGTGTGCGTTGACGAAGCGCACCCGCGCTGCTCGATCGCGTCCGACGTTTCCTCGGTGGTGAGCCAGGAGGCGTTCAAGGCCTTGAAGGCCGGAATCCAGATGGTGACGGCACCACACACGCCGGTGCCGTTCTCGCCAGTGCTGGAAGACCTCTACATTCCCTCCGCCCGCAGATCGTCACGGCGGTGAACAAGACCATGTCGCACTGAGGACAATGATCATGAGCGATCCGCGCATCATTCCCGTCGTCATGCCCAAGTGGGGCCTTTCCATGAAAGAAGGCAAGGTCACCTCCTGGCTGGTGGAAGACGGCACGAGGATCAATGTCGGCGACCAGATTCTCGAAATCGAGACCGACAAGATTGCCGGGGCCGTCGAAGCCCAGGATGCGGGTGTGCTGCGCCGCCGCGTCGGCGCGCCCGACACGGTCTATCCGGTGAAGGCGCTCCTTGGGGTCATTGCCCCCGAGGACGTGCCCGACTCCGCCATCGAGGAGTTCGTCGGAACCTATGTGACACCGCCGCCGGAAGAGGGCGAGGAAGACAGCGGACCCAAATACGAATGGGCCGAACTCAGCATGGGCAAGATTCGCTATGCCAAGCGCGGCGACAAGGGCGATGCGGTGGTCCTCCTGCATGGCTTTGGCGGCGATCTCGACAACTGGCTGTTCAACATCGATGCGCTGGGCGAAGTGGCCACCGTCTATGCGCTCGACATGCCGGGCCATGGGCAGTCCACCAAGACCATGGCCAACCCGTCGCTCAAGTCGATGACGGCGGCGCTTGGCCGAATTCATGAAAGCGGCAGGCATTGGGAGTGCCCATCTGGTGGGCCATTCCATGGGCGGCGCCATTGCCATGCAGATGGCGCTGGATCATCCGGCAAGGTGAAATCAATGACGCTGATCTGCCCAGCGGGACTTGGGCCAGAGATCGGCAGCTATGTTCCGAACTACATCGCCGCCCAGGGTCGCAAGGACTTGAAGCCGGTGCTCGAAACGCTGTTCGCCGACAAGAGTCTGGTCAGCCGCCAGCTTGTTGACGATGTGCTGAAATACAAGCGCCTCGATGGCGTGGATGCCTTCCTGAAAGCGCTGGCCGAGTCCCTGTTCGGCGGCGGCGTGCAGCAGGATGCGCCGGGCAAGGCCATTGCCGGCAAGGCGCCACCCGCGCTGGTGATCTGGGGCAGGGGTGACGAAGTCATTCCCGTTGCCCACGCCAACAACCTCGCAAGCGCCAAGGTGCATGTCGTCGATGGCGCCGGACATATGGTGTTCATGGAGAAGGCTTCCGAGGTGAACGCCCTGATCAAGGCGCACATCGCGGGAGCGTGAGCGGCGCTAAACCCCCACCGGCATGTGTTCGGCAGAACGGGCGATGGCGCGCGGTGCCGTGAGTTCCTTCCACGCCGACAGCGCCTTGTTGACCGCCGGGAATGGCTTGCGGGCGATGAACTTGCCACGGCCGGGGCGCGGCTGGTCGTTCTTGCCGTGGGTCCACACCACATCGCCGCGCGACAGTGTGAACCGCGCCTGGCCGTTCACCTTGAAGCCTTCGAACACATTGTAGTCGATGATCGACTTCTGCGATGCCGCCGAGATGGTCTTGGAGATTTTCGGATCCCACACCACGATATCGGCGTCGGAGCCCGGCAACAGCGCGCCCTTCTGCGGATAGATATTGAGAATCTGCGCGATGTTGGTCGAGGTCACCGCCACGAATTCGTTGGGCGTCAGGCGCCCGGTTTCGACACCTTTGGTCCATAGCACCGCCAGCCGGTCCTCAAGCCCGCCGGTGCCATTGGGAATCGTGGTGAAGTTGCCGACGCCGATGCGCTTCTGCTTGGTGGTGAAGGCGCAATGGTCGGTCGCCACCACCTGCAGCGAGCCCGCCGCCAGCCCTGCCCACAGCGAATCCTGGTGGCTCTTGTTGCGGAACGGCGGCGACATCACGCGCTGGGCCGCATAGTCCCAGTCCTTGTTGAAATATTCAGTTTCATCAAGCGTCAGGTGCTGGATCAGCGGCTCGCCATAGACCCGCATGCCCTTCTGCCGCGCCCGGCGGATGGCCTCATGCGCCTGTTCGCTCGACGTATGGACGATGTAGACCGGTACGCCCGCCGCATCGGCGATCATGATGGCGCGATTGGCCGCCTCGCCCTCAACTTCTGGCGGGCGGGAATAGGCATGGCCCTCGGGACCGGTGACGCCATCGTCCATGTATTTCTTCTGCAGCGCCGCGACGATGTCGCCGTTCTCGGCGTGAACCAGCGGCAGGGCGCCGAGCGCGGCGCAGCGCTGGAACGAAGCGAACATCTCGTCGTCATTCACCATCAGCGCGCCCTTGTAGGCCATGAAATGTTTGAAGGTGTTGATGCCGCGCTTCACCACCTCGGCCATTTCGTCGAAATGTTTCTCCGACCAGCCGGTGATGCACATGTGATAGGAATAGTCGGACGATGCGCTTTTTGTGGCCCGGCCTTCCCAGTCCTTCAGCGCCGCCAGCATGCCGTCAGGTCCGGGGATCACGAAATCGACAACCGTGGTGGTGCCGCCGGAAAGTGCCGCAAACGTGCCGCTCTCCCAGGTTTCGGCAGCTGTCGTTCCCATGAATGGCATTTCGAGATGGGTGTGCGGATCAATGCCGCCCGGCATGATGTAGGCGCCTTCGGCATCGATCACCGTATCGCCCTTCAGGTTTTCGCCGATGGCGGCGATCTTCTCGCCTTCGATGAGAATGTCCGACAACATAGGTCCGGTCGGCGGCGACAATGGTGCCGCCCTTGATCACTTTCGACATGTGCTTTCTCCCTGAAAATCCGGATTGGGGCAGGATAGCGATTGGCTGGAACCGGTCAACCGGAGAGGCTAGCTGGTCAATACGACGCCCGCAACAACAGGATCACGCCATGACTGCACACACCAAGGAACTTTCCGCCCCGCAACTGCCGCTGGCCTTGCGCCGCCTCTTGAAGCCCTGTGGTGGCTGAGGAAGGGGGCATTCGGCATGGGTGATGAGTGGCGCAAGGCCCATGAAATCTGCCAGACCAAAGAGGGCGATCCCGGCCATGACCTGGTCCATGCGCTGGCCCACTGGATCGAGGGCGACGACGCCAATGCCCGCTACTGGTACAATCGCGTTGGCGGCGGCCGGGCCGCCACCATCGAGGAAGAGTGGCAGCGGATTGCCGCCAAATTGCTGGATCTGAGGCGCGAAACTTCACTCCGCCATGGCGTTCAGCCATTCGTCGATCCATTGGCGGCGGTTGATCTCGACGTCGCGGGCTTCGTAGATCAAAGTCTTGACGGGCTTCACCAGTTCCGCGAACGCCGGTGGAAGCGGTGCTGACGTTTCACCTGCCGGGAACATCCAGTTGCCGGTGGCGATCTGGTCCTGGAAGCCCGCCGTCATCATGAAGCCGAGGAACTTTTCAGCCAACGCTCTTTCCGGTGAAGCCTCGATCAGTCCCGCCACTTCCACTTGCAGATAGTGGCCTTCGACGAACGCCGCCGACTTGTAGCGCTGACTGTTCTCGGCGATGACGTGATAGGCCGGTGACGTGGTGTAGGACAGCACCATCGGTGCCTCACCCTTGGTGAACAGTGCATAGGCTTCCGACCAGCCGGGTGTCGTTGTCAGGATTCGCGGCTTGAGCTTGCGCCAGGCTTCATCCGCCTTTTCGCCATAGACCTGCTTCATCCAGAGGAGGAAGCCGAGGCCTGGCGTTGATGATCGCGGATCCTGCAGAATGATTTTCTGCGCCGGATCGCCATTCACCAGCTCTTCAAGGCTCGCAGGAGGGGCCGCCAACTTCTCGCTGTCATAGACGACGGCGAAATGGGCGTAGTCGAAGGGCATGAAATAGTCGTCGGTCCACGGCACCGGGGTTTTCGCCAGCCCCTTGTCGAGTCCGTGCTTGCCGAACAGGCCGGTGGCCGCAGCTTCCGATGTCAGATTGGTATCGAGGCCGAGCACCACGTCGGCGGATGTGTTGTCACCCTCGAGCTTGAGACGGTTGAGCAGCGACACGCCATCGACCAGCGCGACATATTCGAGGCTGCAAGCGCAGGTTTTCTCGAAGGCCTCCTTGATCTTGGCGCCGGGACCCCATTCGGCGGTGAAGCTTTCATAGGTGTAGACGGTCAAGTGTCCTTGGCCGCCGCTGGAAGGGCGAGCAGGGCAAGTGCAAACAGCGAGACGATGGCCTTCTTCATAGTACCTCCAAGCGCCGACGGATGGAGGATGGGACGTTCGAGGAGAACATCCGCCCGCAATCCCTCCGCCGGCATGATCCGGATCAGGTTCAGCGGGTCGGAGCACGAACTCCTCTCAGCCGCGAATGCGGCACCCCGTTGAGAGCACGTCCATAGTTAAGGGTGAAGCACCGGGCACGCAACAAAATACCTGCCCTGCTCCCGAAAAGCTTGGCACCCATGCCCTAATGCTGCATTTTGGGTGGGCAATTCCGTTCAACCACCACAACAAGAAGGACTGCCGGACATGACAACTGTTGCGCTTTTTGGGGCCGGTGGAAAGATGGGCATGCGCCTCGGGCGCAACCTCAAGGGCTCGCGCTACGACGTGCGCCCGGTGGAAGTGAACCCCGCCGGAATTGAGAGGCTCAAGGCCGAACTGGACTGGCATGCCGTGAATGCCGATGCTGCGTTGAAGGAGGCCGAGATCGTCATCCTCGCCGTGCCTGATACGGCGATCGGCAAGGTTTCCCACGCCATTGTCGGACAAGCTGGCAGCGGGCACCATGGTGATCATTCTCGATGCCGCAGCTCCTTTCGCCGGGCACCTGCCCAAGCGCGATGACATCACCTATTTCGTGACCCACCCCTGCCATCCGCCGATCTTCAATGACGAAACCGAAATGGCGGCGAAGCTCGACCGGTTCGGCGGCGTGGCGGCGCAGCAGGCCATCGTCAACACCCTGATGCAGGGGCCCGAGGCCGACTATGCCCGTGGCGAAGAGGTGGCGCGTGCCTTCTGGGCGCCGGTCATGCGCTCGCACCGGGTGAGTCTCGAACAGATGGCTCTGCTTGAACCGGGGCTTTCGGAAACCGTATGCGCCTCGCTTCTCGACATCATGCGCGAGGCGATGGACGAGGTGGTGGCAAGAGGCGTTCCCGAGGAAGCGGCACGCGACTTCCTGCTGGGGCATATGAACATTTTGGCTGCCGTTATCTTCAAGGAACAGCCCGGCGTGTTCTCGGATGCCTGCAACAAGGCTATGGAATTCGGCAAGCCAATGCTGATGCGCGACGACTGGAAGAAAGTCTTCGAGCCGAATGAAATCGCCGCCAGCATCCAGCGCATCACCTGACATGGGTGATTTCATTCGCCTGACCTATCTGATCGAGACGGCGGGCAGCCCCGAGAAACTCGCTCACAAGATCGCCAGTGACCAGTCAACCGGCACCTTCGTGGCTGTGCCGGGCGAAACGGAAGAACTGAAGAACCGCGTGGCGGCCCGCGTTGTGGCGCTGCGGCCTCTAGCACCCGTCGCCGTGCCATCCATTCCGGCACGCGAGCCCGGTCCCTTTAACCGGGCAGAAGCCGATATCGACTTTCCTTTCGATGCGATTGGCACCGATCTCGCGGCATTGATGACCATTGCCATCGGCGGCGTCTATTCGATCAAGGGTTCAGCGGCATTCGCGTCATCGGCATGAAACTGCCGGAAGCCTTCGGCAAGGCGTGGCCCGGCCCGCAATTCGGCATTGCCGGAAGCCGCAGGCTGACGGGTGTTCTTGACCGGCCGCATCATCGGCACCATCGTCAAGCCGGCCCTCGGCCTTCGCCCCCATGAGACGGCGGCACTGGTGAAGGAAGTGATTGAGGCAGGCGTTGATTTCGTCAAGGACGACGAAAAGCTGATGTCTCCGGCCTATTCGCCGCTGGAAGCGCGTCTCAAGGCCATCATGCCGATGATTCACGATCATCAGCAGAAGACCGGCAAGAAGGTGATGTATGCCTGGGGCATTTCCGCCACCGATCCCGACGAGATGATGCGCAACCACGACATGGTCGTGAAGCATGGTGGCAATTGCGCCGTCATCAACATCAACTCCATCGGCTTCGGGGCCATGGCGTTTCTCCGCAAGCGTTCGGCACTGGTGCTCCATGCCCATCGCAATGGCTGGGATATTCTCACCCGCCATCCCGGCCTCGGCATGGAATTCGGCGTGTGGCAGCAGTTCTGGCGGCTGCTTGGCGTTGACCAGTTTCAGATCAACGGCATCGGCGTGAAATACTGGGAGCCTGACGAAAGCTTCGTGCGCTCGTTCAAGGCTTTGGCAACACCGCTGTTTGATACCAGCGATTGCCCGCTGCCGGTGGCGGGGTCAGGCCAATGGGGCGGACAAGCGCCGGAAACCTATGAGCGCACAGGGCGGACCGTCGACCTCCTGTATCTCTGCGGCGGCGGCATTGTTTCGCATCCCGGCGGCGCTGGCGCCGGGGTTCGCGCCGTGCGCCAGGCTTGGGAGGCGGCAGTGCAGGGCATTCCGCTCGACGTATATGCCCGGCAGCATCCGGAACTGGCCCAGTCCATTGCCACATTCGCAAACGGGAAAGGCGCATGAACCGGCTGATTTCATTCTATGGCGATGACTTCACCGGTTCCACCGATGTGATGGAAGCGCTGGCCGTTCATGGCGTCAAGACGGTGCTGTTTACGCGCATTCCGACCGCCGAAGAGTTTGCACCTTTCGCGGACTTTGAAGCCGTGGGCCTTGCCGGCACCAGCCGCAGCGAGCCGCCCGAATGGATGGATGATCATCTGCCGGAGGCCTACGCTTGGCTGAAATCTCTTGATGCGCGATTCTGCCATTACAAAGTCTGTTCGACCTTCGACTCGAGTCCAACTGTCGGCAATATCGGCCGCGCCATAGAAATCGGGGCGCAGGTTTTTGATCAGGCTATGGTGCCGCTGGTGGTCGGTGCGCCGCAACTCAAGCGCTATACCTTCGCCGGACATCTCTTTGCGGCTTTTCAGGGGGACGTGTTCCGCATTGACCGGCACCCGGTAATGTCGCGTCATCCGGTGACACCGATGGATGAAGCCGATCTGCGTTTGCATCTCTCGCGGCAAACGGCATTGCCGACGGTGCTTGCCAACGTGGCATGGCCACCCGCTGGCATAGGCATGATCGACGTGCACGACGATGCGACACAAGCCGAAGCCGGCAGGCGTATGCTGGCGCAGGTGGGCCGCTTCGTTGCCGGATCGTCGGGTGTCGAATATGCACTAATGCGCGCAATGGAGAAGTCGCGTAGCGCCAACTTCGCGCCGCTCGATCCCGTGGCGCAAACCATTGTTGTGTCGGGCAGCGTATCGCCGACCACCGAGCGGCAAATTCGAGTCGCACTGAACAATGGATTTGAGACCGTGTCTGTTCCGGCCCTTGAACTGGCGGCGGGCAGGGACGTTACGGTCTTGCAAGCGACCGAAAATGCTTTGCGTGTGCTCTCACAAGGCCGGAGCCCACTTGTTCACACGGCCCTTGGCGCAGCGAGCGACCAAAGCGCCCGTCTCGATGCCATCGCCAATGGCCGCCGCAATATCGGCGTAGGTCTCGGCCGTATCCTGCGCGCCGTACTGGAGCGCACCAAGCTCAAACGCGCCATCATTGCCGGTGGCGATTCATCAAGCCATGCGCTCGGCCAGCTTGATATCTTTGCCCTGACCACGCTTTTTCCATTGGCTGCGACACCCGGCTCGCCACTTTGCAAGGCCCATGCGGGATCAATACCGTTCGATGGACTTGAGATCGCCATGAAGGGCGGACAATTGGGCGGTGATGACTATTTCGTGCAATTGCGGGACGGTATTTCCTACCGTGGAGCCGTTGATGCGGCAAGGAGGCGGACGTGAATGCAGATATCGGACTGATCGGGCTTGGCGTCATGGGCGCCAATCTGGCGCTCAACATCGCCGAAAAGGGCTTCCGCATCGCGGTGTTTAACCGCACCTGGGAAACCACTGAAAAATTTATCGCGGAGGCCGGTGGACTTGGCGCACACATCACCGCCTGCCGCACCATTGCCGAACTTGCGGCGGCGATACGCCCGCCGCGCCCGGTCATTCTTCTGGTGAAAGCGGGAGAGGCGGTCGATCAACAGATTGCCGCCTTGCAATCGGCACTCGCGCCAGGTGACATCATCATCGATTCCGGTAACACCAATTTCCGGGACACGATCCGGCGCGACGCAATGGTTACGGCGGCAGGTCTTGCCTTCATTGGCATGGGCATTTCCGGAGGCGAAGACGGTGCCCGCCACGGACCCTCGATCATGGTGGGTGGCGGCCACAAATCCTACTTGCGCGTTGAAAGCGTATTGACGGCGATTGCCGCGAAGTACAACAAGCAACCGTGCTGTGCCTGGGTGGGCAAAGACGGCGCTGGCCACTTCGTGAAAACTATCCACAACGGCATCGAATATGCCGACATGCAGATGATCGCCGAAATCTATGGCATCATGCGCGACGGTCTGCGCATGAAGCCGCCGGATATGGCCAGGGTGTTCAGCAAATGGAACGGCGGCAAGCTTAACTCCTATCTGATCGAAATCACCGCCAAGGTTCTCGCCACCATTGATCCCAAAAGCCGCAAGCCGCTTGTCGATATCATCGTTGACCGCGCCGGGCAGAAGGGAACCGGCCAATGGTCGGTCATTGCAGCCCAGCAACTGGCAGTGCCGGCAACGGCCATTGAGGCCGCCGTGGCGGGGCGCATCCTGTCATCCATGAAAGCCGAACGCCTAAGCGCTGAAGCAGCTTACGGCATTGCCCGTGGACGCATCGCCCCGGCATCGCAGGCGGCCTATTTGCGCCAGCTTGAATCGGCACTTTATGCGTCGAAGATCGCCGCCTATGCCCAGGGCTTCGCGGTGATGGCACGGGCTTCGCAGGAGTTTGGCTGGCAACTGCCGCTTGCAACCATTGCCAGCATCTGGCGAGCCGGTTGCATCATCCGCTCACAGTTCCTCGATCTCATCACCAAAGCCTATGGCAAGAACCAGGGGGCAGACAATCTGCTGCTCGATCGCAGCTTCATTCCCTTGATGAAGGCCAACCAGCGCGCGTTGCGCTTGACCGTGGCGGATGCAGCGCGCACCGGGCTGCCTGTACCCGCGATGTCTTCGGCACTCGCCTATTTCGACACCTATCGCCAAGGGCGCGGAACGGCCAATCTCATTCAGGGCCAACGCGATTACTTTGGTGCCCATTCCTTCGAACGCATCGACGCAGACGGTGTCCATCACGGGGCCTGGAACAGGTCAGACTGATGGTGCACGAACTTTCAGCACGGCAAGCTCCTGAGGCGCAAGTTGCCGCTTGCCGAGCAGCAGCGGACCATCGAAGGGCAGCGTCCAGCTTTCATTGCCATAATTGAAGACAAACAGCAGGTCGCCACGCCGCCGCAGGCGGATGCCGTCGGGCAGCTCCATGCCCTTGAGCTTCGCCTTTTCCACCATCAGCGTCATGGCGGAATGGAGAAGTGAAGCATCGGGCCAGCCTGCGAGGTAGTGATGATTGCCCAAGGCCACAAGGGCAGCGTCGCCATTCTCAAAAGCTGCGAGCACTTCAGCGCCCTGCGGCTGGAGATATTCGCGCCAGCGCGATACGGTTCCGGTGATCGCTCCGTCGACGTTCTCGGAAAGGCCGGGCCGCAGCGACGACACTTCTACGACACGCGCTCCGATGTGTCTGGCCAGAGGCCCCGGCGGGAGATTTGCCGGAATGGCATGATGCCGGGACTTCGAGCCGGTGCGCGGGCCATAGAGGATGACACCATCGGCGGCAGCAAGGGCGCGCTCGGCCGCATCATTGACATGAAGCAACGCCGGCACCAGCACCAGGGCATAGCCCTTGAGATCAGCACCGGGCGGCACGAAATCGACGTCAAGACCGAGGCGCCGCACCGCTTCATACCAGCGGAACATGAGCATGATGAAATCGAAATCCTTGCCCTGGGGCTGGATGCGGGTGATCCACGACGATTCATAGTCATAGACCATGGCGACCGGAGCCTTGGACGTTGGCGGCAAGGGGCCAATGCGCTTGATTTCTTCGCCAGCCTGGCAAACTTCACGCCCGCCTTGTGACCATTCGTGTAGCCCCGGCAGATTCAGGCCTGCGTGCATCTGTTCCTGGCCTGACACGGCCTGGCGCCAGCGGAAATAACTCACCACCTCGGCACCGTGGGCGATTGCCTCCCACGTCCATAGACGCACCATGCCGCGCGCCGGCACCGGATTCCAAGGTGCCCAGTTCACCGGGCCAGGCTGCATCTCCATGACCCACACGCGGCCGCGGCCGACACCGCGATAGAGGTCATTGAGAAAGGGTGCGACGTCAGGGTGCGCAGTTCGGGCCCAGCGTTTGTGTTCTTCTTCGCTGAACGCCAGGCGCTCGGTGAATCCGGCGGGGTATGAATCCCACGATGCGATATCGATGTCGGCACCAACGGCCCAGTGATCAAAGTCGTTGAAGAACCCCATCATGTTGTGGGTGATCCAGCGGCCGGGTGAAAAGGCCCTGATGATCTCGCACTGCATGCGGTTGTAGGCGACGACCTGTTCCGACTGAAAGCGCCAGAAATCAAGCTTGGACGCGGGATTGGTTTCGGTGACAGCACGATTGGGCAGCGCGACCTGATCGAAACTGGTAATCGACATTGACCAGAAGACACTGCCCCAGGCTTCGTTCAATTGTTCCGGGGACTGATACTTGCGCCTGAGCCATTCGCGGAAGCCCTTGAGGTCTTCCGGCCCCCACGAGAGGATGGTGTCGTGACAGCCGTATTCATTGTCGGTCTGCCAGCCATCGACGTAGCGGTTCTTGCCATAGCGCTCGGCCAGAATTTCGACGATACGGCGGCTTTCCCGCCAATAGCTCTGTGCCGAAAACGTGTAGTGCCGCCGCGAACCAAAGCCGCGCGGGCGGCCCTGTTCGTCATAAGGTATAATGTCGGGATGATCATCGGCGAGCCACTTGGGCGGCGCGCAAGTGGGCGTGCCCAGAACCACCTTGAGGCCAGCGGAGCCGAGCGTTTCGATGGCCCGGTCCAGCCAGCCCCAGTCGAACTGGCCACGTTCCGGCTCGTAGCGCGCCCAGGCGAATTCGGCGATGCGCACGTAAGATATTCCAGCCTCGCGCATGCGGCGGGCATCTTCCGCCCACCAGGATTCGGGCCAGTGTTCGGGATAGTAACAAACGCCAAGCATTACCGGGTCAAGTCGCCGTTCTGAATCGCCAATTGTTTATCGTCGAAGAGATGGCAGGCCGCAACCGGCAATTCGAGGACAAGTGTGTCGCCCGCTTTCTGGGTTGCGAGACCATCGGCCTTTGCAGAGATGTCGCTGCCATCTTCGAGCGTCAGATAAAACATCGTCTCGGAGCCGAGATACTCGGCGGCGCGGATGGTGCCCGTTACAGTACCAGCTCCTTTGCCGCCAAGCCGGATGTGCTCCGGCCTGCAGCCGAGCGTCAACCTGGAACCTGCGGCAGGCGTCGTGCCTGGCACCGGGATCGATAGTTTTCCACCCCCGGGCAGAGACAGTGTCAACGCTTTGCCCTTCACCGCAGAAACCGTGACCGGAACGAAGTTCATCTTCGGCGAACCAATGAAGCCGGCGACGAACATGTTGTTTGGACGGTGATAGAGCTCAAGTGGTGATCCCACCTGCTCGATGATGCCGCCATGCAGCACGACGATCTTGTCGGCCATGGTCATGGCTTCGACCTGATCGTGGGTCACGTAGATCATGGTCGACTTGAGGTCGCTGTGCAGTTTGCCGATCTCGATCCGCATCTGCACCCGGAGCGCCGCATCAAGGTTCGACAGCGGCTCGTCGAACAGGAACACTTCCGGCTCGCGCACGATGGCACGGCCTATGGCGACGCGCTGGCGCTGGCCGCCCGACAGCTGCGACGGCTTGCGGTCCATCAGCGGCCCGAGTTGCAACATGCCGGCCGCGTGGCTGGTGCGCTTTTCGACGTCGGCGGCGCTATGGCCGGTCATGCGCAGGCCGAAGCCGATATTGTCCCTGACTGTCATGTGCGGATAGAGCGCATAGGATTGAAACACCATGGCGACACCGCGATCGGCTGGTTCGACGTCGGCCATTTCCCGCCCGCCGATCTGTAGCGATCCGGAGGAGAAGTCTTCGAGGCCGGCAATCATGCGCAGCAAGGTGGACTTGCCGCAGCCCGAGGGGCCGACGAAGACCGTGAACTCGCCGTCGGCGATGTCGAGGTCCACGCCCTTGATGATGTTGACGTCGCCGAAGGACTTTCTGGCGTTGCGAAGCGTGACAGTTGCCATGACCTTAACCTTTGGTAGCGCCGAGCGTGAGGCCGGCGATGAAGTGTTTCTGCATCAGGAAGAACATTGCGACCGGCGGCAGGGCCGCGACAATCGAAGCCGCGGCGATCAGTTCCCATGCGACCTTCCACTGCCCCTTGAGCTCGTTCATGCCGGCGGTAACCGGCCTGACATCTGGCCGACTGCGCCATGATGGTGGCCCAGAAATAGTCATTCCAGATGAAGGTGAAGATCAGAACCGAGAGTGCGGCGATCGCCGGGCGCATCAGCGGCATGACGATGTGCCAGAAGATGCGCCATTCGCTGACCCCTTCGACCCTGCGCCGATTCGATCAGCGCGAAGGGCAGGCCCTTGATGAAGTTGCGCATGAACAGCGTGCAGAAACCGGTCTGGAAGGCGACATGGAACATCACCAGTCCCATTGTGGTGTTGTACATGCCGAGCTTCAGCGTGAGATCGCGCACCGGAATGGCCAGGATCTGGAACGGCACGAAGTTACCGGCAATGAACATGAAGAAGACGATGAGGTTCGACTTGAACTTGTAGACCGCCAGCGCATAGCCCGTCAGGCAGGAGAGTGCCACGGCGCCGATCACCGTCGGGATAGTGACCTTGAACGAGTTGAGGATGTAGCAGCCGATGTTGCTGTTCTGGAACACCGCGCTGTAGTTCTCGATACCGGCGAAACCCGAGGGCCAGCCGAAGTAATTGCCCGATGCCAGGTCTGCCGAAGGGCCGGATGGAGGTGACGGCGATACCGATCAACGGCAGCAGCCAAACGATCAGCGCGATGGGCAGGAGCACCTTGTAGGCACGCCTGTACCCGGGTCTGGCTTTTGCAATCGGGGTCGGAAACATCAGGCGTTCCTTTCCTGCGACAGCATGCGGACGATGAAGATGCTGATGAATACCAGCATGATGGCGAACAGCACGACAGCGATGGCCGCGCCATAGCCCATGGCCACGCCATATTCCGACAGCGCTTGCTCGTACATGAAGTAGGAGAGAACGCGGGTTGACCCGTAGGGGCCGCCGTACCGTCATGATCGACACGAGGTCGAAGGAGCGCAGCGCGCCGATGACCGTGACCACGATGGCGATGAAAGTTGCGGGCCGGAGCTGCGGAATGATGATGTGCCACAGCATCGACCAGCCTTTGGCGTGGTCCATGCGTGCCGCCTCGACCTGTTCCGGGCTGATGTTGTTGAGGCCGGTGAGATAGAGGATCATGCAATAGGCGATCTGCGGCCAGAGCCCGGCGGCAATGATGCCATAGGTGGCGAAGCGTTCGTCGGCGAGCACTGCCGATTTCGGAACCCGTGAAGAAGGCGATGACTTGCGGCAACAGGCCGAAATCCGGCGCGTAGAACCAGCTGAGAAATCAGGCCGACGACGACCTGGCTGATGACGAACGGAAAAAAGAACAGCGACTTGTAGAGCCGGATGCCAGCCACCGTCTGGTTGAGGAACAAGGCGACGGCGAGTCCGGCGGGAATGGCCAGCAAATAAAGCACCAGCCAGATGATGTTGTTCTTCAGCGATGTGTAGAACGAGTCGTCGTCAAGCAGATCGACGTAATTCTGCGGCGCCGACGAAGGTCTTGGGGCCGAGGCCATCCCATTCATAGAAGCTGATCCAGATCGACTGGAAGATCGGAAAGATGACATAGAGCAGGAAAATCAACATGCCCGGCGCCAGGAACAGCCATGGCGCAAGGGCGCCGCTGATTGCGCAACGCGAAGCGCGTTTGGTCGTTCATGATCCTCCCAATCCCGCAATGTGACGAAGACCGCTAGCCGTATGGGAGGGGCCGGAGCCCCACGGGAGATGCCGGCTCCCGGCAGAAAGTTTACTTGTAGACCTTCTGGCGGACCTTCTCGAGACGCTCAAGAATGGCGTCGACGTTTTCCGGCTTCACCATGAACTCCTGGAAGCCTTCCATGCCGGCCTTTGCCATGTCGGCTGGCGCGTCGCGGTCGAAGAACTGGGCCAGCGCATAGGCGCTCGACAGCATTTCGAAACCGGCCTTGATGAACGGATCGTCGCCGACGGTCGACTTGTTGTTGACCGGCAGCTGGCCAAGCGTGGCGTTCATCTTGGTCTGCGCTTCGGCGGAGCCGAGATAGGCCAGGAACTTCTTGGCGTCTTCCTTGTTCTTGGCGACCGACGGAATGTGGAACGTATCGGTCGGGGCCTCTTCGGCGCGCGGAATTCCGGGGGTGATTTCCGGGAACACCATGAAGCCGAGGTTGTCGTTGGTCATGCCGCCATCCTTGAAGGTGGCGACGGCGAAGTTGCCCATGACGTAGTTGGCGGCCTTGCCCTGCGAAAGGAGGGCAGCAGCATCCTGCCAGTCAATGGCGGCATGGTTGGCGGTGATGTAGGGCACGATCTTGGCCCATTCGGCGAAGGTTGCCTTCACCTTGGCGTCGGTCCACGGAACCTTGCCGTTGGCGAGGTCCATGTGGAACTCGTAACCGTTGGTGCGCAGGTTCATGTAGTCGAAAATGCCGGCGCCAGGCCACAAGCGCCTTGGTGCCGGTGGTCAGGCAATCGATGCCAGCGGCCTTGAACTTCTCGCAGTTGGCGACGAATTCGGCCCAGGTCTTGGGTTCGGTGGCGCCAGCCGTCTTGTAGGCGTCCTTGTTGTAGTAGATGCCCCACTGATAGTAGGTGTAGGGCACGCCCCACTTCTTGCCGTCGATGGTCATCGAGGCGGCGGCGGACTTCAGCTTGTCATTGAAGCCAGTCGGCTTCCCAGACATCGTCAACCGGCTCGAACAGGCCGGCCTTGACGAACGGCGCCATGCGGTTGCCGGCGTACCAGGCGGCGACGTCCGGCGGATCGGCGGTCAGGAAGTTGCGGATGGCGGACTTGTAGCCTTCGTGGTCGAAGTTGTTCCACTTGACCTTGATGTCGGGATGTGGCGGCCTCGAAACCCGGCGATCAGTTCTTCCATCGCCTTCTTCGGCGCCGGATCGGTCTGGTCGGAATTGAGCACCAGTTCACCGGCGATGGCCGTGGAAGCAGAAAGTGCAAAAGCAAAGGTGAGCCCTGACAGGCCCTTCATGAACGTCATATCTTCCTCCCTAGTTCCATCGTCACCATGACGAAGGTGAGCGCTTTTTCGGGGCTATTGTTGATTTTGCCCTCATGTTGGGCTTGACCTTGACTTGCTTTTCAATAAGTCTCTACCGAAAATGCGGGTTCTATTTCCGGATTCCTAAGGTTTCCATGACCAAGCTCCATTCACGGTCGCCGGACTATACCGATGAGAGCGTTCCGGCCCACCCGGAGCTGGATCGTGGCTATCCGGTCGTGATCTTCGGTGACCACCGCTTCTGCTCCGGTACGACCACGGCGGTGCAGCCCATGCCCGGGCCACATATGCATAGCCAGGTCGAGTTGAATTTCGTCCTGAGTGGCAGCATGACATACTGGTTCGATGGCCGCGTCCTCACGCTGTCCGCCGGGCGCCTCGCCCTGTTCTGGGGCATGATCCCGCATCAGGTGACCGATTGCGACGAGGGCACGACCTTCATCGTTCTCTATGTTCCGATGGCCGTGTTCCTCGAACTGCCAGCGCTGAGCAGACTTCGCGGCGCCATATTCCGCGGTGCGGTGATCGAAGCCCTCGACATCAAGAGCTACGATACCGACATGTTCAAACGCTGGCGCGAAGATCTGCTGGCCGGCGACTCGCAACTGGAGCAGATCGTCAAGGACGAACTGACGGCGCGCGTCCGGCGCTTGGATCGCGAAGGCTGGCAAGACTTGCGCGAGGTAGCTCCCAATGGTGCCGGATGATGGACTTCGCTGGGTCACGACCACGACCGTGCATTGCAGGTCGAGAAGATGGCCCAGTTCATCGGCGAACATGCGCTGGAGGAAATCGCCGCCGCCGATGTGGCAAAAGCCGCCGGCCTTCACCCGAACTACGCGATGTCGCTTTACAAGCGCGCCGTAGGGCATGACCATCAAGCAGTCGATCACCCGGCATCGGCTCGATACCGCGCAATCCATGCTGATCGCCTCCGACCTGCCTGTTGCCTCGTTGCCTTCGACTGCGGCTTCGGCTCGCTGTCCAGTTTCTACGCGGCCTTCGATCAACGCTTCAAGAAAAGCCCGGCGGCTTTCCGGCAATCCTTCAGCCGCATGGCCGCATCCGCCTGATCTTACAATTCCGGAAGCATTTCGATGCCGAAGCCCGATTGATTTTCGGCAGTCGGTTTCGCGCTGTGGAAGGCAGATCGCAACCCGTTTCGACACGGTTCAGCATCATGGCCAGACGTCCCCGCATTGCCTTCATCGGCGCCGGCTCCACCGTGTTCATGAAGAACATCGTCGGCGACATCCTGCAGCGCCCGGCAACCAGCGGCGCCACCATCGCGCTGATGGATATCGATACCAGCGGCTGGCCGAATCGGAGATCGTCGCCGCGCAAACTGTCCGGACGCTCGGCGTGAAGCGCCCGTGTCGAAACCTTACACCGACCAGCGGCAGGGCGCTCGACAAGGCGCGACTTCGTCATCGTCGCCTTCCAGATCGGCGGCTTTCGGCCCTGCACCGATCACCGATTTCGAAGTGCCGAAGAAGTATGGCCTGCGCCAGACCATTGCCGACACGCTGGGCGTCGGCGGCATCATGCGCGGCCTGCGCACCGTCCCGCACCTGTGGAAGATTTGCGAAGACATGATGCAGCTCTGCCCCGAGGCGCATCTGCTGCAATACGTCAACCCGATGGCGATCAACACCTGGGCGATCGCCGAAAAGTATCCCGACGATCAGACAGGTTGGCCTTTGCCACTCAGTCCAAGGCACGGCCGCGGAGTTGGCGCGCGATCTCGACATTCCGGTCGAAGATATCCGCTATCGCGCCGCCGGCATCAACCACATGGCGTTCTTCCTGAGTTCGAGCACCGGCAGCAGGACGGCACTTTCATCGACCTCTATCCAGCACTGCTCGCGGTTACGAAGCAGGCCGGTTGCCCAAGCCGTCGCACTGGAACCCGCGCTGCCCCAACAAGGTGCGCTACGAAATGCTGAAGCGGCTTGGCTATTTCGTCACCGAGAGTTCGGAACACTTCGCCGAGTATACGCCCTACTTCATCAAGGACGGCCGCGACGACCTGATCGAGACATTTCGGCATCCCGCTTGACGAGTATCCCGAGGCGCTGCATCGAACAGGTCGAACGCTGGAAGGCAGAAGCGAAGGCCTATCGCGACGGCCGAAGCAATCGAAGTGAAGGCCTCGCACGAGTATGCCTCATCGATCATCAACTCGGTGTGGACGGGCGAGCCATCGGTGATCTACGGCAACCAGCGCAACAACGGTTCGATCACCTCGCTGCCGGCCGACTGCGCAGCCGAAGTGCCATGCCTCGTCGACGATCAGCGGTATTCAGCCGACCTGTCATCGGCGAACTGCCGCCGCAGCTGACGGCGCTCGATGCGCACCAACATTAACGTTCAGGAACTGACCGTCAGCGCGCATGATGACCGAGAACCGCGAGCACATTTATCACGCGGCCATGATGGACCCGCACACGCCAGCCGAGCTCGACTTGCAGCAGATATGGAATCTGGTGGACGATCTCATTGCTGCGCACGGCAACTGGCTTCCGGAGTGGGTGGCCGGCGAAGGTGTTAGCGTGCGTCGCCGGGCTTCATGAAGCGGTAAACACCGACGTCAATTACCCCCTCGCTGAAACCCGCCTCGCAGTAGGCGAGATAGAGCCGCCACTTGCGCTGGAAGGCGTTGTCGAAGCCCAGCGCTGCGATTTCGGCGGTACGCGCATCGAAGCGTTGCCGCCACAGTTTGAGGGTGCGGGCATAGTCGTGGCCAAAACAATTCACGATCTCGAACGTCAATCCCTGGCTCTCGGCTTGCGAACGCAGCGCCTCCTTGGTCAACAGCATCCCGCCGGGAAAAATGTGGCGCTGGATGAAATCGGCTCTGGCGCGATAGTTCGGGAACAGCCGTTCGTCGATCGTAATGGCCTGAATGGCTGCCAGGCCACCTGGTTTCAGCCTGCCTGCGACCATCTTGAAGTAAGCTGGCCAGTTGCTCTCGCCGACCGCTTCGATCATCTCGATCGAGACAAGCCTGTCGAATGTCCCTTGCGTGTCGCGGTAGTCCTGCAGCAAAAAAGTGGCTCGGCCATCGAGATGTTGCCGGGCAAATGCAAGCTGCTCGTCTGACAGCGTGATGCCGGTCAGATCCGCGCCGCGATCCGCCGCCAGCTTGGCAAAGCCACCCCAGCCGCAGCCCACTTCAAGGACGCTCTGACCCGGTGATAACGCGATGGAGTCTGCAATCATCTGGTACTTTGCGGTTTGCGCCTCTTCAAGGCCCTGAGCGCCATCGGCAAAAAAAGCCGAGGAATAGCTCATCGTTTCGTCGAGCCAGAACCGGTAGAATTCATTGCCGAGATCATAGTGGGCTTCGATGTTGCGCTTCGAACCTTTGCGATTATTTGGCCTGAGCAGGTGCCAGGCCCTGACCGCGAAACTGCGGAACATGACGAAGCGGCCGGCGTCGTCAAGGCCATGGCGATTGCGCAGATAGAATTCAAACACCCGTTCGGGAGCAGGGCTGTCCCAATCACCGGCGACATAGCTTTCGCAAAAACCAACTGCCGCCCGGCGCATGGCCCGCCACAGGGGGTTCCAGTTATTGAGCTTGAGTTCCGCCGGCGCGGCCGACATTAGGGTCGCCAAGATCCAGGCAGCGGCCCGATGGCAACGTGAGGCGCAGCCGTCCTGTTATTCGCCGCGGCACAAGCTTGCGTCCGATAGCGAGAACGATCCGTGCCAGTGGGGCTTCTTCGATGACCGGTGAATTGAGAGTCATGGCGTGCGCGGGCCAGCAGACTTTGCGGTGAAAGCTTCTGTGGGTGGACGTGGCCGGGGCTTGGCGCGCAGGCCTTTGAGCCACAGCCTGGCTGCCTCCACAAGAATGGCGCACGTAATCTTGAGCGATTGCAGCGGCAAGCTGAAGAACGACCGCAGCAGCATGCGGTCGCAAAGTGCGGCACGATTGCCTGCGAACCAGGCTTTGAACAACAGGCCATCAACTGTCGACAGGGCGATAGTCAGCGACAGATGTTCGCCAGGCAGAGAGAACCGGAAGTCGTATTTCCCTTCGACATTGTTGAACGGTGAGACATAGAGCTTCTTGCTGCAACTTTGCCGATTGCTGTCGCCGGCAGGCAGCACATAGCTATGGCGCTCACCAAACGTGTTGTTGACTTCGTAGATCATCAACTGCAGCCGGTTCTCGGCGTCCAGCCCGTAGTAGACAGTGATGGGATTGAACACGTAGCCGAGCACACGCGGATAGCAGAACATGAAAATGCGTGCGACTGGCGCTTGTGTTTCGGCCGCGCGCGCAAGCTTCCAGGCATGTTCGGCAATACTGGTCCCGTCTCCTGAACCGTGGTTCCGGTCAGAGATCGACAGCAGATTGAACCTGTTGTAGCTGAAAAAGCGCAGCCGTTTGCCGAGGCTCGCGAGTTCATCGACGTCAGCAAACAGATTGTAAACGCGGTAACGCAGTTGATGATGCACTGGTGACAAGCGCCGGTGCCCGACTTCACCGAGATAGAGACATGACACGATCGTCATTCCGCAGCCTCTAGCAGGTGTCCGGCCATTGCATTGCTGGTTTCAGTTATGCATATCCGCGCCGGCGCATTGGGAATTTGCCACGGTCTGGTTGTGCCACCAAGTGCTTCGGCGACCGCCAGTCCGGCTTGCAATCCATCCTCGTGGAAACCCGCACCAAAATGCGCACCGCAGAACCACGTGCGCATCTGGCCTTGCAGATGCCAAAGTTTGCGTTGCGCCGCCATTGCTTTGGTATCAAGGACCGGATGTTCGTAAATGAAGCGGGCTTTTTCCGTGCCTGCGGCGGGGGCGCGCGCGGGGTTCAGGGTGACGAAAAAATTCTGCGTTGTCGCCAACGGTTGCAAAGCATTCATCCAATAGGTGATCGAGCAACCTAGTCGCGCTTTTTCGCCGATATAGTTCCAGCTTGACCACAAATGGCGGCGCTTCGGCATGAGGGTGGCATCACCATGCAGAACCGCCTCGTTCACCGAATAGGTAAAAGCCGAGAGGCACTGGTGTTCGGCGGGCGTAGGCTTGTCGAGAAGTGCCAGCGCCTGGTCGGCGTGAGTGGCCAGCACCACATGATCAAACCGCATGTCGCCGCCGCCATCGATCCGCAGGGCAACACCATTCCTATCGCGCGACAGGCCCGTCACGCGGTGATTGACAAGTATTGTCATCCCGCTGTCGGCGGCAAGGCGGTTAATGTACTCCCGCGACCCACCCACGACCGTGCGCCATTTGCTGCGGTTGCGGAATTTCAACAGGTCGTGGTTGTCGAAGAACTGCAAGAAGGCCTTGGCCGGATAATCGAGCATGTGCGCAGGATGCGAAGACCAGATGGCACCAGCCATTGGCAGCAGGTGCCGTTCGATGAAAGCTTTGCTGTAGCCTTCATCGCGCAGGAAGTCCCTCAGGCTGACATCTTCGGAAATGTTGGTGGCGCGCAACGCAGAGGTGCGAAAAAACCGGATAATCCCAGCCAGCATTTGCCAATGGGCGGGGTCGGCAAGATTCCTGAAATTACCGGCAATCTGACGGAGTTCGCGGCCCGCATACTCAATCCGGCCCCCATCCAGCGACACGCCAAAGCCCATCGTGGTCTCAGCCACCGGCACTTTAAGATACGCGAAAAATGCGCTGAGATTTGGATAAGTCGCCTCATTGTAGACGATGAATCCCGTATCAACAGCAATTTTGCCTTCCGGAGTTGTGCAAATGACCGTGTTGGCATGTCCGCCAATGCGGCTGTCGGCCTCCAGCAGCGTGACGTCATGCTGGCGCGACAAAAGCCACGCCGCCGACAAGCCGGAAACGCCAGAACCGATGACGGCAATGCGCAAAGGTGCCAAGATTGAAACAGTCTTTCATATTGAACTATGTGGTGAGTACGAAGCGGGTTACGGTAACGGATCACCGGCAGGGAACCGGCCACCAAATTGTCGATGATCCGGTGACCTGCCGGCCGCGTATAGAATTCGAAACAATGGCTTGAGAAGGAAGAGTTGTGAAATCAACGGCTTTTCGTATGGCAAAACCGGACGCTACGTTACAACGGCTGGCAGAAGAGGCGGCACTCCGGCAGCTACTGGAGGCTGTCGCTCAAAATCTGGATCGAGACGCCTTTTCAAAACTTTTTGACCGCATTGCCCCGCGCCTCAAGAGTTTCATGCTGCGCAAAGGCGCAGGGCCAGACCTTGCCGAGGATCTCGTTCAGGAAACCATGATTGCCGTGTGGACCAAAGCCGGGCTTTACGACCCCGCAAAAGGCGCGGTGCTGACCTGGATATTCACCATCGCTCGTAACCTTCGTATCGACCGGCTGCGCCGCGATCCGGTGGCCAGTTTTGTGGATATCGACGATTACGACGCCGCATCCGATGAGCCAAGTGCCGAAGAAGTTCTGGTTGTGAGCCAGGAACGCGCCGCAATGGCCAGGGCGCTGAGTTTCATACCCGAGGAACAGAAGAGGATTTTGGTCCTTTCCTACGTCGATGGCGTTCCACAAAGCGCCATTGCCGAGCAGCTTAACCTGCCGCTTGGAACCGTTAAGTCGCGTATGCGCCTCGCTTATGGCCATTTGCGGAAATCCCTGGAGCATTTGACGTGAACATCAATCATCATCTCGATCAGGCAACGATTGTCGCATATGCCGCTGGAACCCTCGGCGAAGCCCTCACCGTGGTGGCGTCCTCCCATGTTGCCTGGTGTCCAACATGCCGAGGCGCCGTGCGCAATGCGGAAGCGCTCGGTGCCGAACTGATGTCGGGACTTGAAGCCGCCGATGTGTCGGCCGATTGCAAGTCGCGCACTTTGGCGCAGTTGGACCGCGCCACGCTCCATCGTTTTCCCCGGGTCCCGGCGCCACGTGGCCAAGTTCCGCCGCCGCTGGCCAGACTGTTGGGAGGCAAGGATTTGAGCGATCTGCCGTGGAAGCGGAAGGGCGCGGGTGTCGCCATGTTTGAATTGCCACTGCAGCAGCCTTCGCACGGCAAGCTGGTGCTTATGCGCATCGCTTCCGGCAAGTCCATGCCCGAGCATGGCCATGGCGGGGAAGAACTGACCCTCATCTTGTCGGGCGCCTATCGCGACAAGATCGGTCACTTCGGGCCGGGCGATGTGGCCGATCTTGATGAGGAAATAGAGCATCGTCCGGTGGTCGAGGATGGTGCCGTCTGCTATTGCCTCGTGGCGACCGAGGCGCCGACGCGCTTCAAGTCGATTTCCGCACGTCTGTTGCAGCCGTTCATTGGAATCTGATGGCCAGTCTGCCCTGGCGCGTCGTCTGGATTACCGGTGCTTCGACCGGCATTGGGCGGCAACTGGCCGCGCAATTGGCGAAAGCCGGTGTCATTGTTGCGGCTTCAGCCCGCTCGGCGGAAAAGCTCAAGGACATAGCACCCGGCGTATACGCTTATCCCGTTGACGTGACTGATGCCGGCGCGATGCGTCTGGCCTTTGAGAGCATCACTCGCGATCACGGACCAGTCGATCTGGCGGTATGCGCCGCCGGCACCTACCGTCCGCTTGACGCCGCGAATTTTGACATCGCAAATTTCACGGGAAGCATGGCCGTCAACTATCACGGAGTGATACATGCTCTTGCAAGCCTGCTTCCGGCCATGCTCGCCCGCCGCGAGGGGCACGTTGCATGGGTTGCTTCGGTCGCTGGTTTTCGCGGCTTGCCCAAGGCTGCCGCCTATGGTCCGACCAAAGCCGCCCTCATCAACCTCGCCGAAAGCCTGAAACCCGAGCTTGAGCGCGATGGTGTCATTGTCAGCGTCATCAACCCCGGCTTCGTCGCAACGCCGCTGACCGCCCAGAACGAATTTCCGATGCCGTTTCTGATGCAGCCAGACGAAGCGGCGCGGCGGATTATCGCTGGCCTCCTGCGGCGGCGATTCGAAATTGCCTTTCCACGCCGGTTTGTGGCCATCATCAAGCTGGGCCGCATCATGCCCAACGCGCTTTATTTCTGGATTGTCCGCAAGTTCATTCTAAAGCCGTGAATGATCCGTAGGCAGACTATTATTTTTTGGTGATCCGCCGCACGCGTCATTTCGTTTCATGTGCAGGTTCCGGCAATGGGCCGGACTTTTATTACAGGAAACGCTCCATGAAACTTGCATTGATCGCCGCTGTGGCCACGATCGCCGCCACGGCTTCAGCACATTCCGCCAACATCGTTGAAACCGCGCAAGGCGCCGGAAAATTCGGAACGCTTCTTGCCGCCGCCCAGGCCGCGGGTCTTGCGGACGCCCTTGCTGGCAGTGGCCCGCTCACTGTCTTCGCGCCGACCGACGAAGCCTTTGCGGCATTGCCTGCCGGAACGGTGGAAAATCTTCTGAAGCCCGAGAACAAGGACCAGTTGGTTGCCATCCTCAGCTACCATGTTGTCGGCCGCAAGCTGACATCCAACATGCTGCCGGGCCGCGCCATTCACGTGCGCACCATCAAGGCCGGTGGCGACCGCGTGCTTGCGCATCGAGAAGTCGGGCAGTGGCGTCACGATCGATGAAGCCAATGTGGTGACCGCCGATATCGCCGCCGACAATGGTGTGATTCATGTCATCGACAAGGTGATGCTGCCGTCGAACTGATCTCCCGCAACTTGAATTCCACCGTGGTGCCGAAGTTGGTGTCTGCGGTGGAGTTTGTCTGGCGGCGTTGCTGCACGTTCAGGCTCTTTCGAGTGCTATTGAAATGCCCTGACCGACGCCCACGCACATGGTGGCGAGCAGCGCGTTGTGCTTTTCGCAGGTGCAGCTCGAGTGCGGCGGTGCCGCTGAGGCGCGCCCCTGACATGCCGAGTGGATGGCCAAGGGCGATGGCGCCGCCATTGGGGTTCACGTGCGGGGCATCTTCGGCAATGCCAAGCTGGCGCAGCACCGCAATGCCTTGCGCCGCAAAGGCTTCGTTGAGTTCGATTATGTCGAAATCCTGGGGCGTGATGCCGAGCCTTGCGCAGAGTTTTTGCGTTGAAGGCACGGGGCCGATGCCCATGATGCGTGGCGCTACGCCCGCCGTGGCGCCGCCGGAAATGCGCGCCAGCGGCGTCAACCCGTGTTTGCGAACGGCACGCTCCGAGGCGATAAAGAGTGCTGCCGCGCCATCGTTGACACCCGATGCGTTGCCCGCCGTCACCGTGCCATTGGTGCGGAAGGGTGTTGCCAGCCTGGCGAGGGCTTCAAGACTTGTGGTGCGCGGGTGTTCGTCTTTTTCAACGGTCAGCGCTTCGCCCTTGCGTTGCGCGATTGCGACGGCAACGATCTCCCGCGCCAGCCGGCCGTTGGCCTGGGCCTTGGCGGCCTTGTCCTGCGATCTCTGCGCAAAGGCATCCTGATCGGCGCGGCTTATCTTGAAGTCTTCGGCCACGTTCTCGGCTGTCTCCGGCATGCTGTCGACGCCATATTGGGCTTTCATCTGCGGATTGATGAAGCGCCAGCCGATGGTCGTGTCATGGATTTCGGCGGCACGGGAATAGGCTTCGGTGGCCTTCGGCATCACGAAGGGTGCGCGCGACATCGATTCAACACCACCGGCGATGATGAAATCCGCTTCGCCCGCCTTGATGGCCCGCGCCGCGTTGATGACTGCGTCCATTCCCGATCCGCACAGCCTGTTGATGGTGGTTCCAGGCACGCTCTCCGGTAATCCGGCCAGCAGCAGCGCCATGCGCGCCACGTTGCGATTGTCTTCGCCCGCCTGGTTGGCGCAGCCGAAAATCACCTCATCGGTGCTACCCCAGTCGATTGCCGGATGGCGCGCCATGAGCGCCTTGAGCGGCACCGCGCCAAGATCGTCGGTGCGCACCGAAGACAGCGCCCCGCCGAACCGTCCGATGGGGGTTCGGACATAGTCGCAGATGAAAGCGTGGTGCGTCATGGTCGTGCGCCTTCCGTGGTAGGGGCCAGTGAGCCCGCCAAGTCCTTGAAAGTCAATGGTGTATGGCGGTGGCTTGACTTTGTTCTTGTTTTGTTCAAGTTTCTTTTTATGGAAGAATTTTCTCATTCCGCCCGCCTCCAGGGTTCACGCCGCGCCGAAAGCCTGTCGGTCCTGCGCGATACCTTGGCAAAGCCGGAATTGGCGCGAAAGCCCGGCCGTGCGCCGCTGGGCCATGGTGAAATCGACCTGTGCCTGAATGGCGGCCTGCGGCAGGGCGTTGTGCATGAAGTTTTCGCCGCCACCGGCCATGAAACGGCGGCCACCGGGTTCGTGGTGGGGCTGGCGGCCCGCGTGCTGGCGGACAAGCGCCTGATGTGGATTCGCCAGGATTTTGCAGCGTTGGAGTTCGGCGAGCTTTCGGCCACCGGCCTTGTCGAACTGGGCCTTGATCCCTCGCGCCTCTTGTTGCTGTGCATGGCCAATGCCGGCGATTGCCTGCGTGCCGCCAATGATGCGCTGTCCTGTGTGGCGCTGGGTGCTGTGGTGATCGAGATGCCGGGCAGCCCCAAAGTTTTCGATCTGGTGGCCAGCCGCCGCCTGACGCTGGCCGCCATGCAAAAATCGGTCACGGTGTTTTTGCTGCGCCTCAGCGCCAGGCCGGGCGCCAGTTCCGCCGAAACCCGCTGGCAGGTGCGAACCGCCCCTTCGCCAGGCCACGGCGGCAATTGGGGGCATCCTGTTTTTATCGTTGATCTCATCCGCAACCGCCATGGCGGCACGGGATCATGGGCCGTGGAGTGGAATTGTGATGCGTATTGTTTCCAAATCCCGCCGGAGAATTGTCGCCCTGTGGTTTCCGCGCCTGCCCACTGACCGGCTGCAGCGGCGCACGGCTTCGGTGAAAAGCCCCGGGGCGCCGCCGCTGGTGGTGGTGGCCAAGGAAAAAAACGCCCTGCGCCTCGCCGCCGTGGACCGCCGGGCCACCGCCCTGGGTCTTGCCATCGGCCAGCCGCTTGCCAATGCCCGCGCCATGCTGCCAGAACTTGACGTGGTGGAGGCGGACGAGTCGGCGGACTTGCGGCTGCTCATCCGCATCGCCGATTGGTGCAACCGGTTCACGCCGCTCGTGGCGCTTGATGGCGCATGCGGCTTGCTGCTCGATGTGACCGGCAGCTGCCATCTTTTTGGCGGCGAAGAGGCCATGCTCTCACGCATATCCGAAAGCCTGAGGGCGCAAGGCTTCGCTGCTGCGCGGCGCCATGGCCGGAACCGCCGCCGCAGCCCGCGCCGTGGCGCGCCATTGCGATGGCCGCGTGGTGGCGCCCGGCGGTGAAGCCGGAGCGGTTGCCCCCTTGCCGATTGCCGCACTCGATCTTGAACCGGCGATCACCCACGCGCTGCGCCGTGCCGGCCTCAAGACCGTGGGACAGGTGGCCGAACGCCAGCGCTCGGAGCTTGTTGTCCGCCTGGGGGCCGCCACGCTGGCCACGCTGGACGAAGCCCTGGGCCGTGCCGCAACGCCGATCACCCCGCGCCGGCCATCGCCCGCGTACTGGCGCCAGCAGGCCTTCGCCGAACCATTGACGGGCGAAGAAGCGATCCGCGCCGCGCTGGCCCGCTTGGGCCTTGCGCTCTGCGGTGTTCTGGAACGCCACGGCGAGGGGGCCCGCCGCCTTGAGGCCCTGTTTTTCCGCGCCGATGGTGCTGAGCGGCGAATCGCCATTGAATTTGGCGCGCCGACACGCGATGCCGCGATGATCGGCCGCCTGTTCCGGGAAAGACTGGCGGCTCTTGCCGACCCACTCGATCCGGGCTTTGGCTTCGATCTCATCCGCCTGTGCGCCACCGGCACGCAAACCCTCGATGCGGGCGCCATCACCTTTGCAAGGCCGGGCCCGCGATGAGGAAGAATTAGGTTTCCTCGTTGACCGTCTGGCCACGCGCTTTGGCAGTCAACGCATTCTCGCCTATGAGCCACGCGATACCCATGTGCCGGAAGCGGCCTGGGCTACGGTGCCGGCGCAACAGGCCAGGCCGTCGCCATTGCCATGGCGGAAAATCCGCAAGGCGAAGGAAGCGCCACGCCGCCCTTTGCGCCTTTTCACCAGGGCGGAGCCCGTGGACTGCGATGGCGCTGCAGAATTTTTTCTGGCGCAAGCGCCAGCATGTGGTGGCCCAGTGCGAAGGCCCGGAGCGCATCGCCATGGAATGGTGGCGCCATGACATGCCGCAACCCGCCCGCGACTATTTCCGTGTCGAGGATGGCGAGGGCCGGCGCTACTGGCTCTATCGCAACGGACCATCGCCGCAATGGTTCCTGCATGGGAGCTTCGCATGAGCGCTTATGCCGAAATCGCCGTGACTACCAATTATTCCTTCCTGCGCGGCGCCTCGCATCCGAAGGAACTGATCCAAACCGCAGCCCATCTTGGCCATGCCGCCATCGGCATCACCGACCGCAATACGCTGGCAGGTATCGTGCGTGCCTATACGGCCTTGCAGGATATCGCAGGCCCCAAGCCAAAGCTCTTGACCGGCGTCCGCCTGGTTTTCGTTGATGGCACGCCCGATATTCTTGCTTACCCCACGTACCGCGACGCCTATGGCCGCCTGTGCCGGATGCTGAGCGCGGGAAAACTCCGGGCCCCGAAGGGCGAATGCTTTCTGGCCCTCGGCGATCTTCTCAAATGGCAGAAGGGATTGCTGCTGGTGGTCTTGTCCAGCCGCAGCCACGAAGCAACGCAAAGCCCCGCAGCACGGCTTCTGGAACAAGGACCTTTCCCGGCAAGACGACGATGACGATGAAATGGCGCATGCAGCATTTGCCGGAAGCGAGGCCGGTTTTGACGACGTCTTGCGCGCTCGCCGGAAAATTGCGCTGGCGTCGCACCCGGCAGGGTCTGGCTCGGCGTCTCCATGCCCTGCCATGGCGATGACCTATATCGCCTGCGGCAATGGCAGCGCGTGGCCCGCACCGCCCAAGTGCCGCTGATCGCCCACAATGATGTGCTCTATCACCATCCCGGAACGGCGCGAATTGCAGGATGTGGTGACCTGCATTCGCGAGCATGTGACACTCGACGAGGCTGGCCGCCGCCTTGAGGCCAATGCCGAACGGCATTTGAAACCGGCCAGTGAAATGCTGGAGCTTTTCCGCGATGCCCCCGATGCCATTGCCGAAACGCTGCGTTTCGCTGATCGTATTACCTTCTCGCTCGACCAGCTCAAATACAATTACCCCGATGAGTCCATCCCCAAGGGCAAGACCGTTGGGCAGCACCTCCATGACCTGACCTGGCAGGGTGCGGCATCGCGTTATGCCGGCGTCATCCCGGAGAAGGTGCGGGCCCTGCTGGACAAGGAACTGGCGTTGATCGCCAAGATGAACATCGAACACTATTTCCTGACCGTCCACGACATCGTGTGCTTCGCCAAAAGCCAGAACATCCTCTGCCAGGGGCGGGGCTCCGCCGCCAATTCCGCCGTTTGCTACGTGCTTGGCATCACCGCCGTCGATCCCATGCAGGCCGATCTGCTGTTCGAGCGCTTCATCAGCGAGGAACGCCGCGAGCCACCCGATATCGATGTCGATTTCGAACACGAGCGGCGGGAGGAGGTGATCCAGAATGTCTATCGCCGCTATGGCCGCCACCGCGCGGCGCTGACCGCCACGGTAATCTGCTATCGCCCGAGGAGCGCCATTCGCGAGGCCGGAAAGGCCTTCGGCCTGACCGAGGACGTGACCGCCAACCTGTCCAGCAGCATCTGGGGAAGCTGGGGCAGCCAGTTGAAGGAAAGCCACGTGCGGCAGGGAAGGCTTGATCCGGCAAACCGCACCATCGCCCGCGCCATGAAAGCCGCCAACGAACTGATCGGGTTTCCGCGCCACCTCTCCCAGCATGTCGGCGGTTTCGTGCTGACCCAGGACCGGCTCGACGAATGCGTGCCCATTGGTCCCGCAACGATGCAGGACCGCTTTTTCATCGAATGGGACAAGGACGACATCGACGTGTTGCGCATGATGAAGGTCGATGTGCTGGCGCTCGGCATGCTGACCTGCATTCGCAAGGCCTTCGATCTCATTCGCATCCATGGCGGCAAGTCCTTCGATCTCGCCACCGTCGAGCGCGAGGACCCCGCCGTTTACGAGATGTTGCAGAAGGCCGATGCCATCGGCGTGTTCCAGGTGGAAAGCCGGGCCCAGATGAACATGCTGCCGCGCATGAAGCCCAAGGAGTTCTATGATCTGGTGATCGAAGTGGCGATCGTCCGCCCCGGCCCCATCCAGGGCGACATGGTGCACCCCTATCTCAGGCGGCGCTCGGGCCTCGAAAAAGTCGAATACCCGTCGCCAGCTCCCGAACACGGCGACAAGGACGAGCTCTTCAACGTGCTCAGCAAGACCAAGGGCGTTCCCCTGTTCCAGGAACAGGCGATGAAACTGGCGATCGTCGCGGCCAAATTCACGCCCGAGGAAGCCAATGGCCTGCGCCGCGCCATGGCCACCTTCCGCAATGTCGGCACCATCGACAATTTTCGTGGCAAGTTCGTGGGCCGCATGGTGGCGCGCGGCTACGCCCCGGATTTCGCCGAGCGCTGCTTCAAGCAGATCGAGGGTTTCGGCTCCTATGGCTTTCCCGAAAGCCATGCTGCGAGTTTCGCCCACCTGGTTTACATCTCGGCGTGGATCAAGAAGTATCATCCGGCGGCTTTTGCCTGTGCCCTGCTGAATTCGCAGCCCATGGGCTTCTATGCCCCCGCCGAGATCGTACGCGATGCCCGCGATCACCATGTCGAGGTGCGCCATGTCGATGTGAATTTCAGCGCCTGGGACAATGCGCTAGAACTTGCCACTGACGGGACGCTGGCACTGCGATTGGGGTTTCGCCAGATCAACGGCTTTCGCGAGGACTGGGCGAATGCGCTGATGATCCATCGCGGCAACGGTTTCAACACCGTCAATGCCGTGGCCAGGCGGGTGCGCTTGCCGAAGCGCGCCCTGGTAACTTTGGCCGAAGCCGACAGTTTCCAGTCGATCTCCATGGACCGCCGCGAAATCCTCTGGGCGGTGCGCCGCATTCCCGATGACGATGCCCTGCCGCTGTTCGCCGCGATGTATGTTGAAGAACAGCCGGAGGAAACCATAGCCCCATTGCCGGTCATGCCGCTGAGCGAGCACGTGCTGGCCGACTATCGGATGTTGCGCCTGTCGCTGAAGGCGCATCTGATGTTTTTCCTGCGTGATCTGTTCCGTGGCGAAGGTGCTCTGGACTGCGCTGAAATCAACACGGCCCGCAACGGCAGCAAGGCCAAATGCGCCGGTATCGTTCTGACCCGCCAGATGCCAGGCGATGCTGGCGTGGTTTTCGCCACGCTCAGCGACGAGGCCGGTATCGCCAATGTGGTGGTCTGGCCGAAACTGGTTGAGGTGTTCCGCCGCGAGGTGATGGGTGCGCGCCTGATGCTGGTGGAAGGAAAAGTGCAGCGCAGTCCCGAAGGTGTTGTCCATCTCATTGCCGAACGCATCTTCGACCGTTCGCACGAATTGCACCGCCTGTCGGAAGACGAGATGCAGGCCACCCCCGCCAGCAGCAACCACCACCATCCCCGCGACGTGCGCATCGTGCCACCATCGCGGGATTTTCATTGATGGCCGAAAGTTCATCAACATGAATGTGCGCCGCACAAGAAAACGGCAGCAAGTGAGAATTTGGCTATAAAATAGTCACATCACATATGTGCGCAAAAAATAAGCACATACAAACAATAGATATTACAATCAGTTACCTGTTAACCTCAAATGGCATGCACATTGCAATCCCCGCTGCGGTGCACAACGCACAAGGGAGACTGTCAACATGCAAATGACTCGTCGGGGACTTCTGAAATCTGCCACCGCATTTGCCGCTGCTGCTGCAGCAGGCGCGATGCCAACCTATGTTTTCGCCGCGGATGAGACCATCAAGGTCGGCGTCCTGCATTCGCTCTCGGGCACCATGGCGATCAGCGAAACCACGCTGAAGGACGTGATGCTGATGCTGATCGAGCAGCAAAACGCCAAGGGCGGATTGCTTGGCAAGAAGCTCGAAGCCGTCGTCGTCGATCCGGCGTCCGACTGGCCGCTGTTCGCCGAAAAGGCGAGGGGCCTGATCTCGGCCGACAAATGCGCCGCGGTATTTGGCTGCTGGACTTCTGTTTCGCGTAAATCGGTGTTGCCGGTGTTCGAGGAATTGAACGGCCTGCTGTTCTACCCCGTGCAATATGAAGGCGAAGAAAGCTCGAAGAACGTCTTCTACACGGGTGCTGCACCCAACCAGCAAGCCATTCCCGCCGTCGACTATCTTGTCAACGAAGGTGTCACCCGCTGGGTGCTTGCGGGCACCGACTATGTCTACCCGCGCACCACCAACAAGATTCTTGAAACCTATCTCAAGGATGTTCTCAAGGTGGCACCCGAAGACATCATGATCAACTACACGCCCTTCGGTCATTCCGACTGGCAATCGATCGTCGCCGATATCAAGAAGTTCGGCTCGGCCGGCAAGAAAACCGCCGTGGTCTCGACCATCAACGGCGATGCCAACGTGCCGTTCTACAAGGAACTGGGCCAGCAAGGTGTGGCCGCAACCGACATTCCGGTTGTCGCCTTCTCGGTGGGCGAAGAAGAACTGGCCGGCATCGACAAGGGACCGCTGGTCGGCCACCTGGCCGCCTGGAACTATTTCATGTCCATCGAAAACCCGGTCAACGCCGAATTCATCGCCAGCTGGAAGACCTTCATCAAGGACGACAAGCGGGTGACCAACGATCCGATGGAAGCCCATTTCATCGGCTTCAACATGTGGGTCGAAGCAGTAAAGAAGGCGGGAACGACCGAAACCGACGCGGTGGCCGATGCCATCATCGGCGTGGCGGTTCCCAATCTCTCGGGCGGCGTATCAACCATGATGCCGAACCATCACATCACCAAGCCCGTGCTGATCGGCGAAATCCAGGAGACCGGTCAATTCGAAATCGTCTGGCAAACGCCGGGCCTCGTCGTTGGCGACGAATGGTCCGACTTCCTGCCCGATTCGAAAGACCTGATCTCTGACTGGCGCAAACCCATGTCCTGCGGCAATTTCAATGTCGCCTCGGGCAAATGCGGGGGTGCTGGCTAAATCCGTTGCGTTGATATCCGTCAACTCAGCGTGCCCGCCCGGTAATTTCCTCCTTCCGGGCGGGCACTCCTACGGCACGTGGAGTACTGGCATGCGCGCGCTCGCTGCAATCGTCCTATTCGTCTTGATGTCGCTTGCCGCCCTGGCGCAGGATGTGACGTCGCTGGTGAATGCGCTGGCCCCCGGCAGCTTCAAGGAGCGCGAGGCCGCGGTCGCAGCACTCGTCGCATCGGGTGACGCGGCTGCCGTGCCGGTGCTTGAGGCCTTGGCCGCCGGAAATCTCCATGTCCGCAAAGCCGATCAGAAAGTCTTCATCACCGCGGCCAAGGGTGACGTGCTGCTCTTGATGGACCCGCAAGGCTTTGAGCCGCGCCGGCGAAGCGCCAAAAGCCGAACTTGAAAAGATCAAGGTCAACAACGCGGTGCGCCGCGCCATTCAGAACGCACTCGGCGGCCTGACGCTGTTCAGTCCCGACACCGAAGTGCGGCGCAAGGCCGCCGCCTCGGTGCTGAAATCCGGCGACTCCTCGGCCCTGCCGGCACTTGAGAAGGCGCTGGCCGCCGAAACAGATGCCGGCGTTGCCGCACTCATGGCCTCCGCCATTGCCGCCGCAACCCTGAAAAGCGACCGGCCCGAAGCTGACAAGGTGGCGGCCATTGAGCTTTTGAAGCAGCGCAGTGATCGCGAGACATCGGCCCTTCTTGCGGCATTCGCCGCAACAGCGGAAGGCAACCTGAAATCTGCTGCCCTTGCCGCAGCACAGTCCATTGAAGTCGGCCAGGCCAAGTGGGCAGCTCTGCAAAATCTCTGGTACGGCCTGTCGTTGGCTTCCGTGCTGTTGCTGGCGGCGGTGGGCCTCGCCATCACCTTTGGTGTCATGGGCATCATCAATATGGCCCATGGCGAAATGGTCATGCTCGGTGCTTACACGACCTATGTCGTTCAGGGTGCAGTGGCTGCTTATTACCCCGGCATCATGCCAGTTTCCCTCTTGCTTGCCATTCCGGCGGCGTTCCTGGTGTCGGGAGGCATTGGCGTGGCGATGGAACGCGGCGTCATCCGCTTTCCTCTATGGCCGTCCACTGGAAACGCTGCTGGCAACATGGGGCATCTCGCTCGTTCTGCAGCAGGCGGTGCGTTCCATCTTCGGGCCGACCAACAAGGAAGTGTCTCAGCCCGACTGGATGAACGGATCAATCGAAATCGCTGGCGGCTTGGCCTTGACCATGAACCGCGTCGTCATCCTGCTGTTCGCACTCACGGTCTTCTTCGGTATGATGCTGCTGATCCGCAAATCCAGCATCGGCCTGCAGATGCGCGCCGTCACCCAGAACCGCGCCATGGCCAATGCCATGGGCATCCGTTCGGGCTGGGTCGATGCACTGACTTTCGGGCTCGGCTCCGGCATTGCCGGGCTTGCCGGTGTTGCATTGTCACAGATCGACAATGTCAGCCCCAACCTCGGCCAGAGCTACATCATCGACAGCTTCCTTGTCGTGGTGTTCGGCGGTGTCGGCAATCTCTGGGGCACACTGGCGGGTGCTGTTACGCTCGGCGTCGCCAACAAGTTCCTCGAACCCTTTGCCGGCGCCGTGCTTGGCAAGATATTCATTCTCGTGGCGGTCATCCTGTTCATCCAGAAACGGCCGCGCGGTCTGTTCGCCCTCAAGGGCCGGTGGGTTGACGCATGATTGAAGCTCCAGCGACGCCATTGCTGGGCCGGGGTGGCAAGATATTTCTGGCCATTGTCCTGGCCGTCGGCCTTGTGCTGCCCGCGCTCAATCTTTTTGTTCCACAAGGCCACGTGTTGCATGTGCCCGATCATATGGTGACGCTGATCGGCAAGTATCTGTGTTACGCGCTGCTCGCCCTGTCGGTTGATCTTGTGTGGGGCTATTGCGGCATACTGAGCCTCGGCCACGGAGCGTTCTTCGCCCTCGGCGGCTATGCCATGGGCATGTACTTGATGCGCCAGATTGGTACGCGCGGCGTTTACGGCAACCCGGATATTCCTGACTTCATGGTCTTTCTCAATTGGCGTGAACTGCCTTGGTATTGGCAGGGGTTTGAGTATTTCCCGTTCGCGGCAGTTATGGTGTTGTTCGCCCCCGGAGTTCTGGCCTTTGTATTCGGCTGGTTCACCTTCCGCTCGCGCGTCACCGGCGTTTATCTCTCGATCATTTCGCAGGCCATGACTTTCGCGCTGCTGTTGGCGTTCTTCCGGAACGACATGGGTTTCGGCGGCAACAACGGGTTGACAGATTTCAAGGACATTTTGGGCTTCCCGGTGCAGTCTCCCGCTACGCGGGGCGTGTTGTTCCTGTTGTCGGCGCTGGCGCTGGCGTTATGCTTTGTGATCGCCCGCAAAATCGTGAACTCGAAATTCGGCCGCATTCTGGTGAGTATCCGCGATGCCGAAGTCCGCACGCGTTTCCTCGGCTATCGCGTCGAGCATTACAAGCTTCTTGTATTCACCGTGTCGGCGATGATGGCGGGGCTTGCCGGCGCGCTTTATGTGCCGCAAGTCGGCATCATCAACCCGTCGGAATTCTCGCCGGAGAATTCGATCGAGGCGGTGATCTGGACGGCGTTTGGCGGGCGCGGCACTTTGTGGGGGGCGGCCCTCGGTGCCGTCGTCATCAATGCTGCCAAAAGCTGGTTCACCGGCCTCATGCCCAATGCCTGGCTGTTCATGCTGGGGGGCCTGTTCATCGTCGTGACGCTGTTCATGCCGAAGGGAATTGCCGGACTGTTTGCAGGCTGGCGCAGTACATGTGCCGGCGAAGCAAGAAGCAAAGCTCTCGTCGCAGGCCGCCGAATGAGCGCCTTGCCCAAACACGAACTTGCCGAAACGCTGCTGTTTCTTGAAGGTGTGAGTGTTTCCTTCGATGGCTTCAAGGCGCTGAACAATCTCGATCTGGCGGTGGGGCGCGGCGAAATGCGTGCCATCATCGGCCCCAATGGTGCCGGCAAGACCACCATGATGGACGTGATCACCGGCAAGACAAGGCCGGATGAAGGCCGCGTGCTGTTCAAGAATCTTGATCTGACGACGGCTCGATGAAGCGGCAATCGCCAATCTGGGCATCGGCCGCAAATTCCAGAAGCCAACGGTGTTCGACAATCACACGGTATGGGACAATCTCGAACTCGCCCTGAAGGCCAGCCGTTCGCCCTGGACTTCGCTTGCCTGGAAATTGAGTGCCGAAGGCAGGGACAACATCATCGAAACGCTGGAACGCATCAATCTCAAGCCCGCCTTCGCCAAACTGGCCGGAAATCTCTCGCATGGGCAGAAGCAATGGCTGGAAATCGGCATGCTGCTGATGCAGCAACCGGACCTATTGCTTGTCGATGAACCCGTCGCCGGCATGACCGATGCCGAAACCGAAAAGACTGCCGCCCTGCTGCGCGACATCGCGCGCACGCGGAGTGTCGTCGTGGTCGAGCACGACATGACATTCATCCGTACGCTGAATGTACGCGTCACCGTCCTGCATGAAGGTGCTGTTCTCGCCGAAGGCAGTCTCGACACGGTGCAGAACAACCAACGCGTCATCGACGTCTACCTGGGGCGCTAGGCCATGTTGCAAGTCTCGAACATCGATCTTCACTATGGCGCCAGCCAGGCACTGCATGGCGTGTCGGTTGCGGCGGGGCAGGGCAAGGTCACCTGCATTCTCGGCCGCAATGGTGTCGGCAAGACCAGCCTCATCCGGGCGATTTCGGGACTGTCGGCCGACCTCCGCAGGCACTTTGGCGTTCAACGGCAAGGACATCACCAGAATGTCCACCGCCGAGCGAGCACGGCACGGCATTGCGCTGGTGCCGCAGGGTCGTGAAATTTTTGCCCAGTTGACGGTCGGGGAAAACCTCAAGACCGGCTATGCGACGCTGGCCCGCAAGGATCGCAGCCTGCCCAGCGATATTTTCGAGCTGTTTCCGGTCCTGAAATCCATGCTGCACCGGAGAGGCGGCGACCTGTCGGGCGGACAGCAGCAGCAGTTGGCCATTGCCCGCGCCCTGGTCATGCGGCCGAAGCTCCTGTTGCTGGACGAACCGACCGAAGGAATTCAACCCTCCATTATCAAGGATATCGAACGGGTGATCATGCTGCTGCGCGATCGCGGCACCATGGCCATCGTGCTGGTCGAGCAATATTTCGAATTCGCCAAGCGCCTCGCTGATGATTTCATTGTCCTCGACCGTGGCCGCATTGTTCTCGCTGGTGACCGGCAGGTTCTCGAAACCGCCGATGTAGGGTCCCATCTCACTGTTTGAGTCTTGTAGTTCAGCGCGCGCAAGTCATCGCGCCGCCCGGGCATTCTCGCGATACCAGCCTTCGCCGGCCTGGGTGTTGCGCATGATACGGTTTCGCGTCTCCGCCTCTTCCGCCGTCTCGGCGCGAACCGCCGCCTTGAGTGCTGTGGTGTCGCGTTTGAAGGGAATGACCTGGACGATGGGTGTGCCTTTTTCCAGAACGTGAACGCCGTCGGCGGCAGTTGCCATGAACGGGAAATGGATGAGTGACTGGTAGGTGTCGGTATCGACGACACCCGAAAACACCTGGAACAGCGGCTGCTCGCGGTTGAGCGGCTGCACGAACAGGCAGCTCCAGCCCGGCGGCGTGACGATGGTCCAGTAATTGTGGAATTTGCAGGGAGGGCGGTGGCCAGCGGGATGGCCCGCGACCTGGTGCGTATTGTGATTGCTCACCATGATCTTGTCGAATTCCCACCCGGCATTGACAGTGCGGCCTTCGTCCTTCACGTCGAGACGGACGGTGGCGGCCAGCGGCAGAATCCAGCCGGTCATCATGGCGTCGAGAAATGGCATGCAGCGCTTCACCGTCAGGCCATTGTCGGAGACAGTGAGATGAGCGGGGTCGACAGCGGGAAGTTTGCGGAACCAGGCGGGCAGGATTTGCTTGGCGGGAATGGGTTCGGCGATGACGCCCATGTCTTCCGCCGCACAACGGAAGACGATCTCGGGTTCTGGTTTCTTGAAAAACATGACTTCAATCCGGTGGCAGCGTTTGAATTGCCGGGGGCGCCATAACGCCCCCGGCACGGGTTTCTATTTCCGCCACCACTTGGGCAACCATGACGGCCCATCGGAAGAGTTGGACGAACTGTTGGAGCTTGAATTGCCCGACGAGTTGGACGAGCTGTTGGAGCTCGAATTGCTCGACGAGTTGGACGAGCTGTTGGAACTCGAGTTGCTCGACGAATTGGACGAACTGTTGGAGCTTGAATTGCTCGATGAATTGCCGGCGACTTTCGTGAACATCTCGGCCGCCACGGCGGGCTTTTCCGGTAGCAGGTCGAGGGTTGCGGGAGCGACAGCGAATGCAGTGCCGGCACCGATAACGGCAGCGCCCAACAGCGTCGTGGCGGTCATCCTGTACTTTGGCATGGGTTTCTCCTGTGTTGAGTGATTACCGCATTGCGCGGCTGACAGGAGAACGGGTGACGGCGGGGGTTATTCCCGCTCCGCCGGTAAGTTACAAAAAAGCAATACTTTACAAAAGTGTGCGTGTCACCTCAGCGCAGTCTGGACGGAGCAGCCGTCAAGCGTCTTCCTCGACAGACCATGTGATTTCAAATGTCGCCGTGTGCTTGAACATGGCCGTGGCGGAGCAATATTTCTCTTCCGACAGTTTTATCGCCCGCTCGACGGCAGCAGGTTTCAGGTTGCGGCCCTTGAGTTTGAAATTGAGCTTCACATGGGTGAACACCTTGGGCTCCTCGCTGGCGCGTTCGGCATCAAGTTCCACTTCGCAACTCGTCACTTTTTCGCGGCCCTTCTCGAGGATCATCACCACGTCGAAGGCGGTGCAGCCGCCAAGCCCGAGGAGCAGCATTTCCATGGGGCGGACGCCGACATTGCGGCCACCCGCCTCCGGCGCACCATCCATGACGACGGCGTGACCAGAACCTGATTCACCGACAAAGGCCCGGCCATCCAGCCATTTCACCCGCGCTTTCATGAATTCAAAGGTCTCCTGTCACGCACCTGCGGGCAAGTGCCTTGTATTGTTTCTCGGTGAAAGCCACGGGGTTGGCCTCGTGGGTTGGGTCCTTGATGGCCATGGCCGCCACCTGATCGAGCTTCCTGGTGTCGATGCCGATTTCGCCAAGGCTGTGTGGAATGCCGATTTCCTTGCGCAGCGCCAGCACCCATTTCAGGAAGCCGTTGAAGCCGCCCTTGATGCCGAGATAGGCAGCAACGCGCTCGATCTTCGGTTCGATCTTCTTGCGATTGGCCTTCAGCACATAGGGCATGATGATGCCGTTGAGGAGACCATGGTGAGCATCGTAAAGTCCGCCGAACGGATGCGACAGGGCGTGGATTGAACCCAGGCCCTTCTGGAAAGCGGTGGCACCCATGGCGGAGGCAACCAGCATGTTGCCGCGGGCATCGAGGTCTTTCGGCTTTTTCACGGCCTTCGCCAGGTTCTCCTTGACGAGGCGCATGCCTTCGAGCGCCACGCCTTCGGAGAAGGGGTGATAGAATGGCGTGCAATAGGCCTCGAGATTGTGGGCCAGCGCATCCATGCCGGTGGCGGCGGTGAGTTTCGCCGGAAGGCCAACCGTCAATTCCGGATCGAGGATCGCCACCTTCGGCATGATAGCCGGATGGAAGATGATTTTCTTTTCATGGGTGACGGGGTGGGTGACGACACCGGCGCGGCCCACTTCCGAGCCCGTTCCCGCCGTGGTCGGCACGGCGATGATCGGCGAAATCTTCGAGGCATCGGCTCTCGTCCACCAGTCGCCGACATCTTCAAGCTCGAACACCGACAAGTTCTGTCCGTGCATGAGCGCGATCATTTTGCCGATATCCAGGCCGGAACCGCCGCCGAAGGCGATGACACCATCGTGGCGGCCGGCCTTGAAGGCCTCAACACCCTCGATGATATTGGCTTCGATCGGATTGGGGCGCACGTCCGAGAACACTGCGATGGCGAGGCCTGCATTTTTCACGTTTTCGACGATAGCCTTCACCATCGGCATGGCGGCAAGGCCGGGATCGGTGACGAACAATGGCCGCGCGATACCATTGGCCTTGCAGTGATCAGCCAGCTCCTTGATGCGGCCGGCGCCAAACTTGATGGCCGTGGGGTAATTCAGGTTGCGGTTCGGAATGGTCATCTATGGCTCCCTCAGTAACGCTCAAAGCCGCGCTTCAGTTCAAGATCGGTGATGCGGCGGTCGAATTCGAATTGCTCCCACTTGGCGGTGTGGACATAGTGGTCGACGACATCGTCGCCCAAAGCGCCGCGCAGGAACTTCGATTCATCGAGAAGCCTGGTGGCTTCGCGCAAGGTCTTTGGAATTTCGCGGAGCTTGCGCGAGGTATCGTAGATGTCGCCGGAGACCACGGGTTCAAGCTCCATCTTCTTCTCGATGCCGTCGAGGCCGGCGGCGATGAGTGCCGCGAAAGCGAGATAGGGGTTGAGGTCGGCGCCGCCCACGCGGCATTCGACGCGGATGGCCTTTGAATCAGCGCCACAGATGCGGAAACCCGCCGTCCGGTTGTCGAAACTCCACACGGCGCGCGTCGGCGCAAACGTGCCGGCCATGAATCGCTTGTAGCTGTTGATGTAGGGGGCGAGGAAATAGGTGAGCTCCCCGGCATGGGCCAATTGCCCCGCCAGATAGTGCTTCATCATCGCCGACATGCCATGCTCGCCCGGCTTGTCGAAGAACAGGGGCTTGCCGTCGGTTGTCCACAGCGATTGGTGAATGTGCGACGAGTTGCCGGCCATGCCATAGTCCCACTTGGCCATGAAGGTGATGGCCTTGCCGACGCCATAGGCGATTTCCTTGGCGCCGTTCTTGATGATGGCGTGATTGTCGGCCATGGCGAGGGCCTCATCATACTTGACGTTGATTTCTTCCTGCCCTGGCCCCCATTCACCCTTGGAATTTTCGACGATGATGCCGGCACCAGCCAGGCCATTGCGCAGCGCCCGCATGTAAACCTCCTCCTTGGAGGTTTGCAGGATGTTGTAGTCCTCGATGTAATAGCCCGAGGTTTTCATGTTGCGATAACCCTTGGCGTTGCACACCTCGTAGTTATCGTCGAACAGGAAGAATTCGAGTTCGGAGGCCATGTAGGCCTTCATCTTCATGGCTTCGAGGCGCTTCAGCTGCTTCTTCAGCATGGCGCGCGGGCGAATGCGGCGTGTCCTGATGGGTGTGGTGGTCGAGCACGTCGCAGATGACCAAGGCAGTTCCCGGAAGCCATGGCGTGCGGCGCAGCGTTGCCATGTCGGGCTTCAGCACGAAATCGCCATAGCCTTTTTCCCAACTCGTGGCCTTGTAGCCCGGCACCGGTTCCATCTCGATATCGACGCCCAGCAGATAATTGCAGCCGTGGGTTTCCTCGTAGCCGCCATCGGCAAAAAACTTGGCGTGGAAGCGCTTGCCGATGAGGCGGCCTTGCAGATCGACCATGGCGGCCACCACCGTATCGATGGTTCCGGCGGCTACTTCCTTCTTCAATTGCTCGAGTGTCAGCATGCCTTCGTCCATCATTCGCTCCCTGTTCTATTTCGCGGCGGCCTGGATGAGCGGCACGATAGCCGCTGCGCCCATTCCTCTGGCCGCGTTCCTTTGAGATGAGGTCGTTGCGTATTTCAATCATCGCATGCCTCAGGCCACGCGGTGCTGCATGCATATTCAGAAGATGGAGCACGCCGTCCTTGGGGCCATAGGGTTCGTTGAGGCGAGCATCGATGTTGGGAAAGCTCTTGATGAGCATGGAAGACAACCGCATGTCGCGGTCGTGCAGGATGCCGAGTTCCACCTTGCGTTCCTTGCCCTTGTAGACCGGCGTGAAACTGTGCAGCGTAACGATGATCGAGGGCTGCCCCCCGGCGGCGCGGGCATCCAGCAGGTCTTCGATGGCGCGCTGGAACGGACGGTAGATTTCGGTGATCCGCGCCAGCCGGTCGGCGGGCTTGAGATTGCGGTTGCCGGGAATTGTGGTGACCTCGCTCACATCCGGAATGGCATCGGGCGATTCCGGCGGACGGTTGCAATCGTAGGCGAGGCGTGAGTAGCGCTGCATGACCAGCGGAGCATCAATCAGCCTCGTCAGGGCCTCGGCCACTGGCTGCCGCGCCGATATCCCAGGCAATGTGGCGCGACAGATCATCGGCGGCAAGACCGAGCGTGCCGAGCTTGACCGGAAGCCTGTTGGAGGCGTGTTCGCAAATCAGCACATAGGGCGACTTGCCCTCGCCGTTTACGACGATAGCCGGATGTTCTTCGCCTTCCAGAAGGGAAGCTCCCATATAACAGTTACCCTTTCCGCACGGCGTTGATGGAATGATAATTTCAGATTGTCAATGCGCTGTCAATTTCGTTACAATGCCATGGGGAGGAACCACCATGCGGCCGGAACAGCGCGTCACCATTGCCGAAAACTTGCGCCTCAAGTCGCAGGAGTTGACGGCAACGGAGCGCAAGCTGATGTCGACGCTGTTCGCCAACTATCCCATGGCGGGTCTGGTATCGATCACCGAATATGCGCGCGAGGCGGGAGTCTCTACGCCTTCGGTGCTGCGGCTGGCCAAGAAACTGGGGTTCTCGGGGTTCCCGGCGTTCCAGGAAAAGCTCCGCTCCGAACTTACGGCGCAATTGCAAAACCCCATTGCCAAGCATGACCGGTGGGCAGCTGATGCGCCAGATGCCCATATTCTGAACCGCTTTGCCAAGGCGGCAATCGACAATCTCTCTGGATCGCTGAAGCTGATGGATCATCGCAGCTTCGATGCCATCGTGGCACTGCTCGCCGACCGGCGGCGCAAGGTGTTTCTGGGCGGCGGGCGGATTACCCACGCACTTGCGGCCTATCTCAACGTGCATTTGCAAATGGCCAGGCCCGGCGTCGCGCTGCTGCCGTCATCGCCTTCCATGTGGCCGCAGTTTCTGCTCGACATCGGCAAGAATGACGTGGTGCTGATCTACGATATTCGCCGCTATGACGCGCGCATGCTGAATTTCGCCGCTTCCGCCCAAGAGCGCGGCGCCAAAATAGTGCTGATTACCGACCAGTGGATCAGCCCAATCGCGAGACTTGCCGTGCATTCCCTTCCGCTCCGCATCGAAGCACCATCAAGCTGGGATTCGAACATCGTGCCGCTGTTCGTGACCGAGGCGCTGATTTCCGCAGCCATCAACGTCAACTGGCCGGAAACCCAGGCGCGCATCCGCGAGCTTGAGAATCTTGACCGAGCAGGCCCGGCGCGCGCGATGAGCCGCGAGGAAACCTTCGATTTCATCATCGTGGGATCGGGCTCGGCGGGCTCGGTCATGGCCCACCGCTTGTCGGAAGACGGCAAGAATTCCGTGCTGGTGCTGGAATATGGCGGCAGCGACTGGGGGCCGTTCATCCAGATGCCGTCGGCACTTTCCTATCCGATGAACATGAACCTCTACAACTGGGGCTTTGAAAGCGAACCCGAACCGCATCTCGGCGGCAGGCGGCTGGCCACGCCGCGCGGCAAGGTGGTCGGCGGATCGTCGTCGATCAACGGCATGGTCTATGTGCGCGGCCACGCGAAAGACTTCGATACCTGGGAGGAGATGGGGGCCAAGGGCTGGGGTTTCCGCCATGTGCAGCCCTATTTCAAGCGCATGGAACATTCGCATGGCGGCGAAGACGGCTGGCGCGGCGATGATGGCCCGATGCATGTGAAGCGAGGGAGCCGCACCAATCCGCTTTATCAGGCCTTCATCGAGGCCGGGCGGCAGGCGGGTTATCCCGTCACCCAGGATTACAACGGCCGCCAGCAGGAAGGCTTCGGCGCCATGGAAATGACCGTGCACCGCGGCGTGCGCTGGTCGGCGGCCAATGCTTTTCTCAGGCCGGCGCTGAAGCGGCCCAACGTTCAACTCATCACCTATGCCTATGCCCGGCGCATCGTGCTGGAAGGCAAGCGCGCGGTTGGCGTCGAATATGATGTGGCGGGCGAAATCAGCGTGGCGCGGGCGAGGCGCGATATTGTCATCGCCGCTTCGAGCATCAATTCGCCGAAGCTCCTGCAGGTGTCCGGCATTGGAGCGCCGGAAACTTTGAAGGCGGCAGGCGTCGAGGTGACGCACGCGCTGAACGGGCGTGGGCGAGAACCTCCATGACCACCTGGAAGTCTATTTCCAGGTCATGTCCAAGGAGCCGGTCACGCTCTATTCCAAACTCAATCTGGTTTTCCAAGGGTCTCATTGGGCTTGAATGGCTGCTGTTCGGCTCGGGGCTTGGCGCCACCAACCATTTCGAATCCTGCGGCTTCATCCGCTCCAAGGCGGGTATCGAGTATCCCGACATCCAGTATCATTTCCTCCCCGCCGCCATGCGCTATGACGGCAAGGCGGCGTTTCCCGAACCACGGCTTCCAGGCCCATGTCGGGCCCATGCGCACCAAGTCGCGCGGGCACGTGCGCATCAAGAGCGCCGACCCCAAGGAAAACCCGCGCATTCTCTTCAACTACATGTCGCATCCCGACGACTGGGACGAATTCCGCGCCTGCATCACGCCTCACCCGCGAGCTTTTCCTCCAGCCCGCGATGCAGAAATATGCGGGCGCGGAAATCCAGCCGGGCAAGGAGGTTGAGACCGACGAACAGATCGACGCCTTCATCCGCCAGCAATGTCGAAAGCGCCTATCACCCCTGCGGCACCTGCAAGATGGGCGCAGTGAACGATCCCATGGCGGTGGTTGACGCTGAATGCCGGGTGATCGGCATCGAAGGCCTGCGCGTGGCCGACTCTTCGATCATGCCGCAGGTGACCAACGGCAATCTGAATGCACCGACCCTGATGATCGGCGAAAAGGCCAGCGACCACATCCTCGGCCGCGAGCCCCTGCCGCCGTCGAACCAGGAGCCGTGGATCAACCCGAACTGGCGGGAGAGCCAGAGGTAAGCGAGTTACCGCGTCGCCTCTTCCAGAAACAACTCCCGCAACTTCCTTGCCACCGGCCCCGGCTGGCCGCCGCCGATGCGGTGGCCGTCGATGTCGACGATGGGCATGACGAAGTTCGAGGCGCTGGTGAGGAAGGCTTCGTCGGCGCCATAGGCTTCATCGGGCGTGAATTTGCGTTCAATCGACATTGACGCCATGTTCGTTGGCGAGGCGGAACAGCGCGCGCCTCGTGCAGCCCGCCAGAATCTCGTTGGAGAGGCCGCGGGTGATGACCGTGTTGTCCTTCACGATATAGGCATTGGACGATGTGCCTTCGGTGACATAGCCATCCTCCACCATCCAGCCTTCATAGGCGCCCTTTTCATAGGCCTCCTGCTTGCCGAGCACCGGGCCCAGCAGCATGACCGACTTGATGTCGCGGCGCTTCCAGCGGAGGTCCGCCACGGTGACGACCTTGACGCCGACCGTGGCGTGGGGATTGTCGACGAGGTTGGCCTTCTGGGTGAAGCCCACCATCGTCGGCTTCACGTCTTTCGGAAACTTGAAATCGCGGTCGGCAGCGCCCCGGGTGATCTGCATGTAGATGTAGCCCTCGGTGAGGCCGTTCTTCTGAATCAGTCCCATGTGCATGTTGTCGAGTTCGTTGCGCGTGGGCGCACCGGTGATGCGGATTTCAGCGAGCGAGCGCACCAGGCGCTTCATGTGGGCTTCGTAATCAACAAGCTTGCCGCGCACCACGGGGGTCACCTCATAGACTCCGTCAGCGAACAGGAAGCCCCGGTCGAACATCGACACCTTGCCCTGTTCCTCCGGCAGGTATTCCCCATTGACGTAGACCGTGCGGCTCATGGCAAACTCCTTCGTGCTGCGGCGCAAACTATGGGATTCCCTTGGGAAAATCCATGGGGGTTGTGGAAGCACCCCTCGCCCCGGCTAGGACAATCGGCAACGGCCACAGCCCAGAAGGAAATCATGCCGCGAACCATATCGGATGCCGCCATCGAGGCCATGCTGACCCGCGAAGAAGCCCTCTTCACCCAGCGCAACCCCACCTCGAAACGGCATTCTGAACAAGCGGCGAAACACTGGCTGAAGGGCGTTCCCATGCACTGGATGGTGGATTGGGGAACGCCCTTTCCGCTGTTCGTGGAAAAGGCGCAAGGCGTCGATGTCACCGATGCCGATGGCAACTCCTACATCGATTTCTGCCTCGGCGACACCGGCGCCATGTTTGGCCATTCGCCGCCGCCCGTAGTGAAGGCGCTGCAGGACGAAGGTGCCAATGGTTTCACCACCATGATGCCTTCGACCGATGCCGTCGTCGTGGGCAAGTTGCTGGCGGATCGCTTCGGCCTGCCGTTCTGGCAGGTGACGGCCACCGCGTCGGACGCCAATCGCGCCGTCATCAAATGGTGCCGGGCGATCACCGGCCGCAAGAAGATTCTGGTCTTCAACCATTGCTACCATGGCGCCGTGGACGACACCTATGTGACCATCGATGGCGGCTCCGCACGGGCCGATCCGTCGCTGATCGGCGAAGTGCGCGACTTGACCGCCTTCACCAAGGTTGTCGAGTTCAACGATTTGCCGGCGCTTGAAGCCGCCCTGCTGCCTGGCGATGTGGCTTGTGTGCTGGCCGAGCCAATCATGACCAATGTCGGCATGGTTCTGGCCGATGACGGTTATCACGCCAAACTGCGTGCGATCACGCGCCAGACCGGTACGCTGCTGATCATCGACGAGACGCATTGCATGTCGTCCGGCCCCGGCGGTTACACGCGGCGAATTCGGGCTTGAGCCCGATGGCATGGTGCTGGGCAAGCCCATTGCCGGCGGCATTCCGGCGGCGGTTTATGGTTTCACGGACGATGTGGCTGCACGCATCCAGACATTTCTGGAAACGCGGGTGCCGGGGCATTCGGGCATTGGCACAACGCTATCGGGCTCGAAAATCCAGTTGGCGCTGATGAAGTCGGTGCTTGAGAACTATTTCACGCCCGACGCATTCGCGCCGCTCATCGCTCTGGCCAAGAAGCTGGAGAAGGGCATTGCAGATGTTATCGTCAAGTATTCCCTGCCTTGGCACGTAGTGCGGGTGGGTGCTCGTGTCGAATTCATGTGTTCCCCCAATCGCCCGCGCAATGGCGGCGAAGCGGCGCAATTGATCCACCGGCCTATCGACCAAGCAGTTCACCACTATCTGCTGAACCGTGGCGTGATCATCACGCCATTCCACAACATGATGCTCATCTGCCCGGCAACCACGGGTGACCATGTAGAACACCTTGTCCGGCGGCTCGACGAGTGTGCCTGCGAACTGGTGAGCTAAGGAGAACGCCATGACCCTTGTATTCCCCAAGCGCGATGCCGAAGCCCGCGCCTTTCTCGAGGCCAATCCCGACATCCAGAGCGTTCATGTCGTGTGGACCGACATTTGCGGCGTGGCGCGCGGCAAGATCCTGCGCCGTGACGAAGTGGTGCCCGCCTGGAAGGACGGCCGCTTCATGCCGATTTCGGCGCTGGTGCTCGATGTCACCGGGCAGGACGTGCCGGAAACCGGTCTGGTTTTCGACGAGGGCGACCGCGACATGCTGATGTGGCCGGTGCCGGGCTCCATGGTGCGAATTCCGTGGAGCGATGAACCTGCGGCGCAATACATCGCCTCGATTTCCGATCTCGACGGCACGCCGCATTATTTCGATCCGCGAAGCGTTCTCGAAAAGATCGCCAACCGCTTCAAGACCGAACTGAACATGAACCCGGTGGGAGCGGTCGAGCTTGAGTTCTATCTTATGGACCGCGAGGCGGCACTGGCGGGGCGGCCGACGGCACCCAAGGCGCTGATCAACGAGTTCAGGCCCAAGCATTACCAGGCCTATTACCTGCAGGACCTCGACGACTATCAGCCGTTCTTCAAGGATCTCTATGCGGCCTGCGAGGTGCAGGGGCTTCCGGCCAAGACGCTGATCTCGGAATATTCGCCGGGGCAGATGGAAATCGTGCTGCGCCACCGCACCGACATTCTGAAGGCCTGCGACGAAGGCATCATGCTGAAGCGGCTGATCAAGGCGGTGGCCGAGAAGCATGGCCTTGCCGCCACCTTCATGGCCAAGCCCTATGCCGAATGGACGGGCTCCGGCATGCACATCCACATCAGCCTGGGCGACGAACAAGGCAACAACCTGTTTGCGGCGGAAGACCCGATGAAGAACGAATTGATGATGCATGCCATCGGCGGGCTGAAAGCCTCCATGGCTGAATCGATGCTGATCTTCGCGCCCAACGCCAATTCCTACCGGCGCTTCCGGCGCAATTCCTATGCGCCGGTTTCGGCCAGTTGGGGCATCAACAACCGCACGGTCTCGCTTGCGCGTTCCGGCAGGCGCTGCCAACGCCTGCCACATCGAACACCGGCCGGCGGGAGCCGACGCCAATCCCTATCTGGTCATGGCGGCGATCCTCGCCGGCATGCACTACGGCATCACCGAGAAGGCCGACCCCGGCAATCCGGTCACCGGCAATGGCTATGAAAAGCGCGCCAAGTATATTCCCGGCAACTGGTTCGACGCCATCGACGCCTTCTGGCGGGCCTCGATCCTCAAGGAATATTTCGGCAAGAACTTCATCGACACCTATTGCACGCTGAAGGAAGTCGAAGCTGACCGCTTCTTCTCGGAGCCGACGGCGCGCGACTTCGAGTGGTATCTGAGGACCGTGTGAACAAGGCAGGTTTCGACGGCAAGCGCTTCTTCGTTCCGGGCCACCGGGGCGAAGCGTCGTTTGCCGATATCATGAAGTGGCAATTCGGCAGCCGCCCGGCAAAGTGGCCGAAGCGCATTGCCAACAAGGCCTATCCGCCGCCATCGCCACGCGTCGATGGCATGCACGCAACCTGGATCGGGCATTCGACAGTCTTGCTGCAAGTGGCTGGCGTCAATATCCTGACCGACCCCTTTCTGTCGGAGCGGGCAAGCCCGTTGGCTTTCGCGGGGCCAAAGAGAGTGCGGCCACCTGCGTTGCTGGCCCATGAACTGCCGCCCATCGATCTCGTGCTGCTCAGCCACAATCACTACGACCACATGGATTTGCCGGCCCTGAAGCTTGTGGCGCGGCACCACAAGGCGCGCATTGTGACGCCGCTGGGCAATGGCGCCTATTTGCGGCCGGTGATCGACGGCCTGGCGATCGACGAACTGAACTGGACGGACAGCGTTTCCTTCAACCACCTCACGATCACCCTGACTCCGGCACTGCACTGGTCCAAGCGCGGCTTCTCCGATTCCAACCGGGCGCTGTGGGGCGCCTTCGCCGTCAACACGCCGCAGGGCCTGATCTATTTCGCTGGTGACACGGGCTTTGGCGACGGCGCCACATTCACGATGGTGCGCGAACGTTTTGGCGCGCCACGGCTTTCGCTGCTGCCGATTGGCGCCTATGAGCCGCGCTGGTTCATGAAAGCCCAACACATGAATCCCGAGGATGCGGTGGAGGCTCACGTGCTGCTCGAAAGTGGCACGAGCCTCGCAATACATCACGGCACCGTGCAATTGACAAATGAGCCAATAGGCGAACCCATGGAAAAGCTGGCGGTTGCGCTGGCGGCACGTAATATTGCGCCCGACCGATTCCTTGCGCCCGACGTGGGCCAGACCGTGGTGATTGCATGACCGCCGAAGCCGCTTCGCTCAACCTGACCACCCATTGGGCGGGCATCCTGTCGCTGATCGTGTTCGTGGCGGCCTATGGCCTGGTCATCTCCGAAGAAACCACCCACATGCGGAAGTCGAAGCCCGTCATGATGGCGGCGGGCATCATCTGGGCGCTGATCGGCATTGCCTACATGCAGGCGGGGCAGAGCGATCTGGCCCATGAGAAGGCCGTTCAGATCATCGAGGAATATGGCGAGTTGTTCCTGTTCCTGCTGGTCGCCATCACCTATGTGAACACGCTGGAAGAGCGCCGCGTTTTCGACGTGCTGCGGGCCAAGCTCGTCAATCTGGGTCTTTCGTATCGGGCTCTATTCTGGCTTACCGGCATACTGGCATTTTTCCTGTCGAGCGTACTCGACAATCTGACGACGGCGCTGATCATGGGGGCAGTGGTGATGGCGCTCGGCTCGCATTCGCCGCGCTTCGTGGCCATCGGCTGCATCAGCATCGTGGTGGCGGCCAACGCCGGCGGCGCCTTCTCGCCGTTTGGCGACATCACCACGCTAATGGTGTGGCAGAAGGGCAAGCTCAGTTTCTGGGAATTCTTCGTGCTGTTCGTGCCATCGCTGGTGAACTGGCTGGTGCCAGCGGTTCTGATGCACTTCGGTGTGCCAGCCTCGAAACCGGAACCGCGCATCGACCGGGCCCATATGAAGCCCGGTGCGCGCGGCGTCATCGTGCTGTTTGCCCTGACCATCGTCACGGCGGTGAGCTTCAAGAACTTTCTTCATCTGCCGCCGGCGCTGGGCATGATGACGGGGCTCGGCTACCTGCAGATGTGGTCCTACTTCCTCAAGAAGAAGGGCACGCGCAAGAACGACCATGACATGGTGCTCGACAGTTTCGCGCAGGTGCAGCGGGTGGAGTGGGACACGCTGCTGTTCTTCTTCGGCATCATTTTCGCGGTGGGAGGCCTGGGCGTGCTGGGCTATCTGGCGCAGGCTTCGGAGTATCTCTACGTAGGACTCGGTCCAACTTCAGCCAACATCATCATCGGAGCGCTGTCGGCGATCGTCGACAATATTCCGCTGATGTTCGCGGTGCTGACCATGGATCCTGACATGTCTCACGGGCAATGGCTGCTGATCACCCTGACCTGCGGCGTCGGCGGCTCAATGCTGTCCATCGGCTCGGCGGCGGGTGTCGCCCTGATGGGGCAGGCGAAAGGCGTCTACACCTTCTCAAGCCACCTCAAATGGGCCTGGGCCGTGGCGTTGGGCTATGTCGCCAGCATCGGCGCCCACATGGTGGTGAACGCGCACCTGTTTTGAAGCGATGCGCGCTGATCCGCTGTTTCGCCGGGGGACGAAGTCAGGAAAGAGATGCGAACATGGCAGGTTTCGCGCTAGTCCATGTGCATGATCCCTATTGCGGCATGCAAGAAAAATGGAGGGGATGTCCCCGCCAGAGGCTTCAAGCCAGCACGTGCGATAGTGAGTGTGGTGGGTATTCAGGCTCAAAGCCCGGCGCCCGATGGTCTGGGCTGTTTTACCAAGGGACGCAGCGATTTCCGCCGGAGGCAAGATCTTAGGTGCGGGAACTCTGCCCGCCCCGAGCCATTCAAGGCGCTTGGGTCCTAATGTCCGAGGGCCTTGCCCGAGACTCCCGGGAAGTCAGGGGCGCTGATCAGGGCCCCTGCCCCGCAGGCGCTGCCAACTTACCCGGTCATTGTGAAACATCATTGCACAATGTTCCCCTCCTTTCCGGGCAAGTCGAGCGGTGTATAGTCCTATGACTAGGAACGTGTCAAGGATTAAATTCAACCCCTTCACACCTCTCCCGCTTGCGGGAGAGGGCGGGGCCCAAGCGAAGCTTGGGAGGGTGAGGGGACGTCCAGAAAGAGCCAGGGATCAGCGCGGGGCGGCCATGGCCCTCACCGCGCCATTCGCTTGCGACGGTGCTACCTCTCCCGCTGCGCGGGCGAGGATGGGAGATGCGCGGGCGAGGAAGGAGATGTGGCGCGTTAATTGTCTTCGCCCTTCGACTTCTTGGTCGCTACCATCACCTTGTCGATATAGGCGAGGAACAGGGCCGAGAACACGAAGGCCATGTGCATGATCGTGAGCCACATGAGTTGCCGGTCGGTGAATTGGGCGGCGTTCAGGAACACCTGCAACAGATGGATGGACGAGATTGCCACGATGGTCGAGGCCACCTTGATCTTCAACGAGGCAGCGTCGATCTTGCCGAGCCACGACAACTCGCCCTTGGCATTGTCGAAGCGGCTGACGAAATTCTCGTAGCCCGAGATGATGACCATGACCACGAGGCTGGCGACCAGACCGGCATCGATCAAGCCAAGCATCTTGAGGATCGCGTCGGTATCCTCGAGCACGAAGATCTTTTCGGCAAAGTCCCAGAGCTTCCTGACGAAGGAGATTGCATAGAGGCCAAGAGCCGCAGTGAGGCCCGAGATAGAACACCACCAGCAGCCAGCGCGAGGCGAGGATGATCGATTCGATGAAATGCTCAAGTTTTTTCATATGTAGGCTCGGGATGATCGCTTCGGGTTTTCCACAGTGAATAGAGGATGCCGGAGGCGAGGACAAGCACGGTCACGCCGAGCGACAACGCGGTATCGATCTTGATGCCGAGCGGCACCAGGAAGATCTTGATGCCGACCAGAACGAGGACCGTGGCCAGCGAATATTGCAGGTATTTGAACCGGTGCACGGCGGCGGCCAGCGCGAAATACAGCGAGCGCAGCCCCAGGATCGCGAAGATGTTCGAGGTATAGACGATGAACGGGTCCTGCGTCACCGCGAAGATCGCCGGCACCGAGTCGACGGCGAAGATCAGGTCCACGAATTCGACCAAGACCAGCGCCACGAACAACGGCGTCATGAAGCTTGCAATCTTGCCGGTTTTCGAGTCGGGCAGCTTCACGAAGAAGTTCTGGCCGTCCATCCGCTCGGTGACGCGAAAATTGCGCTTGAGGAAACGCAGGATGGGATTGTTGGCGACATCGGGCGAATGATCGCCGGGCTTCAGCATCTTGTAGCCGGTGAACACCAGGAAGGCGCCGAACACGAAAAGAATCCACGAGAAGGAAGATACGAGGGCGGCGCCTACGGAAATCAGGATGGCGCGGAAAACGATGGCGCCGATGATGCCCCAGAACAGCACGCGATGCTGATAGGCGCGGGGGATGTGCAGAAAGCCGAAAATCGTGGCGATGACGAAGATATTGTCCATCGACAGCGATTGCTCGATGACGTAGCCGGTGTAGAATTCGAGCCCCGCGTCAGCGCCTCTTGACCACCACACCCAGGCGCCGAAGGCCAGCGCCACCCCCACGTAGCCGCCATAGAGAACAAAGCTCTCGCGGGCCGAAATCTCTTTCTGTTCCTTGTGAAGCACCCCGAGGTCGAAGGCCAGGAGGCCGACAACCAGGCCGCCGAAAATCATCCAGAAATAGGCGGGAGTGCCCATAACATCTGAGAATAGTGCTGCCTGCAGCATTTCCATCGCCGGACCACCCAATCTGTCTTGTTCAAACCTTGATTGGCGGCTCCGACATCGCGGAACAGGGTGTTCCGCCAGAGGGGCCCGGCGCCGCTCTTGCCGAGATAGGGTCAATTGTTCCAAGTTCAAGAGGCGCCCGGCGGATTCGGAACAAGGTGGGGCAAGGGAGCGATTCGATGCGATCCAGCAGGGCGATACAGATTGTTGGCTGCCATGCCGAGGGCGAAGTGGGGGATGTGATTGTCGGTGGTGTTGCGCCACCGCCGGGGGAAAGCGTGTGGGCGCAATCGCGTTTCATTGCACGGGATGGCAAGTTGCGAGCCTTCGTGCTGAACGAACCGCGCGGTGGCGTGTTCCGCCATGTGAACCTTCTGGTGCCGCCAAAATCGCCCGGCGCCCAAATGGGTTTCATCATCATGGAGCCGGAAGATACGCCCCCCATGTCGGGGTCCAACTGTATTTGCGTGGCGACTGTGCTGCTCGACACCGGGATCATCCCGATGCAGGAGCCCGAGACCCGCATGGTGCTGGAAGCGCCCGCGGGGCTTGTCGAGGTGCGCGCCCAATGCCGCAATGGCAAGGCCGAGACCATCACGTTGCGCAATGTTCCGGCCTTCGCCGATCGCTTGCAGGTGCCTTTGGAAGTTGAAGGGCTTGGCACGGTGATGGTGGACACTGCATTTGGTGGCGACAGTTTCGTGATAGCCGATGGCAGGGCGCTGGGCTTTGACATCACACCCGGCGAAGCGGCGGATATTGCAAAGCTGGGCCGCAAGCTGGTCGTGGCGGCGAACGCCCAGCTTGGGTTTTCGCATCCGGCCCTGCCGGACTGGACGCACTATTCCTTCGCCTTCGTCACTGGGCCTTTGGAGACCGTCGATGGCTTGCTCTCCAGCCGCAATGCCTGTGTCGTCAATCCGGGCAAGATTGACCGTTCGCCCACCGGCACGGGCGTTTCGGCGCTGATGGCGGTGCTTCATGCCAAGGGTGTGATGAAGACTGGTGAAAGCTTCATCGGCCGGTCGATCATTGAAAGCCGTTTCATCGGCCGCATTGCCGAGGAGACGGCCGTCGGTGGACGGACCGCGATTATCCCCGAAATCAGCGGCCGTGCATGGATTACCGGAACATCCACGCTGATGCTCGATCCCGATGACCCGTGGCCCGATGGCTACAAGATTTCCGACACCTGGCCGAAGGGAGCCTGATATGCGCGTGACTGAAGTTCCGGTAACCTGTCTCATTGCCAGCAACGACAAGCTGGGCGAAGGCTGCTTCTGGGATGCCGAGGGTGGCTTCCTGTGGTGGCTCGATGCCATTCTGCCGGCCCGCATTCATCGCCTGCATGTGGAAACGGGCGCCTATCGCTGCTGGTTTTTTACTGAAATGGTGACCGCCATGGCCAAGCGCCGCGATGGCACACTGATCGTCGGCTCGGCCAACGGGCTCAACTTCTTCAATCCGGTGACCGGGGCATTGACGGCTGTGAAACGCGGTCTTGAACCGCAACGCCCGCAGAACCGGGGCAATGACGGCGCCTGCGATGCGAAGGGCCGCTTGTGGTTCGGCACCATGATGAACAACATTGGCCGCGATGGCTCCGACCTGCCGATCACCCACGCATCTGGAACCTTGTTCCGCGTCGATGCCGATCTGACGGCTACCGAGATGGTGAATGATGTCGGCGTGTCCAACGGACCGTGCTGGTCGCCGGACGACAAGACCTTCTATTTTACCGATTCAATGGCCCAGATCATTTGGGCCTTTGACTTTAATGTCGACGCGGGCGCCATTTCCAACCGGCGCATTCACAACGATACAAAGGACTATGGCTACCCCGATGGCGCCACCGTCGATGCCGAGGGCTTCATCTGGAGTGCAAGGTGGGAGGGGTCTTGCGTTCTGCGCATCGATCCCAAGGGCCGCATTGACCGCGTGGTGCCGATGCCCGCCAGCCGGGTGACCAATGTGTGTTTTGGCGGGCCGAAACTTGACACGATCTATGCGACAACGGCGCGGCACAATGTGGCTGGGCTGACGCTGCGCAGATACCCTCAGCAGGGCGGGCTGTTCTGTTTCGACCCCGGCGTGAAAGGCTTTGAGAAGCACGCATTTGCGGGCTGACAAGTCTTCCTAATTGTCATACATATGCTGGAAACGGAGGGGCGTCTCATGAACATCGTGCAGATTTTGGATGGCAAGGGCAAACGCCGCGTCGGGCTGGTAGACGGCGCTGATGTGCGGCTGCTCAAATCGGCCAACACGACACTCGATCTCGCGTCACGGGCCTTGAAGCAGGGCGCGAAACTTTCGAAGCTCGCCGCGCAATTGGTGGGGCCGCAGACCGAGAACTACGCCGCGGCTCTCAAGGAAAAGCGCGTGCTGTCGCCCGTCGATCACCCCGATCCCGCCCACTGCCTGATCACTGGCACCGGCCTCACCCATCTCGGTTCAGCGGCAGCGCGGGACTCAATGCACAAGAAGCTGGCGGCGGGCGAAGAGAACCTCACCGACAGTCTGAAGATGTTCCGCATGGGGATTGAAGGCGGCAAGCCCGCCAAGGGCCAGCCGGGCGTGCAGCCCGAATGGTTCTACAAGGGCGACGGCAATTGGCTGGTGGCGCCGGGGGCGGCCCTGCCGAAGCCGTCCTTCGCGCTCGATGGCGGCGAGGAGCCGGAGATTGCCGGGCTCTATCTCATTTCACCGAAAGGCGAGCCGGTGCGGCTGGGCTTTGCGCTCGGCAATGAATATTCCGACCACATCACCGAGCGCCAGAACTACCTCTATCTCGCCCATTCCAAGCTGCGCCATAGCGCCATTGGTCCGGAGATGATCACCGGCGCCTTGCCGCACAACATCGAAGGCCGGAGCCGCATACTGCGCAAGGGTTCTGTGATCTGGGAAAAACCGTTCCTGACCGGCGAAGCCAACATGAGCCACACCATTGCCAATCTCGAATACCACCATTTCAAGTATGAAGCTTTTTGCCGGCCGGGCGACCTGCACATCCACTACTTCGGCACCGGCACGCTGAGCATTGCCGACGGCATCATGACCGAGGACGGTGACGAGTTCGAAATTTCGGCGGCCCCCTTTGGTGCTCCCTTGAGAAATCGCCTCAAATCCGTAAGGTCGAAGCGCAAGCCGAATTCGGTTCGGGCGCTTTGAGGATTGATGCAGCAGTTCATCGCTCTTGACTGGGGAACAACATCGTTCCGCGCTTACATCGTCCGCGCCGGTGGCGAGGTTGTCGACCGGCGTTCGGCGTCGCAGGGCATTCTGGCGGTCGAGGGCGGGCACTTCGAAGAGGCGCTTGAGGCCCAGATCGGCGATTGGGATGTTTCGCTTCCGGTGATCGCCGCCGGCATGATCACCAGCCGGCAAGGCTGGGTGGAACGCCCCTATGTTGCTTGCCCCGCCGGGCCCGCGGAACTGGCACTGGCGCTCTACCGCCACGAAACGAAATCAGGCCGCAGCGTCTGGTTTTCGACCGGGCTTTCGTGCCGCTCTGCCGAAGGCGTACCGGATGTGATGCGCAGTGAAGAAACCCAGGTGCTGGGCAGCCTTGATACCGGGCTCACGCATTTCGTGGCGCCGGGCACCCATTCGAAATGGATTGCCACGGAAGGTGAGCGTGTCGTTTCGTTTTCCACCTATATGACGGGAGAAGTGTTTGCCGCTCTGAAGAACCACACGATCCTCGGCAAGATGATGGTGGAGGGGCCGGATGATGAGGCGGCCTTCCGGCACGGCGTGGCGCTGGCACTGAAAGACCCCGGCGGCTTTTTACAGCGGATTTTCTCGGCGCGCACCTTGGCGCTGTTCGATGAGTTGGCGCCTGCCGCCATTGCCTCCTATCTTTCCGGCCAAGTGATCGGCACAGAAGTGGCGCATGCGGTGCGCCACAATCCGCAAGGTGCCGAATACTGTATCCTTGCTTCGCCGGGCCTCGGCGGGCGATACATGCAGGCTCTGGAAATTGCCGGATTGAAGGCGCGCTATGGCAGCCCGGACAGTATCGTGACGGGGCTGCTGCTGATCGCCAGGGCGGCGGGGTTGGTGACATGAATTTCGAAGAGGCCATTGGCCAATGCGGTATCATCGCCATTCTGCGCGGCATCACGCCGTCGGAGGCGCACGAGGTGGGTGCGGCACTTTACGAAGCCGGAGTGCGCGTCGTCGAAGTGCCGCTCAATTCGCCCGATCCGTTCACCACAATCGAAAAACTCGCAGCGGGCTATGCCGGGCGCATGATCGTCGGGGCAGGCACAGTGCTTGATCCCTCCGACATCAACCTGCTGAAATCGCACCGTGGCGAGATTGCCGTGTCGCCCGATTGCAATCCGGCGGTGATCGCGCGGGCGAAAGAGGCGGGACTTGTTCCCATTCCCGGCGTTTTCACGCCGACCGAGGCCTTCGCGGCGATCCGTGCCGGGGCCCGGCATCTCAAGCTCTTTCCAGCGGAAGCGGCGAGTCCGACTACCATAAAAGCCTGGAAAGCCGTTCTGCCGAAGCAGGTGCGGGTTTACGCGGTGGGCGGTGTGACACCGGCCAACATGCAAGGCCTGGTATCAGGCGGGCACCGATGGCTTCGGCATCGGGTCCAACATCTACAAGCAGGGCATGACGGCGGATCAGGTATCAAAAGCGGCGCGCGAATTCGTCGGCGCGTGGCAGGCACTCAAGAGGTGAGATGATGAAGATTGCAATGGTGACGGGTGCGGGCTCGGGAATCGGCAAAGCAGTGGCGCTGGCCTTTGGGCGCGACGGCTACGGCGTAGTGCTGGCCGGACGGCGGGCCGAGGCCCTGAAGGCCGTTGCCGATGCGATCGGCGTCAACGCGCTGGCAGTGCCAACCGACGTGACCGATCCCAAGTCCGTCGCAGCGCTGTTTGCAGCGGCCAAGGCGAAGTTCGGCCGTGTTGATGTTCTGTTCAACAACGCCGGCACGGGAGCGCCCGGCACCATCAATCTTGAAGATCTTTCCATCGAACAGTGGAGGGCGGTGGTCGATACCAATTTGTCCGGCGTGTTCTATTGCATGCAGGAAGCCTTCCGTATCATGAAGGCGCAAACTCCGCATGGCGGGCGTATCATCAACAATGGTTCGATTTCGGCCCATGTGCCGCGGCCCAACTCGGCGCCCTATACGGCCACCAAGCATGCGGTCACCGGGCTCACGCGCTCGGGTTCGCTCGATGGCCGCAAGTACGACATCGCGGTCGGGCAGATCGACATCGGCAATGCGGCAAGCGCCATGACCGCAACGATGAGCACCGGCATGCCCCAGGCCAATGGCACCGTTGCGCCGGAACCCACCATGGATGTGGAGAATGTCGCGCGCTCGGTTCTCTACATGGCGTCGCTGCCGCTTGAGGCCAATGTGCAGTTCATGACGGTGATGGCGACCAAGATGCCGTTCATCGGGCGGCGGATAGTGTACTCTACGCCAACAGGCCGCTCTGCCCCTGATCATGTCGGAACCCTTTTCAGCGATCATGATCGCTGCCGCATTGGTGTTGGACGAAATCACATAGGGCATCACCGAACTGTCGCAGACGCGCAAGCCCTCTATGCCGTGGACTTTCAGTTCAGGCGAGACAACGGCCATTTCTCCTGTTCCCATGGCACAGGCACAGGAGGGGTGATGGTCGGTCTTGGCCATGCGGCAGGCGTATTCAGTCAACTGCTCATCGGTCGTCACATCGGGGCCGGGCAGGCGTTCGGCTTTCACGAAGGGCTTCAAGGCCTCCTGGCGCATGATCTCGCGGCTGAGCTTCAGCCCGCGCAGCGACATTTCCCGGTCGTAGGGGTCCGACCAGTAATTGGGATCGATCAGCGGTGCCGCCGCGGGATCGGCGCTGGCCAGCCGCACCGTGCCGCGCGAGCGCGGGCGCATGAGGGCGGAGTTCAACGTGACGCCGGAATTCTCCAGCTTCACGATGCCGGCCTCGATGCCGGAACCCTGGCCGAGATGGAACTGGATATCGGGGGCGGGCGCGTTCTTGTCGGCATACCAGAAGCCGCCGGTTTCAAAGAGGCTTGAGGACACCGGCCCTGATTTGGTGAGCAGATAGCGCAGCCCGGCGAGGGCCGCCCACAGGGGCTTTGCCGTATTTGTCGTAGGTGTGATCGCCGGTGCATTCGCAGATCACGCAAGGATCGAGATGATCCTGCAGGTTTTCGCCGACACCCTTCAGATCATGCACCACCTTCACGCCAACAGTCTTCAGATGGGTGCCGGGGCCGATGCCGGATTGCAGCAAAAGCTTGGGCGAGCCGATGGCGCCCGGCACTGACGATCACCTCGCGGGCCGCGTGGATTGTCTCGATCACGCCATTTCTCAACACCTCAACGCCGATGGCGCGGCCATTTTCAACGATCACTCTGCGTCACCATCTCGGTCATGGCAACGGTGAAGTTGGTGCGCGGCATGGCAGGCTTGAGATAACCAGGAACCACCGAGCAGCGGCGGGCATCGCGTTGGGTGAGTTGATAATGGCCGACGCCCGAGGGGTCGGGACCCGAAAGGTCCTTGTTGTGGGGAATGCCGAGTTGTCCCGCCGCCCTGATGAAAGCCTCGGTGATCGGCAGGGCCGCCAGCGGCTGCGACACGGCCAGCGGCCCGCCCTTGCCGTGAAACTCGTTGTCGTAGGTATCGTTGTCCTCGGAGCGGCGGAAGTAGGGTAGAACTTCGCGATAGCTCCAGCCGGTGCAGCCGGCCTGCGCCCAGCCATCGTAATCGAGCGCATTGCCGCGGGTGTAAATCTGCGCGTTGATGGTTGAACCGCCGCCGATGACTTTGGCCTGGGTGTACCAGAACACCCTGTCATTCATGTGTTTCTGCGGCACTGTGGACCAGCCCCACGAGGCGATGCCCTTGGTCATCTTGGCGAAGCCCGCCGGCCAATGGAACAGATATGTTCCGGTCGCCGCCGCCGGCTTCGAGAAGCAGTACTTTCACATCGCGATCTTCGGAGAGCCGTGGCTGCGAGTACGCAACCCGCCGATCCGCCACCAACAATGATGTAATCATATTCCGTCTGTGCCATGGGCCAAGTCTAGCAGGGCCGGTTGTGCTGGCAAGGCTTGCCAACCCATGGCGCCTTGTTATGGTCAGGCGATCAGTGATTGAGGGGCAAAACATGGCGCAGGAAACTCGAGTGGCGTTGGTGGGCTGTGGATTCTTCGCCCAGAACCATCTCCATGGCTGGAAGGACCTTGAAGAAGCGGGCGCCCGTCTGGTGGCGGTGTGCGATGTCGATGCCGCCAAGGCGCGGGCGGCCTGCGCGGCATTTGGCGTTCCGGCCTATACCTCGCTGCAGGAAATGCTCGATGTGGTGAAGCCCGATCTGGTTGACGTCACCACGCGCATGAACACCCATGTGGAAATATGCCTCGAACTGGCGCGGCGCGGCATTGCGGCCATTGTGCAGAAGCCACTGGCGCCCACCTGGGAAGACTGCCTGACGATCGCCCGGGCGGCTCGCCAGCACGGCAGCTTCCTCGCCGTGCACGAAAACTTCCGTTACCAGACGCCGATGCTGGAGGTGAAGCGGCAGATCGCAGCGGGCGTAATAGGCACGCCGAACTGGGCTCGTCTCGCCTTTCGAACCGGCTATGACGTCTATTCCAACCAGCCCTATTTCTACACCGAAGAGCGGCTGGCCATTCAGAGACGTCGGCATCCACGTGATCGATTTGGCGCGGGTGTTCCTCGGCGAGGTGGAATGGGTGAGCTGCGAGACCCAGCGCCGCAATCCCAAAGTGAAGGCCGAAGATACGGCAACGCTGATGATGCGGCATGCATCGGGTGCAGTTTCGGTGGTGGAGGCAACCTATGAATCGCGGCGCATGCCCGACCTCTTCCCGCATACGCGTCTGGAGATTGAGGGTGACAAGGGCACAATGTTGTTGCGCAGCGACGACGACCTGGCGATTTCCTCGCGGAATCTCTCAAGCCCATGTCAATCGTCAATCCTGTCGCCGGCTGGATGGAGAAGCCGTGGCATGTCGTTCAGAAAAGCGTCGTCGAAACCAATCGCGCCATTCTTGAAGCCTGTCGCGCCGGCAAGAAGGCCGGAACCGACATTGAAGACAATCTTAAAACCTGCGCAATCGTCGAGGCCGCCTATGCTTCCGCAGCCGAAGGCCGGGCGCGGCGGCCGGATGACTTTCTCAAGCTTGTCTGAATTTCAGTTGCGCAGCCTGAACAGTTGCGATTGCCGCCGCCTGGATGGGATTGAAGACACTGGCCGTGGGCGGCGCGACGGCGCACCAGACGTCCGCCACTCAATACATACTTCTGATCGCCTCGAACTGGACGCCAAGGCCCGCGAAATCACGGTGGGCGATCAGCTTGCCGATGCCTTCAAGTCTCGGTTGAACCAAAGCGCCTACCACCGCGAAGAACTCGTCCTCGTCGTGAATAGCGCCAGGCTTGCCTTCTTCGGCGATGAGCAGGGTGATGCAGGCAATTGTAAAAACCGCAATATTGGACTCGACTTTTTCAAGCGGGTTAAGCCCAGGCATCGACTTTCCAGTGCGCGCGATGGGTGCGGCCTCGACGAGAGCAACCAGTGTGCGAGCCAGGAAATCTCCGCCGCCGCCAGTATCCGCTAACACCCGCCGGGCCGCATCCACCCGGTGCTCGAGAATGAGGTAGGGTGGTTCTGAATAACGCGCCGTGATGTGGATGGCGGCGCGGAAGAAATAGGCATTGAACAGCGGATTGTGAACAAGGCTGTTGCGGGCAATGGCATCGGCCACGTCGCGCACCATGCCCGGCGTGAACGGCGACGGCAATTGCCGCCAGCTTGGCAGCAGAACCCTGATCGCCGTGTTGGCACTCCATGTCATAAACCGGTCGGCAAGTCGCGCCAGGCTGGCCACGGCGCTGGACAGGAAGGTCGGTTCGCTGCGCTCGGCATGATTGATGCCATCAGCATAGGACAGGTCCCGGACATAAAACTGCGTGGTACGCAGCACATCGCGCACACTTGACGCCATGCACACGGCATGGGCGGCAAAGCGATTCTGTGGAGGCGTGGCGTTGTGCATAGGCCGATTCAACCCTTTACCGCGCCCATCGTCAAGCGGCGTGACAAATGGCCAGAGTCTCAGCCTGAAATCCGGTGCCCATGACAGCCTATCGCATTCAGGCCGGACTTGCTACGTGCTTGGCAGAAGAAGAAAGGCGCTGCCTAGGGCGGATTATGTATGAAATTCACCAAAATCAAATTTTGTAACTTTGCTGATTTCATGCTTGAATTCGGCGGTAAGGAGTACAATCCAGCATGATCGCGTGGCATGCCAACCGCAAACCGCTGGAGCAATTGCGCACTGCACCGGTGCGGGTCATCGCGACCGGCCACCTGGAAAAAGTGGAAGCCTTGCTGGGCGCCTTGAAATTGGTGAATTGCAATGTTCTGATCACCAACGAGGCGGCGGCCCGCGAACTGCTGTTGAGGCGAAGCTAGAATGTTGACTCCACTCAAGACCGAAATCCAGACTGTCGGCGACCTGGTGCACGAGGCGCGGCGCTTCCGCACAATATTGTGGACTTTCGAACGCAACATCGAACTGCTGTTCCGTGATACCGGCCTTGTCGCATCGGTCAACCATGAAGCACTCGCCGAGGCTTTTTCGCGCTGGCGCAATGCCTTCGACAGTTCCAAGTTCCTCGCTGAAGGTGACCGCCGGGACTATGTGATCTATGCTGCTGGCTTGATGCTTAAGGAATTGATCGCTGCGGCACCACTGAAGGCTGTCGAGGGTAAAGATCCAGGTCTTTCAAATTTGCCGCTCGATATCGACCACCGGCTGCGGCGCTGGCCTGAGGGCTATGCCTATACCAGCTTCTGCCTGTCGGTAGCAGGTGCGATTATCAAGGAGATGGGAGCGGCCGAACCCGTGGCCGCCGCGAAAGTTGACGATCCGCGCTTCTGGGATTCATTTCGCGAAAACACGCTCGACAGCCCGGCAATGGCGGTTGCGTTCTTTGACCTCGTTTGCGGCCAGGAGCCGAACTGGGACGCCCCCGACGCTCCGCTGCTGCGCCGCATCGTGGAACGCCAGGAGCAAATTCAGCGGAAGTAATGAATTGTGGTGCATTGGAATGTGCCCAGAGACGCTTCGAGCGATTGCCGTGCCAAGCTGGCATCCATTGCCTGCCAAAATCAATGTCAGGGATCAAGGCGAGTGACTTACACGCCCATGAGTACGCCACCCCCATTGCGCATTTCGCATCGGCCATTGGCTTTCTGCCAGCGGGGGCTATTCGCTTTGCTGTTGGCATCGGCCTTTGCGCACACTGCCCGAGCCGAACCCGTTGACCTTGAACTCGTACTCGCCATTGACGCATCAAGCAGCGTCGATATTGGCGAATACGCTCTGCAACTTCGCGGCATAGCGAGCGCCTTTCGCGACCCGGACATTTGGAGTGCCATCCGGTCGGGTCGGCGCAAGAGTGTGGCCGTAAACGTCATTGTCTGGGCGCAGCGCGGCTATGACAAGCTTTCGACGGGATGGACAGTTGTGCGCACGCCGCAGGATGCCGGGAAATTTGCACAGCAGGTTGAGGGGTTGCCGAGACGGCAGTTCGGTGGAACGGCAATTGGCGAAGGAATTGCGGCGGCGCTGGCGGCGATCAACGGCAACGCAATTGAAGGAGAACGCTTGGTCATCGACGTCTCCGGCGACGGGCGCGAGTCGGAAGAAACCGATCCGGAGGCAGTGCTCCTGCCCGATGCGCACGTGCTTGCAGGGGCGTTGGGCGTGACGATCAACGGGCTCGCCATTGTTGATGGTGACCCCGGCCTGCACAGCTATTACTTTGAACATGTCCGGTTCGGGTCAAACAGCTTTGTGATACCTGCCGACAACTATCTGGATTTTACCAGAGCCATGAAGCTTAAACTCTTCAGGGAAATCCAGGATGTTCCAAGGCTCGCTCACCATGTCGAGAACAGATGAAACCTAGGCCGGACAATCACCCGAATGTCTTGTGCCAGTGCCTTGCGATGTCAACGCGGCGGGGTATCCAAACCTTGTCCTTCAACTGGACGTAGTCGATGAACTTTGCCAGGCCAAGCGCCCGGCCTGGGCGGCCCACGAGGCGGCAATGGAGGCCCACGGACATCATTTTCGGCGAGCCTCTTTTGCCTTCTTCATAAAGATAGTCGAACGATGTCTTTCAAATACTGGTAAAAATGTTCGCCGGTATTGAAGCCCTGCGGTGTGGCAAATCGCATGTCATTGGTATCGAGCGTGTAGGGAATGACGAGGTGCTTGCCGCCAACGGCGTTCTTCAGAAAATATGGCAGATCGTCGGAATAATCGTCGGAGGAATAGAGGAAGCCACCTTCCTCCATGACCAGCCTCGTGGTGTTCATTGAGCAGCGGCCAGTGTACCATCCGAGAGGACGATCGCCGGTCACATTCGTATGAATGCGGATCGCCTCGGCAATCGTGGCACGTTCCACGTCTTCCGGCATGTCTTTGTGTTCGACCCACTTGAGGCCGTGGCTGGCGATCTCCCAGCCCGCTTCCTTCATGGCCTCAACCTGATCAGGCGCACGCTGAAGAGCGGTGGCCACGCCATAGATGGTGAGTGGTACCTTGCGGCCCGTGAACATTCGCCACAGCCGCCAGAAACCGGCGCGCGCGCCATACTCATAGACCGACTCCATGTTCCAGTGGCGTTGGCCGGGCCACGGTTGCGCCCCGACAATTTCCGACAAAAAGGCCTCGGATGCGGCATCGCCATGAAGGATATTGTTTTCGCCACCTTCCTCGTAGTTGAGCACAAACTGCACGGCCACATGAGCGCCGCCCGGCCATTTCGGATCGGGGATGGCCCGCCCATAGCCTTTCATGTCGCGCGGATAGTCACTCACAGTTCGCCTCCGGCATTGCGTGTCACATTAGGTCATCGACACTACCGCCGTTTGGCCAGAATGCGCAATCGCACCTGTGGTGGGCGCTCAAACCCTTTGAACCGTGCACGAGTATCCGCAACACGTATGATGATCTGAGCACCAGTGCGGCGAAAAGCGGCTAGAATTCGAATTGGTATTCGGTGACTTGCAGATACTGATGGTTCGGCTGGAGCAGGGCTTGGGCAAAGTGCGGGTGGTGCACGGCGTCGGGATGGCGCTGCGGTTCCAGACAACAGGCGGCGAAGGGCCGGAGTTCACCGCCGGGCTGACCCGGATCGGGCGACAACTTCTGTCCGTCATAGAACTGCAGCCCGGGTTCCGTCGTGACAATGTTCATGCAAAGGTCATGGCTCGGTGACACCAGTGTTGCCGCAAGCCGTGGCTCACTGCGCGGCCCGGCGGCAAGGACGAAATTGTGATCGAACCCCAGTGGTGACTGGCCGCGGTGCTCACCGATCCGGCAGGGCGCGCGGAAATCAAAGCAGGTTCCTTCGACCGGCAATATGCGGCCGTCGGGAATGAGGGCCTGATCGACCGGTGTATAGGTGTCAGCATTGATCCTGAGGCTGTGGTCAAGAATCGACGTTCCTGGTTGCAGGTTGAAATAGCCGTGGCCAGCGAGGTTCATCAAGGTGGCTGCATCGCTTGTCGCGCGCAGCGTGAGCCGCAGGCGGGCCCCAGGCAAAATCTCGTAGCTGCATGTGACCGAGGCGTTGCCGGGATAACCCTGATCGCCATCTGCCGATTGCAGCGACAGAACAACGGCACGATCGGTATGCGACTCGATTGACCAGGATTTGCGCGAGAATCCGTTGCGCCCGCCGTGAAGATGTGTCGTGTGGTTTTCGTTGCGGTCAAGTTGAACCTCGCGGTCTCCGATCCGGCAATGCCCGTCGCGAATGCGGTTGGCGCAGCGGCCGGCGATGACGCCGAGATAGTGCGGATTGTCCAGGTAAGCTTCTGGCGTGGCATGGCGCAGGATAACGCGCCGTGGCCCCGCCGGCATCTCAAGTGTCAGGTCAAAGAGGGCCGCGCCAATTGTCAGGATGGATGCACGCATATTTTGGTGCGCGATGTCGATTTGCCCGATTGGGTGGCGGGCCAGCGGCGTGTGCTGCATTGCTGAAAATCCCCCGGACTAGCCGCGCGGCGAAGATGCGGACAGCAGGGCGCGAAGCCTCGGCAACTGGCTGTCCACCAGCACGCCGACGAGAATGACGGCACCCATGACGGCGAAATTGAGCGAACTCGGAATGCCCAGCAGATTGACGAGGTTCTGCAGAACCTGGAGGAGCACGGCCCCGAGCACCACGCCGACGATCGATCCCTCGCCGCCGCGCAGGGAGAACCCACCGAGCACCGAGGCTGCAATGGCGTAGAGTTCGTAGAAATTGCCATGTGAGGACGGGGAGATCGAACGCGTGTACATGGCGAAAAATATCGCCGATACTGCGGTGAGCAGGCCGCAGATGGCATAGGCTGAAATGATGACGGCATCGGTGTTGATGCCGGAGTAGCGGGCCGCTTCCTCGTTCTTGCCGACGGCATAGAGATATCTGCCGAAAACCGACCGGTGCAGAACGATCCACATGATGACGCCAATCGCCACAAGCGCGAAAAACGAGTGCGGAACGCCGAACGAACGCCCGACGGTCAACCATTCGACGGCCGGGAACGACTGGCCGAAGCTGAACCCGGCCGTGGCATCCGCCGTATAGAAACCGCGCCACGCCGCGATAGATCAGCAGGCCGCACAGGGTGACGATGAACGGCTGTATCCCGAGTTTCACGATCAGCAGGCCATGAACCAAGCCGAAGACGACGCCCAGAACCGGCATCAGCAACAGCGCCAGTGGCCAGGGAAGGCCGAGATTGGCCAGAAGATCGACGAACAGCACGCCCAGCAGGGCGATCACCGAACCGACCGACAGGTCGATGCCGCCGGTGATGATGACAATGGCCTGGCCGATGGCGAATATGCCGAAGAGCCCGATGAGGTTCGACGTATTGGCGAGATTGATCGGCGACAGGAACAGCGGATTGATGAGAGCCACGATAGTCCCGACCACCAGAATCAGGATCAGCAGACCGGCATCTTTCTTGGCGGCATTCATCAGGCATCTTCCTTTCGCCGCGGGCGGCCGACGGCAAGCTGTAGAACATTCTGTTCGGAAAACTCGTGCCGCTCGAGGATGCCGCTGATGCGGCCCTCGTGCATCACGGCGATACGGTCACTGACGCCGAGCACTTCTTCCATGTCGCTGGAAATCAGCAGCACGGCGGCACCTTCGTCGGAGGCCTGCCTCAGCTTGGCATAGATCTCGTGACGGGCGCCGACATCCACGCCGCGTGTCGGCTCATCGCAGATGAGCACGCGCGGATTGCGCGGCAGCCATTTGGCGAGAACCACCTTCTGCTGGTTGCCGCCGGACAGTTGGTTCAGCCGGGCTTCCGGCCCGGTTGCGTGAATGGCAAAAGACGAAATCTGATGTGCCGGCGTAGGAGCGCGAGCGCCGCGGTATCGACGAGCCAGCGCCGCGCGAACTGCGGCCAGTTCGCCAGGGCAATGTTTTCGGCAATCGAATTCGTCGAGCAACAGGCCGGACTGTTTCCGGTCTTCCGGCACGAGGGCGATGCCCGCGGCCATTGCCTCGCCAGTGGATGACGCCCGCAAGGTCTCCCCGGCGATCCGCACTTCGCCCGCCAGCAGGGGATCGATTCCGAAAATCGCCCTGGCCAGTTCCGACCGGCCAGCGCCGATCAGACCGGCAAGGCCCAGGACTTCGCCTTTTCTGACCGAAAGATTCACCTCTTCATCCGGGTAGGCCGTGGTTCTGGCACCTCTGACGTCCAATCCGATTTCGGTGCTGGGATTGCGCGGCGGCACATAGAGCGTTTGCAGCGACCGGCCAATCATCAGGCTGATCATCGACTGGGCCGAGATCTCGTCCTTCGCAAGCGTTCCCACCAGTTTGCCATCGCGCAGGACAGCCACACGGTCGGCGATTTCGGCGATCTCGTTCAGCCGGTGGGTTATGAAGATGACGCTGACGCCATCCTGGCGAAGTTCCCGGACGATCTGCAAAAGCCTGGTCGATTCACTCAGCGTGAGGCTCGACGTGGGTTCATCCATGATGACGGCGCGGGCATTGAGCGACAGGGCGCGGGCAATTTCGAGAATTTGCCGCTGCGCGATGGAAAGATCGGCGACGGGCGTCGTTGGCGTAAAGTCGGCCTTGATGCGGTCCAGCAATGGCTGAACGATGCGCACACTTTCGGCGTTGTCGACGAACATGTGTCCGGGCCCGCGGCGCGGCTCACGTCCGATCAGGATGTTTGCGGCAACATCGAGATTGCCGAAGGAATTCAGTTCCTGATGGACGAAGGCGATGCCGGCGGCGATGGCCTGCCGGGCCGTCTGGAACGATGTTGTTGCGCCATCAATCATGATGGCGCCCGCCGAAGGCTGATAGACGCCGCCGAGGATTTTCATCAGCGTCGATTTTCCGGCACCATTCTCGCCGAGAAGCCCAAGCACCTCGCCGCGCGCCACATGCAGCGATACGTTCGTCAAGCGCCGTCACGGGTCCGAAGCGCTTGGAAATACCGTCAAGCTGGAGGAACGCGGCAGCCATGGGGGCAGTCTAGCCTTGCGAAGGGGCCGTGTGAAATGACAAACAGGCGTGACCGGCGCACAGGGAGTAGCGCCGGTCACGCGACTGTCACGGTTATTTGCCGAGCGCCGCTTTCAAATCGGCTTCGAACTGATCGACATTGGCCTTGTCGATCACCTTGGTCGGAACGATGATCAGCTTGTCCGCCGGAATGCCGGACTTGTCGCCTTCCAGATATTTCGCCATCAGCTTCATGCCCTGATAGCCCCATTCGAAGGGCTGCTGCACAACGGTGCCGGCGAAGTTGCCTTCGCGCACCGCGCCGAGCGTGATCGGATCTTCGTCGAAGGCGATGACGGTGATCTGGCCGAGTTTGCCGGCGGCCTGCAGGGCTTCGTAGATCTTCGGCGGGTTGTACGAATAGAACCCGACCATGCAGTTGATTTCCGGGTTGGCCGCCAAAACGTCGTCGACATTGGAACGGGCCTTGGCAAAGTCCACGTCATCGCCACGCGTGTCGACGAGTTCGATGCCCTTGCCGTCGACCGCCTGCTTGAACCCGGCGATGCGCTCCTTGGCGTTGTCAGCACCCAGGAAGCCGACGAAGCCCATGCACTTGGCGCCGCCCGGCAGGGCCTTGACGGCGATCTCTCCGGCCTGCACGCCGGCAAGGGTGTTGGACGATCCGAGATAGGCGATGCGGTTGCTGGCCGGGGCATCGCTGTCGGTCGTGAACAGCGGCACCTGTGCCGCAATGCGGTTGAAAGCATCGATCGAGGTCTTGGGATCGACCGACGAAATCATGATGGCATCGGTTCCCGCTGCCACGAGGTCATCCATAAGGGCGTTCTGCAGGGCGGCGGTGCCCTGGGCGGGATATTTGAACTGGAGTTCGTAGTTGGGGAGTTCGGCCTGGGCCTTCTTCACGCCGGCTTCGGCAAGTTTCCAGAAGTCCGAAGCGGCGTTGACGATGAATGCCAGCTGCTTCTTCTCTTGGGCCACCGATGGTCCGGCTGAAAGCATAAGGCACGTGGCGATGACGGCAGCAGTTCCGATTTTCATATCACTTCTCCCAGTTGGTTCAGTTTATTTTCGTTTCCAGGCGGCCTAACGAGCCCACTGGTATTGTCATACTAATAATCTTCAGTAATATTAGTCAATGACTTTTGATAGACGTATAGCATTCTCTGGCATCCGGCGATGAAACAAGCTGTTGGTGGCAACTGGTCATTCCTGCTTCCGTCCTGCAGCGTGCGGTTGGCGTGCCTGGCCAGGCGATTGCCGGGATGGCGGCAGTCTGACCCACGCCTGACGGGAGAGACACGTGCCTGAGTTTCGCAGACCTACGATGATGGACGTTGCAGCCGATGCTGGTGTGTCGCAAACCACCGTTTCGCTGGTCCTCAATGGCATAGCTGAAGCTCGCGTTTCGGACGAAACGATCAACCGCGTGAAGAAATCTGCGCTGGCGCTCAACTACACGCACAACGCCCGCCGCGCCGACGCCGACAAGCACCCTGATACGGCAGTCATCGGCCTGATTGTCGATGAAATTTCGACCGACCCCTGGATGGCCCTGGCGCTGGCGGGTGCGCGGGAAAAGTCGATCGAAGAGGGTTTTGAAATGGTCACCCTGGTGACCAATGGCGATGCCGAGGCAGAGATATCGGCCGTCCGCACCCTCTCGAAGCTCAATCTTGCGGGCCTGATCTACGGAGCGATCCAGACGCGCGCCGTTGACCCGCCGCCGATATTGTTGGCGCGGCCCGCCGTTCTGTTAAACTGCTTCGGGTCGGAGCGTAACGTGCCATCCGTTACTCCCGGGGAAGTCGTGGGCGGACGCTCGGCGACCCAGCATCTTATTGACCATGGCCATCGCCGCATTGCCATCATCCAGGGCGAAGAGTGGATGGATGCGGCCAACGACCGGCTGAAGGGCTACCGGCAGGCCCTGGCCGCCGCCGATATTTCATTCGATGAAACGCTGGTGAGGCCGGGCAACTGGGAGCCTTCGGCTGGCTATGAACAGACCATGATCCTCATGCAACTCCCCCGGCCTCCAACCGCCATCTTCTGCAGCAACGACATGATGGCCATGGGGTGTTACGAAGCGCTGAAGTCGCTTGGCCTTGGCATTCCAGGCGATGTGAGTGTGGTCGGTTATGACGACCGGGAAATCGCCCAATTTCTTCATCCGCCACTGACCACGGTGCTGCTTGCCGCACTACGACATGGGTGCGCTGGCCGTGGAATTGTTGCTTGAACTGATAGCGGCCCCCGCAAAGGCACCCACACAGCTCAAGGCCGAATGTTCGCTGATCGTGCGGGAGTCAGCGGGACCACCATCTGGTCAGTGATCACCATCCAATATTTGACCGCGAGGGAGAGACATGAAGATTCTTGTTACCGGAGCAACGGGAAAAGTCGGGCAGCCGGCTCATCTCCGAACTCAAACAGCTGGACCGCTTCGAGCACGCCTCGCTGCGCGCCCTGTGCCATAACCGCCGCATCGAAGGTCTTGAGTGTGTGACGGGAACCATTGCGGATCGCGATTGCGTGGCGGCAGCAATGCGTGATGTCACGCATGTCGTCCATCTCGCGACGTGCAAAGATACGCCCGAGGACGTCATGGACGTCACGGTCAAGGGATTGTTCTGGCTGTTGGAAGAGTTCAGGACCAGCCCAACGGCCCAGCAATTCGTGCTGATTGGCGGCGATGCCGCCGTCGGGCATTTCTTCTATGACCACGGACGGCCCATCACCGAGCAAACGCCGCATAGGGCCTATCCCGGCTGCTACGCCCTGTCCAAAGTGCTGGAAGAAGTCATGGTCGCGCAGTTCGTGATCCAGTATGGCATCAATGCCTGCTGCCTGCGCGCGCCCTGGATCATGGAAAAAGACGATTTCAAGTATTCGCTGTCGTTTGGAGATGACGTTTTCGGTGGCCCAAAATGGAAGGATATGGTGCCAGCGGAGGTGGCGGCAAAATGCGTGCGCGAGGGTGCCATTCCACTGCTGCAAGGATGCCGACGGCCGCCCACTGAAACGGAACTTCGTCCATGTGGACGATCTGGTGAGCGCTATCGCCACCGCCATTGATCACCCGGCAGCCCGCGGCAAAACATACAATATCTGCATGGATGAGCCGGTCGACTACGGCGACGTCGCCGGCTATCTGCACAGGACCCGGGGACTTCCGAGCCTTGCCATTGCCAGCGGCTATCACTCCAACTGGCTGGACAATTCTGCTGCCAAATTTGACCTTGACTGGCGCCCGCGCGTTGACCTTCAAAAGCTTGTCGATTTAGCCTGGGACTATGAAAGGCCTGCCAATGATCCAAGGGTCATTTGGTATCCAGGATGAACACCTGCTGTCAGGCTTCTTGGTTTGTCTCTTGCGGAAAGACTGCATAGACGCGCTGCATGGCGGCAATCACCGCGTCTCGCTCCACTCAAGTCACTTTATTGGCGCAACAGTTCCGTGTGGCAGTTGCAACCATTCACCTAGGCAGGATAGCGGAATTAATCTGCCGCCGCGGGATCAATCGCAGGCTCCAGTTTGAGCGCGTCAGTCGATCATTCGCCTCGCGGTACAAGACAAGCGACTGGGCAACCCTGAATGCCGTCTCCAAACTCGATGCGAACCGGCCGCATTTCAAAGGGGAAAGTGGCCCGCGATGCGTCGATAATCACGGAGCCCTTCTTGATTGCAGGAGCCGGAAACAGTTTGACTACACCATCAACAAACGTGCGCCATCTTGCTCCGCCGTTTGTCCGAGTGTCACGTCGATGTGGTGGACAAGGCCATCGTCGGACATTGGCAGGCGAAGCGGCCGGACGCTGATCGCGACGCCATCAAGCAGCGCCAGGGAAATGCCACGGTTGACGCCAGCCGGGTTGCTGACGCGGACCTCATAGCGCGTCGAACCGCGCTGCAGCGTGATCTCGAATCCACCCCAACTCTTCGGGATACACGGTTCGAGAAGCAGGAATTCGCCCTCAAAGCGCAGCCCGAGAATGCCTTCAATCCCGGCCCGCTGCATCCATCCGGCAGAACCCGTGTACCAGGTCCATCCGCCCCGGCCCACGTGGGGTGCTTTGGCGTAGATATCTGCGGCGACGACGTAGGGCTCGACTTTGTAGCGGTGCACCTCCGCTCTTGTCCGCGCGTGATTGATTGGATTCAGAAGCGCAAACAAACCGGCAGCCTTGTCACCCTCGCCGAGTTTGGCCATCGCCATCACCGTCCACATGGCGGCATGACTATACTGTCCGCCGTTTTCACGGATGCCAGGCGGATAGCCCTTGATGTAGCCGGGGTCGAGCGGCGACTTGTCAAATGGCGGCGCAAACAGAAGGGCGAGTCCGTCCTTGTGCCTGATCAACTCACGCTCGAGTGCTGCCATGGCGCGAGTTTCGCGCTCCGCGTCCGACGCACCCGACAGCACCGCCCATGACTGCGCAATGGAATCGATCCTGCATTCATCGCTCGTGGCCGAACCGAGTGCGGCACCGTCGTCGTAATAGCCTCTGCGATACCATTCGCCGTCCCAGGCTTCGTTGGCGAGGGAGGTTTTCAACGAGGCCGCATGTTTACGCCAGCGGGTGGCACGGCTGGTCTCGCGGCGGCCTGTGGCAATCGGCACGAAGGCCATGAGCGCCGCATGCAGGAACCAGCCGAGCCAAACGCTCTCGCCGTCGCCCTTTGCGCCGACGCGGTTCATGCCATCATTCCAGTCGCCGGTGCCGATCAGCGGCAGCCCGTGACGGCCCACGGCGAGGCTCTGGTCCAAGGCACGGGCGCAATGCTCGAACAGTGTCGCGGTCTGCTCGGATACCATCGGGTTGAAGAAGTTGTCATGCTCCTCTGGCCCCAGTTGCTGGCCTTCGAGAAACGGGACGGACTCATCGAGAACCCCGGCATCTCCCGTGACGCTCACATAGTGGGCCACAGCATAGGCCAGCCACGAACGATCATCGGAGATGCGGGTGCGCACACCTTGTCCCGAATGCGGCAACCACCAATGCTGAACATCGCCTTCCACGAATTGCCGTGCTGCCGCCCGGAGCAGATGCTCGCGCGTCAACAAGGGCTGCGCTGCGGCAAGCGCCAGGCCATCCTGCAGCTGATCCCGGAAGCCATAGGCGCCGCTCGACTGATAGAAGCCCGACCGCGCCCAGACGCGGCAGGCGAGAGTCTGGTAGAGCAGCCAGCCATTGAGCATGATGTCCATTGCCCGGTCCGGCGTCTTCACCTGCACCGCACCGAGGACCTGGTCCCAGTGGCCGGTGACGCCGGTCAAAATGTCATCAAGATTGGCGGCACGGTATTTGGCGATCAGGGCGCGGGCGTCATCGGCATTGGCACCCTGGCCGAGGAAGAAGACGACTTCGACGCTGGCATTGGGTGCAAGTTCGACGCTCGTGCGCATCGCACCGCAGGGATCGAGGCCGGCGCCAACGGTCTTGGAAAGTGCGGCGGCAGTGTCCAGCGCCGCGGGGTCACTCAGCGATCGATTGCGGCCAATGAATTCGCGGCGATCGCCAGTCCAGTCGGATTGGCGTCCGCGCAAATCGGCAAATGCCACGCGCTGGCCAAAATCTCCGCTCCACGGATTACGCGCGAACATGGCACCGGTCTCGGCGTCGATTGCCGTCGTCACGAATGGCAGCGATAGCCGGGCGCGAACGGCCGAGCACCCATTCCACATAGGCCGTCACGCTGAGGTGGCGAGTACGGAGCGTGGAATTGTGCAGGACCAGCCGCGAAATCTTGATCGCGGCGTCAAGCGGCACGTATTGCAGCAAATCAGTGGTGATGCCATGGGCCTCATGCCGGAACCGGCTATAGCCCCGGCCATGGCGGGCCACATAAGTTCCCATCTCGTCCCGGCCGGGGTGTGCCGTCGGACTCCACAGCGCTCCGCTATCTTCGTCGCGCACATAGAACGCCTCGCCGGATGCGATCGGTGACAGGGTCGTTCGACCAGGGCGTGAGCTGGTTTTCACGGCTGTTGACGGACCATGTATAGCCGCTGCCCTCGGCCGCCACCTGAAAACCGAAGGCCGGATTGGCGATGACATTGATCCACGGCGCGGGCGTCGATTGGCCAGGTCCGAGAACCACCACATATTCCTTGCCGCCGTCGCCGAACCCGCCAAGCCCGTTGAAGAACTCGAGGTCCGGCATGGCTGACAGGGGCGCCGGCTCCGGAGGCGGTGACAGTTCGCTTCGATACCGGCCGCGCTACCAGGCCTGTTTCCGCAATCCGCTCAAGTTGATCGAACAGTGTGCCCCGCTGTGCCACCAACACGACCCGTGCCACTGCGGCCAGGAACGCCCGCGTTTCGACGGGGATGAGGTCGGCGCGCAGCACGAAGACTCCGCCCTGGGGAGTTCCACTTGCGACCTGAGGACGCGACTGCGGGCCGCGAACCAGTGTTTCGAGCGCGATCTGGAGATCCTGCACATAGGAGGATTGCCGCTCATTGAGGATCACCAGATCGACGGCGAGTTGTTTCATCCGCCAGTATTCGCGGGCCTTTAGCAGTTCGCGGGCAATATCGAGATTCTCGGCATCGGAGATGCGCAGCAGCACGATCGGCAGATCGCCGGAAATGCCGTGGGCCCAAAGCCCCGACTGCGGACCACCGCCACGAAGTATCGTATCCGACGATGGCCGCAGCGCCGCCGATGCATAAATCACATGTCCCGCCAGGCGCTGGAAGAGTGCCGCTTCGCCGGCCGTAATTCCGAGATGATGAAGCTGAACCTGCGCCTGCGTCCAGGCGAGCGTTGCCGCGCGGTTGAATGCCGTGGCATCCTTGTGTTTGTCGATACAGTCGAGCAACGCCTGGCGGGTCTCCGCCGCCATCGTCCAGAAGGCGACGCGCACCGTAGCCCCCGGAGCGATCCGCACCCGGCGGCGCAGCGCGAAGATCGGATCGAGTACGGTGCCAACCGTATTGGACAGGGCCCGCCCATCCATGACCGAAATGGCGGTCCGGACATCATGACCACGGCCGAGGAAGCGGGCCCTGTCGGTCTCGATTTCCACCGCACCTGCAATGTCACCTTCAACAACGGCAAGGTGCCCCGCCCAGACATGCCGCATCCTGAAGGCGCGCGCCTCCGGCGCGTCGCCAGGATCGCGCCGGGATCGGCGAGATATTCCGTCTCGACAAAAAGTTTGGAAAAGGCGGGATGCGCCACGTCGTCGGCCTGTGGCGCCAGCACCAGTTCGGCATAGGACGTCACATCGATTTCCCGCATGCGGCTGCCGCCGTTGGAAATCGACACGCGCCGGACCTCGGCATTGTCTTCGGCCGAAACAAGCACATCCATCACCGTAGTGAGCGTTCCGTCCTGCCGCGTGAACTCGGCACGGTCTTCGTTGAAAACGGCAGAGTAGGTAGTCGGGTTCGGCTACCGCTCGGCTGAAAGCCCGCCGACCAAACCTCGCCGCTCCGCACATCCCGGAGGAAAATGTAGGAACCGTGGTCGTCCAGCGTGGCGTCCTCGCGCCATCGCGTCAGCGCACGGTCGCCCCAACGGCTGTAGCCGGAACCGGCTAGCCGTCACCATTGCCGTGTAGCTGCCATTCGAGAGCAGATGGACGGCTGGTGCCGCCTGATGAACGGATGAGTACCGGCGGCCACCGGAGGTTTCGGAATCCCGAGCCCGCGCTCCTGATTTCACCTCCGATGCCCATGGCCGCACCACTGAAACGTCGCGCGGCATGCGTTCCTGAAGGAGCAACTCGGTTGCCTGCACCATGGGTTCGGCATGGAACCTGGTCCGCATCCTGCCGTCGAACAGCGTGTCGGCGATGGCGACGATGGTCATGCCCTGGTGGTGCGCCATGAAGGCTTTGACAATCGACACGCCCTTGCCATCGGGCAGGCGGGACGCCGTGTAGTCGAGCGCCTCATAGAAGCCGTGCCGCCCAAGCCCGCCTTCGCTTCGAGGCGTGCCAGATTGGCGGTGGCGGCGGCCGGATCGACCATGGCGGCAAGGGCCGTTGCATAGGGAGCAACCACGCGGCTTTCGGCAAGTCCGCGCTTGAGACCGAGACCGGGCACGCCGAAATTCGAATACTGGTAAGTGAACTCCAGGTCGCGGGCGTTGTAGGCGGATTCGGAAATGCCCCAGGGCAGGTCAAATCCGGCGGCATAGTCGATCTGGCGGCGCACGATAAGCCGGCTGGTCTGTTCGAGAAGGCTTCCGGCTGGCGCGCGCATGACCAGTGACGGCATCAGATACTCGAACATCGATCCCGACCAGGAAATCAGGGCGGCGGCGTGGGCGACCGGCGTCGCCGACCGCCCGAGCCGGAACCAGTGACGAGCCGGAACGTCGCCCTTGGCGATGGCGAAAAAGCTGGCGAGCCGTGCTTCCGAGGCCAACAGATCGTAGCAGTTCGCGTCGAGCTTTCCTTCCGGCACCAGATAGCCGATGGACAGCAGCATACGCTCGGTATCGAGCAGGAAACCAAAGTCCATTGCCAGCGCCATCGATCTCGATATCGTTTCGAGCGCAAGCAGCCGTGTGTCCTGGGCGGCCATTTCATCTGAACCAAGTTGAAGATCGCGGCGATGTCCGCTGATCGACGCATTCACCGCAGTCACCCAATACAGCAGATCATCACCAGTACCGCCGCCCCATTCCGCCGCGAGTGCAACCGCAATGTCGGCCAGGATATCGGCTTGGCCCGAAAGCGCCGCGAGCAGGTGTGCAAGACCGCCTGGGTCAACCTCGGTTTTCCGCGTATTGCGGGCGAATGCGGCCAGCGCGCTGTCGAACTGGTGCCACGTCACGGTCTGGGTGCGCGGCCCGGCGCGCAGGCGGACCGCCTCGGCGCGCACAAGTTCAATGGCGTCGGAGATCCCGTCGAGGCGCGGCTGAACAATTGGAATCGAACCGCGCCATTCGCGGCAGGTATTGGCAAGTGCGATGAGGTGCCCGGCGAGGTTGCCGCTATCGACCGCCGAAACATAACGCGGATCGAGTGGGCGCAAATCGCGCGTATCATACCAATTGTAGAAATGGCCGCGATGGCGCTCGAGGCCATTCATCGTCGCAAGTGTCGCCTCCAGCCGCTCGACGGCTTCGCTGGTGCCGATCCATCCAAAGTCGTGAGCGCTGGCGACCGAAAGCAGATAGAGTCCGAGATTGGTTGGCGACGTCCGGTGTGCCACGACCGGCACCGGAATTTCCTGGAAATTGTCCGGCGGCAAATTGTTGTCGGCGGGCGTCACGAAGCTTTCGAAGAACCGCCATGTGCGCCGCGCTGTCAACCGCAATGCGGCTGCGTCAGCGTCACCGACCGCGACCTGTCCTGCGAGGCGCGGTGGCAGGCTGACCAGCAGGGCGACGGCTGGCGAGGCGAGCCACAGTGCGGCAAACACTGCGGCGATGGGCCACGTGCCTTGGCCCGAGAGTGATGCGGCGAGAAGTGCAGCAGCAGCGAACACCAATGCACCGGCCATCCGGCGGTAGAAGCCGGGAATATCGAGGCTGCGGCCCATCGCTGATTGCGCGGCGGGAACCCATTCCAGCATCAGGCGGCGCGAGTACCAAAAGCCGGTACAGTGTACGGACGATTGCATCGCCCATCAGCCAGGCCTGATGCGCAAGAAATGTGATGACCAGCAAGGAAAGGGCGAGTGCCAGGCGGAGATCGCCGCCCAAAGCGCGGATGTGGCTGGCGATGGTGACGCCTCCGCGGCGCGGTGGCACGGCGGCAATCACCGGGATCATCGTCGGCAGTATGATGGTTGCGATGACGAAGAGGGTCCAGATGAGTGCGGCCTCGAACGGCAAGGTCCATCCGGCAAGCAGAGCAAGGATGGCAAAGGGCGCCGAGAGTGTACGGCGCAGATTGTCGAGCATCTTCCAGCGGCCAACCGGTCGGAATCGCTCCTGACGCCGGATGCTTTGCAGAAGGCGCTGGCATGCGGCCCAGAATCCACGGCAGGAGCTGCCAGTCACCGCGGGCCCAGCGATGGTGGCGCATGGCGCCCACATCGTACCTTGCCGGGATATTCCTCGACGACTTCGACATCGGACGCGAGCCCGGCCCTCGCGAACACGCCCTCGAAGAGATCGTGGCTCAGCAGGCTTGAGTCCGGCACGCGGCCCTCGAGTGCCGCCTCGAAGATATCGACGTCATAAATTCCCTTGCCGGCGTATGAACCCTCGCCGAACATATCCTGATAGACGTCGGATACAGCCGAGGCATAGGGATCGATGCCGCTCAGGCTTGAGAAGATGCGCTGAAACGGCGAGCCTTCGCCACCCACGGGCAAGGATGGCGTGACCCTCGGCTGCAGCACGCCGTAACCATCGGCCACCCGGCCCGCCGCTGCATCGAAGCGCGGCCTGTTCAGCGGATGGGCCATTTTTCCAACCAGCCGGAGCACCGCGTCGCGCGGCAGCCTTGTATCGGCATCGAGCGTCACGACATAGCGGATGCCGGCAGGAGTTCTTGACCGGCGCGTGGTCCACATCAATGAAGCTTGTGCCGGCCGCGCCACGCAGCAAGCGGTTCAATTCGTGAAGCTTGCCGCGCTTGCGCTCCCAGCCAATCCAGCGCCCTTCGCTTTCCGCCCATACCCTCCGGCGATGCAACAGCAGGAAGCGGTCACCGCCCCGCGCCGCCCCATACTGATGGTTGAGACGGGCGATGCCCGCCACCGCCGTGGACAGCAGCAGATCATCGCCGTCGATCTTTTCCGCATCGGCATCGGATCCAGTCCGACAGCAAGGCGAAATGCAGATTTTCGTCGGGGCCGGCAAGATGGTGAATTTCGAGGCGCTCGATCTGTTCGGCGATGGCATCGGCGCTGGTCAGCATGGTTGGCACCGCAACGAGCGTCCGCAGATCATCCGGGAGTCCGTTACGCAGGGCCAAGGCAGGCAGCAATTTCGCATGGAAGCCGAGGCTTACGCTGCGATTGACCAACGCAACGGCGGCATCGATGGCGGGGATCAGGCCAATAACGCCGAGCAGGATCAGCGCGACCCAAGTGACGGCAAATGCGGAAAGAATCGCCAGCGGAATCGCCAGAAGCAGCGATGCAGCAAAGCCAATGGCGGATACATATCCGCCAATGCCGGCGGCGCGGGCGAGCCTGCCGAGCTTGGTCAGCATTGGACGGTGATATTCGATCCTTGCCTCGAACTGAGCGCGGCCGGCAGCGAGAAGATAGTATCCGGGATCGGACAGCCGCTCATCCTGCGGCGAGGGCTCACCTTGGCGGCTTTCTCTCACGGCTGCGATGGCCGCGCGCGCAATGTCCAGTTCGCTGCTCTTCGAGCCCCGCGCCAATTGCTCAATGGCGGCGCGATAGAGATTGCGGGTCGGGAAATCCATGTCCTTGAAGTTGCTGCCCTCGGCCAGGACCTCATCGACGAGGCTGCTGGCCTCGAAACAGATCCTTCCAGTCGACGTCAGAAATCAGGCGCAGGCTGGTGATGATGTTGCGGACCGAAACATTGGCAGCACCCTGCCGCAGGTGCACGTCGCGGACGGCCGCATCGGCTGTCGTCTGCTGTGCCGCGAGGCGCCGGTCGAGCCAATCGAGAGCGGGCGCTATCCCGGCGTCCTGATCGCGAAGCCGGTGCACGAGTTGCACGGCGAATGCTTCCGACAGCATCGCGCCATCAACGCCACCGAGCACCTCTTCGACGGGCTCGGCAGATTGGCCGCTGGCACCCAGCAGGCGATCCGCCATCTGGTCGGCCAACTGGCGGGCATTGCGGTTCTGCACGGTCTGCTGATGCGAGCCGCCGCAAATTTTCGATCAGCACGATCCGCAGCGTGATGGACACCGCCCAGAGTTCGCCGATGGTGAGCGGCTGCACGGCCTGATAGGCTTGCAGGTAACGCAGCAGCATGGCGGATTCGAACCTGCTGTCGGTGTGCGCGACGAAGCCCCAGGCCACGCCAAATACGCGTGGATAGCCTGCGAACGGCCCAGCCGAGAGCTTGGGCAACTGGCGGTAATAGCCGGCTGGCAAGTCCGACTGCACCTCTCTGATCTGCTTTTCGATCAGGTGGTAGTTGTCAACCAGCCATTCGGCCGCCGGGGTGATAACCCGGCCTTCGTCGATGGCCGCAACGGTGCTGCGAAAAGCGTCCAGCAAGGCGACGCCATTCGTCGGCAAGGCGCCCCGCCAGTTGATGGCCGCGGTGCGATTTCGGCTCGACTGTCTGCGCCGCCGCCAGACTGCGGGCATGCTCTTCCAGCCGTTCGACGCTGAACAGCTCTTCACGAACTGGTTCCAGGCTGTCCCATGGCGATAGGGCGCGCGTCCGCCCGAAGAAGCGGCCAAGAAGCGTCCGCATTGGTACCTTTCAGGTGCAGTAATCGCGCCCGGCGAAGCTATTTCTTCTTGCTGGCGGGTGAGGAGGACTTTGCCAGCTGCGCCGAGAACGTAGACTGCCGCCGCAGCAGGCTTATCCTTCGGACTGCTTTGGCTTTTTCTTTTCGCGATTGCTTCTTTGCTGACCTTTGGCCATCGAGTCACTCCACTGTTGAATGCCGCAAACGCGGCGATCACACTCAGATTGCGCCACAAATCAACCAAACCGCAAGCGCCACGGTTTCACCATTTCTGATGGCGGAACCGTGGCAGCCGTTCACATCCGTCCGATCCAGGCGTCGATTTCGGTCTTGCGCCTTGTCCTTGGCATAGCCATAACGGCTTTGCAGCAAACCTTCGAACTCTTCGCGGCGGCCTTCGACCACATCAAGGTCGTCGTCGGTGAGTTTGCCCCACTGCTGCTTGGCCTTGCCCTTGATCTCTTTCCAGTTACCTTCGATACGGTCCCAGTTCATGACTGTCTCCAATCCATGTTCGCGCCGGGCGGGAATGCCCGTCATGGACTGTTAACGCGGAACCCGGCCGCAGGTTCCCGCTACGCCGCGGCTCGCGACTTGGTGTCGAAGAACAACGCTTGGCTGACGATCGCCTTGACCATATCCGGCATGAAGGGCTTGGTGATCAGAAAGGCTGGCTCCGGCTTGACGCCGGTCAGCAGGCGCTCCGGGAATGCGGTAATGAAAACCACCGGGACTTCGAAATTGTGCAGCAGCTTGTTGACCGCATCGATCCCCGAACTGCCGTCGGCGAGTTGGATATCGGCAAGCACCAGACCGGGGCGCTTTTCCGCGGCGAGGCGGATCGCTTCCCTTTCGGTGCGCGCAATGCCGGTCACCTTGTGGCCGAGGCTCTCCATGAGTGTTTCGAGATCCATGGCGATGATCGGTTCATCCTCGATGATGAGGACATCCGTCGCCACCTGTTCGACGATTTGCCTCGATGCCTCGTCGAGCAGCGACGTTACTTCACTTTCGCCGCGCGCCAGGATGATGCCGATTTCATCCTTGCTGAACCTCTCGACTGCCAGCAGCAGATAGGCTTCACGGGCCTTCGGCGTGAGACCCGAGAGATGCCGTTTGGCCGATGCCTCCCAAGCGGGCGCCGGTTCAATATCCTTCAAGTTCAGGGAAATCGACTCCCACAGCCGGCAATAGGTCCGGTAAAGTGCGGTTCGGGTGTTTGGCGCGCCATCGAACTGGGCCGGATCGGCAATCAGGGTTTCCAGAAGGGCCGCAACATAGGCGTCACCGCTCTGCTGGCTACCGGTCAGCGATCGCGAAAATCGTCTCAAATATGGCAGATGCGGCGAGATATCCGATGCCAGTCCCATCTCTTAACCCCTACATCCAGTTGCATCCGGCCAATTCCGGTTCATGCCGCGATGCAATCCGCGCCATATCCGGCACATAAACGCCTACAATGCGCTTTGGTTCCAGACGCGCAAAGAAAATCTTCGCGGTTTGGAACCTTTGGTCCGCAATGGCGTTGTGAACCTCGTCCGGACCGGCCAAATGGAATTGTGCAATGCGAATAACGAAACGACCCCTGCCAAGGTGACTCATGGCTGACAAAGACAGTAAAGCCCGCAAGTCAAGCAAACTAAACAAGCCAGCAAAGAAGAAAGCCATGAGAATTCAGCATGCATCGGCTGCCGGCCAAGCCCGGCATTGCCGACATTATCGGGCGCCGCCTGCGCACCTACTATGATGAAGTGGCGGCCCAGCCGGTGCCTGACCGGTTCCTCGACTTGCTTGAGCAGCTCGAGGCGAAAAGCCCCGGGAAGCGGTAAAATAGTGACAGAGTCCCGTTCAGGTCCGGCGACGGCGATCGCCGCATGACCAGGTCCGACGCGTTCCGCGACCAGCTGATTGCGGCAATACCGGGCCTGCGCGCTTTTGGGCTGTCGCTGACGGCGCGAAGCGACCGCGCCGACGATCTGGTCCAGGAAACCCTGACCAAGGCGTGGAAACATCACGAAAGCTTCGAGGCGGGTTCGAACCTCAGGGCCTGGCTCTATACGATCCTGCGCAATGAATTCTATAGCCAGCTGCGCAAACGCAAGCGCGAAGTCGAAGACGCCGATGGCTTCTATGCTGGCCGTGTCGCGGTTCATCCGGAGCAGCATGGCCATCTCGACATGGCGGATCTTCGCATCGCGCTGGCGCAGTTGCCTGAAGACCAGCGCGAAGCCATCATCCTGGTCGGCGCCTCCGGCTTCTCCTACGAAGAGGCAGCGGAAATCTGCAAAGTCGCCGTTGGAACGATCAAGAGCCGCGTTAATCGTGCGCGCCTCAAGCTGTCCGAGATACTGAAGATCGGCAGCGATGAAACCTTCGGCCCGGACTGCCCGCTCCGAAGCGGTCGTGAGCGAATCTCCACCGGGGTTGAACCTGCCACATTGCAGGTGCCCGGCGGAACCAATTCGAACCCTGCGCGTTTCAGTCCTGACCGGCACGATCAGGGTCAGGGAGTCAAACATGCTCAGTACCGTACTCATCATTCTTCTTGTCCTTTTTGTTGTCGGTGCCATGCCGAACTGGGGACACAGCCGCAACTGGGGATATGCCCCTTCCGGCGGACTTGGTGTTTTGCTTGTGGTTGTTCTGGTGTTGCTCGTTACCGGCAAGATCTGATGCAACCGGACTGCGGGTCGTGAGCCATGCCATCACCCGCCGCCGAAACGGCGATTCACACCAGGCAGTCACGAACGGCGCTCAATGGCATATTCCTGATCGCCTCCATTGCAGCGATGTATTTTGCCCGGGACTTTTTGCTCCCGGTGATCCTCGCTGTATTCATAGCCCTGACATTCCGGCCGGCCGTGCGCTATTTCGCCAAGCGCGGCATCGCGCCAGCACTTGCGACCACGTTCTTCGTTGTCGTCCTGACCGTAGGTGGCGCGCTCGCATTTTACTTCGTGAGCGCCTCGGTAGCCGCATGGCTTAACGAAGCTCCGGCCTTTGCCCACACATTCACGGAGAAACTGCGCGGACTGCGCTCGTCGCTCGCCGCCGTTACAGAACTGTCCGATAAACTGCAGGCTGTTTCCGAGCCGGCACAAGGCGCCACGGAAGTCACTGTCCGCCAGGCCTCACTGCCGGCGATCCTTGCAATTATTACCGGATATCCAGCACAACTGGCTGTCACACTCGGTGCAACACTGGTCATCGCAGTATTCCTCATGGCGTCAGGCGACCTGTTCTATGAGAAGTTGATCCGCATACTGCCGACCATGACTGACAAGAAGCGCGCCTTGCGCATTGTCTATAGCGTCGAGCACGAAGTGTCGGTCTATCTGCTGTCGTGCACGGCAATAAACGCCGGTCTCGGGCTTGCCGTTGCCTTCAGTTTCCATGCCCTTGGGATGCCCTCTCCATATCTATGGGGCGTGCTCGCATTCTTTTTGAATTTCATACCCTACGTCGGGGCTATCGCTGGTGCGGGCCTTTCAGGCTTCATGGCCGTGGTGGTGTTCGACACGTTGAGCTACGCCATGCTGGTGCCGCTTGCTTATGGGTTCTGGGCGACCGTCGAGTTGCAGATCGTCACGCCCCAGGCACTCGAACGCCGGTTGCAAATGAACGCCGTCGCCATCCTGCTGGCTCTGGCCTTCTGGACATGGTTATGGGGAATAGGCGGCGCTGTCATCGGCGTGCCACTGCTTGTGGCTTTCAAGGTGTTCTGCGACCAGATGGAAGGCTTCAACCGTATTGGTGAATTCCTCGCGGCACGTGATGTCAACCAAACCGCTGCCACCGGAGACGAGGCGGCTGAATAGCCCTGTTATGTCCTTGCCGCTCACTGGAACCAAATCCCTGCGTCCGGGTTGTCTCTGAAGGGACGCGCGATTGCGCCGGACGCGCCGCGAAGCGGCGCCTGCTTCCAACCATCGACTTCAAACAGGAGACTGCAATGACCGTGACAACACTCAACGACTTGTTCCACGAGACCTTGAAGGACATCTACTATGCCGAGAAGAAACTTGTTGGTGCACTGCCGAAGATGGTCAACAAGGCTGACGCTCCGGTGCTCAAGGACTTGATTCAATCACACCTGGCGGAGACCGAAGGCCATGTGGCGCGGCTTGAGGATGTGTTCGCAGCGATTGGCAAGAAGCCTCTGGCCAAGAAGTGCGAGGCGATCGAAGGACTTCTGAAGGAAGCGTCCGGACTGCTGGACGAGATCAAGGACAAGCGCACGCTTGATGCGGCAATCATCTCGTCCTCGCAGACCGTCGAGCACTACGAGATTGCCCGCTATGGGACGCTGGTGGCCTGGGCCGATGAGCTCGGTCTCGACAAAGCGGCTGCCCTCCTGCAGGCGACGCTCGATGAAGAACTGGCCGCCGATGAGGCGCTGTCGGAAATCGCTGGCGACTATGTCAATCAGCAAGCCGCAGCCTGATCATTGCATTGGACTGACTGAAGAAGGGGAGCGGCCAGTTTGCCGCTCCCCTTATTTTTGTTCTGCGGGCGGCTACTTGCGCCGCTTCCGGGAAATGGCGGCGTGCCGGCTGCCACGCTGCTTTGGCAATTTGATTTGCCACGCCAATGAACCAGCAAGGCTTCTCCAGACCAGCCAGCCCGCCACCGTCAGCAGCGTTGCGGAGAGGATTGGGTGGCGTCGCAGCGCGGTGATGACGGGGAGCAGATGTGGCGGGCCAGGACCGATCAGTTTCGCTGCTTCATCTGCCAGTTCGGGAAGCGTGAGCCGCTGGCGAAGCGCGACAATGGACGATTTCAATTGTGCCCTTTGTTCGAGAGCCAGGCTCTCGAGCTGTTCGACGGGTCTCACGTTGCCGCGCCCTTGCGCGGCGCGGCACCCATCACCCAACGCAATATCGGGCTCGACAGCTCAGCCTTGTGCAGAAAAAGAAAGTGCCGCGCCACAAAGCCCAGCAAGACCGCACAGAGTGACAGACCACAGCCGATTGCAAGGCCCGCCAGCTCGGGTCCGCCAAGGAAAGGTGCGAGTGCCGCCACTGCCGACTGAGCCAGGATGACGATGGCAGCGGTCATCACTGGGAGTGCCACAACCGCCACGCCCATGCCCCACGGCAATATGGCGCAGCAGCAGGGTTCGTTTCAGCCCGGGCGAGAGCGAACTCGGCATCGGCCCAATGCACGCCATCATTGGCAAGCCGCCGGACCAGATCTGGCAGTCCAGGTCCTGGGACTTCGCGCTCCATGCTCTTTCTCCTAGGCGCTGGCATGAACCCTGCCATTGGTGCCTTTGCGCTTTCGCGAGGCGGGTTTGCGGGCGATCACTGCCGCTGGTTTGCGGCGGCCCGGCCTGCTGCGCGCGGTTTTGCTGGTGGTCCGCCGCATGAAGCGGCTCGCGACCAAAGCCGTTGCCGCAACGATGGCAAGTGCTGCCACCGGATGCCGGCGAGTGAATGTTCCCGCATCCTTGACCAACTGCTCGATGTCGGTGTGCATGGCATATTCCGCGAGGGCGTCGACATGATCGCCAGCCGCCGCGGCCTGGGCCCGCAGATTGGGTATGTCAGTCAGGGCGGCCGTGAAACCGCGTGTGGCGGAGGCAAGAGACAACGGAATTCCGGCACCGGAGTGCAGCCGTCCGCGGCCAAACGCGCCGGCCAGCGCCAGAACATCGTCGAACAATCGGCGCGATCCGTACCGTTGGGCGCTGACGCCTTTCAGCCGGCTGCCGCCGTTGGTGCCTGATTTTTTTGCCATGACTAAGCCTGCTTTCGCTTGAATTGATCCCAATCATTCAAAACGCGCGGAAGACGAATTTGTTCCGGATCGAGCGGGCGTTTGCCATCAGATGGCTGCAACCACACGATGAATTAAATCGCTACGCGGCAGAAAGAAGAGTAGAGTTTTCCACAGGAGCGCTGGTTGCCGCTCGACAAGGACCCCCCATGGACAGTATCGAGATGGCCGTGCATTGGCTCAGGCCATGGTTGATACGGTGCGGGAATTGCTGCTGGTGCTGGACAACAATCTGCGTGTCAAAGTGGCAAGCCGGTCGTTCTACTCCGACGTTCCAGACGACGCCTGAAGAAACCGACGGACGCCTGATCTATGAACTCGGCGAGCGGCGAATGGAACAATGCCCATTTGCGCGATCTGCTGGAGCGCATTATCCCTGAACATGGCGAAATGGACGACTTCGAAGTGGAGCAGGATTTTCCGCGCATCGGCCAGCGATCCATGCTGCTCAATGCCCGCAAGGTCTTCGATGAGGGCAACTCAAATTTGACGCTGCTTCTGACGATCGAAGACATTACCAAGCGGCGCGCCGTTGAACGGCGGCTCGAGATACTCAGCGAGCAGAAGGACATGTTGTTCGAAGAGATGAGCCACCGTGTCGCCAACAGCCTTCAGATCATCGCCAGCATTCTCCTGATGAAAGCCCGCTCGGTGCAATCGGTGGAGACCCGCAGCCATCTCGAAGACGCCCATCGCCGTGTCATGTCGGTCGCCACGCTGCAACAGCATCTGAGAGCTTCGGGCAAGGGCGAGGACATTGAAATGGCGGCATATCTCACCGCACTGTGCGACTCGCTGTCGGCATCAATGATTTCAGAAGCAACGCAAGATCGTGCTCGAAGTCGTGGCGGGAACTGGGAGCGTGTCGTCGGAAAAGGCCGTAAGCTTCGGTCTTGTTGTTACCGAACTGGTGATCAACGCCCTGAAACACGCTTTCCCGCCGGATGCAAAGACCGGACGCATCGTAGTGGGTTTCGAAGCCAAGGGCGAAGATTGGAAACTATCGGTGTCCGACAATGGCACCGGCATTCAGAAGAAACCGGCCGGCGAAAACGCCAATGGGCTAGGCACCACCCTGGTCAAGGCGCTGGCCCAGCAACTCGATTCCCAGGTCGAAACCGTGAGCGGCCGCACAGGCACAACAGTCTCGCTCACCCGCGCATCATTCGAATCCCGCCTGCCGACTGCTGCTTAGCGCCAGGGCCGGACGTTTGATGCCCGGACGCAGAGCAATTCGCGGGCGGACTTGGCCAATTCTGCCAAAGCTTTGGGCTGTGAGCCCTTGGGATCGATCATGCTCAAGGAAAGTGTCCTTTCTATTCTGAGAGTTTGCCGTGCTCGCGGTCCACTTGCCCCGGAAATGAAAACCGGCGGCAACCGCCGCCGGCTCATCAGGTTGCAAGTTGGCGGGCCCTGCTAGTAAGGGCTACGGCACTGGTAAACACGGCCGCTATAGGCGACCCAGGTGTTGTAGCGTGCGTTGTACGAGCGGTAGTGGTCATAGCACCACTGCACGTGCCTGCTCCGGTTGGCCTGTTGATAGCCATAGGTGTTGCCGAAGTAGATGCCACCGAAAACCGGCGGGCGCGAGACCATCCACCATGGGCTGATGTAGTAGTAGCCCTGATAGTAATGCCTGCAGTTACCCGCGCGATACCGGCAACGCTGGCCGTCGCGCCGCGAGTCCCAACGGCGGTTCTGACCCAATTGTCCGTTGCCGGTCGCATGGGCCTCGATCAGGAGGTCTGCACCAGCCACAGTCCCGGCTGGCACAGTTTGCTGAGCAGCCGGAATTGTCATGGCTGAGGCGCTGCCACCCGGAAGGGCTAGCATGCCGATACCGAGCAGCGACGCAAGCGTGAGAGAGAGATATGTTTTGGACATTGTCGTCCTTCCAGTTCAAATTTTAACTGATGTGTCGGACCGGTATTGGCCCGGTTGCAAAGGAAACGCTTTTGCGGTTCGAAAGTTCCGCACACGATCAATGATCGCCTATTGGTGCTGAACGATCGTCGTGTGCTTGCCCAGGAAAACACGCTTGCCGCTTGTCGCCGAACGATAGCGGATCGTCACCACGTGCGCTCCGGGAGCAACCGACAGAAAGGCGAAATTGAACGTGTGGGAACGGGCCCATTTGTCGTTGCCGTTTTCATCGTCGTCGCCGCTGAGTTGAATGACACCCGGACTGGCGGTCGATGACCCATCCATACGGGCCTGCAACAATATCGCTCGCCCATTGGGCGCAAAGGCCTCGGCGCTAAAGCTGACGATGACACAACCACTGCTGCTGCCGCCCTGGGTGAACGAAACCCCGGTGTTCGGCACGTTGACGAAACTGTTGGATGCGGTCGAGGCGCTGGTCGCATTGTCGGCCTTGAAACTGGTCGCGGAAAGATTGCCGCAACTGGCGGAAGTCACAGCGCGAGCGGCAGCACCGCCATCGGTGTCGGGCATTCTGCCATTGTCTGCGGCCAAGCTGGCCGATGAAAGGCTGCCGAGGAACAACAAGGAAACAGCTGCAATTTTTGACGATACCATCATTTGAATCTCCATGTGGGGGTTTGTATTGCACCTTAACGCGGCATACCGCCGCCGGTTCCATCCTGCCGGTGGTGCGGCCCCTGCGGCCATGAAAGTCAAAATAGCTCTCATTCGCATGGAACCAATTTGCGTCTCGCGCGTTTGCTTCGGACCAAGGTGCCGGTCTGCGGCTAAAGCATGGTTTTGCAGCGGTCTAATGTCTTGACATCTGCACTGTCTGGCTGCGGTGATACTTTGCGAAGCTGAAGCATGAAGCTTTTGGGATTATGAAGAACCAAGGTGTCAAAACGGGAACTTTGGGTGGAGCCGAAGACAACTTGCGTGAAAGCGAGCAGCTTTTGCGCCTTGCGACCGAAGCCGCGGACATGTTTGCCTCGGAACTGGATTTCACAACAGGCAAGATCACATGGGCGGGTAATGCCGCCGCCGTTATTGGTTGCACTCAAGACGAACTCACCAGAAGTGGCACATCCACAGCGTTCTTCGTGCTAAATGATGATCGCGACCGCATTGACCGGGAGCTTGCAACTGCCCTTGCAAATGGCAAGGAGTCGTACGTCCTGGACTTCCGCGGCGTTGATCCTGAAGGTGACCGGGGTTTTTGGCGATCCTGCGGGCGCATTTTCAGGGATAACAAAGGGGCGGTCTTGCGGGCTCTCAGCGTCACACAAAATGTCACCCGGCAACGAGCCACCGAACAGGCGCTGGTGATAGCCGCCGAACGGTTGAAAACTGCCGAGATCGCGGCCGGCGCCCTGATTTACGACTTCGACCTGGCCCGGAATGTCTACTGGCGCAGTGATGGGTTCGAAAGAATGCTGGGCTGGCAACCCGATGACATAGCACCTGGCGAGGCGGGCTGGGCATCTCTCAGGCATCCTGAAGATCAACAGCGTTTGACCTCTCCACGCTATGCCGACTATCTCAAGCCTGACGGACACTATGTTCTTGAATACCGTGTCCGTCACAGGGACGGGCGCTACATCTGGGTTCTCGATTCAGGCCGCGTTTTTCGCAATGGCGGTGGAGAAATTGTCCGCGTATCCGGCGCGGCCATCGATATCACCGGGCGCAAGAGTGCAGAGACCGGACGGGCCCATTTGGCGGCGGTTGCCTTTGCCTCGCACGACGCCCTTATTGGTGTCAGCCTCGATGGCCGGATCGAGACCTGGAACCCTGCCGCCAGTCGGCTGTTCGGGTATCAAACGCTAGATGCCATAGGAATGCCAATCTCCAGGCTGTCCTCTGCCGACAGGCGCCCCGAAGCTCTGGATTTCGTGGCGCGGGGGCGCAAAGGCGAAGCAGCCGGTCCAATCGAAACAAAGTGGATGCGCAAGGACGGCACGATCATAGAGGTCTCAATTGCCGTCGCCCCGGACCTGGCGCAGGACGGAACGCCACTGGCAGTTTCCTTCGTGGTTCAAGACATCACTGATCGTAAGGAATGGCAGGCGCGGCAGCGCATGATGACCCGCGAACTCGCCCACCGCGTGAAGAATTCCTTCGCCGTGTTGCAATCAATACTGCGTGCAACCCTGAGAGCTTCGCCCGACCCCCAGGACTTTGCCGAGGCTTTCTCGGGCAGGCTTCACAGTCTGGCCGCCGCTCAGGACATTCTCACTGCGACGGATTGGAAGTATGCCGAGCTTGGTGCGCTGGCGCGCCACCAGCTCTCGACAATTGCCGTCAACGAGGGTGACCGCCTGACCATTTCTGGACCAGCCGTGTATCTGGCGGCCGAGAATTCCGTTCCGCTGGCACTGATCTTCAACGAGCTGGCGACCAACGCCATCAAGCATGGCGCGCTCTCGACAGGCCCCAGGGCGGATCGAACTGCGCTGGCATGTCGACACCAATGCAGCCCGTGAAGACACTCTGGTGCTGACCTGGAAAGAACTTGGCGGCCCCAGATTCTTGCCCCCAAGCGGCGCGGATTTGGTTCAACACTCATCGAAAAAAGCCTGGTAGGCGCCGTTGTCGAACGCCGCTTTGAACCGGGCGGCCTGGTTTGCCGGATTGAACTTGCGCTTACACCGGTCGGCGGCATGACCGCCGGGATGCAGGATAGCAAGATCGGCTGACGGCCATGGCACTTGGAACGACGGCTGACGGCACGTGGCCCTTGGAACTATCAGCGGCGCAGCGCGTTTAACCAGCGCAGATCATTCCATCGACTGCTCGTTCCCATCCACCCCCTTGGGAACCAGCCTCCGGGTCCACAGAGCCCGGAGGCTTTTTCATGCCGGGCTCTGTTCAGGGGAAATGGCATTGGGCTCCCGCCGATGGAACCAATTGGCACCCTGATTCGTTAACTCGGCATGACACATTTCATCCGGTTACGCCTGATCAGAACTGCCGCGAGCATGGCGCTTGCCATCACCATGTTGTACGCGGGGCCTGTTCTCGCGTCCTTCCACAAGGCATCGCCTTCGCAGGTGGCGCAAGTGCAGGTTGCCAACATCACGATTGCTTACAAGACACTGTGCGTCACCTTGCAGTGTCACGACACCGGGCTGGATGCACCGGCCATGGCCTCGAATGATTCAAGCTTTGGGAGCTGAGCAATTGCCGCCAGGTATTTGCAACGAGGCTGCAAACTCATAGAAGCACCGCGTGGCTTGTTCGGCAACAAGGGCTGTATCGTCTTCCATTCAAACCCAGTCAGGTCGTGGCGTCCGTGGGCCATGGCAAACTCCTTTGCGGAGTTTGCATCATCTTTGCAGCCCAATTAGGCATTGCACCCTCCGGCGGTTGCACTTTCCGTCAGTTTGCCGCCATGTTATGGGCCGTGCGGACTGCGCCCAATTCGTAGAGCGACGTGAGATGTTGTACGAGGCATCGCCTGAATGTCTCCGACCGGGGCAGATCTTCACCAAATACTTCCCTGACCATCAGCATTCCACCTGCCAGCTGTAGCGGATTGCGCTGTGCGGTGTCAGCAATGGCTCGCAGCCGTTCGGCCAGCGGATCCCGCACGTCAATCGGCCGGTTGCTTTCATCAATACCGGTCACGTAGCGCATCCATGCCGCCACCCCGAGAGCCGCGCGATTCACTGGCTGTCCGTTCCTTTAGGCGGTCCCTGATGGTGCCAAGCAGTCGCTGCGGCAGTTTTTGCGAGCCATCCATTGCGATTTGCCATGTCCTGTGTTTGAGGGCCGGATTGGAAAAGCGTTCCAACAGCGCGTCCCGGTAGTCGGCCAGTACCGATTTTTCCATTGGCAGTGTTGCCATTACTTCTTCTGTCATCAATCCGTGAATGAGCGCGCGGAAGCCTGGATCGGAAATGGCCTCGCTCACATATGTGCAGCCAGCAAGATAACCCAGATAGGCAAGTGTCGAGTGGCTGCCGTTGAGCATGCGGAGCTTCATCAGTTCGAATGGCGCAACGTCGCCAACAAATTCGACGCCAGCCTTTTCAAGCGCCGGCCGTCCCATGGTGAAGCGGTCTTCGACAACCCATTGCGTGAAAGGCTCGGTGATCACCGGCCAGGCATCCTGCAGTCCCGTGCCGGAATTTACTTGGCGGCGATCCTCTTCTGTTGTGGCGGGAACAATCCGGTCGATCATTGTCGATGGAAAGGAAACATTGTCGCGGATGTGGGCACCAAGTTCGCTGTCGCGAAGGGCCGCCAGGTCCGTGACGATGCGCGCCGTGGTCTGGCCGTTGGCGGGCAAGTTGTCACAGCTCAAGACAGTGAACGGCGGTATGCCCGCACCCTTTCGCAACTCCAGCGCCCGTACGATGAGCCCCGGCGCACTGACAGGCGCATCCGGATTGGCAAGATCGTGAATGACATCGGGATGGGCAAGATCAAGTTTCCCCGTCGCCGGATCATGGCAATAACCCTTTTCCGTCACCGTAAGCGAAACAATGCGGATGCACGGGTCCGCCATGAACTTCAACAACTCATGGCGCTGCGTGTTGGCATCAAGCACATCCAGGAGGCTGCCGATGACGCGGGATTCTGTTCCCTTGGCGTTGCGCACCACGAGCATGTAGAGGAAGTCTTGTTCGAGGAGCGCAAGGCGTGTGTCAGGACGGCGCAGAGAAGCGCCAATAATGCCCCAGCTTGGGTCAAGGGACAGGATTGCATCGACATAGACTGCAACATGGGCCCGGTGAAAGGCCCCGACACCCAGATGCACCATGCCGGGCGTTACCTTGCTGCGGTCGTAGGACAGACGGCCCGCAGCATTTGTCATGGACAAGCGTTTCACGGGCGTCTCAACCGCCAGTTTCCATAAGGCAGCTTGACGATCACTGGCATTCGTGTCCACTCCTCGAAAAATTCGTGTGCGCTATGTGTGCAGCGAGGAAACGAAATGTGAATGAGACCCCAGAAATCGTGTGCAAACGAGCGCACACGACCACTGTCTATTCTCTCGCAGTATAAAGGCAAACCATTGAATTACAAGGAAAAAATCTTCGCCGTTGCGCCCATGATGGACTGGACGGACCGCCATTGCCGGACCTTCCATCGTGTATTGACGCGCCGGGCGGTGCTTTATACCGAGATGGTCACCGCTGACGCCGTGTTGCACGGCGATCCGCAGCGGCTGCTTGGCTTTGATGCCGCCGAACAGCCGGTGGTGCTGCAACTCGGTGGCAGCAATCCGGCAAAGCTTGCCGCGGCGGCGCGCATCGGCGTGGATTTTGGCTATCGCCGAATTGAACCTGAATGTTGGCTGCCCGTCGGACCGCGTGCAGTCTGGCCGCTTTGGTGCTTGCTTGATGGCCGAGCCGCAGCTGGTGCGTGACTGTATTGGCGCCATGAAACATGCCGCCAACGTGGCGGTGACCGTCAAGTGCCGCATCGGCATTGATGACCAGGACGAGGATGGCGATCTCGAGACCTTTGTGGAAACCGTGGCCCAATCGGGCTGTACAAGCTTCATTGTTCACGCCCGAAAGGCCTGGCTCAAGGGCTTGTCACCCAAAGAGAACCGTGAAATTCCGCCGCTGAACTATGATCGTGTGTACCGGCTGAAGGCCAGCACCCCGGACTGACGATCACCATCAATGGTGGCATCACCACGCTTGCCGAATGCAAAGCCCACCTGCGCGCACGTCGATGGCGTGATGCTGGGCCGTGCCGCCTATCAAACGCCGTGGCTGTTACATTCCGTCGACAACGAGCTCTTTGACGATGCCCAGCACTTTACCCAGCCTGCCGAAGTGGTGGAAATGATGAAGCCCTACATCGCCGCCAGTTCGCCGAAGGTGTCTGGTTGCAAAACGTCACCCGCCACATGCTGGGTCTGTTCCATGGCCTGCCGGGCGGGCGTTTGTGGCGCCGCGTGCTGTCGGAAGAGGCGCCCCGGGCCGGTTCAGGCCTCCATACCCTGGACCGGGCGTTGCAGGAGGTGCTGTTGCGTTGCGGCAACAGTCTGGAAGCGGCGGAATAGGGCGCTTGCTTCGCGATGCCGATTCTGGGCAAAATGCGGTCATGGCTACGGATTTGAAAAGCATCGGCCTCAAGGCGAGCACGCTGTTCCTGCTGGCAGGGATGGCTATGACTTGGCCGGCCCCACTGCGTGGGCCGCAGACCTGCAATCCCGATGACCCGGAATGCAATGAGCCGCCTCCACCGCCACCACCGCCACCGCCGCCGCCCGCATTGGCAACGACCTGTGACCTCGGCGAGATCAACAACCAGGACGATCTGTTCACCGCCACCGCTTGCAGCCGGTCGATCACCAATCCGCAGCTCCTGATCCACATGACCGACGTTCATCGCCGGGTCACCCGCCTGAGCCTTGGCGTTGGCAAGGCTGTGGAGGAAGCCGTCGAAGAGGAGGTCGAACCCGCGGGCCTTGGCAACATGACGGCTGAAGAGGCCGCCGCCCGCCTCGATGGCAAGGATGGCGGCATGATCATCGCCACTGCCGACGTGGTGGAAGCTGTGGCGCCGTCGAAGTTCAACGTCTGGATTGACGGCAAATACACCTACAATGACAGCTCGCCGGAAGTCTTCGATCTCGATGGCCCGCTGGTCAACATTCTCGGCGGCTTCGACTACCGCCTGACCGACCGCATTACACTCGGTGTGATGGGCTCCTATGAAGAAGCCGACCTCGATGGTTCGGGCGGCGCTTTTCCGCCGGTCATCGATTCAAGCGGTTGGGGTGTTGGCCCCTATTTCGGCGTGACGCTGACCTCCAACATTGTCTGGTCCGGCAGCTATCTCTATTCCGAGGTTGATACCAACCAGAACGACTTCTTCTTCTTTGATTCGGTACGTCACCAGGCATCGACGGCGGTGACGGGCTATTTCTACAAGGATACGTGGCGGTTCTCGCCGTCCCTGTCACTTGCCTGGGCGCAAGAGCAGCAGGAGGAAACCAACGGCTTGGCGGCCGACCAGACTATCGAAACCGTGGTGCTGACGCCCAGCCTGCAGGTCGGCAACACTTTGCGCCTTGCGGAAAATGCCACGGTGGAACCCTGGCTGGGTGCGGCTTTCGATGCGGTTCTTGTCAACTCCATTGATGACGCCGCCCTCGGTAATGTCGTGGACGACCCCTACGAAGACCTGCGCTTGCAGGCGGGGTTGAACTTCGGTTTCGGCAGCAATGCGCAACTGGCAATCACTGGCGAAATCACCGGGCTGCTGCTCGATACGACCGACAGCTATTCGGTCGAAGCCAACCTCGCCATTCAGTTCTAGAGCCCAGCCTCGAGGCGGCCGCGGCGGCCACCCTTGCGGCGCTTGTGCCGGGTGAGCGTGGCCATGCGTTCCGGCAATTCTGCAATTACCTCCCGGCGCTCGTCCGTCGAATAGCCAAGCCAGTTGCCGATCTCCAGCCGGCTGCGGCCACAGCCGATACAGAAACCGCTTTCAGCATCGACCACGCACACCTTGATGCAAGGCGTTTCAATAGCTGGCAGTGGAATGGCATTCATAGCCAGGAAGCTACCCGATCAATGCGGCGAGGCCAGCCCGAATTCGCCGGTTTGCTGCCGTTTTGCGTCTATTCCTTGAGATGCAGAACGCCATCTTCAACCTTGAATCCGGACAACCGGCCGAGAAAACTCATGCCCAGCAATGTGCCCTTCAAGGCGCCTTCCGGCAGAACCAGCCCGGCTACACCCTCAACACCCACGCCATCGATCTCGACGCGCTCAAGCACCACTGAAGCTGCCTGGGCGATGCCATTGGCGGTTGAAACCGGCACATTGAAATCGAGGTTGCGCGGCCTGAGGCCGATGTCCTCGGCATCCTCATAACTCAGCGCCACCACCGTAGCACCGGTATCGACCAGAACCTTCACGTCCGAACCGTTGATCGTAGCCGTCGCCCGGAAGTGGCCGGAATCATCTTTCTTCAACTCGGTAGCCGCCATCAGAATGACTGCTGGGCCCGCGCCCGCGACAGCCGGAACGGGTCCAAGCATGGCAAACAGGCAAACGGCTATGGTGGCGAACTGCATGGCGCATCCCGATCAAAGTGACCGGCTATCTGAGACCCATCAATCTAAAGAAAGTGTTGCCGTGAACACCGCCAGCATGGTGATTTCGCTGATCACCTGGGCGGCGCCGCACACATCCCCCGTCTGCCCGCCGATCTTGCGCATGGCAAGCGCCCGGATGGTGGCCGTCGCAATGCCCGCCGCCACCAGCGACAGTGCGCCATGGGCCGGAGACAGGACGTAGGCTGTGCCAATGCCGGCACCAACGCCGCCCAGACACAGCGCAAAAAGAGTTGTGTTACGCCCCGGGCGGCCGGCCATCACCGAAAGACCGTCGCGCCGGGCCGGTCTTGTGGCCCACAAGAGGTCGACCACCAGGGCTCGTGAAAAAGCAGCGCCACAGGCCAGCAGCACGATGGCCTGCCATGAACCGAACTGCACGATGTCGGCGAACAGCATGGCGCGCGCCATGAGCGCCAGCACCAATGCCATCGTGCCATAGGCGCCGATCCGGCTGTCGCGCATGATGTCCAGGCGTTGTTCGACAGTCGCACCGCCGCCGATCCCGTCCGCCACGTCGGCCAGCCCGTCTTCATGCAAGCCACCGGTTATCAGCAGCCCGAACGCCACCGCACAGACAGCTGCAAAGGGCGAGGCCAATCCCAATTGTTGCCCCGCGATGAGCGCCCCGCCAGTGACCACCCCAATCAATGCGCCGGCCACCGGAAACATCCCCATCGCCGCCGACAGGGGAGGCGGATCAAGGGTGCGCACAAATGGCACTGGCAGCCGGGTCAGAAACCGGATGGCCACAAGCAGCGAGGCAAGCGGCCGAAATCGCCCGGGGCGTTCGGCAGGGGCCTCTCGATAGTCGCTCATGTTGCTTTGCCCACCCGAATCCTGTGATCAACGTGACCGCAACCTAGGAGTCCACAATTCGCATGACAAATACAAGTACCGGCCTGCCGTTCGACGATATTCGGGCCCTCGTTGCCGATCTGCCACAGGCCGATGCCGAAGCCATTGCCCAAGTGCAGGCCCGCGATGCCCAGTTGACCAAGCCCCCCGGTGCATTGGGCCGGCTGGAATCGGTCGTCGAATGGCTCGCCGCCTGGCAGGGCCACTATCCACCGCGCGTCGAGCGCCCGGTTGTTGCGGTATTTGCCGGAAACCACGGCGTCGTCGCGCAAGGGGTCGCCGCCTACCCGGCGGCGGTAACCGCCCAGATGGTTGCCAATTTCCAGTCGGGCGGCGCCGCCGTAAATCAGATTTGCAAGACGTTCGATCTGGGACTGAAGGTCTTCGAACTGGCGCTCGAACGTCCGACCCGCGACATCACCGTTGATGCAGCCCTCGACGAGGCCGACTGCGCCGCCACCATGGCCTATGGCATGGAAGCTGTAGCCGGTGATTGCGACCTTTTGTGCATCGGTGAAATGGGCATTGGCAACACGACGATCGCCGCTGCCATTTGCCATGGCCTCTATGGTGGCAAGTCCGAGGATTGGGTCGGACCCGGCACCGGCGTCGATAGTGAGGGCCTGAAGCGCAAGGCCGATGCGGTGCGCCGTGCCGTAGACCTCCACCGTGATCATTTGAAGGACCCACTTGAGGTCTTGCGCCGCCTCGGTGGCCGCGAACTAGCGGCCATGGCGGGCGCCATTCTGGCGGCAAGGTTGCAGAAGGTGCCGGTGCTTATCGATGGCTACGTGGCCAGTGCAGCAGCGGCCATCCTGCACGCCATGCGCTCTGATGCGCTCGACCATTGCCTAGCCGCCCATGTGTCGGCGGAGCCGGCCCACGCCCGCTTGCTCGCCAATCTCGGCAAAAAGCCGCTGCTCGATCTTGGCATGCGGCTGGGCGAAGGATCGGGGGCAGCACTTGCCGCTGGACTAGTCAAAGCCGCAGTCAACCTTCACTCCGGCATGGCAACCTTCGGCAGCGCCGGGGTGAGCAACAAATCGAGCTAACTTGCCAGCTTTGCAGACATGGCAGTTCCGGTCGAAAGCAGATGGGCGAGATCCTCGCGTACCGAGTCAGTCTGTATGAGCAGCTGGCTTCGCTGCGCCGGAAAATTTGCCGCACCTGATATCGTAAACAACTTGAGGTCTTTGAAATTTTCAGGAGGCACGGCAGCACCCGCTCCAAATGAAACGCGGCCTCCGTTGGCTTTCGACACGTGCAGAAACAAGGTGCAGGCAAGGGTGGGTTGGGCCGTTATCAACGGCGTAATGCCGCGAAACGAACAGCGCACCAGTTTGCGTCCTTCCGAGACTATTTTTTCGAGCTGCCAGTCACGCTGAGCCTCGAGATTTAATCCGAGGTCCATGACACAGAAGAACGGCAATTGCGCGGGCACCGCTGATGTGTTCTCGATGAAGATTGCGTAACCGATGCGGCCATCGCGTTGCAGGCTTGCGGCGTCGAGTTTGGCGGGAGGCACGGCGGCAAGTCGAAGATGCGTGTGAATTGAAATCATGGCACTCTGCGGGTTCAGGCGTTGAAGCCTGATGACACATAACCCCTTCCGATTAAGTTTTGCCCCCGGCAAATGATCGATTGATCGGAGCGCTGTGAAGGCGTTGTTAATCAGCTTGCCATGGCCGCCGGTGAAGATTGCAACATGGCCGATATGGCGCGCGCGTCCTGTGGCCTTGAGAACAGGAAGCCCTGAAACTGGCTGCAACCGGCAAGGCGCAGCACCGATACCTGGTTTTCGTCTTCGATGCCCTCCGCCGTCACCTTCAGGCCGAGAGCATCTGCCATGGCGATGGTGCCCTGGACCAGCCGCAACGCCGAAGGCTGCCGCAAAATGTCGGTGACCATCGAACGGTCGAGTTTCAGCTTGTCGAAATGGAACCGCCGCAATTGGCCGATACTCGAAAAGCCGCTTCCGAAATCGTCGAGAGCTACGGTAATGCCGGTATTGTGCAGGCGCTCGAGAATGTTGGCGACCCGGTCGGTATTGTCGATGATCAAACCTTCCGTCACCTCGATTTCAAGGCGTTGTGGTTCCATCCCGGTGTTACGCAGGATCTTCTCGACGGTGTCGGTGAACGCCGGATTGAGAAACTGCAGCGGCGAAACATTGACCGACATGAACAGATGCGGCCACTGCATGGCCTGGCGGCAGGCCTCCAGCATCACGAAGTAGCCGATCTCCTCGATCATGCCAAACTCTTCGGCCACCGGAATGAAGACGTCGGGCGTCACATTGCGGCCCACGCCTTGCGGCCACCGCACGAGGGCCTCGACGCCGACGATGCTGCGGCTTCGGGCGTCGACAATTGGCTGATAAACCACTCCCAGTGCAATGGCATCAAGATGAATGCGGAGTTCGCGGGCAATCCGCCGGCTTTCCTCGCGCTTCTGATCGAGCGACGGTTCATAGACGTGCACCGTGTTGCGGCCGCCGCTCTTGGCGGAATACATCGCCGTGTCGGCGCGGCGCAGAAACTCTTCGGCATCAATCGCCGTGTCATCCGCCGTGCGGTCAACAATGCCGGCACTGACAGAAACCGACGCTACGCGTCCACCAATCACAATCGGCTCCGCCAGGAAGCGCCGCATGTTCTGGGCGACATCACGGGCATTCCGGGCGGCTTCAAGGCCTGTTATGACAATGCAGAATTCATCGCCCCCCAACCGCGAAACCACGCCGCGGTCCTTTGCAAGGAATTCGAATCCGCCGGCCGCTATCTTGAGCAACTGGTCACCGACCTCGTGGCCATAGGCGTCGTTGACCTCCTTGAACCCGTCAAGGTCGGCGAAAACCACCGAAAGCCCCTCCTTCTCGGAAAAAGGTTTGGCCAGCAGTCCGCCTAAAGTGTCGAGAACCTGGCGGCGGTTCGGCAGGCCAGTCAGATCGTCGCGCAGCGCCGAGGCCAAAGCCTGCGCCTTGATGATGTGGGCTTCACGAAAGCCCTTCCAGCTCATGTTGAGTAGAACGCTGATGACAAAGATCAGCGATCCGAGAATGGCCCAGACAATCTGCCGGTATCCGGCACTGATTGCGGCGGTGTTGGTGCGGGTATCCCAGGACCAATATCCCACGACGCCGGCACCCACTTCGACCACCGGCACGGAAGACTTTCCCGCAACTGGTCTCTGGCTGATCGTTAACCGTTGCAATCCCAGCTGACTGCCCTTGGTGCCAAGAAAGCCGGGAGTTAGATTGCGTGTAAAGGCCATGAAACGAGTAAGCTCGGTGCCCTGAAAGCTGCCGTCCGACATGACGATGGGGGCTATGGCGCTGATGACGAAACCATCTTGCGTCCTGGCAACCCGGACATCGACAGCGTATTTGCCACTCATGTGGCCCAACGCATTGCGAAGGTCGCCAGCCTTGATGCCGGTGATTGCTTCGGCTGGCAAGGCCGAGGGCAAGCCGTCGCGAAATGCGATCAACGTGGAACCGGAATTGTCGAGCAAAACCGCCCCATCGTAGTTTTCACCTGTGGTGTAGGCGCCCCACGTCTCCTCGAACCAAGCCTCATCCGGCGTGCCGTGCGTATGTTCCACCGCTTCGTCCCACTTGGTGTTGTCAATCACCACTGACGAAAAGCTGTCCTTGGCCTGAACTTGCAAGGCAATCGCCGCTCGCCGCGCGAAGAAATCATCGGAGCGGCCAAGTTCACCAAGCAGTCCGCCGATGACCGTGTACAGCAGATAGGCAATGACCATAACGGCAGCCGCCGCCGGCAAGGCGACCTTTAAACCGAAATTCGTGGCCAATGGTTTGGTGTTACTCACGTCATTTCAACCGGATAGGCTGACACTAAACCACACCACTGCTGAGCAGACTGTTACCGGTCATCCTAAACCGGAAGTTTACGGACGCCGGCGCTCACCCGGTCAGTGCAATCAACTTGCGCTGGCTTTCGGTGGCGACATTTGGTCCGGCCATCACTTCTCCGCGCGGACCGTCCAGCACGCGCCCGGCCGGGAACGTGACGACCGCCTCGGTGCCGAAGCCAACTTCGCTGTGAATGGTCAGTGTGCCATCGTGAACTTGCATGAGCCCCTTGACGATCGGCAGCCCCAAACCGGCGCCATCGATGGCCTTCTTGGTGGCGAAACTGCCGCGCGAGAAAGCTCCCAGCATGGTCTCAATTTCATGGGCGGGAATACCCGGGCCGTTGTCACTGACGGTAATCGCCAGTCCGGCATTCGAGGTCCTGCCGCATTTCACCGCAACGCGCCCCCCCACCGGCGTGAATTTGATGGCATTGGACATGAGATTGATCAGCACCTGGTTGAGTCCACGCTTGTCGACCATCAGCTTTGGCAGCGCCGCCGAGACCTCGACATGGACATCAATCTTCTTTTCGTCGGCCTTCATCAGCAGCAGGTGGTTCACTTCCTCAACGGCGACCAGAACGCTCACCGGTTCCTCCGAAAGCTCCCTGCGGCCAGCTTCGATACGCGACAAGTCGAGAATGTCGTTGATCAGCGCCAGCAGATAGTGGCCGGAATGGTGAATGTCGTCGGCATAGTTCTTGTAAGCGGGAACCGTTAGTGGCCCGAACATCTCGCGCTTCAGGATTTCCGAGAACCCCATGATGGCATTGAGCGGCGTGCGCAGTTCGTGGCTCATGGTCGCAAGGAAAGCCGATTTTGCCATATTTGCTTCCTCGGCCTTGCGGCGCTCGTCCTCGGCCTTGTCTTTTTCTTCTTTCAATGCGGCAATCAGGCTGTCCTTTTGCGCCTTGAAAATCAGCATGTCGCGGGCCGTTTCCTGGAGATTGCGTGCGACCATGAGAAAGAACGCTTCCAGCGCCACGATGGTGCCGCCGAGTGCCAAATAAATGGGATCGGACTCGAACACGCAGCGCAGCGCCACACCGACGGTGAGAACGCCGGTACCGGCAATCAGCACCGGCATGAAACTGTTGACGATGAGCAGCCTGACGGCAATGACCGCCATGACCGAGGCCAGCATGTAAACCTGCTGCATACTGCCGGCGTTTGGCCAGAACAGGAACAGCGGCAGGGCCCAGCAAACACCCGTCAGGAGTTCCGACGCCGAGAGCATGCCGATCCAGTCGCGGGCATCCTCCAGGGTGCGTTTCTTGCGGAAGTATAGCTGGCCGAGATAGACCTGCACTCCCTGACACGCCAGGGCGGCGGCCAGCCACGTCATGCTGACGGCGGCCGGCACCCATTGTAATGTGGTGATCGCCAGAAGCACGGCGAGAAGCGGCATGGCTGGCGCCACCCGCAATCTGATTGCGCAGGAAAAGCACCAGCAATTCGCGCTGCCAGGGAACGTCCGAATCCTTGATGGAAGGCACTGAAGCCTTGGAGTTGGTCTTGCGTTCAGCCTGGAAGTTATGGCGATCTATGCCTGTCAAAGTCTCCTCGGTTCCGGACATGCCCAATCCTCCACAACCCACGGGGCTCCCAAATTCGAGTCTCCTTCCTACGCCATCGGTCCTAAGATCGGCTTTGCACAGCGCCTAAAACTTGAAGCGTGTTGGACATGACCAGTTTCGGAACATCGGCGAACGAAGTGTTAACTGCGGTGAGGGCCTGCCGCCTTTGCATCGAAAACCCGCAAGGCAAGCCGCTGCCGCATGCGCCACGCCCGGTGCTGCAATTCAGTGCGACGGCACGCATCCTGATTGCCGGCCAGGCACCCGGAACGCGTGTCCATGCCTCGGGCCGGCCCTTCACTGACCCTTCGGGCGACCGCCTTCGGCGCTGGCTGGGGATCAGCGAAGATATTTTTTACGATGCCACGCGCCTTGCCATCCTGCCCATGGGCTTCTGCTTTCCCGGCCTTTCGCCGCAAGGGGCCGACCTACCGCCGCGCCGCGAATGCGCCCCCCGGTGGAGGCCGCTTCTTATGGCCCAATTGGCCGGGGTCAGGCTCATCGTCACCCTCGGCCTTCCCGCCGCCCGGTGGCACCTGGCGGACAGCCCACCCGCTTCATTGGCGAAAGGCTTGGCAGGTTGGCAACTGCACCTGAAGCGCACGCCGCCCGTCGTCGTGCTGCCACACCCGTCGTGGCGCAACAATGCGCTTCTCAACAAGAATCCATGGATCGAAGCCAAGATCATACCCGCCTTGCAGAGGCTGGTGCAGAAGGCGCTGGATTGAAGCCTTGCCCGTGGCCGGAGCGCGGACTATGCGAAAGCCCATCAGGAGACATTCATGGCCACCGTGACCAAGGAAGACGTATTGCAGGTTCTGAAGCGCATCGCCGCCCCCGATGGCCGCGGCAATTTGGTGTCGGCCAACATCGCAACCGATGTCGTGGTCGATGGCGGCAAGGTGATGTTCGGGCTCATCACCGATCCCGCTCACCTCAAGACCATGGAGCAACTGCGGCTCGTCGTCGAAAAACAGGTTGCCGCCATTCCCGGCGTCGAGCGCGCCATGGTGGCGCTGACCGCCGAACGGGCGCCGCAAGCTGCGGCAAAGCCCGCGCCGCGCGGCAATGCCGTGGCGGGCGTCAAACACATCGTGGCGGTGGCCTCCGGCAAAGGTGGCGTCGGCAAGTCCACCACCGCCGCCAATCTGGCGCTGGCGCTCAAGGCCCTTGGCCTCAAGGTGGCGGTGCTCGACGCCGATGTCTATGGACCCTCGATGCCGAAAATTTTCGGCATTTCCGGCAAGCCCCGCGCCGGAGCCGATGGCAAAACCCTGGAACCCATGCGCCGCTTTGGCGTCGAAGTGGCGTCCATCGGTTTTCTCGTGCCCGAGGAAACCGCCATGATCTGGCGCGGCCCCATGGTGATGTCGGCCATCAACCAGTTGCTGCGAGAAGTATCCTGGGGTGAGACCGATATCATGATCGTCGACATGCCGCCCGGTACCGGTGATGCGCAATTGACGCTCGCCCAGCAAACCCCTCTATCGGGCGCTGTCATTGTCTCCACCCCGCAGGATCTGGCGCTCATTGATGCGCGGCGTGGCATATCCATGTTCCAGAAAGTCAACGTGCCGGTTCTCGGCATCGTCGAGAACATGAGCTATTTCCTGTGTGGCAAATGCGGCGAGCGCCACGAAATCTTCGGCCATGGCGGCGCCCGGGCGGAAGCACTCAAACTCGGCGTGCCTTTTCTCGGCGAAGTGCCCCTCGACATGAAACTCCGCGAACGCTCGGATGCCGGTGAGCCACTGGTCGCCACCGAACCCGATGGCGTGCACGCGGCCCTCTACATCGCTATTGCCCGTCAGGTCTGGGCCGCTGTTTCCGCAGGGGCAGGTGTGCGGGCCACCCCAAAAATCGTTATCGAATCCTGAGCGCTTCCGCGCTAGTCTCTTGAAGAAAAATTAACCATGAATGCGGTTCTTGTTATTAGGGGACCGCGTACGATTCGGTTTGCGAGGGGGAGTGCCTGATGTCGAAAGTCATGTTGATCGTCGGAATCTTGCTGGCGGCCATTGGCATAGCCTTGGGACTAATGATGTTCTTTTCCCCGGGGCAGATGCAGGTCTACGGTTTGACACTCGAAGTCGCGGCACTTCTTCTGGTCGGCGGCGTGCTGTCGCTTGGCCTCGGCGGGGTCATTGGCAGCGTCGAGCAGGGCGCCTTTGCCACTGCTGCCCGGGTTGAAGCGGCACCCGTCATCAAGGAAGCCGTTGTAACTACGGCGGCAATAGTTACGGCAACGGCCACCGCTGAAAGCGAGACACTTTCTCCCGCCGTAAGTGAAACCATCAAAGCGCTTGAGAAGGCCAAGACCGATTTGCAGTCCGCCTTTGACGAGAAACCGGCAGTGGCAGCGGAAGCCCTTGAAGCAGCGATTGAAGAAGTTGCCGGGGAAGCCGCCGAAGAGGAAACCGATGATGTTGGCGAAGGCCAGCTTTATGTGATCGAGGAGCGCAACATTCGCGGCCACCCGTCGCGCGTGCTGTCGGATGGCACAGTTGAAGCCGAGACCAGCGAAGGTTGGATGCGCTTCGAAAACCTTGAACACCTCGACGAATACCTCGACGCCATGGAGCCGCCGCGCGTTTAGCCCCGAAAGGCCGCCGGCATCAGCTCATAGGGTCCCTTCCATCCCGGCAATGACTTGATGCGGTCAAGCCACTTCAAAACATTGATGTAGGGGTCGAGCGACAACGGCAGTTCGTCGCCATAGTACATGTATCCGCACAGCGACAGGTCGGCGATGGTCGGCCGTTTGCCGAGTATGAAGGCATTCTCTGTCAGGTGCTTGTCGACAATCTTCAACGCCCCTGTGAACCGGCCTCTCAGCCAATCGGTCACCGGAGTTTCTCCGGTCTTGGTGAAGCGGATCAGCGCCCGCAAGGTTGCCATACTGGCCGTGAACTTGTGATTGTCGAACAGCATCCAGCGCCAGATTTCGCGCCGCTCGTCTTCGCTTTTGGCGCCAAACTTGCGGGTTTGTTCGGCAAGATACTCCAGAATGACGCCGGATTGCGAAAGCGACTTGCCGCCATGCACCAGCACTGGCGCTTCGCCCATTGCATTTATCTGCTGGCGATAGGCATCACCACGCGTTTCACCGCTGAAGAAATCGACCTTTACCGGCTCCCATTCAAGCCTGCACAATTCCAGCATGAGTGCCGCCTTGTAGGCGTTGCCCGATTCACCGAAGCAATAGAGCTTGTAGTCTGCCATGATGAGGAATCCCCTCCAGATGCCGGTCGCTGATGATAGTGTGATTCCGCAACTTCTCAACCGAAAGAAGCGGTCGTCTCCGAGCCGTCGCGTGGCGCAAATGAACACTTTCCCCGGTTTCCCGTCATGCTAGAACCAGTGCCGATCATGACCAAACGAAGGGGATCCGCATGAAGCGCACAGCACTTCTCGCCATTTCAATTTTTGCTTTTACGACAGCAGCCCTCGCCGACCCCGGCCACGGCATGGTGGCAAACGTCCTCCACTTGCTCACCGAACCCGACCATCTCGCCATCCTGGCTCTGGTTGCGGGCGCCGCGTGGTTCACGCTTGCGGCGGCTTCGCGCGGGCTACTGGCTCAAATAGCAAGCGGCTTTCACATCAGGGCAATGGCCGGTCAATGCCGCCGATGGCGCGCGCGGCAATGGCCAGGATATTGCCCTTCACAGCCGGAAGCTCGCTTGTCTTCCACGTTCTGGACCAGGCAATCAGGGCGTCAAACGTGCCGCCCAGCAGGAAGTGGGCCCGCAACTCCGGTTCGCCGTCACCAGCCATTCTCGATTTCATTGGCGAGTTCGGCGCACAGGGCGGCCTTGAAGCGGCTCAGCACGACCTGTGCGCCACCGCTGCGCGCCACATGGCGGAACATGCTGCGGTTCTCTGTGACGTGATCGACGATCCATGTGAGAAGTCCAATCGGCCCCGGTTGTTGCCGCCGGGCTTCGCGTGATTGTTGCAGGGAGCGGCCGATCATGTGGTCAAGCAGCTCGAACTTGCTGTCGAAATGGGCGTAGAACGACGAGCGCGCCACGTCGGCTGTGGAGCAAATGTCTTGCACCGCAATGTCGTCCCAGTCCTGCTTCTGCATGAGTGCGAACAACGCGCCCGCCAGGCTGGCGCGCGTCTTGGCAAGACGGCGATCCTGTCGCGGTTTTTCGGACAGTTCAGCGGTTTTTGTCGGCTTCCGGCCAGAGCCCATCGGCGTGTACTTTCCAAATAGGCCATTCTCGCACAAGGATACGGTTTCGTACAGATGTCCGAGAACAGGAGAACGCCGTGGAACAGCAATTGACCGAATCTCGCCTGGCGTTGTGGTGCCCGCGCGATCGTGCGCTGGGGGCTTTATCCCTTCAGTTGGGCGGTGACGCTGACCGGCTTCTACCTGATCCTGTACACCGCCTCCGACCCCAGGCAGGTGTGGTTAGCCAGAGGCGCATTCCTGGCGGTGCTCTACCTGCTGATCGAGTGGCAATTTCCCTATGAACGCCGCTGGGCCATGTCGTTTAGGTCCTTTCTCGCCGACTTGCGTTTCGTCATCGTCAATGGTGCGTTCATGGCGTTGCTCACCACCGCCCTGGGGCTGCTGACCATTACCATTTCCGGAGATTTGACCGGACCAGGGCGTGATTGGCCCCTGGCGCTCCAGGTAATCGTTGGCCTCTTGGTATTCGAAGCCATAAACTATGGGCTGCATCGCGCCATGCACGAAATGCGAGGGCCCCTTGGCCGGTTCCTGTGGCTAACCCACGCCGCCCACCACCTGCCGCCGCGCCTGTATCTGATTATGCATGCGGTGTTTCACCCGATCAACGCGCTCTTTATTCAGACATTGGCCATCATCCTGCCGATCTGGCTTATGGGTTACGATCAGAAGGCCGTGACCATGATCCTGATGATCAATGGCATGCATGGCCTGATCAGCCACTTCAATGTCGATGTGCGCATCGGCTGGTTAAACTACATATTCGTGGGCCCGGAAACCCACCGCTATCACCACAGCGCCAACGTCACCGAAGCCAGAAACTACGGCAACACTCTGACTATCTATGACGTACTGTTCGGAACTTTTGTATACCGGCCGGGACGTCCACCAGCAGAACTCGGCGTGAAAGTGAGTACCGGACTGCCAGCATATGAGCGGACCATTGCCGTGCTGGTGCTTCCGTTCCGCCGGCTTCGCGTCAAGGCTTAACGCACGTCCAGCACACTGGTTCGCGCCAGCCGCATGACTGCCGTGGCTACTGATCCGCGGATCAATCGCTGTAACCGTGAACGGCCCTCGTCAGTCACCACGATCACCCGGTAGAGCGACCCCGTCTCGGCGATTTCCTTGGCGGGATCGCCGATGGCCGTCTTGGTTTCGGCGACGGTGATTTTCATGGCCTTGAGCAGCGCTTTGGCATTGGCCACGGCCTCTTCTGCCGCTCCCCGGCCGTTCTCGCTGGTGGCCACCGACAGGAGCGTAACGGGTTCGCCCGCCACATGGGCCAGCACCGCTGCCCGCCGCACCGCCTGCATGGAGCGTGATGAGCCATCGGTGCAAATGCAGAAACCCCTGCGGTCCAGACTGTTGCGCGCCACCAGCACCGAGCACGGCGCCATGGTGGCGACTGTCTGAACCACCCCGGCATCGAAGAATGACATGATCTCGCTGCGCCAGCGCGACGGCTGGCCGACGATGATCAGATTGTAGGGCCCCAGCTCATACTGATCAAGAATGCCATTGGCGGTGTCGGGCGCCGTCTTGAGTTTCAAGACCACACTGCGCCCCTCGGGGCTCTTGTATTCCACCTTGCTGTCGCCTGCCGGGTCATTCCAGGCGTCCTGATACTGCGTTTCCTTCGGCCAGTCGGAAACGTCGATGCCTTCTTGCCTGAGGACATCCAGTGCCCTCTTGAGATGTTTGACGCCGGGAAGCTCGAAACCCGCATCCATCATGTTCTGGCGCGCCAGCCTGACTTGTAGCCCGCCCGAATGCAGGCCCTGATCAATGGGGCGGAGATAGAACACGATGATGTCGCAATCCTTGGTGGCCGCCAGCCGTGCCGCGAAGCGCACCGTAATGAAGGCTTCGTCCGATCCATCGATGCAGGCCAGAATGCGGAACCGGCTGCGCCGCTGGGCGCGCAACTGTTGCAGCGTGCGATCAACGGCCGCCTGCTGCCTCTCGGAGAGAACATATCGCCGGAACAGCGCCACTCTAGCCCTCCAGCATCGGCCAATAGAACAGCGCGGTGATCATCAGAACCACGAAGGAGATCACCATCATGCGCAAGCCAATCTTGAAGAAATCCTGCCCTTTCAGATAGCCCGAGGCATAGATGATTGTGAAGGCAGGCTGCGCGGCAGGCGTCAGATAGCCGAAGGCCGACGACATGGCCATCAGGAAGCCCGCATGCAGCGGATCCTGGCCCGCCGCCACGGCGGTTTTGAGAACGATGGGCGCCATCACCGCCACGGCGGCCCCTGCCGTCATGGTGTTGGAAACGCCGATGGTCAAAAGCGACATGCCGACGTCGAAGCCTACGGTCCCATCGGCACCGATTGATTGCATGGCCATCAACACGCTGCCGGCGGCCCATTCGGCGGCTCCGGTTTCTTTCATCTCGACGCCCAGCGAAATCGCCGCCGCATAGAGCAGCACCACGCCCCAGTTCACGCCGCCGTTAATGTCTTCCCAGCGTACGAGGCCAAACACCAGAAACGCCGCCGCTCCGGCAATGGCGATCACCCCGAGACCAATCGTCGACGACAGGGTAATCCACCCGAAGATGGTCAGCAGGAAAATCACGATGGTCATCGCCTCGCCGCCGCGCAGCGGTCCCTGCATCGAAACCTGGGTGCGAAGCCTGGCAATGGATCGCGACATATCCGTCACTTCTGGTTTGAAAGTGAAGATCAGCAGCGCCGCCACGATCGGCAGGCGCAGCACGAACATCGGCAGCGCGTAGATGATCCAGTTCACATAGTCCATGAGGTAGCGCCACGTCGCCGGGTCCAGCGGATCGTAGAAGAAGTCTCGCCAATAGCTGATGATGATGGCGTTGCGCGCGCCCCCCGAAGGCGTCGCCACCCCGGCGATCGAGCAGCCATAGGAAATCGAAAACAGGATGACCGCCGCGAGATTGTGAATCTTCCGGGGATCGTTCGAGGTGAGGGTGATGAGGGTAACACCCACCGGCAGCATCATCGCCGCCACCGTGTGTTCACCAATGAACGCCGCAAGTACGCCACACACTGCGACGATGCCGAAACTGATGCCATAGATGCTGGTGCCGGTCATCTGCACGATCCACCAGGCAATGCGCCGGTCGAGTCTCTGCTTGACGATGGCCACCGCCAGCATCAGCGAACCCATGATGAACAAAACCGAGTTAGTCATCAGGCTTTGCGCCACTTTTGTGGCGTCAGTGCCTAATAGCACCACTTCGCCGACGATGATCAGCAGTGGCACGGTGGGTAGTGGAATCGCTTCGGTCACGAACAGCATGGTGGCCATCAGCGACATGCACAGCACGATCTGGCCTTCGTGGCTCAGCCCCGAAGGCGTCGGCAGGCCCATCAGCGTGAAGCCGACAATCATGGTGATGATGAACCATCGCCGCTTCCACACCAGCGCCAGATCGATGTTGGACAACAGCAGCCGGTAACGCTGGTAACCCCGGCGCCGGAAGCGCTCGAGGCTCGAGGCCGGGTCGCGCGCCAGCAGGCTGTCCCTCGCCAGCGAAAAGGTGGAACCGTCCTCGCTCATCGGCTATTCCTAGCCGAGGGGTGGCGTGCCGGAAGACTGTAACGGTGATTCCGCATGATGAGAGTTAAGCCGGAAAATGGCGTCGATTGACAGGGTTTTGGACTTCGCCGACCGGGGCCTGCCGCAGAGCCTGGACCGCCTCTTTGAATTGCTGCGGTTTCCCTCGGTCGGCACCGATCCCCGCCATCATGGCGACTGCTTGATGGCGGCAAAATGGCTGCTGGCCGATCTGGAATCCATGGGTTTCCGGCGCAAGCCTGCGCCAGACCACCGGCCACCCGGTGGTTCTCGGCGAATACGCGCCCGCCGGGCCATGGCGCCGCAACGCCCCATGTGATCTTCTACGGTCACTACGATGTGCAACCCGCCGACCCGCTGGAACTCTGGGACTCGGCCCCGTTCAAGCCGGAGATCAGGCCCTCGCGGGAAGGCCGCAAGAGCATCTATGCCCGCGGGTCTTCTGACGACAAAGGCCAAGTCATGACCTTTTTGGAGGCCTGCCGCTCGACCCTCGCGGTGGAAGGTGCCTTGCCCTTCCGCTTGACGGTGATGATCGAGGGCGATGAGGAGGCCGACAACACCCACCTCGACCGGTTCCTGAGGCTCAACCGCCGGGAATTCAAATCCGATGTCGCATTCGTCTGCGATACCGAACTCTGGAACGACGTCACCCCCAGCATCAACATCATGCTGCGCGGCTGCATCTGCGAGGAGGTGACCATCACCGGCCCCCGCGTTGACTTGCACTCCGGCGATTTCGGCGGTGCTGTGTTCAATCCCATCAGGGTGTTGAGCCGCATTCTCGCGGAGATGCACGACAGTCGCGGCCGTGTCACTATTCCCGGTTTCTATGAAGGTGTGAAAGTGCCGCCGCCAGAAGTGCGCAAGGCATGGGCCGGGCTCAAATTTCCCATCAAAGACTTCCTGGGCCAGGTGGGCCTTTCTGTTCCCGCCGGAGAAATCGATTTCACCGGCCTTGAGCAGATGTGGGCGAGGCCCACCGCCGAGATCAATGGAATTTTTGGCGGTTATCGCGGTGCTGGCGGCAAAACCATCATACCGGCTAGCGCCACCGCCAAGCTTTCCTTCCGTCTGGTCGGCGGCCAGAACCCGAAGAAGGTGCGAAAGGCTTTCCGGGATTTTGTCATCGCCCGCCTGCCAGCGACTTGCCGTGCCCGATTTGAAACCCAGGCCGGAGACTCTTCCGGAATTTCCGTGTCATCGCACTCGCGATGGGTAAGCTCCGCCCGCAAATCGCTCAGCGACGAGTGGGGCAAGGCGCCAGTGCTCATGGGCAACGGCGCCTCGATCCCGGTCGTCGAGTCATTCAAGAAGCATCTGGGCATCGACAGCCTCATGGTCGGCTTCTCGCGCCAAGACGATGGCCAGCACAGCCCCAATGAAAAATACGACGTCGACTGTTTCCACAAGGGCATCCGCTCGTGGGCCCGCATCATCTCAGAACTTCGCTAAAGGATAAATCATGACCGATCTGACCGCCGTACTTGCCACCGCCGACCAGAGTTTTGACAGCGCAATCGACCGCCTGTTCAAGCTGTTGCGCATTCCGTCGATCTCGACCGACCCCGCCTATGCGGACAAATGCCAGCAGGCTGCAGAAACTATCGCCACCGATCTGACAGGCTTGGGCTTCAAGGCTTCGGTGCGCCCAACGCCGGGCCGCCCCATGGTCGTTGCCCACTACACGCCGAAAAATGCCGCGAAAAACGTTCCGCATCTGCTGTTCTATGGCCACTACGACGTCCAGCCCGCCGACCCGCTGGAATTGTGGGCGACGCCGCCCTTCGAGCCCACCATCGTTGCAGGTAAAGACGGCGTGAAACGCATGTTCGGCCGCGGCACGGCGGACGACAAGGGCCAGCTCATGACCTTCGTCGAAGCCGCCCGCGCCTGGATCAACACCACCGGGTCGCTGCCCATCAAGGCCACGTTCCTGATCGAAGGCGAGGAAGAGTCGGGCTCGCCCTCGCTCATTCCGTTCCTCAAAGCCAACAAGGACGAACTCTCGTGTGATGCCGCATTCGTCTGCGACACCGGCATGTGGGACGAAAAAACCCCGGCCATCACCACCAGGCTGCGCGGCATGGTGCATGAGGAAATCACCATCACAGGCCCACGCATCGATCTGCACTCCGGCATGTATGGCGGCCCCGCCATGAATCCGATCCGTGTACTGACGAAAGTGCTGGCGGCACTCCACGGCAAGAACGGCAAGGTCACCATCCCCGGCTTCTATGATGGCGTGACGGAGCTTCCGAAGGCCACGAAGAAGCAATGGCAAGCCCTCAAATTCTCGGAAAAGAAGTTCCTCGCCGATGTCGGCCTCAAGTCGTCCGCTGGCGAAAAAGGCAAGTCGGTGCTGGAGCTTGTGTGGGCCAGGCCCACTGCGGAGGTGAACGGCATCTGGGGTGGTTATACCGGCGCCGGCACCAAAACCGTGCTGCCTTCCAAGGCCCATGCCAAGATCACCTTCCGCCTCGTCGGCAAGCAGGATCCGCAGAAAGTGCTTAAGGCTTTCCAGATTTTCGTGAAGAAGCTGATCCCCAAGGATTGCAACGTCGAATTTTCCGGCCGTGGCGGCGGCAGCCCGGCCACTGTCATTTCCGAAGACAATCCATGGATCGCTCGCAGCGCCAAGGCCCTGAAAGACGAATTCAAACGCGACACGGTGCTCATGGGGTCCGGTGGTTCAATCCCCATCTGCCGCTCGTTCAAGGATATCCTCGGCATGGACAGCGTGCTGGTGGGCTTTGGCCTCAATGACGACGCGCTGCACAGCCCCAACGAGAAATACAATCTCGAAAGCTACAGGCGCGGCATCCGCAGCTGGGTGCGCATCATGGGCGAGATGGGATCGTGACGGGCGAAGACGTCATTGCGCAAGCGCACCGCTACCACGCGGCGCTCAACGCCATCGATCTCGACCGCGGTTTCGGCGATGTTCGCCGAGACCGCCGAATATCATTCGCCAAGTGTCGGCGCCATCGTCGGCAAAAGCGCCATCGTCGCCGCCATGAAAGGCTACTTTGAGGAATACCCCGACCAGCACGCCATCGACGATGTCGTTGAAGCCATTGCGCCCGGCAAGGTTCGCTCGCGCTGGCGGCTCAAGGCCACAGCGAAATCGACAGGCCAACCCTATGAGCGCAGCGGCGGCGAAGTCATCACCTTCGGCCCCGATGGCCTGATCCTGCGGGTCGATGTCGAAGACAGCTGACGTGAGATGTGCAAGCCGCACCAGCCCTCATCCGGCCTGTCGGCCACCTTCTCCCATCCTTCGGACGGGATAAGGCGCATGCCCTTTATCCGCCTTCTCCCGTGCGCAGCATGGGAGAAGGTCCCGAAGGGGGATGAGGGCTCTTTCAGGAATTGCGCAATCTTGAGAAAGCGATTGACGAGATTGCGGGCGTCACCCGTCTGACGCGTACTCAAGGGCAATCCCGTCCTTACCGCTGCATGCAAGCTCGTCAGCCGTATTTGAATTCCGCGAACGTGATCGGGCGGCTCAAGCCCCGGAATGCCGAGCGGGTCGTTCAACCGGCGGCAGCACCGGCATGCTGCACCGGAATGACGCCGGACCAGATCGGAAACGCGCAGGTCTTCTTCATCGTCGCCTGGCCCGCCGTTGCGCATCTTGGCCGAAGCTTCATTAAGCGAGAGCGCCAAGCATGGTCGTCGCCTTCAGCTCCTTCTCGCTCACCGGCCGCAGAATGTCCCAGCGGCCGGGAAACAGTTTCTCGGTGAAGGTCTTGCAGCCGCGCCAGTTTCTCGTCGCGATCCGTCACCTTGTAGCGCCGCGCCGAACACCATCACCGAGCGGTAGTTGCACGAGTGGTTGAACGCCGAACGCGCCATCACGAAGCCGTCGATGATGGTCACCGTCACGCACACGTCGGCACTCCTCGCAGGCCTCCAGCATGCGGCTGGCCGATGAGCCATGCCAATAGATGTGATCGCCCTCGCGCCATTGCAGCGTCGGCGTCACGAATGGCGCGCCCTTGAACGATGTAGCCCACATTGCACATCGGGCTGGCGTCGAGAATGCCGTGAACGGTTTCCTCGTCATATTTGGCGCGCTTGTTCAGGCGCTTGACGCGGGTGCGTTCGGTCGGTGCGGCAGTCATGGTCGGAACTCCGGTTGCGCAGTCTCTCATGCCCGCTATTATGGTATGTGTGAAAGAACCATAACATCGCCACAATGAACAGACCACTTCTCGGCACTTCAGCCAGCGAAATCGGTATCGACCGCAGCGATGCGGAGCCGATCCAGTCCCAGCTTGCCCGCCAGATCCGCAATCTGGTGCTGAGCGGCCGCCTGAAACCGCAGGCCAAACTGCCATCGACCCGGGCCCTCGCCGAAGAACTGGCACATCGCCCGCGCCACCGTGGTCGCAGGCCTATGAGCAATTGCTGAGCGAGGGCTACCTCGAAACCCGCTCCGGCTCCGGCACCCGCGTCGCCGCCGAATTGCCCGAAGCGCTTCTCACCACCACGCCACCGCGCAAGCCGATCATGGCCGGCGCCGCAACCCGCACGAGCGCGAGCCAGCGCGGCCGTTCCGCCAGGGCCTCGTCGATTGGGAGCATTTCCCGCACGATGAATGGGGCAAGCTCCTGGGCCGCATCTGGCGCAACCCGCCGATTGCTCTTCTCGAACATGGCGACAGTTTTGGCTGGCCGGCGCTGCGCCATGCCATCGCCCGCCACCTCTTCGAATGGCGCGGCATTTCCTGCGGCGCCGATCAGGTCATCGTCACGGCCGGCGGCATGGATGCCTTCGACCTCATTCACCGCGCCGTGCTGCGGCCGGGCGACAAGGTGTGGATGGAAGAACCAGGCTATCCCGACGGCGCGACGCGTCTTCTCGCTCGATGGTGTCGAAGCAACACCAGTCCCGGTCGATGGCGAAGGGCTGGTCGTCACCCAGGGCCTTGAGCGCGCGCCCGATGCCCGCGCTGCCTTTGTGACACCGGCGCGGCAGTATCCGACCGGTGTGACCATGCCGCTGGCCCGCCGCCTGGAACTTCTCGACTGGGCCGACGCCGCACGATGCAATCATCATCGAAGATGACTATGACAGCGAGTACCGCTATGTCGGCCGCCCGCTGCCCGCCCTGATGAGTCTCGATCGCAAGGCCCGCGTCATTTACACCGGCACTTTTTCGAAGGTATTTTCACCGATTATCCGTTTGGGCTTCATCGTCGTGCCTCGCGCGCTCACCGAAGCCTTCCGTGAAGCCCGCGCCGCCCATGGCGCAGCGGCGTCGCTCATGGCCCAGCCCGCATTGGCCGAATACATGACGTCAGGCGCTTTCGCCGTACACATCCGCCGCATGCGCCGCATTTATGCCGGACGGCGCGCCGCACTGATCGACGCCTCTGCAGGCCGAAGATGGCAAGCTGTTCACAATCGACGCCGCCCCGTCCGGCCTCATGCTGCTTCTGCGCCTGCCGCCGGGCGTGCGTGATAACCATTTGGCCGCAGAACTTGTGGCCGGGGGCGTTGAAGTTCAAGCCTTCTCCACCCACTTCGCGGGTCGAAGAAAGGAGCAGGGCCTTCTCCTGAGCTTCGCGGGCTTCACCGAGAAGGAGTTGCAGCACGCTGCACAGAAACTTATCGCGAGGTTGAAAGCATGACGAACGCCAAGGACCGGGCCTTCCGCTGGGTGGAAGAAAACCACAAGCATTGGTCCGCAATGGAACAGTCACATCTGGAACCTCGCCGAAACCGCCTGGCGCGAGTATCGCTCCAGCGCCTGGTATGTGGCAAAACTTCGCGAAGAGGGCTTCGAGGTCGAGGAAGGTTCGGGCGGCATGCCCACCGCCTTCAGCGCCACATGGCGCAATGGCCCGGGCCCCACGGTCATGGCCTATGCCGAGTATGATGCGGTTCCCGGAAACTGTCAGGATGCCGTGCCTAGCGAGCCCCGCGCAAAGGCCTGTCGCGCTTTGCCGGCGGCCACACCGACCCGCACTCGGCCCTCGGCATGGGCTCGCTGGTGGGAGCACTTGCCGCCAAGGCGGCGATGGCAGAGCAGGGCATCGCCGGCACCATCCGCTTCATGGGCGAGCCTGCGGAAAAGGTGCGGGGCTCCAAACCCATTCACGCCGCCAACGGGCTACTACGACGGCCTCGACGCCATCATCTCATTTCATCCCCACTACATGCTGCCCTATTGCAACACGGCGCGCTGGGACACCCACTGCGGGCCTTACTACGCGGCGGTCTATGAGTTCCTGTGCGAGCAACCCGAAACCTGGCTGCATGACGCGGGAACGGGCGGCAATCCCATTCCCGCCGCCCACACGACGGCCCGTGCCCCCGGCGCCAACGATGCCGTGGTCACCATGTACACGCTGTCAAAAATGCTGCGCGACCACATGCTGCCGCATACCGGAACCTGGACGCTGAACGAAACCATCCTCGCCAGCGGCCAGGCCACAGCCGACAATCTCGCAGCACAAATGGCGATGATCATGTACGCCGCCCGTTGCCCCGATGTGGAGATGCTGGAGAAAATCTATGCAGTGCTCGACAACAATGCCGAGGCGGCAGCCGCGCGCCAGCCATTGCACCGTGAAGAAACACTGGGTCTCGAAATCAAAGCCCGGACTCGCCAATCACGCAGATGGCCAAGCTCACCTTCCGCAACCTGATGCTGGCCGGCGCCCCGCAGTATGGCGAAGAAGCGATCAACTTTGCGCGCAGCCTTGCAGAAGGAGCTGGGTCTTGTGCCCATGGCACATCCCTTCGCAGATGAACTCTCGCAATTCGTCAGCCCCGAAGAAGCCGAGCGCCGCGTCCGCCGGCAAATTCCCGCCTGGCAGACCCACTACACCTCCGACGACTACACCGACATGACATGGTTTGCGCCCACCGTGCGCTTCTATGTCGGCCGCGCCACGCTCAAGGCGCCGCCGGGCTTCGCCTATCCCGAATGGGCGATGAATGCGCTCGGCGGTGTTCCCGCCTGCATTGACCCCACCATCCGCACCGCGGCCAAAACCATTGCCGCAACGATCCTCGACCTGATGACCAATCCCGTCACCCTGGAACGCGCCAGGGCGGAATTCATCGAACGCAAATCACAAAGCGCTGATCCCGCACCCGTGGTGCGATTATCCCCCGCCCATCGATCTTCCGTGGCCGGAATATATCGAAACCCAGAGAGGCCGCGAATGGTGGATCCCGGCAACGGCGGTGGACCGGGCGATGGAACGATAGAGACTCACGACCCCAGCGGCCGCAGTTCCTTCAGCAGCTTCTCCTTGATCGCCCGCGCGTAGTCATTGAAATCCCGCGCCGGTTCGGTGAAGGCTTCGGCGCCAACGATCACCGATGACTCGTAATATTCCGCAAGCCCTTCATCGTCCGCCATGATCGGCAGGCCATTGATAATGATTCCCGGACTTGCGCGCCGCATCGCTGGCCATTTCGAGATCCACGCCGGAATTGTCTGGCCCGTCGCCGGAAATGTCGATGATCTTGCGAAAGCCATCGTAGTCATTGGTTTCAATCAGTGCCGTGCTGTCCTGAATGGCGGTGGCGATCGAGGTGGAACTGGCCCGCATCCAGCGGCGAATGAGGCTGGTGCGGAAACCGAACGCCTTGGCATCGCGCGCCGATCCGAGAAATTCGAACGGCAACACGATGCGGGTTTCTCCCGGGCCCGCCCCATTGCACCACCGCCACGGCGAGCGCCCAATGGCTTCAAATTCTCGACCGCCTGCAAGACGTCCGCATCGCGGAACGCCTCGGCCAACCCATCAAGCTGCAACTGAAATTCCGGCCCGTCAACGCTGGCCGAGCTGTCGAGCGCCAGCACCAGTTCGATGCCCACCGCCACCGGTTCCTGTGCTTCGGCCGCACCACAGGTCATAACCAACGTCACCACGGCGCCCCGCGTCGCTTCGCCACGTATGGCCCGGCACAATCGCGCCCATATCTCCTGCCACGGATTGCCCATGCCCAAACTCATTCTCGAAATCGCCGCTGCCATCGCTTTGACCCTGACAGCCATCCTAACACTGACCACTGGTGTTTCCGCCAGTGACCTTATCGTGAAGGATGCCTTCGCCCGCGCCTCGCCAACGCCCACGGCAACGACAGGCGCTATCTATCTGACAATTTCCAGCCCCGAGTCCGACCGCCTCACCGCAGTGTTTTCACCCGCCGCCGCCATGGCCCACCTCCATGAATCGAAGGACGAGAATGGCGTGATGAAAATGGAAATGCTTGAGTTCCTCGATATCGCGGGAGGCCAAGCCACCACGCTCAGTCCCGGTGGTCTGCACATCATGCTCATGGGCCTCAAGGCCCCACTCAAGAAGGGCGAGACCATCGCCCTCGAACTCACCTTCGAAAAGGCCGGCACCGTGTCGGTGCTGGTGCCGGTGGGCGGCGTCGCCGATCAGGCGGTGGGATCGTCAGGCGACTGAGCGATCTCATCGCGCAGTGGCTTCAGTGCGGCATCCTCCGCCTTGATGCGCAACCACAGCACGGCGGCGTTGAGCACCGCAAAGATGATCGCATACCACCACAGGCCGAAAGCCATCGGCAGGATGAAGATTTCGCCCGCCACCACCATGTAGTTGGGGTGGCGGAAATATTTGTAAGGTCCTTCGTCGACCAGCACTTCCCCCGGCACCACAATGATGCGCGTTGTCCAGCGATTGCCAAGGGCGGCGATGATCCAGCCGCGCGCCGCTTCCAACACCAGATAGGCCATGATCCACGGCCAGCTTACAGTGGCATTCAGCACCAGATACCACAGCCCCGCCAGCCATATCGTATGCAGCAGCACAATCAGCGGATAATGCCCGGAGCCGACTTCGAAGCCGCCCTTGGCGATCAGCCGGCTGGTGTTGCGCTGCGCAATATAGAGCTCGATCAGCCGTTGCGCGGTGACCAGCGAGAGAATGAGAATATTGATCCACATGGTCCTAGTGCAACATGGTCAGGAAGCTGGCGGTAAACCCCGGTCCAAGTGCAGAGACAAAGCGCCGCCCTTTGGTCTCCCGCGCCAATGCCCGCTTGAGCACGAACAACACCGTGGGGGCCGACATATTGCCATGCCCCGCCAGCACATCGCGCTCGTCCTGAAGCTGGCCCTGTTCGAGTTCAAAGGCGCTTTCCAGCGCGGTAATGACTTTCGCACCACCGGGGTGGAAACTGTAAACGTCGATATCATCGAACGAAATCTTGTGCCGCGCCATGAACAGATCGGCGGCGGGGCGCAGTTCGCTGGCCGCCAGATCGGGAATGCTGCGCGAGAAAATGGCGCCAAACCCTTCCGGGTCCATGCGCCAGCCCATCACGTCCGTGGTGCCGGGCCAGGTGTGTTCGCCCGCATGTTCGAAAGTTCCAAGACCCTCGCCATCGGTTGAGAGCACCGCCGCCGCCGCACCATCACCAAACAGCGCTGTCGCCACAATGTTGGATTTGGTCATTTCGTCGGGCCGAAATGCGAGTGTGCAAAGTTCGATCACCGCGATCAGAACGTTTGAACCGGGATTGGCCTCGGCCAGCCGGGCCGCCAGTGAAAGCCCCGAAACGCCACCAGCACAACCAAGCCCGAACACCGGCACGCGCCTCACATCATCGCGAAACCCAAGCTCGTGCAACACGCGCGCTTCGATCGAAGGTGTAGCGACACCGGTCGACGAAACCGTTACGATGGTATCGACGTCGGCGGCCGCAACGTTGGCGTCCGCAAGTGCCACTTTCACGGCTTCACGGAACAACGCCTTGGCCCCCTCGATAAAAGCCGCAGTGCGTTCGGGCCAGCCCTGCGCGCCCCGGAACCAGTCATAGGGCCTGACCGAATAACGCGTCTCGATTCCGGTATTTCCGAACACCGGCATCAACCGTTCGAAATCGATGTGGCGTTTGGCGAAAATGGCGCTCGCCTCGCGGATCACGTCCTCCTGGCGGAGAACATGTTCGGGAACGGCGGTCGAAAGGCTCTGAAGCTTGGCGCGCAATGAACGTCTCCCATGCACGGGACAGGCTTGCGGGTGCCTACCCCTTTCCGTCATATGCCCATATCCTTTGCGAGCGTGCCAGTGCCAATTTCCGAAATCCTGCTCCTGTTTGCCGGCGGCGTTTTGGCCGGGATCATCAATGTGATGGCTGGCGGCGCCGGTTTTATGACCTTTCCGCTGCTGGTGGCGGCGGGAATGTCGCGAAATGGAAGCCAATGCCTCGAATTTCGTGGCTGTTCTGCCCGCCAACATCGTCGGCAGCTTTGTCTATCGCCATGAAGTCAAAGCGGTTCGCAAGCACTTGCCACATCGGCTGGTCCTGGCTGCAGTGGGCGGCGTTCTGGGTTCGCTCATTCTCATCTGGTCAGGGGAATCCACCTTCCAGAAGGCCATTCCGTGGCTGCTGTTGTTCGCCACCCTGTCCTTCGGCTTGGGGCCGTGGATCAAGCACCAGCTTGAAACGGCCTTTGCCTTCGACGGCACCAAGTATCTGTGGCTGTCGTTCCTGCTGGAATTCCTCGTTTATGTCTACGGCGGCTACTTCGGCCTCGGCATGGGCATCGTGCTGTTTGCCATCCATTCCATTTTCTCGCGCATGAGTATCCATGAGGCCAACGCCATTCGCAATGTCACCATCACCCTGATGACCGTGCTCAGCATCGTGATCTTCGCCCAAGCCGGCGTCATCCGCTGGATTCCCTCGCTCATCATGATGGCGGGTGCCGTGATCGGCGGCTACGCCACCGCCCACGTAGCCCGCAAAATCCCGGCGCAATTGGTGCGCAACGCAATTCTGGTGTGGGCCTGCTGCCTTACAGTGCTTGCGTTCTGGCGTTATGCCTGAGGGTGAACTCGCGGTGCGCCGCATACGTCCCCGCCGCCACGATCAGCGCCATGCCAATAACCGCCCAGCCATCCGGAATTTCGCCGAACACCGCCACGCCTGAGATGATAGCGAACAGCAGGATCGAATAGCGAAACGGTGCTGTTGCCGAAAGTTCGCCCAGCCGCAACGTCGCCACCATGAACATGTAGCCGCAGGCCAGAAACACAGCCGCCGCGCAGAGCGCTGCGACCTGCCAGAGTTCGGGCCAGATGAAGCCCTCGATCAGCCCGAACAGCGAACCACCGACGGTGACGAACAGGGCATTTGCCAGCGCCACGATCAGCGTCGGAACCTTGGCCGGAATGAGCTTGGTGACCAGATCGCGCACCGCCACGCCAAACACGATGAGCAGCGCCAGGCCGTCATACAGCGTGAAATCCGAAGGCGCCGGCCTGACAATGAACAACACGCCCACGAACCCCAGCACAATGGCCGTGCTGCGGCGGATGCCGACTTTCTCACCCAGAAACATCGCCGAAAGCAACGCCACAGCCAGCGGCACCGCCTGCATGATCGCCGTCAGGTTGGCGATTTCCATGTGCATCAGCGCGGTAATGAAAGCGACAGTGCTGATCAGATCCAGCGTGGCCCGAATGGCCACTGGCCGGCTTACTACATGGCGCACTTCGCTGATCACCCCATGCCAGGTGGCAATGGCGGCGATGATCACTGCCGAAACCGCTCCACGCAATCCGATGATCTCGCCCACCGGCAGCGTTTGCCCAACAACTTTCACGCAACTGTCGTTCACAACAAATGCCGCCATAGCCAGAACCATGTAGAGTCCGGCACGCAATGTTGGATTTTCGGGAAGGAGAGACTGAATCACTCCTCCTCATGCCAGTGTCCGTCGCCTGAGGTAAAGCACCCAAGCAGTATGGCAGCTATGTTAGTCGGCGGAACGTGCTGAACCAGCCCTCATCCGGCCTGTCGGCCACCTTCTCCCATTCCGCAAGTTGCGGAACGGGAGAAGGCGAATAAAGGTCATGTGCCTTCTCCCGTGGCGAAGCCATGGGAGAAGGTGGCGAAGCCGGATGAGGGCTGGTTCAGCGCAAGCGGTTTAGCAACTTGAACTCACCCACCCGTCACACTCATGTGGCGCGAGACAGCGGGCTTGGCGGACCGCCGGTCGATCACGAAATCATGGCCCTTGGGCTTGCGCCCGATGGCTTCGTCGATGGCGGCATTCAAAAGCTCATTGCCCTCGGAAGCGCGAAGCGGCGAGCGCAGGTCGGCGGCATCCTCCTGGCCAAGGCACATGTAAAGCGTGCCGGTGCAGGTCAGCCGCACCCGGTTGCAGCTTTCGCAGAAATTGTGGGTGAGCGGCGTGATGAAGCCGAGCCGTCCGCCGGTTTCCTTCACCCGCACATAGCGCGCCGGGCCACCGGTCTTGTAGGGAATGTCCTCAAGCGTGAACTGGTCCATGAGTTCCTGCCCGCACCACCGAAAGCGGCAGATACTGGTCGGTGCGGTCGCCGTCGATGTCGCCCAGCGGCATGGTTTCGATCAGCGTCAGATCCATGCCTTCGCCGTGGGCCCAGCGCAGCATCTCGGGAATCTCCGCGTCGTTGACACCCTTCAGTGCCACGGCATTGATCTTGATCGCCAAACCAGCTGCCTGGGCGGCGCGAATGCCCTCCTTCACCTTGGCAAGTTCTCCCCAGCGGGTGATTTTGCGGAACTTGGCATCGTCAAGCGTATCGACCGACACATTGATGCGTTTGACGCCGTGATGCGCCAGTTCGGCGGCGTATTTGGCGAGTTGGCTGCCATTGGTCGTAAACGTCAGTTCTTCCAGCGCCCCGGATTTGAGGTGCCGGCTCAGGCTCTCGACCAGCGTCATGATGCCCTTGCGCACCAGGGGCTCGCCACCCGTCAGCCGGATCTTGCGCACGCCTTTGGCGATGAACGCCGAACACACCCGGTCGAGTTCCTCGAGCGACAGCAGGTCCTTCTTGGGCAAAAACGTCATGTCTTCCGACATGCAGTAAACGCAGCGGAAATCGCAACGGTCGGTCACCGACACCCTGAGATAGGTGACGGCCCGGCCAAAGGGATCGATCATTGAGGTCATGCGTTATATCTGAGCGTATATTGCGGCACGGTCAAGGTCTGCCCCTTGCATCCAGTGCAGGGATGCCGTTCAATCCCGCCGGGGAACAACGAGGAAACCATGAGACGAAGTGTATTGACGCTTGCCGCATTGCTGTTGAGTGCTCCGGCAGGATTTGCCAGCGGCGGCCTCTCATGCGAGGCCAATGACGCCAACCTGAATTTGACGGTCGAAAGCAGCGTAACCCGCGGCATGGGCGGGCCATTTTTCAACTTCAAGGCGTCGGCCGAAATCATGGTGGCAAGCACCCACCCCAGCTTGAAGAAGTTGACACTGGACGAAAGCCTCGTCCACCATTGGCTCGATGGCAAGATGCTCTACCTGTCATTCTACCGCGAGACCGCCGCCAATGAGCCCCACGCCTACGTGGAAATCGTAGTCGAAACCAGTCAGGTGGAAGAGGGGAGTTACGCTGGAAAATACTCCCTCTCAGTCTTCGCCGCCGATGCCGCTGCGGACACCGAAAACCCGAAGCAAGCGACCGGCGAAGTCATCTGTTTCGCAGAATAAGGCGCCTTAATTCTCCGCCGCAGCCTGTTCCAGCAGCCATTCCTTGAACCGGGCGATGGCCCCGGCGTGTTGGTGGTGGGCGTCGGCGGGCTCGATCATATAGTAAGCATGGTCGCGTTTGATCTCGATGTCATTGAACAGCTGAATGAGCCGTCCGCTTGCCAGGTCGTCGCGAACGAGCGATTTGGGGCACAGCGCAACACCCTGTCCAGCCAGCGCTGCGGCGCGCAGCAGGTTGAAATCCTCGAACGTCGGCCCCGGTGCTGGCTCTGCATGTTTCAGGCCTGCCGCCCGCATCCAGTTCTGCCAGCCCTGCCGGTCGGTATCGTGCAGCAGTGTCTTGCCGGTGAGGGCCTGCGGTTCCGCTATGGCGCCTTCGCGGTCAAGGAATTGCGGGTTGCACACGGCTATGGTGGAACCATCGAGCAACGGCGTCTTCACGCAATCATTCCACTCGTCAACGCCCCACAGAATGGCGATATCATAATCGTCGAAATTCAACGGTTGCCCGGCAAACGCATAGACCACCTTGACCGAAACCTCCGGGTGTTCGCTGAAGAACCGGGCCAGCCTCGGTATGAGCCAGATTGTAGCAATGGAGGGGAGTGACGCAATGGTCAGGGCCGGCGCCGCATCGTTTTGCGACACCCGCTTGCATGCCGCCACCATGATGTCGAAAGCCTCCGCCAGTGCCTTGGCCAGCTCCTGCCCCTTCGGTGTCGGCACCGTCTGGCGGCCGAGGCGATTAAACAGGCTGGTGCCGAACCACTGTTCGAGTTGGCGGATCTGGTGGCTCACCGCTGACTGGGTGACATGCAATTCGTCAGCCGCCCTGGAAAAACTGTGCCAGCGCGCCGCCGATTCAAAGCATCTGAGAGCATTCAGCGGTGGAAGCCTGGCCATGTGTGCCCCATGAGATTTCTTCATGTATTATGTGAGGCATCGTCCTTTGACTCAAGCCCTCGCTTGCGAAAAAACCCCCATCATAAAATCCGGAGACAGGCCCATGCCGAATCTTGAACGTCCCGCCCTCGTCGACTATCGCAACAACGGCAAAAAGCCGAAACCGACGTTTTCGGCGGCGGAAATGCAACGGCGCCAGGACAACATCCGCGGCTGGATGGCGCGCTCGAATGTCGATGCCTGCCTGTTCACCTCTTACCACAACATCTGTTATCTGTCGGACTTCCTCTACTGTTCCTTCGGCCGCAAATACGGCCTGGTCATCACCCAGAAGGAAGCGACCTCGGTCACCGCCGCCATCGATGGAGGCCAACCGGCGCAGGCGCACCTTTGGCAACAACGTCACCTATACCGACTGGTCGAAGGACAACTACTTTTCCGCCGTAAAAGGCCTCACCAAGGGCATCAAGCGCCTCGGCATTGAATACGATCATGTCAGCATCGACTTCCGCAAGGCGCTGCAGGATGCCATGCCGGGCGTCGAGTTTGTCGATGCCGCCGCTCCCTCGATGCGCATGCGCATGATCAAGTCGGCGGAAGAGATCAGGCACATCACGAAAATGACAGCGATTGCCGATTTGGGAGGTGCTGCCTGTGTCGAAGCCATTGCTGTCGGCGTTCCGGAACACGAGGTGGCGCTGCATTCGACCCAAGCCATGGTGCGCGAGATCGCCAGGGTGTTTCCGCATTCCGAGTTGATGGACACCTGGACCTGGTTCCAGTCCGGCGTGAACACCGATGGCGCGCACAATCCTGTCACCAGCCGCAAGATCAAGCGCGGCGACATCCTGAGCTTGAACTGCTTTCCGATGGTCGCGGGCTATTACGTGGCGCTGGAACGCACGCTCTTCGCCGAATCCGCCTCGAAAGAGCACATCCGCCTTTGGGAGGTAAACTGCCGGGTTCATGATGAAGGCAAGAAGATGCTGGTGCCCGGCGCCAAATGTTCGGATGTCGCCAAGGCCCTCAACGCAATATATGCCGAGCATGACCTGCTGCAGTACCGCACCTTCGGCTATGGCCATTCCTTTGGCGTCCTCTGCCACTATTATGGCCGCGAGGGCGGCCTTGAGCTTCGCGAGGATTGCGACACGGTGCTGGAACCCGGCATGGTCATCTCCATGGAGCCGATGATCATGGTCCCGGAAGGCCAGAAAGGTGCAGGCGGCTATCGGGAACACGACATTCTGGTCATCACCGAGAAGGGCAACCGCAACATCACCCACTTTCCTTATGGACCCGAACACCTGATTGTGCCTGCCCGGAAGGGCCGCAAGCCCGCCAAAAAGAAGCGCTGAGAAGGCGCTTCCCTTGCGCGGCTCCACGCCATAATATGACCGGCAAAACAACAAAGAGCGGACAGGGGAATGGCCAAGGACAATCCGGCGGGCGATGCCATCGTACGTTTCGCCAATGTGCAAAAGAGTTATGATGGCGAAACCCTCGTCGTCAAGAATCTCAACCTCGATATTCCGAAGGGCGAGTTCCTCACCATGCTTGGCCCCTCGGGTTCGGGCAAGACGACGACGCTGATGATGCTGGCGGGCTTCGAACCCGCCACCCATGGCGAGATTTATCTCAAGGGCAAGCCGATCAACAACACGCCGCCCCATAAGCGCGGCATCGGCATGGTGTTCCAGAACTACGCGCTCTTCCCGCACATGACGATCAACGAAAACCTCGCCTTCCCCCTGCAGGTGCGCAATGTGCCCAAGGCCGAGGTCGAGGATCGCGTGAAGAAGATTCTCAAACTGGTGGAACTCCCCAGCATGGGCAACCGCCGCCCTGGCCAGCTTTCGGGCGGCCAGCAGCAGCGCGTCGCCGTGGCCCGCGCCCTGGTGTTCGAGCCCGACCTGGTGCTGATGGATGAACCCCTGGGTGCCCTCGACAAGCAACTGCGCGAACAGATGCAATACGAAATCAAGCACATTCACGAGCGCCTGGCGGTCACCGTGGTCTATGTCACCCACGATCAGGCGGAAGCCCTCACCATGTCGAACCGCATCGCCGTGTTCAACGATGGCATCGTGCAGCAGCTTTCCACGCCGGATGAACTTTACGAGCGTCCGCAAAACTCCTTCGTCGCCCAGTTCATCGGCGAGAACAACAAGCTCAGAGGCACGATCGCCGAAATCGGCGGCGACAATGTCGCAACCATCAAGCTCGACTCCGGCGATATCGTCAAGGCGCTGGCCATCAACGTCAAGGCCAAGGGTGACAAGACCCTGCTGTCGGTGCGCCCCGAGCGGGTTGAAATCAACCCCGCCAAATCCAGCGCCGACGTGTCTCTCAAGGCCCGCATTGCCGAGCTGATCTATCTCGGCGATCACATCCGGGCGAGGCTCGAAGTGGCCGGCCACAGCAACTTCATCGTCAAGGTACCGAACCGTTCTGGCAGTGATCACATCGCCCAAGGCAAGGAAGTGACTGTCGGCTGGAAAACCGCCGATTGCCGCGCCCTCGATTTCGCGGAATACGCACACTAGGGAGACGCCCATGGCAAGGCAGCGCGCGAAGAACTGGCTCGCGCGTTGCTGTGCCATTGCCCTGTGCTTTGCCGGTCTCGCAGCCTCGCGGGCCCAGAGCACCGAAGACGTCGATCTCGCCCTGGTGCTCGCCGTCGATTGCTCTTTCAGTGTCGACTCGGTCGAGTTCCGCCTGCAGATGGAGGGCCTCGGCCAGGCTTTCCTTCACCCCGAAATACAGAAGGCCATCAAGGGCGGCGAACACCAGAGAATCGCTGTCACCGCCATCCAGTGGTCGGATATCGATAACCAGATGGTGATTATTCCCTGGACGGTGATTGGCGGCGATGCCGATGCCAATGAATTGGGTTCCACTCTTGCCGCCATGCCGCGCCGTCTGGCCGAAGGCGGGACGGCCATTGGCAATGCGCTGCTCTATTCGGCGGCTCTGTTCACCGCCGCTCCCAACGCCACGCGCCAGGTGATCGACATCAGTTCCGACGGCCGCAACAACATGGGCCCGCCGGTCAATGCGGTGCGCGATGAAATTGTCAGCCGGGGTGTCACCATCAACGCCCTTCCCATTCTCAACGAATGGCCGACACTCGATGTCTACTTCGAGAACAATGTGGCTGGCGGCCCCAACAACTTTGTAATGCCAGCCAATGACTACGAGGCCTATGGTGAAGCCATCTTCAAGAAGCTGCTACGCGAGATTACCGGCCCTGGCATCTCCTGATTAACGCTCTTCAACGCCGCGCTTGGCGGCGGCGGGGCCGCCCGCTAGAAGCCGGTCATGGATCAGGACTTGTTTGAAAATACCCGTTGGCTTGTTGGCGCCATTGCCCGCAAGCTCCATGCCAGCGAAGCACCGGCCGCCGCAACAGTGCTCGGGCGCCTGGTGGAGCAAAGCCTTCTGCCAGCCGCCTTCAATCAACCGGGTCCCCGCCGTTTGCCTGTATTGCGGCACTTCGAATCCTGCGTGGCCGAATCCATGCTGATCGAACCCGATCTCGCAGCCGCAATTGCGGCACTCGCCGACGATTTGCACTGGATGCAGTCTCCCTCCTACAGCGATGACGTTCTCGGTGACGGCTTTGTCGACAACTATGGCTGGTGCCACATCATCGGCCCCGAAGGGTTCTTCCGTGGCGATGACTTTCTGTTGGGCCTACTGATGTTGGGGCCTGACCGCCACTACCGCGATCACCATCATCCGGCACCCGAGCTCTATTCGCCATTGACGTCCCATAGCTGGTGGAAGCAGGGGCAATGCCAGTTCGAAGAAAAACCACCCGGAAGCATCATCTGGCATGAGCCGAACGAGTTGCATGCGACGCGCACTGGAGACCGGCCGTTGCTCGCCCTGTGGTCATGGACAAGGGATACGGCCACCGGCGCGCGGCTGGTGGCAACATGATCAGCCTTCTCGGATTGTTGCGCGCCGCGCTGACCGCTGTTCCGCTTGTCTACATCCTTGTGATCGTCTTCATGTATCTCAGGCAAGACGCGCTCACTTTCGGCGCCGACACGCAGCGGGTTTCGCCACAAGACGTGGGGATCGTCAACGCCACCGAGGTCACCATCCCGACACCCGATGGCGAAACACTTGTCGCCTGGCACACACCGGCCAGAACTGGCATGCCAACCATTCTCTTCCTTCATGGCAATGGCGGCAACATCAGCCACCGCCCGCGCCGTTATCAATATTTCACGGCGCAGGGCTTCGGCGTGCTGTTCGTGGACTATCGCGGCTATGGTGGCAGCACCGGCAAGCCGTCCGAACAGGGACTGAATATCGATGCCGAAGCTTCTTACGATTGGCTTGCAGCCAAAGGCTTGGCACCGGCACAACTCGTGCTCATCGGCGAATCGCTGGGAACCGGCATTGCCGTGAAGCTGGCGGCGCGAAAGCCCGTTGCGGCCCTCGCCCTCGAAGCACCCTACAGTTCACTGGCTGATATCGCCGCTGACCGCTATTGGTGGCTGCCTGCCCGCCTGCTCATCAAGAACCCCATTGATGCTGCCGCCGAAATGGCCAAGGTCAAAGTCCCCTTGCTCATCCACCACGGCGACGCCGATCAGACCATTCCCATTACCTACGGCCGCAAGCTCTTCGCCCTGGCAAATGAACCCAAGGAATTCATCACCGTGCCAGGCGCCGATCACTTCATTTTCGACGAACCAACCTTCGCCCGCGAAGCGGAGTTCTTCTTGCAAGCCGTTAAAGTTTCTCAATAGCCCGGCGGCGGCTCAAATCTCGCGTATTCTTTCTCGAGCAGTTCCGCAAAGCGGATCGATGTGAAATCGCCGTATTGCCGCGTCACGATCTGCACGCCGGAGGGAAGTCCCTGCGGCGTCAGGCCCAGTGGCGCGACGGTCGATGGCAAATAGAAGCAACAAGAATACCCCGCCCAGAACAACTGGTCGGTGGTCGGAACACGTTTACCGTTCACGGCGATGGTGCGCTCGTGGCGCTCGCCCGCCTGATCATGCGGGAAGGCGGCGGAGGCCGCAGCCGGGCACAGGAACACATCATAGTCCGCGAAGATTTTGTCCCATGCCAGCCGCATCTGGTGGCGGCGCTCGCTGACTTTCAGCCAGCTGCGGTGCGGCATCACATAGGCGCGCAACATCCGCGCATGGTAGCTTTGGTCATCGGCGGCAAGATCGGACACCTTCTCGGCATTACCGGAGAAGTCCGCATCCGTCTGCCGCCGGCTGGTGGCTGAGCGCAGCAATGCCACATAGATATCCATCACCTCGTGCGTCGAGAAGTCCGGCCGTGCTGTCATAGAAAGCAATTTGACGCGAGGCCCAAGATATTCGCGCAAGCCTGGCGATCATGTCCTGCACCGGCTGGTCCACCTCGCTCACCGGGTCACTCAGCATCACCGCCACGCGGAAATCCTTGAGCGCTCGGGCTTTCGCCGGTGGCAGCGCGATGGTGAGCGCCCGCGCGTCGGCGCCATCACTTCCCGCCAGATGTTCCATCATCACCGCAAGATCGCCAGCCGAACGCGCCAGCGGGCCTGCCACCGAAATATCCGATGGCTGCACGATGCCCGGCAGAAAATGCCCGCGATAGGGAACGACACCCCATGTCGGCTTGTGGCCATAGACACCGCAGTAGTGCGCCGGATTGCGGATCGATGCGCCGATGTCAGAACCAAGTTCAAGGGCACTCATGCCGGTGGCCAGTGCCACCGCCGAACCGCCCGATGATCCGCCCGGCGCCCGCGTCACGTCCCATGGATTACTGGTCGTGCCATAAACAGCGTTAAAGCTTTGCCAGTCGGCCAGCATCAGCGGCACATTGGTCTTGCCATAAACATTGGCGCCCGCTTTCGATATCCGCTTCACTGCGACAGCGTCTTCGCCAGCAATGTTGTCGCGAAGCTTGGGCTCGCCCCAGGTTGAAGGCGTGCCCTGCCAGTCGAAGCTTTCCTTGATGGTCATCGGCACGCCGTCGAAGGGACCAAGGGGCTTGCCCCGCGCCAGGCGCTTGTCTGACTCAGCGGCAAATTTCCGGGCGCGATCAATATCGGTCACCACTACGGCATTCAGTTTTTCATTGTGCTTCATGTATTGGTCGAGGCACAGGTCAAGCAATTCGACTGCGGATATTTTGCGCGCCCGCAGCAATCTGGAAAGTTCGCGTGCGCTGCGGAAAATGACGGGAAGTGCGGCCATGATGTCCTCCTCTGGAAAAGACTAGCCGCAATTCACGCCCACCGCAAAACCACCGGTCTGTGCCGCAGGCGTCCACTGCTTGGGATTAATGGATGCTTTCGAAGAACTGCCGGATTTAAGTGAAATTGGTCACCATGAATCACGCATGCCCTGCGAAGCCTCTGCGCAAGCCATTGAATCAAATGCTCCACATGTTGATGTGATTTAATTCGGAGCATTTTCTTATCCGCCATTTAACAACGTTTCTGAACCGCAACTTAAAAGCTAGCGCGGTAGTAATGGCGCAGGAACGGCAGGGGGCTCAAAACGTGCGCCGGGTTGTTTCCATAAACTCAAAAAAGGAAGTGTCATGCGTAAATATCTCCTCCCGCTGGCAGCCGGTGCTCTGATCGCCGGTGCCGTTGCTGCCCAGGCAGCTCAGACCACGACGAACTTCACCGTGCAGGTGAACGTCACCAAGGCTTGCACCGTCGGTGCTTCAACCATGGATTTCGGCAGCATCACCGTGTTCTCCGGCCAGACGGCTGGCAGCACCGTGACTGCCAACTGCACGCTCGCCACGCCGTTTGACATGGTGCTGACGACCCCGAGCGTTGGCATGACGGGCCCGGGCGGCACGATCACCGCTAACCTTGCCTGGGACAGCTATGCTGAAGGTACCGACGAGATTGGCACTGGCGCCAACCAGACCTACGGCATCACCGGCACGCTGCCGGCCAGCGGCCGCGCTCCCGATGCCGGCTCTTACACCGGCACCGCCACGGTCAACCTCAACTTCTAAGAGACGAGTGACGGGGATGGGTGGGTTCTTCCGGAGTTTGGCGGCGGCAGCCGCATTTTCCACACTGTGCGGAAATGCGCATGCAGGTTCACTAACCGTGAGTCCTGTGCTTGTTGACGTCATAGCACCAAGAGCCACATCTACTGTCACGCTCGAAAGTTCCGGATCTGAGCAAATCAATGCTCAGGTCCGGGTCTTCAAATGGACCATCGTCGACGGCAAGGACACGCTCGTTCCCACAAAGGAAGTCGTGGCAAGTCCTCCCGCCGTCAAGGTGAAGCCCAATGGCAAAGCCGTCATCCGGCTGGTGCGCCGGAACAAGCAGCCGGTGGGCGTGGAAGAAAACTATCGCCTCATGGTCAGCGAAGTTCCCGCCGCTCCGAAAATCAACCAGGGCGTCGGCATTGCATTTCAGTATTCAATTCCGGCGTTCTTCACGCCGAAGGGCAGCGAACCCGACATCCAGTGGAGCGCCATCTCCAACAAGGGAAACCTTGTTGTGAAAGCCGTGAACACTGGTGGCCGCAGGCTTCGTGTTGCCAATCTCACGGTAAACAAGGGCGGCAAGTCCTTTGAAATCGGCGGCGCATTGACTGGCTATATTCTGGCCAACAGCACCCGCGTTTGGGTGGTCAAAGGTGGCGCCAAGAGTATCAAGAACGGTTCAACTGTTCAAATCGTGGCGGAAAGTGACTTTGGCGACGTCGATACCACAGCTGTGGTTGGGGCGGCGAACTAGTCTCGGCCTGGCACTTCTGGTTGCGCTTTTGCTGGTGTTGGTGCCTGCCCGGGCGCAAACAGCGGAAGAAGCCACTGAGGCTGTTGAGCTCCAACTGGAAGTTCGGGTCAAGGGCTATCCGCTCAACCTGATCGCAGCATTCACCCAATTTCCCGACGGCGAACTCGCCTCTCCGCGCTCGGAGCTGGTGGAGCTTGGCATTGAACCGTCGAGCGATGGCGCTCCCGACGATCTCATCAGGCTGAGGGACGTCCCCGGCCTGTCCTATGTTTATGACGAATCTTCGCAATCGATTGATCTCGAGCTGCCGGATTCGTCCCGCATTGCCAGGTCGATCAGCACCGGCAAGGGCGACATGCTTGAACCCACGCCGTCCGGCATGGGATTGGTGCTGAACTATGACGCATCGATCGCCGCTGGCTATGACATTCCGGATTCGGCAACGGCTTTCGACGGCGCCAGCCTGACACTCGACGCGCGGGCGTTTTCAAAATTCGGAACGCTGCGGCAGTCCGGCACCATTGCATCCCGGAACTTCAGCCAGGTTGAAGCCGTCAGGCTCGATACGACATTCACCCACTCTGATCACAGGCGAACTCTGGAATACAACGTTGGTGACATCATCAGTGGTAACCTGAGATGGAACAGGGCCGTGCGCCTTGGCGGCGGACAGATACGAAGAAATTTCGGTCTGCGGCCCGACCTGATTACCGTGCCGCTCCCCGAATTCCAGGGAACGGCAGCGGTGCCATCAACCCTGGACATCTATGTGGGCCAAACCCAGGCTTACTCAGGCTCCGTCGAACCGGGGCCCTTCGTCGTCAATGATCTGCCGGTGATCAACGCCGACGGCAATGCCACCATGGTTCTGACTGACGCCAATGGCAATCGCATTGAAACCGAAACTGAATTCTACTACTCGCCGCATCTGCTGAAACAGGGCCTCGTTGACTTCTCGGTCGAAGGTGGCGTGGTGCGCCGCGACTATGGCACCGAATCCTTTGGCTATGGCGATGAGCCCGTGGGCCTCGCCAGCTTGCGCTATGGCCTGACCAACTTGATCACCGCCGAAGCCCATGTCGAAGGCAAATCAGACCTCCTGAATGGTGGCCTCGGTGCGGTATTCTCGGCCAAGAAACTCGGAACATTCAGCATTGCGGCGGCAGGCAGCCTGTCGGGCGATGACGAAGGGGCCTACCTGTTCGCCGGATGGGAAGGCACATTTGGAAACTTCACCGCCAGTGCCTCGATGGCTCGCGCCTTCGGCGATTATCTCGATCTGGCGGCGGCAACCGAAGTCCGCCCGCCAGGCCAACCTTTTGTTTCAAAAATTCCGTCGGCTCTGGAGCAAGTGTCGCTGGCCTATGAATTTCCCCAGTATGATTCCGGCATCGCCCTGAACTTCGTTCACTCCAATCCGGCTGTAGGCCACGACACCTACCTTGTCAGCGCCGGCTACAATCAGACATTTGCCCGCGACATCACGTTGTTCGTCAATGGCTTCAAGAACTTTGGCAAGAAAGGCGGGTACGGCGGCTATCTCGGCGTAACCATCCCGCTGGGCAAGGACATCACCACGAAATCCGGCGTGATGGTCACCGACAAGTCGTGGTCAGCCGGTGCCGAAGCTTCGCGTGCGCCCGATCCTGACAAGGGCGGAATTGGCTGGAGTGTTGGTCACACCGAAGCCAAAGACGGCAATCGCGCCACGACGGCGCGTGGGTTGTACTATTCGCCCTATGGCCAGGCACGCGGCGAAGTTGCCGGCAACCAGGACGAGATCGCGGGCGCTGCGGGCTTCCAGGGTGCGGCGGTTCTGGCGGGCGGTGGCGTGATGCTGTCGGCGCCCATCGACGATGCCTTTGCGATTGTCGATACCGGAGCACCGGATATTCCAGTGAAGTTCGAGAATCGTGTCATCGGCAAGTCCGGCAAGAATGGGAAACTGTTGCTCCCCAACCTGCGCTCCTACCAGCAAAACAAGGTATCCCTCGACGTTGATGAGCTGCCACCGGAGATGGCGGCGGGAGAGACCGAGTTCGTTGTGGTTCCGCGCGATGGTGCGGGTGTGGTCGTGGATTTCGGTCTGAAAGCCGATGCCCGCAATTTCAGCGTGCTGGTCACCGATGCGACGGGCCAACCCGTCACGGAAGGAACCGAAGTGCTGCTTGAAGGCAGTGATGAGACATTCTTCGCCGGCTACGACGGCCTCGTCTACCTCACGGATCTGAACGACCAGAATCGCATCATCGTTAAGCTTCCGGACAGGGATTGCGCGATAGAATTCGCGATTACCTCCGACTTGGACCCGTATCAGGACCTTGGGCCGTTCCAGTGCAGTTGATGAAGTTCATTTTCGCGATTGCCGTGCTGCTGTGCCTGACCGGCACAGCGCGTGCCCAGTCGTGCAATTTTTCGATGACCAATGTCGATTTTGGTTCGGTGAGTCTGACCACTGGTGGCAACGCCAATACCAGTGGCACGTTTTCCGCAACCTGTTCTGGCACACCGGGTCAGACGATCCAGATCTGCGCCAATTTTGGTGCCGGATCAGGGGGGTCGGCCAGTGGCGGCAATCCGCGTTACATGACGAACGCCAGCTCGCAGGTTACCTACAGCCTGCTTCGGCCAGGTGGTGGCAGGCGGGTTTGGGGTTCCTACCTGTGGTCATACGCCACGCGGCCGCCGGCAATCTCGCTCACTCTCGGCGGCAATGGCCAGGGCAATCTGACCCGTTCTGTCCGGGGGCGGATGAGCACCAACCAAACCTCGGCAATTCCAGGTCTTCATACGTCGACGTTTGCTGGCAGCGACGCCACCGTCGACTATGGCTATTCATCGAGTTTCGCTTGCAGTGCAGCCACCTCGTCGCGGGCCCGGCAAGTGCCCTTCACGGTGCAGGTTGTCAACACAGCGAGTTGCACCGTGGCTGCCACCGCCATGAATTTTGGCAACATCACCACGCTCGCCACCCAGCGTGATGCGACGAGCACCATTACCGTCAATTGCACGCGCGGAATAGACTACACACTTGGTCTCAGCAATGGTTCGGGAGGCGGCACCGGCCCAACAAGCCGGCGCATGACAAATCCGGGAACCGCAAGTTTCGTGACCTATGGCATTTATCGCAACGCTGGGCGCAGCCAGCCGTGGGGCAACACGCCCGGCACCGACACCGAATCCCGGCGTGCCAACGGCAATGCCCAGAATTTCACTGCCTACGGGCGAATTCCCGTCCAGGCGGAGGCCAGGTCGTTCACCTACACCGACACCATCATCGCCACGATCACCTACTGATCACGACACATTATCGGGCAGCACTTCCTTGCGCTTGGCCATGAACGCCAGAAGCTGCTCGTCAATGCCTTCGTCAAGCGCCGGGGCCTGATAGTCGCCCAGCATCTTCTTCCATTGGGTATTGGCGCGCACCACGATGTCCTTTTGGCCATCGTCGCGCCATTGCTCGAAAGAATTGTTGTCGGCAAGGCCTGAACGCCAGAAGGCGTTCTCGAAATTGGCCTGGGTGTGCGAACAGCCGAGATAGTGCGAGCCCGGCCCCACTTCGCGGATCGCATCCATCGCCTGGCCGTTTTCGGAGAAGTCCACACCCTCGGCGAATTTCTGGAACATGGTGAGCTGGTCGGCGTCCATGATCAGTTTTTCATAGCCAGAGGAAAGCCCGCCTTCCAGCCAGCCCGCCGCATGCAGGCAGAAGTTTACCCCGCCCATCAGCGTCGGCCACAGGGTGTTGGCGCTTTCATAGGCCGCTTGCGCGTCGGGAAGCTTCGAGCCGCACAAGCCCCCACCCGAGCGGAACGGAACGCCAAGCCGGCGCGCGAGTTGTGCCGCACCGAACAGCACATGCGCCGGTTCCGGCGTGCCGAAGGTCGGAGCACCCGACTGCATCGACATCGATGATGCGAAGGTGCCGAAAATCACTGGCGCACCGGGGCGGCACAATTGCGTGAAGGCGATGCCGACCGTGGCTTCGGCCAGAATTTGCGTGAGGGTGCCCGCCGACGTCACCGGCGACATGGCGCCCGCCACGATGAACGGCGAAATCACCGTTGCCTGATTGGCCCGCGCATAGACTTTAAGCGCTCCGAGCATCACGCCATCCCACACCATCGGCGAATTGGCGTTGATCAGCGAGGTCATCACGCAGTTCTGGTCGACGAAGTCCTTGCCGAACAGGATCTCCGCCATGGCGACGGAATCGGCGGCGCGCTCGCCCGCCGTCACCGAGCCCATGAACGGCTTGTCGCTGTATTTGATGTGGGTATAGACCATGTCGAGATGGCGCTTGGCCACCGGAATATCGACAGGCTCGCACAGCGTTCCGCCCGCATGATGCAGGCTCGGCAGCATGTACACGAGCTTGGCGAAGTTGCGGAAATCCTCGATCGTCGCGTAGCGCCGGCCTTCGTCGAGGTTGCGGATGAAGGGCGGGCCATAGACCGGTGCAAACACCGTGTTGTTGCCGCCAATGGTAACGTTGTTGGCGGGGTTGCGCGCATGCTGCACATACTCGCGCGGTGCCGTCTTGATCAGCGAGCGAACGAGGCCCTTGGGAAAGCGCACCCGGAAGCGTTTGGGATCGGTGGCCGAAGGCTTGGCATCCGCGCCCGCCGCCACCCACATGCGCACCGCTTCTTCATCTTCGTAGAAATCGATGCCGGTTTCCTGCAGCACGGTTTCGGCATTGTGCTCGATCAGTTCCAGCTGCTCGTCGGTGAACGGCTCATAGAGTTTGATCTTGCGGCGGATATAGCCGGCCTGCGTCACCGTCGTCGACGTGCGCGCCGCGCGCCTCGCATCGGCCCCGCCGCGCGCCCTGCGGCCACCGGAAGGAGGAACGGTCTGAACATCGGTCATGGGCTATTCCTGTTGAGAAACTTTCACCTGTAGGCTGTTTACGCTCAACAGGCAGCCGCGGCTGGGAGGAAACGTCAGCCAAAGGGCTGGAAACGACCTTCAGAACCTCACCTCCAGCCGTTCCAGCCCATGGAAGTGATAGGCATTGCGATATTGCGGCGCTTTGCCCCAGCGCCAGCTTCGGCAGGCGCTCGAACAGGATCGGCAGCGCCACCTGCATTTCAAGCCGGGCCAGCGGTGCGCCGATGCAGAAGTGAATACCGGCCCCGAAACTCACATGCGGGTTGGGATCGCGGGTGGGATCGAACCGGTCCGGTTCGGCAAAGCGTTCGGGATCGCGGTTGGCCGCACCCAGCATCAGGCCCACCGTGTCGCCCTTCTTCAATGTGATGCCCTGATACTCGATGTCCTCCAGCGCATAGCGCGTGAACAGGTGCAGCGGCGCATCATAGCGCATCGTCTCTTCAACAACCGCCAGCGGTGATGCCATCGCGGATGTCCAAGTTCGAGCAACGCCTTCACGCCATTGCCGATGGCATGCACCGTCGCCTCGTGCCCGGCGTTGAGCAACAGGATCGCGGTGGTCACCAACTCGTCTTCCGAAAGCCGCTGCCCCTGCTCCTCGGCACGGATCAGTTCCGAGAGCAGATCGTCGCGCGGATCCTTGCGCCGCTGGTGAATGTAGCCGCGCATGAAATCGCTGAACGCGACCGTGGCCTTTACCGCTGCATCCTCGATGCTCCGGTCGCGCCGCGCTTGATACATCGCCACCATGTCATGCGACCACGCCAGCAACTGCTGGCCCATTTCCGAAGGAACGCCGAGCAGATCGCAAATCACCATCAGCGGAATGGGCGTTGCGAACTCGGTGATGATGTCGGCTTCACCCTTCGTCTCAAAGCGGTCGATCAAGCCATTGGAAAGACTCGCAATCATCGGCCGCAACCGCTCCACGCTGCGCGACAGGAACGAGCGGTTCACCAGCCCCCGCAGCCGTGTGTGAACCGGCGGTTCAAGCTCGAGAAGCGAATGTTGTTCGAAGGCGTAGAATGGTTGAGATGCGCAGGCGTTTCCGGCCAGTCCAGTTCCTCGCGCGTGGCGACATGCAGGATCTGCCGCCCGAAGCGCCGGTCGCGCAGCAATGCGTTCACATCCTCATGGCGGGCGAAACACCAGTTGCCATATTGCTCCCACCAGAACACCGGAGCCGCCGCGCGGATGGCGTCGATAGGCGGGGTAGGGGTTGTTGTAGAACGCCGGGTCAACCGGGTCGAGCGAGACGGTTTTCGAGTCAGCAGTCGATGCGCATGGCAGCCATCTTCTATCGAACTCGCCATCCCGGGCAAGTGCGGCTAAAGGGACGCCATGACAACCCGCAAGATCGGCCCCTTTGAATTCATCGTCCTCGTGGCGGTGCTCAACGCGCTGGTGGCGATGTCGATCGACACCATGCTTCCGGCCATCGGCCAGATCGCCACCGAACTGGGCGCCGCCGACCCCAACGACCGGCAGCTGATCATCACCCTGTTTTTCGCCGGCATGACGCTTGGCACGCTGATCTATGGTCCGCTGTCGGATTCGATCGGCCGCCGCCCGGCCATCTTCGCCAGCCTCGCCCTCTATGGCATTGGCACCATCATCTGCTTTCTTCGCCTGGTCCTTCCCGATGATCATCATTGGCCGCCTGGTGCAGGGTTTCGGCGCCGTCGGGCCCGCGCATCGTGTCGATTGCCATGGTGCGCGACGGCCAGTCGGGCGCCGCCATGGCCCGCGTCATGTCCTTCGTCATGTCGGTGTTCATGCTGGTGCCCATCCTGGCGCCGTCGATTGGCCAGCTCGTGCTGTTCGTGGCCGACTGGCGGATGATCTTCGTGGGCTTCCTGGCAATCGGCATCGCCGCCACGGTGTGGTTTGCACTGCGCCAGGAGGAAACCCTGCCACCGGAGCGCCGGGCACCGCTTTCGGCCACCGCCATGCTGCAGGCGGCGGGCCAGTTCCTCCGCCACCCCGTGGCGCTGGGCTATACCCTGGCCGTGGGCTGTATTTTCGGCGCCTTCATCAACTACCTCGGCACCTCCCAGCAGATTTTCGCCGAACAATATGCGCAGGGCGAACTGTTCGCCGTTTGGTTTGGCGTCTTCGCCGTGGCCATTGCCTTCGCCATGATCCTCAATGGCCGTCTGGTCATGAAACTCGGCATGCGCCAGCTTTCCAAATACGCATTGCGCGGCGAAATCGTCCTGTCGCTGGCATTTCTGGCCTTGGCCCTTGTCTTTGGCGGCCACCCGCCCCTGTGGCTGCTCGGCGCCTACCTGTTCGCAACTTTCTTCTGCTGCGGCATCCTGTTCGGCAACTACAACGCCATGGCCATGGAGCCCATGGGCCGCATTGCCGGCATGGCCGCCGCCATCTCCGGCTCCCTGTCCTCGCTGGTGGCCATCGTCACCGGCGGCATCGCCGGCCGCTTCTACGATGGCACCGTCATCCCGCTGGCCCTCGGCTATGCCGGCCTCGGCCTTCTTGCCTTGCTGTTTTCCGAATGGGCGGAACGCCGCAGGGCGTGAATTTTCTCGGCCTTGCGTGGCCCGCAAAAAACCTGATACGTGACGCCCGTGTCCAGAAGATACTCAGCCTTCGCCCTTGCCCGTCATGCCCTGCAGCCTGACCTGCCGTGGCCGCGCGCCTGGCATTCGCCGGAGCCGAAACCTTCCTATGACGTGGTGATCATCGGCGGCGGCGGCCATGGCCTCGCCACCGCGCATTATCTGGCGAAGAACCACGGCATCACCAATGTCGCGGTGCTCGAGCGCGGCTACATCGGCTCCGGCAACGTCGGCCGCAACACCACGATCATCCGCTCCAACTACCAGATCGGCGGCAATACGGCGTTTTTCGAGCATTCCATGAAACTCTGGGAAGGCCTGTCCCATGAATTGAATTTCAACTGCATGGTCTCGCATCGCGGACAAATCGTGCTCGCCGTCAGTCCCGTCCAGTTCGACCAGTTTGCCCGGCGCGGCAACATCATGCGCCTCAACGGCATCGATGCCGAGTTGCTTGATCGTGGCGAAGTCATGAAGCTTTTGCCCTATCTCGACTACTCCAAGGAAGCCCGCTTCCCCGTGTGGGGTGGCCTTCTGCAGCAACGCGCCGGCACCGCGCGCCACGATGCCGTGGCCTGGGGCTATGCCCGCTCCGCCGATCAACAAGGCGCTCACATCATCGAGAACTGCGAAGTGACGGGCTTCGTGATGGAGAACGGCAAGGCGGTGGGCGTGGAAACCAGCGCGGCCGCATCAACGCCGGAAAGATTGGCATCGCGGTTGCAGGTCATACGTCCCACGTCGCCAAGATGGCGGGCCTCCGGCTTCCCGTCGAAAGCCACATCCTGCAGGCCTTCGTGACCGAACCGATCAAGCCCATCGTCAATCACGTTGTCTCCTGGGGTGCGGAGCTCTTCTATCTCTCGCAGTCCGACAAGGGCGGCCTGGTCTTCGGCGGCCATATCGACGGCTTCAACACCTACACCCAGCGCGGCCAGTTCCCGCAAGTTCGCACCGTCGCCGAATGCGCCGTGTCGCTGATGCCTTTCATCTCAGCGCCTGCGGCTGTTGCGCCATTGGGGTGGCATTCAGGACATGACGCCCGACGGCAGCCCCTTCATCTGCAAGACGCCGGTGCCAGAATCTCTATCTCAACGGCGGCTGGTGCTATCAGGGCTTCAAGGCGACGCCCGCCAGCGGCTGGACCTTCGCCCACACCATCGCCAATGATGACGAACATGATTTGAACCGCTGTTTCTCCCTCGACCGCTTCAAGAAGGCTGGCGAACTTGACGAGCACGGCCTTGGCAACTGGACGTGGAAACAATGAAAATTCCTTGCCCCCATTGCGGACTCCGTGACTATTCCGAATTCAAGTATGGCGGTGATGCCACGAAATCGCGCCCCGCCCATGGCGAGGGCGATCTCAAGGCCTGGCACGATTACTACTTCCTGTTCGACAACCCCAAAGGTCCGCACACGGAATACTGGCAGCATGTGCTGGGCTGCCGCCAGTGGTTCAAACTCAACCGCAACACCGCGACCAATGACGTGGAAGGTGCCGCATGACCGCCTTCCGCCGCATGGCCCACGGCGGCCGCATTGACCGCACCAAACCGGTGTCCGCCACCTATGACGGCAAGCCGCTTGCCGGTTTTGCGGGCGATACCCTGGCCTCGGCGCTGCTTGCCAATAACAAGATCGTCGTTGCCCGCAGTTTCAAATATCACCGCCCGCGCGGCGTGTTCTCGGCGGGTGTGGAAGAACCGAACGCGCTGTTCACGCTGGGAGAAGGCAATCGCAGCGAACCTAACATTCCTGCCACCATAACCGATCTGGTCGATGGCCTCGTGGCCCGCTCGCAAAACGCCTGGCCGTCGCCGGACTTCGACCTGATGGCCGTGAACTCGGCGCTGTCGCCGCTGTTCCAGTCGGGTTTCTACTACAAGACCTTCATGGGCCCCACCAAGCGCGCCTGGATGTTCTACGAGCGCTTCATCCGGAGAGCGGCGGGCCTCGGCAAGGCCATGGCAGCGGCCGACCCCGACCGTTACGAACACCGCCATGAATTTTGTGATGTCCTCGTTGTGGGCTCCGGCCCGGCTGGCCTGGCTGCCGCTTTGGCAGCCGGGAGAAGCGGCGCGCGCGTGGCGCTGGTGGAGCAGGATGCCGATTTCGGCGGCAGCCTTGCTGTCATCTGGTGACGAAGATAGAAAACTGGCGCAGTAGCGCATTGCCGAACTGCGCTCGCTTCCCAACGTGAAGCTCCGCACACGGACCATTGCGCAGGGACTCTATGACGGCAATCTCGCTGTCGCCTGCGAGCGCCGCGAGCATCTGTCGCCGGACCCGAAGAAAGGTCAGCCGCGGCAAGTTCTGTGCACATCACCTACAAGGCGCTGGTTCTGGCCACAGGCGCCATCGAGCGGCCATTGCCTTTCTCCAACAACGACCGCCCCGGCGTCATGCTCGCTTCCGCGCGTCAGAACCTATATCAACCGCTATGCCGTGGCTCCCGAAACGCGCCGTCTCGCCACCAACAACGACAGTGCCTATGCCGTCGCCTTCGATCTCGCTGCCGCGGGCGTCGCCGTCACCATCGCCGATCTGCGCTCGCGGCCCGCTCAGACCTGATCGCCAGGGCCGCAGGACTCGGCATCGCGGTGTTCCCCGGAACCGGCGTCGCCGATGTCGAGGGAGGCAAGGCCTTGCAGCGCGTCAAGTTGTCTGGCGCCCATGCGGCAGCGATCGAATGCGACGTGCTGGGCATCTCCGGCGGCTGGTCGCCCAACTGTGCATCTCTCCTCCCATGGCGGCATCAAGCCGGTCTATGACAATGCGATCGCCGCTTTCGTGCCCGGCGAATTTGCCGCCAACCACTTCGGCGCCGGCGCCATGATGGGGCGTCTTTGGCACACGCTCCGATCATCGCCGAAGGCGCGAAGCTGGCGCCAAGCGCCGCCGTCCTCGCGGGCTTCGCGACAGCCAAGCTCATGCTATTGCGCCGGTGGGCATCGGCCGATGAGACTTACGACATCGAGCCCGCTCTGGCCCACGCCCGGCGGCAAGGGCAAGGCTTTTGTCGACTTCCAGTCCGACGTGACGGACAAAGACATCAAGAACGCCAAGGACGAGGGCTATCTCTCGGTCGAACATCTGAAGCGCTATACCACGCTCGGCATGGGCACCGACCAGGGCAAGACCTCGAACATCAACGCCCTTGCCCTGATGGCCGAACATCGCGGCATCTCCATCCCCGAAGCGGGCACCACAACGTTCCGCCCGCCCTATGCGCCGCTGGCCATGGGCGCCATCGCCGGGCGGTCCGTTGGCGCGCATTTCCGCCCCAAGCGCCTGTCGCCACTCCATGACTGGAACGCCGCCAATGGCTGCACCTTCATCGAAGCGGGCCCGTGGATGCGCGCCTGGTATTATGCATGGGCGGGCAACACGCCGGAAACCGCCTATGTCAAGGAAATGGAACTGGTGCGCAGGGGCGTGGGCCTCGCCGATGTCTCGACCCTCGGCAAGATCGACGTGCAAGGCAAGGACGCCGCCGAATTCATCAACCGCCTCTATGTCAACGGCTTCAAGAAACTCCCCGTCGGCAAGGCGCGTTATGGCGTGATGCTGAACGACGATGGCGTGGTGCTGGACGACGGAACCACCACCAGGCTAGCCGACGATCATTTCTACATGACGACGACCACCGCCATGGCGGGCGAGGTCATGTCGTGGATGGAATATCTGCTGCAATGCCATTGGACGGACCTCGACGTGCAACTTTGTTCGCTCACCGACGAGTGGGGCGGCATGGCCGTGTCGGGCCCCAAATCGCGCGAGGCACTGCAACTGGCCTTCCCCCATTCCGATCTCTCGAACGAAAACCTGCCCTACATGGGCTGCCTCGACATCATGCATGATGGCGTCAAGGTCCGGGTGCTGCGCCTCTCGTTCTCCGGCGAACTCGCCTATGAGGTGCATGTCACCGCCGACTATTGCATTTCGCTGTGGGAACACATCCTGAATGCCGCGGCCCCACTCGGCATCAGGCCCTATGGCCTCGAGGCGCTGGCCTCGCTCCGCATCGAGAAGGGCCATGTGGCAGGCCTTGAACTTGACCATCGCAACACGCTCGATGATCTCGGCCTCGGCAAGATGGCAGCGAAGGACAAGCCCTTCATCGGCAAGGAACTCCGCCAGCGCGAAAACCTGCAAGCGCCAGACCGCTGGAGCCTTGTGGGCCTTGAACTGCTGGAGCCCGAGAAGAAGCTGCGTGGCGGTTCCATCCTCTTTGCCGCAACCGATGAGATCAAGGGCCACGGCCGGGGCTACATCACCTCTGTCACCTGGTCGACGGAACTCGGCAAGTTCATCGCCCTTGGCCTCTATCAGGGCGGCCTGAAACATGAAGGCGAAGAAATCATCGCCGCCTTTCCGCTGAAGAACGAGCAAGTGCGGCTGAAACTCGTTTCGCCCCACTTCATCGACCGTGAAGGAGCCCGCCTCCATGCTTGAGCGCCGCTCCGCCCTTGCCGCCGCCCGCCCCTATCGCTCGGCGCATGCTGAAGATCGAGGAAGCGCCGGACTTCACGCTGCATGCAACTCGCGGGCAATGAAGCCGCGATCGCCAAGGCCACGCGGTGCTCTGCCTCAACGCGTTGGTGTGGCCGTTTCGCAGAAGGGCCGCACGCTCTTCCGCATTGGTCCTGCGCAATTCTGGGCCGTTGGTCCCGAAGGCGACGACCTCGCCCGGAAGCTTGAAGGCAAATGCGCGGTCGTCCCGCTGTCATCGAGCCGCACCCGCATTCTGCTCGAAGGAGATCCGGCCCGCGATGTTCTCGCCAAGGGCATTGCCATTGATTGGCACGAAAGCGTGTTCTCGCCGGGGCAGTTCGCGCTGACCGGCCTTCACCACATGCCGCTGGTGGTGCATTGCGTCGGTGCCCACAGCTTCCACCTCTATGCCATGCGCACCTTTGCAATGAGCGTCTACGAATGGTTCACCGACGCCGCCCAGGAGTTTGCCAATGCTTGATATCCTTGATCTCGATCGCTATCCGCTGCATCAGCCGGGAACCGATGCCTGGCACAAGCTGGTGGACCGCTGCCGTGATGATCTGGCCCGTGACGGCATGTACAATCTCGAAGGCTTCGTGAAGCCCGATGCGCTGGCGCGCGCCATCGCTGAAATCCGCCCGGTGATGGACACGTTGTCCTTCACCCACACGCGCCGCCACAATATCTATTTCCGCAAGGAAATTCCGGGCCTGCCGCCAGACCACCCGGCGCTGCAAATGGTGGACACCGTCAATCATACCATCTGCGCCGACCAGATGATGCAAGCCGTTCCGTTGTGGATCTACGAATGGTCGCCGTTCATCACCTTTCTCGCTGCCACCATGGGGAAGTAGGCGCTTTTCCCATGCGTGATGCGCTGGCCCGGGCAAATGTCATGGCCTATCGCGACGGCGAAACGCTGAACTGGCACTTCGACCGCAGCGAATTCACCACAACGCTGCTGCTGCAGGCGCCAGAGGAGGGCGGTGATTTCGTCTACCGCACCGATCTCCGCAGCGACGGCGATCCGAACTATGAGGGCGTCGCGAAACTTCTGCGCGGCGAAGACCCGGACGTGCAAACCCTGAAGCTTTCCGCCGGAACGCTCAACGTGTTCCGCGGCAAGAACACCGCCCACAAGGTCTCGACAGTGAAAGGCAAGCGCGAGCGCCTGATCGCCGTGTTCTCCTACTTTGATCGTCCCGGCGTCGTGTTCAGCAAGGAAGAGCAGATCGGCTTCTATGGGCGCATCGCCTGAGCGTCAGCCCTATCCGCGCATTCGCTTGCCTTCGGGGTCAAAGGGAGGTTCGGTGATGATTGTTGCCTTGCGGTTTTCGCCAATGATCTCGATTTCAAAGGTGCCTGCGGTGGTGTCGTCCGCCAGTTCCTTCGGCACATAGCCTTGCGCCATCGACTTGTTCACATAGTGCGCAAAGCCGCCGGACGTGATCCAGCCCACCACCTTGCCCTTGTGCCAGATCGGTTCGTCACCCAGCACGTCGGCGTCCCCAGCATCGACGAAGAATGAAACCCGCCGCAGCTTGCCGCCCGTGCGCTTTTCTTCCATTGCCGCATCGCGGCCGATGAAGTCGTTCTTGGTCGAGATCGATGAAGCGGTCCATGCCCGCTTCAAACCCGCCATAGATGGGACGGAGTTCGCGATACCAGGTGGGAAAATTCTTTTCGAGGCGCATCGACAGCAGCGCCCGCATGCCGAAATTGACGATCCCGTGTGCGCTTTCCAGCCTTCATGATCGCATCATAGAGCCGGCGCTGATAATCCGGTGCTACCCAGATTTCATAGCCAAGATCGCCCGTATAGGTCACGCGGTTGATCAGCGCCGGGCAATTGGCGATGTCCATGGCGCGATGGTCCATGAACTTGAAGGCGGCGTTGGAAACATCTTCGTCGGTCATCGCCTGCAACACGTCGCGCGATTTCGGTCCGGCGATGGACAGTCCGACGAGGCCCATGTCATAGCGGTGAATGCTCACGCTGCCGTCGGCGGGTAAATGCTGCTCGAACCAGCGCATGTGATACTTCTGCGCCTGGCTTGAGCCCCACATGTAGAAGCAATCTTCCTTGGCCTTGGCGATGGTGAAATCGCCGATCAGACGTGCCGTTGGGATTCAGCATGGGCGTCAATACAATGCGCCCAACCTTCGGCATTTTGTTGGTCATCAGCCGCGACAAAAAGGCCTCGGCACCGGATCCGGTGAAGCGATATTTGGCGAAATTGGCGATCTCGGTGACCCCCACGCCATTGCGCGTCGCCAGTACTTCCGCCTTCACATGCGCGAAATCGTTGGAGCGGTGGAACGACACGATATCCTTGGGCTCAACACCCTTGGGCGCAAACCACAACGGCGTTTCCAGGCCCCACGAGTCACCCATCACAGCACCCTGCGATAGCATCACGTCATAGAGTGCTGTCGTCTGGTGCGGCCGGGCGGCGGGAAGCTCCTCGTTGGGGAAGCGGATGGAGAAGCGCCGCGAATAATTCTCGCGCACTTTCTCGTTGGTGTAGCTGCGCGTCGCCCATTCGCCAAAGCGCGCCACATCCATGCCCCACACGTCAAAGCCCGGATCGCCGTTCACCATCCATTGCGACAGGGCGAGGCCAACGCCGCCACCCTGGCTGAAGCCCGCCATCACGCCGCAGGCCACCCAATAGTTGCGAAGCCCCTGCACCGGGCCCACCAACGGGTTGCCGTCAGGCGTGAACGTGAACGGCCCGTTGATCACCCGCTTGATGCCGGCTTTGGCAATTGCCGGGAAATGCTTATAGCCAAGCTCAAGGTTAGGCGCGATGCGATCAAGGTCAGCCTGCAGAAGCTCGCGGCCGAATTCCCATGGCGTTTTCCGGGGTTGCCACGGCACACAAGCCTGCTCGTAGGTGCCGAGCAACGAGACCGGAGCGCTCCTGGCGCATATAGATCTCGCCTTTGAAGTCGATGGCATGCGGCAGCTCGTGGCCGCGTTCCTTGTTGAAGGCCACCACCTCGGGCATTTCGTCGGTGACGAGATACATGTGCTCCATGGCGAGGACCGGAAGTTCCAGCCCCACCATGCGGCCCACTTCGCGGGCCCACAACCCGCCGCAGTTCACCACATGCTCGGCGTGAATGTTGCCTTTGGCGGTCATCACATCCCAGGTGCCGTCCTTGCGCGGCCGCAGCTCTTCCACGCGCGTGTCCTGATAGATTTCGGCGCCGCCGATGCGCGCCGATTTGGCATAGGCATGGGTGGTGCCCTCGGGATCGAGATTGCCGTCAGCCTTGTCGAGCAGGGCCCCGACAAAGTATTTCTCTTCGAGGAGGGGATGGAGCGCCTTGGCTTCCTTCATGGTCAGCAATTCGGATTCGATGCCAAGATAGCGGGCCCGCGCGTGCGCCATCTTCAGCCATTCCATGCGCGATGGGGTATCCGCAAGGATCAGCCCGCCCGAGCGATGCAGCCCGCAGGCCTGGCCGGAAATCCTTTCTAGCTCGTCGTAAAGCGCAATGGTGTAGCCTTGCAGCTTGGCCACGTTGGGATCGCCGTTCAACGTGTGAAAACCGCCCGCTGCGTGCCAGGTTGAGCCGGATGTAAGAATGTCGCGCTCGACCAGCACCACATCGCTCCACCCTGCCTTGGTGAGATGATAGAGCACCGAGCAGCCGACAACGCCGCCGCCAATGACTACAACACGCGCCTGGGATTTCATCGAAACATCCTGATTTTCGGGAACTTGCGCGGGACACTAGACGATCCGCCCGGCCACCCGCAATCGCCCACGCCGGTGAATTGTTTTCATCAAAAGAAAACGGCCCCGCGGTTGCCCGCGAGGCCGTTTCCGAAAATCGAAGCGATTTTAGATCGCTTCTTTCACTTCCTTGGCGGCCCGGAAGGCGAGCTTCTTCGAGGCCTTGATCTTGATCGCTTCGCCGGTAGCCGGGTTGCGGCCCATGCGGGCGAGGCGCTTGCGAACCTGGAAGATGCCAAGTCCGGTGATGCGCACCTTGTTGCCCTTCTTGAGGTTCTTGACGGTGAGCTCGATGAAGGCGCCGAGCAATTCATTGACGGCCTTCTTCGACATCTCGTGCTTCTCGGCAAGCTCTCCGGCCAGCTTCGACAGCGGAATGGTCACTACCTTTTCGTCAGCCATTTTTCTCTCCTTTGGCGAATCGAGTGACAGATCGTTAACCGAATGCGTGATTCGTGAAAACCCTTATTTTGGGGGCTTTTCCTCGTGCACCTGTCGAAATAACTCAGGAAAACCGGTGTTAATTTTTTGTTAACACCTGTGGCGTCCGCAAAAGCCCTTAAAACACTGGCTTTTGTCCGCAAGAAGCAAATGCCCCCGCTGGCGGGCGAGGGCACCTTTGGGGACTGCGGACCCTTAGTTGGAAAGGGCCGCCGCGCCGCGACGGCTCTCCCAGGCACGGGCGATGCGGGTCGCCGCAACCCATGTGACGGCCACCAGAGCGTAGGAAAGATAGGCGTCGACGGCGTAGTGCCAGCCGAGATGTATCGAACCGAGGAAGACCAGCACGCCATGCAGGATGGCCAGATTCCGGAACAGCTTGCCGCGGTTCCACATGACCAGAACGAGAAGCAGGCATTGTGCATTGTGCATGCTCGGCATGGCGGAGATGCCCTTGGTGACATCGAGTCCCTGGTTCAACGTGTAACCCAGCCACATTTCGTCCTGGAGATCGATGGCCCAGATCGGCCAGTTGGTGTTGGTCACCCGCAGATAGGCCATGAGTTCTTCGTAAGGGTTGTGGCCCAGGCCAAGGTTGCCGTAATAGCAAGGTCCCGCAGACGAAAATAAAGTGGCAAGGATCACGCCACCGACGCTCCAGGTAAGCATGTAGGCGATCACTGCCTGGGTGCGCCGGAAGCCCGGCTGCTCGGCAAACGCAAAGTGCAGCCAATACATGGTCAGCGTCACAAACCAGAAATTATAGTTGATGTTGATCAACATGGTGATGGGCGGATAGGCGAGAATGGGATGCAGTAACTCCCATGGCCGGTATCCGAAATGCAAAATGCGGTCCCATTCGTCAAACGTCGCGTCCCAGCTGAACGGCTGCACATAAGTAATGAGCGACTTCAGGCTTGAGAATCCGTTGATGAAGACATAGATCGCCAGAATCATCGTCAAGCCGCGAAGGAACCGGCCATCCACCGTGAGGAATCGCTTCACCGATGGCAGGAAGTCGCGTGTTGGGCTGGCACAGCGGTCGATCACCGCCATGCGGAACAGCACCAATGGAAACAGCGCCGGGATAAGGCTTGGCCAGAACATGACGAACCCGACCACTGCCATGATGCCGTCGGCAAGTGTTGTCGGAAGAACGTAGGATTTCACCCAAAGGCTGGCCACCAGCATGGTGATTGCAAAAGCCCAGAACAGGGAATGGTTTTTGAATTCCGCAATGAGCCTGCCCGGCAGGGCGGCCTGTTGCTGTGGCGCCACCATTGCAGCCGCCGATTTTCCGCGTTCCAACCCAATCACTCCAGGAAAATGAGACCCCGACGTGTTTTACGGACACCCACTAAACGCAGGGTTAAGGCGTTGGCTGGATTTTTTCATTTTCCCGCTGTGAACAGGTTAATGGCGCCCTAACCTGTGAGCGGCTCGCGCGCCAGGCTGAGATGGTTCTTAAGTGCTATCGGCGGCAATCCATGCTTGGCCGAGAGGCGGTCGAGATTGTCACGCCGCGCCGCTTCCTGACTTGCGCCAGACATGTTCTGGGCATGCACCCGGATTGCCACCGCCGGGTTGGCGCTTCGACGCAGGACGCCGCCTCCTCGCGCCACGCGCAGATACCAGTCCCAGTCCCAGTAGTAGGGCAGGGTCTCATCGAAGGCGCCGAGCTTTCCATGCAGGGACCGGCGGTAGATGACGCCGGAGATCAGAATGGTGTTGTTGGTTTCCAATGATCTGGCGTCGGCATCGAAAGCGAAAGCTTCGCTGGCGCCGCCGTCCTCGAACATCATGGTTCCGTCGCAGAACACCAGGTCCGCACCGCCTGCGGCAAGCCCGGCTGTCTCGGCGAGATAGTTGTTATCAGTGAACCAGTCATCGTCATCCAGAAACACAACGAGTTCGCCTGTAGCCATTGCCACACCGAGGTTGCGCGCCGGCACCGGGCCACGCGAATGGTTGTCAAGAACGTTAATCATGGAAGAAAGCCCAGTCATGGCCACGGCCGCGCCTTGGCCATCATCGACCACAATGATTTCCAGCGGCAGAAGTGACTGCACGAGCAGGCTTTGCACGGCCTGCTTCAGGAACTGGGGCCGGTTTTTCGTTGGGATGACGGCCGAAATCGTTGGCAACACGGTTCTGCTTTCATGCATTGCGTCCAAGCGCTCGCCTGATACTATCGTGACTTGTTTGCGGGCGGAAGCTCCCTCAGCTGGATTGACCGATGACCGCCTCGCTTCCCATGTATGACTGGCCGGAAATCCGCGAAGCCACCGATGCGTTGTGGACCGGGCTTTCACGGCATATTGAGGGCTTGCCAGCGATCGACCGCCGGCCGCACTACACTGAAGTCTGGCACGACCCCAACCTGCTGTTCAGCCAGACCTGCGGCTACCCCTTCACCCATCGGTTTCGCGGCAAGCTGACTTACCTTGCGACGCCGCACTATGCCGCTGATGGCTGCGAAGGCGCCAATTACTGCAGCATCATTCTGGCTCGCAAAATGGCACCGCTGGAATCATTCCGGGGCAAAGCTGCCGCCGTGAACAATCCGGACTTCGATGTCGGGCATGTTGGCCCTCAAGCTGGTTTTTTCATTCATGGCGGACCGGGGCCGGTTCTTTGGCGATGTCAAGGAATCTGGTGGCCATGTGCGATCGATGATTGCCGTGCGCGATGGCAAGGCGGATGTTTGCGCCGTCGATGCCGTGTGCGTGGCTCTCGCCCGCCGCTACCGCCCGGACTATCTCGAGGGACTTGTCGAGATCGCCCGCTCGCCCAGCGTGCCCGGCCTGCCTTTTGTGACCATGGCCGGTGACGCAGACGTGATCCGCAGGGCCCTTGCCGATTGCTTCGCCAGCCCCGACAGTGCTGCGGCGCGTGAAGCTTTGTTGTTATCAGGCCTCAGCGTTCTCGATCCGCAGGCCTATGACCGCATCCTCGATCTTGAGCAAAGCATGGAGCAGGGCGGTGGATTGGAACTGCTATGATCGATCTCTTTACGTGGAGTGCGCCCAACGGGTGGAAAATTTCCATCGCGCTTGAGGAAATGGCACTGCCGTATGCGGTTCACCCCATCAACCTAGGTAAGGACGAGCAGTTCGCTCCCGCCTTCCTGAAGATTTCGCCCAACAACAAGATCCCGGCCATAATCGACCGGGAGAATGGCCAGAGCATCTTCGAATTGGGTGCCATTCTCATGTATCTTGGTGACAAGTCGGGAAAATTCTACCCGAAGGAGCAGGCTGCCCGCATCAAGGTGCATGAATGGCTCATGTGGCAAATGTCCACCGTGGGACCCATGCTCGGCCGTGCCCACTACTTCCTGAAATACAATGTGGGCAAGGCGCCTTTCGCCGAGGAATGGTTCGCCACCGAAGCCCGCCGCATCTACAAGGTGCTGGACACCCAGCTTGCGGCCAATGAGTTCATATGCGGTGAGTACTCAATTGCCGATATCGCCACCTTCCCGTGGATCGCCCGGCACGAACGGCATCGGATTGACCTTAATCATTTTCCCCACGTGAAGCGCTGGTATCTGGCGCTCGCCGCCCGCCCCGCCGTTCAAATACGGCTTCAAGGTGCCGGACGCCTCGATCGAAATCCCTATGCCGGCTTAGGCACCGTTTCATTGGCGCTGGGCCTCGCCGCCACAAACTCGTCCCGCGTTTCGCAATGGAGCGCCAGGGAATGGAGCTTCGGATATTTGCCCGGCGGGAAACATTCCGGAAGCCTGGCCTTCACATGCCACAACATGCAGCCGATGGTGACATCGGCCTGCGACAGGTGATTGTCGACGTACCACGGCATGCCACAGTCGCTTTCCAGCTTCTTCAGTCCTTCGGTGATTTGCGAGATCAGCCGCTTCTCATAGTCCTTGCTGATCGCCTTCTTGTCGTGGAACAGGCGCTCGAAGAACAGCGCCACCGCCTTGTCGGAAATGCCGGTGGAAATCGCCATGGCCTGCAGACACTGCCGACGCAGGGGACCGTGCGCCGGTGTCAGCGCCCGCGCCGGTCCCGCCTTTTCGTCAATGTAGTCGAGGATCGCCGAAGAATCGATCAGCGTCTCGCCCTCTTCAGTAATCAATGCCGGCACCCGCAGCAGTGGATTGATCTTCTGCATGTCCTTGGCATTGCGGAACACCGACAGCGGATTGCGCGTGAACGGCATGTGGTAGTGATGAAGTGTCACCGCCACCCGGCGCACGAACGGAGAGTCATATTGTCCGACGAGGATCATGCGCATCATTGCGCAATCACGAGAGCCGCTCAAGCGCTCTTTCGCGGCCGATGAGGGGGAGAAGCTGGGCCAATTCCGGGCCGTGGTCGAGGCCGGTGAGTGCCAATCTGCAGCGGCATGAAAAGCGCTTTTCCCTTGCGGCCCGTTTCGGCCTTGAGCGCTTCGGTCCAGGACTTCCAGGTCTCCGTGGTCCAGGGTTCGCCGGGCAGCAGGCGTTTTGCGGCGGTAAGCAACTCGATGTCCTCTGCCGCTGGCTCTGTCTTGATTCGATCTGTGATGATATCCTGCCAAGTCTTTGACTCGGCAAGGGTTTCAATGTTGCCGCGCACGGCGAGCCAGAACGCTTCAGAGCCGAAGCCCAGTCGGCCGTTTACCGCCGCCCACGGCATTGCATGCAGCAGGCGGGCATTGAGATGGCGGAGTTCCGCCTCATCGAAGCGTGCCGGAGCGCGTGACAGCTTGCCGAGGTCGAAGCCTTCAATCAGTTCGTTATAATCCGCGCACGGATGAATGTTGTCGGAGGTGCCGAGAAGCGCTGCATGCGAAACAACAGCCATCGCCTCCAACCCGCCTTCGCGCAGGCCCTGGATAGAAAGCGAGCCCAGTCGTTTCGACAGTCCCTTGCCGTCCGCACCCGTCAGCAACGAGTGATGGGCATATGTTGGCACCATGCCGCCCAGTGCTTCGGTGATCTCGATTTGCACCGCGGCGTTGGTCACATGGTCTTCGCCACGGATCACGTGGGTGACGCCGAAGTCGATGTCGTCGATCACCGAAGGCAGAGTGTAGAGATAGCTTCCATCCTCACGCACCAGCACGGGGTCGGACTGGCTGGAAAGCTCCGCATGCTGGGCGCCGCGAATGAGGTCGGTCCACTCCACCACGCGATCATCCAGCTTGAAGCGCCAGTGCGGCCTGCGCCCCTCAGCCTCGAGAGCGGCGCGCTCGGCATCGCGTCAGCTTCAGCGCGGCGCGATCATAGATGCGGGGGCCGCCGCGCGCTTCCTGGCGCTTGCGCCGCCGCTCCAGTTCGTCGGCGGTTTCATAGCAGGGGTAAAGCCGTCCCTCGGCCTTGAGCTGTTCCACCACCGCGTCATAGCGGCCATAGCGGCTGGACTGGCGCTCGACGCGATCGGCAACAATCCCCATCCACGCCAGATCCTCGGCGATGCCATTGGCGAATTCCTCGGTGGAGCGCGCCGCATCGGTATCGTCATAGCGCAGGATGAATTGCCCGCCGGTCTTCCTGGCGAACAGCCAGTTGAGAATGGCGGTGCGGGCATTGCCGATATGTATGCGGCCGGTAGGCGAGGGAGCAAAGCGAACGATGGTCATTACAAGCGCTCATCCCTGAAGCCGTTGACGATCGGATAGCGCCGGTCGCGGCCGAAGTTGCGCCTTGTGATCTTGACGCCGGGTGCCGCCTGCCGCCGCTTGTATTCGGCAACATAGAGCATGTGTTGGATGCGCTTCACCAGCGCCTCGTCGAAGCCTTGCGCCACGATATCGGCCACCGGCAATTCCTTCTCGACAAGGCCGTTCAGAATCGCGTCGAGCACGTCATAGGGCGGCAGCGTGTCCTGGTCCTTCTGGTTTTCACGCAGTTCCGCCGTCGGCGCCTTGGTGATGATGCGTTCAGGAATCACATGGCCCTGAGTATTGCGCCACGCAGCCAGACGATAGACTTCAGTTTTGTAGACATCCTTGATCGGATTGTAGCCGCCATTCATGTCGCCATAGAGTGTGGCATAGCCCACCGACATTTCCGACTTGTTGCCGGTGGTCAGCACCATCGCGCCGAACTTGTTGGAAATTGCCATGAGGATCACGCCACGCGAGCGCGACTGCAAATTTTCCTCGGTCACGCCTGCTGGTGGTTCCCGTGAACATCGGCCCCAGTGCCGAAAGGAAGCCCTCCACCGGTTCCTTGATCGGCACCACATCGTAACGCACGCCCAAGAGCTTGGCGCATTCCTCGGCATCGACGAGGCTGTCCCGGCTGGTATAGGCATAGGGCAACATCACGCAGTGAACCTTCTCCGCCCCCAGCGCATCGACCGCCATGGCGGCGACCACGGCGGAATCGATGCCACCCGAAAGCCCCAGCACCACGCCGGGAAATCGGTTCTTCAGCACATAGTCGCGAAGCCCCAGCACGCAGGCCTTCCACGTCTCTTCTTCATTTTCGGGAAGGCGCGAAATCTCCCCATTGGCCATTCGCCATTTTCCATTCGCGTGCTTCACCCACTCGGTGACGGCCACAGCCTCTTCGAACATCGGCATCTGCAAGGCCAAGCTGCGGTCGGCGTTGAGAACGAAGGATGCGCCATCGAACACCAGTTCGTCCTGCCCGCCAACCTGGTTGAGATAGGCCAGCGGCAGCCCGGTTTCCGTGACGCGCGCCACCACCAGGTTGAGGCGCACGTCATCCTTGTTCTGTTCGAACGGCGAACCATTGGGCGACAGCAGGATTTCCGCACCCGTCTCGGCCAGCGTCTCGCAGGTTTCCTCGGTCCAGATATCCTCGCAGATCGGAACGCCGATGCGCACTCCCTTGACGACGACGGGCCCCGGTGCCGGCCCCGGCGTGAACACCCGCTTTTCATCGAACACGCCGTAGTTCGGCAGGTCGAACTTGAACCGGACGGTTTCGATTTTTCCGCCATTGAGCAGGGCGACCGCGTTCTTCAGCCCCGAGGCGTCGGCCCACGGCAGCCCGATCAGGATGGCCGGGCCACCGGCGAATTCCGCCGCAAGTTCCTCGGCGGCCGCCTTGCACTGGGCCACGAAACTCTGGCGCAGCACCAGATCTTCCGGCGGATAACCGGCGATGTAGAGTTCCGGAAACAACACCAGATCGCAATGCCTCAGGCCCGCCAAGCGTGGCCCTGGCCTTTTCCAGATTGGCCTTGATTGCCCCAACCGTCGGGTTGAGCTGGGCAAGCGCAATGGTGAGTTTGTCGGTCATGGCCGGGGTCATAGCCCAAGGGGCAATTGCCAGCAACGTTGACGCCCGCCACTAAAATCGGGAAACAGGGACATGATATTGTCAGACCTCCTTGCCCGCCAGCCTGCCGCTGCCCCAGCCTTGCTGGCTCCCGGACGCGAACCGCTCACCTATGGCGCCTTCGCCAGACTGGGCAGCGAGACTGCCGATGCGCTTGCAGGGCGCGGCTTCGCACCCAACGACAAGCTTGCCATCGTTCTGCCCAATGGGCCGGAGATGGCGGCAGCTTTCGTCGCCTGCAGCTCGGTATGCACGGCGGCCCCACTCAATCCCGCCTACAAAGAAGACGAGTTCCACTTCTATATGGATGACTTGAGGTGCAAGGCATTGCTGGTGGAGCACGGCAGCAACTCGCCTGCCGTGGCCGCCGCGAAGCGTTTGGGGATTCCACTTCTCGAACTCATCCCCGCTGCCGCCGCCGGATGTTTTGTGATCGGGGGCCCATCGATTGGCCCGGCGCATTCAAAACGCGCCGCCGCTGAAGATGTGTCTCTCGTTCTCCACACCTCCGGCACCACGTCGCGCCCCAAGATCGTGCCACTCACTCACACTAATCTTCTGGCTTCGGCTGGCAGCATTCGGAAGACTTTGGTCCTCACCAATACTGATCGCTGCGTGAACATCATGCCGCTGTTTCATATTCATGGGTTGGTGGCAGCAATCCTGGCCACGCTTTCGGCGGGTGCGTCCGTGTGCTGCACACCAGGCTTCAACGCACTCAAATTCTTTGGCTGGTTCGATGAGGCGGCCCCCACCTGGTATACGGCGGTTCCAACCATGCATCAGGCCATCTTGTCGCGCGCTGAACGCAATGACGAGGTGATCAAGCGCCATCCGCTGCGTTTCATTCGCTCAAGTTCGGCATCGTTGCCGGTGCCGGTGTTCCACCAGCTGGAAAAAACCTTCGGGTGCCCGGTCATCGAGGCCTATGCGATGACTGAGAATGCTCACCAGATGACCTCGAACCAGCTGCCACCAGGAAAGCGCAAGCCGGGCTTCGTCGGCTGTGCGGCGGGGCCCGAGGTTTCAATCATGGCGCCCGATGGCAAATTGCTCGGCCCGCAACAGGAAGGCGAAGTCGTCACCCGTGGCCCCAATGTCACCAAGGGCTATGAGAACAATCCGAAGGCCAATGAAGATGGCTTCGCCCACGGCTGGTTCCACACTGGCGATCAGGGTCTGATGGATGAAGATGGCTATGTTAAAATCACCGGCCGCCTGAAGGAGATCATCAATCGCGGCGGCGAGAAGGTGGCGCCGATGGAGGTCGATGACGTGCTGATGGATCATCCCGCTGTTCTGCAAGCTGTCACATTTGCTATGCCGCATGACAAGCTCGGCGAAGAAGTGGCTGCCGCCGTCGTCCTGCGTGATGGCCAGAGCACCACCGAGGCCGATCTCCGCGCTTTCGCGTCGGATAAACTCGCGGCCTTCAAGGTGCCGCGCCGCATCGTCATCCTGGCCGAGATACCGAAGGGCGCCACAGGCAAGCTGCAGCGCATTGGCCTCGCTCAAAAACTGGGACTGGCATGACCAAAGTCTGCATCTTCGGCGCCGGCGCTATCGGCGGCTACATCGCGGCGCGCCTGGCGATGAAGGGTGAGTGTGACGTCTCAGTTGTTGCCCGCGGCGCGCATCTTGCAGCGATCAAGGCAAATGGCCTCACACTGAAACAAGGTGGCGAAACCAAAATCGTCAAACTGCATGCCAGTGGCACAGCCGCCGATCTCGGCCCGCAGGACTTCGTGATCCTGACGCTGAAAACCGGTGCGATACCCGATGCAGTTCCGGCACTCAGGCCTTTGCTCAATGCCGATACCGCAATTCTCTTCGGTCAGAATGGCCTGCCCTGGTGGTATTTCCACAAGCATGGTGGCCCCCATGATGGCCGCACGCTGGAGAGCGTCGATCCTGGTGGTGTCATCTGGAAGGGACTTGGACCCGAGCGCGCCATCGGCGCCGTCGTCTGGCAAGCTGCCGAACTTGAAGCGCCTGGTGTCGTCGCACACAACTATGGCGACCGCATGCCGATTGCCGAACCATCAGGCGAGAAATCACAGCGCGTCGTGAGGCTTGCCAAGCTTCTGACATCGGCTGGCATCAAAAGCCCGGTGAAGGATGACTTGCGCGATGAAATATGGCTGAAACTCTGGGGCAATCTGAGTTTCAATCCGGTAAGTGTGCTCACCCAAGGCACACTGATCGATCTCGCCACCGATCAGGGAACCCGCCGGGTGATCCGAACCATGATGGACGAATCACGCGCCGTAGCGGAAGCGCTTGGCGTCACGTTTGCCGTGAGCGCGGAAGAGCGCATGAACATGGCGGCCAAGGTTGGCGCCCACAAGACATCAATGTTGCAGGATGTGGAATCCGCAAAGCCAATCGAACTCGATGCCATCCTCGGCGCGGTCATCGAATTGGCGCAAATGACATCAATTGAGACTCCGGCCTTGAAATTGGTCTATGATCTCGTCAAATTCCGCGCGCGGACTGTCGAGGTCCGGGGGTAACTGAAAGAGGTGAGGCGATGCGTCTCGACAACGAAAAACCGAGCGACAATGTGGAAGACAGGCGCGGCCAGGGCGGCGGCGGCGGATTTAACTTTCCTGGCGGCGGCGGTGGCCGCCGTGTAAACATTCCCATGGGCGGCCGTGGCGGCGGCTTCAGCGTGTCTACCATCATCATGCTGGTTATCGCTTATTTCGCCCTCAAGCTGATCTTTGGCATCGACTTGCTGCAAGTGATTAACGGCGGAGGCACTGTCTCCCACCGGGCAAAACACCGAGCTTACCCTGCCGGGTGGCGACACCCAGGTGACCAATGCCGATGATTCAACCGGCACCGGCGGCGGTGTTACAACAACCGATGTGACCACCGATGCCGGCCGCGATTTCATCGGCCGCGTGCTGGGCTCCACCGAGCGCGTGTGGGGTAAAATATTCAAAGACATGGGCAAAACCTATGAGGAGCCCAAGTTGGTGCTGTTCACCGGTTTCGTGCAGTCGGCATGCGGCAACGCGCAATCGTCAATGGGCCCGTTCTATTGCCCCGGCGATCATAAGGTTTACATCGACCTGGCGTTCTATCAGGATATGAAGGACAAGCTTGGCGCACCCGGCGACTTTGCCCAGGCCTATGTCATTGCCCATGAAGTTGGCCACCATATCCAGAACATCCTCGGCATTGCCGGCAAGGTTCAGGCGGAACGGATGCGTGTGTCCGAAGCCGAGGGCAACCTGCTTTCCGTGCGCATGGAGTTGCAGGCCGATTGTCTCGCCGGTATTTGGGGTCAGGAAGCGGGAGCCGCCAAAATTCTCGAGCAGGGCGATCTCGAAGAAGCGTTGAATGCCGCCGCCGCCATTGGCGATGATCGGCTGCAAAAGAAATCCCAGGGTTATGTGGTGGAAGACTCATTCACCCACGGCTCTTCGGAACAGCGCGTCCGCTGGTTCAAGCAGGGCCTGCAGGCTCGGGCGCTGGGCGATTGCGACACCTTCGCGACCGATCAACTCTGATTGCCAGGCCAGAATGCAAACGGGCGCCACGCGGCGCCCGTTTCCGTCGTATCAGATAATCTGACTAGGACTTGTTCTTGATCATGCCAACGATGGCCATCAGGATGGCGCCGCCGATGCCGCCACCGGCAACCTGCTGAATGATACCGCCGATATCCATGCCGCCGGCCGCCGCCGCCGCATCGCCAGCACCACCGCCCAGCACCATGTTGAGCAACTGGCCGCCGACGCCGCCGCCGATCACGCCGGCAATGGTGTTGCCGAGTGTGCCCAGACTCTTGTCCTTCATCGCGGCACCCGCCACGTTGCCGCCAATCGCCCCGACCACCAGCTGGATGATGAGTTGTGTGATGTCCATTTTGACCCCCAAATGTTTGAACAGCCGGTCTTTCCGGCGATTCTCTCTTAGCAGACTTGACAAGTGCGTCATAGCGAAAGCCCCGGGCAGTATTGATTGAGGTCAAGGCATCGGACTTGCGGCCAGCGCAGTTTGAAAGCGACGATGCCGCTGAACAAGAAGTGGCCAACGCCAGGAGATATCCATGACACAAAAAATTCTTTGCGCCACTGATGGCACCAGCCACTCGCTTCAAGCCGTGCAACTGGCCGCCGAGTTGTCGGCCAAGCTTGGCGCGCCATTGACCATCTGTACGGTGAATGTCGCCCGTGGCGGCATTCGCGGGCCCTTGATCTACACAATGGAAGACACTGACGTTAAGCGGGTGCTGGACAATGCCGCCGCCGAAGCCAGAAAATCAGGCGCCGCGAAAGTTGAAGAAGTGGCACTACGCTCGCGCGAAGCGGCGGCGGCGATCGTTCAGTATGCGGAGGAAAACGGCTACGGCCACATCGTTGTTGGCACTGGCGACAAGCATGGTTTGTCGCGCCTTGTATTGGGTTCCGTGGCGGCGGATGTCGCTGGCCGCGCCCATGCCACGGTTACCATTGCCCGCTAATCAATAGGCATTTTCGCTCTTCAGCAGCGCGAATGGCGTCTTGGCGAGAATCAGCAAATCGAAGCCAAGCGACCACTGGTCGATGTATTCGAGATCGTGCCTCACGCGCTGTTCGATCTTCTCTCGCGTGTCGGTTTCGCCACGCCAGCCATTGATTTGCGCCCAGCCTGTGATGCCGGGCTTTACCTTGTGGCGGGCGAAATAGCCATCGACTACTTTTTCATAGAGTGCGTCCGCCGCCTTGGCCTGGGTGGCGTGGGGGCGCGGGCCCGACCAGTGACAGTTGCCCGGTGAGCACATTGAACAATTGCGGCAACTCGTCGAGCGATGTTTTGCGGATGATGCGGCCCACTCTGGTTACCCTTGGGTCGCCCCTGGTTACCAGCCTGGCGGCATTGGCATCGGTCCGGTCGGCATGCATTGACCGGAATTTGAACACCTCGATCAGTTCGTTATTGAAGCCATAACGCCGCTGCCGGAAAATTGCGGGTCCCGTGCTTTCGAGTCGCACCGCAATAGCGACGGCCAGCATGACTGGTGACAGCAGCACGATGGCTAGCCCCGCGACAATGCGGTCCACCGCACTCTTCATGAACATGCTCCAGCCGTTCAGCGGCCGGTCGAATACTGTGAGGAGGGGCAGGCGCCCAAGATAAGTGTAGGCACCGGGCCCAAGTTTCAGGCTCGAGGCCTGGCCGCTGATGCGGATATCGACGGGCAGTTCCCACAGCCGTTTCAGGATGTGCAGAAGCCGTGCTTCCGCTGAAAGCGGAATGGCCACGATGATCAGGTCGATGCGATTGCTGCGGGCAAACTCCGCAAGATCGCCGATCTTGCCGATTTTCCGGTGCTTCAGAACCGAGGCTGGGCTGCGCAGATCTTCACGGTCGTCGAACAGGCCGGCAATGTCGATCTCGGCATCGCTCGACGCCTCAAGTAGTTTCAGCGCGTCTTCCGCCGCCTTGCCGCCACCGACGATGGCTACACGCTTGCGAAATCCGCCATTGTTGTTGATGGGAATGGCCCACAGGGCAATCGACCAGCGGGTCATCAGGAAGTAGGCTGCAATCGACATTGGCCACCAAACCGCCCAGCGGCTGTCGAGCGGCAGCAGTGTCAGGTTGGCTGCTGAAAACAGAATGCCGCCGGCAAGGATTGCCGCTGCTGCAGCCCGGGCGATGACGCCAAATCCTCCGGCCAGTGCCCTGACGTCGTAGAGCCTGATGGCGCGCAACACGAATACGCACAACAGCGAAATTTCCGCCGCCAGAAATCCAATTGTGACCGCAGCAATGTGGCCTGCCGGCGGAACGGCGGCGTGCAACAGGATGAGCGCCGCAAAAGCAAAGAATGAACACGCAATCAACAAACTTCAGGATTCGCTGCACCACCTCGCGGTCGACATAGCGGCTCGCGGCGAGAGCCTGCCTAAGTTCCATGCTCGTGACTCCATCCCGGCAGTCTCCGCTGCCATGGGATGGGCTTTACCAGCAACTCCTGAAAATTGACTTCAATTGCCGGGCTGCCGCTGGTTACCGAATCCGCGAAGGGTTTATGGCCAGTTAAGTATTCAGGCGCACTCACCCGACAACAATGTGTTGGCCAGTTCAGTCAGCGCTCTGGCGCTCGACCGCTCGGACGATTTCTCCACGGTCGCGCACACGCTGGCGAGGCTGCTGCGCGCCGAAAACGCATAGGCGCCCGCCGCCAGCAGGAGGACGAACAGGCCAACGGCGATCTTGCCCAGTAATCTTGCAGATTCCCGGTTTTCGTCGGCCAGGCGCTTCCATACGACTGCCGAATTGGTTGTGACATACATGATAGCCTCCCCGGAATTGTCGTTAACAACATCTCAAGCCGATGCCCCATTTATACCGCTCATTTTGACGGTGTTTGAGGTTAATCAGTTGGTGTGCTGAGCATCCGGTTAAGTGTTGCCTGCCAGTTCGAAGCAAATTTGACGACGAATTTTTGCGAATGCCACGCAAAGCCGCTGGCAAGCCCAAATGAGTCATGCCAAACCTAGCCGCTGGGGTTGGGACCTTCCATGGAAGATGACCGGGCATTTGCCATTCTGCGTTCGCTGTTTGATGTGGCAGTTGCTGCCGCCAGTCCGGTTGAAGGCGTTGTTGCCAATCTTCCGCCGCCGCCGCTTGGCCGCACTGCGGTCATCGCGGTAGGCAAGGCGGCCGTGCCAATGGCCGAAGCCTTCGAAAAGGCGTGGAAGGGTCCGTTTGAAGGCATTGCGATTGCCCCCCATGGTCAACCTTCGGCTCTGACATCGATCAAACTGTTGCATGCCAGCCATCCGGTGCCCGATGCAGGAAGCCTCGCAGCGGCGGAAGCAGCTTTGGCGCTGGCAAGTTCACTCGGCCCGGATGACCTTCTCGTGGCACTGATCTCCGGCGGGGGCTCTGCCCTTATGTCGAAGCCGGCAAAAGGCGTCACGCCGGAAGAAAAACGTGAACTCGGCCGGGCGCTCTTGAAGTGTGGCGCTAACATTGCCGAACTCAACTGCGTGCGCAAACATGTCTCGGCCATTAAAGGTGGCCTTCTCGCCCGCGCCGCCGGTGACGCCCGCATCCACACGCTGATTGTCTCGGACGTTCCCGGTGACGATCCGGCCATCGTCGCATCCGGCCCCACGTTCGCAGACACCACCACGAAGCATGACGCGCGCGATATTCTTAAGCGCTACGGCATCGCCATACCGCAATCGCATCATTGCCTGCCTCGCAGCGCCGCCCGTGGCGCGGGGGCCTTTGCGTGATGACAATGTCACCAAAGTCATCGTGTCGCCCAATGCCAGCTTCAACACGTGCCATTGCGGCGGCGCGTGCAACAGGGCCTCAACGTGCTCTACCTCGGAGACCGCATCGAAGGTGAATCGCGCGAAGTGGCCAAGGTCCATGCCGGCATCGTTCAGCACATCCTGCAATACAACGATCCCATAGCGAGACCCTGCCTGCTGCTGTCGGGCGGCGAAACCGGCGTCACCGTGCGAGGCTCAGGCCGGGGTGGACGTAATGTGGAATTTGCGCTTGCCTTCGCGGTCGCCATGGCGAGCCATCCGCACGTGCATCTGCTTGCCGCCGATACCGATGGCATTGACGGCATGGAACCGGTCGCCGGGGCGGTCGTTGGTCCATCCACATTGCAACGCGCCCGGAGCCGCGGCATCGATCCCGTCGCCTGTCTTGAAAACAACGACGGCCACGGTTTCTTCGAGGCCCTGGGCGAGCAGGTGATCACCGGCCCGACGCAAACCAACGTCAATGACTTCCGCGCCATCCTGATCAGTTGATGCCATGGCGAAGCCGGAACCCTTCCTGTCCCTCGGCTGCCGCTACTTCTTGGCCATTGCCGAAGCCGGTTCAGTCCGCGCTGCGTCGCGACATCTCAACGTCGCTCCGTCGGCTATCAGCCGCCAGCTGCATTCTGCTCGAACACCAGCTCGGGACCCCGCTTTTTGATCGCAGCGGACGCCAGCTTCTGTTGTCGACCGCCGGTGAAACGCTCCTCAAGGGCCTGCGCGCCGCAGCGCACCAGCATGACGAAACGCTGGATGCCATCAGCGCCCTTCAGGGCCTGAGGCGCGGGCACCTGAATGTTGCTACCGTCGAAAGCATTTCCGTGACCATGTCTGCCGGAGGTGCTTTGCCAGATTCGCGACCGCCTATCCGGGCATCGAAGTGTCCATTTCGGTCGCCGGCTCTGATGCCGTCACCGAACTGGTACGCGAGCATGCCGCCGATATCGGCATCACCTTCAATCCAACCAGCCTGGATCAGCTCGATGCTGTTTACACGCGCGACTATCGCGTCGGTGTCATCATGGCACCAGGCCATCGCCTGGCTCAACACGCCCAATCGCTGTCGCTGGCCGATTGCGAGGGCGAATGCCTTGCATGGCCGTCGCGAGGCCTCAGTTTGCGCGCCTTGCTCGATAGCGCGTTTGGTGGAGGAAAAGCCCCTCTGCACCCGGCCTTCGAGTGCAACTCCCTGCGCTTGATGGCGACGTTGGCGCGCATGGGAAGCTGCATCGCCTTTCAACCGACGACCGGAATTGAACGCGACCTCGCAGAAGGTTCCCTGGTCTGGATTCCGCTGCGAAAGCGAAAATCTTTCGCCCGACCGGCTGGTGATTGTCTGCCGCAGCAGCCGCAGCAATCGGCCGGCGACCGACGCGTTCCTGACTTTCGAAACAGGAGATATCGGCTGTGCGAAATTAGCGCACGGACTGTGTGCATTATGCGTCTTTTTCGCACATTTAAACTCTGTTAACAAATACCGGCAACTGGCGGCGAACAATACCGCTAGACAAGCGCAATACAGGGAACAAAGCGGAGATGGGGCGTCTCACCACCCATGTTCTGGATGCCGCAGCTGGAACACCGGCGCAGGGTTTGAAAATCGAGTTGTTCAATCTCGATGGCGGCCCAGTTCTGCTCAAGACCGTACACACCAACGCCGATGGCCGTGCTCGATGGCCCATTGCTCGAAGGCACGGCCCTGATGCGCGGAACCTATGAATTGCGCTTCTACGCCGGTGCCTATCTGAAGGCCGAGGGCCACACGCTGCCGGATCCGCCATTTCTCGACATCATCCCCATCCGCTTCGGCATTGCCGATCCCGGCCAACACTATCATGTGCCATTGCTGCTTTCGCCCTATTCCTTCTCCACCTATCGCGGCAGCTGAAACCATGACCTCAAACACCATCAGGTTTTTGAGGCGAGGCAAGGTGGTCGAGCTCGGCGCTGTTCCTCCCATGCAGCACCGTGCTCGATCACCTGCGCCTTGAGGAAAAATCGAAAGGCACGAAAGAAGGCTGCAATGAGGGCGATTGCGGCGCCTGCACTGTCGCCATTGGCACGCTGCGAAATGGCAAGGTGATCTACGAACCGGTGAACGCCTGCATCCTTCTCGTCGCCCAACTTCACGGCAAGGAACTGGTCACCGTCGATGATCTGGCCGATGGCGGCAAGCTGCATCCGGTGCAGAAGGCGATGGTCGACAAGCATGGCTCCCAGTGCGGCTTCTGCACGCCGGGCTTCGTCATGTCGCTGTTCACGCTCTATCATGCCGGCCACCGCCCCACGCGCCAGGAAATCGTCGATCACATCGCCGGCAATCTCTGCCGCTGCACCGGCTATCGCCCCATCGTCGACGCCGGCGATAGCCTCCTGCACTGGCCGCGCCGTTGATCGCTGGGCCAAGGGCGCTGATGCAGCCAGCCCGCCAACTCGCCGCCCTTGACCGATGGCGCAGATGTCATGTGTGGCACGCCGAAAGCTTCGTCGCCGTTCCGTCTTCCGCCGAATACGCTTTCGCACTCGCCGCCAGCCAACCCGGATGCCACCATCGTCGCCGGCAACACCGACGTCGGCCTGTGGATCACCAAGCAGCTCCGCACGCTTCCGAAAATCATCTGCATCGGCAATGTGCAGGAGCTTCACGCCATCGATGATGGCGACAGACATGCTGTCGCTCGGCGCCGCCGTAACCTATGCCGAGGCTGAACCCTACCTTGCCAAGATCGATGCCGATGCCGGGCGAAGTTCTCCGCCGCATCGGCGCCAAGCAAGTGCGGGCATCGGGCACCATCGGCGGCAACATCGCCAACGGTTCGCCCATCGGCGACATGCCGCCCATGCTCATTGCGCTCGGTGCCGAACTTGTGCTGCGCCATGGCAGACGAAGCGCGTTCGCTCCCCATCGAGAATTTCTTCGTGGCCTATGGCAAACAGGACAGGAAGCCCGGCGAACTGGTGTGGCGCATCAATATCCCACGTCTTGCCGCTAATGAACGCTTCCGCGCCTACAAGATTTCCAAACGCTTCGACCAGGATATCTCGGCTGTCATGGCCGCCTTCAAATTCACCTTGAATGGGAACGCCATTACCGGCGCCCGCATTGCCTTTGGCGGCATGGCGGCGACCCCCAAGCGCGCAACCGCAACCGAAAAGGCGCTGACGGGCCTGTCGCTCGATACTGAAACCGGCTGGCTGCGCGCCGTTGATGCTTTGGCCACCGACTATGCAGCCGATCAGCGACATGCGTGCCTCCGCCGCCTATCGCCTGGAAGTGGCGCAAGGGTTGCTGCGCAAAGCTTTGTTCGAATTATCAGGCGCAATGAACACCCGCGTGGTGGGCAGCCGCGGAGAGGCCGCCTGACATGAAACCACTGGCAACGGACATCGTCGGCCTGCCACTGGTTCACGACAGTGCCGTGCTCCATGTCACCGGAACGGCGAACTACATCGATGACCTGCGCGAACCCGATGGTCTTGTTCACGTGGAGCCGGGCTATGCCAAGGATGGCGCGCGCGGCAAGATCAAGACCATGGATCTGTCGGCGGTGCGCGCTGCCCCCGGCGTCGTCGCCGTGCTCACCGCCAAGGACATTCCCGGCCTCAACGATTGCAGCCCGTCGATTGGCGGCGATCCGATCCTCGCCGATGGTGCAATTGAATTCCATGGCCAGGTGATCTTTGCCGTGGTCGCCGAGACCCGCGAGCAGGCCCGCCGCGCCGCGCGTTTGGCGAAGATCGAGATCGTCAAGGAAACGCCGGCCGTCACCGTCGACCAGTCCCTCGCCATGAAGGTGAAGGACCTTCTGCCGCCCTATGAATTCAAGCGCGGCGATTTCACCAGGGCCCGCAAGGCCGCCAAACACCGGGTTGGCGAAAGTTTCCTCATTGGCAGCCAGGAGCAATTCTATCTCGAAGGCCAGATCGGCATGGCGCTCCCGGAAGAAAGCGGCGCCATGACGGTGTTGAGTTCGACCCAGCACCCGACCGAAGTTCAGCACATCGTCGCCAAAATGCTGGGCGTGGCCGATGCGCTCGTCACCTGCGAGTGCCGCCGCATGGGTGGCGGCTTCGGCGGCAAGGAAAGTCAGGCGGCCCAATGGAGCTGTCTCGCCGCACTCGCTGCGCACGTCACCGGCCGCCCCGCCAAGTGCCGGCTGGACCGCGACGAAGACATGATCATGACCGGCAAGCGCCATGATTTCCGCGCCACTTATGACGCGGGCTTCGACGGCGAAGGCCGCATCACCGATGTCGATGTCGATTTGTTCGCCCGCTGCGGCTATTCGGCTGACCTGAGCGGCGCAATCTGCGACCGCACCATGTTCCATGCCGACAACACTTATTTCTATCCTGCTGCCCGCATCGCCACCAGGCGGCTAAAAACCCACACTGCATCGAACACCGCATTCCGTGGCTTTGGCGGCCCCCAGGGCATGGTGTTCGCCGAACGCCTGATGGATGTGATCGCCGTGAAGCTCGGCCTTGATCCGCTGGATGTGAGGAAGCGCAACCTCTACGCCAAAGGCCGCGATGTCACGCCCTATGGCATGAAGGTTGAAGACAATATCGCCCTCGACCTGATTGAGACGCTCGAAGCCTCCTCCTCCTACCGCAAACGCCGCAAGCAGATTGAAGCCTACAATCGAAAAGGTGGCCTGCTGCGCAAGGGCCTTGCCCTCACGCCGGTGAAGTTCGGTATCTCCTTCACCCTCACCCATCTCAATCAGGCGGGCGCCCTGGTGCATGTCTATACCGATGGCTCGGTGCATCTCAATCACGGCGGCACCGAGATGGGGCAGGGGCTCTATCAGAAAGTGGCGCAAGTGGTGGCCGAGGAGTTCGGCATCGATATCGCCGTCGTCCGCATCACCGCGACCACCACCGGCAAAGTGCCCAATGCTTCCGCCACTGCTGCCTCGTCGGGATCGGACTTGAACGGCATGGCCGCCAAGGCCGCCGCCGAAACGATCAAGTCCCGGATGACGGCATTCGCGGCGAAGCACTGGAAAGTCGCCAAGTCGCGCATCTTTTTCGCGAACGGCCAAGTGCTCATCGGAAACCAGACCGTCACCTTCGGCGAGCTCGCGAAAAAATGCCACGCTGGCCGCATCTCGCTATCCTCCACCGGTTATTATGCAACGCCGAAAGTCGAGTGGGACCGCGCCAAGGCCAAAGGCCGCCCGTTCTTTTATTTCGCCTATGGTGCGGCCTGTGCCGAAGTCACCATCGACACCCTCACCGGCGAAATGAGAGTTGACCGCGTTGACATCCTCCATGACGTCGGCCGTTCGCTAAACCCGGCCATCGATATTGGCCAGATCGAAGGCGGCTTCGTGCAGGGCATGGGCTGGCTCACCAACGAGGAACTGGTTTACGACGGCGAAGGCCGGCTGCGCACGCACGCGCCGTCGACCTACAAGATCCCTTGCGCATCCGATGTGCCCGCTGATTTTCGCGTGGCGCTCTATGACTCTCCCGGCAACCGCGAGGACACGATCTACCGCTCCAAGGCGGTGGGCGAACCGCCGTTGATGCTCGGCATTGCCGTGTGGTCGGCCATCTTCAATGCCGTGGCTTCCATGGGTCCCGGCAAAGTCCCCGCACTGGATGCACCTGCCACCGCCGAGAACATTCTCCGCGCCATCAAATCGGTGCGCCGATGAAGCAGTGGACGGCTATCGCCAAAGTCCTGGAGACCGAGAGCCGCTGCGTGCTCGTCACGGTTTCCGCCACCAGGGGCTCCGCGCCCGCGCGATACTGATGCCTGGATGGTGGTGACGCCATTGGGCTATCACGGAACCATCGGAGGTGGTGCACTTGAATGGCGGGCCATCGCCGAAGCCCAGGCACAGATGAACGAGGGCCCGCCGCGCAAGATGACCGCCCACGCCCTAGGCCCCGATCTTGGCCAGTGCTGCGGTGGCCGGGTTGAACTCGAAACAGAAGTCTTCACCCATAACAGTCTGCCGGTCATTCGCGAACGTGCCGCAAGCGAAGCCGAAAATCCATTCGCGGGCCAACGCACCATCATCATTTTGGGGGCGGGACATGTCGGAAGGGCTCTGGTGCTTGCAATGGCGCCATTGCCCTTCCGCGTGCTCTGGGTTGACCCGCGCCGCGAGGCCTTTCCCACTGTAATGCCCGGCAACGTCACCGCCCATGCTGCCAACCCGCTGGACATCATCGCCACAGCACCCGAAGGCACGCTGCTGTTCATCATGAGCCACAGCCACGCGCTCGATCTCGCGGCAACCGATGCAGCACTGCGCAATTCCAATATTGCCGAAGTGGGCCTCATCGGCAGTGCCACCAAGCGCGCCCGCTTCGAAAAGCGCTTGCGTGATGCGAATGTCCCGGAAGCCCGGATTTCCGGCCTCATTTGCCCGATCGGCGTGCCGGGCATCCGCTCCAAACTGCCCGCCGCCATTGCTGCCGCGACGGTGGCGCAGATTCTTGTGCTTGACCAGCGCTTGAGCCTTGCAACGCAAGCCTTGGGGCCGCAAAACTCCTTCCCCATGAGGGGAATGGCGGGATGAATGGCAAACCGGAATATCTTCTGGAAGCGCTGAACGTCGTCAAGGTGTTCGGCACCTTGCGCGCCAACGACGATGTGACGCTGCGCGTGAAGCCCGGCGAAATCCACGCTTTCCTTGGTGAAAACGGCGCCGGAAAATCCACCCTCGTCAAAATGATCTATGGCGCGCTGCAACCCAATTCTGGCGAGTTCCGCTGGCTTGGAAAAGCGGTTGCCATCGCCAACCCGGCGGCGGCCCGCAAGCTCGGCATTGGCATGGTGTTCCAGCACTTCTCGCTGTTCGAGGCCCTGACGGTGGCCGAAAACATCGCCCTCGCCATGCCCGGCGATTTCGATCTCGAAGCCTTGTCGCGCAAGATTTCCGAAGTGTCGGCGGCCTATGGCCTGCCATTGGAGCCGACAGCGGTTGTTGCCGATCTCTCGGTCGGCGAACGCCAGCGCATCGAAATCATCCGCTGCCTGTTGCAGGAACCGAAGCTGCTCATCATGGATGAGCCGACTGCCGTTCTCACCCCGCAGGAAGCCGACCAGTTGTTCCTCGTGCTCGCGCGTCTTGCCGGCGAAGGCTGCGCCGTTCTCTACATCAGCCACCGCCTCGAAGAAGTGAAGCGCATTTGCCACAACGCCACCATCCTGCGCCACGGCAAGGTTGTCGCCAATGTCGATCCAACCAAAGAGACAGCAGGAAGCCTCGCCAAACTCATGGTCGGCGGTGATGTTCACATGGTCCGCCACGGCCGCGCCAGCAATGCCGGAAACGTGCGCCTGCGCATGAATGCCTTGACGCTCGATCCTGAGGGGCCGTTTTCCGTCGAACTCAAGGCGATCAATCTCGCCGTTCGCGCCGGAGAAGTGGTGGCCATCGCCGGTGTTGCCGGCAACGGCCAATCGGAACTCTTCGACGCGATCTCTGGCGAGCGCACCCTGGCACGCGACGCCATGCTGGAAATCGATGGCAAGCCCATGGGCCGCCATGGTGTAAATGCCAGGCGCAATGCCGGTGCCGCCTTTGTTCCGGAAGAGCGTCTGGGCCATGGTGCTGCACCTGGCCTCACCCTCAGCAACAACATCTTCCTTACCCGCCATTCGTCGGACAAGACATTGGTGAAATCCGGCATGCTGCAGAAGAGTGGTGCGGGCGAAGTTTCCGAGCGCGTCATCAAGACCTATGACGTGCGCAAAGGAAAGCCCGATCCCGAAGCCCGCGCCCTGTCCGGTGGCAATCTGCAGAAGTTCGTGGTGGGCCGTGAATTCGACCGCACGCCTGGCGTTCTGGTCATCAACCAACCGACCTGGGGTGTCGATGCCGGTGCCGCCGCCACCATCCGCCAGGCGATCATCGACCTGTCGCGCTCGGGTTCTGCCGTGCTGGTGATCAGCCAGGACCTCGACGAGATATTCGAAATCGCTGACCGCGTTGCTGTCATCTCGCGCGGACAATTGTCGGAAACCCATCCAGCGTCGGATATTTCGCTCCAGGAAATCGGCCTGCTCATGGCTGGCGCCCACGAGAGCAGGAATGAGAACAGGGGAGCAGCCCATGCGCCTCATCCTTGAAAAGCGCCCCGAGCGTTCAGTGCTTATGGCGCTGCTGTCGCCCATCATCGCACTTGCCCTCACCGTCATTGTCGGCGGCATCATCTTCGCGTTGCGTGGCCTCGATCCATTCGAGGCGCTCTTTGTTTATTTCGTCGAACCGCTGACCCAGGACTGGGCCCGCGAGCAACTGATCGTCAAGGCAACACCACTGGTGTTGATCGGCGCCGGGCTGGCCGTTGCTTACACCGCCAATGTCTGGAACATTGGCGCCGAAGGCCAGTTCGTGCTCGGTGCCTTGCTGGCGGGGTCCGTGCCGGTGTTTTTCCCGGCGTGGCAATCGCCCGAAGTCATGGTTGTGATGCTTGCCATGGGCGTTCTCGGCGGCATGTTGTGGGCGGCAATTCCTGCCTGGCTGCGCGTCAAATTCCACGCCAATGAAATCCTCACGTCGCTCATGCTGGTCTATGCCGCGCAATATCTCTTCGACTATCTGGTGCGCGGCCCCTGGCGCGATCCGCAAGGCTTCAACTTCCCCAAGACCGTGAACTTCGATGGCTGGCAGCTTTTGCCGAAGTGGGGTGAAATTCATCTGGGAGCCTTGTTCGCGGTCATCGCCGCCGTGGCCCTCGCCGTCATGCTGTCGCGCATGCTGAAGGGCTTCGAACTGAAACTTCTTGGCAGCGCCCCGCGCGCCGGACGATTCGCCGGTTTCTCGACGGAGCGGTCCATTGTGTTCTGCTTCCTGCTGTCGGGCGGACTCGCCGGCCTTGCCGGGGCTTGTGATGTCATGGGCGTGTCGGGCCAGCTGCAAACGCCCTATCAGCCGAACTATGGTTTCGTCGCCATCATCGTGGCTTTCCTTGGCCGCCTCAATCCGCTGGGCGCCATCATCGCAGGCCTGTTGCTGGCGCTGAGCTTCATCGGCGGTGAAAGCGCCCAGGTGGTACTCGGCATGTCCGACAAGATCGCCAAGGTCTTCCAGGGCATATTGCTGTTTCTTATTCTCGCCTGCGACACACTGATCCTTTACCGCGTCAGATTCGAGGCCTCGCATCGGCCCCGCGCCGTGGCGGCGGAGTGAGCAACATGGACATCATTCTCATCATCATGACCGCCTCCACCCCGCTGCTTCTCGCCGCACTTGGCGAGTTGGTTGCCGAACGCTCCGGCGTGCTGAACCTTGGTGTTGAAGGCATGATGGTCATGGGCGCCGTCATGGGTTTCGGTGTGGCCTTTACCACCGGAAACCCATGGCTCGGCGTTATCGCCTCGATCCTCGCCGGTGCCGCCATGTCGCTTTTCTTTGGCTTTCTCACACTTACGCTTGTGTCCAATCAGGTCGCCACCGGCCTCGCCCTGACACTTCTGGGGCTTGGCCTGTCGGGCCAGATCGGTGAAGCCTTTGTCGGCCAGCCCGGCGTCAAGCTGCCGGTTCTCGCGGGCATCGATCCGCTAATCCCCTTCTCTGTCGGCTTAACCGCTGCAGTTGCCATGGTTTTTGTTCAAAACCCGGGGCGGGCTCATTGTCCGCGCCGTCGGCAACAGCCACGCGTCGGCCCATGCGCTCGGCTACAATGTCATTGCCGTGCGCTATCTTTGCGTGCTGTTCGGCGGCGCCTGCGCCGGATTGGCCGGGGGCTACATGTCGCTGGTCTATACCCCGCAATGGATCGAGAACATGACGGCAGGTCGGGGCTGGATTGCCCTTGCCATCGTGGTTTTTGCGTCCTGGCTGCCGTGGCGGGCGCTGGGCGGTGCCTATTTATTCGGCGCAATCCTCATCCTTTCTTTCGTCGCCCAAACAAAAGGCTGGGGAATACCTTCGCAGTTCTTGTCTTCCCTGCCATATCTCGTCACCATTGTTGTTCTCGTGGTCATCTCCGGCAACCGGATGATGATGAGAAAGAACACACCGGCCTCCTTGGGCCAGCCTTTCGTGCCTGATCGTTGAATTTGAAAAAAGAGGGAGAAGTCAAAATGAAGAAACTGATGATGACGGCCGCCGCCCTGGCGCTTGCCGTTGCCGCCAGCGCTACCGCGTCACATGCCGTCACCAAGGCTTGTTGGATCTATGTGGGCCCCGTCGAAGATTTCGGTTGGACCTACCAGCACCACCAGGGCCTTGAGGCCGTGAAGAAGGAATTCGGCGACAAGGTCGAAACCGCTTATGTCGCGAGCGTTCCGGAAGCCGATAGCGAACGCGCCATCGAGCGCATGGCCCGCGACGGCTGCAATATCGTGTTCACGACATCCTTTGGCTTTATGGAACCGACCCTGAAAGTCGCCAAGAAGTTTCCGGATGTGAAATTCGAACATGCCACTGGCTACAAGACCGCCGACAATGTGACGACTTACAACGCCAAGTTCCACGAGGGCCGCTATGTGATCGGCCAGATCGCCGCCAAGATGTCGAAAACCGGCACGGCGGGCTACATCGTCTCCTTCCCAATTCCGGAAGTAATCGCCGGCATCAACGCCTTCATGCTCGGCGCCCAATCAGTGAACCCGGACTTCAAGGTGAAGATCGTCTGGGCCAACACCTGGTTCGATCCGGGCAAGGAAGCCGACGCCGCCAAGGTTCTGCTCAGCCAGGGCGCCGATATCATGGTGCAACATACCGACTCGGCGGCCCCCTTGCAGGAAGCCGAGAAGGCAGGTGCGGTGGGCTTCGGCCAGGCATCGGACATGATCAAGTTCGCCCCCAAGGCTCAGCTGACAGCGATCGTCGACAACTGGGCGCCCTACTACGTGCGCCGTGTCAACGATGTCATCAACGGCACCTGGAAGAGCGAAGCCTCGTGGGATGGCATGGCCGAAGGCACGGTGAACATCGCTCCCTTCACCAACCTGCCTGAAGACGTGGTCAAGATGGCCACCGAAACGTCCGAGGCGATCAAGACTGGCAAGCTCCATCCCTTCACTGGCCCCATCACCAAGCAGGATGGGTCCACTATTGGTGAAGCCGGCAAGGGCTTGCCAGATGGGGATATCCTCGGCATGAACTGGTACGTCAAGGGCGTCGACGACCAGCTGCCGCAGTAAGGCAAACTTGATTCGGGCCGGCCGCCATCGCGCGTCCGGCCCTTATTGCGTCCAGCAGGGAATGGTTATGGACCCCTACATTGCAGATTGGCTGAATGTCCTGTTCCGCTGGGGCCACCTCATTGCCGGCATCGCCTGGATCGGCACGTCGTTCTATTTCGTCGCCCTCGATTTCTCGCTCCGGAAACGTGAAGACTTGGGCGAAGGCGTTGCCGGTGAAGCCTGGGAAGTTCACGGCGGCGGTTTCTATCATGTACAGAAATATCTCAGTGCGCCCGCGAAGCTGCCGGAAAATCTCATCTGGTTCAAATGGGAGGCCTATCTCACCTGGGTTACCGGCTTCCTGCTGCTCATCACCCAATACTATGTGCAGGCCGATGCCTATCTCATCGATCCCGCCGTCGCTGATCTCGCGCCGTGGCAAGCAATCGCGATTTCCGTCGCCAGCATCATTACGGGCTGGATCGTCTATGATCTCATCTGCCGGTCACCCATCGGACAGAAAACCGGAATGCTGGCAGGCGCAGTTTTCGCTTTGATCCTGTTGGCCGCCTGGTTCTTCAGTCAGGTTTTTTCCGGGCGCGGCGCCTTCATTCACACCGGAGTATTGGTGGGCACCATGATGGCCGCCAATGTCTTCCTGGTCATCATTCCCAACCAGCGCAAGATCACGCGATCACTGCTGAAGGGCGAAACGCCTGATCCCGCCCTTGGCAAGGTCGGTAAGCAGCGCTCCCTGCATAACACGTATCTCACCCTGCCAGTGCTGTTGATGATGGTGAGCAATCACTATTCCATCATCACCAACAATCCCCACGCCTGGCTGCTGACTGGCCTTATCGTGCTTGGCGGCGTGGCGCTGCGCCATTTCCTGGTGCGTCATGAGGTCGGTGATCCCCTGTCGAAAATCGCCTGGACATTGCCCATCATCTTCGTGGCACTGGCGGCGGCCTACTTTGTGACGAACGCCGGACCATTCAATCTCGATTGGCCGAACCTGCTGCTGCGCTGGGGCCACATGATCGCCGGCATCGCCTGGATCGGCACGTCATTCTATTTCGTCGCCCTGGATTTCTCGTTGCGAAAACACGGCAACCTGCCGCCAGGCGTTGGCGGTGAGGCGTGGGAGGTCCACGGCGGCGGCTTCTACCATGTGCGGAAATATCTTTCGGCACCCGCCAAGATGCCGGACCATCTCATCTGGTTCAAATGGGAGGCCTACCTCACCTGGGTCACCGGCTTCCTGCTGATGATCGCGCTCTATTATGTTGGCGCCGAAACCTATCTCATCGACCCGCAGGTGATGGCGCTCAGCCAGTGGCAAGCCATCGGCATTTCGGTGGCAAGCCTCATTGCTGGTTGGCTGGTCTACGATGGCCTGTGCCGTTCACCCATTGGCCGCAACACTGGTCTACCTGGCGCTGTGCGTCTTCGTGCTGATCCTCGCAGCCTCCTATGGCTACACCCAAGTGTTCTCCGGCCGCGGGGCGTTCATCCACATTGGCGCCTTCATCGGAACCGTCATGGCCGCCAATGTGTTCATGATCATCATCCCCAACCAGCGCAAGATCACCGCGTCACTGGTCAAGGGTGAAGCGCCCGATCCGCGTTTCGGCGTGATCGGCAAACAGCGCTCGTTGCACAACACCTATCTGACGTTGCCCGTGCTGCTGATGATGGTCAGCAATCACTACCCCATGCTCACTGATCATCCTCAGGCATGGATCATCGCCGGGCTTGTGGTCATCGGAGGAGCCACCGCGCGGCACTATCTGGTGCGCACCGAAGTGGGTGACAGCCAGGGTGAAATCGCCTGGACCATCCCTGTTGCAGGCCTTGCCTTGGCGTTCGCCATGTTGATGACCCAGCCCAGCGCGCTCGTGCTTTATGCGGGCGATGTGGCCGACAGTGAAGCTCTCGCCATCGCCCACAACCGCTGCGCCACCTGTCACGCGGCGGCGCCAACCGATTCCGCCACCAGGGAAGCACCAAAGGGTATTGCCCTTGATACGCTCGAAAGCCTGAAGCGCTATGCCGCGCAGATCGAGACCCAGGCCGTCAAGACGAAAGCCATGCCACTCGGCAATAAAACCGGTATGACAGCGGAAGAACGCGCCAAACTTGGCAAGTGGATTTCCCTGCAATGATGAGCCTTGATGCCGTCAATGCCATGCCCATCGATGCGTTCATGGCAGCTTTTGGCGATGTCGCCGAGCATTCGCCCTGGGTGGCGCACCATGCGGCATCAGCGCGGCCTTTCGACTCGCGCGACGCAATGATCGACGCCTTCGCCGCCGCAACAAGGGCCGCCTCCCGCCAAGCGCAGTTGGCCCTGATCCGCGCCCACCCCGATCTCGCCACGAAAGCCAGGTTGACCGATGATTCAACAAGAGAGCAAGCGGGCGCCGGCCTCAACGCGCTGACCGCCGATGAGTTTGAAAAATTCACCAGCCTTAACGATCTTTACAAGGCGAAGTTCGAATTCCCCTTCATCTTCGCGGTGAAAGGCGCCACCAAGCACCAGATCATGGCAAGTTTCATGGACCGCGTGAACAACAGCGCTACCGATGAATTCGCCATGGCCATCTCCCAGATTTGCCGCATCTTTCGTTTCCGCATCGAAGACCGGGTGTCGCCATGAGCAAGCTCATTTTCGGCCAGACACTGTCGTTCGGCGCCACGCCGCAAGACATTACCCATCACCAGAAGGGCGCGATCGTCACCGGTGATGACGGGAGAATTGCCTGGTCTGGCCCTCGCGCCAACCTGCCGGACATCCACCGCGGCCTGCCAACCGACGACTACGGCACGATGCTGGTCATGCCCGGCCTGATCGATCCCCACATTCACTTCCCGCAGTACCGCATGCTGGCCGCACCCGGAAAAGACCTGCTCGACTGGCTGCACCGTTTCACCTTCCCGGAAGAAGCCCGCTATGCCGATCAGATCTATGCCGAAGCGGCGGCGGACATCTTCCTGACGCGCCTGTTCCAGCACGGCACCACATCGGCGCTGGCCTTCTGTTCGGTCCACAAGACGTGTGCCGAAGCCCTGTTCGCCGCTGCCCAGCGCCGCAACATGGCGCTCATCACTGGCAAGACGATGATGGATCGAAACGCCATCCCCGCCGTGCAGGACGATGCCGAAACTGGTGCTCGTGAGAGCGAAGAGCTCTATCGCGATTGGCACGGCAAGGGCCGCCTGCGGTATGCTGTTACGCCGCGTTTTGCCGTTACCTCGTCGGAAGCCCAGCTCAAAGTTTCGGGAGAATTGTTGGCAGCACTTCCTGGCGCGCTGATGCAAACTCACATTTCCGAAAGTCCCGGCGAAATCGCCATGGTGAGGCAACTTTTCCCCAATGCGAAAGACTACACCGACGTCTATGACAGCTTCGGCCTGCTTTCGGATCGCAGCCTTTTCGCCCACGGCATCCACCTTTCCGAGCGTGAATGCGCAAGGCTCTCGGAAACCGCCTCGACGGTGCTCCATTGTCCGACTTCAAATGCTTTCCTCGGTTCCGGTATCATGCGCATGCCCTACATGCGGGATGCGAGGCGGCCCGTGCATTTCGGCATCGCCACCGATGTCGGTGGCGGCACCAGCTATTCGATGCTGCAAACCCTCGGAGAAGCCTACAAGTTGCAGATGCTCTCCGGCTACAAGCCTACCGCTGCCGAACTCTTCCACCTTGCGACGCGGGTCAACGCCGAGCGCCTCAAGATGGACCACGACATTGGCGCGCTTGAGCAGGGAAAATATGCCGATATCGTAGTTCTCGATCCCGAGGCCACCCCGGTGCTCAAGTCACGGCAAGAGGTTTCGCAATCACTTGAGGATGTGTTGTTCTCGCTTATCGTCCTCGGCGACGACCGCGCCGTCCGCGCCACCTATGTGGCAGGCATGAAGGTGCACGATCGCGGCTATGGTGTAAGCACAACGCCAGCATCTTCCGGCAACCAGTATTCTTCCAGATTGTTGCCGGGGCCGATGCGGTCAATGATCATGAACCGGCTCTCGGCGTCATGGGCCAGCAGCGGATGGTGCCAGGCATTGCGGGCATAATTGATGCCCTGCCTGCCGGTTGCCGCGAAAGCCCGATAGCTGCCGTGGTCGCGCGGATCGGTGCACACCAGAACTGTCCATGGCCTGTCTTGCAGCGGGTAGAAAATCTGTGTGCCCAGTGGGTGCCGCTCCATCAGCCTGACGTCGAGCGGCAGAGCGCGCGGGTTGGTCAGCAGCAAGCTCACATTTACGTGGCCACCCTCAGCGCTGACATCGACGCGCGCCCGGTCGTTGAAACGTTGCGCGAAGCCCTGATTGATGATGATCGGCTCAAGCCCGCCATTTCGACGACATCGCCGAATGGCGCGAATACGGAGGTCGTCAGCGGCTCTCGCTGTATGACGATCATGTGAACCTCAATCCAATGGTGCCCAACGCGCCGAAATCCATGGTCACCGCGTCCCCCGGCACGACGGCAACTGGCGGCACGCAGGTGCCCGTCGTCACGAATTGCCCGGCCTTCACACCCCCGCAGTAGGTGGCCGCTTCGTTGACCAGCCACGTCAATGCCACCAGGGGATCGCCCAGCACATTGCTGCCGCGCCCGCGCCCCGCCTCCGCGCCGTTGCGGAAGGCTGTAACCTCATGCGCTGCCAGATCGAGCCTGCGCCAATCGAACTCGACATTCGGCCCAAGCGCCAGCCAGCACGCGCAGGCCGTATCGGCGATCAACTGACCGGCGCCAACCTTGGTGAAATCCGTAAAGCGGGAATCTGGAACTTCGAACGACAGCCGCAAGTGATCGACCGCTGCCGAAACTTCGTCCCGAGAATATTTGCCGCCGCGCGGCGGCAGATCACGCGCGAAACTGAAGGCAAATTCCGCTTCGCCAACCTTCATGATGTTGCCGTCGAGCGCCACCGTTGTTCCCGGCGTCACAAGCTTGCCGGCATAGATACGGCCAGCCAGCGGGCCATCGACATTGATGTGCTTCTGACCGGCAATGCTGGTGGCCGCTATCTTCCAGCCAGCAACGGTGTCGCCCTTGAGCGCGCCGATCGCCGCCGCGATGTCGTAGGCCGCAGCGCGTGATGCCGGGATCAGTTCTTGTGGAATCGTGTCGGCCCGGCTGGCATTGTCCCAATGATCAAGCAGAAAGCGCGCGGCGCGCGATGTTGCTAGTTCCACTTCGGCGGCTCCTCCGGGGTGCTCTTCAGCCGTTCGAGCAGCCTCACATAGCGCGGATGCCCGCGCACCACGTCGAGATCGCTGTCGTTCTCCATGTATTGCTGCAAGGACTTCAGCGGGTTCATCGCCATGGCCTGTTCCAAACGGTCGAGGGCCCTTTCGACATCGCCAAGCTCGGCATAGGCGCAGGCGAGATTGTACTGCATGTACATGTCGTCGGGCTCGATAATCGCCGCCTTGTCGGCCCAGTCATGGGTGCGGTCCGCTTCGCCGAGAAAGCCCAGAAGACCAGCCCCGAACGACATGGCGTCAGCATCGTCGGGCCGCTCGACAACCGCCTTTTCAACGCGTGCAAGCGCCCGCCGCGCGGTTGCCACGCTTGCATCCTTGTGCCCCAGGGAGCGGTAGCACATGGCGGCGAGACCAAGCGCCCGGAAGTCGTCCTGCCGCAAGTTCGAAGCCTGCTCGAACAATTCGACCGCCTGCTCGTAGCGCTTCTGGTTGAAACAATTGCGGCCATAGAACAGCCGGGCTTCGAACAGTTCGGGGTTGAGTTCGATAGCCCGCTGGAACGATTGATCGGCCTCTTCGTAGCGCCCTGCCGTGTAGAGTGCCAGGCCGCGCGAGGAATGCGCTTCCGCCAGATTGGAATCGAGCGCCAGCGCTTCTTCACTCAACCGCAGAATTTCTTCGGTGGATGTTGAAGTGTCGCCGGTATCGAGCAAGTGCGAATTGCAATCGGCGATGCCGGCGATGGATCTGGCGTAGTTCTTGTCGAATTCCAGGGCCTTTGCAAACATCCTCCGCGCCAGATGCAGCATGCGCTTGGTGTGGCCGCGCAGGAAATAGGCCCGGCCCATAAGATAATAGCGATAGGCCTCGGGGTTACCCGTGTCGCGCTGGGCAATATTGGCGGCCTCACCCGGCAGCAGCTTCAACCGCATGGCATCGACAATGGCGTGCGAAATTTCGTCCTGCAGATCGAAAATGTCTTTGGTCGCCCGGTCGTAGCGTTCGGCCCACACATGGCCTCCAGTACGCCCGTCAATCAGCTGTGCATTGATGCGCACCCGCTCCAGCGATTTTCGCACACTGCCTTCAAGCACATATTGCACGCCCAGCCGGTTCGCCACCTGATCCACTTCGACGTGCGTCCCCTTGAAGGTGAAGGCGGTGTTGCGTGCCACCACGAACAGCGACGAGATTTTCGAGAGATCAGTGATGATGTCTTCGGTGATGCCATCGCTGAAATAGTCCTGCGAAGGATCGCCGCTCATATTATTGAACGGGAGGACGACGATCGACGCCTGATGGCTGGCGCTCGATCTGTGCCGGGCGGGAACGCTGGCGTTGGTCACCACCCGGTAGGCGTGCACAACGCCAGAAATATTCTTGAGTTGCCGTTGGCCCATGTCCTCGAAGGAGTAAGCGATCTGCCGCCGCACGTGTTGATAGACCGTGTCGGAAATGCAGACACCACCCGGTTCGGCAATCCCCTCCAGACGCGATGCGATGTTTACGCCGTCGCCATAGACGTCGTTGGCGTCGGCAATTACGTCGGAAAGGTTTATACCTATGCGATAGTGCATTTGGCGAAGCTCTGGAATGCCTTCATTCCGGCTAGACGAGGCGCCCTGCAAGTCGATGGCGAAATGAACAGCGTTCACCACGCTGTTGAACTCGGCCAGGTAACCGTCGCCCATGTCTTTGATCAGCCGCGCCGCATACTTCTGCATCAGCGGGTCAACAAGTACCGCCCGCCGCTCCTTCAATTCGCGCAACGTTGCCTGCTCGTCCTCGGCCATCAGCCGGGAATAGCCTGCCACATCGGCCGCCAGAATGGTGGTTAGCCGTCGTTCCAATGTCGTTCCTCGAAACTCGCAGGCGCAACTCTAAGGCGAACGCCGTCGCAGCGCAATTGCCAAGTCTCAGGGTTCAACTGATCTTGCGCAGCAATTCCACAAGTGTCTGCCGTTCGACGGCCGTGAGGCCAGCACACGTTTCCTCGGTGATGGCGCTGGCCACCGGCCTGGCCTGCTTGACCAGGGCGGTACCTTCCGTGGTCAGGGTAATCACGTTGCGGCGGCCATCGCCGGGGTCAGCAGCCGACGCGATCAGCCGGCGTTTGATCAACCGGTCAACCACACCTTTGATGGTTGCCACATCCATGCCCGTATCCCGCCCCAACTGGTTCTGCGAAACCGCGCCAAGCTGCGATACCTTGACCAGCGCCGCCCACTGGGTTGGCGTCAACTCGCCGATCATGTGTTTGGAAAAAATCACCGTATGCCGCTGACTCGCCTTGCGCATGACGAATCCGACTTGATCTTCGAGCCGGTAATCGCCGCTGTCGGTTCTGGCGGGCGTGCGCTTTTTGCGGGGTTTGGCAGGTTCCATGTTCAGCGTTCGACGAAGGCCTTCTCGACGACATAACTGCCAGGCGCATTGCTGCTGCCTTCTTCAAAGCCCTTGGCGCGTAGCACGGCTGTAATGTCGCCGAGAAACTCCGGGCTGCCACAAATCATTATGCGGTCATTGGCGGCATCCACGTCAGGAAGACCAAGATCGGATGCAATGCGGCCTTCAGCCATCAGCGCCGTCAATCGTCCACGATGCTTGAAGTCTTCTCGCGTTACCGCCGGATAATAGTGGAACTTCTCACGCACCAACGCGCCGATGAACTCGTCATTGGGAAGTGCCGTCATGATTTCGTCAGCATAGGCCAGATCAGCCACCAAGCGCACGCCATGGGCGAGAACAATCTTGTCAAACCGCTCGTAAACGCCGGGGTCCTTGATGATACTCATGAACGGAGCAAGCCCCGTGCCGGTCGAAAGCAGATAGAGATTGCGCCCTGGCAGCAGATTGTCGGCCAGCAAGGTGCCCGTCGCCTTCTTGCCGATCAGAACCTTGTCACCCACCTTCAGGTGCTGCAGCCGCGAGGTCAGCGGCCCGTTGGCAACCTTGATCGACAGGAATTCGAGCTGGTCGGCATAGTGCGGGCTCACGATGCTGTAGGCGCGGAGCAGCGGCTTTCCGTCCACCGGAATGCCCACCATGGTGAACTGTCCGCTGTCATAGCGGAATGACGGCGACCGGGTGGTCGTGAAGCTGAACAGCCGGTTGGTCCAGTGGTGAACGCTCAGCACTTGTTCTTCAAGAAGCGCACTCATAGTCTTGGCTTTCGAAATTGTTATCGTTTGTATACGAATGAAAAATATGGCACAATGTTCCCTGTGTCAATGATGCAATCTGGTCGCGACGGAGAGGGCGCTTTGGAATGAGCCTGGCAAGCGAGGCCTATCTTCGCCCCGAGACACTGCCGGAAGCGCTGGCCGCACTCGCCGCCGCTGAACGTTTCATCATTTCCGGCGGCACCGATGTTTATCCCGCCCATGTCGGCAAACCTTTGCCGGCAGCAGTGTTGGATATCTCCGCCATTGGTGGCCTTCGCGGCATTGCGAGGACTGCGGGCAGCTATCGCTTCGGCGCCCTTACGACCTGGACCGACGTAATCCGCACCGATCTTCCGCCCGCCTTCGATGCCGTGAAACAGGCGGCCCGCCAAATCGGCTCCGTTCAGGTGCAGAATCGCGGCACCATTGCCGGCAATCTTTGCAATGCATCACCGGCCGCCGATGGCGTGCCACCGCTCCTCGCACTTGATGCCCAAGTCGAACTCACGTCCCATCAAGGCACCAAACTCGTGCCTCTTGCCGAATTCATCACCGGATACCGCAAGACGTCGCGCCGCAGTGGCGAACTCCTCACTGCCGTGCTGGTGCCGGAACCAGAAGCCACTGCAAAATCGGCCTTCGTCAAACTCGGCGCTCGCAAGTATCTGGTGATCTCCATCGTCATGGCTGCGGCAGTTGTAACGCGCGATGCGGCAGGGACAGTCATCTCGGCCCGCGTTGCGGTTGGCGCCGCCGCCGAAACCGCCCGCAGGCTTGACCAACTTGAGCACGACCTTGTGGGCTTGCCGGTTGGCAGAAAACCATCGTCCATATTGCGGGCCCAACATTTTTCGCCATTGCAACCCATCTCCGACGTTCGCGCCACCGCTACTTATCGCCAGGATGCGGCCTGGGCGCTGGTCGCCGAAGCCCTCGATGGTGCGGCATGAGTCTAATTGACTCTTACGTAAACGGTAACTTAGTGACGCTGTCGTCGCCACCGCAAACCCGGCTGTCTGACGTCCTCAGATTCGAACTTGGCCTGACCGGCACCAAAGTCGGCTGCGATGCCGGTGATTGCGGTGCTTGCACGGTGCTGATTGATGGCGAAACCGCCTGCGCCTGCATGGTGCCCGTGGCCCAGGTGGCAGGAAAATCTGTCGTTACCATCGAAGGCCTGCCAGCCCACACCAAGTCCGGCGCGGCGCTGCAGGCCTCTTTCCTCGCCTATGGTGCCGCCCAATGCGGCATCTGCACGCCGGGCATGCTGGTCGCGGCGGCGGCCCTGCTTGAGTGGAAGCCCGATTGCTCCACCGCCGAAATCGAGGATGCGCTGGGTGGGGTTCTTTGCCGCTGCACCGGCTATCGCAAGATCCTCGCCGCCGTGAAGAAGTTCCGGCGCGCCGCGCAAGACGGCAAGATCGCCCGCCGCTGGCCACGCGGTAGGCGCTGCCATTCCTCGCCTTGATGGCGAACCGAAAGTCCTGGGCACCGAGAAATTCGGCGCCGATTCCATTCCTGCCGACGCCCTGTGGGTGAAGGCTATCCGCTCGCCCTTCCACCGCGCCGGATTTTCCTTCGGCGATATCGCACACTGGCAGGTGCGGCACCCCGGTATCGTCCGTGTGCTGAAGAGCTGCGACATTCCCGGCCGCAATCTGCATGGCGTTTTGCCGCCCTTCGCCGATCAACCGGTGTTCGCCGAAGGCGAGGCCCGCTTCAAGGGCGAAGCGGTAGCCGCCGTGGTCGGCGAACGCTCGGCGGTGGAACGGCTTGATCTCGCTGACTTCCCCGTAACCTGGGAAGAGCGAACCGCGGTTCTCACGCTGGATCAGGCCGTCGCGCCCGGCGCGCCGCAACTTCACGCCAGCCGCGCCAACAACACGCTGGTGAAAGGCCGCGTGGCGCGCGGCGACGCCGATACCGCGCTCGCGGCCTGCGACGCGGTTGTCGAAGGCACATTCGAAACGGGCTTCGTCGAGCACGCCTACATCGAACCGGAAGCGGGATTTGGCCCGCCGCGTGGGAGACAGGATCGAGGTCACCGCGTCGACGCAGGCGACATATATGGACCGGGACGACGTGGCAGCGGTCCTCGGCAATACCCGACGAATCACGTGCGCATCATCCCGTCCGCTTGCGGCGGTGGTTTTGGTTCGAAGCTCGATCTGTCGATGCAGCCCTTCGTGGCACTCGCCGCCTGGCTCACCAATCGTCCCTGCCGCAATGGTCTACACGCGCGCCGAGTTCGATCGCCTCGACCACCAAGCGCCATCCTTCGCGCATCACTTCGCGCATCGGCGCCAGCCGCGATGGCAGGCTGATGGCAATGGACTTCTTTGGCGAATTCAATACCGGGGCCTTTTCCTCCTTCGGCCCCACCGTCGCAAACCGCGTTCCGGTCCATGCCTCCGGCCCTTATGTTGTTCCGCACTATCGCGCGTTGACATCGGCCATCCTCACCAACTGCGTGCCCGCTGGGGCGTTTCGCGGATTTGGCGTCCCGCAGACTGTGATCGCGCAAGAACAGCTGCTCGACATGCTAGCCCTGAAAATAGGTATGGATCCGCTGGAATTCCGTATCCTCAACGCCCTCACCAATGAAACGCCCACAGTAACCGGACAGGTTATGGGCGACGGTGTGGGCTTCAAGGAATGTCTCGAAGCTCTCCGTCCCCATTGGTCCCGTGCCCGCGCCGGGGCGCTGGCCTTCAACACGAAGAGCGAAAGGCTCAAGCGCGGTGCGGGCGTGGCGGGAATGTTCTATGGCTGCGGCAACACTTCGCTGCCAAATCCTTCCACCATCCGCATCGGCCTGAAGCCCGATGGCCGTGTGGCGCTGCATCAGGGCGCGTTCGATATCGGCCAGGGCTCCAATACAGTAATCGCCCAGATCGCCGCCGATGCCGTGGGCCTGCCGCTGGCACTCTTCGATCTTGTCTCCGCCGACACCGATCTCTCGCCCGATTGCGGGAAAAACCTCGGCCTCGCGCCAAACGTTTGTCACGGGCCGAGCGGCAGAGAAAGCCGGGCGCAGCCTTCGTGCCGAAATTCTGCGCTACGCCAACGTCGGCCCCGATGCCCGTATCGAAATCTCCGGAGACAAGGTTCTGGTGAAGGAATCCGCGCATGCTCCGTGCCCTCGTGCTCTCCAACATGCCTCTGGACGAAGGACGGTTGGCTATGTGCTCTCAGCGCCGAAGAATCCTTTGATCCGCCGACCACCAGTCTCAATGCCGATGGCCAGGGTATTCCCTATGCCGTCTATGGATATGGCGCCCATCTTGCCGAAGTCGAGGTCGATACCCGTCTCGGAACCGTCCGTGTGCTGAAAATCACTGCCGCCCACGATGTTGGCCGCGCCATAAACCCCATTCTCGTCGAAGGCCAGATCGAAGGTGGCGTCGCGCAAGGCATCGGCATGGCACTGATGGAGGAGTTCTTCCCCGGCAAGGGCGAGAACCTCCACGACTATCTGATCCCCACCATCGGCGATGTGCCGGAAATCGAATCGATCCTTGTCGAAAAGCCGTCTTCGGTTGGTCCCTTCGGTGCCAAAGGCATCGGCGAACAAGCGTTGATCCCCACCGCCCCCGCCATCTTCAACGCCATTCATCACGCCACCGGCGTGCGCGTCACAAAATCTCCGGCAACACCGGACCGCCTGCGCGCCGCCCTCCTCGAAAGAGGCTTTCCATGAACGTCGAAACCGGCAAGATTCGCTGCGATGCCTGTCCCGTGCTCTGCTATATCCGCGAGGGCGCACTTGGCGCCTGCGACCGTTATGCCAATCGCTCCGGCGTTCTCACCCGTGTCGATCCCCATGTGCTGCTCGACCGCACGCTTAAGGGCGGCGGCGATGTCGTTTCATTCCTCGGAAAGAGCCGCGACTGGGACGGACGCGTAGTCGAATCGCCATCGACATTCGTCACTGCCATCGGCGCAGGCACGACCTACCCGGATTACAAGCCGGCACCATTCATCGTTTCGTCCGATGTCGAAGGTGTCGATATGGTCACCGTCGTCACCGAAGGCATCTTCAGCTATTGCGGCGTGAAAGTGAAGATCGACACCGACCGGCATTTGGGCCCCGAAACCGCCGCCGTGCGCGTTGATGGCGAACAGATCGGCCATGTAACAACAGCCGAATACGGCTCGCAGATGCTGTCACTTGGTGGCGTGCGTCATCTCACTGGCGGTTCCAAGAAGGAAGGCCGCGTCACATGCGAAAGCCTGTTGCTGCTGTCGAACGGCAAGCCCGTCGCAGTCACTGTCGATGGCGGCGCCACCGTCATCATTGAAGCGGGCAAGGCGCCAATCATCAATGGCCAACCGGAAGAACGAATGCGCGTCGGGTGCGGTTCCGCCACCATTGGCATGTTCGCCAAGCAGTGGATGGGCCTCGTCGACGATGTCGTCGTCGTCGACGATCACATCACCGGCGTGCTCTCCGAACACCAGGCCGGCAAATTCCTCGGCGTGAAAGATACCGGCATCAAGATGAAAGGCCACCGCTCCACGCCGGGCCGCTATTTCAAGGTTGCGCATCCTGGCAATGGCTGGGGCGGCACTGATCTCGCCGATCCGCTGACCATCCTCAAACCTTTCGATGCCAAGGAAGCCTGGCCGGGCCTTCGCCTGTTGATGGTTTCCACCACTGGCGAACATTTCGCTTATTACGAACTCGACGATAAACTCGTGCCAATTGAGATGGAACTTCCTGCTGCGCTGAAGCTCTCTGTTGAGCGCATAAAAGAGAACTGCGAACCGGCGCTATCCACCGTTGTTTTCATGGCTGGCGCCGGTGGTTCGCTGCGTGCCGGCGTCACCGAAAATCCGGTGCGGCTCACCACCTCGGTGAAGAACGCGCTCACCCGCGTCACCGCTGGTGGTGCTCCCTGTTACGTGTGGCCCGGCGGCGGCATCACCTTCATGGTTGATGTCACAACCCTGCCGGAAAATGCCTTCGGTTCGGTGCCGACGCCCGCTCTTGTCGCGCCCATCGAATTCACCATGTCGAAGAATGACTATGCGGCCCTTGGCGGTCACATGGACCACATCCGAACCCTTGCCGATGTCGAACGTGAGCAGGGCAAGAGACGTGTGGCAGGTTATTGATGCGCGCCCAAATCGCCAGATTGCCGAACGGCAGGCTCCATCTTAACGATGGTCCCATCGACCTCATCATCGCCTGCGATGGCCGCCGCGACGATGTTGCGAACGCCGAACAAGCCGCCATCACCCGCTTCGCCACGGTGCTTGATGAACTCTGCAGCGAACTTCCGCTGTTGCGCCGGCCCACCGCGCGACAAGCCGAAAGGCAAAATCGCCCAGCGCATGTGGCGCGCTACAGAGTTATTCGCGGTCGAACACTTCATCACTCCTATGGCCGCCGTCGCTGGTTCAGTCGCCGAGGAAATACTCGAAGCCATGACTGGAGCCGCACCCCTCACCCGCGCCATGGTCAACAACGGTGGCGACATCGCCTTGCACGTCGCCCCCGGCCAGATCTATCGCGCCGGACTGATTGACCGCCCGGAAACGCCATCTCTCTTTGCCACTACCGAAATCAGCCATGCCGATCTGGTGCGCGGCATTGCCACCAGCGGCTGGCGCGGCCGTAGCCACTCAATGGGCATTGCTGATGCGGTGACAGTGCTGGCACCAACCGCAGCAATGGCCGATGCCGCAGCAACACTGATCGCCAATGCCGTCGATCTGTCAAACCATCGCGCCATCACTCGCACCCCCGCCCGCGACCTCCAGCCTGACAGCGACCTTGGTAGCCGCTTGGTCACAACAGCCGTCGGCCCTCTGCGCCAATCAGAAATCAGCGAGGCGCTCAATCGTGGCCTTGCCTGCGCCTTGCAGTTTAAGGAGCGAATGCTCATCACCGCCTGTGCCTTGCATCTTCAGGGCGAGACGCGCACCATTGATTTATCCACTCAAGTGAAAGCCGTGAGCCATGCCTGACGTGAAAGTCCGAAAGTATTTTGTCTCGACCGAGGACATTTATCACGAAGGCGGCCCCGTGGCGGCGAAGCCATATCGCCGGGGCGCTGTTCTCGCCGTCATCGAAAATCCCTATGCCGGCAAATTCCACAACGATATCCAGCCCTTCATGGATGATTTGAAGCCACTGGGCCTCGCCATGGCGAAGAAACTTCTGGAAGCGCTTGGTGGCGATGTGAAATCCATCGAAGGCTATGGCAAGGGCGCCATTGTCGGCGAAGCCGGAGAAGTGGAACACGGCGCCCTGTGGCATGCGCCAGGTGGATACGCCATGCGCGAACTGCTCGGCAATGCCAGGGCCATCGTGCCATCGGCCAAGAAAGTGGGTGGCCCTGGAACCCGCCTCGATGTGCCGGTGACCCACATAAATGCATCATACGTGCGCAGCCACTTTGATGCCATTGAAGTCGGCATCACCGATGCGCCACGTGCCAACGAGATGGTGATGGCGCTGGTCATGACCATTGGCCCCCGCGTGCATGATCGCGCCGGTGGCCTTGCCGCCAGGGATATCAAGGGCGAGGATGGCCTGAGATGAAAGCCAGGATCCGCAAGCTTGCCACCTTCGTCGATGAAACCATGATGGAACAGGGCAGGGATGTGTCGCCGCCGGTGCGCCGTGCGGCAGCATGCGCGGTGATCGAAAATCCCTTCGCTGGAAAATACCAGGAAGACTTGGGCGAGCTGATCGACATTGGCGAAGATCTGGGCCAACTCCTCGCCGAACGCGCCGTAGCGGCCCTTGGCGTTCCGGCGAGCGCCGTCGAAAGTTACGGCAAGGCCGCCGCCGTCGGTGCCAATGGCGAGTTGGAACACGCCGCCGCAATTCTTCATCCCAAGCTAGGGGCACCGTTTCGCAAGGTCTTGGGCAAGGGTGCCGCTCTATCCCGTCATCGAAAAAACGCGGCGGTCTCGGCGTGACGCTCGATATTCCGCTCGGTCACAAGGATGCGGCATTCGTGAGAAGCCATTTCGACGGCATGGAAGTGCGCATCAACGACGCGCCGCGCGCCAACGAAATCCTCGTCGCCATAGCTGTGACAACTGGCGGCAGGCCTTTGCCGCGCGTTGGCGGCCTCAAGGTTTCCGAAATCAAGGGCGAAGACGGGCTCCGCTGACGCTCGAGGAGACTACGCCGCCTTGCGCAAGGCTTGCGTGTTCACCAGGTTTTCGAACATCAGGCGGCTATGGAACGCCAGTTGCGGCATCAGCGGCAAAGCCTTGGCCCGAACCCGTTCGTAGGCGCCTTCGCCGAGTGCCGCTTCCAGCCATTGGACATATAGCGGAATGCCAGCCCAGCGCTCCACCAGTTCCACCGTCAACTCGCCATGGAACTGCGTGGCCAGCATGGTGTTTCCCACCGCCATGATCTGCACCGGCGAAACCGCCGAGCCCGCCAGCACCTGAGCGCGGTCCGGAAGTTGCTTCACCTCCGCATGGTGCCACTGCATGAAGCGCATGGATTGCGGCAGTCCCGCCGTCATCGGATGATGCGTGCCAAGCGCCGTCAGTTGAATGCGGCCGATGCCCACTTCCGCCTCGCGCGCCAGCCCCACCGTGCCGCCGAGCGCCACGGTCAGCAGCTGCAGTCCCAGGCACACGCCGAAATACGGGCGATTGTAGGTGTTCACCCACTCGCCAATGGCGGCAATTTCATCGGTAAGCCACGGATAGGCCTCGGTCTCCCAGACATCCATGGCGCCGCCCATCACCAGCAGAAAATCATAGGGTGCGAGCGGCGGGATCGCCTCGCCCCGGTGCAGCATGACGACGTCAAGGTCATAGCCTCGCGCCGCCAGAAACGCGCCGAACAGCCCGGGCGGCTCGTCGTCCATATGCTGAAAAACCAGGGCACGTTTGCTCATGAGCAGGGATCCAAACCGAAAAATGGAGTGGCGTAAATAGTGCGAAACGTGCGAATCACAAGTCCCGCAATGTCGCACTAGCGCCCTACGCGCCAATCGCAAAGATTTCCTGAACGCATGAGCCCCACCCGCATCATATTTTCGGCCCTGCTACCCTTTGCGGCGGGTTACTTCATGAGTTACCTGCTGCGCGCCGTGAACGCCGTTGTGGCCCCCGATTTGGTGCGCGATGTTGGGTTAAGCCCCGCCCAGCTCGGCCTCCTCACCGCCGCCTATCTCGGTGCTTTTGCGCTCTTTCAACTGCCGCTCGGCGTGCTGCTCGACCGTTATGGCCCGCGCAAGGTGCAAACCAGTCTCCTGTGCATCGCATCTGCGGGTTGCCTCGCCTTTGCTGCAGCACCCGGCTTCGCGAGCCTCTTTGCGGCTCGCGCCGTCATCGGCCTCGGTTTTTCGGCGGGGCTGATGGCGAGTTACAAGTCTTCGGCCTCCTGGGTGCCGTTGGAGCGCCGGTCGCTTGCCAACATGTCGATCATGTCGTTCGGTGCGCTTGGCGTTCTGGTTGCAACGGCGCCGACTGAATATTTTGTCAGCCAAATCGGCTGGCGGCCGTTGTTCGCCGTGTTCGCCGGGCTGATCCTTATGGCGGCACTGTTCATATTTTTTGTCGCCCCGAAGGACGATACCGCCAGCCAACCAGCGCCTTTGAAGAAGCAAGTGGCCGACCTTGCCGCTATCATGAAGCTTCCGTTGTTCTGGCGCGTCGCCCCGTTGCTCGGCCTCACGTCCGGGGTGCAGATCGGCATTCAGACCCTGTGGGCGGGCCCGTGGTTTCGCGATGTCATGGGCCTGACACGCGATCAGGTTGCGAACCACCTGATGTGGATGGCGGTGGCGTTCATGATAGGTGTCCTGTCGGTCGGTCTCGTTGCTGACTTCTTCAGCCGCCGCGGAGTCGAGCCGATCAAGGTCATGCTGGGCTACAATGTCATCTATATGCTGGCGCAGGCTTTAATCGTTTTCCAGATGGAGGCACTGATGTTTCCCGCTTGGCTGGCGGTGGCGGCCTTCGGCCAGGTGGCGGTTTTGTCCTTCCCGTGGTTTGCTACGAGGGTGGGTCCCGGTCTTGCCGGGCGCTCCAATGCCACATTGAACTTTGCCATGTTTGTGGCGGCCTTCGCCTCGCAGTATCTTGTAGGCCTGATCATCGGCCTTTTCGACCAAACCGCCACCGGCTATGCCCCTGAAGGTTACAGCTGGGCCATTGGCATATTTCTGCTGCTGCAAATTCTGGCCTTCATCTGGTATTTGATGGGCTACAGGGAGATCCACCATGCCTAACCCCATCATCGCCGAAGTCATGCGCGGCGGCATCGTCGAAAGCCGCCACACGGGGGCCTTCGCCGTGGTCAATCGCAACCACGAAACCGTGCTGTCGGGCGGCGATATCGAAGCACAAGTGTTTCCGCGTTCTGCCATCAAGGCCTTCCAGTGCCTCGCCATGGTGGAAAGCGGCGCTGCCGACCGTTTTGGTTTCACGGCGGAAGAAATCGCGCTCGCCTGCGCCTCGCACCATGCCGAGCCGGAGCACGTGCGCGTCGCCCGCGCCATGCTGAAGAAAGCCGGCAATGATGAAACGCTCTACGAATGCGGTGCCCATTGGCCCGATGCGCCCGCTCGCCTTGCGCGAACTGGCGCGATCAGGCGGAGAAGCCGGCGCCATTCACAACAACTGCTCCGGCAAACATGCCGGCATGCTGGCGCTTTCGCGCCAACTTGGCGTTGATCCCCATGGCTATGTGAAGCGCGAACATCCCGTGCAGCGGGCCATCGCCGCCACCATCGGCAAGATCTGCGATTGCAATCCCGATGAATTGCCCTGCGGCATCGATGGCTGCTCGGTTCCCACCTGGGCCATTCCCCTTGCGCAACACCGCCCTGGGCTTTGCCCGCTTTACCGACCCCGCCAACGCCGCTGCCCAGCGCATCATCGCCTCGGTGCGCGCCCACCCCCTCATGGTCTCTGGCTCCACCGGCTTCGACACTTTGCTGATGACGGCCGTGCCCCGGGTGTTTGCCAAGGGCGGTGCGGAAGGTGTGCATTGCGGTTGTGTGCCCCATGCCGGACTTGGCATTGCCGTGAAATGTGATGACGGTGCTGGCCGTGGCGCGCGGTGGCCTTTGCAGCGGTTCTCGCCAAGCTCGATGTCTGGACGCCGGAGGAATTGCGGATCATCAAGGAGTTTGCCCACAAGGACCTGACCAACTGCAACAAGCTTCACGTCGGCGAACTTCAGGCTTCGGCCCTGTGACTGGCCCCACCCCCCGCGACGTCGTCAACCGCCAGCTTGCGGTCTACAATGCCCATGATATTGAAGGCTATTGTGCCCTCTTCGCCGATGACGCGACGATCTCTGATCTCGTCACAGGTCAGTTGATCTGCAACGGTCTAGTTGAAATCCGCGCCGTCTACGCCAAGCGCTTCGCCGACAATCCGAAACTTCATTGCATCGTGCACCAGCGCATGGAAGAGTCCGCACTTCGCCATCGACAAGGAAACCGTGTACGGCTTGCCCACGGGCGACTTGCACATCATGGCGATCTATGAAGTGCGCGACGGCTTGATCCGCTCCCTGCGTTTTATCCGCTGGACCGATTGAATTTCAGCTGACCATGTTTCCGGCAATCACTGCACCCGGCGGAAGCTCGGCACCTTCCAGCCCCAAATCTCCGCTAGCAGGATCGTGAAAGTTCATCGCCACGACAGCTTCTTGCCGCGAACTGGTGATGCGATTGTTGACGATCATCGGTGGCCCCGCCCCCTCCGCCACTGAAAAGGTGATGCCGCGTCCGCAGCCCACGACAACGTTGTTCGCCGCCGTCAGCGTTTTCGAAGCGAAGGCCCAGCCCAGTGCAATGCCGGCTCCGATGGCTGACTTCCACGGCATTGCCGCAGATCACTGTTTGTGCTTCGGCAAAGATGCCGAAACCCGTGCAACGCCGCACCACATTGCCATTGCAGGTGGCGAGCCTGCCGCCCACGTCGAAATTGGTGATCGAGATACCGTTGCCCGCGCCCTCAATGATGTTGTTGGAAATTACTGCACCCTGAAATGCGAACTCGCAGTAGAGTGCGGTCTCTCCCAGCCGCGACGCCGAGTTGTTGATGATCTGGCAATTGTCGCCGGCGTTGTTGCGAATGGCCGAATAAGCGCAATCGGAAATGCGATTGCCGCTGACTATGACATTGCCGGCACGGAACACGCTGACGCCGTTGCCCGTCTGCCCGGTGTCGCCGGGAACTGAAGCAATGCGTGAAATGCGATTGTTGGCGACCAGCGTCCCGTCTTCGCGCTTGTCCGAGGTCCACACCATGATGCCATTGGTGCCGATGTCCGAAACCGTGTTGCCGGAAATCTCGAGACCCTTGCTGTCCAGCGCGAACAGGGCCGCGTCGCTCTGGCCGCGAAACACCGAAGCCCGCACGACGCCTGAGCAGCGCTCCAGCACCACGCCCCGTGCGCCGCCAATGAACCGGCAATTCTCGATCGTGACGTCACGCGCATCAATCGTGCTGACAAGTGCACCATCGCCCGCGAACGAAAGCCCTGCCAACGAAACATCAGCAACACCTTCGATGACCAATGATGTCCTTTAAAATCGTCCGTCCCGGAATGCCTTCAATGCGAACTGTCTTGGTGATCCGCAAGCTCGTGGCGGAGAATTCACCAGCCGCCAGCCGCAGTATGCCATCACCTTCAACCGCCTCGTCAATTGCCGCCTGCAAGTCCTTGACTTGACTCGCCATTGCCGAAACCGGTGTGGCTGCGGCAAGTCCCAATCCAGACAGCAAAAATCGACGCGACAATTCCATTTTGACACACTCCGAAGAGTGTGATGCAAGAATGCCGCCTGCTTTTCAGTTGCTGGTTTCGCGAACCAGTTTCAGCTCTTTGGGAAACGGCAGCTTGGCGGCCGTTGCGAACAACTGGCCGGCGTCAATGCCCGGCATCACCATGCAATCGTCGCCCGTGAACGTGACCATCGCCGCGAAACTTCCGGCTTCGCGCAACTTTTTGCAGTCAAGCGGCAGCACATGGATATCGCTCTCCTGCAGCTCGGCGAGGAGATAGTTTGCGGGCTTACCCACTTCCTGTCCCTGCAGCGCCCAGAGATTTCCGGAAATCGCCTGAAATGTGAAGATCACCTCGGACTTTCCGTCGGTGGCGCGATAGTGATTGCCCTCGGCGGTGAAGGTGAAAGGACCCTCATCTTTTTTCCAGATGCCACCCTGAAGTGAGTAGGGCGAGAACCGGCTAGTCCCCGCCCCAAGCACAAGTTCAGACTCGGAGTCAGGAATGAGGGGCTCGGCCGATTCCAGCACGCAGCCCGCCAGCAGCAGGGCCACAGCAGCGAGCAGGGCAGGTTTGAACATGTGGTTAAACTCCATGGATCACCGAAGCTGCACGCCGACGGCGTCGGAATCAAGGCGGCAAATAAGTCAGCCCGTAACGGCAGGCTGCGCGAACCCGAGCTTGGCGCTGAGTTTCTCGACTAGATCCAGCGCCGCATCCGGCACCACGGTGCCGGGCGGGAAAATGGCGGCGGCCCCCATGGCCTTCAGCGCCGGAACATCTTCCGGCGGAATGACGCCGCCGACCACAACCAGAATGTCATCGCGCCCCAAAGTCTTCAGCGCCGCCTTCAGCAGCGGCAAGTGCGTCATGTGCCCGGCGGTAAGCGACGACACACCGACCGCGTCAACGTTCTCCGTCACCGCGAGTGCCGCAACTTCCTCCGGCGTCGAAAACAGTGCGCCGATCTTCACGTCGAAACCCATGTCGGCAAATGCCGAAGCGATCACCTTCTGCCCACGGTCATGACCATCCTGGCCGATCTTGGCGACCAGAATGCGCGGTGGCCGCGACGCCGCCTCGCGGAAACCGTCAACCGCCTGTTTTACTTTTTCGATCTTCGCCCGGTCGCGCGGTGCTGCCGCATAGATTCCCTTGATCACCCGCGTCACCGCCTGATGCCGGTTCCACACCTTCTCCAGCGCCAGCGAAATTTCGCCAACCGTCGCCTTGGCGCGTGCCGCATCAACGGCCGCCGCCAGCAAATTGCCTTCGCCACTGCTCGCCACGCCGGAAAGCTTCGCCAGCATGGCCTCGCACCGCGCCGGATCACGCTCGGCCCGCAGCCGCCGCAACTTTTCGATCTGCTTGGCTCGTACCGCTGAATTGTCCACCTTCAGAATGTCGATCTTGGCTTCATCGGCGGCAATGTACTTGTTGACGCCGACGACCGTCTGTTCGCCCGGCATCGATGCGCGCCTGGGTTCGAGCGGCGGCTTCCTCAATCCGAAGCTTCGGAATGCCGGCCTCAATGGACTTGGCCATGCCGCCCATGGCTTCCACTTCCTCGATATGAGCCCAGGCTTTGGCTGCAAGATCGGCGGTCAGGCGCTCGACGAAATAACTCCCACCCCACGGATCGATCACCCGGCAGGTTCCCGCCTCCTGCTGCAGGAACAACTGCGTGTTACGGGCAATGCGCGCCGAAAAATCTGTGGGCAGCGCCAGTGCCTCATCGAGCGAATTCGTATGCAACGATTGTGTTCCGCCCTGGGTTGCCGCCATCGCCTCGATGCAGGTGCGCGTCACGTTGTTGAAAACATCCTGCGCGGCGAGGCTCCAGCCACTGGTCTGGCAATGGGTGCGCAACGCCAGCGAGCGCTCGTCCTTGGGGTTGAAACGCTTGATGAGCCTGGCCCAGATCATCCGCGCCGCCCGCATCTTCGCCACTTCCATGAAGAAGTTCATGCCGATGGCCCAGAAGAACGAAAGCCGTGGCGCGAACCTGTCGATGGCAAGCCCGGCATCGACACCCGCCCGCACATAGTCCAGTCCATCGGCTAGCGTATAGGCAAGCTCAAGATCCGCCGTGGCACCCGCTTCCTGCATGTGATAGCCGGAAATCGAAATCGAATTGAACTTCGGCATCTTTTCGGAAGTATACTTGAAGATGTCGGAGACGATCTTCATCGAGTGCTTGGGCGGATAGATGTAGGTGTTCCGCACCATGAACTCTTTGAGAATGTCGTTCTGGATGGTGCCGGCAAGCTTCTCCGGCGGCACACCTTGCTCTTCGCCCGCCACAATGTAGAGCGCCATGATCGGCAGCACCGCGCCATTCATGGTCATCGAAACGGTCATCTGGTCCAGCGGAATGCCGTCGAACAGGGTCCGCATGTCATAGATTGAATCGATGGCCACTCCCGCCATGCCGACGTCACCGGCGACACGCGGATGATCGGAATCATAGCCGCGATGTGTCGCGAGATCGAAGGCGATCGACAGCCCCATCTGCCCGGCCGCCAGGTTGCGGCGATAGAAGGCGTTGAAGTCTTCAGCAGTCGAGAATCCCGCATATTGCCGGATGGTCCACGGCTGAGTTGCATACATCGTGGGGTAGGGCCCGCGCAGAAACGGCGTGATGCCTGGCCACGTGCCAAGGAAATCGATCCCCGCCATGTCGGAAGGACCGTAGGAAGATTTGATGCTCAAGCCCTCTGGCGTAAGCCACCAATTATCCTCACCCGCTTTGGCGGGAGAGGAAAGGGCCCAACGCCCCTGCGTTGGGAGAGGTGAGGGGCCGTCAGCGGCACTGCCGAAAAATCAGGAATCCTCCCCATCACAGCACGTCCACTTCAGCGGCATGTTCGGAATCGAGCGCATAGTCGCGTGTGCCGATCACCGGCAGGCTGCGGGAGGAAGAAGCACTGCCCGCCGGCCATTCACCTCGTTCCGTTCTCTGGAACACCCCCCACGCCACGTCGCACATATCGCGCGTCATCTGCTCCACATATCCCGATCCCGAGGCCGGATCGGCAACCCGCCACAGATTCGACTCTTCGAGCAATACATTCTGCACATTGCGCGCCACCCGCCGTGCGAATGAATTTGGCAAGCCTTGCGCCTGCGAAAATGGCAACACGCAAATTGAAGAGGCCCCGCCAAGCCCCGCGCCAAACACCGCAGCGGTAGCACGCAGAATGTTGGAATGAGGGTCCATCACCGCCTGCATGCGCCGGCTGGTTTCGGCGTGGAGCGAAAGTTCGGCCTGGGGCAACCCGCAGGCGTCAAGCACGCGCGCCCACAGCCGCCGCATGGCGCGGAATTTCGCCAGCGTTGCGAACATGTCCTGGTCGGCAGCAAGCGTCACGCCGACGGCGCGCGCCAGCGCCTCATCGCTCAATCCATCGAGCGCCCGTAAATGCGCAACGGCCTCGCCCAGAACCGCACCGAGTTCTTCGCCGGGTGTCACGCCCTTTTCATGCCAGCCGCGCCCGTCGGCTTCGAGCAGTGGTCCAATGAAACCCTGCGTCGCAAGCCGCCTCGCAACGTTTGCGTCTTTTGCTCCGAATGATATGGCGAGCCGTTCCGGGTCAATCGGCTGTTTCGCGATCAATGCGGCCAATGCCTCGGCACCATCGCCCTCCACCCGCAGGGAAATCGCATGCAGCGCCACATCCTTCAGAACTCGCGCCATTGCAACGCCGTTGCCTACCAGCACCAGACCCGTGGCTCCATTGCCAAGATCGTCAAGTGCCTGGGCATTGGCCTTCGCCGCGTCAGGATGATCGACCCGCTGAAACACTGTCCATGGCGCCACAGCGTTTCGTTCGGCGCGCGGTCCCTCCATCTGACCGAACAGCGGCGGATAATCATGGCCGTCAGCCGATGTCCACATTAACCTGTCAGCGAAGCTGGCACCCTTCAGAACGCCTTCAACTCGCCTCAGCCAGTCCTCACGCGTTGCCGTATCAGATGCCGGATCAGTCATGATGAAGCTCTAGCCCGCGCAACGCTGCGGATCAAACCGCCCTTTGTCTAATGCCCGCTCTCAAACATACCCGCTCAAGCCTGGAATGGCCCCCGCCACCTCGCGCACCAGCGCGGGAGACGCCTTGGCCTTGGCATAGTCCAGTGTCAGCGTGCCCACCTGCTTGATCTGGTCCATGGAAAGTCCCGCCGCCGAAAGCTTGGAAATGGCCGCCAGCGGCCCGCCCATCATGCCGCCCGCCAACATTCCGAGAAGCCCTCCGCCGCCATGCCCGGCACCGTCGCCACCATGGGCGGCTATCAACGCCTCCGCACCCGGAAACTTGGCCAGAATTCGCCAACCTTGGCCTGATTGCCCTGCGTCTTCACCAGTCCCAGCATGATGCCCACGGCTTTCTCGGCCTTTTCGGCGGAAAGCCCGGTGGCTTCTGAAATACTTGCAATCAACTCTTGCATCCAGCACATCCATCCCGCAATTGCGTCACAATGCGGACTATAGCAGACTGCGCAACACCACACGATTTTTTGGGGGCACCATGGCCGATAACAGCATTTTCCTGGGCAAAAGCGAAAAGCCTGAGTTTCTCTTTCTGCCGCTCGCCAACCGCCATGGCTTGATTACCGGCGCCACCGGCACAGGCAAAACCGTCACCCTGCAAATTCTCGCCGAAGCCTTTACCAGGGCGGGCGTTCCGGTGTTCGCCGCTGACGTGAAGGGCGATCTTTCGGGTCTCTCCCAGAAGGGCGAACCCAGGGACTTCCTGTTGGAGCGCGCCAAGCTGGTGGGCCTCGATGATTATGGCTTTGAAGAAACCCCAACGGTGTTCTGGGACCTGTTCGGCAAGCAGGGCCACCCGGTGCGCACCACCATCACCGAAATGGGCCCGCTGCTGTTGTCGCGCCTGATGGGGCTGACGGACGCACAGGAAGGCGCGCTGAACATCGCTTTCAAGATCGCCGATGAAGAGGGCCTCGGCCTCATCGACCTCAAGGACCTGCGCGCCTTGCTGAAAGATTTAGGAGATCGCGGCAAGGACGTCGTCACCGAGTATGGCAACATCAACGACCAAACCATCGGCGCCATCCAGCGCCGTCTGGTGGTCATTGAAGAACAGGGTGGCGACCAGTTTTTCGGGGCACCTGCACTCGATCTCGGCGATCTGATGCGCACCACCCGCGATGGCCGTGGCTACATGAATATTCTGGTCGCCGACCAGCTCATCAACGCCCCGCAACTCTATGCGACATTTACGCTTTGGTTGATGTCGGAACTCTTCGAGGAACTCCCCGAAGTGGGAGACATCGACAAACCCAAGCTGGTGTTCTTCTTTGATGAAGCCCATCTGCTGTTCGCCGATGCGCCGCCGGGGCTAGTTGCCAAGATCGAACAGACCGTGAAGCTCATCCGCTCCAAGGGTGTGGGCATCTACTTCGTCACCCAGAACCCCATGGATATTCCGGAGTCCGTCCTCGCCCAGATGGGCAATCGCATCCAACACGCACTCCGCGCCTATACGCCACGCGAACAAAAGGCCGTGTCGGTTGCAGCGTCCACCTTCCGGCCCAATCCGAAATTCAAGACCGAAGAAGCCATCACCGAACTCGGTAAAGGTGAGGCTCTGGTGTCGGTGCTCGACTTAAAGGGTGTGCCCACCATGGTGGAACGCACCTTCATCCGCCCGCCGGTCGGCCGCATGGGCACGATCACCCCCGAAGAACGCAGCACGCTGGTCAAGAACTCGCCGGTCTATGGCATCTATGATGAAGCCAAGGATCCCGAAGTCGGCCTTCGAATGTTGCAAAAGAAAGCCGCCAGGCACGCCGAACAACAGCAGGAATTTGCCGCCGAAAAAACCCGCGTCAAGGAAGAGAAAACCGCTGCTCGCCAACCCCGCGAACGCGAATCGGCCACCGACCGCTTTGTCAAGAACGCCGCCTCCAGCGTCGGCCGCCAATTGGGCTCGGCATTGATCCGCGGAATTTTCGGAAGCCTGTTGCGCCGATAGTGCAGGGCCGGCCGCCACTCACGCAACTGTGCACTATCGTGTGAAGCCAAATCGCCTTGGTTTGGGTAGTTCAAGCTGCAAGGAGATTTGACATGCGCATGCTTCTGTCGTCCATCTTGCTTGCTGGCCTTTTCCTTCTGGCGCCTGCTGCCCGGGCTGAAACTGAAACCGCAATATTTGCAGGCGGCTGCTTCTGGTGCGTGGAGAAGGACATGGACCACGTGAAGGGCGTGCTCTCGACCACCTCCGGCTATGCCGGGGGATCGGCTGACAGCCCGACCTACAAATCCCATGTAGGCTACACCGAAGCCGTCAAAGTCGAATTTGACAATGCGGTTGTCGGTTATGAGGCCCTGACCGCCCATTTCCTCCGCACCATCGATGTGGTGGATGGCGGCGGCCAGTTCTGTGACCGTGGCGAAAGCTACATTCCGGCACTGTTCCCCATCGATGCAAAACAGACGCAGGCGGCCGCAGCCGCCCTCGGCGGAGCGGAAATAGCCCTTGGCCAGAAACTCGCCGTCAAACTCGGCGCGGCGCCAAGTTTCGTGCCCGCGGAAGATTACCACCAGAATTACTATCAGGGCAGCAACCGTGTCCTTACCCGCTTCGGCTACATCAAGCAGTCAGATGCCTACGCCCGCTACCGCCAATCCTGTGGCCGCGACGCCCGCGTGAAACAGCTGTGGGGCAAGGACGCCTATAGCTACCCGTTGCCGCCGGGCTCGGGGACATAGGCCCGTCAAATAATCTCGTCCTCGTCGAGCATCGGCTGCGCCAACTCGCTGCCGATGGATTTGACGCGCGCGCGTGACGTGTCCATGTCCTTCATGCGTGCCACGTGGAACAGGGCGTCACCGCGATTGACGATGGGGAGATTGGTGCGGCCGACGATGATGCCGGCCTCTTCCGCCGCCACTGCCACAGCGTTGCCGCCGAGTGGATCGGAAACTTCCGCCAGAATCTCACCCTTCGCCACGTGATCGCCAACGTTCGCACCCGAACGCAGAATGCCGCCCTCCGGCGCGCGAAATCCAGCTGCTCGAATACGAAAACGCCGGCGCCACTTTGACCCGCGTCTGCTCGGTGGCTGGCAGCATTCCCAAGTGTTTCATGACCCGCAGTATGCCAACGACCCCGGCGCGGATCGCCACCTCGTCGAAACGCAGCGCCTCGCCTCCCTCGTAGAGCAGCACTTTCACGCCGACATCCCGCGCGCATTGCCGCAACGTACCGTCGCGCAACTTGGAAACCAGAACCACCGGCGGCCCGAAGGCCTCCGCCAGTTCGATCAGCTCCCGTTCATCCGGCGCGACGCGAATCTGCGGCAGGTTGGTGCGGTGAAGTGCGGCGGTGTGAAGATCGATCCCATAATTCGAGCGCATCACCACTTCGCGCATGAACAAATCGGCGAGAAGGCTGGCCAGCGAACCATGGTCGGAACCCGGAAACGAACGGTTGAGATCGCGCCGGTCCGGCATGTAGCGCGAATGGCTGAGGAACCCAAAGGCATTGACGATTGGCACCGCCAGAATTGTGCCTGCCAGATGTTTGAGTGAAGCATGGCGCAACACCCGGCGGATGATTTCAACGCCAAGTATTTCATCGCCGTGAACAACGCCGGAAAGAAACAGCGTGGGGCCAGGCTTCGCCCCGTGCAGCACATGAATGGGCAACGTCATCGGCGTATGATTGGAGAGCACACTCACCGGCAGATCGACGCCGCGCCTGGTGCCGGGTTCGATGTCGTGGGCGCCGATGCGGAACGGTTTCATCCCTTGCCCCTGGTCTTCGTTTTGCCCGGCCTGGCGTTTTTCTCGAGGAACTCGATAATCACCTTCGCCACATTGGTGCCGGTGGCCTTTTCGATGCCTTCCAGCCCCGGTGACGAATTTACCTCCATCACCACCGGTCCCCGCTTGGAGCGCAGCATATCGACGCCCGCCACATTGAGTCCCATGGCTTTGGCGGCTTTCAGCGCCGTAGATTTCTCGGCGGGCGACAATTCGACCTCCTGTGCCGATCCGCCACGATGCAGGTTGGAGCGGAAATCACCCTTGGCGCCGGAACGCTCCATGGTGGCGACAATCCGCCGCCCGACCACGAAATGCGCGGATGTCGCGGCCCTCGGCCTCCTTGATGAACTCCTGCACCAGCACGGCGATTTCAGCGCCGTGAAAAGCTTCGATCACCGAGCGCGCCGATTTGTGAGTTTCACCCAGCACCACGCCGATCCCTTGCGTGCCTTCCAGCAACTTGATGACCACCGGTGAACCGCCGACGAGTTCGATGACATCGTCGGAACGCGTCGAGTTCATTGGCGAAGGCCGTCACCGGCAGGCCGATCCCCTCGCGTGACAGAATCTGCAGCGACCGAAGCTTGTCGCGCGAACGCCCGATCGCCACCAACTCGTTGAGCGGATAGACCCCCATCATCTCGAACTGCCGCAACACCGCGAGACCATAGAACGTGTGCGAAGCGGCGATGCGCGGAATCACCGCGTCAAAGCCGGTGAGCAGGTTACCCATGAAGCGCAGTTCCGGCCGCTTCGAGGTGATGTTCATGTAGCATTTGAGATAGTCGATGGGCACGATCTCGTGGCCACGCCCGGTCGCCGCCTCCATGATGCGCTGGTGCGAATAGAGCTTGGGGTTGCGGGTAAGGAGGGCAATCTTCATGATGGTTTCCGTTTGCGCTTGCGCGACAGGATGAAGGATTTTCCGGGGTGTACAACGAAGCGCCCCTTGATGCTGGCCCGGCCCAGCAGCATGGGAACGCCCATATCGGTGCGATTGGTGAGGGTGATTTCAATGGCAAAGCGATGCTCGCCCACCACCACATCTGTCTCGATCACCGCCCGCGCCTCGCTGTGGCCGGACGTGCTCTTGATCCGCCGGTGACCGGCCAGCGGCAGGTCATAGGCATGGTCGCGGCCGTTGAGCGGCACACGGAAACGCACGCGGGCTGCCATGAATTTCGATATCTTCAGCATGAAGTGCGGCTGATTTTGCGCCCGTATCCACCTTGGCCGTGATGATGCCCACGGCAAGTTGCGGCAGCCTGACGCGTTCGCGCCAGCCGATGAGGGCGGGGAGCGCCGGAGGCAGTTTGGCTTTGAGGCGCGGCATGCGTGAAGACTAGCCCGCGCCCGCCCCGAATCGGAAGGCCTAACCTTCAAGCTTAACGGTGGCGGAAATCTCGATGCCGAAGCCCGCAAGCCCGACATAGTGCCGGTTCGAGGACGACAGCAGCCGGATCGAACTGACATTGAGATCGCGCAGGATTTGCGCGCCCAGCCCCACGTCGCGCCAGCTTTGCTGCCGTTGCTGGGCACTGCCGGATTTCTCGGCGTGCTGGCTGGCCGGAACCCCTGCCGTGCCCTCTTGCAGATAGACCAGAACACCGCGCCCTTCCGCCTTGAACACCGCGAAAGCCGCTGCAATCGTCTTGCGGTCGCCGAACACGTCTTCCAGAACATTCTCGCGGTGCAATCGCACCGGTACATCTTTGCCATCACCAATGTCACCGAACACCAGCGCCAACTGCTCCACCGCGTCGAACGGCGTCACATAGCTGAAGCCCTTGGCTGTGCCGATGGCGGTCTCAACGTCGAAGCATCCAGTCTGCTCCACCAGCCGCTCGCGCTTCTGGCGATGGGCGATAAGATCCGCCACCGAAATGATCTTGAAGCCATGCTGGCGCGCAAACGCCATCACCTGGCCCCCGCGCTTCACCGAGCCATCGTCATTCACCAACTCGCAAATCACCCCCGCCGGATGCAGCCCTGCCAGCTTGACGAGATCAACAGCCGCTTCCGTGTGCCCCGAGCGCATCAGCACGCCGCCGGATTTCGCCACCAGCGGGAAGATATGCCCGGGCCGCACGAAATCATCGGCCTGCACATTCTTGTTGGCCAGCGCATGGGCCGTGGCACAGCGTTCCTTGGCCGAAATGCCGGTGGTCAGGCCTTCCTTGTAGTCGATGGAAACCGTGAACGCCGTGCCCATCGGCGCATCGTTCAGCGCCACCATGGGGTCAAGCTTCAGCCGCCGCGCCTCTTCGGCGGTGATCGGCGTGCACACGATGCCGGACGTATGCCGCACCATGAAGGCCATCTGTTCCGTCGTAATCTTGGCGGCGGCGGCAATCAGGTCGCCTTCATTTTCGCGGTCGTCGTCATCGACCACCACCACCATTTCGCCCGCGGCAATCGCCCTGATCGCCTCTTCCACGGTATCGAGCCTGCCGTGCGCGTTCATCTCGTCACCTCTGAAATCCCTGGGCTGAACCCTGTTGCCCGTCGCCTCGGCAATCCGAACGGCGAGCTCCAGCGAAGGAACAGCCCCACCCACGAGCTGCGAAACACGCCCCTGAGTCACCCCCAACCGCCGCGCCAACGCCGATTGTGAAGTACCACTATTAGCAAGCCATTCGGCAAGTTTCATAGAAAACTATTAGCAGTGGTAATAGAAAGAGTCGATCACCACTTGCTCCGGTGTGGCCTTTCACTAGGAGTTTGAATAGAGTTCAAAATTCCTTCGGCAGTCCGGCGTCTTTCAGAACCGCATTTGCGGTGTGCGGCTTTCGCGTGTCCCGAGGAACGCTGAAGTTTCGGTTGCTTGTTGGACTGAACCAGATTTCGTGAGAGCCCTTGCCCTGCCTGACCAGCAGGCAACCCGCAACTTTCAACAGGCGAACCAGATCGGGGTAGAGATTGGAACCCATTCAGGCGGCGCGAGCCGCTTGGTGCTGACCATGTGCTGAATGCAGACAGGAGTGTCGGGCGTTGCTCCAGGAAGATTTGCCTTGATCAGGTCCGGCGCCAATTCGGAAATGACGGTGACCAGTTCGTCAAGCGACTGCGCTTCGGCGTTCAAGCCCGGCACATCGGAAGACAATACGAACCAGACGCCTTCAGTCTTGTCGTGGCTGACGGTGACTGCCAAGGACTTGTTACTGCTCATTGACTACCTCATCTGCGGTCTGTGCTCTTAGCACGGATTGAACGAACCGCACAAACTTGGGCCAAGAAGGCTTGTCACCCTCCCCACGTCCGCTCCAGCACCCCGATCCAGTTATCGCGCGCGATCTTCCGCACCAGCGCTTCGCCAAAGCCGTGGGCCCGCATGGCCGTGATCAGGTTGGGCAGCCCTGCCACGTCGCCGATTGAGGCTGGCAGGCGGCAGCCGTCGAAATCGGAACCGAAGCCGACGTGATCTTCGCCCGCCAGCGAAATCATGTGGTCGAGATGCCGCAGCATTTCGTCGAAGCCGTTGGGGCTCGGCCAGCGCCCGTCGGCCCGCAGGAAGGCGTTGGCGAAGTTAAGGCCCACCATGCCGCCGGTTTCGCCGATGGCCTTGAGCTGCCGGTCGGTGAGATTGCGCGACGACGCGGTCAGCGCGTTGGCATTGGAATGGGTGGCCACCAGCGGAGCGATCGCTGAATCTCCGCCACATCCCAGAACCCTTTCTCGTTCATGTGCGACAGGTCCACCACCATGCCCAGCCGGTTGCAGGCTTTCACCAGGTCCTTGCCCGCTTCGGTCAATCCCGGTCCCGTATCGGGGCTCGAGGGATAGCGGAACGGCACGCCGTGGCCGAAGATATTGCTGCGGCTCCACACCGGCCCGATCGACCTGAGGCCGGCGGCGTGTAACACCTCGAGCGCCACCATGTCGCGGTCGATGCACTCGGCCCCTTCGATGTGCAGGAGTGCGGCGATGACGCCGTTGGCCAGGCATTCGCGGATGTCCGCCGCCGACTTCGACAATCTTCAATCGCCCGTCCGATCCGGGCTTCCAGGCGCAGCAGCAATGCCACCATCTGCAACGCAACCGGCAGGCTGGCGTTCTGCGGCATTTCGGGCGCCAGCGGCGGGTTGAGATCGTCCTTGTCGTGAGGGCTTTCGAGCGGCGGCACGAAGATCGCGAAGAATACCACCCGCCATGCCGCCCTTGATCATCCGCGGCAGGTCCATGTGCCCCTTGCCATCGCCATCGAGGAAGTCAGCGATGGGGTCGCCCTCCTTCTTCAGCCACAGGCGGAGAAGTACATCATTGTGCCCGTCAAAAACCAGTTCGCTCATTTGGGTGCCAGCACAGTCTCCGCCAGCGTCACCCAGTAGCTGATGCCAAACGGGATGGCTGCGTCATTGAAGTCGTAGGCGGGATGATGGCAGAACGCCGTATCGCCATTGCCGGTGAAGATGTAGGCGCCGGGCCGCTTTTCCAGCATGAAGGAAAAATCTTCGGTGCCCATCACCGGCGGAATGTCGGTCTGCGACATTGGCCTCGCCCGCCACAGCCCGCGCCACGTCAGCGGCGATTGCCGTTTCGCGCGGGTGGTTGAACGTCACCGGGTAAAGCATTTCGAGATCGGGGTTGACCACGGCCTCGCCGCCCAATGATCGCGCGATGCCTTCCGCCATCTGTTTAACCAGTTCGCGGGTGCGCAGATGCAGCTTGGTGTCGAGCGAACGGATGGTGCCCGACAGCAACGCCCGTTGTGGAATGACGTTGTTGGATTCGCCGGCATGAAACTGGGTGATCGACACAACGATGGAGTCCGTTGGACCGGTGTTGCGCGACACGATGCCTTGCAGTGCCGTCACGATTTGCGCGCCGATGAATATGGGATCGACTGCCTTGTGCGGCGCTGCCGCGTGCCCGCCCTTGCCGGTTATCTCGATGGAGAAAGCGTCACCCGAAGCCATCATGGCGCCCGGCCGAATCGCGAATTGCCCCACAGCCATGCCGGGCCGGTTGTGCATGCCGTAGACGCTGGTGATATCGAAGCGCTCCATCAGCCCATCCTCCAGCATCAGCTTGCCGCCGCCGCTCAGTTCCTCGCCGGGCTGGAAAATCACTGCCACACGGCCACGAAAGGCCCGTGTTGCGGCAAGATGCCGGGCGGCTCCGAGCAACATCGCCGTGTGTCCATCATGGCCGCAGGCATGCATCTTGCCAACGTTGTGTGAAGCGTGAGGAACACCCGACTCTTCAATAATCGGCAGCGCATCCATGTCAGCGCGAAGGCCCAGTGTCGGCCCGTCGCCCAGCCTTCCGTTGATAACCCCGACAACGCCGGTGCGGCCAATTCCCGTCACCACTTCATCGCAGCCGAATGATTTTAACTTCCCGGCGACGAAGGCGGCCGTCTGGTGTGTATCGAGATCGAGTTCCGGATTGGTGTGCAGTTCGCGCCGCCATGCCGTGATTTCGGCTTGGAACTCGAGGGCGCTGTTGAGAAGGGGCATGTCCGTGCTCCAAACGAAAATGGCCGGGCTTGCGCCCGGCCACGTGATTTAGGCGTGATCCCGCAAGATCAGGCGCTCACCATCATGGACTCAACATAGTCCCAGTTCACCAGGTTATCGACGAAGGCCTCGAGATATTTCTGCCGGGCGTTGCGATAGTCGATGTAGTAGCTGTGCTCCCACACGTCGCAGCCAAGAATGGGTGCAGCACCATGCATCAGCGGGTTTTCGCCGTTCGGCGTCTTCATGATGACCAACTTGCCGTCTTTCACGGCAATCCAGCACCAGCCCGAACCGAACTGCGTGAGGCCCGCCTGCACGAAATCACCGCGCATCTTGTCATAGCCGCCAAGATCGGCATCGATCGCTTTCAGAAGCTTGCCCGGAACTTTCTTGCCGCCGCCATTGGGCTTCATCCAGTTCCAGAAGTGATTGTGGTTGTAGTGCTGTCCCACATTGTTGACGAGACCAGCGGCCTTGTCGGCGAAGGCCTTCTTGCAAATCTCTTCGATGGAGAGCGTCGCCAGCGGTGAATCCTTCAGCAGGTTGTTGCCGTTGGTCACATAGGCCATGTGATGCTTGTCGTGGTGAAACTCGAGGGTTTCCTTGGACATGTAGGGCCCCAGTGCATCATAGGCATAGGGCAGGGCGGGCAGTTCCAGAGCCATCGTCGTTCCTCCATTGAAAGATGTCCCTATCTAATCCGCCTCCTAGGAACAAGCAAGGAACATGGGCTAGGATGATTTGCGAGGTGAACCATGCACAAACCGGCCATCATTTCCTTTGATCCAAAAGCCCGAACTGAACCGCTACCGGATTTCACCGAGACCGACATCGCCGAAGGCACGAAAACCCAGCGTGGCGTGACCTACTTCCATGACGCGCAGTGTGGCCTCACGGCCGGCCTTTGGGAAGCCGGCGCCAGTATTTCCCCATGGATCAATTATCAGGCCAGCGAGTTCATGCTCTGTCTTGAAGGCGAGATCATTGTTATCGAGGAAACCCGCGAAACCCGCGTGGGCCCCGGCGAAAGTCTGGTCATTCCGAAAGGAACGCGCTGCCGTTACAAGCAGGAAACCCATGTCAGGAAGTTCTTTCTGTATCTGGGCGATCTGGCGGATCAAGTCGCACCAAGTGGCAAGTCCATCATCAAGATCGATCCGAATGTGAAGCTCGCGCCTTCAACATCACCTGGCGCCCGAAATGTTGCATTCGCCGGTGCCCATCCAGCACGCCCATGAATTTTTCGAAGACGCCACCGGCCAGTTCACCGTCGGCATCTGGCAAACAACCGGCTATCACCGCAAGCTCATCAATTTCCCGCGCCACGAATTGATGCACTTGCTTGAAGGCGAAGTCACGATGTTGGATGGCGAAGGTGGCGAGCAAACCTTCAAAGCCGGAGACACTTTCTTCGTGCCGATGGGGACGCCCAACGCCTGGAAGTCCGAAGGCACGTTGAAGAAGATCTACTGCATCTTCCAGCCGAAGTGATTCACAACTGCTTCTCCATGAACACGCTGTTGGGGTCTTGCGTATATTCCCCGAACGGCCCGCGATGCTCATAGCCCAGCGCCCGGTAAAGTCCGACTGCCTCGGGCTGGTGAATCCCGGTTTCCAGCCGGGCAATCGCCATGCCATGCACGCGCGCTTCATCTTCGATAGCCTGCATGAGCTTCTTCGCCAGCCCAAGCCCTCGCGCCGCCGGGTTCACATACACGCGTTTGATCTCGGCATAGTCCAGGCGCAGCCAGCACCCGCCGCATGCGAGCATCTTGCCATCGACAACAGCCGCGAAGAACCGCATCTGCGGCTGTCGCAATGCTTCGATATCCAGCAGGTGATTGCTCTCCGCCGGATAGAGCGGGATCATGTAGGCATCAAGCTCCTCGATCAGCTGCCGCACCGCCGGCACCGCGGGATCAACGCGGTTGATCGAAATTTCCGGCACTATTGAAACGCCTGTATCCCCGTCTGTGCCCGGCCAAGGATCAGCGCGTGCACATCGTGGGTGCCCTCATAGGTGTTCACCGTCTCGAGGTTCACCATGTGGCGGATCACGTGATACTCGTCGGAAATGCCGTTGCCGCCGTGCATGTCGCGGGCCATGCGCGCAATGTCCAGTGCCTTGCCGCAGTTGTTGCGCTTCATCAGCGAAATGGCGGGCGGTGCGGCTACACCTTTTTCAAGGGCCCGGCCCAGCGCCAGGCAGCCATGCAGGCCCAGCGTGATTTCCGTCTGCATGTCGGCAAGTTTTTTCTGCACCAGTTGATTGGCGGCCAGCGGCTTGCCGAACTGCTTGCGGTCAAGCGTGTATTGCCGGGCGCGGTGCCAGCAATCTTCCGCCGCTCCCATCACCCCCCAGGCGATGCCGAAGCGCGCCTTGTTCAGGCAGCCGAACGGCCCCGCAAGGCCGCGCGCCTTGGGCAGCAGCGCTTCCGCACCAACTTCAACATTGTCGAGCACGATTTCGCCAGTGACTGAAGCCCGGAGCGAAACTTTGCCTTCAATGATCGGCGTCGAGAAACCCTTGGCGCCGCGCTCGACGAGAAATCCGTGAATGCCCTCGTCCTCGAGCTTCGCCCACACCACTGCCACATCGGCAATCGGTGAGTTCGAAATCCACATCTTGGTGCCGTTGAGAATGTAGCCGGAGCCCGAACGCTTGGCCCTGGTCTTCATGCCGCCGGGGTCGGACCCCGCATCGGGCTCAGTGAGGCCGAAGCAGCCGACGATCTCGCCGGTTGCCAGCTTCGGCAAATACTTCTTCTTCTGGGCTTCCGTGCCGTAGGCTTCGATCGGATGCATGACCAGTGAGTTCTGCACGCTCATCGCCGAACGATAACCGGAATCGATGCGCTCGACCTCACGCGCCACCAACCCATAGGCCACGTAACCAAGGCCCGAACCGCCATAGGCTGGCGACGTCATCACGCCGAGGAACCCCATGGCGCCCATCTCATTCATGATCTCGCGATCGAAATGCTCGTCGCGGAACGCCTTCTTGACGCGCGGGCCGAGCTTGTCGGCGGCGAAGGCCTTGGCCGCATCGCGGATCATGCGTTCGTCTTCGCTGAGATGGCTTTCGAGATCGAGCGGGTCTTCCCAGTTGAATTCGGCGGTGCTGGCCATGTCATGTCCTGATTTTTCGATGCAGCAAAGAAGCGCCAAACGCCCTGAAAGTCAATTCGGCGAAGTGCCAGAAGATTTGCGCCTCAACGTATAAGTGCCGAAATCGCCTTGAAATCCGCCGTTCCGGCCTTGCCCAGCAGTTCGAACACCGCCATTTCGGTGTTCACCACAGCGATCCCAGCGCCCCGCATGCGCTCGAAAGCCAGTCCGGCGGATTCAACTGCCCGCGACGATGTCGCATCCGCCACCACGAACACCGCGAAACCCGCCTGCGCCATGTCGAGGGCCGTCTGCAACACGCACACATGCGCCTCGATGCCGCCAATCACCACCTGCGGCCGCCCGGCGTCATGTTGGCCGATGAAATGCTTCTTCATCGCCTCGTCGCGCCAGCACGAAAAGGCGTTCTTCTCGAACACCGGCGCATTGCCTACCTGATCCCTGATTTGAGGAACCGTGTGACCGAGTCCTTTCGGATACTGTTCCGAAACCGCCAGCGGTACGGACAGCGCCTTGGCCGCCGCCATCAGGATCTCACATTTCCGCAGCGCGGTCTCCGAACCAGCCATCGCCGGCAGAAGCGCTCCTGCATGTCGATGATGAGCAGCGAGGATTTGGCGGCGTCAAGGAGCATCACGTCGCCCCAGTTATCTTCAACCCGAACGCATAGACGAACGCCACTTCTTTCAACCTGTCAAAGCGCCCCGAGGCGCCGCCGTGGCCGGCACCCATGTTGGTTTTGAGCAGCAGCAGGTTGTCGTCGGTCTTGAGTTCACGCAGCCGCGCCACCCATTTGGCGGGCTCCCAATAGGTGACGCGCGGATCAGTCAAGCCGCCAACCGCGAGAATGTTGGGATAGGCTTTGGCCTCGATCCGGTCATAGGGCGAATAGCTGGCGATACTTTCATAGGCTTGCTTGCTGGCGATCGGATTTCCCCATTCGGGCCATTCCGGCGGCGTCAGCGGCAAGGTGTCGTCGAGCATGGTGGTCAGCACATCGACGAACGGCACTTCGGCGACGATGCCCCGGAACAATTCCGGCGCCATGTTGGCAACGGCCCCCATCAGCATGCCTCCGGCACTGCCGCCCTGGGCCACGATGTTGCCCTCGGTGGTGAAGCCTGCAGCAATCAGATGCTGTGCCACCGAAATAAAATCCCTGAAGGTGTTGGTCTTGTGCTCCATCTTGCCGGTCTTGTACCAGCGCCGGCCTTTTTCCTGCCCGCCACGAATATGGGCGATGGCATAGATGAAACCGCGATCGGCGAGCGACAGGATGCTGGTATTGAATCCCGCCGGAATCGAAATGCCATAGGAGCCATAGCCATAAAGCCACACGGGCGAAGTGCCATCGAGTGGCGTGGTCTTGCGATAGAGGAGCGTCACAGGAATCAACTCACCGTCATGGGCCACCGCCTGAATGCGCCGCGTCACGTAGTGGGATGGCTCGTGCCCGCTCGGCACCTCCTGCATCTTGCGCAAAACCCGGCTGCGGTCGCGCATGTTATAGTCGAACACTTGTGCAGGCGTGGTCATCGACGAATAGGAAAAGCGCAGGATGTTGGTGTCGTATTCGCGCATTTCGCCGAAGCCCAGCGAATAGGCCTCTTCATCGAAGGCGATGGCGTGCTCCTCGCCCGTCGCCATGTCGCGCACCACGATGCGCGGCAACGCGTTCTCGCGCTCCATGCGGACAAGCCAGTTCTTCAGCACGATGAAACCGACCAGAAAACACCCCGGCCGGTGAGGGATGAGATCGGTCCAGTTTTCAGGCCGGGGATCGGACACCGGAGCCGTGACAATCTTGTAGTCTTCGGCATCGTTGATGTTGGTCTTGATGATGAAGCGGTCGCCCCAGTGTTCAAGATCGTATTCGATTCCCGCCACGCGCATCGCGATCAGCTTTGGTGCGTCTTCTGGTTTGTCCGCCGGAACGGCCCATATCTCCGATGTATCATGGTCATGAATGTCGATGATAATGAATGCTTCGGAGTTGGTCTTGCCAACGCCGGTAAACATGCCGGTATCTTTTTCTTCGTACACCAGCCGGTCCGCCGATTGCGGCGTGCCGAGAATATGGCGGAAGGTCTTCAAGGGCCGGTGGTTGTCGTCTTGCAACGTGTAGAAATAACTCTTGCCATCGGCAGTCCAGGTGGCGCCACCCGCCGTATTCTGCAGCACGTCATCGCAATCCACGCCAGTTGCGGTATCACGCACCCGGAGTTCGTAAAACTCCGAGCCATTGCCGTCGAACGACCATGCCGCCAGCTTGTGATCGGGCGACATGGATATGCCGCCGAAGCGGAAATATTCGCGGCCCTTGCTCAACTCATTGCCGTCGAGCAGTAACTCTTCGGGGCCGGTCATGTCGCGGTGACTTCGCTGATAGCGCGGATGCTGTCCGCCTGTCACGAACGACGAGTAATAGGCATAGGGCCCATCGGGTGCGGGCACCGATGAATCATCTTCCTTGATGCGCCCCTTCATCTCGGCGAACAAAGTCTGTTGTAGTGCCGTCGTATCGGCCATCACCGCTTCGTGGTAGGCGTTCTCGCCTTCCAGAACGCGCCGGATGTCGTGCGGCAGCTTGGCGGGATCGTGCATCACCTCCTGCCAGTTTTCGGCCTTCAGCCAATGGTAGTCGTCGCGTTTCTCGTGACCGTGCCAGATTTCGACACGCGGGCGCTGGTCCGCTTTGGGCGGCAGGAGATTCTTGAGGGTCATCGATCAGGCCTTGCCGGGTTTGAAGTCGAGGGCAGCGCCATTGATGCAATAGCGCAAGCCGGTGGGTTTTGGCCCATCGGGGAATACGTGTCCCAGATGTCCGCCGCACGCGTCACAGTGCACCTCGGTGCGCCGCATGAACCACGAACGATCTTCGGTGGAGCCTACGGCATCTTGCGAAACCGGCTGGAAGAAACTGGGCCAGCCGGTGCCGGACTCGAATTTGGTGGCGGACGGGAACAGCTCCTTGCCACATCCCGCGCAAACGAACATGCCCTGGCGCTTTTCGTCATTCAGCGCGCTGGTGAAGGCCCGTTCCGTTCCGTGTTCGCGCAACACCCGGTAGGCTTCCGGCGACAGGCTCTGGCGCCATTCGGCGTCGGTCTTCGATGTCTTGTCGGTCATCTCAGTTTTCCTCATGGTAACAACATGGCGTCTTGCCGTGCCTTTGTGAAGCCTGGAAGTGTGTCAAATCGGCGTGTGCGTTGACCGGCCATTAACCATAACCCGGGGGATTAAGAAGCGCTTGGCGGCAATCGGGAAAAAATTAAGCATCTTTACAGCCTTCCCGGTCTTTTCTGCACACTGTGGATTGGATCACGTAGTTGCGAATGCAGGAACTCAAGGGGATGGCTACGGGGACTGAGGCTGGCCGCGCAGGGCAGGCTCCGGACAGCCTTGCCGCCGCGATGCCTGGCCGCCGCCGCATTACCGCCGACAGCTTCCGCCTGCTCACCGCCAGGCTGAAATCCAGGGATGTCATTCCTGACCTGTTCGCGCCGGCGCCACCGCCAGAGCTCCAACCGGTTGAAGCAGTCGAATTCGCATCGTTTCCAGCCTTTGAGCCGGAAGTTCCGACAAGCATTGCTGTCAGCGGAGCCTGAATTCGCTGCGGCGATGGAAACACCAGCGCCCTATGCGCAGCGCCAGGTATTTTCACTTCCTGATTTCGTGCCCCTCAACAGCCCGCAGGCCGTTGAGTCGCATTCTCTGGAAGAGGATGTGGTTGCGGAAGCGCACGCCGAATCGATTGCCGGGCCGCCGGTTGAATTGCCAGGCGTTGCCGCTGAGTCCGGCGAGGAGCTGGCACCGCCGCCAGCCATGGACGATGGCGAACCAGCACCTGCCGAAGCGCTGGAACAATTCGCCAGCTGGCCGCAATTTGAATCCTTCGGAGAACCATCCAGTCAACAAGAGCCTGAGCTGGAAGCACTCTCTGAAGAAGAACTTTCAGCCCCGGTATTCGAGCCCGAAGAGGACATCGTCCCCGCCGTAGCTGAATCCGCGGAGGACCAGCCTCCCGCCGCAATCGAGCAACCGCTCCTCGCGGTTGAAGAGGAACCACAAGCTATTGCTGAGCCGGAGCCGCTTGTTGTCGAAGAGCCTCTTGCCTTGGTGGAAGTATTTGCCGAGCCGGTCTTGGATGTTGTCCACACTGGCGCCCTGAGCGCCGCCAAAGCAGGGCGCGCCACTTCACCACTCGCAGAAAAAGTTGTCGATGCCCTGATAAAAACAGTTACCGAGGCTGTCTACGCCAAGCCATCGGCCAGCGAGCGCGCCGCCTTTCTGCGTGAAATTGCCGAACTGGTGGAACGCGGTGAAGCCGAGGCACCGGCCCCGGTTGATGTCGCACCACCGCCACCGGACCCCGGTCTGGCGGCGCTGGAAGCGCCGGCCCCTGCCGCGATTGCAGTTGAAGCGGATGAAATCAATGAAGTGATCGCCGGGCGGCTGGGCCCGGCCTCTCAGATTCTTCGCAAATACCAGGAACATGATCCGTTTGCGCCGGTCAGCAAAGCCGAGACTGGTGCAAAGCAGATTGAAGAAACCGCCGAGGCCGACGAGGATTCGGGCGAACTGGCGATCTCCCTGCTCGACATGATGGCAGGTGGCTCGGCCTCCTCGCAGCCGCAAGAGCGGGCCCTTGCCGCCGATACATTGTTGCGAATTGTGCCGCGCATCCCGGCAAAACAGTTGCTGGCCATTTCCGAGCGCGTCTCGATTATGGAGCAGCCGCCCAGCCTTCTCGTCGCCAAGCTGATCCGCGATCAGCGCCACGAGATAGCAGCACCGCTGCTCGAACGCTGCATGCACATCACCGATCAGGACCTGGCGACGGCCACCGCTGAGGGCGACGTCTACAAGCTGCGCATGATCGCCAGGCGCCGCATCATTTCACCAACCCTCAGCGACCAGCTCATCGGCCGCAGCGACTCTTCGGTGATCCTGACCCTGGTGCGCAATCCAGGCGCCACATTCAACCATGAGTTCTTTTTCCGGTTGGCCGAACATGCGATCGAGCATCCGGCCATTCTGGCGCCGCTGGCCACAAGGGCTGATCTTCCGGCCCCCGTGGCCTTTGAACTGTTCTGGCATGTGCCGCAGGAGTTGCGCCGCTTTATCCTGTCGCGCTTCCTGACCGATTCTGAAAATCTCAATCGCATTCTCAAGATCACCATGGCAACCCAGGCCACGGCGGAGAGTGGCGCAGCGGCAGAACAGAAATTCCCGGCGCAGGAACTGCTCGATGAGGCGCTTGTGGAAATCGCCAGGGGTGCACTCGACAAGGGCGCGCAAATGCTGGCCGAAGCCGCCGGCGTTGCCGCAGAATCTGTCATGCGCATTTTCGCTGACCGCGAAGGCGAGCCCATTGCCGTGCTGCTCAAGACCATGGGCTTCCAGCGTTCGAAATTCTCCGATGCCATGGTGGCGCTGCAGAATGCCGAGATTGCCCTGGTGCGGCCTGATCGCAAGGTCGAGGACATCCAGAACCTCTTCGATACGCTGTCTTTCAACAAGGCCCGCATACTGTTGACCTATTGGGACTGGTATGTGCGCAAAGCCGGACCCTACGCACCGCAGAATTGATCCTGAACCGTCAGTCTTCATCGACTCTTGCGGATCGTTAATCATCGATTCATAAGTGAGGCGGCGGATTGGGGCAGTGATTCGCGGAACGGCACAACGGCGGGGCGGTAGTGGTTGCGGCATCCTTGAACATTTCGTTCCGTGCGCAGCTTGTAGTGGCTGAGCAACGGCAACTCTACGATTACTGGGTGGACAAGGCGGCTGGCCGCGAAATGCCCGCCCGCATGGATATTCATCCCGGCCACATCTCGCGATTGCTTCCCAGCATCAGCCTCGTCGAAGTCGGCGCCGACAGAAACACCTGCCGTGTTCGCCTGGCGGGCACGAAACTGCGCGACGTCTATGACCGGGAAATCACCGGACTGTGCGTCTCCGATCTCGACTGGGGCGACAAGCGCGATTACTGGCACGCCGCCTACCAGCGCACGATCAATGAAGGCAAGCCCACGCAAGGGGTGGTACGCGGCCCGGTGGTGAACAAGGAACACCTGGTCCAGTACTGGCTGAAACTTCCACTGCAGCGCCACGGCGAGGATGGTGTCGGCATGATCCTGTGCCTCGACATCTTCCAATCGGCTGGAGAGGAAGAAGACGGCCTGTCGCGCACCGCGACCGCAAGCTAGAATTAAAATCGCAAAATAGGGTATTTACTCCTGTAGGAATTTTTGCTATCTCTCCTGTGGCAAGGAGACATTTCATGCCGAATTTTCCCGAAGACGCACACCAGGCGCAATATCTTTCTTTCCGGCGGCTCATCGAAAACACCAGCACAACTATCCGCAAACAAAACCAGGCGTGGTTCCTCCATGCGCCGGCGCGAAAAGACGCTATTGCGGTTCCGCCAGCCATCGTCGCCGAACTTCTGGCCAAAGGCCATCTCGTGCCGTCGGCGTGCGGCGGGCTGAAGTCTCGCAACGCCGTTGCTGGTGTCTCACATCGTTTGACTTCGCACCGCCCGCCAAGGCCAGAGCACGAAACCGTTCTGCCTTCCTTCAACGACGCCGAGAGTCCGCTGGCCTGGCTGCGCTCGCGCCAATCGAAATCCGGCAAGCCATTGATCGGTGATGCGCAATTCCTGGCTGGTGAACGCCTGCGGGCCGATTATGAACGAAGCTGCCTTGAACGCCGCACCACGTCGTCCTGGGATATCTCGCAGTCGGCGGGCGGCACGTCCGGCAATCGCGCCGCCGACCTGACCGACGCGATGATTGCCGCCCGCCAGAGTTTCCATGCTGCCCTCGACGCCGTCGGGCCGGAACTCTCCGGTATGCTGGTGCAAGTATGTTGTCTGTCGGCCGGAATTGAACAGGCTGAGCGGCTTCTCGACATGCCGCAGCGGGCAGGAAAGGCCGTGTTGGGACTGGCGCTCACCAGTCTGGCGCGCCATTACGGCTTTCTCAAACCGGCAAGCGGGTCGGAGCGTGGAATGTCAATCAGCCGTTGGGCAACCGAAGACTATCGCCCGGCGATCAGCCCTCAGGCTGCGGCCGTGAAGTGCAGCGCGGGCGTCGGATTTCATGCGCTCGATCATCGACGCAAAGCCATTGGAGCGCTGCTGTGTCAGATGTCCCGAAAGGCCGAGCTCATTGAGAATGGGAACAGCGTCGATGGTCAGTATGTCCTGCGCGGTCTTGCCGGCATAGATCATGAAGGCGATGGCTATCAGACCTTTGACGATCAGCGCGTCACTGTCGCCCACAAATTCAAGAACCGGATTGGTGCTGTCGCCGGAAGCCGTGGACACGATCCACACCTGGCTGGCGCAGCCACGCACCTTGTGGGCGGGGGTGCGAAATTCATCGGGCAGGGGGGCCAGCAACTTGCCAAGCTCGATCACATGCCGGTAACGGTCTTCCCAATCGTCGAGAAGTTCGAAGTCGGCTTTGAGTTCGTCCAGTGGGTCCAAGGCAATCTCCAGCGCAGCGCTTGCCACATAGGACTTTGGAGTGCCGATCTCAACCCTTCTTGGATTTTGCCGGCCCGCGCCAATCGGGGATCAGGTCCTCGAGTTTCAGCGTTGACTGGCCCTCGGCCACGGCCTGAAGCCGCAAGGCGGGCGTCGAACCGGTGTTGATCGGGTCGGCGGCGATGTCCTCGATTGAGGTTGGTGCTGCCGGATCGGCCACCGATTCATTGGCCCATTCGTAGATGAGCCGCACGCTGTACTTGGCCTTTGCTTCCACCTTGCCGGCAATGTACCCGGCCGTATCGCAAACGCCCGGTTGCCGCGAACAGAACGAAGCGACATCATAGACCGTCTGTGCCGCTGTCGCCATGAGTCCGGGCGTATCGACACTGCTCGCTTCGGCAGTGGTCATGGTCACACCCGGTCTGGTCAGGAGGCGACGGCAAGAGCACGGCGATTCCCGTCAGAAGTATCAATGTTCGAAAGATACGCATCCCCGCACCTTTTTCTGTTTGTCCTTTTGTAGCGGAAACTGATTTCGCCCCATTGAAACGGCGGCAGACACTTTGAATCGCAATTGAATTCGAATGCCAACTGGCTCGGATTAACCAGCCATTAACCACCACGCCCCAGCTTGCGGAGCGATTTGGGTGGAGCGGCGCAAATGCCCGGTGTGCGGGAAAGGCGCCGTTAACCGTCATGTAGCAAGTTAGCGGGTGAGAGGGCGATGGCCCCGTGCCGATGGTGGTGTGAGTTTTGAGACGCGTCCGAGACGATTACGAGTTGGAAACGGGCCAGGTGCGGCCCGTGCAATGGTGGCCATGGTCAGTGCTGCGGTGCTGAGCGTTGCGATCCTCTACAATTCCCTGTTCGCGCAAAGCAGCGGCTATCGCCCCATCGAATTGGCGGCTGCCCAAGCCAGCGGCTCCACCCGGCTCGATGTCGATGCCACAACGGCCGGCACCACCGTTCAGCTGAAATACGATCCGGTCGCCGAGAACGTGCAGCGCGAATTGCTGGCGATCGGCTTCTACAAGGGTTCGATTGATGGCGTGGTTGGCCGCCACACCCGCGATGCCATCGTGATCTATCAGAAGACCAATGGCCTTGCGGTGACCGGCCAGCCATCTCAGGAACTGATCGAACACATCCGCTACACCCGGCAGATTGCCGAAGCTTCGCTGTTTACCGGCAGCGTCGAACCCGCACCCGATGCCGAACAGCGCGCCCGCGTGCGGCGCGTGCAAACGGCACTCTCCGATCTCGCCTACTACCAGGGCGAAATTTCCGGTGAGTTGGAGCGGCCCACGGTTACCGCCATTCGCCAATTCGAACGGGCTCGCGGCCTTCCCGAAACCGGCACGATATCCGACTCGCTTCTGGCTGAACTGGCCGGCGTCAGCGGCCAATAGCGCCGGGCATGCGCCTCAAATCCGCACTCTGGGTTCAGGCCCTCCTGCGCCAGAATGCCATCGCCGGCCGCTTCGGTGCAGTTTTAAGGCGGGGCGCCAGCGAAGCTGGCACCATCTACGTTGTCGTCAATCATCTCGACGGCACGAACCACCTGTTTGGCCCACCGCCTGGCTCGGCCATTGACGAACACGGGGACCGGCAGTGGATTGCCGAACTGGCGCCGCCCGCCAGCAGCGAAGCCGTTGGAACCTTCATCGCCAAGCGTGTGAAGTTCGATCCCGACATCTGGGTTGTCGAAGTTGAAGACCGCGCCGGCACAGCTGGTCTCACCACTCAGGCGATGTAGATTGCAGCCTGCGCACTTAGATGTTTGTTAACTAAAACCGCTCTTTAGTGACGGCTCACGGCGGTTGGATTGAGCAGAAACATGAGCGTCATACTTGAATTTCCGATGAGTATTCCGGCCAAAATCACCGGCCGAAACCGAACGGCACATGGCTGAAATCGTCATCTTTCCCGGTGTGCGCATCGAGCGCCGCGAATTCAATCTTGCCGACCGCGTCGCCAAGGTGCGCCGCAAGCCTTCAAGCGCCAACCAGGCCGAAGATCTGAGCCACTCGTGAATTGAATATCAGCTTTCCGGCACCGTGTTGCAGCGTGTGCCCGCCAATGACTTCTCCGTGCTGGCGCGCTGCGCCGCCTCGCGCAACGGAATCCACATCACCGCAATGCCCTTGGGTTCCACCGTCGCAACGTTCCATCCATCCTGGGACGTCAAATCATCCGCCGTCGTTTTCAACAACGATTCGAGCAGGCTGGGCGCGCTCCTGAGGCTCACGGTGAACGTGCTGGTGCCGGATTGCGTGCTGTTCAGTGCATAGATGACCTTGCCGGTGTTGGAATAGACCGTCAGTGCCCAGAAAGCGTCTGGCATCGCCGCCGAAATTTTCACTTCGCCCTTTGTAACGTCATAGGCGCACAGCCCGAACACGCTGGACTTCGGATAGGTGGGGAAAAGTTTCTTCTGGTCGGCTGGTGTCAGAATGCGAAAATCGGGAGATCCGACGGCAACGCCCGATGCTTTGATATTGCGGCCAAGTGCAAAGCCTGGCGCAAACAGCAGATAAGCCGAATGAAGTGCAAGGCACAGGAAGAACGCCGTGGCGAGCCAGTACAGCCTGCCTCTCATGCGCAGTCTCCCTTGGTCACCGTGAGGTCGGGCAAAGGTTCTTGGCGTGAGAGACCGCTCTCGCCCGCCGCCGTGAAGATGAGAATGAAATTACGTGCTGAAGGCGGCCTGATCCAGTTGCCGGTGGCAGGGCCCGCCGAAACTGTGATCCGCAAGCTGCCGTCGCTTTCGAACACCACTGAATCACCCGTCAGCATCGTCTCGACCTTGGGCATCACGCCAGCTTCCGATGCCGTGGCGATGCTCCACCACACGTGGTTCCACTCATCGCCAGTTACCAGATAGTTGCAACTGGCCGACAGCAGTTCGCCGTCGCTGTCGCGGCTCGCCGTCATCTCCTGTTGCTGGCCGGGTGCTGGGGGCAAGCGGCCACCCAGCAGATAGTGCGCGTTGGCATAGAACGCCGATGGCGAATCCGCCGCAACACCGAAACTCCGCCAGTTGCTGCCCGGCTCAAGTTGCGACGATCCGAAATAGTCGACGGAAACGATCGCCGTCGCAATGCCGATAAGGCCGCCTGCCACCAGATACAGTGTTCCGCCCAGTGCCCGCTTCACGCCATCACCTCAGAAGATGAAGAAGTCATTCTTCTTTTTCTTCTTCTTTTTCTTTTTCTTCTTTTTCTTCTTGTCGCCATCGTTGTCGATGGCGCCGAAGATCGAATCGAGAATATCCTGCTTCTTGCGCGGCTTCACTTCGGCATTGGCCTTTGGCAGCACGAGAACGGCCTGCTTGCGCTCCGGCTTTGCCGCCTTCGACGGCGGGCTTGTCGAACAGATTGAAGACATCGTCGAGTGCCGACCCGCTGCCGTCATCGGTCTCGCTGCCGGGTAGCGTTCCGCCCGCCTGGTCGCTTTCATCAACGACGGGTATCAGCGCCTCGGCGCTCGCCACCTGCACGTCAGCATAGGAATCATCATAGGGAATGCCGGCGAGCGCCATCGGTGTAAGCCCCGCGTCGGCCACCATCATGATTGACTTCCACATGGGAGCCGGAATCATGCCGCCGGTTACCCTGTTCATCGGCGTGAAGTCATCGTTGCCAACCCACACGCCGGTCACGTGATGCGCCGTGAATCCAACATACCAGGCATCGCGATAGCTCTGGTTGGTGCCGGTTTTTCCGCCTTGCGGCGCAAAGCCCAGATCAGCGCGCCGCCCGGTGCCCGAGCGCACCACGGCGCCGAGCATGGAATTGAGCTCGGCGATCTTGTCTTCGGGAATCACCTGTCGCGGCATCAAGTCGCCATCCTGGCTCCGCGCATAAATGATATCGCCGTTGGCGCGCTTGATTTCGAGGACCGAATAGGGCGTCGCCAATTTGCCGCCGCCAGCGAAAGTCGCATAGCCTGTCGTCAGATCGAGCAGCGAAAGCGCGCTGGTGCCCAGCACCATCGGCGCCCAGGTTTCAAGCTCGCCCTTGATGCCAACGAGGTGTGCCGTATCGATGATCTTCTTGCGGCCGATGTCGATCATCAGCTTCACCGGCACGGAATTATAGGAATGCGCCAGTGCGTTGCTGAGCGTGGTGCGCCCGGCATATTTTCCGGAATAGTTCCTGGGCGCCCAGTTGCCAACCGCCACTGGCCCATCCACCACAGAGTCAGCCGGAGTGTACCCGCTCAGCAAAGCCGCCAGATAGACGAAAGGCTTGAACGACGAGCCCGATTGCCGCTCGGCATCGGTGGCGCGGTTGAACTGGCTTTCTTCATAATCCTTGCCGCCGACGATCGACCGTATTGCGCCGTCGGGCGACATGGTGACGGCCGCCCCTTGCGAAAAATTCAGCGTGGCGCCATTGGCGGCGATCTCGGCATTGATGACCTTCTGCGCTGCCGTTTGCAGTTTCATGTCGATGGTGGTCTTGACCTCCACCACATAGTCGCGATTTTCAGGCCTGGCATCGAGCAGCGCCACCGTCTCGCGGTAGGCCCAGTCCATGTACCAGTCAGGGCTGTCGGTGACCTTCTGTTCGATGACCGTTGCCGGCTGGCGCCGCGCTTGCAGCAATTCGCCCTGGGTGATGAAGTGCTCGTCGAGCATGCGGTAGAGCACGACATTGGCGCGGCCCCTGGCATTCTCGATGTTGGCATGGGGCGCGTATTTGGTTGGCGCCTTGAACAGACCGGCCAGCATGGCGGCTTCCGACACCGTCACGTCGCGGATCGACTTGCCGAAATAGTATTGCGAGGCCGCCTCGACGCCATAGTTGCCGCCACCGAGATACGAGCGATCAAGATAGAGCTTGAGGATTTCTTCCTTGGAAAGCCGCGCCTCGATCCACATCGAGAGAAAAGCCTCGTGCACCTTGCGCCGGATCGAACGCTCCGGCGACAGGAACAGGTTCTTGGCGACCTGTTGGGTCAGCGACGAGCCGCCCTGAACGCCCGAGTCCGAGCGGGCATTGTGCAGGATAGCGCGCGACGTGCCGATTAAATCCACGCCGAAGTGGTCGAAGAAGCGCGCGTCTTCGGTGGCCAGCACCGCCTTGATCATATGCGGCGGTATATCTTCGAGGGGAATGGCGTCGTCCTGGCGGATGCCGCGCTTGCCGATGATGTCGCCATTGGCGTCGGTGAAGGTGATGGCGTATTCGCGGCCGCGGTTCCAAACATCGCCGGTGCCCGAAAATGGCGGCAGGGCGTAGGCCAGAAGGCCGAAGGCAAACACCGTACCGAAGGTGGCGGCATCATCGAGCAAGTCGACGATGACGCGCTTCAAGCCCTTGATGCGAAACCGGTGAAGGAATGACGAATAGGCCGAACCAGCGCGGCGCATCCAATCCCAGGTTTCAAATACTGTCGAACTCACCCAGGCGTCGCCGCGCCACAGGCGGCGGTAGATGGGATTGTGGGTGGGTAGCTTCGACACGATACGGTTAGTCCTTTTGCTCCCAGTGAGACCTAGGATGCGAATATGACGAAATCGCGCCGTGCCGGTGTCAGGCACCGGACCGTCGCAATCGCCATTCTAGTCCGGAAGCACCATCCGTGCCATCTCAGCATCTGCCCATTTATTATGCAATCACCACTGCGTATTGGCGAAAAACCAGGCATGGGCCTGCCGCCAAACAAGGAACAAGGGTGTATTTCCAACAAATACAATAAGTTAAACCGCCACTTTGGGTGGCACGAGTTCTTGATGTCTATTGCCACAAACAAGAAGCCCGATGAACAGGGCGGGGGAAATATGAACACCAATGGGAAACTGACCGTCTTCGCGGCGGCGCTAACTCTTTTTTGCACACCGGCACTGGCCCAGGGCGGAGAACTCAACAGTGGCGACACTGCCTGGTTGCTCACCGCCACCTGCCTGGTGCTGCTGATGACCATTCCGGGCCTGGCACTCTTCTATGGCGGTCTGGTGCGCAAGAAGAATGTGCTTTCAACGCTGATGCAGAGCTTTGCAACCTGTTGCCTGCTTACGCTTCTGTGGATTGCCGTGGGCCACTCTCTGGCCTTCAGTGGAACCGGTCCGCTGATTGGCGATCTGCAAAAAGTCATGCTCTCCGGCATGGGCAAGGATTCGCTTGTTGGCACCATTCCGGAACAGCTCTTCATGGTGTTCCAGATGACCTTTGCGATCATTACCCCAGCCATCATCTGTGGTGCTTTTGCTGATCGCATGAAGTTTTCGGCATTGCTGTGGTTTCTGGCGGCGTGGCTGCTGCTGGTCTATGTGCCGGTCGCCCACTGGGTGTGGGGCGGCGGCTTCCTTGCCAAAATGGGACTGGCGGATTTTGCCGGCGGCACGGTTGTCGAAATCAATTCCGGCATTGCCGGCCTGATGGCCGCCATCATGCTTGGCAAGCGCCGGGGCTATCCGCAGGAAGCGATGCCACCGCACAATCTGGTGCTGTCGGTCACCGGCGCTTCGTTGCTGTGGGTCGGCTGGCTTGGCTTCAATGGCGGCTCGGCGCTGGCCGCCAATGGCCTGGCGGCATTGGCATTGGTCAACACCCAGATTGCCGGTGCGGCGGGCGCTTTGGCATGGATGTTCATCGAATGGAAAATCCATGCGCGGCCCAGTGTGCTCGGCATCATCTCCGGCGCCATTGCAGGACTGGTGGCCATTACCCCGGCTTGCGGTTACGTGACACCGTCGGGCGCTCTCGCCATCGGTCTCATCGCCGGACTTGCCTGCTTCTATGCCTCGACCAGCCTCAAACGCAAATTTGGCTATGATGACTCGCTCGATGTCTTCGGCGTCCACGGCATCGGCGGTTTCGTCGGCACCCTCGGCATCGGTATCTTCGCAGCCAGCGGCGTGAACGGCGTGTCGGGGCTCATCGAAGGAAATCCCATGCAGCTGGCCATTCAAGCCGCCGGTTGCGTCATCGTCGCCCTCTGGTGTGCTGTCGCATCCTTTGTCATCTTGACGGTGATCAACAAGGTAATCGGTCTGCGCGTCACCCGCGAAACGGAAATCGAAGGCCTCGACCTCAATCTCCACGGCGAGGTGGTGCCGTAGAAGTGTCTGTCCTTGCTGTCATCCCGGCTTTCGCCGGGATGACGAACTTATCAAGCCGCAATCGGGTGACGAACCATGCGAATTCTTCTTACCCCCAACGGATGAATCCGAAGAGGGCCGAACCAGCGTAAAAAAATTGCAGGATCAGAAAGGCCCAGCGCTTGTCGATGATCGCCCAAGTGGCGAAGAGGCCCGAGGAAATCAACAGAAGCCCAAATGCCGCGATCTCGTTTCCGGTGTTTGATGCAATCAGCAGTGCGTAAACAATGCCGAGTCCCGAACCCACCCATTCGCAAATGGTAATCACCATACTTCTCCGCATTTTTTCTCCATAACAACGGCTCGACGGCAAATACGCCCGCCAATATCTATTCCACATCACCCGCGAAACTGAAATCGAAGGCCTCGACCTCAACCTCCACGGCGAGGTGGTGCCGTAGAACGCCCTCCAGCCCGCGAAGCAGTTGTCTTATGCGCAGATAATCCAAACGCCGTCATTCCAAATGCGGAGGGAGCGATTTGGAACCCAGCTTTGGTTCAGCAAGGCCAAAGCCCGCAACGGAATTCCGGCTAAAGGGCTTGCGTTTTGCGTTTCGAAAAACACGCCCTTTTCCGGAATGACGGAGTTAGGGAATTGTGTGGACACGAAAGCCGCAAGTAGGGGGAGGACAATTAGAATCGTACTCACACCAGTGGCTCGTCGCGTCTTCGGCGCTTGTCTTGCATCGCCGCTCTGCTGATCTTGCCGAAGGACCGGGAACGGCTGTGCCGTTCGGCCAAGGTCTCGGTGTTGAACGCTTCCTCGGCTTGCAGCTTGTGCCAGCGCTTGATGCGGTCGGGATTGATCGTGCCGGCTTCGACTGCCGCACGCACGGCGCAGCCAGGTTCGGCTTGATGCCGGCAATCGGAAAAGCGGCAGCCCAGGGCAATCTCGGCAATGTCGGCGAACACGCTTTCAATGCCGGCCTTCGCGTCGGCAAGCTGCAATTCGCGCATGCCCGGCGTGTCGATCAGCCAGCCGCCCGCCGGTAACCGGTGCAACGCCCGCCCCGACGTCGTATGGCGGCCCCGGGCGTCATCTTCACGGATGTCTTGTGTCGCAATGTCCTTGCGGCCGGTGAGCGTATTGATCAGCGTTGATTTGCCAACGCCGGACGAGCCGGTCAGGGCCACCGTCTGCCCCAGCTTGCACCACGCCAGAAGGCCCTGCACATGAGATGGATCGCGGCTATCGACAAGTTCGACGAGCAAGTCGGGGCGCAGGCTTCTTGCGGCTTCTGCATAGCTCTCGGCGTCCGCCACAGTATCTGCTTTGGTCAATACCAGCACCGGCGTGACTTCGGCCTCGCTGGCCAGCGCCAGATAGCGCTCCAGCCGCGCAACATTGAAATCCGCATTGCACGACGACACCACGAACAGCACATCGACATTGGCGGCGATCAGCTGCTCGCGCCGGTCGCTGCCTGGTGCCCGGCGTTTGAACAGGCTTTGCCGGGAAAGCAGATGCAGTGGCCTTTGCCCGCCGTCCTCCATCAGCAACCAGTCGCCAACCGTAGCGCGAATGTCCTGTTGCCCGCCCTGTACGGCAAACGGCAGGATGAGGCCTTCAAAGCCCACACCGGCAACACTGAGCCGGTCGCGGTGAACCGCCATAACCCGCACGGGTTTCAGGTGGCCCTGGGTTTCGGGGTTGACTTGGGATGCAAAAAAATTCCTCCAGCCAAGATCGGCCAAAGTAAGGGATTGGGATGACATGGATGTCTCGCTAGGTCTCGAATGTGCATGTGTGCGGCATTGCGAGCCGTGAGGCCGCTCCGCCGTGCGGAGACTGGAGCGAGAGTGTACGGGCCTTCACGACCGCCGCAAATGTTGCCGCGGCAAGACAGAAGGTCCGTCGATCAGGCACGCCCAGCCAGCGGGAGTGTTGCGGCAATCATGTGTGATCTCCTCTTCGAGAGCGCAAATATGATGTGTAAGAGGTTAGCATACGGCCTGCTATTGCGCAAAGCCAATGCAAACCCGGTTGACTTAGGTGACAGGTTGTTCTCCTTTGCCAAGATGACGGTCGAATTGCCATTCTGGAAGACCAAAACCCTCGCGCAAATGGACCGCGCCGAATGGGAAAGCCTGTGCGATGGCTGCGGGCGCTGTTGCCTTAACAAGCTGGAAGACGAAGACACCGGCGAATTCATCTACACCCGCGCCGCCTGCAAGTTGCTGGACCTCGGCACCTGCCGTTGTGGCGACTATCCCAATCGCGCCAAAAAGGTTCCCGATTGCGTGACACTGACGCCGGAAAACGTCCCAAACCTCGGCTGGCTGCCATCGACCTGTGCCTATCGCCTGCTCGACGAGGGAAAACCGCTGGCCTGGTGGCACCCGCTGGTTTCGGGCGACCCGGCCACGGTGATTGCGGCGGGAATTAGTGTAAAAGATGGGGCCTATTCAGAATCCGGCCTCACTGTTGACGATCTCGTCGATCACATCTGGAAACTTCCAAAGGCAAAACGGCGCGTCAAGACATGAAACACCTCGCTCGCATCCTGCTGTGGTTTGTCGTTGTCATCACTCCGGCCGTGGCCGAGGAGGCAAAATCGCTGCGCGGCGTGGCGTTGGTCATCGGCCAGTCCGAGTATCAGCACATCGCACCCCTGCCAAACCCCGCCAATGATGCCCGCGATATCGAGAAGCTGCTGGAGGACCTGGGCTTCGACGTCACCGGCGTCAACGACCGCGAGGGCAAAAAACTCGAACGCGATCTCGAACGCTTCATCGAGGATGCCGAAGGTGCTGACGTGGCGCTGGTCTATTATTCGGGCCACGGCATCGAAGCCGGTGGCGAAAACTGGCTGGTGCCCGTCGATGCCGATCTCGCGGCGGTGGAAAATGAGGGCGAGGGCCTGGTGGCGATTTCACCGCTGCTCGATGAACTGAAAGCCATGGTGCCGGTCACCATCTTCCTCATTGATGCCTGCCGCTCCAACCCGTTTCCGCCCGGCGCCATGATCAAGAAGGACGGGAAGTCTGCCGAGTTGAGCGCCGGCGGGCTTGGCACGCCGCGCGGCTTTGCGGCGGTGGAAAGCGATTCCAATGTGAGCCTCGGCACGGTCATTGGCTTCGCCGCCGAACCGGGCCGCCCGGCGCTTGATGGCGAAGAGGGCAAGAACAGCCCCTATGCGGCGGCGATCTTGCGCCATCTCTCGGCGCTGACCGGCAACGAATTCGGCCTCGTCATGCGCATGGTGACCGAGGAAGTCTATCTCAAGACCAAAACCCAGCAGCGCCCGTGGGTGAACGAAAGCCTGCGCACGCAGTTGTTCTTCGGCGGTGCTGTCGAAGAAGCGGGCGACGATGGCCTCATCACCGGCGAACGCCGCAAGCTGTTGCTGACCATTTCCTCGCTCCCTGATCTCCAGCGCCAGCAGGTTGAATCGACCGCCGCCAAGGAAGGCGTGCCGCTCGATACGCTTTATGGCGTTCTCGCCTCGCTTGGCGCCACCGACATTCCGAAAGACCCGGAGTCACTTGGCAAGGCGCTCGCCGCCCAGGCCGCCGTCGTCAAGAAGATGATCGACGATCAGAAGGCAGTGAACCAGGACGATCCGGAAATCCTCAAACTGGTGCAATCCGCCAACCGGGCGGCGGAGGAAGGCGCCATAACCGTTGCCCGCGCCATCATGAAAAGGGCCACCGATCTGGCCGAGCGTTCGCGCGCCGCCGTCGAAGCGATCGAAGACCCCGCCAACAAGAAACGCATCGCCAATGCCGAACTCTTCGTCAAGGAAGGCGATCTCGCCGCCCTGCAATTCGATGCCGAAGCCGCCGCCGCAGCCTACGCCAAAGCCTATGACTGGGTAAAACTTGCCGATCTCAAGCTCGCCGCCAAATACAAGTCCTACGAGGCCGATGCGCTTCAAACCATCGGCGAAATCAAGGGCGATCCGAAGTATTTCGAACGCGCCATTCCGGCCTATGAAAAAGCCCGTGCTCTTGTCGGCCGCGACGACGATGCCGTGCAATGGGCCAAGGCCACCAACAATCTCGCCAACACCTATCTGAAGATCGGCGAGCGGGCCTTCGGCAACGAACCGCTGACCAAGGCCATCGGCCTCTATCGCGAATCCCTCGAAGTGCCCGACGAAGACAAATCGCGCACCGCCATCACGCTCTCCAACCTCGGCATCGCGCTTCACACCCTCGCTGACCGCAACAACGATATGGCGCTTTATGCCGAAGCCGAGAAATCGCTCGGCGAAGGGCTGAAACTCCGCGACAAGGCGAAGGACCCCGCCGGTTGGGCGGCGGATATGTTGAATGCCGCCAATCTCGATGTGACGCTGGCCGACCGCAAGGCTGAACCCCAGCGCCTCGATGTGGCCAGGGACCGCATCGAGCAGGCGCTGGCGCAGCTTGACCCGGTGAAGGATCGCTATGTTTGGGGCCAGGGCATGAACAATCTCGGCATCGTGCTACGCCTGCAAGGAGCCAACAAGCGCGATGCCAGCTTCGTGCGTGAATTCGATCAAGGTCTATGAGAAAGTTGTGAGCACCCTCGACCGCAAGACATTTCCGTTCGATTGGGGCAACGCCAATGGCAACATGGCAATTGCCTACACCAACATTGGAGCCCTTGAAGGCGATATGGGCGCTTTCGAAACTGCGCTTCCGTTGTTCAAGTTTGCACTCGAAGAAATCACCCGCGAGAAGGCGCCGCTCTATTGGGCAAGACTGCAGAACAGCTATGGCATGGCGATCCAGGTCGTATCGATGATGAAGAATGACGACAAGCTGATGGATGACGCCGCCAACGCCTTCCGCGCAGCACTGGAAGTGCGCACCAAGGAAGCCAATGCCGAAGATTGGGCCGATAGCCAGTCGCAACTCGCCGCCGTTCTGTCGGCCATGTCAACCTCGCGCGTTGATCATCAGCTCGCCGATGAAGCGATTGCCGCCTATGAAGCTGCTCTCGAAGTTTACACCAAGGACAAATACCCGACGGAGTTCCTGTCCGCCACTTCAAGTCTGGCGCTGGCGCTGCAGGGCAAGGGCATTCTGAAACAGGACGACAAGATTCTGCAGCAGTCGGAAGTGATGTTCACTGCCGTGCTCGACGCCACCTCGCGCGACAAGACGCCGGTCGACTGGGCCAATGCGGTGAAAAACGTCGCCACCATCCAGTTCATGCGCGGCACCACGAACATGGACAAGAAGATGGTCGAGCAGTCGATCAAGACCTTCGATCTGGCGCTGGAGGAATACGCCAAGTCCGGCAGCTTCATGGACCGCATGCTGATCAACGCCATGAAGGGCAACGCCGAGCAAGCCCTGGGGTTGTTCAAGTAGGGGCCCTCATCCGCCTTCGGCACCTTCCCCCATTGCTTCGCAACAGGGGAAGGCCCATGACCTTTATCCGCCTTCTCCCGTCCGCAGGATGGGAGAAGGTCCCGAAGGGGGATGAGGGCCCTTCTACGCCGCTTCCACCTTTGGCTTTCGCACCAAGGCGCTCGCGTCCTTCACCAGCGGGTGAAACCCTTCGCCACCCTTGGCAAGCAGTTCGAACAGGTGTGCCCGCATGCGCGGTTCCCAGATAGCGGTTGATGTGATCGGCCATTTCCTTCGAACCGCTTCGTCATGGCCGTAGCCCTTGAAGAAACCAGCAATCTGGTTGGCCATGCGCACTGTTTCGCTGACGTCCATCGTCTACTCCTCGTCGAAAATCATGACGCCGCGCTGCGACAGCGCGGCCAGTTTGAGATGGGCCTGACTGGCCAGTGACAAAGCCAGTGCGGTTGGCGCCGAAACCGTCGCCAGCGCGCCGATCCCCGCAATGGCGCATTTCTGCACCAGCTCGAAGGAACAGCGGCTCGACATCAGCACGAAGCCGGAGTGCCAGTCGGTTCCCGCCCGCGCCAGGGCGCCGATCAGCTTGTCGAGCGCATTGTGGCGGCCCACATCCTCGCGCGACAGCAAAATCTCTCCGTCTACGGAGCACCAGGCGGCGGCGTGCACCGTGCGGTTGACGGCGTTCATCGGCTGGTGGCGGGGCAACGCCTCATAGGCCCGCGCCACGGCTTGCGGCAACAGCGGCACAGCGGCAACCATGCCCGACGGCATACGGATCGCATCCTTGATATCTTCTATGCCGCACAGCCCGCAACCAACCCGGCCTTCAAGGCTGCGTTTGGCCATGCGTTCGCGCACCAGCCTGTCTTCCGGCACTGAAAGATCGATGGCGAAGCCCTGTTCCGATGGCAGCACAAGAATGCCGGCAATGTCGGAAGCTTGACGCACGATGCCCTCGGCCAGTGCGAAACCCAAGGCGAAATCCTCAAGGTCCGCCGGCGTTCCCATCATCACCGCATAGTTCTGCGAGTTGAAAAGTACAGCGAGCGGCACTTCTTCGGGGACCTGCCAGGTGATGGGAGTGGGGCCGGACAGCGTGTGGAGCGTGCCGTGAGCAGCACGCGACACAGCCTCAATTTCCGTCATCCCGGCGAAAGCCGGGACTCCCTGGGAACTCTCCTGCGGGGTACTGCCGGCGGAACGTGCCGAATGGGTCCCGGCTTTCGCCGGGATGACAGTGAGACTGGGTCGCGTTCCGTGTTTCACTCCGCCGCCACCAGCGGCTTCACCGCGATGCGCTTGTTTTCTTCCTCGCGCTCTTCCCATTCCTTCTGCCAGTCGGAAGGCTGGTTGGAGAGCGTCACCTGCACCGCCGTCACCTTGTATTCGGGGCAGTTCGTCGCCCAGTCGGAATATTCCGTGGTGATCACGTTGGCGCCGGTCACCGGGTGGTGGAAGGTGGTGTAGACCACGCCCTGCGGCATGCGGTCGGTGATCGTGGCGCGCAGGCTCGTGGCGCCAATGCGGCTGGCCAGCGACACCATCTGCCCCTCGCTGATGCCGCGCACCTCGGCGTCATGCGGATGAATTTCCAGCACGTCTTCCTTGTGCCAGGTGACATTCTCGGTGCGCCGCGTCTGCGCGCCGACATTGTATTGCGACAGGATGCGGCCCGTCGTCAGGATCAGCGGGAAGGAGCGGTTGGTGCGCTCCGGCGTTGGCACATACTCGGTGATCATGAACCGGCCCTTGCCCCGCACGAAACCGCCCACATGCATGAGCGGCGTGCCGTTCGGCGCCTTGTCGTTGCACGGCCACTGGATCGAACCCAGCTCGTCGAGCCGTGTCGAAGGAGACGCCGGCGAAAGTCGGCGTCACCAGGGCGATCTCGTCCATGATTTCCGAAGCCGAGGTGTAGTTCATCGGATAGCCCATGGCGGTGGCGATCTCGCAAACGACCCGCCATTCGTCCTTGCCAGTCATCGGCGCCTTCACCATGCGCACCCGGTTGATGCGGCGTTCGGCATTGGTGAAGGTGCCATCCTTTTCGAGGAATGACGTGCCCGGCAGGAACACATGGGCGAAGGCGGCGGTTTCGTTCAGGAACAGATCCTGCACCACCAGGCACTCGATGATTCTCGAGCGCGGCGTTCACGTGTTTGGTGTTGGGGTCCGACTGGGCGATGTCCTCGCCCTGCACGAACATGCCCTTGAAGGTGCCTTCGACGGCGGCGCTGAACATGTTGGGAATGCGCAGGCCCGGCTCGGCATCGAGCGAGGTCTTCCATATCTCCTCGAACATGTGGCGCACCGTGTCGTCGCTGACATGGCGATAGCCCGGATATTCATGCGGGAAGGAACCCATGTCGCAGGAGCCCTGCACATTGTTCTGGCCACGGAGCGGATTGACGCCGACGCCATTGCGCCCGACATTGCCGGTGCACATGGCGAGATTGGCCATGGCCATCACCATGGTCGAGCCCTGGCTGAATGTTCGGTGACGCCGAGGCCATAATAGATGGCGCCATTGCCGCCCGTGGCAAAGAGCCGGGCCGCACCGCGCACATCCGCCGCCGGAACGCCGGTGACGCTTTCCAGCGCCTCCGGCGAATTCATCGGGTCCTTGATGAAGGCTTCCCAGCGCGCGAACTCGACGGGGTCGCAGCGCTCCATCGATATAGGCGCGGTCTTCGAGGCCCTCGGTCATGATCACATGCGACAGCGCATTGACCACCGCCACATTGGTGCCGGGCTGCAGCGGCAGATGGATACTGCGCCTCGATGTGCGGCGAGCGCACGATGTCGGTGCGGCGCGGATCGATGACGATGAGCTTGGCGCCGTCGCGCAGGCGCCGCTTCATGCGCGAGGCGAACACCGGATGGCCGTCGGTCGGGTTGGCGCCGATCACCACGATGACATCGGTCTCGTCCACCGATTTGAAGTCCTGGGTGCCAGCCGAAGTGCCGAAAGTCTTCGACAGGCCATAGCCGGTCGGCGAATGGCAGACGCGGGCGCAGGTGTCGGTATTGTTGTTCTTGAACGCGGCGCGGATCATCTTCTGCACCACGTAGACTTCTTCGTTGGTGCAGCGCGACGAGGTGATGCCGCCGATCGACGTGCGGCCGTACTTCTTCTGGATCTCCGTGAAGCGCCGCGCCGTGTAGGTGATCGCCTCGTCCCACGAGACTTCGCGCCACGGATCGGTGATCCGTTCGCGGATCATCGGCTTGGTGATGCGGTCCTTGTGGGTGGCATAGCCCCAGGCGAAGCGGCCCTTGACGCAGGAATGGCCCTCATTGGCGCCGCCATCCTTGTAAGGCACCATGCGGACAACTTCGTCGCCCTTCATCTCGGCCTTGAACGAGCAGCCGACGCCGCAATAGGCGCAGGTGGTGACGACCGAATGTTCCGCCTGGCCGAGCTTGATGACCGATTTCTCGGTGAGCGTCGCCGTCGGGCAAGCCTGCACGCAGGCGCCGCAGGAGACGCATTCGGAATTGAGGAAGCCCTCGTCCATGCCGGCCGAGACATGCGATGGCAAAGCCGCGGCCGTCGATGGTCAGCGCGAAAGTGCCCTGCACTTCTTCGCAGGCCCGCACGCAGCGCGAGCACACGATGCACTTGGCGGGATCGAAGGTGAAATAGGGGTTGGACTCGTCCTTCACCTTGTAGCGGAAATTCTCTGTCGCCATCGGCGCGCTTGGCGAACACGTGGTTGTCGCCCTCATAGCCATAGCGCACATCGCGCAGGCCCACGGCGCCCGCCATGTCCTGCAATTCGCAATCGCCATTGGCGGCACAGGTCAGGCAGTCGAGCGGATGGTCGGAGATATAGAGTTCCATCACGCCCTTGCGCAGCTTGGCCAGGCGGTCCGTCTGGGTCCGGACCTTGATGCCGGGGGCAACCGGCGTGGTGCACGAGGCAGGCGTGCCCTTGCGGCCTTCGATTTCCACGAGGCAAAGCCGGCAGGAGCCGAAAGCATCGAGCATGTCAGTGGCGCAGAGCTTGGGGATCTTGGTGCCAAGCTCCATGGCGGCGCGCATGATCGAGGTGCCTTCCGGCACGGTGACCTGCTGGCCGTCGATCTCCAGCGTCACCATCTTGGTCGGATTGACTTCGGGCGTGCCGAAGTCGGTTTCCTTGATCAGGGACATGTGCTTCGTTCCTATTCCGCAGCGTGGCGAACGGGTTTGTCGAAATCTTCGGGGAAATGCTTGACGGCCGTCATCACCGGCATGGGCGTCAGGCCGCCCATGGCGCACAGCGAGCCGTCGGTCATCGTCTGGCAGAGATCGTCGAGCACTTCGAGATTGGCGTCGCGGTCGATGCCGGCGACGATCTTGTCGATCACTTCGACGCCGCGCGTCGAGCCGATGCGGCAGGGCGTGCACTTGCCGCAGGATTCAATCGCACAGAATTCCATGGCGAAGCGCGCCTGGTTCGCCATGTCGACGGTGTCGTCGAACACCACGATGCCGCCATGGCCGACCATGGCGCCTTCGGCGGCGAAGGCTTCGTAGTCCATCGGCAGATCGAGCTTGGAGGCGGGCAGATAGGCGCCAAGCGGGCCGCCCACCTGAATGGCGCGGATCGGGCTTTCCGGTGAAGGTGCCGCCGCCGAAATCTTCGACAAGCTGGCGGAGCGTGATGCCGAAGGCCTTCTCCACAAGCCCGCCCTGCTTGATGTTTCCGGCAAGCTGGAACGGCAGCGTGCCGCGCGAACGGCCCATGCCGTGGTTCTTGTAGGCCGCACCACCCTTGGCGAGGATGAAGGGAACGGCGGCGAAGCTCAGCACGTTGTTGATGACCGTGGGCTTGCCGAACAGGCCTTCGAGTGCCGGGATCGGCGGCTTGGGCCTGCACCATGCCGCGCTTGCCTTCGAGGCTTTCGAGCATCGAGGTTTCTTCGCCGCAGATATAGGCGCCAGCCCCGCGCCGCACTTCGAGCGTGAAGGATTTGTCCGTACCCTGAATATTTGCGCCAAGCCACTTGGCGGCGATGGCGGCGGCAATCGCCTCCTTCATGGTGGCGATGGCGTCGGGATATTCCGAGCGGATGTAAACGAAGCCCTTGGTGGCGCCCACGGCGATGCCGGCGATGGTCATGCCTTCGATCAGCATGAAGGGATCGCCCTCCATCACCATGCGGTCGGCGAAGGTGCCGCTGTCGCCTTCGTCGGCATTGCAGCAGATGTATTTCTGATCGGCCTTGGCGTCGTGCACGGTTTTCCACTTGATGCCGGTCGGGAAGCCCGCACCGCCACGGCCGCGAAGGCCCGACTCGGTCACTTCGCCGACAATGGCCGCGCCCGCCATGCCAAGCGCTTTCTTCAGGCCCTCGAATCCGCCATGCGGCGACATAGTCCGCAACCGAAACCGGATCGGTGATGCCGCAGCGCGCGAAAGTCAGGCGTTCCTGATTCTTGAGATAGGGATGGTCCTCGATGTTGCCGAGCGCCAGCTTGTGCTTGCCGTCCTTGCCGAATGGCCTTGACGAGCGAGCCCACATCATCAGCGCTGACCGGGCCATAGGCCACGCGTCCCGCGGCGGTTTCGACTTCGACCAGCGGCTCAAGCCAGGTGAGGCCGCGCGAACCATTGCGGACTGATCTCGATGTCCTTGTGCTTGGCAAACGCGTGCCGCACACCTCATCGGCGCCCACCGAGCAGGCGGCGGAATCGCGGGGGACATAGACCTTGATCATGCCGAAAGCTCCGCGGCGATTTTCTTGAACTTCTTGGCATCGACCCGGCCCACCAGCTTTTCATCCACCAGCATGGCGGGCGACAGGGCGCAGTTGCCGAGACAGTAGACCGCTTCCACGGTGATCGCGCCATCGGCTGTGGTCTGGCCGAGCTTGATCTTCAGGGATTTCTCGACGGCCGCAATCAGCGCGTCAGCGCCCATCGCCTGGCAGGCTTCGGCCCGGCACACCTTGATCACATGCTTGCCAGCGGGATTGCGCCGGAAGTCGTGGTAGAAGGTTACGACACCATGGACTTCGGCCCGCGACAGGTTGAGCTGCTTGGCCAGAACCGGCAGCGTTGCCTCCGGCACATGGCCAACCTCATGCTGCAAATCGTGCAGGATTTCGAGGAGCGCATCGGGCTTGTTGCCGTAGCGCAAGGCGATTTCCTTTGCCGCCGTGACGCCGGCGGGCAAAGTATTGAGAAGCGTGTGTTTTTCGGCCATGGGAGCTTATGGCGGAAAGGTCCGGAATTTGCCAATTGTCTGCCACTATGACCCCATAGGCGGGGCCGATCAGGGCTTGAAGGTCCTAGCCGCCGCGAACAGCGCCGAAATCAGCGGCGACTGCTGCTCGCGGCTCATCGCGACGAGGCCGACGGCGTGTTCGACCTTGGGTTCGGCCAGCGGAATGGCCCTCACGCCCTGCATGGGCCCCAGCACATTCATGAAATATTCCGGCATGATGCGAAGCAAGCCCCATGCGTGCGCACCGAGGCGAACAGGTTCATGATCGAATTGGTTTCAAGCCGGGGCGAGGGCTGGACATTGGCGGCGAGGAAGGCCCGGTCGATGATGCGCCGGTTTTGCATGTTGGGGGTGAGCAGGCACAACGGCTCCTGGGCCGCTTCGAGCCAGGTGACCGTGGCGCTTGCCGGCCAGCGGATGGTCTTCGGCCACGAACAGGCAATAGCGCTCGCGATAGAGCGGCGCCTGCAGCAGGCCTTCGACCGGCTCGTTGTCGAGATAGGTGACGCCGGCCTCGATCGAAAAATCATGCAGTGCACGGAGGATTTCTTCCGAACTGTGCGACAGGATGGTGAACTCGACCGCCGCGTGCGCCTGCTGCATGGCCCTGGTGAGCAGCGACACCATGGGGAGAGCCGACGGGATGACGCCCAGCGCCAGGCGGCCGACAAGTTCGCCCTTCTTCGAACGGATCTGGCCGAGTTCCTGGGTGAGCGACTGCCAGTTGTCGAGAATGAGATGGGCCCATTTCAGCACCCGCTCGCCCTCCGGCGTGAGCCCGAAATAGCGCTGGCCGCGATCGACGATGGGAACGCCAAGCTCCTGTTCCAGCTGCCGGATGCGGCCCGAGAGTGTGGGCTGCGTGACATTGCAGGCCTGTGCCGCCCGCGTGAAATGCTTCTCGCGGGCCAATGCGGCGAGATATTGCAACTGCCGGATATCCATGGCGGCACAATAGCTTAGGGCAGGGAATTGGGGAGCGGGAAAAAGAAAATACCTATGATAGATAAATAGTCCTTGACAGTCAGTAATTATGGTTGTTTCCAGGGAGGGCTTGGCCCTCATCAAGCGCTTCGAAGGATTTCGCGGCATGGCCTATCGCTGCCCGGCGGGAGTGTGGACCATCGGCTTTGGCCACACGTCGATGGCCGGCCAACCTGCCGTTGACGCGGGCCTGAAGGTGTCGCGCGAACAAGCCTCGCGGATTTTGGCCGAGGACGTGGCCAAAGTGGCGGCGGATGTGGCCCGGCTGCTGGTGGTTGCCCTGGCCGACCACCAGTTTTCGGCGCTTGGTGAGTTTTGCCTACAATGTTGGAATCGGCAATTTTCGCGGTTCCTCGGTGCTGAAGGCGGTGAACGCCGGGCATCATGGCGCGGTGCCTCGCAGGCTGCAGCTTTGGTGCAAGGCCGGGGGCCGGCAGTTGCCGGGCCTCGTCCGCCGCCGCGCCGCCGAGGCCGAACTGTTCCTTGGCAAAGGCCAAGTGGACGAACCTCAGCGCCCGGCTGTCGAAAAACCCGACGGCAAGCCGGTTCACCACAGCACCACGGCGCTGGCCGCCATCGTTTCGGCGGTCGCCGGCATGGCGTCCACCATTGTCGCCGCCACGAAGGAGGCAACCGATGCCTTGGGAGGAATTACTGGTTTGATTTTGCTGGGGATTATCGTTCTGGCCACCATCTGGATCATCCGCGAGCGCCGCCACAAATCGGTCGAGGATGGGGTTTAGAGGTTGCCGAAATGAGGTCGAAACCCCAAATCTGCGGAAGTGTCACTACCCTTGTTCCACGCCGTGAAATCCCCTCTGACTGTGATATAGATCACAGTTCCATTCATGCAGCGTTCAGGTTGCAACCGCTATTGATGGCACCATGAGAAGGATGCCTGCGCTATGACCAAGCTGTTCAACATCGCCGCCATTGTTCTGGCAGCCTCGCTTTTGGCGGGTCCGGCGGTGGCGCAGGTTCGCATCCAGCCCTATGTGGCGGCCCCCAAGCCGGTATTTGTGCCCAAGATTATCCTCATCAAGCCTTCCCAGGCGCTGCGCATTGCCATGAAGGCCATGCCGAATGCCAAGGCGCTGGGCGTGCAGCTGCAAGGTAATGTCTACCGCGTGCGGATGAAAGACGCTAAGCAGGTGAGGCTTCTGTTGATTGACGCCACCAAGGGCGGCATTATTCAGTAGCGGCCGTTGAACCAACTGCTGGAAAGCCTGCATGCGCCTGCTTGTCGTCGAGGACGATCCCGATATTAACCGCCAACTCGTGACCGCCCTGCAGGACGCGGGCTATGTGGTCGACAAGGCCCTGGATGGCGAAGAAGGCCACTATCTTGGCGACACCGAGCCCTATGACGGGGTGATTCTCGATCTTGGCCTGCCGGTTCTCGATGGCGTGAGCGTTCTCGAGAGCTGGCGCCGGGCCGGCAAGAAGATGCCGGTGCTGATTCTCACCGCCCGTGACCGCTGGAGCGACAAGGTGGCGGGCTTCGATGCCGGTGCCGACGACTATGTGGCCAAGCCCTTCCACATGGAAGAAGTGCTGGCCCGCATCCGCGCGCTGCTGCGCCGCAGTGCCGGCCACGCCACCAGCGAACTGTCCTGCGGCCCGCTGCAGCTCGACACCAAGAGCGCACGCGTCACCGTCAATGGCACGGCGATCAAGCTGACGTCGCTGGAATTCCGCCTGCTGGCCTATCTGATGCATCACAAGGGCAAGGTGATCTCGCGCACCGAACTCGTCGAACATCTCTACGACCAGGACTTTGACCGCGACTCGAACACCATCGAGGTTTTCGTCGGCCGCCTGCGCAAGAAGCTGGGCGTCGATGTGCTCCACACCATCCGTGGCATGGGCTATTGCGTGTCCGAGCCGGATAATGCGGCTTAAGTCCCTTTCAAGCCGGCTCATCATCTCTTCGGCGGCAGTCAGCATCGTTCTGCTGGTGGCTGCGGGCGTGTTGCTTGCCGGGTTGTTTCAGGCCGCCCTCGAGCGCAACTTCGATTCCCGCCTGCGCGCCGTGCTCGACGGCCTGCTGGCCAATGTCGATATCGGTGCCGATGGCAATCCGGTCGTCAATGGCCAGCTTGCCGACACGCGATTCAGCCTGCCGCTTTCGGGCTGGTATTGGCAGGTGACACCGCCCGCCGGAACGCAGAGCGGCGACCTCGCCTCCGATTCGCTGCTTGACGAGCGCTTGCTTCCCGCCCCGGCGAACCTTGCCAACCGTGACACCGATGGCGTGGCGACATTCTATCTGACTGATTCCAACGGCGCCAACCTGCGCGCCATCGAACAGGGCTTTGCCTTGCCGGGCAGTGAGGCGCAATTTTCGTTTCTGGTGGCCGGGAATTTCGATGAATTGCGCGATGAGGCCAACGCCTTCCGCAACACACTGATCCTTGCCCTTGGTCTGCTCGGCGCAGGCTTGCTGCTTGCGATGCTTGTGCAGGTGCGATTCGGACTGCGGCCTCTGCAGCGCATGCAGGAAAGCCTGTCCGCCATCCGCGAAGGCAAGGCCGAAAAACTGGAGGGCGAGTTCCCCACCGAAATTCAGCCGGTCGCCGAAGAACTGAACCTGCTGATCCAATCCAATTCCGAAATCATCGACCGGGCCCGCACCCAGGTGGGCAATCTCGCCCATGCGCTGAAGACGCCGCTCAGCGTTCTGACCAACGAGGCCGGAGCCCAGAAGGGCGGGCTTGCCGCAAAAGTCACCGAGCAGGTGCGGGTGATGCGCGACCAGGTGAACCTCTATCTCGACCGCGCCAGGCGCGCCGCCCGCGCCCAGGGCCTGGGCGCCGTGAGCGAAGTTGAACCGGTTCTCGACGGGCTTGGCCCGCACGCTGCAACGCATTCACCGCGACAAGGGCGTGGTCATCGACGTCGACTGCGATCCTGGCTTGAAATTCCGCGGCGAACGCCAGGACTTGGAAGAGGCGGCCGGCAATCTTCTCGACAATGCCAGCAAATGGGCGAAGGGGGCATGTGATGGTGAGTGCCGGACTGTTGCGCGAGCCAACCGCCGACGGCCGCCATCTGGCTTCACATCACCGTTGACGACGACGGACCCGGGCCTGCCGCCCGACAAGCGGGCCGAAGCCCTGAAGCGCGGCCGCCGGCTTGACGAGACGAAGCCCGGATCGGGACTTGGCCTGTCGATCGTCACTGAAACCATCATCGATGTACAATGGTTCGATCGAACTGCTCGACGCCCCGCTTGGGCGGACTTGCGCGTGCGCATGAAATTGCCGGCTGCCGTTTAGGGCAAGTGCATTTTCCGGCAACGGAAGGTATTAGCACGTTGCAGTTGAATTCGTCCGTGGGCGCAGCAAAGACCGAAATTTCCGCACTGGAATGCCGCAGGGTTGTAGAGTTTCCCATTGCGCGCCAAGATATTACTTCTTAATTCTTGCGCCGTTAGCGACAACTCTCAGCCGTTTCGCAATCTGTCCATAACCACTTTCCTGCGAAAGTGGGAGCGACATTGCGCTTCGGGCTGTTAAGCGGGTTCTGCTGGTTACCCCCGGTCGCGGACCTGCTTGCCGGGGGAGCGGATTTTACGGAATCCGCTCCCTTGCCCGGCTCAACTGGCGATGGCCTGGTCGATCACCGGAATGCCGCGCTCGCGATAGGGTGTGCGGCCATAAAACGCCCGGTAGCATTTTGAGAAATGCGATGGCGAAGAAAACCCGCAAGCCAGCGCCACGTTGATCACCGACATGTCGGTTTGCAGCAGCAGCGAACGCGCCTTCTTGAGGCGAAGTTCGAGATAGTAGCGCTTCGGCGAACGGTCGAGATAGCGCCGGAACAGGCGTTCGAGCTGGCGCGTCGACAGCCCGGACTGCTTGGCGAGGAGGCTGGGCGACAGCGGGTCCTCGAGATTGCCTTCCATCTTCTCGATGATGCCGACAAGCTTCGGGTGCCGGGCGCCGATGCGGGCCGGCAGCGACATGCGCTGGTGCTCGCTATGATGGCGGATTGGCGAATGCAGAATGCCCTCGGCCACCGACGACGCGAGTTCCGGCCCGTGCTGGCTGGCAATCAGCGTCAACATCATGTCGAGCGCCGTGGTGCCGCCGGCACTGGTGAAACGGTCGCGGTCGATTTCGAACAGCCCGCCGGTGGCGTCGATCTCCGGGAAGGCTTCGGAGAAGCCCGGCAGGTTTTCCCAATGGAGGGTGCACCTGTAGCCGTCGAGAATGCCGGCTTCGGCAAGGATATGGGCGCCGGTGCAGACTGCACCGATATCGACGCCGCGGCGCGCCGTCTTGCGCAGCCAGGCGATCAGCCGCTTGTCGGTATGGCGCTGGACGTTGAGGCCGGCGCAGACGATGACCGTGGCGTGGTCCGGCACCGTCGAGAGATCGCCATCGACCATCGTCAAGATGCCGTTGCTGGCGGCAACCGGCTTGCCATCGACCGAGTGCATGGTCCACTGGTACAGCGACTTTTCCGAAAGCCGGTTGGCGATGCGCATCGGCTCGATCGCCGAAGTGACCGGCATCATGGTGAATTCCGGCACCAGGATCAGGGCGAATTCGTGCGGCAGCTGCTTGGGCTTGTCGCCAAACATGGGCTTGAAACTCCGTTTCAGACTGTTTGCCGCAAATCTCGCCCGTTGTCCAATCGCGCCATGTCGCAGTCAGAAAACGACTGTCCGGGTTGGCCGCCGTCGCATTCGTTATGGCCCGGTCGCAATTGTCCATGCCGCAATGCCGTTCCCCGCGCATCTTGACGGGCGAACTCCGATGGACTCAAAAGCCGTGAACGCACCCTTTCTCTCCCCCAAGGCCGCCAGCATGACGCATACGACGCCTCCCTTCCTGCAGCGGCTTTCGATCGAGATCACCGGCAAGCAGATCGAAAAGCTCCCCGTTCTGCAGGCCAATCTGCGGCCGGGCACGCAGGGTGTTCATCGCCCTGATCGATCCCGCCGACGTGGCGGCCCAGCTCCACGCTGCAACCGAATTACGCAAGGCCGGATTTCGAGCCCGTGCCCCATGTTCCGGCCCGCTTCATGCGTGATGGCGATGACCTCAAGAACCGCATCGCGGCACTCGACAGGGCAAGCCAAAGTGACCGAGATGCTGGTGCTGGGCGGCGGCGCGCCGACGCCGGTTGGCAAGTATGACGCGGCCATCCAGTTGCTCGAAACCGGCGTGTTCCAGGCCAATGGCGTCACGCGCATCGGCATCGCCGGCCACCCGGAAGGCAACCCCGACATTACCAAGGTTCACGGCGAGGCCATGCTGCTGAAGGCCCTGCACAGAAGCAGGCCTATCTGAAAGCAGCATGGCATCGAAGGCTTCATCGCCACCCAGTTCCTGTTCGAAGCCGGTCCCGTGGCCGAATGGGCGAAGACACTGCGCACAGCGGGCATCGAACTGCCGGTGCATGTTGGCGTGCCGGGACCGGCGACCATCAAGACTCTGGTGAAATATGCCGCCATGTGCGGCGTCGGCAACTCCGCCCGCTTCATCCGCAAGCAGGCGATGAACATCACCAAGCTGCTGACCGTCAACACGCCGGACGATTTCATGGCAGGCCTGGCAGATCTCCATGTCAACCAGCCGGACCTCAAGATCGCCGGTCCGCACCTGTATCCGTTCGGCGGGTTCGACAAGCTGTTCGACTGGTTGAATGGGACCTATGGTTCGCTGAAGGGTTAGAGCGTAGTGTTGCTTAGGAATGGCTCACGTCTCCCTCCCCCTTGCGGGGAGGGATTAAGGGTGGGGGTCGCTCGAATTACCAGTTGATTTCGAGTCTTTATTGACGCACCACCAGACCCCCACCCGAACCCTCCCCACAAGGGGGAGGGCGATTGAGTGAGCGCGTCAAGAGTCGCCGCTCTAGACGACATCTCTTCAACTTCGCCGACTTGCATCTTCCCCCGCTTGCGAGGGAAGATGCAAGTGCCAATGGCGCTGCTGATTAGGGGTCGGCTGGCAGTTTATTGGATATTTAGACTTTGCTTGCCGAACAGCTGCACTGCCGCCGCGTCCTTGCACGTCGCCAGCAGGAACTCCCACGCGTAGTCGGCGTAGGAGCGGAACACGTAGATGTCGAAGACATCGTCCTCGACCACATGCAGCAGCGCGGCGATTTCGGCGAAGCGCATGCGGCGCACGGTGCCCGCGGCATAGTCGCCGCTCAGCAGATCGAGCGAGCAGCCCTTCATCAGCACCTCGCGAGCCCCTGCGCCTTCGACGCGGATGACGGCGCGCATGTCGGAGACATTCGTCGCCAGCGAATGAATTCCGCCAAGCGCCTTGCGCAGCGCCGCCGTCAGCGCATCCGCCTTGTCCGCTGTGGTCAGAACCAGCCATTGATCGACGGACAGCCACAACACTCTGATGTCGCCCCAGGTGACGGATGTGCGCGGCGCCTTCGGCAGATCGACGCCCAGCACGTCCTTCGCGGCGGCCATGAACTTGCGGTCGCTGGTGAGCCCGCGCAGATCGATCATGCCGCGCCCGGCAATCTCGCGGATCGAGACGGCGAGCACCGTGATGCGCCGTCACATGCGCCAGCAGCACTTTCAATATGAAGCTCAGACATTCAGCCGGCTCCCTTCCTTGTCGTAGAACACGGGGTCGGTGATCTTGGCGCGCACCACCTTGCCTTCGCAGCGGGAAGGAGATCGTCTCGCCCATGCGCGCCCGGCCGTTCTTGATCAGCGCCATGGCGATGGAGCGGCCAAGCGTCGGCGAGTGATAGGTGGACGTCACCTGGCCGATCATCTCCATCGGCGGCTTGTCCTTCACCGATCTTCACCGCATAGGCGCCATCGGGCAGCACTTCGGCGGGGTCTTCGGTGAGAAGGCCGACGAGCTGCTTGCGGTCCGGGCTCTTGAGGTAGGGCTGTTCCAGCGAGCGCTTGCCGATGAAGTCGGCCTTCTTCTTCGAGACGAGGCCATCGAGGCCGACATCGATGGGCGTCGTGGTGCCATCGGTCTCGTCGCCGACGACGATGTAGCCCTTCTCGGCGCGGAGCACATGCAGCGCTTCGGTGCCATAGGGCTCAAGGCCGAATTCGGCGCCCGCCGCGATGATTTCGTTCCACAGCCCGCGGCCGAGATTGGACGGCGTCGCCACCTCGTAGGACAGTTCGCCCGAGAAGCTGATGCGGAACACCCGCACCGGATAGGGGCCGAGCTTGCCTTCGACGAAACTCATGTGCGGCAGGGCTTCGTGCGAGATGTCGAAACTGGGCTCGAGCTTGGCCAGCACGTCGCGCGCCTTGGGCCCGGCGATGGCGAACTGCGCCCATTGCTCGGTGACCGGCGTCACGAACACCTTGTAGTGGGTCCACTCGGTCTGCAGCCATTCTTCCAGCCAGGCGGCGATGCGGTCGGCACCGCCCGATGTGGTGTGCATCAGGAAGTGATCGTCGGCGAGCCGCACGGTGACGCCGTCGTCGCTGAGGAAGCCCAGCTCGTTCATCATCAGCCCGTAGCGGCACTTGCCGACTTTGAGCGTCGAGAACATGTTGGTGTACATGCGGTCGAGGAATTCCGCCGCATCGGGTCCCTTGATCTCGATCTTGCCCAGCGTCGAGGCATCGAGCAGGCCCACCTTGTTCCGCACACAGAGGATTTCGCGGGTGATCGAGGCGTGCTTGTCTTCGCCCGCACCCGGATAGGTATAGGCGCGGCGCCATTGGCCGACGGGCTCGAAGTCGGCGCCCTTGTCCGACATGCCATTGATAGACCGGCGTGCGGCGGATCGGCAGGAACAGGTCCTTGGTCAGCGACCCGGCGATCGAGCCGAAGGAGAACGGCGTATAGGGCGGGCGGAAGGTGGTGATGCCGATTTCCGGAATGGTCTTGCCGGTGGCTTCGGCGAGAACGCCGAGGCCATTGAGGTTCGAGGTCTTGCCCTGGTCGGTCGCCATGCCGAAGGTGGTGTAGCGCTTGGTGTGTTCGACCGACTCGTAGCCTTCGCGCTGGGCGAGTTCGAGATCGGCGGCGGTCACGTCGTTCTGGTAGTCGATGAAGTGCTTGTTGCCTTCATTGTATTTGCCGGTGGCCGGCGCGAACCACATGGATTCGAGCGGCTTCTGCGCGGCGCCTGCACGGCCTTGGGCGCCGTGAGCTTTGACGGACTTCGATTTCGGCAGCGCCGCCTTGGCGGCCTTGCGCCGGCGGCATAGGCTTCGGAGAGCGCATCGCCAAGTGCGAACGTGCCATTGGCGGCGCCCACCGCGCGATATCGCATCGTGATGGCGGTCGGGGCGGAAGCTTTGCAGCGCATCGTCGAATCGGATCTTGCCGCCATTGTGGCACCACAGATGCAGCGCCGGATTCCAGCCGCCCGACATGGCGATGAAATCGCAAGCGACTTTCTTCTCCGTGATGACGCGGCCCTGGCCCTTGCGATAGGCCGCGACCTTCACGTCGGTGATGTTGAGGCCGCCGAAGCTCGTGTGCACGGCGGAGATGACCGAGCCGGCATCGAACATCGATGCCCGCCTCGCGCGCCTTGCGCCGCCAGTGCGCCTTCGGCCCGGCCGCGCGAGTCGACGACCCGCACGGCGACGCCGGCCTTCTTGAGCGACCAGCGCCGTGTGATAGGCATCGTCATTGTTGGTGAAGACGATGCCCGCACGCGCCGGGCGCCACGCCATAGCGCTCGACCATGCCGCGCGCCGCCGACGCCAGCATGACGCCGGGCCGGTCGTTGTTGGCGAAGGCGATCGGCCGCTCGATCGCGCCGGTGGCGAGGATCACCTGCTCGGCGCGCACCTTCCACAGGCGATGGCGCGGCACGCCGGCGGCGAGCAGGGCCGGATCGTGATCGGCCACGCGCTCGAACAGCATCAGGTAATTGTGGTGCCAGTGGCCGACGACCGTGGTGCGGGTCAGCACATGCACGTTCTCGGCTTCGGCCAGGGCAGCGGCCTTCGCCGTGCGCCCAGTCAGATTGCGGCATGCCGTCGATTGTGCCGCCGGCAATATCGGCCAGCCCGCCGAAGCGCGGGTTCTCATCGGCGATGATGACCTTGGCGCCCGTTGCCGCCGCGGCTTCGGCCGCCGCGAGGCCGGCAACGCCGGCGCCGATCACCAGCACGTCGCAATGGACGTGGATGTTGTTCGTAAGTGTCGGGATCGCGGCCCTCCGGCGCCTTGCCGAGGCCCGCGGCGCGGCGGATGAAGGGCTCGTAGACATGCTTCCAGAAGCTCTTCGGCCACATGAAGGTCTTGTAGTAGAAGCCGCCCGGGAAGAAGCGCGAGAACTTGTTGTTGATGGCGCCGATATCGAAGTTGAGCGACGGCCAGCGGTTCTGGCTGACACGCGCGATGAGGCCCTCGTGAAGCTCGACCTGCGTGGCGCGCAGGTTCGGCTCGTGGCGCGCGCCTTCGCCAACGCCGACCAGCGCGTTCATTTCCTCGGAGCCAAGGCCGATGACGCCGCGCGGCCGGTGATACTTGAAGCTGCGGCCGAACACCCGCTGGCCGTTGGCCAGGACGGCGGAGGCCACCGTGTCGCCGGCGAAGCCGGTCATCGGCTTGCCGTCGAAGGAGAAGTGGATCTTCGTCGCGCGGTCGATCAGGCGGCCGCCGGTGGCGAGGCGATAGGGTTTGTTGCTCATGCCTTGTCACCCGCTTGAGCCGCGCCTTGAAATAATCCGCCCACGGACCTTTGGCCTGCTCCATCAACTCCTGCGGCGGCAGTTCGGTGATGCCGTAGAAGGCCTTGAACTCCAGGGTCACCGTGTCGCGCGCCGCGTGGAACCACTTGCCGCAGCCGCGGTCGCAGCGCCAGCGCTCGAAATGCAGGCCCTTGGGATTGTGGCGGATGAACAGATAGTCGCGCTGCTCTTCGTCGCGTGATGTTGACCGGATCATGGGTGGCGGGGCGGCGCACATGCGCCTGGCCGCCGGCATGAAAATCCGTCTCGTCGCCTTCGGCGCCGCAGACGGGGCATTTGACGATCAGCATGTTCGGTTCTCCTAGTGCGCCACGGCGGCGGCGACGCTTTCGTCGATCAGGCGGCCTTCGGCGAAACGGTTGAGGCCGAAGGGTTCGGCGATCGGATGCGGGCGGTCGTTGGCGATGGTGTCGGCGAAGACATAGCCCGAGCCCGGAATGGCCTTGAAGCCGCCGGTGCCCCAGCCGCAATTCACGAACAGGCCTTCGACCGGCGTCTTGCCGATGATCGGCGAACGGTCGCCGGTCATGTCGACGATGCCGCCCCACATGCGCAGCATGCGCAGGCGCGAGATGATCGGGAAGGTTTCGACCAGCGCCGTCACCGTGTGTTCGAGCGCCGGGAAGGAGCCGCGCTGCGAATAATTGTTGTAGGGATCGGTGCCGCCGCCGATCACCAGTTCGCCCTTGTCGGACTGGCTCATGTAGCCATGCACGGTGTTGGCCATGACCACGCAATCGATGACCGGCTTGATCGGCTCCGACACCAGCGCCTGCAGGCACTGGCTTTCGATCGGCATGCGCACGCCCGCCATGTCCATGATGGTGGAGACGTGGCCGGCGGTGACGACGCCGATCTTCTTGGTCGTGATGACGCCCCTGCGTGGTTTCGAGCCCGGTGACCTTGCCGCCGTCGCGCTTGATGCCGGTGACTTCGCAATTCTGGATGATGTCGACGCCCATCGAGTCGGCGCCGCGGGCATAGCCCCAGGCCACCGCATCGTGCCGCGCCCGTGCCGCCGCGCGGCTGGTAATAGGCGCCGAGGATCGGATAGCGGCAGTTCGGATCGTCGTTGATGATCGGGACGATCTCCTTGACTTCGGCCGGCGTGATCATGCGGCAGTCGAGGCCCGCCAGCCGGTTGGCGTGGGCGGTGCGCTGGAAGGCGCGGAACTCGTGCTCGCGTCTGGCACAGCATCACGACGCCGCGCGGGCTGAACATGACGTTGTAGTTCAGCTCCTGCGACAGGTCCTCGTAGAGCGAGCGCGCCAGCTCATAGATGGCGATCGACGGGTCCTGCAGGTAGTTGGAGCGGATGATGGTGGTGTTGCGCCCGGTATTGCCGCCGCCGAGCCAGCCCTTCTCGACCACCGCGATATTGGTCATCTTGTGGTTCTTGGCGAGGTAGTAGGCGGTGGCCAGGCCATGGCCGCCGGCGCCGACGATCACCGCGTCATATTCGGCCTTGGGGTCGGGCGAACGCCAGGCGCGTTCCCAGTCCTTGTGGTAGTTCATCGCGTTGCGCGCGAGCGAAAAGATGGAATAGCGCGATTTCATGGGGGTCATTCCTTTGGATAGGGGCTATCTATCAAATGGGGCAGGGCGCCACAAAGGAATTTCCGACGCCCCAATGCTGCCATGCGACAATGCGACCAGAATGCAATCGACCGGATGAATTGCATTTACTGGCGGCCACGGGAATATCTCATAGATCATGATGATTTGGATCATTTTTGCGATCATGGCGGCGGTGACCGTCGCGGTGCTGCTGGCGCCCCTGTGGCGGCGGGCCGGAGGTTAACGCGCCGCAGCGCGCCGACTACAACTTGGCCATCTTCCGCGACCAGCTGGCGGAACTCGACCGCGACCTCGAGCGCGGCCTGATCGGCGCCGCCGAAGCCGAGGCCGCGCGCAACGAAATCTCGCGCCGCATGCTGCAGGCGGCCGAAGGCACCCAGGCGATCCGGCAGCCAGCCAACAGCCGCCGCCTCGTTCACGTTCTTTCGGCCCTGCTCGTGCCCGCCGTGGCCGTGCCGCTCTATCTGCGCGAAGGCAGCCCGCAGCTTCCCGATGTGCCGCGCGCCGCGCAGGCTCGAGAAGGCAGCCGAGACCGGTGACTTCGAGGCCCTGATCGCCAAGGTCGAAGACCATCTCGCCAAGAACCCGGACGATGTCGAGGGCTGGGACGTGCTGGCCCCTGCCTACAAGCGCGATGGCCGCTGGGACGATGCGGCCGATGCCTATGCGCAAGATCCTGCGCCTGTCGCCAGTCACCGCCGATCTCTGTCGGATTTTGGCGAAATGCTGGTGTTCGCCAAGCAGGGCCTGGTCACCGCCGACGCCCGCAAGGCTTTCACCGAGGCGCTATCGCTCGAGCCCAAGCTAGCCCAAGGCCCGATTCTACTGGCGCTGGCCCTGAAGCAGGAAGGCAAGGCGGCGGAAGCCAAGGCCGCCTTGACAGCTTGCTGGCCGATACGCCCGCCGATGCCCCCTGGCGGCCATATGGCTGGAACGGGAACTGTCGGAATTGGCTTCGCGCCCACCAGCGCTCGACGCAGCAGACAATCCGCCGCGGCAAGCAATGACCGGCGAAGACCAACAGGCGATGATCCGCTCCATGGTCGATGGGCTGGAGGACAAAGCTTAAAGCCAATGGCAATGACCTCGACGGCTGGCTGCGCCTGATCCGTTCGCGCATGCGTTCTGACGAGGCGATCGCGCCAGAGGCCGCACTTGCAACGGCGCGCAGCCCAGTTCAAGGACAATCCGCAGGCCCTTGCGGCCCTCGAGGGTCTCGCCAAGGAACTCAATCTGATTTAGCGAAGCATCAATGACCCGCAAGCAGAAGCGCCTGACCATGATCCTCGGCGGCCTTGCCATTCTTGGGCTTGCCGCGGGCCTCGTGCTCTATGCGCTCTCGCGATACCATCGTGTTTTTCTATACGCCGAGCGAGATCAGCGAAAAAGGCGTGCAGCCTGGTCAGCGCATCCGCCTGGGCGGCCTGGTCGAAAACGGCAGCGTGAAGAGAGGCCAGGGCACAATCACCACTTTCGTCGTCACCGATACCATCAAGACCATGGCAGTGACCTATAACGGCCAGCTGCCCGATCTGTTCCGCGAAGGCCAGGGCGTGGTGGCCGAAGGCGTGCTGCGATCCCGGCGGCACGTTCGTTGCCGATACGGTTCTGGCCAAGCACGATGAAAACTACATGCCGAAGGAAGTGGCGGACAGCCTGAAGGAAAAGGGCGTTCACATGGGCAAGAGTGCTGACCAATGATTGCCGAACTTGGCCATTTCGCATTGATCCTGGCCCTGGGCGTGGCGCTGTTCCAGTTCCTCGTGCCGCTCTATGGCGCCCAGCGTGGCTCAGTTGCGGCCATGAGTACGGCAGTGCCGGCGGCACTGCTGCAGCTCACGCTGGTCGACCCTGTCATTTCTGGCCCTCACCCATGCCTATCTGACGTCCGATTTCTCGGTGCAGAACGTCTCCGAGAATTCGCACTCGGCCAAGCCGCTGCTCTACAAGATCTCCGGCGTGTGGGGAAACCACGAAGGCTCCATGGTGCTGTGGGTTCTGATCCTGGCGCTCTTTGGCGCGGCGGTTGCGCTGTTCGGCGGCAACCTGCCGCTTGAATTGAACTCGCGGGTGCTGGCGATTCAGGGCTCCATCGGCGCGGCCTTCCTGCTGTTCATCGTGGTGACGTCCAATCCCTTTGCCGCGCCTCGATCCGCCGCCCATCGAAGGCAATGGCCTGAACCCTATCCTGCAGGACCCGGCTCTCGCCTTCCATCCGCCGTTCCTCTACGCGGGCTATGTCGGACTTTCGATTGCCTTTGCCTTCGCCGTTGCGGCGCTGATCGATGGCCGTGTCGATGCCGCCTGGGCGCGCTGGGTTAGGCCGTGGACGCTGGCGGCCTGGATGTTCCTGACCATCGGCATCGCCATGGGTTCGTGGTGGGCCTATTACGAACTGGGCTGGGGCGGCTGGTGGTTCTGGGATCCGGTGGAGAATGCCAGTTTCATGCCCTGGCTGGTGGCCACGGCGCTGCTGCATTCGGCCATCGTCGTCGAGCGGCGCAATGCCCTGAAGATCTGGACGATCCTGCTCTCGATCCTCGCCTTCTCGCTGTCGCTGGTCGGCACTTTCCTGGTGCGCTCCGGCGTACTGACTTCGGTTCATGCCTTTGCCGTCGACCCGGAGCGCGGCGTGTTCATTCTCGCAATTCTGTGCCTGTTCATCGGCGGTGCCCTGACGCTGTTTGCCTGGCGCGCCCCGGCGTTGAAAGCCGGTGGCTTGTTCGCACCCGTCAGCCGCGAAGGCGGGCTGGTGCTCAACAACCTGTTCCTCTGCGTGGCGACACTCTCGGTTTTCATCGGCACGCTCTATCCGCTGGCGCTTGAGATTATCTCGGCCGAGAAGATTTCCGTGGGCCCGCCGTACTTCAATCTCACCTTCGGGCCGATCATGCTGCCGCTTCTGCTTTTGGTGCCGCTGGGGCCTTTCCTCGCATGGAAACGCGCCAACCTGCGCGTCACGTTGAGCAAGCTGACGATTGCTGCTGCCGCTGCGGCGCTTGTGGGCTTGGTTGTCGCCATCTTTTCGGCGCGCGGCCCCTGGCTGGCGCCGCTTGGCATGGCACTGGCGGCCTGGCTGGTGTTTGGTGCCTTGCTGGAGCTTGCCGGGCGCATTGGGCTGTTCGAACGTCGTTGGCGAACAGCGTCTCGCGGCTGTTTGGTTTGCCGCCCTCGGCCATCGGCATGACGTTGGCCCATGGCGGGCTTGGCGTAATGATCGCCGGGATGATCGGCATTTCCGTGTGGAAAACCGAAGCAATCATCACCATGAAGCCCGGCGATACCCACCAACTGGCGGATTACACAGTCACCTTCCGGGGCGAAACGCCGTTGACCGGACCCAACTACACAGGCAGCGCCGGACAGTTCGTCATTACCCGCAATGGCGCCAGCGTGGCCACACTCGTTTCCGAAAAACGCATCTTCCGTCCCAGCAACATGCCAACCACTGAAGTGGGTCTGAAGAAGACGGCACTTGGCGATCTTTATATTGTCATGGGCGACGAAACCACCGATGGCGGCCGCGCCATGCGCATGTACTTCAACCCGCTGGTCAACCTCATCTGGATTGGCGCGCTCATCATGTTTGCAGGCGGTGGCTTCTCGCTTGCCGACCGGCGCTACCGCGTCGGTGCACCGGTCAAGTCCCATCACCCGCACGTGGTGCCGGCCGAATGAGAACGTTTCTTGCCGTTGTCCTTGTTCTCGCCGGATTGAGCCAGGCCTTGGCCGTACAGCCCGATGAAATTCTCAAGGATCCCGCACTCGAATCCCGTGCCCGCGCGCTTTCGGCGGAACTGCGCTGCCTCGTCTGCCAGAACCAGTCGATCGACGATTCCGATGCTCCGCTTGCCAGGGACTTGCGCATTTTGCTCCGCGAGCAAATTGAACAGGGCAAGACCGATGACCAAGTGATGGACTTCATCGTCGCGCGTTATGGTGAATATGTTCTGTTGAAGCCCCGCTTTTCCGGCCAGACCCTGTTGCTCTGGGGCCTGCCATTTGCCGTTCTGGCCTTTGCCGCGCTGGCGCTTTTCTTGCGCCGCAGACCCGCCACAATCGCCGAAAATCCCTTGTCACGAGAGGAAAAAGCTGCACTTGAGCGTTTGAACGGCTGAACCTTACCGCGATTTCACCTGACCGAAATGTCGCCGTAACCCGCCAACTCCTATCTCTATCCCACAAGAGGATTGTTTGAAGGAGTCTCCATGTCCCAGGTATTTTCCAGCGCCACCCCCCGGCTTCTGAGCGTCTTGACCGCCGGCCTGTTGATGGCCAGCGCGCTAACCGTAACCTTAACCGTGCTTCCGGTGCAATCCGTGCAGGCCGAAGTGCAGCAAGCCATCGATCCGTCTCGCGGCTTTGCCGATCTTGTCGATCGCGTGATGCCGGCGGTGATCAGCGTCGAGGTGAAGTTCGCCAATGTGGCGAGTGATTTGATGGAAGACGGTGAAAACGGTCCGGAGCTGATGCCGGACTTGCCGGACAACCCTCAGTTCCGCGATTTCTTCGAGCAATTCCGCCGGGGCATGCCGGAACAGCGCGGAACGCCGCGTGGCGGTGTTGGTTCCGGCTTCATCATCAGTGCCGATGGCTATGCCGTGACCAACAATCATGTGGTGCAGGGCGCCGATGAAGTGACTGTGAAGCTGCGCGACGGTGAGGAGCTCAAGGCCAAAGTCATCGGCACCGATCCCAAGACCGATTTGGCGCTGATCAAGATCGACTCCGCGAAGTCCTTCGACTTCGTGACGTTCTCGGACAAGGAGCCACGCGTCGGCGATTGGGTGATGGCAGTGGGCAATCCTTTCGGATTGTCCAGCACCGTAACCACCGGCATCATCTCGGCCCGAGGCCGCGACATCGGTTCCGGCCCCTATGATGATTTCCTGCAGATCGATGCCTCGATCAACAAGGGCAACTCCGGCGGCCCGGCCTTCGATCTCGAAGGCAATGTCGTCGGCATCAACACGGCGATCTTCTCGCCAACCGGTGGCTCGGTCGGCATCGGCTTCGCCATTCCGGCCTCGACCGCTGAAACCGTCATTCAGAGCCTGAAGGAAAATGGCGCAGTAACGCGCGGCTGGCTTGGCGTGCAAATCCAGCCGGTGACCGATGACATCGCCGAAAGCCTGGGCGTGGCCGCCGGCAAGGGCGCCATCGTGGCCGATGTCACCGAAGACTCGCCTGCTCTCAAGGCGGGCTTCAAGACCGGCGACATCATCCTGAAACTCGACGGCAAGGATATCGCTGACTCGCGCGATCTGGCGCGCAAAGTTGCCATGGTGCCGCCTGGCAAGTCTGTGCCGGTCGACATCATCCGCGATGGCGAGGCCAAGACGATCAGCGTTGAAATCGGCAAGATGCCGGGTTCGCGTGAAGTTGCTGCGGTACCCGACAAATCAGCGCCGGTCTCGCTCGCCGATCTCGGCCTCAAGGTGATGCCCGCCGACGACGGCGCTGGCGTGACCGTGACCGATGTCGATCCTAACGGCGTGGCGGCGGCCCAGGGCCTCAGGCCCGGCGATGTTATCCTCGAAGTCGGCGGCAAAGAAGTGCACGCCATGGGCGATCTGAAAGACGCGCTCAAGGCTTCCAGCAAGAAGCGTGTGCTTCTGCTGGTGCGCTCTGGCGACAGTCAAAGGTTCGTGGCCCTGCCGGTTGGCTAAGGCTCGATCAACAGGCCCCGGGGTACGCTGCGCCCCCCTCTAAATTGCGGCGTACCTCTGCGCGGAGGCCGGCATCTCATCTGGTTCCTTGAGATTTTGCCGCCTCCGCGCCCCCTTTTCTGGAGATACGGAACATGCGAGACTTGGAGCGCGGCAACGGAACAAAGCCGGATAACAGGCGCTTCAACAACGGTCATGCGCATTCTGGTTATCGAAGATGATCGCGAGGCGGCGAACTGGCTGGTGAAGGGCCTGGCGGAAAGCGGCCATCTGGCCGATCTCGCCATTGACGGCGAAGAAGGGCTTGGCCTGGCGCTCGAAAGCCGCCACGACGTCGCTGTCATCGACCGCATGCTGCCGAAGCTCGATGGACTGTCGATCATCCGCAAGATGCGCGAGACGCGGTGTGAAGACGCCGGTGCTGATCCTGAGCGCCCTGGCCGATGTCGATGAGCGCGTGAAGGGCCTGCGCGCTGGTGGCGACGATTATCTCGGCAAGCCCTATGCCTTCTCCGAGCTTCTGGCCCGCATCGAAGGCCTGGGCCGCCGCGCCACCGACAAGCCCATGGAAACCAGGCTCCGTGCCGCCGGACTTGAAATCGATCTGCTGACCCGCACCGTCACCCGCGACGGCAAACCCATCCTTCTGCAGCCGCGCGAATTCAAGCTGCTGGAGTATCTGGTGCGCAATGCCGGGCACATCGTCACCCGCACGATGCTGCTCGAAAACGTCTGGGACTATCATTTCGATCCCCAGACCAACGTGATCGACGTGCATGTGTCCAGGCTCCGGTCGAAGATCGACAAGGGCTTCGACGAGCCGATCCTGCAAACCGTGCGGGGTGCCGGATACATGATACGTGCTTAGCGGCGTCAAGCTCCTCAAGACCTCGTCATTCCGGCTTGCCGCCGTATTCCTGCTGATCTTCGCCTTCTCGGTTGGGGGGCTACTTGGTTACGTCTATCTCAACACCTCGGTGCTGCTCGAAAGCCAGACCGACGATACCATCCGTGCCGAGGTTCAGGCGCTGGCCGACCAGTATCAGTTGCGCGGCCTCGCCGGCATCATCGAAACCGTGCGCCGCCGCAGCCAGGACGACACGGGTTCGGTCTATCTGCTCACCGATCCCGGGCGGCAATCGCGTGGCCGGCAACATCGACAAGCTGCCGGCCGTTGCCAGCGAGACCAAGCTGGACTGGATCGAATTCCCTGTCGAAGTCCGCGTCGGCGGGGAAGTCGCAAAGCCACACGGGTGCGCGCCTTCCATGCCGATCTCGACGGCAACTACGAACTGGTCGTCGGCCGCGACGTCGAGGCGCTGCGCAAGTTCGATGCCCTGATCCGCCGCACGCTTTTCGTGTCACTGGGTCTTGCGCTGATCGTCGGCCTCGGTGCCGGCTATTTCACCAGCCGCAACTTCCTGCGCCGTGTCGACTCGATCACCGCCGCCAGCCGCACGATCATGAACGGCAACATGGCGGGCCGCATGCCGGTTGCCGGATCGGGTGACGAACTCGACCGCCTGGCGCGGGCGCTGAATGAAATGCTCGACCAGATCGAGCGCCTGATGACCGGCATGAAGGAAGTCTCCAGCAACATCGCCCATGATCTCAAGACGCCGCTCACCCGCATCAAGGCGCGCGTCGAGTCGGCACTGCGCTCGGATGATGCAGGTGAATACCGCGCCGCCCTTGAAAGCACCGTGGAAGAATCCGACCGGTTGTCTGCAGACCTTCAATGCGCTGCTGTCGATTGCCAGGGCCGAGGCGGGGCAATCGCGCGCCGGCCTCGTGGCCGTCGATGCCCGCGAAATCCTGTCCGATGTCACCGATCTCTATGAGCCGCTGGTCGAAGAAGAGGGCGGCACGCTGCGCCTTGATGCCGAAGCCGGACCTTGTCATCCGCGGCGACCGCCAGTTGGTGGCCCAGGCCGTCAGCAATCTGATCGACAACGCGCTGAAATATGGCAGGTCCGGCGAAGCGCCGCCGGACATCATCGGTGCTCGGCGGCCGCGAGAGGCCAAGTGTGGTCATCACCGTGTCGGACCGCGGGCCGGGCATTCCCGGAAGCCGACCGCGAGCGGGTGCTCGAGCGTTTCGTGCGTCTCGACGAAAGCCGCAGCAAGCCGGGCAATGGCCTGGGACTGAGTCTCGTGGCAGGTGTCATGAAACTGCATGGTGGTTCGATCGTTCTCGAGGACAATGCGCCGGGTCTGCGCGTCAAGCTGGTTCTTCCAAGCCATGTAGCGAACAGCTAGAACCGGGCGCATGCCCGCTGACCTGCCATTTACACCCGCCGATCCGGCGCAGGCCGCTTTCGTGGAACGCGGATCGCCGGAGGTTCGCCCTACTTGCGGCATCTGATGAATGGTCATCGCGACCTGACGCGGCAGCATACTTGCGGGCGATGCCAGGCGCTTGCTGAGGCGAATGCCTGAACGAATTGCGGCGCGAGCTTTGCGGCGCTGGATCAAGCGGCGATCATGCGGGCGCTGCGCCAGACCAAGGCCAAGGCCGCACTGATCATTGCCGTTGGCCGATCTTGCTGGCCGGTGGACGGTCGAGGATGTAACTGCTGCACTCACCGAAGTCGCCGATACGCTGCTGCAAGTGGCCGTGGACTGGCTGCTGCTTGAATGCCAGCACGGCGCGGGCAAGGGCAAGCTGCTGAACGCAGGCCAAGCCATCCGCAGGCTGCGGCTACACGGTTCTCGCCATGGGCAAGCAGGGCGCCGGCGAGCTCAACTATTCCAGCGATATCGATCTGATCGTTCTCTACGATGCCGAACGCAATTTCCTGATGCCCGACGTCGAGCCCGGCCAGTTCTTCGTGCGCTTGACCAAGCGGCTGGTGCAGCTGCTGCAGGACATGACCGAGGATGGCTATGCCTTCCGCGTCGACCTGCGCCTGAGGCCCGATCCGCGCGCCACGCAAGTGGCGATCTCGATGGAGGCCGCCGCCATCTATTACGAGAACATGGGCCAGAACTGGGAGCGCGCCGCCATGATCAAGGCGCGCGCCGCGGCGGGCGACATGGCGCTGGGCGAGGAGTTCCTCGACCGGCTGAAGCCCTATATCTGGCGCAAGTATCTCGATTTCGCGGCCATCGCCGACGTGCAATCGCTGAAGCTGCAAATCCACGCCGTGAAAGGCCACGGCGCCATCGCGGTTCGCGGCCATAACCTCAAGCTTGGCCGTGGCGGCATCCGCGAGATCGAGTTCTTTGTGCAGACCCAGCAGTTGATCGCCGGTGGCCGCAACCCGAAACTGCGTGGGCGGCGCACGCTGGACATGCTGGATCAACTGGCCGCGGCCCAGTGGATCGACGCCGCAGCGGCGGATGAACTGAAGGCCGCCTATCGCTTTCTCCGCACCATCGAGCACCGCGTGCAGATGGTGAATGACGAGCAGACCCACACGCTGCCGTCTTCGGCGGAAGCCTTCGACCGGCTGGCGCGGCTTTCCGGATACGATGCCCGCAGACTTCGAAAAGCTGCTGCGCGCCACATTCGAATGCGTGCAAGGCCACTATGCGGCCCTGTTCGAGCAAGCCTCACAGCTCGGCACCGACGTCGGGCAGCCTGGTGTTCACCGGCGGCGAGGATGACCCCGAGACCATCGAAACCCTGTCGCGCCTGGGCTTCCGCCAGGCCAGCGAGATTTCGGCGACCATCCGCGGCTGGCATTTCGGCCGCTATGCCGCCACCCGCAGCGGCCGGTGCCAAGGAATTGCTCACCGAACTGATGCCAAACCTCCTGATCGGCACTGGCTGGCAACCGGCGAGCCGATGAGGCCTTCCTCGCCTTTGACCGGTTCCTCGGCGGCCTTCCGGCCGGCGTGCAGTTGTTTTCGCTGCTCAAGGCCAAGCCCGGCTTGCTCGATCTGCTCGCCACACTTCTGGGCACCGCGCCGCGCCTTGCCGAGCAATTGAGCCGCAGGCCCAAGGTGCTCGATGCCGTGCTCGATCCCGGCTTCTTCGACTCGCTGCCGCAAGCCGACGAGATTCGCAGGTGGCATTGCCGCCATGATGCCGCCGGGCACGCCGCTCGATGAGGTGGCCGACCGGGCCCGGGTCTTCGGCAAGGAACAGGCCTTCCGCATCGGCGTGCGCGTTCTGTCGGAAACCGTGGGTGCGGTGGAAGCCGGACGGGCGTTCTCGGAACTCGCCGGACAGTTGCTGGAACGCCTGCATGGCGCCGTCACCGAAGACCTGCGGCAGAAGCACGGCCGTGTTCCCGGCGGCCGCAGCGCCATCATCGCCATGGGCAAGCTCGGCGGCCGCGAAATGACGGCAGGTTCCGATCTCGATCTCGTCCTTGTCTATGACGCGGCGCCCGGAGCCGAGTTCTCCGATGGCGCCAAGCCCCTCAGCGTCAAGCAGTATTATGCCCGCCTCACCCAGCGGCTGATCACCGCCGCCACGGCACAGACGACTGAAGGCGTGCTCTACGATGTCGACATGCGGCTCAGGCCCTCCGGCAGCAAGGGGCCGGTGGCCACCAGCCTTTCGAGCTTCAAGCTCTACCACCGTGAATCGGCCTGGACCTGGGAGAAACTGGCGCTCACCCGCGCCCGGGTGATCTGCGGCGATCCCTCGCTGGTGGAAGACCTGTCGGCGGAGATCAGCATCGATTGCTCGCCGACCCGCGCGACGCCAGGCAGACGCGTGCCGACGTTCTTGACATGCGCAAGCTGATGCTGAGGGAGCAGGGGGCCACGACCGTTGTGGGACATCAAGCGGGTGCGCGGCGGACTTGTCGAGCTTGAGTTCATCGCCCAGACCCTGCAACTGGTCCATGGCCCCGCCAATCCGGCGCTGTCTCGATACCAACACCATTCTCGGCCCTTGCCAAAGCCCAGGAGGCTGGCATTCTCTCGGCCAATCAAGGCCAGACGCTGCATCAGGCGGCAGGCCTCTATCACCGGCTTGACCCAGGTTCTGCGGCTCTGCGTCGACGGAAGCCTATGATCCGAAAACCTCGCCCGCCGGGCTCAACCGCATCGTCGCCAGTGCCGCCGCCTGCCCGGACATCGCCACGGTGGAAGCGCTGCTGGCCGACAGCCAGGCCGCGGTGGCGGCGGCGTTCGACAGCCTCATCGGTAAGCCTGGCTGAACGTGCGACGGATTCCCGTTGTGTTCCCCGTCTTGCAAAGGAAACCACACGGGAGGAACCAAAAATGAAGACAGTTACAGCATGTGTCACATGGCCGCGCTGGGCGCTTTTCTGCTGGCCGTTGCCGGTCCTTGCGGTTGAGCCCTATCTGCCCAAAAGTCCTCGGACTTTTGCCTTCCTCGACGGCAATGACGACGGCAAGATTGCGTTGGGGGAAATTGCGCCCCGGGCGGAAAAGCGCCTGTTGCGCTATGACAGCGACGGCAATGGCGCAGTTTCCACCGCCGAACTCGATGCCGTCATGCAAAAGTCGCTGGAGCGCCGCCGCACGCGCATCATGGCGACGCTTGGATGCCGACAAGGATGGCGCCATTACCGAGGCCGAACTCGACAAATTCGTCGCCGCCATGTTCAATGAGTGCCGATGCCGACAGGGATGGCGGCATAACGATCGAGGAGGCCCAGAATTTCAAGGTCTTGCCATGGAAACGGGCGCGGCTCGCGGCAGCCGGCGGCAATTGACCGCCGGCAGTTATCGATTGCTGCGTGGACGGCATGACAGCCGCCAGCGATGCCGAATTGCTGGCGGCCGTTGCGCGCCGCGATGCCGACGGCCTTTGCCGAACTGCTGAGGCGCCATCATGGCCCGGTTTACCGGGTGGTGTGGCGCATGACGCGTGGCGTGGATGCCGAAGATATCGTCCAGGAGACGTTCCTCAAGCTGTGGCAGAACCCGGACCAGGTGCGCGAGGCGGCGGCGCTCAGGGGCTGGCTGATGCGGGTTGCCAGCAATGCGGCCATCGACCGGGGGCGGAAGCCAAGGCCGTCGGCGCTGGACGAAGTGCCGGAGTGGCCGACGGCCGCGCCCGATGCCGAGAAGCTTTGGAACGGGCGACGGCCGCGACGGCCGTGGACGAGGCCATCGCCGCCTTGCCGGAACGCCAGCGCCTGGCGTTGTCGCTGGTCTATTTCGAGGGCCTGACGAATATCGAGGCGGCTGCCGTGATGGAAGCCAGCGTCGAGGCGGTCGAGTCGCTGCTGTCCAGGGCGCGGCGGGCGCTTGAAGCAAAGCCTGGCTGGCCAATGGCAGGAGTTGCTTGGCAGCCTTGCGGGTGATGGTGCATGAGTAATGACATGAGCAAGACGAAGACGAGAGCGGTTGCAGGCGGTGCTGGCGGCCTATGGCGCCGATCGCCGCCGCTGGCCTGAAGCCGACCGGCGGGACTTGGGCAAGGCGGAACACGGCCTGCCGCTCCGACGGCTGCGGCGCGGCAGATCGATGCCGTTCTTGCGATGGCCCGCAGCCCGGCAGGTGAACAGGCTATCGCTCGCCGGCATTCTGCAGCAGGTCGGAGCACCGCCGCCGAAGCTGGCGGCAACGTTGTCCTGCTGCGGCCCGGGCTACCGTCGCGCGTTCATGTCCCGCTGGCTGGCCGCGGTGCCGCTTGCCGCGTCGCTGGTGATTGGCATTTATGCCGGCACGGCGGGCACGCTCGATTCATTCCTGCCATCGGCACTCACCGGCGAAACGGTGGCCGCCGGTGACGATCCCGGCGATTTGAGTGGCGTGAGCGATATCGAAGCCATGACCGAAGAGGACGTTTCATGACGGCCGGAACAGCCGCCAGCCGCTCGCCGCCGAAGCGACGGTTCAATTGGACTTCGGCGTTGCTCGATCGGCATCGCTGACGCTGAACGTGTTCGTGCTGAGCGCTGGTGCGGCGCGGTTCTTCTTTCCGCCGCCGCCCGAGCGCTATGTCGGCGCCACCTATGCCCAGTTGGTGCCGCGCCGCTTCCTGGCTGACCTTGACCGCGAGCGGCGCAAGGAGCTGCTGGCCGTGCTGCGCAAATACGCCCGCGATTTCCGTGATAGCCGGTTGGATGCCCGCAAGTATTCGGCGCAATCTCGCCGATGCTCTGGAAGTGGAGCCCTACGATCAGCAATTGGTCGCCGCCGCAATCCAGGCCTATGCCGACACCGGAAACCAGCTGGTGTCGCACGGGCAGAAGGCGGCGATGGACTTTGTATCGATGCTGACGCCCGGCGAGCGCAAGATGATGGCCACGCGCCTGCGTCAGCGCGACAGGCATCATCACAGGAATGAGTCAAGCCGGCCGACGCCTGCAGGGCTGCCTGCGGCAGTGCGACGATAACCTCCGTTCCAACACCGACCGTGCTGCGGATGGCGAGCGCATCCACCGTGCAATTCGACCAATGATTTCGAGATCGCCAGACCGAGGCCCGAGCCGCCCTTGGATTTGGTGAACTGGTTTTCGACCTGTTCGAACGGCCGTCCCAGCTTTTCGATATCGCGCGCCGGAATGCCGATACCGGTATCCTTGATCGTGATGACCAGGTAGCCGTCGGCTTCCGCGGCGGAAACGTGACGGTGCCGCCTTCCGGCGTGAACTTCACGGCGTTCGAAAGAAGATTGATGAGCACTTGTTTGATGGCGCGCTTGTCGGCCCCCACCGACAGATCAGTCGGCGATGTCGCGCTTGATCGGTGACCCTGCCTTCATAGGCGCGCGGCGCGACGATGCGCATGATTTCGTCGGCAACCGCGCTCACGTTGAGACAGCTTTCGGTTTCCATTTGCATGCGGCCCGGCCTCGATCTTCGACATGTCGAGAATGTCGTTGATGACATCGAGCAGGAACTGGCCGCTGCGGTGAATGTCGCTGTGCATACTCGATGTACTTCTCGGTGCCGATCGGCCCGAACATCTGCGCCTGCATGACCTCGCTGAAACCGATGACGGCATTGAGGGGCGTGCGCAACTCGTGGCTCATGTTGGCGAGGAATTCCGACTTCGAGCGGTTGGCGGCTTCGGCACGGGTTTTCTCGCGCGCGTATTTGTCGGCAAGATCGGCGAGGCGTTGCGCCTGCTGGTCGGCGAGCAGCCGCTCCTTCTGCAAGTCGCGCACCGTCATCATCAACTCGCGTTCGGAGAGCAACAGCCGCTCCTCCTGCCGCTTCAATGCCGTAATGTCGGTGCCGACCGAAACGAACCCGCCGTCCTTGGTGCGGCGTTCGTTGATCTGCAGCCAGCGCCGGTCGCCAAGTTGCACTTCGAACGACTTGCCGTCGGGCAAATCGAGGCTGGCGACGTTGACGCGCTGGCGGACCGCCGGTTCCTTGGCGGCCCGCACGACATCCTCGTAGGGCGCACCCGGCAGGCAGGCCGAAGCCGGCAGCGAATGGAACTGCTGATACTTGGAATTGCACAGCACCAGACGGTTTTCCGCATCCCACAGCACGAAGGCTTCGGAGATGTTCTCGATCGCATCCTTCAGCCGCAATTCGGCTTCCTTGTTCAGCCGGTCGGCGTTCTTCTGCTGGGTGATGTCGAACACGATGCCGATCAGATGCTGGCTGTCGGCGTCTTCGCCCTGGGCAAGTGCGGCGCGGGCCCTCAGCCACACCCAGTCGCCATTCTCGTGGCGCATGCGGAACTCGCGGTCGAACACCGAAATTTCGCCGCGCAACAAGCTTCTCCACGACGTCTTCAAGCAGGGCATCGTCGGGATGAAGGCGGCTCGACACTTCGCCGAAACTGAGAAGATCGCCCTTCACCGGCATGCCCAGCATATCGAACATCGACCGCGACCAGAAGATGACGCCGCGCGAGACATCCCAGTCCCACATGCCGCATTGGCCGCGATCCAGCGCCTTGTCGAGCCGCGCCGTCGCGACGCCAGGTCGGGTCGGCTTCCGCAGCCCGCGCCGCCTGCCAATGGAACGCGCCGCCCAGCATGATCAGCACCAGAAGCGTCACGGTGAACAGCGTCGACACCCGGGTGACGCTGGTCTGCCATTCCGCCAGAATGTCGGGCTTGAATTGGAACGCCACAAGCGTGCCGGGAAACACGTCGAGATCCTGGACGGCAACATAGGCCTCCTCGCCGGTGCGCAATCGCACCAGCGCGGTGGCGTGCGGCTTCTTGAAGTTGTCGATCGTGCATGCTCGCGGGGAGTAAGTCGGCGGCCGTTCTTGATCGCTACACCCGGGGCCGAGGATTGCTGCGCCACCGCCTGGCCCGGCGGCATCGGCCATGACGAAGGCCCGCTCTTCCAGCAGGGCGCCCGGCGGCAGCAAGGCCCTCGAGGAAATCGTCGTTGACCATGCGGCGGCGTCATGCCCTCGCGTTCGGCCTGCTGAAACGGTTGCGGAACGCCGAGCGCCACGACATCGGCATCCAGGGCTGTAATGCGGTTCTGTTCGAACAAGTGGTCGATGCGGCTTTGCATCAGCTGGATGAACAATGATGCGCCGAGCGACATCAGGAACAGCACGGTCAGCACCGTGATCAGCAGCCGCAGCGACTTTTCGGAGATGCTGAACTGAAAGCGTTGCGGCAGCGGCGACGGCAGCTTGAGCGTGCGCTCCTTGAAGAACAGTTCGCCGATATGTGTCTTGCCCAAGACCCCTACCTCATTCGTCCGTTTGCCTGCCCGCAAGCCGGACCGATCACCGCCAAAACGCCATTGGCCCGAATCAAGCCCATTGATTCGCATGCGGTGTGATTTGTCTAGTCGCTATCGGGGCGTAAGCTGGTCACTTCACGCGATTGATTCGGAAGCGTAACGATCATCGCCGTTGAAAGACTTCGGCGCAATGGTCTGCGAAGGCCGAAGCGAGTCGTCGTCTTGCGGACCTCGCGGAGTGTAGCCAGCGCCACGACGCCCAATTCTCACCTCATCGGCGATCGGCAACGGCGGCCAGCGCTTCGCCGGAATAGGCTCGATCGCCATGGGGCCGGGTGATCAGGATTGAATAGCCAAGGCCCTGGCCAACTAGCCCGCGCACCACCTCAAGGGACGGCGACGAGAAAGGCAATGCGCGGCGTGATGCCAGCGGCATTGCAGGATCCGAATGAAGTAGGTGCGGCTGGGCGCGATATCGAGCAGGATCAGCGGTTCATCTCGAAGCGTCTTGAGGCGCACCCGTTTGCGGCTGGCCAGCGGATGGGCAGCGGGAAGCAGAATGTGCGGCGCGAATGCCGCCAGATGGCGGACCTCAAGATCGGCGGGCAAGTCGACGTCATAGAGCAGGGCCGCATCGAAGCGCCCGCCACGCAGCCCCTCGAGCAGCGCATCCTGGGTGCCTTCCTCGAGTTTGCAACACTGCGGCGGGATGGCGCGATGTGAATGAAGCAATGAGTTTCGGCGCGAAGGCCGAGGCGATAGTCGTGAAACTGCCGAGCGACAGCGTGCCCTGGACCGCCATGCCTGTGGCCTGCGTTGCCCGCTCAATGTCGCGGGCATGGGTCACGAGGTTGCGCGCTTCGGCGAAGAAATGCCCGGGCCTGCGGCGCCACGGAAACGCCCTGGGCGTGGTGGCGGATGAACAACTGCAGGCCAAGCTGGTCCTCAAGCTTGGCGATGGCGGCGGAAAGCGTCGGTTGCGCCACCCCCAGCCGTTGTGCGGCCTGCGCAATGGAACCAATCTCCTGCGCGGCAATGGCATATTCAAGCTGGCGGAACGTATATCGCATCATAGGTAAAACCTATTCAATGGCTCTATATAATCTATTTTTTCGAAGCTGTCACACCTGCCATGGTGCCCGCGCTTACGAGGGAACGGAGCGCCATGATCAGGACCGGCGCAGCAGTATCTCGACTCGATCCGCGATGGCCGCGAGGTCTATATCAATGGCGAGCGCGTCAAGGATGTCACCAAACATCCGCAGTTCAAGCCGCTGGTCGATATCCGCGCCCGCATCTACGACATGCAGCACGACGCCAAGACCCGCGACGTGATGACCTACGAGGAGGGCGGCGAGACGTTCTCGATCGGCCTGAAGCTGCCCTACACCCAGCAGGATTGGTGGGAAAAGCGCCGGTCGACAGACGCCGTGTTCCACGATATCGGCGGCGTGGTCACCCGCGTCGGCGACGAGACGGTCGGCGAGATGTGGTCGCTGTTCGATGGCCAGGACGTTCTGAACGAGGTCGATCCGCAGTTCTCGAAAAACATCGCCAACCATATCGGCAAGGTGATCAAGCACGATCCGTTCCATGTCTCCGCCAACACCGATCCCAAGGGCGACCGCTCCAAGCGGCCGCAGGACCAGGACCCTGACATGCTGCTGCATGTGGTGAAGGAAACCGATGCCGGCATCGTGGTGCGTGGCGCCAAATACGAAACGGCGGCGGCCTATGCCAATCAGGCCTTCACCAAACCGACCATCGCCAACTGGGGCGACGAAAAACTGTCGGACTATGCCGTTGGGTTCATCTGCGATCTGGGATCGCCCAACATGAAGTTCATTTCGCGCACCGGTTTTGCCGGCCGGGCCAGCGCCGACGACTATCCGCTCGCCAACAAGTTCGACGAAATCGACTCGCTTGTGATCTTCGACAATGTGCTGATCCCCTGGGAGAACGTGCTGTTCTACCGCCACACCCGCGCCGCCACTTTCATCCGCGCCACGCTGCACCGCTATTCGGCCTTCGCCTTCGTGCAGCGCACGCTGAAGCTCGCCGACATGATGATCGGCGCGGCACTCTTCAATGTGCGCCAGACCGGCCTCGACAAGCAGCAGGCCGTACAGGAGAAGTTGGCCGAACTCGCCGTGTGGCGCGAGGGCATCAACGCCCACCTGACGGCGGCGGTTGCCTTGGCCGAGAAGAGCCCCGGCGGCCTGTTGATGCCCAACCAGTCGCTGCTGATGACCGGGCGCGTGCATGCCTTCACCAACCTGCCGCGCGTCATGCACATTGCCCGCGAACTCTGCGGCGGGCAGATTTGTGTAACGCCGGATGCGGCGACATTCCGCGCCGCAGGTGCAGCCGAATGGCTGGAAAAATACTACACCATCAACGAAGACTGGATCGCCGATGACCGCCGCAAGTTGCTGGCTTTTGCCCGCGACCTGTTGAACTCCGACTACGCTGGCCACCGGCTGACCTTCCAGCTCTTCGCCCAGTCAGCCGCCCTTTGCCCATTTGGCGGCGGTCTATCGCAATTTCGACTGGGACAATGCGCTGGACTTCGTGCAGCAATCCGCCGGACTATCCGAGAAAGTCATGGGCAAGACGGCGCGCTCGTCTGGCGATGGCGCTGTCGACAAATGGTTCGCCATGCAAGTGAAAGCCGCCGAATAGTCGCGAATGCGCCAGAGGGAGATCAACCAATGCCGGCTGAGAAGATAGAAGCGATCGTCGTGGGCGGCGGCCAGGCGGGCCTCGCCATGAGCGCGCACCTTGGCAAATGCGGCGTGCCGCATCTCGTGCTCGAGCGCGATCGCATTGCCGAACGGTGGCGCTCAGGGCGTTGGGATTCTCTGGTGGCCAACGGTCCCGCCTGGCATGACTGCTATCCAGGACTTGATTTCCCTGGTCACGATCCGAACTCCTTCGTGCCCAAAGAGAAGATTGCCGACGCATTCGTGGCATTTGCGGAAAAAATCGAGTCGCCCGTCCGCTGCGGCGTCGAGGTGCAGTCGGTGCGCAAGAACGTTGGCCGGCCTGGCTTCCGCGTTGCAACTTCGCAAGGCGAACTGGAGGCCAACTATGTGGTTGCCGCCACCGGGCCATTCCAGCGCCCTGTCATCCCTGCGGTTGTTCCCGAAAGTGCCGGGGTCATGCAAATTCATTCCAGCGCCTATCGCAATCCGGAGCAATTGCCGGGGGGTGCGGTGTTGGTGGTGGGTGCTGGGTCTTCGGGTGCGCAGATTGCCGACGAGCTGCAGCGGGCGGGCAAGCGCGTTTATCTCTCCGTAGGCCCACACGACCGCCCGCCGCGCCGTTATCGCGGGCGGGATTTTTGCTGGTGGTTGGGGGTGCTGGGATTGTGGGACGCCGCAACTCCGGCGGAAGGGAAAGAGCATGTGACGATCGCCGTGAGCGGCGCCGAAGGCGGCAGACGGTCGACTTCCGGAGATTTGCCGCACAGGGCATGACGCTGGTCGGCAGGACCCAGGAGTTCAAAAGCGGCGTGATGCACTTCGCGCCCGATCTTGCGCGCAACGTCGCGAACGGAGACGCGAACTACCTGTCAGTGCTGAACGAGGCCGACGCCTTTGTTGCCCGCAATGGCCTGGACTTGCCCGCCGAGCCCGAAGCCCACCAGCATCGGGCCGGACCCCGAGTGCATGACCCATCCAATCCTTGAACTGGATTTGGCGCAAGCAGGGATAACCTCTATCATCTGGGCCACCGGCTTTTCCGTCGATTACAGCTGGTTGCAGGTCGATGTTCTTGACGCCAAAGGCAGGCCGAAACACCAGCGCGGTGTTTCACCCGAGCGTGGAATCTATTTTCTCGGTTTGCCTTGGCTGTCGCGAAGGGGATCGAGCTTCATCTGGGGCGTTTGGCACGATGCCAAGTTCCTGGCCGACCAAATTGCCATCCAGCGCGGCTATATGGCCTATTCGGCAACACCATGAATCAACGCGAACCTGAAGGACCAGACACGCCATGACCGCCCACAAACGCATTCGCCCGTTCAACACCAAGGACACCTATCCCGAACAGAAGCTCGACAACGACCTGTGCCAGGCGGTTGTCGCGAGGGGCGCCACGGTGTTTCTGCGCGGCCAGGTGAGCCAGGATCTGGACAGCCGCGAAGTCGCTGCATTTAGGCGACGCCGCAGCACAGACCGCGAAGACCATGGCCAACATCAAGACGCTGATGGAAGAGGCAGGCGGTCATATGGATCACATCTGCCGCATCGTGGTTTATCTCACCGACATCCGCTACCGGCAGGATGTTTATCGCGAGATGGGCAAGTGGCTGAAGGGCGTGTTTCCGTGTTCGACAGGTCTGGTGATCACAGCACTTGCGCGCCCCGAGTGGCTTGTCGAAATCGAAGCAACTGCCGTCATTCCGGATTGATGCCATGACATTCTCCATCGCCGGGCGCTGCGCGAAATCGGGAGCCTTCGGAGTTGCCATCACCACCTCGTCGATCGCCGTCGGCGCCCGCTGCCCGCATGCCCGCGCCGGAGTTGGTGCCGTGGCCACGCAGAACGTCACCGATCCCAATCTCGGACCCATGCTGCTTGAACTGATGTCGCAGGGCATGAGCGCAAGGGATTCAATTGACTCGATTATCCGCGACCGCCCGCACATCGAATACCGCCAGTTGACGGCGGTGGACCGTGACGGAAACTCGGCATCGTTGTCGGGCAAGCATATCCTTGGTACCCATGCCGTGTCGGAGCAGCGCGATTGCGTGGCGGCGGGAAATCTCCTGAAGTCGGCGGGCCTGCCAAATGTAATGACCGATGCCTTCGCCAGCAATGGCGATCAGCATTTGGCGGAGCGCTTGCTGCGATCACTGGAAGCCGGATTGGAGTCCGGTGGCGAAGAGGGGCCGGTGCACTCGGCGGCGCTCATCGTCTATCATCAGCAGGCCTTTCCACTGGTGAACTTGCGTGTTGACTGGGACGAGGACAATCCCATCCGTGTACTGAGGAAACTGTGGGAGGACTACAAGCCGCAGATGGGCGCCTACCTGCAACGCGCCATCGATCCGACCAAGGCGCCGAGCTACGGCGTGCCAGGCGATCCTTAGGCGCTGAGCTTCTCCACCAGCCGCGCCAGCATCCGGTCGCATAGGGCCATCTGCGCTTCGCTCACATATTCATCGGGTTTATGCGCGACGGCGATGTTGCCGGGGCCGCAGACCACGGCGGGGGTACCGAGTTCGCGCTGGAACAACCCGCCTTCGGTGCCAAAGGTGATCTTGCCCGTCGAATTGCCGCCGGTCAGCGCCTGGACGAATTTCACCGCCTCGCTGTCGACCGGCGTGTTCATCGCCGGATAGCTCTGCAGGTCCATGAACTCGAAGCGCGCTTGGGCGAATACGCCCCGATAGGTCGCGGCGATTTTCTCCGCCGCCGCCTTGATGCGGGTGACGATGGCCGCTTCGTCGTCTTCCGGCAGATAGCGGATTTCGAAATCGAAGCTGCAGCGATTGGGCACGATGTTCATGACTTCGCCGCCCGCCATCTTGCCGACATGCAGCGTCGAATAAGCGACCTCATAGTCGCCATCGCGCGGGCCATGCTCGGCGATCTGCGTCTGGATGGCGCGGATGTCCTGAATGAGATCGGCGCACATGTAGATGGCGTTGACGCCGATGGGGGCAAGACTTGAATGCGCTTCAAGCCCATGAGCCGTCACCCGGAATCCGAGCTTGCCCTTGTGCGCGGTGACCGCCTGCATGAGTGTGGGCTCGCCGACAATGCACAGGCGCGGCTTCACCGGCGCATCCTTCAGCATATGGAGCAGGCGGCGCACGCCGACGCAGCCAATCTCCTCGTCGTAGGAGAATGCAAAATGGATCGGCACCTTGAGATCCGCCTGCACCGCTTGCGGAACCATGGCGAGGCAACAGGCGATGAAGCCCTTCATGTCGGCACTTCCCCGGCCATAAAAGTTGCCATCGCGACGGGTCATGCGGAATGGATCGGAACTCCACGCCTGGCCTTCGACGGGAACGACATCCGTATGGCCGGACAGCACGATGCCGGCGACCTCGCGGAGGGCCGATGGTGGCCCAGAGATTGGCTTTACGCCCGTCCTCACTGTGAACCAGCGTCGATTCAATGCCGAAGCCCGAAAGATAATCGCGGACGTAGCCGATCAGCTCAAGATTGCTGTCGCGGCTCACCGTCGGGAAGGCAATCAGCCGGTCGAGAAATTCAATGGACGTGGGCATGGGATGGAATGTCACAGGGCTGAAACAAGTGGGTTTGACTCAAGTCAATGAAGCGAGGGAGGGTGTTCACTAGTTTCAAGCAAGACAGCCACTCCGGTGGTTGCCATGGCGGGTAAGGAACTTGAGAAAGCCAGCTGTCGCTTCGTTCCCCCCTTTCCCTGATCCTTGCCCGCCACATTTTGTTCATCTCATTTCACCTCGGTCAGCAGCGGCATCCCCGCAAAGTGAGCGGCGAGATTGTCGCGCACCAGCTTTCCCATGGCTTTGCGGGTTTCGATGGAAGCACTGCCGATATGCGGCAGCAGCACGGTGTTTTCGAGAGTGAGGAATCGCCCGTCAATGTCCGGCTCGTTGAGGTAGACATCGAGTGCTGCACCCTTGATTGACTTGTTCTGCAACGCCGCGAGCAGGGCTTCTTCATCCACCACGGCACCGCGCGCGATATTGACTAAGAAACCCTGGGGCCCGAGAGCCTTCAACACATCGGCACCGATCAGCTTGGCGGTGGCCGGACCCGCCGCAATGGCCACAACCAGAAAATCGCTGTTGGCGGCGAGGTCTTCGAGTTTCTCGAAACGCCGGTAACCGCTCTCAAGTTTCGCACTGCGATTGTAATATGAAATCGTCATGCCGAAGGCCTGCGGCGCGTTTGGCGATGGCCATGCCGATGCGCCCGAGGCCAACGATACCCAGACGCTTGCCTGACATGCGGGTGGCTAGCGGCATGCCGGCGGCGGGCCATTTTCCGGCGCGCATATGACGTTCGGCCTGCGGCATTTCACGGGCAATGGAAATCATCAGCCCGATGGCGAGATCGGCGACATCGTCGGTCAGCACATCCGGTGTGTTGGTCACCCTGATGCCGCGTGGCCGCGTGGCAGTGAAATCAATGCCGTCGGTTCCGACGCCATAACAGCCAATGATTTCGAGATGGGGCAGGGCACCGATGATATCCGCCCCGCAGCTAAGGTCGCCGCGCGTCGCCACGGCGCGAATGCGCGGCGCATTTTGGGCGATGAACGTGGCCTTGTCTTTAGCCTCCCACAAGCGGTGTACGGTATAGTGCGCCTCAAGATCGACCATATCCCACTGCGGATACTCGCCGAGCATCAGGATTTCAGGTTTGGTCACGAAATATGCCCCCGGTTTGCGCAAGCGGGATAGCCGATATCCGTGCCGAAACCAACACGCCCCGCACCACCTATTTCAACTCGATTTCGATGAAAGCATATTCCGTATCGTTGGCATTGATCACGTCATGCTCCACGCCCTCATTGCGGAAATACGGTACGCCCTTCTTCATCTCGGCGAAGCTGGTGCCTTGCGTGGTTTCGAGTTTCACCTTGCCATCCATCAACGGCACGACGACATAGTCATGGCCATGGCGGTGCCAGCCGGTATTGGCGCCGGGCGCAAAGCGATACTCGGTGACGATCACCCTGTCGTTTTCGATGAACACAGTGGCCTTGGCGCTGCCGGACATGGTTTCCTCCTGTTTTGTATTACGGTGAACGGAACTGGCGTTTCCCGCAAGAATGTTATAGTATTACATCTATGGACTTTCCCACGCCCCACCACAATCACGAGAAATGCACGGCCGACCTGATTTTGAGGGCCGAGCGTACGTGCATTGGCCGTGGCAGCAAACTGACCGGCCAGCGCCGCGACGTGTTGGCCTCTGTCGGCCAGAGTCATGCCGCCGTCGGTGCTTACGACATTATCGAGCGCATGGCCGAGAAGGGGCCACGGCCCGCCCCCATCACCATCTATCGCGCCCTCGATTTCCTGATGGCCCACGGCCTGATCCACAAGGTCGAGAGCCGCAACGCCTTCGTCGCCTGCTCCCATGCCCATGACGGCGAACCGGCTGCCCTCATGGTTTGCACCTTCTGTGGCACGGTGGCCGAGCTTGACGTTCCCGAGGCGTTCGCGGCGATGGCGGGCGCCGCCACGGCGTCCGGCTTTCGTCCCGAACACACAGTGATCGAGATGACCGGCCAGTGCCGTAGTTGCCGGGAAGGGCTCTGACATGCTGAAAGCCCAGGGTGCACTGCTGTCGGCGCGCGATGCGACACTGGTGATCGGTGGCCGCCGCATTCTCGATGCTGTCAATATCGACGTAAGGGCCGGCGAAATTGTCACCATCATTGGCCCCAATGGCGCCGGCAAATCAACTTTGGTACGCGCCATGCTGGGGCTGGTGCCGCTCACCTCCGGCAAGATCGACATGCGCAAGAACTTGCGCGTCGGCTATGTGCCGCAGCGCTTTCCCTTGACCGCCAACGTGCCACTGAGTGTCACGCGCCTGTTGTCGTTAACGCTGAAGCCCGCCCAGCACGACATTGATGAAGCACTGGAAGAAACCGGCATTGCCGGTTTGAAGCATGCCGCCGTCACCTCGCTGTCGGGCGGCGAATTGCAACGCGCCCTTCTGGCTCGCGCCCTGCTGCGCCAGCCGGAAATTCTGGTGCTTGATGAACCCGTGCAAGCTGTTGATTTCATCGGCGAGGCCAAACTTTATGAACTGATCGCCAGCATTCGCAAGAAGCACGGCTGCGGTATTCTGATGGTCAGCCACGATCTCCACATGGTGATGGCCGAGAGCGACCACGTCATCTGCCTCAACGGCCATGTGTGCTGCGAAGGCGGGCCCGAGAAAGTGCAGCGGGACCCGGAATTCGCCAAGCTCTTCGGCCCCTCCGCCGCCAAGGTGATCGCCGCCTATACGCATCATCACGATCACGATCATGAACACCATCATCACCACCATGATCACAAGCACTGACCGGCCATGATCGACATCCTCACCGCCGCCTTCTTCGAGCGGGCCATTCTTGCTGGCCTTGGGGTGGCGTTGGTTGCCGGACCCATCGGCTGCTTCATTGTCTGGCGGCGCATGGCCTATTTTGGCGAGACGCTGGCGCACTCCGGCCTGTTCGGCGTCGGCCTCGGCATGTTGCTGGGTTTCAGCCTGACGCTCGGCGCCATTGCCACGGCGGTGCTGCTGGCGGTGCTGTTGCTGCTGCTCAAGCAGCAACGGCAACTGGCCACCGATACGCTGCTCGGCATTCTGAGTCATGTGTCGCTTGGCTCTGGGACTTGTCACCGTTGGCCTCAAGACCGGCGCCAGCACCGAGACCATGGAATTCCTGTTCGGCGACGTGCTGACCGTGCGGTGGCGCGATGTTTACATGATCTGGGGCGGGGCCGTTGTCGCCCTCGGCATTTTGGCATGGATGTGGCGCGACCTGATCGCCATTTCCGTGCATGAGGAACTGGCCCGCGCCGAAGGCGTGAAAGTGGCGCGGGTGGAATTCACTTTCGTGATCCTTATCGCCCTTGTCACTGCCGTGGCCATGAAGATCGTCGGACTGCTGCTGATTACCGCCATGCTGGTCATCCCGGCAGCGGCGGCACGTCGTTTTTCGCGCACGCCGGAGCGCATGGCGGTTTTTGCCGCACTCCTGGCCGGAGGGTCGGTCATTCTGGGTCTGTTACTCTCCGCAATTCTCGGTGTTACTTCGGGCCCGGCCATCGTCTTAGCGGCCGGCATCTTGTTCGTCTTGACCTTGGCCGTTCCGCAACGCATCTAGCGCCCATGAGCTATTCCGCCATCCAGAACCGCCGCCAGTCCGTGCCCGTGAAGGTGGGCGACGTCACCGTGGGCGGCGGTGCCCCCGTTGTGGTGCAATCCATGACCAACACCGACACGGCGGACGTTGAAGCCACCGCCCGGCAAACGGCGGAGCTGGCGCGCGCCGGGTCGGAACTTGTTCGCATCACGGTGGACCGGGACGAATCGGCGAAAGCCGTGCCGCATATTCGCGAGAAACTGGATCGCATGGGCATGAACGTGCCGCTGGTCGGCGACTTCCACTACAACGGCCATACGTTGCTAAATGACTATCCGGCCTGCGCTGCGGCGCTTGCCAAGTATCGAATCAACCCCGGCAATGTCGGATTCAAGGCGAAGAAGGACCGCAATTTCTCGATGATGATCGAGCAGGCGATGAAGTTCGGCCGCCCGGTGCGCATCGGCGTCAACTGGGGCTCGCTCGATCAGGCGCTGCTCACCGAACTGATGGACGAGAACGCCAAAGCCGCGGAACCCATGGATGTGCGCGAAGTGATGCACGAAGCGGTGGTGCAATCGGGCCTTCTGTCGGCGGCCCGCGCCGAGGAACTGGGACTGTCCCGTGACAAGATACTGATTTCCGCCAAGTGCTCCGAGGTTCAGGATCTCATCGCCGTTTACCGTTCACTCGCGTCACGCTGCGACTACGCCCTGCATCTGGGACTAACCGAAGCCGGCATGGGCTCCAAGGGCATCGTCGCATCCACAGCTGCACTCGGCGTCTTGCTGCAAGAGGGGATCGGCGACACCATCCGCATTTCGCTCACTCCCGAACCCGGCGGTGACCGTACCCGCGAAGTGATCGTCGCCCAGGAAATACTCCAGACCATGGGCCTCCGCGCCTTTGCCCCCATGGTGATTGCCTGCCCCGGCTGCGGGCGCACCACGTCAACCGTTTTCCAGGAACTGGCCCAGGACATCCAGACTTACGTGCGTGAGAGGATGACCGACTGGCGCCGCGATTATCCCGGATTCGAAAACCTGTCGCTGGCCGTTATGGGCTGCATCGTCAACGGTCCCGGTGAATCGAAGCACGCTGATATCGGCATCTCGCTTCCCGGCACCGGAGAACTGCCAACCGCTCCCGTCTACATCGACGGCAAGAAGGTGAACACGCTGCGCGGCGAGAACATCTCGGGACAATTCAAAGAGATTGTCGAGAATTATGTGAAGGGGCGATGGGGCCACTAATTCTCTCCCGCAAGGGGAAGGGATTGTACTTCATTTCCGTCTCGCCACAATGAACCTCGCGGTCTCGCGCAACGTATCGGCTCGAGTCCCGTAATTTTCGAGTGCGGCAATCGCCGACGACACCAACTCATCCGCTTTGCGTTTCGCACCGTCCAATCCCAGCAGATCGACGAATGTCGCCTTGCCTTTGCTGCGGTCTTTCTGCGTTGCCTTGCCGAGTGCCTCCGGGTTCGATTCGACGTCCAGCATATCATCGGCGATCTGGAAGGCGAGCCCGATATAATCCGCATACTGACGAAGTGGTGCTGGATTGGATGCGCCAAGGACGGCGCCCGCCTCGCAAGCAAAGCGGAACAAGCGCGCCAGTCTTCAGGTTCTGGATCAACATGATCTCCGAAACGTCTGAAATGACTCTTGTTTCCGCCGAGAGGTCAAGCATCTGTCCGCCCGCCATGCCGGCCATGCCCGAGGCCCTGGCAAGTTCGGATACGAGCTTGATTCGTACAGCGGGTGCGGCATCGAGACCCGCCAGAATTTCGAATGCGTAGGTCAGCAGTGCGTCGCCAGCCAGAATGGCAGTCGCTTCATCAAATGCTTTATGCGCCGTGGGCCGGCCACGCCTGAGATCGTCATTGTCCATGGCGGGCAAATCGTCGTGCACCAGCGAATAGCAATGAACACATTCAAGTGCCGCCCCAACGGTCAGTGCCACTGGGCGCGGCACATCGAACAGTGCTGCCAATTCAACCGCCAGAAATGGCCTGAGCCGCTTGCCGTGCCCCAAAGCCGCATAGCGCATCGCCTCGACCAACCGCTGGGCGGGCGCCGCCGCCATTGGCAGCAGCCGGTCGAGCAGGGCGTCGGTTTCGCGGGCCGTGGCCTTGAGTTTCTCTTCGAGGGACAAGGGCTGAATCCTATGCTAATCGCCCCTTCCTAGTGACATGACGGACCAAACTCAACCACGCGAGGAGGCTTCCATCGGACGGTTGCCGGAAAAAGGGCGCGACCGCCTACGGCGCTATTCCCGCAATGCCGCAATCGGCCTTGGCATTCTGGCGCTCTATCCGCTGCTGTTCACATTGATCTACGCCGTAATTCCGCCGCCCATTTCTAACGTACAAATCCTGCGGTTGATCACCGGCAATGGCCTCAACAAGGACTGGGTCAGTCTCGATGAGATGTCACCCCATCTGGCCCGTGCCGTGATTACCTCGGAAGACGCCCGCTTTTGCGAGCACCATGGCGTCGATTGGGTTGAAGTGCAGGGCGTCGTCGAAGATGCCTTCGATGACGATGAAGGTCCGGTGCGCGGCGCCAGCACCATTCCCATGCAAACCGCCAAGAACCTGTTCCTGTGGGACGGGCGCTTTGCCATCCGCAAGGCTCTGGAACTTCCCATCGCCATGTGGATGGATCTCGTCTGGTCCAAACGCCGGATGATGGAAGTGTACCTGAACATCGTCGAATGGGCCCCCGGTGTTTATGGAGCCGAGGCCGCTGCCCGCCACCATTTCAAGAAACCGGCCGCCAAACTCAGCAGACGGGAGGCTGCACTACTGGCTGCCGTGCTGCCTAACCCCATCAAAAGACAGGCGGGAAAGCCATCGAAGCGGGTGAATTCCGCCGCCAACCGCATTCTGGCGCGCATGGCCGGTATGGGTCCCTATCTCACTTGCCTCGACAAGTAAGCTCGGTTATAAGCCCGGCCAACTGAGCGGGCGCGGGCATTTCGCGCCCTTTTGTCTATGGAGTTTTGAAATGGCCGTTCCACGCAAAAAGATGTCCAAGAGCCGCATTGGCATGCGCCGTTCGGGCCACCAGATGGCGACCGTGACCTGGGTTGAAGACAAGAAGACCGGCGAACTTCGCCGTCCGCACCATGTTGATCTGAAATCCGGCATGTACCGGGGCCGCCAGGTTCTGGCCGCCAAAACGGACGCCTAATCGGCCTGATTTCATTCGGAAAAAAGGGGCCCCGCACCGCTAGGTGGAGGGGCCCTTAAGTTTGCCGGAAGTGTCATGCGTGAACTTGCGGTTGGCGCGATGTAACGCCATTAACGTTATGACTTGCTTAAATTCGCGAGCTGCCGCTGCGTCGTGCAATCGATTGAATTGTCAATTCAGACGCCGCTAAGCCTTTGGCGACAGGTTCCGCCCCATAGTGCCTCGCAACTGGCACTATGATTGCAAACTGAAACCCATGTTGGTGGAAAACAGACACCTGATGCAGGCGGCACTTGATCGGCGAGAAACTGTCGATTCGGCGCAATGGCACGCCTTGGCCGGCCGCTCCCTGGTCCCCGGCGGGCTTGCCCGCCCGGAAATGGCCGAAGCCATATTTGCTCAGCACCCCAAATCCAGGCTTGCGATAGTCCGGCAAGGTCAGGAGTTGCTGCTCGCCCTTCCGCTCACCGGCTCCAGATCGGCCACCAGCCACCTTTCAAACTCCGGCCTGCCACTGATCGATGCCCACCTCGGCGAAGCGGCATTGGGCGCATTTCTGCAGGCCGTTGGCCGTCCTGTTGTTCTGACTGGCATTCCTGGCAAGGGTCCATTTGCCGAAGCACTTAAACAGGTGGCCGCCCGCCATGCGGTGATGGCCAATTGGCAGCGCGCGGCCTTGCACCTTCAGCGGAAGCTACAATCAGTGGTTTGAAACCAATTTCGACCGAAAGCGCCGTAACCGCTACCGCCGCAATGCCGCCGAAATGGCAGCGCGTCCAGGTTATGCACAGCAGTCCCTCAAAGCGGGCGACGACGCGAAGGCCTGGGCGGCAGCATTCATCGGCCTGGAAGCAGCAGGATGGAAAGGCCAGCGTGGCACGGCACTGCAGCGCCAGCCGGGGATGGCCGAAGCCTTCGTCCGCGCAGCAGAAGCACTTCACGCCGCAGGCCTGCTGCGCTTCTGGCGGATCGTTGCCGGTCAGCAGCCTATTGCCATGGTGATGGCGATTGTTGAGCGTGGCCATGCCAGCTTCAGCAAGATTGCCTATGACGAAAGCCATGCCCGATTTTCACCGGGTGCCCTGATTATTCTCGAGGCAACCCGGTCGCTGTTTGAAGAAGGTGGCATCAAGTTGATCGACAGCTGCGCCATTCCCAACCACCCGATGCTCGACAACATCTGGCGTGACCGTATTGCGATGGCCGACGTGATGGTGGCAGGCAGTGGCGTTGGCACAGCGCGATTTGCAGTCGCCGTAGTCCATGAGAAACTTCGGCGCAAGCTACGCGGCCTGGCACGCCATGCCTACTACAGATTCTCTGGCCAGACGCCGTCATAAAAAAGGCCGCCCCGCAGGACGGCCCGTCATTCGATTGCCCGCTGTCTATTTCAGCAGCGTATCCGCCGCCACATAGTCATAACCGAGATCATCGGCCACCGCCTTGTAGGTCACCTTGCCATGGGCCACGTTGAGGCCGTTGCGCAGATGCGCGTCATCGGCCAGCGCCTTCTTCCAGCCCTTGTTGGCAATGGCGAGGCCGAAGGGCAGGGTGACGTTGTTGAGTGCGTAGGTGGAGGTGCGGGCGACACCGCCCGGCATGTTGGCGACGCAATAGTGGATGACGCCGTCGACCACATAGGTCGGATCGGCATGGGTCGTGGCCTTCGAGGTTTCGGCACAGCCGCCCTGGTCGATGGCGACGTCGACCAGCACCGAACCCGGCTTCCAGTCCTTCAGCATCGCCTTGGTGACGAGCTTCGGCGCCGCGGCACCGGGAATCAGCACGCCGCCGATGACCAGATCGGCCGTGGCGCATTCGTCTTCGACCGCACCTTGCGTCGAATAGATGGTCTTGAGTCCGGTGCCGAAGCGGGCGACCAGTTCTTCCATGCGGTCGGTGCTCTTTTCGAGGATGGTGACGTCGGCGCCCATGCCGAGCGCCATGGCTGCCGCATTGGTGCCGACCACGCCGCCGCCGAGAATGACGACCTTGGCCGGAGCAACGCCCGGAACGCCGCCGAGCAGCACGCCGCGTCCGCCTTGCGCCTTCTCGAGGCAATGGGCGCCCGACTGCATCGACATGCGGCCGGCGACCTGCGACATCGGCGCGAGCAACGGCAGGCCGCCGCGCGAGGATGTGACCGTTTCATAGGCGATGCAGATGGCGCCGGACTTGACCAGATCCTTGGTCTGCTCCGGATCGGGAGCGAGATGCAGATAGGTGTAGAGGATCTGGCCTTCGCGCAGCATCTTGCGTTCGACGGCCTGCGGCTCCTTGACCTTGACGATCATGTCGGCCTTGGCGAAGATCTCCTCCGCCGTGGCGATGATGGTGGCGCCGGCCTGTATATAGTCGGCATCGGTGGCGCCGATGCCGGCACCGGCATTGGCCTGAACCCACACCTTGTGGCCGTGGCGCACCGCTTCGCGCACCGAAATCGGCGTCATGCCGACGCGGTATTCGTGATTCTTGATCTCTTTCGGAACGCCGATGAGCATGTGAATGTCCTCTCCCTGGATGATGCCAGAAAATACCGCATTCGGTCTCGAATGATTTTCCGAAGAGGCCGCTGGAGCACTGCAGCATTGAAATATATTTCCGAAGTTATGATACTGAATATTCGAATGAAACACCGGCGAATTTCGACAAGACAGACAAAATCATTCTGGCCGGAGCTGCAGAAGAATGCCCAGCGGCCGATTGCCGAACTGGCCGCCGAAGGCCGGGCTTTCGCCGTCCTCCTGCCACCGCCGGGTGAAACTGCTGGAGGAGGCGGGGTCATCACCGCCTACGCCGCCAACCTCGACCGCGCGGCGCTGGGCCTCGCCAATGAATTCTTCGTCGAAGTCTCGCTCTCGGCCCAGACCGAAGAGGCCTTCGAGAAATTCGAGAAGGCCGTGCAGCGCGTGCCGGAGATTCTCGAATGCCATCTGATGAGCGGCCAGTTCGATTATCTGCTTGCGGGTTGCCGCCACCGATGCCACCGACTACGAGCGCATCCACCGCTCGCGAATCTCCAGGCTGCCGGGCGTGCAGCGCATCCAGTCCTCGCTGGCGCTTCGCACCGTCAAGGGCTGGGCGGGCTATCCGATCTAGGATAGAATATGCTGACAACGCTTCCCATCCACATGCTCTGGGTTTCAGGCGAACTGTCGCGGCTGGCCCGGCTCAGCCTCGCGAGCTTCGTGCAGCCAGGGCTATCGCGTCATGCTCTGGAGCTATGACACGCAGCACTTGCATCGTCGGGCGTGAGACCTGCGATGCCGCCGAGATCTTGCCGATGACGCCGATGATGCGGACAACATGGCCTATCTCAGCAGCCTGTTCCGCTATCGCTGCTGGCGGAGCATGGTGGCATCTGGTCCGACATGGATGTGGTGGCGCTGGCCGGAGCCGGATATTGCCGCGGCGCCTTCGTCGCCTCCGAAAAGCGCCGGCCCTTCCGCCACACGGAAGCCAAGCGCCACGGGCGAGAGCCTGACCCAGGTGACCAATTGCTTCATGGCCAACCCAGCGCCCGCGCGCGGGCGATCTGTGGCACCGCGCCGTCGCTCAGATCGCGGGCCTGAACCCTGAAGACCGCACTTGGGAAAACGTCGGTCCGCATATGCTGTCGCGACTTGATGTTGGAGCAGCCCGGCCATGGCGTCGACATCCTGCCGCCCGAAGCCGTCGATCCCGTCGCCTGGTGGAATGTGCCGGGCTATTTTCTTGAAGAACGCGCCGCCGCCCGCCTCGCCCTTCATGCACATGTATGCCTCGATCTGGGCCCGGCGCGGCGTCGATGCCGAGAAGCGCCATTTCCCGGAGAATTCGCTTGATTGACCGCCTGTGGCGGGCAGCATGGACTTTAGGCTACGGCCGCGATCGAGTTGCCGGTCGCGCCAGATCATCAGGATGCCGGCGCGCTGATCGACGATTGGCCGGCGCCGATCCAGGTGTAGGCAGTCCGGGAAATCGCCGAAGAGCAGCACGCCGTAGAGCCACCGCCCAGATCATCGCCGAATATTCGAATGGCGCCACGAAATTGGCTTCTGCCATGCTTGTAGGCATTGACGAAGAACAACATGGCGAGTGCCGCCAGCATGCCGTTGGCCGATACAGCACAATCGCGTCGATCAGCCGATGGCCATACCCAGGGCCGCGACAGGAACACCAGGCTCTGGTGGTGTGAATGCCGCCGAAGTCGAAACTGTTGAACACCACGCCAAGCACGAGCGCAATCGCACAAGTAGATAGATGGTGTTCTGCCAGATGGCGATGACGATGGGCGAAACCTGTCTGCGACATCGGCCGGCCGATCATCTGGCCCACAGCATAACCCATGGCCGAATCAGCGCCAAGAAGGCGGCCGGTTCGAACACCCCGGCACCGGGCCGCACCATGATGAGCACGCCGATGAAGCCGGCGATGATCGCCAGCCAGCGATGCAGCCGCACCCGCTCGCCAAGCAACGGCCCGGCAAGCCCGGCGACGAAGAACGGCATGGTGAAATAGATCGCCACCGCATTGGCGATCGGCATGGCGGCAATCGCCAGCACGAAGGCCAGATAGGCCGTGCACAGAACAATCGCCGCGCAACAGGACGCGCGCCAGAGTGGCGTGGCAAGGCTCCAACCCCGGCTCTCGCGCCACAGCAGGCAAGCCAGCACCGGCAATGATCCGATGCAGCGGAACATCAGCGTTTCATAGGCGGGATAGCCCGCCGACATGGCCTTCACGACCGCATCCTGCGCCGAGGCAAGGCCGACACCGCCAGAAGCAGAGATAGCAAAGACGGTTGTCGAGCGCCAAGTAGCGCGGTTAGTCGGCGGTGCGGGAAGGGCCAGTGCGCATGGCTGTCAACAGACCCGCGACGATCGTTTCCGCCAGCAGCCTGATGCCGGGCTCGATCTTCTTTTCGTCGATCGACGAGAATGCCAGGCGGAATAATTGCGCGGCGGGTCGGCGATGCCGAAATTGATGCGGCCCGGGTTCGATCAGGATGCCCTTGGCGGCGCCGGCCGTGCCAAGCTCTTCGCTGTCGAGCTGTCGCCGGTCCCTTCACCCAGAAAGCTGGTGCCGCCGAAGCTCGGAACGCGGGCTGGCATCCGGCATGTAGCTGTTGCAGCGCCTCGCCCATGATTTCCCAGCGCGTGCGATAGGCGCGGTGCAGGCGGCGGATCAGCGTGTCGTGATGGCCAAGCGACAGGAACAGGGCGGCGGTGCGCTGGTTGTTGTTGGGCGCATGCCGCACCATCAGGCGGCGCAAGCGCCCGGGCCTCGGCGACCAGCTCCTTCGGCGCCACCAGGAAACCGAGCCGCAGGCCGGGAAACAGCGTCTTCGACAGCGAGCCGACATAGATGACGCGGCCTTCGTCATCGAGCGACTTCAGGGCCGGGCAGGGCTCGTTCACATAGTTGGTCTCGAACTCGTAATCGTCTTCGATGATGATGAAGTCGTGCTTGGCGGCGAGCTTCAGCAGCTCCATGCGCCGTTCCAGCGGCATGGTGACGGTCGTCGGAAACTGGTGGCTGGGCGTGGTGAAGACGACGTCTGCGCGCGTTGATCTCGTCGGGCAGCGTCAGGCCCTTGGCATCGACCGGAATGAGCTGCACATGCGCGGTCTTGAGACTGAAGATGTTGCGGACATCCGGGATAGCCCGGTTCCTCCATCGCCACCCGGGTGTTCGGGCCGACCAGCAGGCTGGTGAGAAGATAGAGCGCGTTCTGGGCGCCGAGCGTCACCAGGATTTCGTCGTCATTGGCCATGATGCCGCGGCGCGGCAGGATGCGGCGGCGGATCTGCTCGACCAGCAGCGGATCGTCAAAGGCCCAGGTGTCGTTGGTCCACGAGCCGAGCCATTTCTTGCCCAGTGCCTGCCTGGCGCAATCGCGCCATTCGGCCAGCGGGAACAGGTTGTGATCCACCTGGCCGTAGATGAAGGGATAGGCATAGGTCTGCCAGTCCAGCGGCTTCGAGACGATTGTCCTGGGCCGCCGGCCCGATCTTGAGCCGCTTCGACCAGTCGATGCCGAGCCCGTGGCCGCGGCTTCTGCTTTGGATTTGGTGCGGGGCGACGGTTTCCAGCGCCTTCTCGGCGACGTAATAGCCGGAGCGCTCGCGGGCCGACGAGATAGCCATCATCGAGCAGGCCCTGATAGGCCAGCACCACGGTGTTGCGCGAGACGCCAAGGCTCTTGGCCATCTTGCGGGTCGAGGGGATCGGCTCCTCGCGCGTCAATTGCCCGTCGAGAATGGCCGACACCAGCGCCTCGCGGATCTGGGTTTGCAGGCTGGCATGTTCGTTGCGGCGGATATGGACGAGCCAGTCGCGCAATATGGTTCCTGTGAATAAGTGGCTCTGGACCTATCATAGGGCCAATGGAGCCTGATAAAGTAGACCCGAATTCGACCGCATCACAGGTCAGATCATGACCGAACCCGCCGTCAACACCTCGCCCAAGACCTGGGACGAGATCAAGACCACCACCTGCTACATGTGCGCCTGCCGCTGCGGCATCAAGGTCTATCTGAAGGACGGCACGGTCAAATATATCGACGGCAACCGCGATCACCCGGTGAACAAGGGCATCATCTGCGGCAAGGGTGCCGCCGGCATCAAGCAGCACTATTCGCCGGCCAGGCTGTCGAAGCCGCTGATCCGCGTGGGCGAGCGCGGCTCCGGCGAATTCCGCGAGATCGAATGGGAAGAGGCGCTGCGCACCGCCACCCTGTGGCTGTCGGAAGTGCGCAACACCGACCCGAAGAAGCTCGCCTTCTTCACCGGCCGCGACCAGAGCCAGGGCCTCACCGGCTGGTGGGCGGCGCAGTTCGGCACGCCCAACTATGCCGCCCATGGCGGCTTCTGCTCGGTCAACATGGCGGCGGCCGGGCTCTATACGTTTGGCGGCTCGTTCTGGGAATTCGGCGAGCCCGACTGGAAGCACACCAAATATTTCATGCTGTTCGGCGTGGCCGAGGACCACGCCTCGAACCCGATCAAGAAGGCGCTTGGGCAAGCTCAAAGGCGCGCGGCGCCAAGATCGTCTCGATCAATCCGATCCGCACCGGCTATTCGGCGATTGCCGACGAGTGGATCGGCATTCGTCCGGGCACGGATGGATTGTTCGTGGGCGCGCTGATCCACGAACTGATTGTCGGCCCAGAAGATCGATGGCGAATATCTGCTGCGCTACACCAATTCGCCGTGGCTGGTGATCGAGAATCCCGGCGGCGCCGATGACGGGCTGTTCGCCCGCAATGCGCAAGGCTCGGCCCTGGTCTGGGACGGCCATTCGGGAACGCCGATGCCGGCCCTCTCGCCCGATGCCGAACCGAAGCTGATGGGCCGCTTCAAGCTGCCCGATGGCCGGCGCGTGGTCACCAGCTTCCAGTTGATCGCCGAGCGCTTCCTCCTCCCCGAATGGGCGCCGGAAGCGGTGGCCGAACGCTGCGGCGTTCCGGCCGAGACCATCAGGCGCATCGCCGCCGAACTGGCGCGCATCGCCTTCGAGGAACAGATCGAACTCGATGTTCCGTGGACGGACCATCCTGGCCGCTATCACGACAAGATGATGGGCCGCCCGGTTTCGATGCATGCCATGCGCGGCATCTCCGCCCATGCCAACGGCTTCCAGACCTGCCGCACCATTCACCTGCTGCAGATCCTGCTCGGCACCATCGATGTGCCGGGCGGCTTCCGCTACAAGCCGCCATTCCCGAAGCCGCGCGCCGCCCGGCGTGAAGCCCGCCGGCAAGCCCGGCCAGGTGAAGCCCAACACGCCGCTGCCCGGTCCGCCGCTGGGCTTCGTCACCAGCGCCCGAGGATCTGCTGATCGATGCCGAAGGGAACACCGCAGCGCATCGACAAGGCCTATAGCTGGGATGCGCCGCTGGCCGCCCATGGCATGATGCACATGGTCATCACCAACGCGGCGAAGAAGGACCCCTACGGCATCGACGTCCTGTTCATGTACATGGCCAACATGAGCTGGAACTCGGCCATGAATGTGCCGGATACCATCAAGTATCTGACGCAGAAGGAGCCAGACGGCGACTACACCATTCCGAAGATCATCTATTCCGACGCCTATGCCTCCGAGATGGTGCACTACGCCGACCTGATCCTGCCGGACACGACCTATCTCGAGCGCTGGGACTGCATCTCGATGCTCGACCGGCCGATCTCCGAAGCCGATGGCCCGGCCGATTCGATCCGCCAGCCGGTGGTGGAGCCGGACCGCGACGTGCGGCCCTTCCAGACCGGTGCTGCTCGATCTCGGCGCCCGGCTGGGCCTTCCCGGCATGACCCGCACCGATGGCACGCCCGCGCTATCCCGGCGGCTATGCCGACTATATCGTCAACCACGAGCGCGCGCCCGGCATCGGCCCGCTGGCCGGATTCCGTGGGCCCAACGGCAAGGCCAGGGCAAGGGCGCGCCGAACCCCGAGCAGCTGCAGCACTATATCGACAACGGCTGCCACTGGTTCTACGAGCTGCCCGACCACATGAAATATTACCGCCATGTGAACTGGGCCTATCTCGACTGGGCGACGTTCTTCGGCTTCATGGGCAAGCCCGAGCCGGTCATCCACCAGCTCTATTGCGAGCCGCTGCAGAAGTTCCGCCTGGCGGCGCAGGGCCACGGCAAGGTTGTTCCGCCACGAGCAGCACCGCGCGCGCATCCTGCAGAGTTTCGATCCCATTCCCTTCTGGTATCCGCCCTTCGAGGGCGAGATGGTGTCGGAAGCGGACTTCCCGATGCATGCCGTGACCCAGCGGCCGATGGCGATGTATCATTCCTGGGGTTCGCAGAATGCCTGGCTGCGCCAGATCCTCGGCCGCAACTGGCTCTACATGGCGCGCGAGATGGCGGCGAAGCTCGGCATCGCCGATGGCGACTGGGTGAACGTCACCTCGCACCACGGGAAGATCAAGGCGCAGGCGAAACTGATGGATGGCGTCAACCCCGAAACCGTGTGGACGTGGAATGCCATCGGCAAACGCTCCGGCGCCTGGGGCCTCGATGCCGATGCGCCCGAATCGAAAAAGGGATTCCTTCTCAATCACCTGATCTCGGAACTTCTGCCGGAACGTGAAGGCGGCTACCGCTATTCCAACAGCGATCCGGTGACCGGCCAGGCGGCCTGGTACGATCTCCGCGTGCGGGTCGAGAAGGCGGCGGACCAGGCAGCAGGGCAGCGAGCCGCAATTCCGTACACTGAAGAAATTGCGGAGGGCGAAATGACCTCGCTCCCCGACACCTCGAAACCCGGCCAGAAGAAGCTCGGCCTCGTCATCGATCTCGACACCTGCGTCGGCTGCCAGGCCTGCGCCACCTCGTGCAAGGAATGGAACACGCAAGGCTATTCCGCGCCGCTCACCGACATGGACACGCAAGGCGCCGATGCCGCCGGCGTGTGGCTCAACCGCATTCACGGCTATGAGGTGAAGGAGCAGGGGCAGGAGCAATCGCGCATCGTGCATTTCCCGCGCTCGTGCCTGCATTGCGAAACCCCGGCCTGCGTCACCGTGTGCCCGACCGGCGCCTCCTACAAGCGCGCCGAAGACGGCATCGTGCTGGTCAATCCGGAAACCTGCATCGGCTGCAAGCTGTGTTCCTGGGCCTGCCCCTATGGCGCGCGCGAATATGACCAGAGCCATGGCGTGATGAAGAAATGCACGCTGTGCGTCGACCGCATCTACAACGAGAATTTCGCCGAAGAGGACCGCATTCCCGCCTGCGTCAAGGCCTGCCCGACGGGCGCCCGCCACTTCGGCGATCTTGGCGATCCGAAGTCGGACGTGTCGCAACTGGTCGCCGAGCGCGGCGGCTATGACCTGCTGCCCGAGATGGGCTACAAGCCGGTGAACAAATATCTGCCGCCGCGCGCCAGGCGCGATGCCACGACGCTCAAGGCCGAAGCGCTGCCGAAAGGCGATGGCTCGGCCTTCGACCGGCTGTTCGCCTGGGCCGACAAGGCGCTGAGCCGCGTGACGCCGCCCCGCCGCAACGACGATGCCGATTATTCCGGAAAGCTTGAAGGCTGACCATGCATCCCGCCTATTCCGTCATTCTGTTCACGACCGCATCGGGCGCCGGCTATGGCCTGCTGGCGCTGCTGGGCCTCGTCGGCTTCAACCATGGCCAGGCCTCCAGCATGGCTTTCGCGCTGACCTCCATGGTGATTGCCCTGGGCCTGATCACCGTCGGCCTGCTGTCTTCGACTTTCCATCTCGGCCACCCGGAGCGCGCCTGGCGGGCGCTTTCGCAATGGCGCTCGTCCTGGCTGTCGCGCGAAGGCGTGGCGGCGGTCGCTGACCTATGTCCCCGCCCTGCTGTTCGGTCTTGTCTGGTCGGGCCTCGTCGAGGCCCCGCGCTGGATCGGGCCATTGGGGCTAGTGACGGCGCTGATGGCTGCCATCACCGTCTATTGCACGGCCAAGATCTATCAGACGCTCACCACCATCCGCGCCTGGAACCAGCCGCTGACCGTGCCGGTCTATCTGATGTTCGGTTTGGCCACCGGCGCCACGCTGCTGACGGCCATCGCCACAATATTCGGGCGCTTCCAGTCATTTCAGGTGGTGCTGGCGATTGCCGCGTTGCTGGTACTTCTGGTGCTGAAATTCCTCTATTGGCGCGCCATCGATGCGGCACCGCGCACCCACACGATAGAGGCAGCGACCGGCCTTGGCCGCATTGGCGCGGTTTCGCAGTGGGAACTGCCGCATACTTCCGAAAATTTCGTACAGAGGGAGATGGGCTATGCGGTGGCCCGAAAGCACGCCGAAGCATTGCGGAAGCTTGTGCTGCTGCTGCTCACACTTTCGATCCTGTCGATGCTCGCGAGTCTTGCCGTGCCTTTTGTTTCCGTGGCCGCAGCTCTTGCGGCGCTCGTGGCTGCGGCGGTTGAGCGCTGGTTGTTCTTCGCCGAAGCCCAGCACGTATCGAGCCTTTACTACGGCGCCAAGACGGCGTGACTTCCGGGCAGCGCACCGCTACACGGTTGCCCATGCTCAATACACTCCGTCCGCCATCGCACCCGCTTCCCGCCTTGCAGAAATTTGCCGCTGATACCTATGGATTGACCGGAGGCTGGAAACCGCTCGACGGCGAGCGCGACCAGAATTTCAGCGTGACTGAAAGCAATGGCGCCCGTTGGGTCTTCAAGCTGTGCAATGCCAACGAACCGCCAGACGCGATTCTTTGCCAGGCCGACGTGCTCGAACATATTGCCATGACCGACCCCACATTGCCGGTGCCGCGCTTGCGGCGTTCGTTTGCCGGTGAGGCCGCGCCTGCGTGGATGATCGCCGGACAGACCCATTTGGTGATGCTGCTGAGCTATCTGCCGGGTGAGACGGTTGGCGCGCGCGTCCTGCCGCTCACCACATTTGGCGAATTGGGAAAGCTGTCAGCGCGCCTTGGCAAAGCCATGCGCGGTTTCATCAACGCGGCGCCGGCCAGCCGCAAGCTGATCTGGGACAATCGCCACGTGCTTGCGCTCCGGCCCTATGTCGGCCTGCTTCCGGATGGCCTACCCGGCCTGACGAACGGGTTGCTAGACCGCTACGAGAACAACATTGAGCCACGCCTTGCGGCGATGCGTAGCCAGATCATCCACGGTGATGTGCATCCCTTCAACAGCCTGATCGATGATAGCGGCAACCTCTCCGGCATCATTGATTTCGGCGATTTGGTCCACGCCACACTGGTGCAGGACGCCGCCAATTGCATTGCCGATTACCTGACGATGCATGATGACATCGGTCCGATCATCCATGCCTTCACGCGCGGCTATTGCAGTGTGACGCCTCTCGAAGAAGACGAACTCGACGTGCTGCTCGGCATGATCGAGATTCGCTTCATGATGACGCCACTGGTAGAAGTTGCCAAGCTCGCTGAAGGCTATCCGGCGCAAGGGTTTCTCGAAGCCTTCAGCGCCAGATTGCAGCCGCTGCTCGAAAGCATCGCGGCACAACGCGACGAATTGACGAATATCATTCGCCGCGCCGGGAACTTTCCGCCGCGCAAAGCCGTCACCCCGCAATCGGTTGATGAGTTGATGACGAGGCGCAAGCGGCACATGGGGGCGAAGCCCTACATGTTCTACGATCCGCCCATTCACATGGTGCGCGGCGAAGGCGTGTGGCTGTTCGATGATGTCGGCAAGCGCTATCTCGATTGCTATAACAACGTGCCGCATGTGGGCCACTGCCACCCCTATGTGGTGGCGGCCATCGCCCGGCAGGCGGCATTGCTCAACACCAACACCCGCTACATCACCGATGAATCGCTGGAGTATGCCGAACGCTTGACGGCGACGATGGACAAGAGCCTCTCCGCTGTCATCTTCGTCAATTCCGGCAGCGAGGCCAATGACGTGGCCTGGCGCATGGCCAAGGCCTGGACCGGCAAGCGCGGCGGGCTTGCCATGGATTTCGCCTATCACGGCATCACCGAGGCGATCGATGCCTTCTCGCCCTCCAACGCGCCGGAACAATGGAACGCGCCACATATCCGGTTGCTGCCGCCGCCCGATGACTATCGCGGACCTATCTCCGTGGCGACAATGATCTTGCGGCCAAATATGCAGCCCTTGCTGACACACCCATTGCCGAACTGGAACGCGAAGGCTACGGCCTCGCCGCGACAATGATCGACGGCGCCTTCATGACCAACGGCATGCTCGATGTGCCGGATGGCTATGTGAAACGCATCGTCGAGAAAACCCATGCGGCAGGAGGCCTCTACATCGCCGACGAAGTGCAATCGGGCTTTGGCCGCATGGGAACAGCCATGTGGGGCCACCAGCACCACGGCATCATTCCCGACTTCGTCACCATTGGAAAACCCGCAGGCAATGGCCACCCGATTGGCGTCGTCGTGACGAGGCCAGAGATCCTCGAACACTTCACCAAGCTAGGGCCGTTCTTCTCCACCTTCGGCGGCAACAACGTATCTTGTGCCGCGGGCTTAGCCGTTCTCGATGTCATCCGCGACGAGGGATTGATTGCCAATGCTCGCGACACCGGGGCCTACCTCCGCGAGGGATTGCGCGCACTTATGAAGAAACACGAGATCATCGGCGACGTGCGCGGTGTCGGTCTTGCGGTCGGCGTTGAGCTGGTGCGCGACCGCAAGACAAAGGAACCTGCCGGTGAAGTTCTTAAGCCACTTCTGAACATCCTCCGCGATGAAGGCGTTTTGGCCGGAAATGAAGGCAAGTTGGGCAACATCGTGAAGATCAGGCCGCCGATTGTGTTCACGCGGGAACACGCCGATATCGCCATCGCGGCGCTCGACCGGGCACTTTCGAAATTGTGATCTGCCATGCTCGCTGAAAATGTCCGCTGGTTCGATGATTGGTTCGCAATCGAGGAGATAGCGCCTGGCGTCATCGCCATCGGTGAGCCGCGCTTTCACCAGATCAACTGGAACTATCTGATCAGCGGGCAGCGCCGCGCCGTGCTGTTCGATACCGGCCCCGGCGTGCGCGACATATCGAAGGCGGTGCGGGCACTGACCACACTGCCGGTCACGGCGTTGCCCTCGCATTTGCATTTTGATCATACGGGCGGACTTGCGGCATTCGACAATATCGCCATGGCCGATCTGCCAGTGCTGCGCGCTTGCGAACGGGACGGCGTGTTTCTGCAAGCGACGACCTGTTCCGCGGCTTTCGCGAAGGCATGGTGTGGAAGCCGGTGAGGGTGCGGCCAGTGGCTTGGCCATCGGCTCGGAAATCGACCTTGGCGGGCGGCGGCTGAAATTAGTTCACACGCCGGGCCACTCGCCGGATTCCATGTCGCTTCACGATGTCGAAGCCGGACTGCTGTTCGCCGCCGACTTTGTATATCCGGGCCACCTCTATGCCCAAATTCCGGGGGCCGACCTTGGCGGACTATCTCGCCACCGCCCGCCAACTTGCTGCGAGCTCTGGCCGAGGACACTCGCATTGTTGTGCGCCCACGGCCTGCCGGACGAGTCAACGGCAAGCATCGCGCCCCGGTGCTCGCCAGATCCGATATTCCCGATCTGGTTCAATCGCTTGAACGACCTGCGCGACATCGGGCAAGCATGCCGAACGCATCTGGCCGGTGAACGCACCGCATGTCGCTTCTTCTGGGTGAGGCGGCGTTTCAGGCTTGGCAAAGCTCCTGAAAATCATATAAAGACTTCTTTATATCGCTTCCCGAGAGGTTCCCATGGCCCGCCTGTCCTTCACCGAAGCCCTTGCCACGCGCCCCTGGCTGCTTGCCGATGGCGCCACCGGCACGAACTATTTCCAGATGGGGCTGGTTTCGGGCGATGCCCCGGAAATGTGGAATTTCGATCATCCGGAGCGGGTGCGCTCGCTTCACCGCCAATTCATTGAGGCCGGCGCCGACATCATCCTCACCAACACCTTTGGCGGCAATCGCCACCGCCTGAAACTGCACGACGCGCAGGATAAGGTCCGTGAACTGAACATCGCCGCCGTGAACAATGCCCGCGCCGAAGCCGAAGCGGCAAGCCGCCCGGTTTATGTCGCGGGCTCCATCGGCCCGACCGGCGAAATCTTCCAGCCGGTCGGCGCCATGACGCATGACGATGGCGTCGCCGCCTTTGAAGAGCAGGCGATGGCGCTGAAGGAGGGCGGCGTCGATGTGTTGTGGATCGAGACCATGTCGTCGGAGGAAGAATTACGCGCCGCCGTCGAAGGTGCGGCGAAGGCCGGCCTGCCGATTGTCACCACCATGAGCTTCGACACCAACGGCCGCACCATGATGGGCATCACGCCCAAAGCGTTCGGCGCACTGGCGGCCTCGCTTGCCACCCAGCCCGTGGCCATCGGCGCCAATTGCGGCGTCGGCGCTTCCGAATTGATCGCCACCGTGCTCGGCATCACCGAGGCAAGGCCCGATGCCGCCGTCGTTGCCAAGGGCAATTGCGGCATTCCGCAATATATGGACGGCCACATCCACTACACCGGCACGCCGGAACTGATGGCCGACTATGCGCGGATCGCCCTTGATGCCGGCGCCAAAATCATCGGCGGTTGCTGCGGCACCAGCCCAGAGCATCTCGCCGCCATGCGGAAGTCACTCGAAACCTACCAAAAGGGTGACCGCCCCAGCGTCGAACTGATCGAACAGCGCTTGGGGCCGGTCTCGGTTCTGGCCAAGGGCATCGACACCGCCGCCGATGGCGCCGCCCGCCGCGAACGCCGCAGGGGTTAGCATTCACCTAAACTCCTGCGCCCGGTTGCGTTTTCCCAGCTGCTGGACTGATTGTTGCGGGATGAAATCCTACGAAGCCACACACTATCTCCTGCGAGCCCGCATGGAATGGGATCGGGTCAAGGACCGGAACACTTATCCCTATGCGCTGCCTGCCATTTCCGGCTTGCACGAGATCGAGTTTCACCCGAAAGTGACGTTCTTCGTGGGCGAAAATGGCTCCGGCAAGTCGACGCTGATTGAAGCCCTGGCGGTCGCCTGGGGTTTCAATGCCGAGGGTGGAAACAGAAATCATACAGTTTCTACGAGACCGTCGCATTCATCACTCTATCGCCATATGACTTTGGTGAAATCACCGCGCCGGGCGAAAGACGGGTTCTTCTTGAGAGCAGAGATCCCTCTATAATGTTGCGACACAAATCGATGAGATTGGCTATCTGGATAGTTACGGCGGGAGAAGCCTGCACGAACAATCTCACGGAGAATCCTTCTGGTCACTGTTGGAAAACAAGTTCCGCGGCAACGGCCTCTATATTCTCGACGAACCTGAAGCTGCACTTTCACCCTCACGCCAAATGTCCATGCTGGTGCGCATGCACGATCTGATCGCCGCCAAATCGCAGTTCGTCATCGCCACCCATTCACCAATCCTCATGGCCTATCCCGATGCCTGGATCTATCAGATTGGACCGCGCGGACTTGAACGTGTCGCCTATGAAGACACCGAACACTTTCGAAGTCACGCGCAACTTCCTGAACCGCCATCGCGCCATAGTCGAGCAGCTCTTGGCTGAAGAATGACGTCATTCGCAGCCCTCAGACAAACGCTTCCGTATCCACCCGGCGGCCCAGCATGAAGCAATCGGAGACGAGTTGCAGCGGCGCGCCATCGACATGCGATTGGCCGGTATGACAGCAGCTCGGCGAAATGCGCGTAGATCGCTTCGTATTCCTCCGACGGTGCGGCGACCGTCAGCTTGCCGTTGACATAGAGTTCCGTGCCGCCCTTGCGCAGTTGCAGCTTCAAGTCCGTCGCGGGTTTCAACCTCGATATTCCAGCTCTGCTCGCCGGTCTGCCGCCAGTCGAGATCGGCGGAAAGATCGGCATCGCCCGCCCACGACGGCTTGAAGCGGATTTGCGCGGCGATCGGCGTGGACTTGTTCTTCGGCGTCTCCAGCACGCAGGATTGAAACGAAGACCGGCTGCGGCATGATCTTGGTGACGATCGAAAAGGCGTTGATGCCGGGATCGAACACGCCGAAGCCGCCGGGCTCCCAGATCCATTCCTGGCCCGGATGCCAATGGCGCACGTCTTCCTTCCAGTTCACAAACAGGCGGCTGACAGTCTTGCCCGCGAGCAACCGCTTGGCCTCATCGACCGCCGCATTGTATTGCGAGTGCCAGGTGGTGAACAGAATGCGCCCTTGGCCTTGGCGTGATCGGCCATGGCGTCGAGCTCGCCAACCGTCGGCGTCGGCGGCTTTTCGCTCAGCACATGCAAGCCCGCATCGAGCGCCTCGCGCGCGATGTCGAAAGCGCGGCTCGGGCGGCATGCACAGCGACACCGCATCGAGCTTGAGGCCGCTGGCGAACAGCTCTGCCGGCGTCTTGAAACTCGGCACGTCCCTGTATGCCGCCGCGCGAACTCACCGCTGCCGCGAGTTCGAAATCTTGATTCTTGGCGATGCAGGGCAGGTGCTGGTCCTGGGCAATCTTGCCGAGGCCGATGATGGCGAGTTTGAATGCCATGGTCTATCCTTTGCCGAATGATGCGATGAAGCGAGGAGAGCAAGGCGTCGACTTCCGCTTCGGTGTTGTAATGCGCAAGGCCGACGCGCAGCACGCCGCCCTTGTCCATCAGCCCCATGCGGCCGACGGGCTCGATGGCGTAGTTGTGGCCCGACCAGACGAAGATATTGTCCTCCGCGAAGCCCTTGGCCAGTGCCTCCGGGTGATGGCCATCGAGCGTGAAGGATACGGTCGGCACGCGCCGGTGCATGGCATTGGCCGAGGTGATGCCGCGGATGGTGAGGCCCTTGAACGTCTCGCAGGCCGTCGATCAGTCGCAGCGTGAGCGTTCTGCTCATAGTCCGCCAGCCGCCCCAGGCGCTGGCGATGCGCTTGGCGCCGCGCTGGCACCCGCTGCCGAACTGCTCGAGATATTCGATGGCGCCGAGCGTTCCCGCCATGCCCTCATGGCTCAGCGTTCCGGTTTCGAACTTGTGCGGCAGGTCATCGCCGGCCGGGCCGCACCTTGTAGCCGAAGGTCTCCTTCAGCAGCTCCTCGCGCGCCCCACAGCACGCCCTGATGCGGCCCGAACCACTTGTAGGCGGAGGACACCAGAATATCGGCGCCGAGGTCCTGGACGTCGATGGCATAGTGCGGCGCATACTGCACGGCATCGACATAGACGAGCGCGCCCGCCGCCTTTGCCTCGCTTCGCGAAATGCTTCACGTCGTTGACCGTGCCGGTGCAATTCGACGCCATGCCAAGCGCCACCAGCTTGGTCCGTCGGCGACAGCACCTTGCGCAGCGCGTCGTCGGGGAACTCGTAGGTCTCGGGATCGAAATCCATCCAGCGCACCACAAGGCCCAGGTCTTCCGCCAGCAGCAGCCAGGGCGCCACATTGGCATCGTGGTCCATGCGCGACAGCACGATTTCGTCGCCCGCCTTGAAACGCCTGCCGAGGCAGCGCGACATGTGGAAGGTCAGGCTCGTCATGTTCTGGCCGAACACGATTTCGGAGGCCGCGCTGGCATTGTAGAAATCGGCACAGGCCTGATGCGCCTCGTCGACCAGTGCGCCGGCCTGCCACCGTGGTCGTGAAATAGCCGCCGAGATTGGCGTTCCTGATCGTCAGGCACTCGACCGTCCGGTCGATCACCTGCTGCGGCACCTGGGTTCCGGCCGGATTGTCGAAATAGACCCGGGCGCGGCCGTCATCGTTGAGCGCAAGTGCCGGAAACTGGCGGCGGACTGGCTGCGATGTCGAAGGCAGAAGTCATGTGAATTCAGTATCCCATTGGTGAAGTGAAAGTTACCCTATAGCCGCCCTTGCCTCTTGCCTCAACCGTCGCTTTCCGGCATGTGGACGTCGCGCCGTGGCGGGGTTCCTGGCCAGACCTCGGCTATTGTCAATACCTGAAGAATTTCCGGCCGGAGACCCCGATGAGCGATGAAGGCGAACTCGATCTGAACTCCCTCAACGACGAGGAGCTGGTCCAGCAGGTCCATGACGACCTCTATGACGGCCTGAAGGAAGAAGTCGAAGCGGCGGTTCACATCCTGCTCGGCCGCGGCTGGGCGCCCTACAAGGTGCTGACCGAGGCCCTCGTCGAAGGCATGCGCATCGTCGGCATCGATTTCCGCGATGGCATCCTGTTCGTGCCGGAAGTGCTGCTCGCCGCCAATTCGATGAAGGCCGGCATGTTCATCCTGCGCCCGCTGCTCATCGCCACCGGCGCGCCGCGCCAGGGCAAGATGGTGATCGGCACGGTGAAGGGCGACATCCACGACATCGGCAAGAACCTCGTCGGCATGATGATGGAAGGTGCGGGCTTCGAGGTGATCGATCTCGGCATCAACAATCCGGTCGAGAAATATCTGGCCGCCATCGAAGAACACCAGCCCGACATCCTCGGCATGTCGGCGCTGCTCACCACCACCATGCCCTACATGAAGGTCGTGATCGACACGATGAAGGAAAAGGGCATGCGCGACGACTACATCGTGCTGGTCGGCGGCGCGCCCCTGAACGAGGAATTCGCCAAGGCGGTCGGCGCCGATGCCTATTGCCGCGATGCGGCCGTGGCGGTCGAAACCGCCAAGACCTTCATGGCGCGCAAGCACAACCAGCTGGCCACCGGCTGAGGACGTGGATTGGGTCGGCGATGACCCTTGTCAATCTCACACCATCCGACGAATTCGAGTTCAAGCCAGGCCAGGGCGATGTGCTGCTCCTGGCCTGCGGTGCTTTGGCGCGCGAAATCGTCGACCTGATCGAGCGCAACCGCTGGACCGCCTTCGACCTCCAGTGCCTGCCGGCCAAATGGCACAACACGCCGGACAAGATCGTGCCGGCCCTGCGCGAGAAAATCCGCGAGGCCAAAGCGCCGCTACAAGTCGATCTTCGTGCTCTATGGCGATTGCGGAACCGGCGGCCTGCTCGACGCGCTGCTGGCGGAAGAGGGCGTCGAGCGCATCGACGGGCCGCATTGCTATGCGTTCTTCTCCGGCAATGCCGAATTCGCGCGCAACTGCGGACGACGATTTCACCGCCTTCTTCCTCACCGACTATCTGGCCAGCATTTCGACAAGCTGATCTGGGCGGGCCTGGGCCTCGACCGCCATCCGGAACTGCTGCCGCATGTATTTCGGCAACTACACCAAGATCGTCTATCTGGCCCAGACCCGCGACGAAGACCTGGCGAAGAAAGCCATGGCCGCGGCCAGAAAGCTTGGCCTCGCTATGAATACCGCTTCACCGGCTATGGCGAGCTTGAGACGGACCTGAAGACACCGCGCCAGTTCAGATTCCGACAAGCCAATCTGACAAATCGCTGACAAGCTCGTCTCAGCGAAACCTCAGTCTCACAATGCGAATGTCATTTCACCCGGCAGCGAGTTCGGGATCTTCGTAAGCCACCACCCTGGCTTACCATCGGTCCAGCCGGTAAGCCCCACCGGCGATCTCGTAATAGTCACCGGCGCTCTCGCAGAAGATATGCCCTTCGAGCGCGAGCGCCGGTTGGGCCGTCGATCGAACCGGCGGTGATCGAGATGTTGTCGCTGCCGTCGCCCTTCCAGAACAGCACCGAGCCGCATTCGCCGCAAAAGCCGCGTCGCGCCTTCGCGGGCTCGAGCGATACCATTTGAGGCCGCGGTCTTCGATGTGAACTTGAAATCGGCATCCGCCGCCGCCGTGGCATGACATGTAAGTATCCCGTCTGCTTGCGGCACTGGATGCAATGGCAGGCGATCACCGGGCGCAGTGGTCCGTGTATCTCATATTTCACCGCGCCACACAGGCACGAACCGGTTTTCATCATTTGCATGCTCCTCGCTGAGTGCCGCGATATGTTCAGGCCCGATGCCGCAGCAACCGCCGAAGATCGACGCGCCCTGCTGCCTTCCACGTCCTGGATCTTCGAGACCAGTTCGTCCGGCGCGATGATGTCGACGAACTGCCAGTCCGGCATCGTGAAATAGCCGCTCTCCGGATAGGCGCCGAGCGGGCCTTTCCAGTGCTTGCGCACGATGTCCATGGCCTCGCCGGTGTCGTTGGGCGAGGTGTGCATGATGCTGATGACATGCGGGCCGGGTTGCGGCCAGCATCGCGGGACGATATCCGTCGAACAGCCAATCTTCGCGGCCCCAAGCCCACGAGTTCGCCATGCGTCGCGCTTCTCGACCGAAATGCCGACCCAGACCGGAAGGCCGGTCGCGATCGCCGCCTCGGTCGCCCACACGGCGTAATCGCCGTCGCGCATCATCTCCATCATGATGAGATCGGCGCCGCCGGCCGCCAGATTGTCGGCCTTGCGCTTGAACAAGGCCGCGGGCCTTCGGCTTCCGGCCATTCGCGCCGCTTCGATGTGCGGTCGCGTCCGGTGACCACCGGGCCGCATGGTGGACATCGATCCGGCCACCGCGACCTGCGTGCCGCGCGGCAGCCTCCTTGGCGATGGCTACCGCGGCGCGGTCGATCATCCAGCAGTTCATCGTCGCGCCCGAGTGCGTTGAACAGCAGCGCGCTGGTGGCAAAGGTATTGGCGATGATGACTTCGGCGCCGGCCGCGATATAGTCGTCGTGAACCGCCTTCACGACGATGTCGGGTGCGTGAGATTGGCCTCGGCGCACCAGGTGTCGCCGTCCATCGGAACGCCGCGGCGCTGGATATCGGTTCCGGTGCCGCCATCAAGGATGATGATCTCGCCGCGTGGCGAGCTTGTCTGCGATCTGATCGTACATTTAACCCTCGTTATGCCGTGCGACGAAATTCGCGCATGTGGAACTGTGCCTGCGCCGGCGCATAGGCAAATCCTTGTCCCACGGGACAGGCATGGCGCGCAAGACAGCCGCCGCGACATGCACGTCTCGCCCTGCGGCGATGCTAAGATGGCCGGCGCAGGCCATCGACATCATAGTCTGCCGGGCGTCGAAGCGCCGAACCGGGCAGGCGGAAAGGCAGGGCTTGGCCGCGCAGACTCTCGCAAGGATGGGCACCGGCCTGTGCATCGGGCAGATCGAACGCCACCGGAAACAGCAAGGCGGCGCGATAGGCATGCCACAAGCCATAGGTCGGGTGAATGTTGAGGCCGAGCGGCGAGACATGTCCGGCGCCGGCCTCGCCGCGCCCAGGTGAGAAACGGGCGGGTGGGTCCGTGTCGAATGGGAAGACCGGCGTTGCCGCCAGATCGCGCGCCAGTGCGCTCACCGCATCGCGCGTCCAGTCGTCCATGGCATCGTCGCTCGGGCTCGCGCTCGCGGGCAAAGCGCCGGAACATGTCCGGCCCGGCATTGCCGATCAGGATGACGAATGCCGTGCCCTCCGGAACCCCATCGCCCGGATCGGGTTGAAACCATCCGAAGGGCTGTGAACGCGCCCGCCGGATGGCGGCGAGAACCGGATGCTCCATCAGCCTAGCGGGCCCAGCGCGGGTCTCCAGGTTCCATCATCGGAGCGCGGCAGCTTGATGTCGTGCTCGGGCGCGGATCACCTCGTCGATGGCCCTCGGGATATATTCGGGATAATAGGTCGAGAGAATTTCGCGTCTTCCGGGCCGCCGCCTTCATCACGATGTCGGGCTTTCCGGCCTCGGTCCATTCCTTGGGGCTCATGCGGTTGGCGACCTGCGGATAGATATATTCCTTCTGCATCAGGCACAACGTCTGCTCGTTGCCGAGATAGTGTCCAGGGCCGTTGATGCAGACATCGCTGATCACGTCGAACGACAGCGTTTCGTCATTGACCTCGATGCCGCGCACATTGCGGTTGATCGAGCCCAGCATGTCATTGTCGATCAGCAGGCTTTCGAGGCAGAAACCCAGCAGCGAGGCATGCATGCCGGCGGATTCGTACATCAGGTTGATGCCGGTCATCGCCGAGATGCCGGCGGTGACACCTTTCTCGTAGCCGGCCTGCATGTCCGGCATCTTCGAGTCGCACATGCCGGCCGCCGAGCCGACGGTGAGATTGTAGAAATGCCCCATCTGGGCGCAGGCCGAGGTGATCAGCGCCTGTTCGCCCGAACCGCCCGACATGGCGCCGGTGCGCAGGTCGGACACGAACGGCCACGGGCCCCAGATGGCGACGGCGCCCGGCACGACGCAATTGATGTAAACGAGGCCCGCCAGGCATTCGGCCACGGCCTGAACGACGGTGCCCGCCAAGTGCGGCGGGCGAAGTGGCACCGGCCTGCGCCGCCGACAGCAGCAGCACCGGCATGCCGCCGCGCGCCGCCACTTCAAGGCAGCGGCAGGCGTCTTCGGCGAATTTCATCGGCGGCACGACGAAGCAGTTCGATTGCGACACGAAGGGCCGCTCGCGCCACTTCGCTTCGCCGCCGGCGACGAAATGCAGCATCTGCAGGCACTCATCGACATGCGCCGGGTCGACCATGCTGGTGCCGACATGCTTGTTGGTGCCAGCCAGGCAGGCATACATGGTGTTGATGTCGAGGTCGTGCCCGGTGATCATGTCGCGCGCCGTCAACGGGCGCTGGAAGAAATGAATATGCTCGCAGTTATCGACGATGCGGCCCGCGTCATAGAGGTCGGCCAGCAACGACTCGCGATATTCGCGTGTCTCGGGCTCGACGATATAACACGGCGGCACCGGCGGTGCCGAAATACACGCGGTTGCCCGATGGCTCCATGTCGTGCTTCGGGTCGCGGCCATGGAGCACGAAATTGCGGGCGCAGGTGGCAAGCGTGTCCTCGACCAGGCTGCGCGGAATGCACAGGCGGCCCTCGGCGTTCACGGTGCAGCCCTTCGCCGTCATTGCTTCGACGCAAGTTGGGATTGCCTGGGCGAGGCCAACTGTTTCGAGAAGCTTCAGCGCCGTTTCGTGAATGCGCTGCATGTCGCGTTCGCTCAGCGGCTTGTACTGGCCACCCGCCATGCCGGGGCGAACGGCCGCCTCGTCCATGGGAATGGGGCGCGCGCGCAGGGCCCGGCGGGCCTCGCGGCCACCACGACGGCGTGACAGATCTTCAACAGCACTCATGGGACTCTCCTGATGCCCCGGTTTTGGCCCGCGCCGGGGCTTTTCGCAACGGCCTATCTTGTAGCACTGTATGGTGAGAATTTTTCACCATGAAAGCACTTCGACTTCTCGCATTCGCCCTTAACCCGCTAAATTCAATGGTGTTATGAGAGGTGCACGAAACTGCATGGTGAAGAATCTTGGCCACGGCGTGACCTGCCCCCGCTGCGCGCGCTGACCGCTTTCGAGGCGGCCGCCCGGCTTGGCAGTTTCCGCCTGGCCGCAGGCGAACTGGGCATCACCCGCTCCGCCGTGAGCCACCAGGTGAAGTCGCTGGAACAGCGGCTCGGCGTCCAACTGTTCCGCCGCGATGCCAGACGCGCCGAACTGACCCAGGCCGGCCATAGCTACTATCCACCGATCCGCGAGGCCTTCGACCAGATCGAGGCGCAGACCCGGGCGCTGCGGCCTTCGGCCGCCGACAATGAACTGACGGTGCAGGTCTATGTGACCGTGGCGCTGAAGTGGCTGATCCCCCGGCTTCATGATTTCGAGCGCCGCTATCCCGACATGAAGGTGCGGCTTTCGACCTCTTATTTCGATTGGGACTTCGACGAGAAGAATGTCGATGCCGGATTCATTCTGGCCCGCAACCGCTCGCCCGATCACTACTATCGCCCGCTGTTCCGTTCGCTGCTGACGCCGATCTGTTCGCCCGATCTGTTGCGCGGGCCCAATGCCATCAAGACGCCCGAGGACCTGAAGAAGCACAAGCTGCTCTATGTCTATACCGCCGAAGAAGACTGGCACATCTGGCTGGAAGAGGCGGGCATCAACGGCATCAAGCTCTCCGACCGCCTGGCCTTCGACAGCTACATTCTGGCGCAGGAAGCGGCCGTCGAAGGCCGGGGCGTTGCCATGACCATCGGCCCCTTCGCCTCCGAAGAAATCAAGTCGGGCCGCCTGGTGCAGCCCTTTCGCAATCCAGGCACAGCATCGGCAGCAATGGCTGTTTGCCTGCAATGCCGAGCACCGCATGAAACCCAAAATCAAACGCTTCGAGGATTGGCTGGTGAAGCAGGTCAATGCCGATCCCGTCCTCGAAGCCTATCGCGACAAGGGAAAATGACCGTGACCGAGACGTGCAAGTGCCGCTCAGTGCCGAAACCGGCCGCCGCCGTGGCCGCGAGGGCGGAAGGCGCGGCGGCGGAGGCAAGGCAATCCATTCCGCAATTGCCGTGGCGCAAGGTGAAGCGCCATTTCGAGCCCATGCGCATCGTTTCCGACGATGAGCTGGAATCGATCCACCGCGTTTCGCTGCAAGTCCTTTCGGAGATCGGCATGGATTTCATGCTGGAGGAAGCCCGCGACCTGCTGAAAAAGGCGGGCGCCAAAGTGGATGGCGAGCGGGTGCGCTTTGACCCCGCCATGATCGAGGAATTGATCGCCCATGCGCCGTCGACTTTTACCCTGCATGGCACGCGCCCGGGCCGCGAACTCGACATCGGCGGACCCAACATCGTGTTCGGCACCGTGGGAAGCCCGCCCAACTGCCACGACATGGACAATGGCCGCCGCACCGGCTGCCGCGAGGATTTCCAGAAGTTCCTGAAACTCGCGCACCATTTCAACGCCATCAATTTCATCTCCGGCTATCCGGTGGAACCCATCGATATTCACGCCTCGGTGCGCCACCTCGAGGCGCTGCGCGATGTGGTGACCATCACCGACAAGCCGTTCGTGGCCTATTCGCTGGGCGTCGAACGCATTCGCGACGGCATTGAAATCGCCAGGCTGGCGCGCGGCATCAGCCATGAGCAATTGGAGCGCGAGCCCTCGCTCTTCACCATCGTCAACACCAACTCGCCCTTGAAGCTCGACAACAACATGCTGATCGGCATGATGGAAATGAGCGCCAGGAACCAGCCGGTCTGCGTCACACCCTTCACGCTCGCCGGTGCCATGGCGCCGGTCACCGTGGCGGGCGCCGTCGTCGAGCAGAATGCCGAGGCGCTCGCCGGCCTCGCCTTCTGCCAACTGGTGCGGAAGGGTGCTCCCGTGATCTATGGCGGCTTCACTTCGAATGTCGACATGAAGTCGGGCGCGCCGGCTTTCGGCACGCCGGAATACATGAAGTCGACGATCATCGGCGGGCAGCTGGCGCGGCGCTATGGCCTTCCGTTCCGCACCTCCAACACCAATGCCGCCAACACCGTCGATGCCCAGGCGGCCTACGAGTTGGTGTTCTCGCTCTGGGCGCTGACCATGGGCGGCGGCAACTACATCATGCATGGCGCAGGCTGGATGGAAGGCGGCCTGGTGGCCAGCTTCGAGAAATTCGTGCTCGATGTCGACTTGATTCAGATGGTGAGCGAGTTCCTGCAACCGGTTGAAATGACTCAAGATGCCTTGGGTCTCGAAGCGATCCGCGAAGTCGGCCCCGGCGGGCATTTCTTCGGCGCCCAACACACCCTGGCCCGCTACACCGATGCCTTCTATGCGCCGATCATCTCCGATTGGCGGAACAATCAGCAATGGCAGGCGGCCGGCAAGCCGGAAGCCTGGCAGCGCGCCAATGCGGTCTACAAGCAGGCGCTGGAAGAATATCAAGCACCGGCCATGGACGCCGCCATCCGCGATGCTCTCGATGACTTTGTAGACCGCCGCATTCGCGAAGGCGGCGCGCCCACGGATTTCTGATGCCGCGCGTCGTTGTCATCGGCGGCGCCAATGTGGACGTGAAGGGCCGTACCACGGCCCGCGCCATTCGCCGGAACGTCGAACCCCGGAACCGTGACGATATCGGCAGGCGGTGTTGGCCGCAACATCGCGCACAATCTGGCGCTGCTTGGCATGGACGTGGCCCTCGTCGCCATGATCGGCGACGATGCCAATGCCGAAGTGATCGAAAAGCAATCACGGACCGCCGGCGTTGATACGTCGCTGCTGCAACGGACTGCAGGGCGCATCGGGCACCTATCTCGCCATGCTCGACCGGCAATGGCGAACTGATCGCCGCCATCAACGCCATGGCTTGCGCCGATGCCATGACCGCCGCGATGCTTGAACCTCTCGCACCCGGCCTGCGCGCCGCCGATTTTCTGGTAGCCGATTGCAACATCCCCGAAGCCTGCCTTGCATGGGTGTCGCATTTTGCCGCGCGTGAAAGCATACGTCTGCTGATCGAGCCGGTTTCGGTGCCAAAGTCCGCCAAGCTCAAGCACATCCCGGCAAACTCACGGCCTTCGCCATCACTCCGAACCGTGACCAGGCGGAAGCGCTGTCCGGCACGCGGAATTGGGCCAACGCGGCACATGCCATGCATCGCGCTGGGAATTGAAAACATCGTCATCCATGCCGGTGCCGAAGGCGCCTATGTGTCGAAGCAGGGCGGAGACACGTTTCATGTTCCCGCAAACGCCACCGGTGACGTGCGCGATGTCACGGGAGCAGGGGACGCCGCCGTTGCAGGCCTCGTCTGGGGACTGGTTTCGGGATATGACATTGTTGAAGCGGCGCAGTTTCGGCCAGAGGGCCGCAGCGTTGAAAGTGCAATCGTTCGCAATCGGTGGCCGAAGTGCTGACGCGCGAAGCGTTGTTGATCGATGGGAGCGGGCGTTTGAAATCGCTGATCGAGTTTTCCGAAGAAGTGGCGAAGGCCAAGGCCAGCGGCGCGCCGATCGTGGCACTGGAATCGACTATCATCGCCCATGGCATGCCGTATCCGCAGAACGTCGAAACGGCCCGCGCCGTGGAAGATATCATCCGGGCAAATGGTGCCGTGCCCGCCACCATCGCCATCATGGGCGGCGTATTGAAGGTGGGTTTGAGCAATGCCGAACTGGAGCGTTTCGGCAAGGAGGGCGCAACGATCCGCAAGGTTTCGACCCGCGATCTTGCCCTATGTTGTGGCGCTCAAATGCGATGGCGCCACCACCGTCGCCTCCACCATGCGTGTGGCGGCGATGGCTGGAATTGCGGTGTTTGCAACCGGCGGCATCGGCGGTGTTCATCGTGGCGCCGAAACGAGCTTCGACATCTCAGCCGATATCACCGAGTTCGCGCAAACCAATGTCGCCGTGGTCACGGCGGGCGCCAAGGCTATTCTCGATCTGCCCTCACACTTGAAACGCTTGAGACCATGGGTGTCCCGGTCGTGGGCTTCGGCACCGATGTCTTTCCGGCCTTCTACTCGCGCGACAGCGGCCTGAAGGTTCCCATGCGCTGCGACACGGCTGATGAAGTTGCTGCATTGATGCACGCGAAGTGGTCCATGGGTCTTGCGGGCGGCGTTGTCGTCGCCAATCCTATTCCGCATGAGTATGAAATCCCTGCCGCAGTGATAATCGCCCTGGATTGATGAGGCGCTCGCCGCTGCCGCTGGTCAAGACATTCGCGGCAAGGATGTGACACCGTTTTTGCTGGCGAGACTGGCGGTGAAGACCGAAGGCCGCTCGCTGGCCGCCAACATCGCGACTGGTCAAGCACAACGCCAGGGTTGCGGCCCAGATCGCCGTCGCTTACGGAAGCCGCCGCCCATGAGCGTTGTCCGCCGTGGCCGCAAATCTGGTGCGGACCAGCAACCGATTCCACAATTGCCATGGGGCCAGCCGCGACTGACAATCGAACCGTCGCGCGCCGTGTCCGATGACCAATTGGAAGCAATTCACAACGAGTCCCTGCGGGTCTTGCAGGAGATCGGCATGGACGTCGTCCACGCCGAAGCGCGCGACATTCTGGCCAGAGCCGGCGCACTTGTTACGGGCGAGCGGGTGCGCATGGGCCGTGACATCATCGAGGAGGCATTGACCACGCCACCTGCCGAATTCACTATTCATGCCCGCAACCCGGATCACAATGTTCGTATCGGCGGCAACTGGATTCTCTTTGGCCCCGTCGGCGGGCCTCCCAATTGCTCCGACATGGAAAAGGGCCGGCGGCCCGGAACGCTGGAGGATAACGCCAACTTCATCAAGCTGTCGCAATACTTCAACTGCATCCACACCGCCCATGGCGGCTCAGTGGATGCGCTCGACGTGCACGCTTCGGTCCGCCACCTGCACATTCTACGCAACAAGTATCTCTATTCTGACAAGATTTCCTTCGCTGGATCGACTGGCCGCCATCGCCTGTTCGATGGCATGGAAACAGCACGCATAGCGCGCGGCATCTCGTGGGACCAGATGCTGCGCGAACCATCGACCTACACGATCATCAATACCAATTCGCCCCTGAAACTCGATGGCCCGATGGCCATGGGTATCATCGAGATGGCGCGCCACGGCCAGGCGTGTGTCGTGACACCCTTCACGCTGGCGGGCGCCATGGCGCCGGTCACGCTGGCGGGCGCTCTGGTGTTGCAGAATGCCGAAGCGCTTGCCGGTTTGGCCCTTTCGCAGATGACAAAGCCCGGCGCTCCCTTCGTCTATGGCGGATTCACATCAAACGTCGACATGAAATCTGGCGCCCCCGCCTTCGGCACGCCGGAATACATGAAAGCCTGCATCGTCGGCGGACAATTGGCCAGGCGCTACAAGCTCCCCTACCGCACCTCCAGCACCAATGCAGCGAACACCGTCGATGCCCAGTCGGCCTATGAAAGCGTATTCTCCCTGTGGGGTGCCATCATGGGCGGTGGCAACATGATCCAGCACGCGGCGGGCTGGCTGGAAGGGGGGCTTGTCGCAAGCTATGAAAAGTTTGCGCTCGACATCGATCTCTTGCAGACGATCATGAAATACCTCGAGCCACTCGACGTGAATTCCGAAACCATGGGTTTCTCGGCAATTGAGGAAGTTGGTCCGGGCGGCCATTTCTTTGGCGCGAAACAGACACTGGAACGGTATGCCACAGCCTTCTATCAGCCAGTCATTTCCGACTGGCGGAACTTCCCGCAATGGCAGGCGGCAGGTTCGCCTGATGCGATGAAAAAGGCCAACGCCGTGTGGAAGAAAGCTCTGGCGGACTACACGCCACCGCCGCTCGATCCGGCGATTGCCGAAGAACTCGATGCCTTTATTGAAAAGCGCATTCTGGAAGGCGGCGAGCCGACCGACTTTTAGGTGCGGGAGTAGACAAGACGCAGCCGTGGCGGTGCGGGACTTTCACCGCCGAGGGCCATTTCATAGGACAGCCGGAGAGCCTGTTTCTGCTGGTCGTGCGACAAAGTGGTGAGGAAGTTATTCAGGACACCTTCAATCGATTTTGCGAAATCCTGATGTCCGTTGCGTTGAGCTTCCTCGGCAACCAGGGTCGCAAGGCAATAGACGCTGACAGCGCCCTCGGGAGGGGAAATTTTCAGAATTTCAGACTCGCGCCGTCCCACGTGACATCTCCGTTGCTCGAACCCAACTCGACTTCTTGTGAAGGCGAGTGTCAGGCCAGAACGTCTACGGGGCAATATGGGAGAAGTGCCATAGTCCTTGACTTTGCGTTACCCTAACGGATGGGAAAATCAGTGCTGAAACGCCCGGCGATAGGCATTCATGCCCAGATAATAGTTCACCATCGCGTCATCGTAACGTTTGGCAGCGGTTGACGCAGCCGCAGCGTCAATTGTACCTTTCTTGAAATTGCGCAGGGCAGATCTGCGGTCTTTTTCGACGCCCTGGCGCGACATTTCAAGCAGGCTGCGGAAGGCTTCCAGACTTCCCCGCTTTGTCCCTGCAAGGTCGAGACTCTTCAACGAGACGTCATAGAGCGGGTTCTGTCCTGCGGTGATGGTGGCGGTGGCAGCGAAATCGACGGCAGGAAGACACATGCCTTCAGTGGGCTTCACCGCCGCACAAACTGTGGCGCAGGCTTCCACGGTGCCCGTAGCGCAGCAATTGCATAGACTTGCGGCCACAGCGCCGTGGCTCATCCACATCAGGGCAGCGGCCAGAACCGGAAGGGAGAGTTTCATCACTTTATCCTTTGTCTCCCGGGTGAGTTTAGCGGCTGTGGGGGCAAGTTCAAGCGGTGGCTTGACGCGAAGTCCGAGCCGGTTTCTAAGCAGGCCGTGACCGAAATCTACTTTTATCATCTGGAGCGCCAGCCGCTCGACAAGGTTTTGCCCAAGCTCCTGAAGTCGGCCTTCGACAGGGGTTGGCGCACGGTCGTGCAGGCCGGCAGCAACGAGCGTGTGGAAGCCCTTTCGACGCTCCTGTGGAGCTTTTGATGAGGAGGCCTTCCTGCCCCACGGAACGAAGTCTGACGGCCTGGGCGAGATGCAACCGATTTGGCTGACGGATGGCGATGAAACGCCCAATGGCGCCACCGTGCGCTTTTTTGTCGATGGCGAAACACCGAAGTCCATCGAAGGGCTGACCCGCGCCGTGATCATCTTTGATGGCGTTGACGAGACGGCCATTCAGGCGGCGCGCGACAGCTGGAAGACATATCGAAGCCAAGGCTGCGATGTCGTCTACTACCAGCAGGACGATTCGGGTGTCTGGCAGAACCGCGCCACGAAATCCACCTAGCCTCTTTCGCGTGTCAGGAGCCGCAGCACCAACAGGCCAAGCACGGTTGACAGTAACGAACCGGCAATGACCCCGACCCGCACGGCATTCATATGTGAATCCTGTTCAAAGGCGAGCGAACCAATGAACAGGCTCATGGTGAAGCCGATGCCGGCAAGACAGCCCACACCCAGCATGTGAACCATGGTGCAGCCCTCGGGCAGCCGCGCCAGTCCGGTAACCCGCGCCAGCGTAACAGCGGCCAGAATGCCCACGGGCTTGCCGATGATCAGTCCGGCGCCAATCGCCAGGGGCAGGGGTTGAATCAGGTTGGCGAACGAAAATCCGGCAAGCGGGATACCGGCATTGGCGAAGGCGAAGAGCGGCAAGATCAGAAACTTCACATAGGGATGCAGGCCTTCCTCGATGGCGTGGATGAACGGCGAGCCGTCCTTGCGATTGAGCGGAATGAAAAGCCCGAGCGCCACACCAGCCAATGTCGCGTGCACTCCGGATTTGAGTACGAACACCCACATGGCGAAGCCCACGAATACATAAAGCGCCGTGCGGCTGATATGGAGGCGATTGAGTACAATCAGCACGGCAATTGCGCCCGCCGCCAGGACCAGCGACAGGGTAGAGAGTTCTGATGTGTAGAACAGCGCGATGATGATGATCGCACCCAGATCGTCGAGCGTTGCCAGCGTGAGCAGGAAGACCTTTAGCGCCACTGGCACGCGCTTTCCGGCAAGCGACAGGGCGCCGAGTGCGAAAGCAATATCGGTTGCCGCCGGAATGGCCCAGCCACGGGTAATCTCGGGATCGCCCGATGCGAAGAACAGATAGACCAGTGCTGGCGCCGCCATGCCGCCGATCGCCGCGAGTGCCGGCAACACGATCTGGTCGCGCTGCGAAAGATTGCCTTCCAGTACTTCGCGCTTGAGTTCAAGGCCGACGAGGAAGAAGAAGATGGCCATGAGGCCATCGTTGATCCACAGCACCGCAGGCTTGGCCAACGCAAGTCCCCCCAGATTCACCGAAACAGGCAAATTGAGAAACGCGTCGTAACCTGGCTGAAGGGCCGGCACGTTGTAGATGACGATGGCCGCCGCCGCCGCCAGCACCAGCAACAGTCCCGCCGTCGTCTCGTGATGGATGAATGCCAGTAGCCTGGAGCCGGAGGCGCCGTGACTAGCCGTCATGGGCTTCCAGCCATAGCGTTTCGTGGCTATCAAGGTCAGCTGCAAGTTTGGCGCGAAGCTTGGCAAAATCTGCGGCCTTCTTGGGCGCTTCTGAATAGATCGAATGATCGGCCAGCGCTTCGTCGAGTACCGAGATCTTGCCCCTGATCTGCATGATCTTGATATCGAGATCCTGCAATTGCTTCTGGGATTGCACCGGCCTCTTGCGCTGCGGCTTCTCGGCACTCGCGGAAGATCGCAGGCTGGCGCTGCGGCGGCCGGTACGTGTGCGGTCGAGCACCAGAGCCGTGTATTCGTCCATGTCGCCTTCAAACGATTTTACCGTACCTTCACCCACCAGCCACAGCCGGTCGGCACAGGTTTCGATGATGTGCCGGTCGTGGCTGATGAGTATGACGGCACCCTCAAAATCATTGATCGCCATGATCAGGGCTTCGCGGCTGTCGACATCGAGATGGTTGGTGGGTTCGTCCAGCACCAGAATGTGCGGGCCATGGAACGTCGCCAGCATGAACAGCAGCCGCGCCTTCTCGCCACCCGACAGCGTCGAGCACTTGGAATTCGACAGGTTGACGCCAAAGCCGAGCGCCCCGATGCGGGCCCGGCGCTGGGCTTCCGAGGCATCAGGCAGCAGGCGGCAGGCATAGTCATAGGGCGTATAGTCGGGCGTCAACTTCGTCGAGCTGGTGCTGGGCGAAATAACCGACGGTGAGGCGCGCCGGATGTTTCATCTCGCCTTCACTGGTTTGAAGCTTGCCGCACAGCAGCTTGGCGAAGGTTGACTTGCCGTTGCCGTTGGAACCCAGCAGCGCGATGCGGTCATCGGGATCCATGCGCAGCGTAATGTTGCGCAGGATGTTCTTGCCCGGCGTGTAGCCGACGGCAGCCTTGTCCCAGCGCACCAGCGGCGGGGCCAAGGCCTTTTCTGGATCGGGGAAGTGGAAGGGTGCCACGCGATCTTCAACAATGTCGGCGATGGGTTGAAGCTTGGCAAGTGCCTTCAGCCGGCTTTGCGCCTGCCGGGCCTTCGACGCCTTGTAGCGGAAGCGGTCGATGTATTCCATCATGTGCGCCCGCTGGTCTTCCTGCTTCTTCTTCATCTTGACCGTCAGCGCCTGTTTCTCGCGGCGCTGGCGTTCGAAATTGTCGTAGTTGCCCTGATAGAGCGTCATCTTGCCGCGCTCGAGATGCAGGATGGCATCGACGGCTTCATTGAGCAGGTCGCGGTCGTGACTGACCATCAGAATGGTGTGCGGATATTCGCGGAGGAAGCTTTTGAGCCAGATGGAGCCTTCGAGATCGAGGTAGTTGGTGGGTTCGTCGAGCAGCAGCACATCGGGTTTGGCGAACAGCGCCGCGGCCAGCGCCACGCGCATGCGCCAGCCGCCGGAGAGCGCCGAGCAGGGCCCGTTCTGGGTCTCTTCGCTGAAGCCGAGGCCGGAGAGAATGGTGGCGGCGCGCGACGGCGCCGTATGGGCATCGATATCGGCGAGGCGAATCTGGATGTCGGAGATGCGCGTGGGGTCGGTTGCTGTTTCGGCTTCGGCAGTGAGTGCCGTCAATTCCGCATCGCCCGCCAGCACTGTATCGATGAGGCTTTCCTCGCCGCCCGGCGCTTCCTGGGCCACGGTACCGATCTTCGCATTGCGTGGAACAGAAACGCTGCCCGACTCGGAATGCAGTTCGCCGATGATGAGCTTCAAGAGCGTTGACTTGCCGACGCCATTGCGGCCGGCGAGGCCGACCTTGTGGCCTTCGGGAATGGCAACGCTCGCATCGTCAATAAGAATGCGTCCGCCGATGCGGAAGGTGAGGTCATTGATGTGCAACATGAGCGCTAAATGCGGGCGATGGGGTCCGTTGTCAAGGAAGGGTGCAGGTGTCACTGGGCAAAGCTTCGCCCTTGATGAAAGCGGTCATTCCGCTTCCGGGGGGTTCTTCCCCTTCCGCCAGGGGAAGGGAGGCGCGGGCGCTGCCCGGCGCAGTATGCCAGCCCAATATGGGCCGGCGGGATGGCGCTGGATTCAGCGCCCGCGCGGCGGGTCTTCTTCGCTGTCCGGCAGGCACTTCGGCTGCGCCACAACTCTCGCGAAGAGTGGCCGCCTAACTGCCCACTTGGGAGCGCGGGGGTCGTAATGTCCCCGGAGCCCGCCGGAAGCCCCCGGGAGCAGTGGATACGTTACCCACTGCCCGCAGGCCCGCCATCCTCCCCATCCTTGATCACCGTCATGACCGGGACCCCTTCCGGGAAGGACCTAGGCTTATAAGCATACTAGGAAAAGACTGTCAAGAACTGAATGTGCGAGAAAGGCCCTCATCCGCCCTTCGGGCACCTTCTCCCATCCTTCGGACGGGAGAAGGCCCATTCGTTGAAAGCTTGCGCAGTATTTAAAGTACATCGCCTTCTCCTGTTCGCTCTTGCGAATGGGAGAAGGTGGCCGAAGGCCGGATGAGGGCTGGTGCAGCGTAACGGACCTTACGGCCCTGTGTTCACCTGCATGCTGTCTTCGCTGATCATCAGCGAGGACGTATCGACGGCTTCGAAGGCCGAGGCCGGGATTTGTTTCAACTGGTTCAGCAAGCCCTCGGGCCAGCGATTGTCGGATGTGCCCTGGAAATACCATGGGCTACCATTGTCGGCGAGAGCGAGGCCATAGGTCTTGAAGGCTTCGAGCACCGCTTTGGTGTCGGCGCGAAGGCCGGGGTTGATCACGTAGTCGGACTTGAGCCGGAAGCGCGCACCCATGGGTGGAAAATCCGGACTGTTTTCCGAGCCTGCGTGATGGCGGGCCGGCCAGACATAGCTCTTGTGGGTGCGGTTCGTTGGTGAAGCGTATGGCGTGATCGATTTTCAAATCGCGGATCTCGTCGTAGCGCAACAGGCCCGGCAGAATGGGCAGGCCAGCGGCATCGGCTGAAGTCCATTCCTTGGGCCGCAGATTGTGACTGCCAAGGTACCATGTGGCGCCGCTGCCGGCTTTCCAGCCGGTGCTGGTCTTGCGCGTGGCCCACGTTTCATAGAGGCGGCAATTGTCCTTGCGCACCATGATCACATGGCGGTCGCCGGTCTTCCACTGGCCGCCTTCGACCTTCGAATCCTTGCCCAGCGGATAACGCACCCGGTCGCTCTGGCTGGCATAGAGAAACTTCACGCGGTGGCGCTTGTGATCGCCGGACACCACGGTGATGGGAATGCCATAGGGCACCGGAATCTCGCCATAGGAGGGGCCGAAATCCGGATGGAGCTTGCGATGGCTCTGCATGTTGGACATCCAGGCGGCGCTTTGCGCATGAACCGGCAGGGCCGAAACATCGGCATGCCACCAGCTGTCGGCCGGGAACGGCCGGCAATTGGTGCCGGGAATGGTGCTCTTGGCCAGTGCCGGAGCGGTGAACATTGCAACTGCGAGACAGGCGGACAGAATCGGGCGCATCGAAGCCTCCAATCAACTGTCCCAAGCCTAAGTGCTTCCTGATTAATGGCGATTTGATGAAACTCCGCACATTTGGCGCGAATTGCGATTGACCGTTGACAGGGGCTCTGTTGCGCTGCACAAAAGTCGCCCTGAGGTGCGCACCTCAGTTTGCGGGGAGCACGATGGCCAAGCCCTATGCCGGTTCCGAAGGCATGTATATCGACGAAATCACCAGCCTGTTGCGCGAGCAGTTGCGCCAGGTGATCAAAGTGCGCGAGCCGCGAGTGCTGGCGATTTTCGATGAGAGTGCCGGCACGGCGGCGATTTCCCACGACCTCGTTGAACATGCCTTGCAGGTCATCGGCATCTGGCTGCAGCTTCTCAACATCGCCGAGGAAAACGCCGCAATGCGCGCCAGGCGCCGGCTTAAGTCGCAGAATGGTCCGGATCAGGTGGTGGGGTCGTTCTCCAATGCCGTGGCGACCATCGCCGCCGCCGGTGTTTCGCCGGAAGCGGTGCAGCAGGCACTCGATACCATCGACGTGCAGCCGACCATCACCGCCCACCCGACCGAAGCCAAGCGCGTAACGGTGCTGGAAATCCACCGCCGCATCTACCTCAAGCTCTACGAACTCGAAAGCCCGCGCTGGACGCCGCGCGAGCGCCAGAATTTGATCCGTGCCCTGAGGAACGAAATCGACCTCCTGTGGCTCACCGGCGAAATCCGCTTTGAGAAGCCGACCGTCGAGCAGGAAATCCATTGGGGCCTGCACTTCTTCCGCGAAACACTGTTCGACCGCGCCGCCAGCCTGTGCGAAACCCTGGAAGCCGCCCTGCAGCGGCACTATCCGGAACTGCCGGCCCGGGTTCGCCCGCCCTTGCGTTTTGCGTCGTGGATCGGCGGCGACCGCGACGGCAACCCGTTCGTGACGGTCGATGTCACGCGCATGGCGCTGGCCGAGAATCGCGAGGCGATCATCAAGCGGTTGAGCCACAAGCTCAACGAGCTGGCGCAACTGATTTCGGTGAGCGTCGAAGAAGCAACGGTGCCCGCCGATTTCATGGTTAAGCTGGCGCAGCAGGTGGCCTGGTGCGGCGTTGCAGGCATTGCCGAGCGCAACAGCAAGGAACCGTTCCGGCAATATTTCACTGCCCTTCGCCACCGGCTTGCGGCGTCGTTCGAAGGCGGGCCAGGCCGGCCCTTCGCTTCGGTCAACGAGTTGGTGGCGGCGGTCGAAGACGCCGAGCAGGCACTGGCAGAAATGCAGGCCACTTATATTGCCTCGGCTATTGTCCGGCCGCTGCGCTGGGAATTGCAGATTTTCGGCTTCCGCACCGTGAGCCTTGATATCCGCCAGAACACCACGGTGGTGAACCGGGTGCTCGCCGAAATCTGGCACAAGATGAATCCGCTGGCTGCCAATGGCCCACCCACCCAGGGAAGTGCCGCGTGGACGGCGTGGATTGTTTCAGAACTCGATAAGCCCCTGGGGTTCCTGCCGCAGTTTCGCGGCGTTTCGGAAGAAGCGCGCGAACTGCTTGATTTGATCTGCCTGATCCGCGACACCATCGAAGGCCCCGACCCGCAGGCCATCGGCACCTTCATCCTGTCGATGACCCAGAGTGCGGGCGATGTGCTGGGACTTTATCTGCTCGCCAAGTATTGCGGGCTGTTCGCCGATGAAACGTCGCGCGAGACCTGCCGTCTGCGCATTGTGCCGCTGTTTGAAACCATCGACGATCTGCGCGGCGCCCCTGCCATCATGACCGAACTGCTGGCCATGCCTGTGGTCAAGTCTTCGGCCATGGCCAATGGCGGGCACCAGGAAATCATGCTGGGCTATTCCGATAGCAACAAGGATGGCGGTTTCTTCTGCGCCAGCTTCGAACTGTACGAGGCGCAACGCCGCCTCATCCGCATTGGCCGCGACGCTGGCATTGCGGTCAGCTTCTTCCATGGCCGTGGCGGCTCGGTGAGCCGGGGCGGCGCTCCAACCGGCCGGGCCATTGCCGCCCAGCCGGCGGGCACCATCGGCGGCCGCATGCGGGTGACCGAGCAGGGCGAAGTTGTCTCCTCGAAATTCGCCAATCGCGGAACTGCCGTCTACAATCTCGAAGTATTGTCATCGAGCGTGCTGGTGCATACGCTGAAATCGCTCGATGAGCCGGACCTCAAGTTGAACGCCGAACACCAGGACGCCGTCGAGGCGATTGCCTCCGGTTCCTTCCGCCATTATCGCAAACTTGCCGAAGACCCGGCGCTGATGAGCTACTTTCAATATGCTTCGCCGGTCGAGGAACTTGCCAACTTGAAACTCGGCTCGCGTCCCGCCAGGCGTTTTGGCGCCAAGGGCATCGGCGACCTCCGGGCCATTCCCTGGGTGTTCGCGTGGAGCCAGAATCGCCATCTGCTGACGGGCTGGTTCGGCCTTGGCTATGCATTTGACGATTTTCTGGTGCCGAGAGGCGATAGCGGCTTGCGGCTGTTGCGCGACATGTACAACAAGTCGCGAGGTTTCCGGTTGGCCGTCGATGAAGTCGAGAAGTCTCTCTACCTCGCCGACATGGATGTGGCCGAGCAGTATGCCAGCCTGGTTCCTGATCGCAACGACGGTGAGCGCATGTTTGCCTTGATCCGCCACGAACACAGCCGCACGTCGCGCGCCATTCTCGAATTGACCGGAGAAACGAAACTCTGCGAACGCTTCGAAGGCCTGCAACGCCGCTTCGAACGCGTGCGCCCGATGGTGAACCAGGCCAACCGCTGGCAAGTGGACCTTTTGCGCCAGACCCGCCACAACGGCGGCGATGAACGCAAGATGATACCGCTGTTGATGACCATGAACTGCGTGGCGGCCGGGTTGGGCTGGACGGGCTAGTCTTCTTTCAGCCCGTGGCCCAGCGCCTGGCGTTCGTCGAACACGAAGCATGCGCCGCGCCACAGGCTTTCGGTCTCCGGAATTTTTTCAAGATAGTTCAGAATGCCACCCTTGAGCTGGTGGACGTTGGTGAAGCCTTCGCGGATGAGATAGCTCGAAGCCTTTTCGCAGCGGATGCCGCCAGTGCAGAACATGGCGATGGGGCGCGTCTTGTCATTGAGCTTGTCACGCACAAAGGCAGGAAATTCGCCGAAACTTTTTGTGCCGGGGTCGATGGCATTGGCGAAAGTACCATAGGAAACTTCAAAATGATTGCGGGTATCAATTACCAGGGTTTCGGGATCAGAGATCAGGGCGTTCCAGTCCCCGGGTTCGACAAGCCGCCCGGTGTTGCGCGACGGGTCGAGATCCGTGACTCCCATGGTGACGATCTCTTTCTTGAGCCGCACCTTGAAGCGCTGGAAGGGCATGCCGCTGGCGGTTGAGTTTTTCTCCGTGAGTCGGCTGAAGCCCGGCATTGTGCGGAGCTTGTCGAGCATCAATTGAATGGCGTTAGGCGGCCCGGCAATCGTGCCGTTGATACCTTCCGGCGCCAGCAGGATGGTGCCTTTAAGTCCAAGACTCAGCCCAAGCAGTTTCAGCCCGCCGCGCCGTTCGGCGAAATCTGGCAAGGGCGAGAAGTGGTAGAACGCGGCAACGCGCAAAAAGTTCATGGCGAGGCGATAGAACGGTCTGCTTGGACCCGCAAGCCCGCGATTGTCAGCGTCCGTTCACGCCGCTGTCAGCGCTGGTTCAGTCTTGTGGCGCAAACTCCACAAATGCCTCTTATTTTGGACAAAGCCGTGGCCCATATGGAGCGTCGATCGAGTTCCGGCAGCGATGGTCGCCAGACCGGACAATGGAGTCAAATGATGAAGCTCACCCGCCTTGCCGCCAGCCTCTTGGCCGTGGCCCTTTTCATGGGCCCCGTATCCGCTCAGGAGCAGCCCGCTGATGGCAGCGCCGCCGTCGTGAAAACCAAAGCCATTCTTCCCCCGTCTGTCATGGCCATGTTGCTCGATACCCGCCCGCTTGAGCAAATGTCCGACAAGGAATTGGGCCAGCGCCTGAATCTCGCTCGCAAGTTCCAGGGCCTCGCCGGCCTCAATGACGACGTGCGCATCGCGCTTGAAACCGCGGCCGCCAGTGCCGAGGAAGAATTGGCCACCCGCCAGACCGTCGTGGCTGACGACGCAGAGCAGCCCGCCGAGACCTTGCTGCCCATCGGCACCCAGGTGCCCGACGATGTGCTGGCCTATGTGCAGACCCCGGCCAGCCCCAACGAACTTTCCGACGCCGAGCTGAAAGCCCGTGTCGATACGGGCCGCGAAATGCTGGCCCGTGAAGGCTGGCCGAGCGACATTCTGAATGCCCTCAAAGACCAGGTCTCATCCTATCGCAAGGAACAGATGGTGCGTCAGGCGGCGGGAAAACCCGCCAATCCGGAACTGGTTGATCAGACCGGTGAGCTTTCGGACGCCGCTTTCACGTCGCCCGCCGACATTAAGGCCCTCAAGATCATCAATGACCGCCGTGCCGCCAAGACCATGGAACTCGGCGAATTGCGGGCGCGTGTGAAGGAATCCCGCCGCCTGATGGGGGCCCCAAAGCTTTCCGGCCCGGTGAAGGACCAACTCTACAAAAAATTGTCGGGCGATCGCATTTTCCTGCGCATGCGCATGGCCGGTGTGAACGGTGGCGCGCAGGGCAAGGGACTGGAATTGCCGGAAGCCCAGGCCACGCCAGAGGCTTCGGGACAAGTCCTGAAGGACATGCGTCCCGCCGATGGCCTTGGCGATGACGATCTACGCTCGCGCATCAAGGCGTTTTCGGCGGCCGCCGGCGACAAGAATGCCTCCGCCCTCGACCGCGCCAATCTCGACCAGCGCCTGAAAGCTGATCGCCGGATTCTGCGCCAGCGCATGCTGGAGGAAAGGTCCATGCGCCAGGTGAAGCTCAAGAAGCCGGGCAAGCACATCATACTGAACCAGGAGCCCGCCCCCTTCGACGACATCACCGCAGCCGAAGCCGCCGAGGACGAACTTGAAGATCTGCTGGTGGCAGCGCCACGCCAGAAGGCCAAGCGCCGCTATACCATCGATGAGTTCGAGCGTGACCCGGACCTGCGCGCTGCCGTGCCGCGGATCGAGATTGACACCATCCGCTTCGGCTTCAACGAAAGCTTCATCCGCGAGGAGGAGATCGACTCGCTTGACCGCGTCGCCGAGATCATGGAGCGCATTCTGGCCTCCAACCCCTATGAGGTGTTCATGATCGAAGGCCACACCGATGCCTCGGGGTCCGACAGCTACAACCTCGGTCTGTCGCGCCAGCGCGCCAGGGCGGTGGTCGAAGCGCTGTCCACCTTCTACGTGATCCCGCCTGACAACCTCCGCGCCGTGGGCTATGGCGAACGCTACCTGAAGATCCCCGTGCCCTATGCGGAAGCCGAAAACCGCCGCGTTTCGGTGAGCCGGGTGACCGACTTCCTCGCCCTGCAATAGGCCGGCCATGACACCTTGCATGAGACGTGGGCCGCCGGTATATGGCGGCCCACTTCATTTTCGCAAAGCAGGGGACACCATGGCCACCGAACGCACCTTCTCGATCATCAAGCCCGACGCCACGCGCCGCAACCTGACTGGCGCCATCAACGCCAAGATCGAGGGGCAGGCCTCCGCATCATCGCCCAGCGCCGCGTCAAGTGGAAACAGGCCGACGCCAAGAAGTTCTATGCCGTGCACAAGGACCGCCCGTTCTACAAGGACCTGGTGAAGTTCATGACCTCCGGCCCGATCGTCATGCAGGTGCTGGAAGGCGACAACGCGGTGGCCAAGTATCGCGACATCATGGGCGCCACCAACCCCGCCAACGCCGCCCCCGGCACCATCCGCAAGGACTTCGCCGAGTCGATCGAAGCCAATTCGGTGCACGGCTCCGACAGCGCCGAGAACGCCAAGAAGGAAATCAAGATGTGCTTCAAGGCCGCCGAAATCACCGGCTGATGAACCATGTTCTGGACCGCCACCTACATCGTCGCCATCGTTCTGGTGAACTGGCTGTTCGTGGTGGTCCCGCCGTGGGCGACGCCCCTGGGCGATCTCTATCTCGCCAATATCGTCGTGGGCTTCGTGTTCGTGCTGCGCGACTATGCCCAGCGCGAAGTGGGCCACAAGGTTTTGCTGGCGACACTCGCGGCAGGCATTCTCACCTGGTACATGGTGGACCCGGCCCTGGCGCTCGCCAGTCTGACCGCCTTCGTCATTGCCGAAATGGCCGACTGGGCGATTTATTCCTTCACCAAACGCCCGCTGCAGCAGCGCATCCTGATTTCCAGCCTCATCGCCGTGCCGCTCGATACCGGCGTGTTCCAGTATCTGGCGCAGTATCTGACGCCCGCCGCCTTCTCGACCGAAGTCGCCTCCAAGATGATCGGTGTACTGATCGTCTGGTACCTGCTGCGGGCCCGCGAGCAATCCCTAAAACTTTCGTAAAATCCGGCGAGGGTTCGCAACCGGGCCTTCACCGTGCCCGCCAGATGACAGGTGCTTAACAGTTTCTGTCAGCTTCGTGTCAGCGTGATTTGACTAGGTTCATCCGTGTCGCAAGCCCGAAGGGGGGCTTCCGGCCGGAACCAGTCGAATTCAGAGGAACGCGATATGAAGAAATATACGGGATTTGTGCTCGCCGGCGTTGCGGCGCTGGGGCTGGTGCTGACCGCCACGGTTGCTGAAGCAAAAGGCGGCAACAAGGTGCGTGAGCGCTGCAAGGTGAAATCGTCGGATGTCGGCAAGCTCGACGCCCGCTGGGAAATCAAGAAGGTCGGTTCCGCCAAGGAACGCCGCCGTTTCCGCGCCCAGGTTGAGGCCGATGACGACGCAGGCCTGCTGGCCGGAGCGCTGGTCGATGTCTATGTGTCGACCATTGTGTTGGTTGACGATCCGAATACACCCGAGATCGAGGAAGTGCCGACCAAGGAAATGGTTCTAGTCGGACAAATGACTTTGAAGCAGGACGACGATGAGGACGATGACGGCGACAAGGACCTCGAAGGCAAGCTGCGCTTTGACACCAAGCCGCACTCTTCCGAAAATCACCCGTGGAAGCCGTTCCCGGCCAACTGGCCAACCGATGTGGGCGAAGGCACCACGATTGAAGTGAAGACCGGCGACACCTGGCTTCTGAGCTGCGACCTGTAAGGTCCGTACTCTGATTATTGCTGGCGGCGCGGATCGCGAGGTCCGCGCCGTTTCCTTTTGCGGAATTCGGAGTCACTGGAAAGCGGTCGTGGACTTTGTTATCAGTCATTCGTGGGGCAACGAAAGGATGGATAACGTGATCAAACATGGACTGAAACGGGCGCTGTTGTGCGCCGCGCTGCTGGGCCCGGCTACGGCTGCCGAGGCGAAGACCAAGTCTTTCATCATTGATGGGTCGGCACTGATCAAGGACGATGGCAGCATCAATTCCACCGGTCCGCTGATGGCCGATTTCACGGACAATGGTTTCCGGTTCGCCTTCACGCTGCCCGCCAACTACAAGAAGAACTCGCCGGTGAAAATCGTGCTGAGCGGCAACGCCGTAGACAGCGACTGCGACATCTACATGATTGTCATGGATGTCACCAGGTTCAGGACCGGTGCCGGCGTTTCCAACGCCATAGGCGTGCTGTCCGGCATGAAGGAACAGCTTTTCTCCATTCCGCCGGGCATGCCTACGGTGGCCACCAAGACTTTTACCCTGAACAGGGCGGGGGCGGGGACCATCCGCAACCAGAAGGCGGGCGACAGGGTCGTTATCTGGCTGAAACGGTTCGCCGGCGACTCGCGGGACAGCTGCACCGGCAACTTCACCGCGCTCTCCGCCAAGGTTGTTTACAAGGTCAACTAGACACCGTTCCTGGCCTCACGGCGTCTTGTAGCGGAACTCGGCGCCAAGCAGCAGGATGGAGTCGCAGGTGTCGGCGGGACTTGTGAAGTTGCGCGTGAACTCCACGGTGATGCTGTCGCTCTTGCGCTGGCCCTGGATCGGGCCGCTGGTGGGCGCCGAGATCGTATAGGTCTTGAGGCGCATGGCGTTGGCGGCGAATGCGATGCTGGTATCGCCCACGCCGGAAATGCCGGCGGCCGCCAGACCGGCGGAGTACAGCGCCTTTCCGGGGCGTGCGCGCGTGGCGCCCGGAACATCGAGCATCATGGTGCAGGCGGGCCCCTGGTTGACAAGCTTCAGGCGCAGCGTGGCGGTGAGTTCTTCTTGAAGTCGGCCGGCAGGTGGATGACCACCGGTACGTAGGAGTTGTCGTCGAACGGCAGGAACAGCCCGACCGGGTTGCCGAGCCGAGGCTTGACGGCGTGAAGGTGATCGAACGGGTGGCGGCGAGCCGGAGCGGCGCAAAGCGTGGCGGCAAACACGAGCAAGATCAGATGCAAACAGGACGCGCATGGCATGTCTCCAGCAATTGCGGTTGACGGTGGCCTTAAGCAATCAATAAGCTAGGCCGCTTTCTCAAGTGGAACAATGGCCGGGGCCGATTGTAGCGGCGATGGACACTTGCCACGCCGCCCACGCGTCCGATAATCACGTCATGCCCCGCCTCACCCGCAAACGCAAGGCCCCTCCTAGCGCGAAACCCGCCATCTGCTGCGCAGCCCCGAAAACGCCGAACGCCTGCTGGCCTCCACCCGTCAACTCGACGGCAAGGAGCCAGCCAAGGGCCACGTCGCCCGCGATGAAACCTTCGATGAATTTCTGGCCGGGCAGGGCCTGTTGGCCGAGACCGAGGAAATGGCCGTCAAGGAACTGATCGCTGAACAAATCCTTGAGGCGATGGAAAAGTAAGGCGTGACCAAAACCATCATCGCCGCGCGCATGCAGACCAGCCGCAGGCAACTCGACCGCCTCCTCGATCCGACGAACACCTCCGCAATCCTCGCCACCGTCCGCTGCGATGTCCGGCCCATTGGGAGGAAGTCTGTGTAGGCAAATTCGGTGTTTTCAGTGTAGTATTACTTTAAACAACAATGCTGATCTCACGAAATTGGTCATGTTTACGCGGTTGATGAAATACTTGGGGTTCAGCCAAGTTAGTCCACCAGACAAATCAAATCAAATTCGATATGATGCAATGGCGGATCATTCGTTTTGGTACATAATTCGCCGCTGCTGCATCCTGTCGCACAACAACCAGAGCTACTGCAATGCGATGTGGTCGATGTTGGATGAAATGCCGTCCGATGACATCTTGCGGTTTGCCTTGGCAATGAATGAAAAGAAGGCAGCGCTTAACTCTGGCACTCTATGGGCGGCAGTCATCTACTACTTGAAGTTCAGCCTTCGCCCGAGAGTTTCGATGCTATGCAGAACTGGTTCATTTCCCGGGGACAGGACGTTTATGGAACTGGGATCGCAAACCCCGAGGCACTTGTCGGAATGGAGATCCCGTGCAGTATTGAGGGGTTGCAATTCCGAGACTTTAGCAAAATCCCCCTTGAAGTTGTTCAAAACCGGGTGACGGCAACGCCCATCGACGCGGATATCCTCAAGTCATTGAGAGAAACTCTTTCACGCCCATTGGAAGGATGGACTGAGCTGCAGTGTGAAGTCACACCGGCAAGTCTAATGAAGCGGTTTCCGGCTATATGGAATGCACTTAGTAGTGAATCGAGGGTGCAAGAACTAGAACAAGAGATTGAGCAGCAGGACGACATCAACCGCCGCGGACATACTTCGCCGACGCGCCACTAAGCTGCGACTTGTAATTTCTGGCGGCACGAACCGGCTGCAGAAGCCACTCCTAGGTCGCACGCAAACATGCGAGCCCCTACCTCCGCACCAAAAACGCCGGAATATTATCCCCGCTGAACCGTCCGTGATCCGGCGCGTCGTCCAGCATCTTGGCGGGTTTGCGGTCGCGGTCACCGCCGCGCTCGCGGTGAGGGTTTTTCCTGCCTGGGCGGGCGGTTGTCTTGCCTCGGGCGGGGGGCGCGCGGTTCCTGTTGGGGAATGTCGGCGACCACCTCGGCTGAAACTTCAACGCGCGGTTCGCGCTGCGGGCGGTCGCCACGCGGGCGGCGTTCGCGCTTTTCGCGCGGTTTGTGTTCGGCGTGGCCGTCATCTTCGCTGAGTTCAACGGTGCCGATGTCGAACCACTCGATGTCTTTCTTGATCAGGCTTTCGATGGCCTTCACGTATTTCGCTTCCTCGCGGCAGGCCATGGTGAAGGCCTGGCCTTCGCGGCCCGCGCGGCCGGTGCGGCCGATGCGGTGGACGTAATCCTCGGCGTGGATCGGCACGTCGAAATTGAAGATGTGGGAGACTTCCGGAATGTCGAGGCCGCGGGCCGCGACGTCCGACGCAATCAGATAGGTGATCTCGTTGGCGCGGAAGGCGGCGAGCATCTTCATGCGCGCCGACTGGTCCATGTCGCCATGGAGAGCCCCGGCATTGAAGCCGTGGGTCTTCAGCGACTTTTCGAGAAGGGCAACGGTCGTCTTGCGGTTGGCGAAGACGATGGCGTTTTTCACATTCGTCTGTGTGCGGAGGAGCGTGCGCAGCGCCTCGCGCTTCAGCTTCGCCTCATGCGGCACGGCAACGAGGCGCTGGTCGATGGTTTCCGCCGTCGATGACGTGCGCTCCGATTCAATGCGCACCGGGGTGTGCAGGAACTGCTCGGTGAGGCGCGAGATTTCGGCGGGCATGGTGGCCGAGAAGAACAGCGTCTGCCTTGTGAACGGCAGCAGCTTGCAGATCCTCTCGATGTCCGGAATGAAGCCCATGTCGAGCATGCGGTCAGCCTCGTCGATCACCAGCATTTCGATGCCGGTGAGCAGCAGGCGTCCGCGCTCGAACATGTCGAGCAGACGGCCCGGCGTGGCGATGACCACATCCGCACCGCGATCGATCTTCTTGGCCTGGGGATCAAAGGCAACGCCGCCGATGAGCAGGGCGACGGAAAGATTATGCGCCTTGCCCAGCGTGGCGAAGGCTTCTTCCACCTGGGCGGCCAGTTCGCGCGTCGGCTCGAGAATGAGGGTGCGCGGCATGCGGGCCCGGGCCCGGCCTTTTTCCAGCATGGTCAGCATCGGCAGCACGAAGGCGGCGGTCTTGCCGCTGCCCGTCTGGGCGAGGCCGAGCACGTCTTTCCGTTGCAGCGCGTGGGGAATGGCCCCGGCCTGGATGGCGGTGGGGGTGGTGTAACCGGCAGCGGTGACGCTGGCGAGGGTCTTGGGGCTCAAACCGAGCTCGGAGAAATCCATTGAGACTTGAGAATACCGTTCTGGCGATTTGTTTCAGGGGCGCCCGGGGCAATTTCCGCCACATCCGGGGGCGCTAAGGTTGTGTGGCAGATAGGGACATTCGGCGGCAAGAGTCAATCAGATGACGGATTAAGGTTGAGAAGAGAATAGCAACCCTCTCCCCTTGCGGGAGAGGGTGCCGCGGCATGCGGCGGGAGAGGGAAGTCTTGCCCGCGGCCACGGCCCTCTCCCGGCCGCTTTGCGCGGCCACCCTCTCCCGCGAGGGGAGAGGGTTTTTTGGGCGGGCGTGCCGAGATAGAAGATTGCTTTCAACCCGGCGAATCGGGTGGAAAGTGGATTGGGGGAAAACATGAAGAAAATTGCAGCCGAATTCTTCGGCACGTTCTGGCTCGTCTTCGGCGGCTGCGGCAGCGCCGTGCTGGCGGCGGGCTTTCCGGAGGTTGGCATTGGCCTGCTCGGCGTGTCGCTGGCCTTCGGCTTGACGGTGATGACCATGGCCTATGCGGTGGGCGGCATTTCCGGCGGGCACTTCAACCCGGCTGTTTCGGTGGGGCTGGCCGTGGCCGGCCGCTTCCCGTGGGCGGGATTGCCCAGCTACGTATTGTCCCAGGCGGCGGGCGGCATTGCCGGAGCGCTGGTGCTTTATCTCATCGCCTCGGGCAAGGCCGACTTCACGACGGCAGCAGGCTTTGCCTCCAACGGCTATGGCGAACATTCGCCGGTGGCTATTCCATGGCTGCGGCGCTCATTGCCGAAGTGGTGCTGACCGCCTTCTTCCTCATCATCATTCTGGGAGCGACTGGGAAGGGCGTGCCGGCGGGCTTTGCACCCATCGCCATCGGCCTGGCGCTGACGCTGATCCACCTGATCTCCATTCCGGTTGATAACACCTCGGTGAACCCGGCGCGCTCGCTCGGTGTTGCCATGTTTGCCGGTGGTTGGGCGCTGCAACAGCTGTGGCTGTTTATCGTGGCGCCAGTGGCAGGTGCGGTGCTGGGGGCGGTGATCCACAAGGCGCTGCTCGCCGAAGACTGAACAAAACAGAGGGGCGGCTCCTTGCGGGGCCGCCCCAGTTTGTTACGCCGTTTGGGAGGTTACCTGGTTCCGATTCGTGAACCCAGTCTACTCTTTGGGCAAGTTCAGGCAAGGTCGAAGCGGTCGAGGTTCATCACCTTGGTCCAGGCCGCCACAAAGTCGGTCACGAACCTCTTCTGCGCGTCGTCCTGGGCGTAGACTTCGGCGATGGCACGCAATTGCGAGTTTGAACCGAACACCAGATCGGCGCGGGTCGCCGTCCATTTGACCGCGCCGGTCTTGCGGTCGCGGCCTTCGAACACGCCATCGGCAGCAGGCTTCCAGGCCGTGCCCATGTCGAGCAGGTTGACGAAGAAGTCGGTGGTGAGCGCCCCCGGCCTTGCGGTGAACACGCCATTCTGGCTGCCCCCGGTGTTGGCGTTGAGCACGCGGAGGCCGCCCACCAGCACCGTCATCTCGGGTGCCGAAAGCCTCAGCAGCTGCGCCCGGTCGATCAGCATTTCCTCCGTCGAAATGGCGAAGGCCTTCTTCTGGAAGTTGCGGAAGCCATCGGCCACGGGCTCAAGGAACGCGAAGGAGTCGATATCGGTCTGTTCCTCAGTGGCGTCGGTGCGGCCCGGCGCGAACGGTACCTCAACCTTGTGCCCGGCCTTCTCGGCGGCCTGTTCGACAGCAGCGCAGCCACCGAGCACGATGAGATCGGCGAGCGACACTTTCTTGCCCGAAGCCTTCTGGATGCCGGCGAGCGTTTCCAGAACCTTGGCAAGTTTCTCTGGCTGGTTGACCGCCCAGTCCTTCTGCGGCGAAAGCCGAAGGCGCGCGCCATTGGCGCCGCCGCGCTTGTCGGAACCACGGAAAGTGGAAGCCGACGCCCAGGCCGCCGACACGAGGTCTGCGGTGGAAAGGCCCGACGCCAAAATCTTGGCCTTGAGGCCCGCGATATCCTTGGCATCGACAAGCGGATGATCGGCGGCGGGAACGGGGTCCTGCCAGATCAGGTCTTCCTGCGGCACTTCCGGTCCGAGGTAACGCACCTTCGGCCCCATGTCGCGGTGCGTGAGCTTGAACCAGGCGCGGGCGAAGGCATCGGCGAACTGGTCGGGATTTTCGAGGAAGCGCCGCGAAATCTTCTCGTAGGCAGGGTCCATGCGCAGTGCGAGATCGGTGGTGAGCATCGCGGGCACGGTGCGCTTCGAGGGATCATGGGCGTGCGGAACCGTGTCCTTGCCCATGCCGTGTTTCGGGATCCACTGGTTCGCGCCGGCCGGGCTTTTGGTCAGTTCCCACTCATAGCCGAACAGGTTCCAGAAGAAGTTGTTGCTCCACTTGGTAGGTGTCGTCGTCCACGTGACTTCGATGCCGCTGGTGATCGCATCGCCACCCTTGCCGCTGCCAAAGCTTGACAGCCAGCCGAAGCCCTGGGCTTCAATCGCTGCTGCTTCCGGTTCCGGGCCGACATGCGAAGCAGGGCCTGCGCCATGGGTCTTGCCGAAGGTGTGACCACCGGCGATGAGGGCCACGGTCTCCTCGTCATCCATTGCCATGCGCGCGAAAGTTTCGCGAATGTCGCGGGCGGCGGCGACGGGATCGGGATTGCCGTTCGGGCCCTCGGGGTTCACGTAGATCAGCCCCATCTGCACGGCGGCAAGCGGGTTTTCGAGATCGCGGTCACCCGAATAGCGCTTGTCGTCGAGCCACTTGTCTTCGGCGCCCCAATAGACGTCTTCCTCCGGCTCCCACACATCGGCCCGGCCGCCGCCGAAGCCAAAGGTTTTGAAGCCCATCGATTCAAGCGCCACGTTGCCGGTGAGGATCATCAGATCGGCCCACGAGATTTTGTTGCCGTATTTCCGCTTGATCGGCCACAGCAGGCGGCGCGCCTTGTCGAGGTTGCCATTGTCCGGCCACGAGTTGAGGGGTGCGAAACGCTGCTGGCCATCGCCCGCACCACCACGGCCATCGCCGGTGCGATAGGTGCCGGCCGAGTGCCAGGCCATGCGGATAAACAGGGGGCCATAGTGACCGAAATCCGCTGGCCACCAGTCTTGCGAGTCGGTCATCAGCGTCTTCAGGTCTTCCTTCAGCGCCTTGTAATCGAGCTTGTTGAATTCACCGGCATAGTTGAAAGTATCGCCCATCGGGCTTGACAGCGAAGAGTGCTGGTGCAGGATTTTGAGATTCAGTTGGTTCGGCCACCAGTCACTGTTCGACCTGACGCCCGCCGATGTGTGCATGACCGGGCATTTGCCACCCTCATTCACCTTTTTGTCCATGCCGAATCTCCTCTGCTCAAGCCATACTCTGGAATCATTCTAATCTAGAAATGGTTGTGAGTTCAACGCCCAAACCATGTTTTTTTGCGATGGAAGCCATTCCGCTGGAAGGTTAGCACGGCTGACGAAATTGGTGATTTGAATCCGCTGGCGAAAGGCCGCATCTTCTTTCCAATCCAGTGCAGAGAGGTCTCGAACATTGATGCCCCCGACGAACTGATGAGCACGACCCCCATATCCAACTGCAAGACGCCGCGCCGCGTTACGGCGCATTGACCGCCCGAGAGAAAGGGCAAAGTGCAATCTGCACGGACAGGCCCCGCGAGGTTCGAGAACCTCCGGGGCCAAAATTTCTATTGTCATGGTCATCGGTGCTGCAAGGATTGCGGCGGAACGCAGGAGTAGCAAACTCATGCGGACCGCACACGTCTCAACCCTAGCAACGCTTGGCGCGCTGGCGTCGGAAGCGCGCAAGCGGCCACCGGCCAAGCGTTCAAACTGCCTCGAGCCGCAACGGTGACAACCTTCCCCTGAAGCGTATCGAGCCTGTCGCCCGGGTTCGGCCAATAGATGAATAGGCGGGAGCTTTGGCCCCCGCCCAATCGTCGCTACTTCCTGGCGCCCATTCGCAGTGCGAAATAAACACCGCCACCGATTGCCACGCCGAAGAACCAGCCATAGGTTCCCCACCACATCGGCAAAATCGAGGTGAAAGTGGGCAGCACCGACGAGAAGAACGCTCCAACCGCAAAAGCGATGAAGGCATTCACGTGCCAGCCATTCTGGAACTTGAACTCGCCGTTCTCCTGATAGAGCGCGTTGACGTCGATCACACCTTTGCGGATGAGATAGTAGTCCACCATCATGATGCCGAAGATGGGGCCCATGGTGGCGCCGATGAAGTTCACGAACTGTGCCGCTCCGGTTTCCCATGGCGCCCACGGATAAAGCACCAGGGCGATGGCGGCGGCGATGTAGCCGCCCCGTTTGAAGTTGATCTTCTGCGGGTAGATGTTGGCGAAGTCGAAGGCCGGTGACACGAAGTTCGCCACCACATTGATGCCGAGTGTCGCCACTGCGAAGGTCAGTGCCGCCAGCAGCGCCAGGAACCAAGAGTCGAACTTGGCCGATATCTGTTCGGGGTGCAGAAGCACCTCGCCATAGACCGTGAAGGCCGCCGTCGTGGTGACCCCGGCGACGAGGCAGAAGGCCAGCAGGTTGATCGGCAGGCCCCACAGATTGCCCTTCTTCAATTCCGCTTCGCTCTTCGCATAGCGCGAGAAGTCGCAGAAGTTCAGATAGAGGGCGGCGAAATAGGTGATCCACGTGGCGGCCACTGCTGCCAGCGCTGCGAATGAACCGGGTGTTCCGGGAATGCCGGCGTCCGCCGTTGCCTTCAACAGTACATCCTGAGGAATTTCGCTGCCGAACGAGAATGTGCCCGACTTCACCACCAGATAGATGGCGAGAATGAGCATCATGATCCATACGGCTGGACCGGCCCAATCCTGGAACTTGCGCACCGTTTCCATGCCGCGCTGGATGATGAGAAGTTGCAACGCCCAGACGATGACGTAGCAAATCACTTCCAGTGTGGAATGGCCGAGCATGTGGCTGGTCTGATGGAATGACAGCAGCCCTTCATTGCGCACCAGCAGCGCCACGATGGCGCCGGAAGCGGCGGCCGTTTGCGCCCCGTACCAGAAGCAGGCAACGATGGCCCGGACCAGCGCCGGAAAATTGGCGCCGAATGTGCCGAAGGAAGCCCGCGCCAGAACCGGAAAGGGCACGCCGGTGCGCACACCGGCATTGCCAACCATGCTCATGAGCGCGAAAATGACCAACGAGCCCAGCCCGATGGCCAGCACAAAATTGATGAAGCTGCCGCACAGCAGAAACAGGCTGGCGGCGAGGTAATAGCCCCAAAGACTGTGGACGTCCGACGTCCAGACGTTGAAGATGGAATATGCGCCCCACTTTCTTTCGGTGGCCGGCGCCAGATCCTCGTTGTGTAACGAGGGTGACGGGTTGGTAATTGTCATAGTCGTTCCCCTGCTTGGTGTTTCCCCAGGGCCGTCTTTTTGACGGTCCCTACGAAAGTATTAGGCACCAGGCAGGAGTCGCACAAGAATTAAGCAGGGTTCGGCAGGGGCATTCCACAGTATGATTTGACCAAAGGCTATTCCAGCCGCGCCGGGAAGCCTTGCGCGCGGAGATCGGTGCCGAGTGCATCTTCCAGGAGCTTGGCGATCTGCGTTGATTGCGCCGCTCCGCCATAGGCTGCCTTGCCTTTCATGAAGGTCTGGTTGGTCAGCGACGCCAGGTCGAGCGGCACGCCGAATTCCTTGCCGAAATTCATGGCGAAGCCCAGGTCCTTGAGTGCCAGATCCATGGTGAAGGCGATGTCGTAGCTGCCATTGAGAATGAGCTGGCCTTCGGTTTCATGCACGAAGCTGGTGCCCGAAGACGCCGTGATGGCGGCCCACGCCTGCGCCAGATCAAGCCCGCCGCGCTTGGCCAGCATCAGCGCCTCGGCATCGGCGACGAGATGGATGAAGGCCAGCATGTTGGTGATGACCTTGATGACCGCCGCCGAACCGATGGGCCCCATGTGAAAGATCTTGTTGCCGATGGCCTTGAGGGCCCTTTCATGGAAATCAAACAGTGCCTTGTCGCCGCCCGCCAGCACGGTGATTTCGCCACGCGCCGCCAGATGCACGCCACCGGTCACCGGACATTCAAGAACCTTGACGCCTTTGGCTTCGGCCATGGCCGCAAGGCGCAACATCTCATCGCGGCCATTGGTGGAATTTTCGAGCCAGGTGGAGCCGGGCTTCAAGCTCTCAAGAATTTGGCTGAGCACTTTTTCGGAGATCATTGGCGATGGCAGGCAGGTGAAGACGTGGTCCACTTGCGCGGCGAGGTCCTGCGGGCTCGCCGCCCAAGTTGCGCCCGCCGCGATGTGGCGTTCACCCAATGATTTGTCGATATCGTTCACCACAACATCGAAGCCATTGCGGATGAGCGACATGGCAAGATGCCCGCCGAGATTGCCAAGACCGATATAGCCGTAGCGCATCGCCTACTGTTCCTTCCGCAGTGGCGTGTTGGTCATCTCGAGATGCAGCCGGTCTCCGGTGTAGGGATGGGCTTCTGCGACTTCCTCGTTGAGTTCGATGCCGAGGCCCGGTTCGGTGGGCGGGATAACATAACCGTTCTCCCAGCGGATGGGCTTCTTGAGGATTTGCGTGTGGAAGCCACCCCACTGCTCGATTGATTCCAGAATAAGGAAATTCGGAAGCGAGGCGGCGAAGTGGATGTTGGCGGCGCCTTCCACCGGCCCCGCATAAAGATGTGGTGCGATCTGCGCGTAGTAGGTTTCCGCCATGCCGGCAATCTTCTTGGCCTCCATCAAGCCGCCGACACGGCCCAGCGCCATTTGCAGGATCGATGCGGCGCGGCATTCCAGCACGCGGCCGAACTCGTATTTGGTGGTGAGGCGTTCGCCGGTGGCCACCGGAATCGACGTGGCTCGCGCCACGAGGGCCATTTCCTCCGGCTTTTCCGGCGGTGTTGGTTCCTCAAACCACAGCGGATCGAAGGCCTCGATCTTCTTGGCAAAGCGGATGGCTCCGCTCGCCGTGAACTGGCCGTGGGTGCCGAACAGCATATCCGCCTTGCTGCCCACCGCCTCGCGGATGAGCTTGCAGAATTTGACGCTGAGCTCGATTGATTCGAGCGACGGCTGGCGCGGATCGAAGGCCGAATAGGGGGCGGCGGGATCGAACTTGATGGCCGTGAAGCCCTGGGCCACATACTCCGCCGCCCGCTCCGCCGATTGTTCGGCATTCCAGTAGATCGAATCGTCCTGGCCCTTGGCGAGATTCGGATAGATGTAGGTGTAGGAGCGCAGCTTCTCATGCACTTTGCCGCCGAGGAGATCGTAGACGGGCTTGCCCAGCGCCTTGCCGATGAATGTCCCACAGGGCGATTTCAAGGCCGGAGAGAACGCCCATCAGCGACACATCGGGGCGCAGCGAATAGCCCGAGCCATAAACGCGGCGCCACAGGGCTTCGAGCTGGAACGGGTCCATGCCTTCGACGTAGCGGCCGAAGGTGTCCTCGATCATCGCCGTCATCGCCTTGGGGCCGAAGGTGGCGCCATAACATTCGCCGATGCCGGTGATGCCGGTGTCGGTGGTCAGCTTCACGAAGGTGAAATACCGCCCGCCCCATCCCGGCGGCGGATTGCCGACGATGAAGACTTTGAGGTCCTTGATTTTCATGTGCCCTCCGGAAGATCTGCTGAGCCGTCTGATACCAGCTTCCGGACGCCTGCGAGGTGAAAAAAACGAACCGGGGGTGCCGTTTTTTTGCGCGAGGCGGCGGTGCGCCTTTGCTATTGAGGAGCGCGATGGAAATTACGTTTGACTTTGTGATTGTCGGAGCGGGATCGGCGGGCTGCGTGCTGGCCGAGCGGCTTTCGGCCAATGGCCGGCACACGGTGCTGCTGCTCGAAGCGGGCGGCAGCGACCGCCGCTTCTTTGTCCAGATGCCGCTGGGCTATGGCAAGACCTTCTACGACGAGACGATCAACTGGGGCTATCGCGCCGAGCCTGACCCGGGGCTGAACGGCCAGTCGGACTATTGGCCGCGCGGCAAGATTCTCGGCGGCTCCAGTTCCATCAACGCCATGGTCTATGTTCGCGGCCATCGCGGCGACTATGAGGACTGGAAAGCGGCGGGCAATCCAGGCTGGGGCTGGGATGATGTTCTGCCAGCCTATCGCGCCATCGAGGACAATGAGCAGGGTGGTGACGCATGGCGTGGGCAGGGTGGCCCGCTGTTCATCCGCCGCGCCACGCTCGACCATCATGCGCTGGTGGCGCCGTTCATCGCCGCGTCGGAGCGCGCCGGGCTGAAATTCAACGCCGACTTCAATGGCGCCGAACAGGAAGGAGTTGGCACTTTTCAACTTACCGATCAAGAATGGCATTCGCAATTCGGCGGCGCGGGCGTTTTTGAAGCCTGCGATGAAACGCAAGAATTTGCGGGTCGAAACTGGCGCGCTGGTCAGCCGCATCCTGTTCGATGGAACGAAAGCCACCGGCGTCGAGTATGTGAAGAATGGCCAGACACTGAAGGCGCTGGCCGGCCGCGAGGTGATCGTCGCGGGCGGTGCCGTAAATTCGCCGCAGCTTCTGCAACTTTCAGGCGATTGGTCCAGCGCCGCATCTGCAATCGCTCGGCATTGGCGTGGTGATGGGCAACGGCAATGTCGGCGCCCATCTCTCGGATCATCAGGGCATCAATTACACCTGGCGCATGAAGGTGCCGACCATGAATGATGTGCTGCGTCCGTGGTGGGGCAAGCTCAGGGTTGGGTTGCAATATCTGCTGACGCGCTCAGGTCCGCTGGCCATGAGCATCAACCACGGTGGCGGCTTTTTTCGCACCGATGCCGCGCACAAACGCCCCAACATGCAACTTTACATGCAGGCGTTCTCGACACTGATCCCCAAGGAAGGCGAGCGCCCGCTGCTGACGCCGGACCCGTTCTCTGGGTTGTCGCTGGGACTGTCCAACTGCCGGCCGACAAGTGTTGGCGAGATTCATGATACGCTCGGCTGACCCCACCGGGAAACCGAAAATCACTGGCAATGTGTTTTCGACGGACCACGACGTGAACGAGATGTTGAAGGCGGTGAAATTCCTTCGCCACATCGCCGCACAGGAACCGTTGCGAAGCCTGATGGACGAGGAATTGCGGCCTGGCCCCACCGTACAGAGCGATGACGAGATCATCGATGATTTCCGTCAGAGGAGCGGCACGGTCTATCATCCCTGTTGCACCTGCCGCATGGGGCCCGATGCGAAAACCTCGGTTGTCGATGCCGAGTTTGCGCGTGCATGGCGTCCAGAACCTGCGCGTCTGCGATGCTTCAGTGTTCCCCAACATCGTCGCCGGAAACCTCAATGCTCCCGCCATGATGGTGGGCTGGAAAGGTGCCGCGATTATTCTTCAGGAATGACCTTCCCCGGATTGAGGATGCCCTTGGGATCAAGCGCGTTTTTCAACGTTCGCATCAGCACGAGTTCGGCTGGTGAGCGCGACTGGGCGAGGTAGGGGCGCTTCAGCGTACCAATGCCATGTTCGGCGGAGATCGATCCATTGAAGGGCCTGAGTGCCGCGTAGACGATTTCATCAACTGTGTGCATGTCTTCGCCTTCCCCATAATGTGTGGAGACCGAGACATGCAGATTACTGTCTCCGATGTGGCCGTAGCAGAAGACGTGGGCTGCGGGCCATCGCGCCTTGAGCGCTGCCGTACAGTTCCCGGCAAACGTGCCAATTTGGCCAATCGGCAAGCTCACGTCGAAATGCACCACATTGGGGAGATCGTCGACGGCGTAGCCCTCGCGAACACTCCACATCTCCATGGCCTGCGCCTGCGAGGCAGCGATGATGCAGTCGGCGATCAGTCCGTCGTCGAGTGCGCCACCGAGGAAATCCTCCATGCCATTGGCTGACTCGATGATGACCCAGAACGGGTGTTCGGTTTCAAAGAAACGGAGCTTCAATGCGCTGGATGTGAAAACGTGATAGTCGCGCCACAGCGCTTCGAAGGCCGCGATGCCACCGGGCCCGGATTGCGCGGCGCGCAGCAGCCTCACGACATCGCTCATAGGACGAAAGAGCGCAGAGCGCCGTGTTGAGGTTTCCGGGCGGCGGATGCAGCCGCAACACGGCGCGGGTGATGACGCCGAGTGTTCCCTCCGAACCGATGAACAGCTGCTTCAAGTCATAGCCTGCATTGTTCTTCAGCATCTTGTTCATCGATGAAATGATCGTGCCATCGGCGAGAACCACTTCCAGCCCCAGAACCTGCTCGCGCGCCATGCCATAGCGGATCACCCGGATGCCGCCGGCGTTGGTCGCAAGATTGCCGCCGATCTGGCAAGAGCCGCGCGCCCCGAGATCAAGCCCGAGGAACAGGCCCGCATCGGCCGCTGCCTGTTGCGCCACTTCCAGCGGCGTTCCGGCCTTCACCGTCATGGTGGCCGAGGCTTCATCTATTTCCTCGATACCGCGCATGAGTTCGAGGCTGATGACCACGCTATCCGCACTGGGGTTCGCGCCGCCAGCGAGCCCCGTCAGCCCGCCTTGCGGAACAACCTTGACGCCATGGGCGTGACAGATGCGCAGCGCCGCCGAAACCTCGTCCGTCGTTCGCGGGCGGATGACGGCGCGGGGAAGTATTGAGCCGCTCATGCTCATGTCGGAGCGATACTTGTCACCAACGGCATTTCCGATGAGAACGGCATCACCGAGGGCGCGGGTAAGTTCGGCAAGAAAATCGCTGGTCATGCCGCAGTGTGGAGCAGCATGGGGAGGGAGAGCAAGACGTCAGTTCTTGCTCACCACGCAAGGCCGCTGCTTGCCCGACTGACCGGTGTAGAGCCCGGTTTCGCGGTTGAACGACACGTATTTCTTGGCGCAGTAGTCCTTCCACGCTGAACTGCCGCGTTTCAGTTCATCGTCCTGCGAAGGTGGAACCGATGCGGCTGCGACCACTTTCCGGCGCGCAGGCTTGATGGCGCTTACGGCTGCGGGTTCGAAAGTCTGACAAGGCAATCGGAGAGGATTTCGGCATTGGCGGCGGACCATTGCTCGGTTGAAACTGGCGTTCGTTTGCCGGTCAATATGGCGCTTCCCGACATGCGGTTCGACGCCATGTCGCGGGCATAGTCCTCGCAATAGCCGCGAGCGTCAGCATGGGCCGTGGCAATGCCGGCGATCAGCGCAACGGCCGCGAGGGGCCAAATCGAGATGTTTCATGACCTCGAACCTGCCGACTCGAATGTGGCGACTATATGGACTTGAGCAGTCCCCTGGCGGCGGCAACGCCGGTGGAAAAACATGCCTGCAACAGATAACCACCGGTGGGCGCTTCCCAATCCAGCATTTCACCGGCGACGAACACACCCGGATTTTTGCGCAGTTGGAAGTTTCGATCGATCTCTTCGAAGGCGACACCTCCTGCCGAAGAGATGGCCCGCGCAATACCTGCGGGCCTGAGGATCGGCACTGACACGTTCTTGAGCCCCGCCGCATCCATGGCATTGCCGGTTTCGCGCAACAGCGAGATGGCGACTGGTGCTAGCCCTGCGATCTTGCGCAGATAGTTCGACTGCGTGTCCTTGCCGCGCGGCCGCTTGAGGCGTTCGGCCAGCGCATCAGCTGTGAGGTCGGGGCGGAGGTCGATCACCAGCGGATGGCCGGGCTTCTCGCGCATTCCCTTGGACAGCGCATAGATGGCGCCGCCTTCGAGGCCTTCTTGCGAGATCATGATTTCACCGCGAACCCGGTGGCCGGCATAGCTGAGGGCCACGTTCTTCACCGGCGTTCCGGCAAAACGCTCGCGGAAAATCTTCGACCAGTTCACCAGAAAGCGGCTGTTGGCAGGCTTGAACGGATGGACCGCTATCCCTGCCTCGTTGAAGGCGGGCAGCCATGCAGCGTCAGACCCGAGATGCGGCCACGAGGCGCCGCCGAAGGCAAGGATTACTGGCGTTTCACCAAAGCCTGCCCATGGCGAACGCGTGACGAGTTTCACGCCAAGCCCATCCAGCCGCCGCAACCAGGCGCGGAGTAGGGGCGAGGCTTTCATGGCTTTCGGAAATACCCGGCCAGAGGTGCCAACAAAAGTTTCGACGCCGAGGCCATTGGCCCAGGCGATCAGCGCCTCCGGCGGAAAACCGCGGATTGCTGGCTCAAGCCGCAAACGGGCTTCGCCATAGCGTTCAAGCAACGCCTCAAGCGGTTCCGAATGCGTGAGGTTCAACCCGCCGCGCCCCGCCAGCAGAAACTTGCGGGCAGGGGCCGGCATGCGGTCGTGAATGGTGACGGCGCAACCGGCGGAAGCCAGAACTTCCGCCGCCATGAGGCCCGCAGGGCCCGCGCCATAGATTGATACTGATTTGCTCAAGGCCCCCTTATTCAGGGAAGTGGCGAAAGAGGCAAGTTGCCATTTATCGGCTGCACGGTAACCGAGCCGCTGCACTCGGCTTCGGCAACCGCCGCAACCTCCGTAGTGTAACGAATGTGAACCTCCTGGGCCACGCCCTCGGAGACCGGCAACACGGTTTCGAAGGTCCAGTTGGTCAGGTGGTCGCGGTCATCGGGATCCTCGTTCACGCGCACTGGCGCATAGTCTGGCCTCACGGGAACGCTGACGAGATCGGAGGCTGCGAAAATATGGAACTTGGTGCTGGCGCCCGTGACGCCCGCCACGATGCAGTGACCGCGCCCCTGGATGATCGCATTGCCGGAGACTGGCGGCTTGAACGAGAATTCAGTGATCGACGACGAAGTACCGGTTTGCAGGGAAATGACAACTTCATCGAAGGACTTCCGCCCGATGTAAGAAGGACCAGCGGGACCGCATTTGGCGATGATCGCCTGCACGGCGGGGGCGGTGGCGCCAATCAATGTCAGCTCCACTTTGCAATCGGTGGGCAGATAGGGGACCGAGAATTTGAAGGTGCGGTCCGACGCCTTGATCTTGGCGGTGTATTTGTCATCAAGTTTCACCGACGTTCCGGTGGAACTCTTGCCTGTGATCACCAGCTTGCCACCGTCAATGACGGCGCTTGTTACTTTTATGGCGGCATTGGCCTGTGAAACGCCAGCAACCAGCGACCCCGCGATGACGACAACCGCCACCGCAGACTTGGAAATCGTCCGCATATCTTCCTCCGGGAATGTTCGAAGAATTGAATATCAGCCACTCGCTGATAATTTCATGACAGCGGAATAAAATATTTCTTCAGGCGTATCAGGCCGCTTCCCGGTTCAGCGGCTGGCACATGCAGTGCACACCGCCACCGGCTTGCAGGAACATCGTCATGTCGGGATCGTAGACCGTGAAGCCCGCGGCGCGCATTTTGCTGTTGAGGTCCTTGGCGGCGGTGGTCGACAGCACGCGGTCGCCACCCAGCGTCACCACGTTACAACCGAGCGCCATGGTTTCCTTGAAGCTGGCCGGAATGATTTCGATCTTCTTCGATTTGAGCCAGGCCACGACATCGTCTTCGGTGGTTTCAAGGCACACGGCGGCGCAATTCTCGTTCAGCATGCACACCATCAGATCGATATGCACATAGAACTGGTCGATCGGCGCGTATTTGATCTCCCAGCCTTCCTTCTGCAACCATTCGGAAGCCTGCCTTGCCGCCACTTCCTCCGAGCGATGATCGGTGAAGCCGACGAGCGCCAGGCCATCGCGCAGGATGTTGAAATCGCCGCCCTCGAAATTTCCCGCCGAGATCATGTCGTAGATCGGAATATCGTTCTCGAGATAAAAGCGCAGCACGGCGGCATACTCGCCACGCCGCCGCGGATTGGCGAGTTGGCAGAGGACGGCGCCATAGGGTGTCATGAACGACGAGTCGCGGGCATAGACCTGATAGGGGTTGTGCATGTCCAGCGGCAGGAAATGCGTGGTGACGCCCGCCTGATTGTAAGCGTCCACCATCTCGCGATGCTGGCGCATCGCCACCTGCTTGTCGAACTTGTAACCCTTGCGCAGCGTATCGCGCACCAGCGACGACCACGCGGCATTTTCGAGCCCCATCCAGCGGAAGCTTTCGGCGGGGCCGAGCAGCACGTCTTTCAGAATTCCGGTTTCGGATTTGACTTGCCAGCGCCCTTTCATTTTAGGTGTGCCGCCGTTTTCGAGGCGGGCGCGCAGCGGTGTTGCATGAGTGGTGGTCATGGAGAACTCCCTAAAGCAGAGAAACTAGCCGGAGAGCCGCGAAAATGGAAGGAGCCGGTCACGTCTTCCACTTGATAGAGCAGCCCATGGAAGCCACCTGGTCACGTGGTCCCTGGCCGGTTTCCGCCACCAGTTTCATGGCTTCGAACAACTCGCGCCGCGCACCGGGTCTGGCCTCGCGCCCTGAATCGTCAAGACGCCCGCGGTACTGCAATTCGCCCGCAGCGTTGAAGCCAAAGAAATCCGGTGTACAGACGGCGCCATAGGCCCGGGCCACGTCCTGCAACTCGTCATAGAGATAGGGGAAGGGCAAGGCATGGCTTTGCGCGAAGGCCACCATGTTGGCGAAGCTGTCGGAGGGATAGGCCACCGCGTCGTTGGAACTGATCGCCACGGTGTTGACACCGAAAGCCTTGAGTTCGGCAGCATCGCGAATGAGGCGCGGGATGCTGGCTTTCACATAGGGGCAGTGGTTGCAGATGAAGGCGACGAGCGTGCCCTTGGCCCCGCTGATTTCGGAGAGTGCATATTTCTTGCCATCGGTTGACGGCAATTCGAAGGCCGGGGCTTTCCAGCCGAAATCGCACAGCGGAGGAGTACCTGACATGACGGGTTCCTAGTACGGCAATTCGAAATATTCCGCCGCCGTCAGCGCGTGGATGCTGACCGGTTCGAAGCGGCCACCGCCTGCGGGATAGCCGGCGTGCGATTGCACATGGCGAAGGCCGATGTGCTGGGCCAGCCGTTCCGAGGCGGCGTTGGCGCGCATCACCTTGCACCACACGCGCTCGGCTTTCAGCCGCTCGAAGGCGAGGCCCATCAGGGCCCGGCCGATTTCCCGGCCAAGCCCCATGCTCCACATTGCGGGGTGAACGCCCCAGCCAAGCTCGACGACATTCTTGTTCTGCACGATGATGAAGCCATCACCCACCGCTTCGCCCGAGAGTTTTTCCTCGGCGGCGAGATGGAACACATTGCGCCGCTCATCGCCCTGGCGCGCCACCGAGCGCGAAACAAAGGCGCGGACTTCGGCTTCGTCCTTCAGGCGCATGGCGATATGGCGCTGGTAGGCCTCCTGGGTCATGAAGCCGGTGAAGGCATCCATGTCGCGCAACTCGATCTCGCGCAGGATAAGCTGGGCGGTTTCGACGGCGGGGAGGATGGTGAGCGTGGCCATACGTTAACGATAGCAAAGAGGAAAGGGCTGTGGGAAGTATGCGGCGGAGGTTTTGGACCATCTTTTTCTTGCACCCGAAACGGCAAGATCATGCCACAATTCAGGGTTAATGGGCCGCCCAATGAAGCTGAGGAGCAACGCCATGACCTTTTCGCGCAAATTGACCGCCGCAGCACTTTCGGCGTCCCTGGCGCTGGCCTCGTTCTCGGTTCCGGCCCTGAGCCACAAGTCCAAGACCCACTATGATCAGCAGGGCCGCTATTCCAAAGCCTATTGCGAGCGTTATGCCAAGGGCGTGGCCAAGAAGAAGGCAAGTGCCGGCGGCGTGATTGCCGGAACCGCTGTCGGCGCGGGCCTGGGCTTTATCGTTGGCCGCCTGATTGGCGGCAACACCCGTTCTGGCGGTGTGGGTGCGGTTGCCGGCGGCGTTGGCGGCATGGCGCTGACCGGCATCGCCACCAGCAAGAAATACCAGAAAGAATACAAGCGCGCCTACGCCTACTGCCGCAGCCGGTAGGCTAACTCACGCGCTTCAAGAAGCTGAGAACGGGCGTCGCCACCTGGTCCGCCGCTTCGAGAAGTATGGCATGGCGCAGGCGTGGAAGTATCACCAGTTCGGAATCGGGCAGCGCATTGGCGATCTGCGCGTTGAGGCGCGGGTTGCAGCCGCCGTCGTTTTCGCCAGTGAGCACAAGGCAGGGCTTTTTCACTTCGCAGAGCCACGGTGACATTTCGGTTTCGGCGTAGATGTCGAAAACCGAGAGGAAGACATCCTTGTCGGTGTCGATCACCTGCTGCATGCGGCGGTCGATGACTTCCGGCCTGCTGCGCCGCGAATTCCGGCGTGAACCAGCGGTCCTTCAGGGTTTCGAGCACGGGTGCAACACCCTTGGCGCGCATGGCGGCGACGACGCCTTTAACCTTGGCGCTGTCATCTTCGGTGCGGAAAGCGGCGGTGGAATAGAGGCCGAGCGAGAGCACATGCTGCGGATACTTCCGCGCATAGGCAGGCCCGATCATGCCGCCCAGCGAATGACCGGCGAAATGCGCCTTGTCGATGCCAAGTTCGGCGCGCAATGCTTCGAGGTCCTCGACCAGATCATCGAGCGAATAGGGTGGTGCCGGAGTTGGCGACTTGCCGTGGCCACGCAGATCATAGGCGACCACCCGGAAATGCGGCTTGAGATGGGAAATGAGCCCGTCCCACGAATGGCGCGAAGCACCAATGCCGTGAATGAGAAAGAGCGCCGGGCCCTCGCCCTCGACCGAGAAGGCTGAGCGAATGGGTCTGGTCATGCGGCCCTGCTCTGCGTGCTGAAATGCGGCATGACCTCTTCGGCGAAGCGGCTCATCATGTCGAGGGTCATCTGTTCGTCCTGGCCGAAATTCGAGGTGGCGATCACTTCGTCGATGCCGAGCTCGGCATAGACCGACAGCCGGTCAATCATCTCATCCTTCCCGCACAGCAGGATGTTGGCGGCGAGTTCCTCCAGCGATTGCTTTCGCGGCAAAGGGCGGATGATGCCCTGGTCGACGATGCCCGGTCCGCCGAACACATTGTCGAAGCTCTTGTAGTACTGATAGGCGCGTTCGGCGATGTGCTGGCGTTGCTTTTCGCTCTCAACCAGAAACAAGCCGCGCTGCAAGCTGAGCCGCGTGTTGGGCGCCCGCTCCGCCGCCTCCTTGCCGCGCCGGAATGCATCGACCTGTTCGAGCAACTGCTGATGGCTTCCGCCAAGTGGCGTGGTCTGCACGTGATAGCCGGCCTTCGCGGCGGCTTCGATACCGGCAGGATTCATGACGGCCACCATGAGCGGGATCGCTTCTTCCGGCCTTGGCATGATGGTAAGTGGATCAAAGGCATAACGCGAGCTGTTCCAGGAAACATCGGCGCCCGTGAGCAGGGCCTCGAGAAGCTTGAGGTCTTCCTCGAACAGCGGCTTCGTCGTTTCGATGGGAACGCCCATGCGCCCCGTCTCGAAACCGAAGGCCCCTTTGCCGACGCCCAGCATCAAGCGGCCATCGCACAATGCCTGGGCCTGGATTACTTCGCCTGCGAACACCCGCATGTCGCGCAGCGGCAGCTGGCACACGGAAGTCATCAGCACGAGGTTTGTCGTATGCGCGGCGATCTTCACCGCCATTTGCAGGGGCGAAGGGATCAGCAGAATGTTGACAAGATGGTGTTCCGGAATGCCGACGCCGCGATAACCCACCTTTTCCGCATGCAGTGCCTGCGCCACCACGCTCTTGTAAAGCCGCTTGCCGCCCATTGCCGGGTCCAGCATGTGGCTGGAGAGAAAGTGTATGAAATCCATGGACCGTCCCTGATATCTGGCGGCACAAAGAGTGGCAGAGCCTGTTTGCTTTGAACACCAAAAAATGTTTGCATGATGCAATGACGGTATTCAGCGTTGAAGACCCGGACAGCAAAGCGGCGCGCTATTGCCTCGCTTCCTATTATCGTGAGCTCTCCGCCAGGTTTTCCGAAGGTTTCGACCCCGCCAGTTATCCGACGGCATCGGAGGACATGCGTCCGCCTGCGGGCTTTCTTTACGTTGGGTGGCGGGAAGGCGTGGCCATAGCCTGTGCCGCGCTGGTCATGGCCACGGATCAGTTAGCAGAAATCCGCCGCATGTGGGTGGCGGATGAGGCGCGTGGCAAAGGCGTAGCCAAGCGCATGCTGCTGCATCTTGAAGCCGAAGCACAACGGCTCGGGATGACGGCGATCCGCCTCGACACCAACCGCGCCCTTGTCGAAGCCCAGCGCCTGTATCGCAACGCCGGGTACACTGAGATTGCGCGCTTTAACGACAATCCCTACGCTCATCATTGGTTCGAGAAGGTTCTCGCGGCCGCAAATTCCACGGAGGTTTTGCCATGATACCCGCTGACCAGATTTCCGACGTTGCAATCGTCGGCAACGGGTTGATGGGGCAGGGCATTGCCCAGGTGTTTGCCCGCGCCGGAAAACGCGTGACGCTGATCGGAAGGCGGCCTGACAGCCTCGAAAAGGCCATGACCGCCATTCGCGGCAATATTGAAGCTTTTGTGACGCGAGACCTTGCAACGAGAAGCGATGCCGATGCCATACTGGCGGGCATCAAAACCTCTACCGACTATGGCGCGGCAGCGGACGCCGATCATGTTATTGAAGCCGTGCCCGCCGAACGCCAATTGCAGATCGAAGTATTCGGCAAGCTCGACGCCATCTGCAAACCCGAAATCGTGCTGGGCTCGACCAGCGGCCAACCCATCAGCCTGATGACGGAGCGCATGAAAAACCCCGAACGCGCCGTCGCCATGCATTTCATTTATCCGGCCCAACTCATTCCCATCGTCGAAGTGTGTGGCGGCCCCCAGACGACGCCGGCGGTGGTGCAGTGGGCCTGCGATGTTCTGAAATCGGTGGGGCAGTATCCGGCAGTGATGAACAAGGAAGTGGATGGCTTCATCATCAACCGCCTGCAATTTGCGCTGCTGCGCGAGGCCTGGTCGATGTGGGCCAATGGCGTGGCCAGCGCCGAAGCGATCGATGCGTCTTTCAAATTGTCACTGGGACGGCGTTATGCGATCACCGGCCCGATCGAAAGTGCTGAATTGGGCGGCCTCGACATCATGCACAAATTCGCCGAGTTTCTGCTGCCCGATCTCGATACGGCGAAGTCTCCGCCCGCTGCCATTGGCGATCTGGTGGGAGCCGGGAACTTCGGCTTGAAAAGCGGCAAGGGCGTCTATGACTGGAGCCAGCGCGACGGCAAGGCCCTGCTGGCCGCAGCGCGCCGGCCGCCTGTTCCGCCACATCAAGGAAGATAAGGTCTGATCAGGCTGCTGAAAAACTCCGTACACGGACTTACCGCGCCCTTCGAGGCCCGCGTTCCGCGGGTACCTCAGGGTGAGGTAAGTCTCTGACAACCCTCATGCTGAGGTGCCCGGCGCGAAGCGGCGGGCCTCGAAGCATTGGCCAAGGAAGCTGTCTTCAGCAGCCTACTAAGCCGCCGCCTTCCTGTGCCGTTCGATGATGCGCTTCCTCTCCGCCGCTGCTTCGCCGCCTCCGGTTTCCGAGAAAATCTCGAGTTGATCGAGTTCCTCAACAGTGACGGGCGCCATTGCGAGGTCGGTATAGGCAAGGCGATTGGGATCGCGCGTGACCTTGCGTACGATGGCGAAACCGCGAAGCGTGATGTTAAGATAGCGCACCACCTTCACCGCGTTCTCGGCGAACAGTTTCAGATGAAACAGGCCGGGCAGTTCACGGGGCAGTGTGGGCCTGCGGTCGGTGCGATATTTCAGGCGGAACACGCCACCTTCCAGCGGATGAACCCTTTCGATCTCGTAGATTGCCTTGAATTCCAACAGATAGCTGACGACCTTGGAGACCTTGCCATCGGGCCTGGCACCATGGCGCCGGGCCACGGTTTCGATGTGCTCGTAGGAATAGTAGCTGGCCCAGGCCGCGTCATAGGCCTCTTCCCATTCGGCGTCGGTCATCTTCGGATGGTGGCTGACGCGATTGTGGAGATTGTATTTATTGAGGTCCGGATCCATCCACACGCCCTTGTCGAGCAGCGTGCGGTGGTCTTCCGAGCCTGGCAGCGGCGTCAGGAAAAACATCTCAAGGAGATCGAGCGGCAGTTCCTTCTTGATGATCTCGATATCGCGCAGGATCGATTGCTTGCTGTCGGCGGGGAAGCCGAGAATGTAGCCCGCCCAGGTGAAGATGCCGTGATCGCGGAATTTCTGCAGCAGGATGCGATAATCGGTGATCTTGTTCTGGCGCTTCTTGGCAGCGACAAGATTGTCGGGGTTGATGTTCTCAAGCCCGATAAAGGCGCGGCGGACACCCGCCTTCGCCGCCTTGTCGATGAAGCGCGGAATCTTGTGGCACTGGGTGTCGACCTGGATGATCAGCTTCACCTTGATGCCGGGCTTCTTGCGCAGCCGGATCAGCACATCGAAAAACGCTTCCCACTCGCGGTTGCGGGCAAAATTGTCGTCGGTGATAAAGAACTGATGGATGCCCTGGGCATGATTTTCCAGGACGATGCGCTCAAGGTCCTCCGGCGTGCGGAAGCGGCTCTTGCGGCCCTGCACGTTGATGATGGTGCAGAACGAGCATTGGAATGGGCAACCACGGCCGAGATCGAAGCTAGAGCGCGCGCCGTAATTGTACTTGATTTCGGAGGCGGGAAGTAGCGGCGTTGGCTCGTTGTTGAGCTTGGGCAGATCCTTGAGGTAATTGTACAAGGGCTTGATCGTGCCGTTGCAGGCGTCTTGCAGCACCTCGTCGAAGCGGCCTTCCTCGGCTTCGCCCGCGAACATCGAAATGCCAAGCGCCATGGCGGCGTTGATTTCGGCCGGCGTTTCCTTGAGCATCGACAGGCAGCCGGAAATGTGAAAGCCGCCCATCATCACCGGAATGTTGGCGGCGAGAAATGGCTTCGCCAGATCGACGGCGCGCTCGAACTGGTTCGACTGTACGCCGACGAGGCAAATGAGAGCCTTGCCGCCGCGCTTTCTGATGCTGGCGATGATACGCGAAGGCCGGATGCGCCGGTTGGTTTCGTCATGAGGTTCAAGGTGGATGGTGACGGCTTCGCCGAGCGCTTTGCGTTTGGATGCATCAAGCCCGATGCCATAGAGTGCGGCAAGCGTATTGGACGGCACAATGGTGCGGTGCCAGGTGATGGGATAGCCCTCGCTGTCGTAGTGCGAAGGTTTGATCATGACCACCGTGAAATCCGATGGAATCGTGCCGTCATTCATGGCGTACCTCAAGGGGTTAGCCCCCCACCCGAGCCCTTACCACAAGTTGAACGCTGCGGCCAATGGCTACTAAAAACTCTCTACGTTACGGCGGGCGAGAGTGGCCGCCGCAGCTAGGCCCGAAATGCCGGGGCCGCGGAAGCCGCCGGTGAGGACTCCAGGGCTCCGTCGCGCAGATAGAAGATGCGATGGAAGCGGTTGAATATCTTTTCGTCATGGCTAACGACGAGAATGGCCGCCCGCTGCTCGCGCGCCACCTGGGCGAGGAGGTCCATCACCACCCCGGCGCGCGGTGAATCGAGAGCTGCTGTTGGCTCGTCGGCCAGGATGATGCGCGGCCGGTTGGCGATGGCGCGGGCAATGGCGACGCGTTGGGCCTCGCCGCCCGATATGGTCGATGGCATGGCGCTCTTGCGGTTGCCGACGCCGAGATAGTCCAGCAATTCCACGGCCCGTCGCTTGGCTTCGACGGTGGTAGCGCCCGCCAGTTCCAGCACCATGGCGACGTTTTCAGTGGTGTTGAGGAACGGCAACAGATTGTGAAACTGGAAAATGAAGCCGATCTTGTCGAGCCTCAGCTTGCGCAAGTCAGTCTTGCGCCAGCCGTTGTCGTAGACAGTGTCGCCATCGAGCGTCATGCGTCCGCTTGAGGGCTCCAGAATGCAGGCGACAACATTGAGCAGCGTCGACTTGCCGGAACCGCTGGGGCCTACAAGGCCGACGATCTCGTCCGGAAACACTTCAATTGAAACATCGCGCAACGCATCAACGCGCCTGTCACCATCTCCGAAGTGTTTCGATATTTGCTCGAGTTTGACAAGCGGGGCAGGGGCTGTATCCGGCATGTCAGCCACCGAGCGCCTTCGACGGCTCGACCGACAATGCCAAGCGGACGCCGAGACCGCTGGCAATCAGGCAGACGACCAGCACTATTACGGCCAGAGCCAAGCCGTCCTGCGGCTGGAGATACACGCGGCGCGGAAAGTAATCCTTGACGCTGACGATGAACGTGGCGCCGAGCAGGAAGCCCGTGAGGCCGAGCGCCACAGCCTGTTGAACGATCATGCCGACGATGGTGCGGTCCGGCGCGCCAATAAGCTTGAGAGTGGCGATCTCGCGGATCTTGTCCATGGTCATGGTGTAGACGATGAGGGCGATGATGACGGCGGACACAGCAAGCAGGATGGAGGTGAACAGGCCGATCTGCTGGCGGGCCCGCTGCACCACCGATCCGGTGAGGATAAGTTCCTGTTCGGCGGCGGTGATGGCGTTCAGGTGTTTCCAGCGTGTAACCGACTGCGCCACCTGTTCAACGCGCACATTGGCCGCCAGGCGGGCAACGACGGCGTTGACCGTGTCTGAATTTTGTATGCCGCCACCCCGGGCCCGCTCGACGCGGCTGGCCGGCGGAGCGAGTTCCGATTGCAGCTTCTGGCTATCGAGCAAGCTGATATAGGCAACCGGGTCTCCGCCTGAGGTGACGTGCCCCGCGGTGAGCCCTGTAACCGTGAAACGGTTGCGCCCGAGTATCAGCGTATCGCCAAGGCCCAATTTGGTGGTGCGGTCGGCGACGATTTCGAAGTGGCTGCGGGAGATTGGCCTCCCCTCGATCAGCCCGCGCGGCTCGCCGGGTCTGGCCCGGTTCATAACCGATGATTTGTAGGCGCAGCAGCTTGCCGCCACGCTCCACATCCACCGCCTGATAGGTGATGGAGCCCGCCGCCGCTACGCCGTGAATGCGTTCGACGGCCTCGCGCGTGTCGCCGGGTATGCGTGAGCTCTCGGCGAAGGGGCCACGCTTGCCGCTTTCGACAATCCAGATATCGGCGGCGGGGGCCCGCACCAGCGTGAGCGCATCCTCAACCATGCCGCGATAGATGCCGATCATCGCCAGCACCACGCCAAGCAGCATGCCAAGGCCTACGCATGTCAGCATGAAGCGCCCGGCATTGTGGCGGATGTCGCGATAGGCGAGGTTCATGGTGAGGCGCCGCCTTGGCGTTTCACGGCGCGGCCTTCACTCAAGCCTTCGATCGGCGCGACGATCACGGCGGCGCCATTCGGCAAGCCTCCGGCAATCGCCACGCGGCCATCAAGCGTGCGCGCTCCGAAGGTGACGGCCACCTGCCGGGCCACGCCCTTGTCGTCGATCCATACCCGGCCGCCATGCCCGTCGAAGCCGATAACGGCGGTTTCGGGTACCAGTAGGGCTTCGCCGATTACGCCAGTGGTGATGATGACTTCCGCCTGTTCTCCCAGATGGAAATCGGCGGGGCAATCTTCACATTTCACAAAAACGCGGCGTTCTTCGGACACCCGGTCGCTCTCGATGCCGACGCGAGCAATCTTGCCCTTGAACACTTGTATGGGCAGCGACCGCAAACGCACTTCGGCAGGCTGGCCCAGCGCCAGAACGCCGGCCCGGGCCTCTTCCACATGGGCGAGAAGCCACACGCTTGCCGGATCAACGAGCGTGAACACCCGGTCACCCGCCCGGACCACGGCACCAAGCTCGCTGTGGCGTTCGACCACGACGCCATCGAAGGGCGCCCGCAGATAATGGTGATCGAGCAGCATGGTTTCATGGGCGAGATCGGCGCGCGCCGAGGAGAGCGCAGCTCGCGCCACCGCCTCATCGGCCTCCGCCAGCGCCTGGTCGCCCTCCGCCACCTTCAGGTCCTTGAAAGCTTCCTCGGCCCTCTCGACGGAGATCACCTTCTTGTCCACCAGTTCCTGCTGGCGCCGGTTCGCCTCTCGTTTCTGGTCGAGGATCGCCGCTTGCTTGAGGATCGCCGCCTTGGCCCGCTCCACCACGGCTTCGGCTGCCGCAATTCCCGCCTTGGCGCGGGCGACGCGTGAGTCCTGCTCGGCGGTATGCAGTCTGGCCAGCACATCGCCCGTCTTCACGGCACTGCCATGATCGGCATTGAGTTCGACGAGTGCCGCGCCCACTTCGAAGCCGATGCTGGAAAGAACCCGCGCCTCTACCGTGCCGAGGCCAAACACCTCAATGGCGACGTTCTGCTCGACAGTCGCAACGGTGACGGTGACCGGGCGCGATCGCAAGAGCCAAACTCCGGCGGCTGCGGCGGCAACGGCGAAAACAAAAGCGGCGATCAGTGATTTGCGCATGATCGGATCAATTAGCACCAGCCGCTAACGGTTGCCTTTGACACTGGTCAATTCTCGAAGACGCCACGCAACTGATTGAGATCGCCTGTGAGTTCCGCTTTCACGCCATTGCCCAAGGCGCTGCCTTCGTCATATTCGTCGTGCCGCTTCAGCGCCGTGGCATGGAGGCCGGGGTAGCGGGTCATTTTGAAATCCCAGCGCCAACGGCTATATGCCTTCCACGATAACTGAATCGTATTCGGGGGCCGAGGTGCCGCGCGTGTGCCGCAAGGCTGAGTAACCCGATGCGGCGGCGCGTGCCGCTTCAATGTTTTCGAATTCAATGACCACGATGCGGTCATGAAGTCTGCCTTCGATTGCTTCGGTTTGGCCGCCGCTCACGAGCAGCTTGCCGCCGGCCTGTTTTGTAACTTTCACCGCCCCATCCAAGTATGCCTGATAGCCGTCCGTATCGGTGACGTTTATGCTGGCGATGATGTATGCCTTTGGCATTGGTAAATCTCTCTCTGGAAATCGCCTGCGAGATTTAGGGCGAATTTTAGCATCGGCGGCAATACCAAGCCGCAAATTACACTCAGGTCACGTTGTTGCGCTACTGATTTCGAACCAACCCACTGCCCACATGCTGCCTCCCTTGACACGGCAGGTCTCAAACCTATAGTCGGCCCGTCAACTCAGCGGGATACACGCGAGGGCAAAAGATCACCATGGTGCTGGTTTCAGCACCGGCGTGGTTTTGGAAACAAACGGGGAGATATCATGCGCAAACTTTTGTTGGCTTCAATTTTCATGTTGCTGGCGCCGCTGCTGGCGGCAGCCCAGACCTATCCGGACCGGACAATCACCATGGTCGTTCCGTTCAGCGCCGGTGGGCCGACCGACACGGTGGCGCGGTTGATCGCCGAAGCCATGAGCCGTGATCTTGGGCAGCAGGTCATCGTTGAAAACGTCGGCGGGGCGGGCGGCACGCTCGGCGCCGCCCGGGTCGCCACCGCTGCGCCCGATGGTTATACCCTGCTGTTGCACCACATCGGCATGGCAACCTCGGCGTCGCTTTACCGCAAGCTGCCCTATCAGCCGCTCGAGGCATTTGAATACGTGGGCCTGGTCACCGAAGTGCCGATGATCATCGTGGCACGCAAGGATTTCGAGCCCGCCGACATCAAGGCGCTGATCGAGCATGTGAAGGCCAATGGCGACAAGGTGACCCTGGCCAACGCCGGTATCGGTGCGGCTTCGCATCTCTGCGGCATGCTCTTCATGGGCCAGGTTGGCACCAAGCTGACTACCGTTCCCTATAAAGGTACTGCCCCGGCGCTGACCGATTTGATCGGTGGCCAGGTCGACATGATGTGCGACCAGAGCACCAACACGACGAAGCAGATCAAGGCTGGCGAGATCAAGGCCTATGCCACCACCACCAAGGAGCGGCTGGCGACATTCCCCGATATTCCGACGGCCGGCGAAGCCGGCCTCGCCGGAATGGAATTCGGCATCTGGCACGGTCTTTATGCGCCCAAGGGTGCGCCCAAGGACGTGGCAGCCCGGCTATCTGCGGCCTTGCAGAAAGCCCTCGCCGAGCAGACCATCATCGATCGTTTCGCCGAACTGGGGACGGCTCCTGTCGCCGCCAGCGACGCCACGCCGGATGCGCTCAAGGCCAAGCTTGAGGCCGAAATCGCCCGCTGGAAACCGATCATCGAGACGGCCGCCGAATACGCCGACTGAGGCGGGTTTTGCCCGATGCCGGCTTTCAACATCAAGGACATGGCGGCGGGCGCATTGTTCGCCGCCATCGGCCTTGCCTTCATGGCAGGGGCGCTCACGCTCGACATCGGCACGGCCTTCAAGATGGGGCCGGGATATTTCCCGCTGGTGCTGTCGAGCCTTCTGATTCTGCTTGGCCTGATCGTCATGGCGAAGTCGTTGAACATGACGCCGGAAAAAATTGGCAAGGTGCCGTGGCGCGGACTGGTGCTCATTTTGGCCGCCCCAGTGATCTTCGGCGCAACGGTGCGCGGCCTCGGCCTGGTGATCGCCCTGCCGCTGACAGTGATGATCGCCGCCTGGGCCAGCCACCGCACCACGCCCGGAGTGGCTATCGCGCTGACCGTGGGTTTGACGGTCTTTTGCATTGCCGTTTTCAGTTTTGGCCTGGGCCTGCCGCTGCCGCTGGTCGGCCGCTGGCTGAACGTGTGACCGAAGACCGATGGAACTCTTGTCAAATCTCGCCCTGGGTTTTTCCACCGCACTTGATCCGGTCAATCTGCTCTATTGTTTCATCGGGGTGTTTCTCGGAACCCTGATCGGCGTGCTGCCTGGCATCGGGCCGACGGCCACCATCGCCATGCTGCTGCCAATCACCTATGCGCTGTCTCCCGCAACCTCGATCATCATGCTCGCCGGCATTTACTACGGTGCCCAATACGGCGGCTCGACCACCGCGATCCTGATCAACCTGCCGGGCGAATCGTCTTCCGCCGTCACTGCCATCGATGGCTATCAGATGGCGCGCCAGGGCCGCGCCGGGCCGGCACTGGCTACCGCAGCACTCAGCTCGTTTTTCGCCGGGACCGTCGCCACTATTCTATTGGCGACACTCGCCCCGCCACTGGCCCGGGTGGCACTGAAGTTCGGAGCGGCTGAATATTTTTCTCTGATGGTTCTGGGGCTGGTGTGTTCGATCGCCCTGGCCCACGGTTCGGTGATCAAGGCCATCGCCATGATTGTCCTCGGACTGCTGCTCGGTCTTGTGGGCCGCGATGTCTATACCGGCGATGACCGCTATACGTTCGGGTTCCTCGAACTTGCCGACGGCATAAATTTCGTGGCGGTCGCTGTCGGCGTCTTCGGCATGGCGGAGATCCTGCGCAATCTCGAAAACGAGACCGACCGTGCCGCTGTCATCAAGAAGGTCTCCGGCCTGATGCCGACCCGCGCCGACCTGCGCGCCATTATTGCGCCAGTGCTGCGCGGAACGGCACTGGGTTCCATCCTCGGCATTCTGCCGGGCGGTGGTGCTGTGCTGTCATCCTTTGCCGCCTATTCACTGGAAAAGAAGTTGTCGCGAACGCCCGGGCGTTTCGGCAAGGGCGCCATCGAAGGTGTTGCGGCGCCCGAAGCGGCCAACAACGCCGGCGCCCAGACGTCTTTCATTCCGCTGCTGACCCTCGGCATTCCCGCCAATCCCGTCATGGCCTTGATGATCGGCGCGCTGTCGATCAAGAACATCATTCCCGGCCCCGATGTCGCAACCGAGCAGCCGGCCCTGTTCTGGGGGGTGATTGCCTCGATGTGGATCGGCAATCTCATGCTGGTGCTGTTGAACTTGCCGCTGATCGGATTGTGGGTGCGGCTCCTCACCATTCCTTATTACATGCTGTTTCCGGCCATCGCCGCCTTCTGCGCCATCGGTGTCTACAGCATGAACGGCAATGCCTTCGATCTCTATGCGGTGGCCGCCTTCGGATTTGTGGGCTACGTGCTGATCAAGCTGGGTTGCGAGCCGGCGCCGCTGCTTCTGGGCTTCGTGCTCGGTCCGATGCTCGAGGAAAACCTGCGCCGCGCCATGATCATTTCGCGCGGTGACGCCACGGTTTTCTTCACGCGCCCGCTCAGCGCCGCCCTGATGTTCGTCGCCGTCTGCGTGCTTGTAGCAGTGCTCCTCCCCAGTATCTCCCGCAAGCGCGAGGAAGTCTTTCAGGAGGAGTGAGGGCCCGACCCTGGTTGCGTCTGATCGGCTTTCGGCTGGGCTGAATCATCCGGACTCATCGGGGAAAAATCTAGTGGGGAGACGTTGTGCTCTTGCGCCAGATTGTCCAATCTATCGGACCATGATCGCGGACAACGGCGATCCTGTCAGGAGGGATTTTTGAAGTAAACAGCATCACGTTATTGCAGGCCCATCGAGCATTCGGCACGATGATCGCATCGGAATCCAGAAAATGCGCCGCTTCACCGATTCGTTGGCTTGCGCGATACTCTTCTTCTTTGTGCAGGTAGCCAAGGTTTCCGTAGGTTGCCGGGTCGACTCCCAAGGGTTCCAGAAAATTCATGTTGGTCAAATCCAATGCTTTTAGAAGCTCAACTTCGATTTCAAACAGCGAGAATTCCATCTTCGATGGGAACACCGGTTGTCCTCGGGAGAGATGAAAATGCATTTCTGCTTTTGCGCCGTCGGCTTCCAATGAAGTGTACAGCACGTCGATTGTCCCATCGTCCCAGCGCCCTTTTGGGAATGAGCTTCGGATGGGGTCTCGGTCCCTTCTGACGATACGCCACAGCTTGGTTTTGAGAACCTGGAACGAAACAGTCCCCAACGCGTCAAGCAGAATTGAGTCTCTTATTTGGTGCTGTGGGGACATGGGCTAGAGAAATGCCCCGGCATCTAGCCGTTCCAATACATCCAACACCTCTTCGGAACGGCCGGAATTGATAAGATCAATTGCCCGTTCACCGGCAAGCTGTGGGTGGCGAGCGAACAACCAGGTGCGAATTTCCTCACGCGTATAATAATCTCGGAGCCGGTTCACGATGTAGTGCAAATCCGAAAGCACCAATTGCGTACGTGGATGCGGGCTCGCTGTGCCTTTCGTCCAACGAGAGACAGTGGCTTCGGATACATCGGCAATATTTGCGATATCTGTCCCCTTAAGCCCCCCGGTATTCCGGAGTTCTTCCACATACTGAGCAAAAACCTGAAGCGAGTTCATACTGAATCCCGGCGCAAACCATCATACAAAAGCAAGTCCGAGCGATCTCCAATGTGTCCCGTACTCTGACTTGGAGCCTTAATGCCGGAAAGCGGGAGAATGTTCGCTGCCATGGAGAAATTCCTCTTTTATCTTGCACAAACATAGTAGTTTGAAAGAGAAATGTCAATTTTGTATAACAAATTGTAATAAAAGACGAAAAAGGTAACTGGAAGTCAGATCTGCAATCGTAGAATGGCAGCCAAACAAAAAACCCCGGCGTTTCCACCGGGGTTCAGTTCAGGGAGATCGCCGCCTGCCTCAGCAGCTGTAATACATGTCGAACTCGACCGGATGCGGCGTCATGCGGTAGCGGTCCTGCTCTTCCTGCTTGAGTTCGAGATAGCTCTCGATCTGGTCCTTGGAATAGACGCCGCCCTTGAGGAGGAACTCGTGGTCGGCGGCGAGGCTGTCGATGGCTTCCTGCAGGCTGCCGCACACCGTCGGGATTTCCTTCAGTTCGGCGGGCGGCAGGTCGTAGAGGTTCTTGTCCATGGCGGGACCTGGGTGGATCTTGTTGGTGATGCCGTCGAGCCCCGCCATGAGGATCGCCGAGAAGCAGAAGTAGGGGTTGGCGGTGGGATCGGGGAAGCGCACTTCGACGCGCTTGGCCTTGGGGTTGTTGGTGAACGGAATGCGGCACGAGGCCGAGCGGTTCCGCGACGAATAGGCGAGCAGCACCGGGGCTTCATAGCCCGGCACCAGGCGCTTGTAGGAATTGGTCGAGGGATTGGTGAAGGCATTGAGCGCCTTGGCATGCTTGATGACGCCGCCGATGAAGTACAGGCACGTTTCCGAGAGATCGGCATACTGGTTGCCCGCCATCTGCGTCTTGCCGTCCTTCCAGATCGAGAAGTGGCAGTGCATGCCCGAGCCGTTGTCGCCGAAGATCGGCTTCGGCATGAAGGTGGCGGTCTTGCCATAGGCGTGGGCCACGTTGTGGATCACATATTTGTAGATCTGCATGTGGTCGGCGGCCATGGTGAGCGGCTGGAACTTGGTGCCAAGCTCGTGCTGGGCGGACGCCACCTCATGGTGATGCTTTTCGACGGCAAGCCCCATCTCGCCCATCACCGAGAGCATTTCCGAGCGCATGTCCTGGGCTGAATCCATCGGGTTCATCGGGAAATAACCGCCCTTGGTGCGCATCCGGTGGCCCATGTTGCCGGTCTCGTAGTCGCGGTCCGAGTTCTTCGGCAGTTCGACGCTAGTCGAGCTTGAAGCCGGTGTTGTAGGGTTGGGTTGCGAATTTCACGTCGTCGAAGATGAAGAATTCGGCTTCCGGGCCGACATTGATGGTGTCGCCGATTTTCGTCTGCTTCAGATAGTTCTCGGCGCGCTTGGCGATCATCCGCGGGTCGCGATTGTAACCTTCGCCGGTGCCGGGATCGAGAATGTCGCAGAACACCGCGAGCGTTGTCTGGGCATAGAACGGGTCCATGTGGGCCGACGCCGCATCGGGCTTCAGCACCATGTCGGATTCATTGATGGCCTTCCAGCCGGAAATCGACGAGCCGTCGAACATCAGGCCGTCGGTCCAGGCGTCTTCACCCATCTGCGAAATGTCCATGGTGAGATGCTGCATCTTGCCGCGCGGATCGGTGAAGCGGAGGTCGACGTATTTGACGTCCTTGTCCTTCATCATCTTCATCACGCCTTCGGCGTCGAGTGGCTTGCTCATATGCTCTTTCCTCTTTCTTGACGGTGGTTGTTACAGCGCGTCCGGCCCGGACTCGCCGGTGCGGATGCGGATGGCTTGCTCGACGGTCGATATGAAAATCTTGCCGTCGCCAATGCGCCCGGTGCGCGCGGCGTTCTGAATGGCTTCGACCGCCCTGTCGACGAGTTCATCGGCCAGCACAATCTCGATTTTCACCTTGGGCAGGAAGTCGACGACGTATTCAGCCCCGCGATAAAGCTCGGTATGGCCCTTCTGGCGCCCGAAGCCCTTGGCCTCGGTCACCGTGATGCCTTGCAGGCCCACTTCCTGCAGAGCCTCTTTCACTTCATCGAGCTTGAACGGCTTGATGATGGCTTCGATCTTTTTCATGTATTGACGGCCTCGCGTTAACGCACCCACGCGGTTGCAGGGCTCATGCCAGACTCGAAGCACTGTGATTTCAAGGGGTTGAGTGGGAGATGCGCAAGTTAACAAATGGTTGACGCCCAAAAAAGAGGCGAAGTGCAAAAAATATAGGCAGTGTTGAAACTTGCGGTAGGCAAGAAAATGGCATAAACTCTGGAAATGGCAAAACGTAACAATAGTGACACATCAAAAAATACTGTCACCGGCTTTTCCGAGGACAGTGCCGGGGTGATGCCTCTGGCAAATGGCGATCAACACTGGCGCCTGAAGATTGCGCCCAACGGCCGTGTCGTGATCCCCGCCGCAGCCCGCGCCGCCATGCGCGTTGATGCCAGTGGTATCGTAACAGCCCGCATGGAGGATGGCGTGCTGCGATTGATCACGCCAATGATGGCCGTGGAGAAAATCCGCAAGTTGATAAAGCGCCATGCTGGAGACCGGTCGCTCGTTGACGAATTGATCGCGGAACGCCGAGCGGAAGCTGAGCGCGAATGAGTGTCGTACTCGATGCTTCTGCACTGCTTGCCGTATTTTCAGAAGGAACCCGGTGCAATCGAAGTCGCGGCACTGCTGCCCGGCGCGCGAGATAAGCTGTGTCAATGCAGCCGAGGTCATCTCCAAATTCGCCGACGCGGGGGTTCCGCAAACTGAAGCTCTGCAGCTTGTTCAATGGCACAGGCGTTGAGCTTGCAGCATTTGATGAAGCGCAAGCCTGGAAATGTGGCGAACCTCCGCCCCCTCACCAAATCCCGGGGCCTGTCGCTGGGCGACCGGGCGTGCCTGGCACTGGCCATGAGTACCGGAGCCACCGCCGTCACCGCCGACCGGTCGTGGGCCGATCTCGGTCTTGCCGTGAGTATCGAAGTCATCCGCTAGGATGGCACTGTAACGATGACCGCATGGGCCAAAATTCGGAAATCTCTTCGGTTGTCCTGTTCCTCGCAAGCGACGCCGCAAGCCTGTTGACCGGCTCCATCGTGTTGGCCGATGGTGGCGATACTTGCTGGTGAGGTGACCATGTACGAAACGTCAGGCGACATGAGTTGGGCCAAGGGCATTGATCTCGCTGCCTTCCGCAAGGATGTGGATACCGAAACGCGGGTTGCCGATTGCCCTTCGGTCAGCGATATCCAGAAGAACATTCCGATCTATGATGGCCACCGCGTGAACTCCGGAACCGGCGCCGAATGGTCGCGCATTCTGCTCGAAGGTGCGGGCGTGTTCGTGATCAGGCGAGCGTTCCGCGATTTGGGCGCTGTCGATGCGGCCTCTGAAGTTTTTCGCACGATCATCGCCGAGGAACGCGCTGCGGGCACGTCGGCGGGCGATCATTTCGCCAAGGCCGGCGCCAACGACCGCATCTGGAACAGCCTGCAGAAACTCTGCCTGAAAGCCCCCGACGTCTACGCGCGTTACATGGCGAATCCGGTGATCGACCTTGCCTGCCGCAGCTGGCTGGGCGAGGGCTATCAGATGGCGACGCAGGTGAACCAGGTACGCCCCGGCGGCAAGCCGCAGCAACCGCACCGCGACTATCACCTGGGCTTCATGTCCGGTCAGCAGATGTCGGACTACCCGATGCATGTGCACCGCTTCGGGCCGATGCTCATTTTGCAAGGGGGCGTGGCGCACGTCGATGCGCCGATCGAAAGCGGCACCACCAAGCTGCTGCCCCATTCGCAACGTTTCGAAAAGGGCTACATGGCGGCTCTCCTGCCGGAGTTCCGCAGCCTGTTTGAAGAACGCCATGTGCAACTTCCGCTCGACAAGGGCGATGCGATCTTCTTCAGCCCTGCGCTGTTTCATGCCGCCGGCGAAAACCGCACCAGCAATGTAGTGCGCATGGTGAACCTGCTGCAAGTCGCTTCACCCTTTGCCAAACATATGGAACAGATCAACCGCGAAGCCATGAGCCGCGCGGTGTTTCCGCATCTGGCCGGGCTGGGCGAGGCCGAACGCCGGGCGGTGATAGCGGCAACCGCCGACGGTTATCCGTTCCCGACGAACCTCGACACCGACCCGCCGCTCGGCGGTCTTGCTCCTCCGAGCCAGCAGGCACTGCTTGCCAAAGCGGTGGCCGAGGGCTGGAGCCAGCGCCAGCTTGATGCCGCGTTGGCGGAGCAGACGGCGAAGCGCGCAGCCTAGCGTTTATTCGGTGGTATGGCGGCCAGAGCCGTCGCAAAGGCCCGGTGCGCGGCGCCATCGACCGGGCGATGTTTGACCTTGGCCGAGGGCGGATAATGCGCTGTGTCGTTCTCGCCCCTGCGGTTCTGGGCCGGGCGGATCGGGCGCTTCTCGAAACCGCCGCCGCAATTGGGGCAGACGTTCAGCAGAACGCCTGCAACGCAATCTGCACAAAATGTGCATTCAAAAGAACAGATCATCGCATCCACCGCTTCGGGCGGCAGCGGACGGTTGCAGTTCTCGCACGTGGGGCGAAGTTCAAGCATGGACTGCACTATGCGCCGGTTGCCAGCACGGTCATGATCCACTGCCGGGCCCGCTAGGCAGACCGCTTGGCTTCTCCTATGCTTGCGCCATGAGGACATTTGCGATCCTGTTACTTGCTGTGTTGTCGGCTCCGGCGCTGGCCGGACCCTTGCCCGATGCCGCCCTGAAGACCGGCGGCCGCGCCTGCTTCGGCATGACGGCCGAGAAGGGCGTCACACGATTACTTCTCGAGCTTCACCGTGAACTGCTGAACGATACGGACCCCGTCACCTGGGGCCGCGTCTTTGCCGAAGTCGAGGGCGAGGCGAAACCCGGCTATATCTATGACGGCTGCGGGCCCGTTGAAGGTGGCAGTGCGCTTTATTGTTCGATGGCCTGCGATGGCGGCAGCTTTTATGTCGAGAGCGCCGGCAAGGGCGTGCGCCTGTGGCTCGGCGAGAGCGGCTTGAGGTTGAGGACTTGCGGCTCCAGCCTTGAGGAGATCGGCAGTTTCAGTCTTGGCAAGGACAGGCTGCCGGATGGTGCGGTGCTCGAACCCGTGGACGGCGGACAATGCCGCACTGCCATGGAACACATCGAGAAGCTGCTCGAAGCCGAAGAGGCCGGCATTGACTAACGAACTTCTGACGCCCGAAGAAATGTACCGCGCCGATGCGCTCGCCGTGGCGGCGGGCATGCCCTCGCTCACCCTCATGGAAAACGCCGGCCGCGCCGTCGCCGAGGAAATCGTCAGACGCTACGGCGCGCGAAAGACGCTTGTCCTCTGCGGCCCCGGCAACAACGGCGGCGACGGCTTCGTCTGCGCACGGTATCTCAAGAAATGGGGCTGGCCGGTACGCGTGGCGCTCTATGGCGAGCGCGCGAAACTCAAAGGCGATGCCGCAGTGATGGCGGCGAAGTGGGACGGGGAGGTCGAGACCTATCCTCACCCTGAGGCGCATCGCCGGAGGCGATGCCTCGAAGGGCATGACTTCGAGGCCCGCTGCGCGAGGCACCTCAGCGTGAGGGAAGCAGGCGGAATTGATCGTCGATGCGATCTTCGGGGCAGGCATTTCGAAGGACATGCCGGAAGGACTTCGCGACGGCGATCTATAAAGCTGGACGTGCCGGTCGTGGCCATCGATGTCCCCTCTGGTTTGGATGGCGCGACCGGCGGTACTCATGGCTCTGCCGCTGGCGCAGAATTGACGGTCACATTCTTCCGCAAGAAGCCGGGGCACCTGTTGCTCACTGGGCAGGAATTGTGCGGCGAGGTTGTTGTCGCCGACATCGGCATTCCGGAAAGCGTGCTGGGATGAAATCGCTCCCAAGACTTTCGAAAACCGCGAACCCTTGCGGCGCATTTTCGAAACGCACGAACACAAATACTATCGTGGACATGCGGTCATCATTTCTGGGGGACCGTTGAACACCGGCGCTGCGCGCCTGGCGGCACAAGCGGCATTGAAATCCGAGGCGGGAGTTGTGAGCATTCACGGCAGCCGTGAAGCTTTGGCTGTGCATGCCAGCCACGTGTCAGCTGTCATGCTTTCTGACGCAGACCTCGTGATGTACCTCAACGACCGCCGCAAGAACGCAGTGTGCGTCGGGCCCGCCGCAGGTGTTGGAAATGAGACACGATCCAAGGTGCGCATCGCTTTGGCCAGTGGCGCGCGCATCGTGCTAGATGCTGACGCTCTAACATCATTTGCACAAGACCCCGACGAACTGTTCACGGCCATCGCCGAGAACCCCGAGCGCGCCGTTGTCCTGACCCCGCACGAGGGCGAGTTTCACAGACTGTTCAAAGGCTTGTGGGATACCGTGGATTCAAAGCATGAATATGCCCGCATGGCTGCAAAGCTGTCCGGAGCGATAGTCATTCTGAAAGGTGCCGACACCGTCATCGCCCATCCCGATGGCCGCGCCACCATCAACACCAATGCCCCGCCATCGCTTGCAACAGCAGGATCGGGCGATGTGCTTGCTGGCATCATCACCGGACTGCTCGCGCAGCACATGGATGCCTACGATGCCGCCTGCGCCGCCGTGTGGCTGCACGGCGATGCTGCCAACCGCCATGGCCCGCGTGGGCTCACTGCAGAATCATTGCTCGACTATCTATGAACAACCCGCTGCTCCTGCTCCTCGGCACGGGTGCTATGCTTGGGCTCTATTTCCCGATTGGCAAGCTCGCCGTGGCGGCGGGGGTTGATCCGGTGTTGTGGGCGGTGCTGGTCTGCGTCGGCGCCGGGGTTTCGATGGCGATTGTCTCGCGCCTCGTCGAAGGCAAGCCCGATGCCGTGCCGGTGTGGCGCTATGCGGTGATTTCCGGCTTCCTCTCCTATGTCGTGCCGCATGTCCTCACCTATTCGGCGATCCCCAGGATCGGCTCAGGGCTCGCCGCCATCATGTTCGCGCTGTCGCCGGTGACCACCGCACTGCTGTCGCTGGTCCTCAAGGTCCGGCCACCGACCACGATGGCACTCGTCGGCATCGGCTTTGGGCTCGTGGGCGCGCTGGTCATCATCTTCGCGCGCAATGGCAATTTTGACAGGCCACGCCCTGTGGCTGGCGCTGGCCGCGTTGATCCCGGTGTTCCTCGGTCTCGGCAATGTCTACCGCACGCTGGCCTGGCCCAAGGGGGCAGGGCCCGTTGCGGCTGGCGTCACTCACCAATCTTGCCGCCCTGCCGCCGCTGGTGGTCATTGCCTTTGTTTTGACCGGCTCCATTGATGTGGCTTCGCTCGCCCGCGTGCCGCTGCTGGTGATTGCCCAGCTGGTGGTGACGTCGCGCGATGTTCGTGATGTTCTTCCGCCTGCAACAATTGGGCGGGCCCACCTATCTCTCGCAGATCGGTTATGTGGCGGCGGTGATCGGTGTCGGCATCGGCGTCCTGTGGCTCGGTGAAACCTACCCGGCCAGCGTGTGGCTGGGTGCTGCGGTGGTGGCCATCGGCATCGCGCTAACGACGATTGCCCAGGTGCGGGCGGCAAAAAGCTGACCCCTTCACAATGCCCTTGGCCGTGATAGGCTCTGCCCGGCAACATTCAGGGAGATCAGTCATGTGCCATCACTGTGTTATGGATCAGGTCAAGCAGACCATGCTCGACCGCCGCAGCCTGTTCCGGGGCGTGGCCGCAGCGGCTGCCGCAACCGTTGTCGCCGTTCCCGCCGTTCAGGCCGCCGATGGCCCGGCCATGATGAAGCCCGTCGATCTCACGCACGAACTCCACCCCAACTTCCCGACGTACTTCGGCGCCCAACAATTGTGGATGGACCAGAAGTTCAACTACGCCGAACACAAGTTCAACCTGTTCGAAATCCGCATCAACGAGCACACCGGCACCCACATGGATGCGCCGTTGCACTTCTCGGCCGATGGCAAGAGTGTCGCTGAAATTCCGGTCGAAAACCTGGTGGTGCCGCTCTGCGTGGTCGATATCCGCGAGAAAGCCGCCGCCAGTGCCGATGCCCAGGTGACGCCCGATGACCTCAAGGCGTGGATATCAGCCAATGGCCCGATCCCCAAGAATGCCTGTGTTGCCATGAACTCCGGTTGGGACGCCCATGTCGCCACCGACAAGTTCCGCAATGCCGACGCCAACAAGGCCATGCACTTCCCCGGTTTCCATATGGAAGCCGCCAAGATGCTGATCGAGGACGGCAACGCCATCGGCATGGCGGTCGATACCCTGTCTCTCGACTTCGGGCCTTCGCCCGATTTCGCCGTTCATTACGGCTGGCTGCCCACCGGCCGCTGGGGCCTCGAATGTGTCGCCAACATCGGCGCCATGCCAGCAGCCGGCGGCATGATGGTGGTCGGCGCCCCCAAGATCAGGGGCGGCACCGGTGGCCCCAGCCGAGTCATCGGCATGGTGTAAGGGCTCAATAGTCGTCTTCGCGCTTGGCGGTGGATTTCGGCGAAGTGCCGAAACCCATCGCCACGCCATAGGCCGAGACCTTGGCCGAGCCGTAGGCTTCGCCGGCCCCGGCAAACGCTGCGAGCATCTTGCCGAACGCGAACTTCGGAAACCGGATTGCCGGGAAGCGGATGGTCTTCGGGGTTTCGAGGCTGATGTGTGTCATGGCTGATCTCCTATGCCTGTGACAATGACCCCAAACCCCGCTCAGGTCTTTGGCCGAAACCTGAAGAGTTCTGAAGAATGCTGATTGTTGATTTCCTTGGAACGGCTAGGGCGGAATGATAACTGATTGAACTGCCCTATGCCGTCATCCCGGCGAAAGCCGGGACCCAGGTTTGCAAACGGCAGGACGGTGGAGAGTTCTGGGTCCCGGCTTTCGCCGGGATGACGATAACAGGAGTGGGTCAATCAAGACCCACTATGCTCTGGGTTGTCTGCGCATGGGGCGCAGGGATGTGGCGATGGATCTCCAGTTTGGAGAGTACAGGCTGAAGCGGCAGGAACGGGTGGTGTCCGGCCCCAATGGGCCCGTGGACCTTAGCGCCCGCGCCTTCGACATCCTGAACTATCTCCTCGGCCACCACGGCGAAGTGGTTGAGAAGAACACATTGCTGGAAGCGGTCTGGCCGGGCGTTGTGGTCGAGGACAATACGTTGCAGGTTCACATCGCAGCCCTTCGCAAAGCACTGGGCCCGGAGGTGATCGCCACCGTCCATGGCCGGGGCTACAAGTATGCCGGGCCGCCGCCCGAGGCGTACGCCGCCGTGATAAAGCCGCAGATGTCGCAGAAGCCGGTGATCGCCGTGCTGCCCTTCGAAAACCTGAGCGGCGATCCCGAGCAACAGTATTTCAGCGAGGGCATCACTGTAGACATCACCGAACGCTTGACGCGCTTCCGGGCTTTTGCGGTGATCGGCCACCATTCGGCGAGAGCGCTTCGCGACGTGACGGATTTCCCGGCGATCCGCGAAACGCTGAAGGCCGACTTCGTGGTTTCCGGCAGCGTGCGCCGGGCTGGAGGGCGCTTACGCATTGCCGTCCGTCTCGCCAATGCCTTGACCGGCGAGTTGATCTGGGCACAGCACTATGACCGGCCCGTTGAAGACCTGTTCGAGGTCCAGGACGAAGTCGCCCATCTGGTAGCCGCAGCCGTGGCGCGCCTGCTTGAAATAGAAATCACCGCCAGGAGCGGGGCCAAGCATCCGGCCAACTTTTCGAGTTATGAGCATATCCTTCGAGGGCACTGGCATTTCCGCCAGGTGACGATCGCTTCCAATCTCGCGGCGCGAGCCAGCTTTGAACGTGCTAGCCAGATCGACCCCGGCAGTGCCGAGGCCATGAGTTGGCTGGGTGTCACCTATTCCAACAACTGGATTAACGTATTCGCACTCGAAGACGCGAAGCGCGGCGCTGGCCTGTGCGCCGAGGCCGTCAATCTCGATCCGGCCGATGGCCACTGCCACGCCATGCTTGGCTTTGCCGAACTGTGCGTCAACAACCTCGACGCCGCCGTGAGGGCCAGTGATCGCGCTGTGAGCCTCAATTCCGGCGATTCGAATATTCTGGCCAATCGCGCCTATGCCGCCGCTTACGAAGGCCACACGGTGGAAGCCCGGCAGCTTCTCGATCGCGCCCTGACACTCAACCCCGTGCCACCCATATGGTTTGGCGAATTCGGCGGCCTGATCGATTTTGTTGAGGGCCGCTATGAAAGTGCTCTGGCCGGAGTCGAGCCCATTACCGAACCGGCTTGGGACAACATGTATGTCCTGGCCTGTTGCGGCCATCTGGCCTATCGCGACAAGGCCTTGCAAGCCAAGGCGCGCCTTGAACGGCTCGGTCCCAACGTTGACCCTCTCGCCGGCGCTTCGCGCGAGCCTTACCGCGATGCCTCTGTCCGGGAGCGGTTGATCGCGGGCATCACCAAAGCCCTCGCGTTCTAAGCGCCCTGTCGCCTTTGATAGCAAGCCGGGCTAGTCTCGCGCCATGCAGGACAGCGACATCACATTCGGTGGCTATACCGCCAAGCGCCGGGAGCGCGAGCTTCGTGGGCCCGGCGGACCCGTGGAACTGAGCGCCCGGTCCTTCGACATCTTGATGGTGTTGCTGGCCAAGCCCAATGAGATTGTTGGCAAGGATGCCTTGCTCGATGCCGCGTGGCCAGGTGTTGTCGTGGAAGAGAACACCCTTCACGTCCACATGTCGGCACTGCGCAAGGCGCTGGAACCGTCGATGATCGCCACCGTCCACGGGCGCGGTTACAAGTATGCCGGGCCGCCACCCGGCGTCGTGGCAGGAGTGCCGGGAACGGCAGTTTCGCGAAAGCCGGTCATCGTCGTACTGCCCTTCGACAATCTGAGTGGCGATCCAGGCCAACAGTATTTCAGCGATGGCATGAGCGGCGATATTGCCGACCGGCTGCTGCGCTTCCGCGAGTTTTCGGTGATCGGCCAGTACTCAGCCAGCTTGTTCCGTGCGGCGGCACCGGATTTCGCGGCGATCCGTGAAAAACTCAAAGCCGATTTCGTGGTCACTGGCAGCGTGAGGCGTGGCGGGGAGAGCATTCGCGTGACGGTCCGGCTTGCTGATGCGGAGCGTGAGGAAGCCATCTGGGCCGAACGTTATGACCGGCCGATCAGCGGGCTGTTCAGCCTCCAGGATGAGATCAGCGAACTGGTGGCCTCGGCCATAGCCCGCCACCTCGAAGTCGAGATCAATGTCAGAAGCACCGGCCGGTCCCCCGCCAGCCTGTCGAGCTACGAACTGGTGTTGCAGGGTTATTGGCACTTCAAGAAACTGTCGCGCCAGGGAACCATGGCGGCGCGGGATTGTTTCGAGCGATCCCTGGTTCTCGATCCGCGCAATGCCGAAGCTGTTGCCTGGCTCGGTGTCACATACTGCGAGGGATGGCTGCAGGATTTCGTGATGGAGGATGCGCTGAAGGGTGCTGACCTGGCTGGCCGGGCCGTTGCCCTCGATCCCGCCAACGCGACGTGTCACTTCATTCAGGCATGGGCACTGCTTTGTAGCAAGGATCTGGAAGGGGCCTTGCGCGCGTCGGAACGCGGCATTCTGCTCAATCCAGGCGACCCGGAAGTGCTGGTCAACCGTGCCCTGGTGCTGGCCTTTGACGGTAGGCTGGCCGAAGCCCGCAGCCTGTTCGAACAGGCCCGAAAACTTGAGCCCCTGCCGCCCCTCTGGTTCGGTGAATTCGAAGGCATCGCCGCCTTTGCCGAAGGCCGCTACGAAGATTGCGTTGCCGGCGTCGGCCCAATTCCCAATATTGCCTGGGATGTTCTATATGCGTTGGCCTGCTACGGTCAGCTTGGATGGAAAGACAAGGCGCTGCAGGCCAGGCAGCGTTTCGCCCAGTCGGGCCCGGCAGCAGATTTTCACTACGGCGCCGCCCACCAGCCCTTCCGCGATGCCGCCGTCCGCGAGCGCTTGGTCGAGGGCCTCAATTTGGCGCTCTCATTCTGAAACCAAGTATCCTTGACAGCTTGCGCCATTCACCCATAACCACGACATGCACTTGAAGCTTTCGCCATGAGTTCGTCGGCAAATGTGAATTTGGTTGCCGGGGCCTTTCGCGTCAATACCGCCGCGCGAAGGGTGGAAGGCCCCTCGGGCGCGATTGAACTCAGTGCCCGCGCCTTTGACATCTTTTGTGTCCTCCTTTCGCGGCCGGGCGAGGTTGTAAGCAAGGAACAATTGCTCGAAGCCGCGTGGCCTGACGCAATTGTCGAGGAGAACACGCTTCATGTTCACTTGTCGGCGCTGCGCAAGGCCCTTGGCCCGGAGATAATCGCCACCGTCCATGGCCGGGGATACAAGTACGCCGGACCACCGCCTGACGCGACAGCGGGAATTTCCGGACCGCCAGCTTCGCGCAAGCCCGTCATCGTCGTTCTGCCTTTCGACAATCTGAGTGGCGATCCCGAGCAACAGTATTTCAGCGATGGCATGAGCGGCGACATTGCCGACCGGCTGCTGCGCTTCCGCGTGTTTTCGGTAATCGGCCAGTACTCAGCAAGCGTGTTTCGCGCGGCGGCCCCGGATTTCGCGGCGATTCGTGAAAAACTCAAAACCGATTTCGTGATCACCGGAAGCGTCAGGCGCGGCGGCGAAAATATCCGCGTGACAGTCCGGCTTGCCGATGCAGTGAGCGAGGAAGCCATCTGGGCCGAACGTTATGACCGGCCGATCACCGGCCTGTTCAGCCTGCAGGATGAGATCAGTGAACTCGTGGCTTCGGCCATAGCCCGGCACCTTAAAGTCGCGGTCAATGTAAGAAGTACCGGCCGGCCACCCACCAGCCTGTCGAGTTACGAACTGGTGTTGCAGGGCTTCTGGCACTTCAAGAAACTGTCGCGCCAAGGCACCATGGCGGCGCGAGATTGTTTCGAGCGGTCCGCGTCGCTCGATCCGCGAAACGCCGAAGCCGTGGCCGGGCTCAGCGTCACCTACTGCGAAAGTTGGGTTCAGGATTTCGTCATCGAGGATGCGGTGAAGGGTGCTGAACTGGCTGGCCGCGCCGTCGCCCTCGATCCAAGCAGCGCAATTTGTTATGCCATTCAGGCTTGGGCTCTGACCTGTATCAAGGATCTTGACGGGGCCCTGCGAGCTTCTGAACGCGGCGTGCTGCTCAATCCCGGTGGCCCGGCGGTGCTCGTCAACCGGGCCCTGGTGCTGGCCTATGACGGGAAGCTGGCCGAGGCCCGAAGTCTTTTCGAACAGGCGCGAAAACTTGAGCCCCTGCCGCCCCTGTGGTTTGGCGAATTCGAAGGCGTCGCCGCCTTTGCCGAAGGCCGCTACGAAGACTGCATTGCCGGTGTCGAACCGATTCCCGGTATTGCCTGGGATGTCATGTATGCATTGGCTAGCTACGGTCACCTGGGTTGGAAAGACAAGGCGCTGCAGACCAGGCAGCGGATTGCTCAGTCGGGTCCGGCAGCTGATTTTTACTTCGGAGCCTCCCAAGAGCCATTCCGCGATGCCGCCGTCCGCGAGCGACTGGTCGAAGGCCTCAATCTGGCGCTATCCTTCTGATTTTCTCCGCTTCCCTCGCCAAAACCCCTCTGCTATAGACCGCCCCGATTGAACGTCCCGGAGCCCATGGCGCGCGCGGGCGTGGTGAAATTGGCAGACACGCAGGATTTAGGTTCCTGTGGGGAAACCCGTGGGGGTTCAAGTCCCTCCGCCCGCACCAGCCGCGCATGGACAACGGGTCCAAACTGATTCTGACAAGACAACAGCGAGACCACCATGCAGGTTACCGAAACACTGAGCACCGGCCTGAAGCGCGAATTCAAGGTGGTGGTGAACGCCGCCGAACTCGGCAAGGAGCTTGATGCCAAGCTCATCGACATGTCGAAGCGCGCCAACATCAAGGGCTTCCGCCCCGGCAAGGTGCCGGTGCCGCATTTGAAACGCGTCTATGGCAAATCGGCCATGGCCGAAGTGGTGCAGAAGGCGATTGACGACAACAGCAAGGCGGTGCTCGCCGAGCGCAACCTCAAGCCCGCCTACCAGCCGGAAGTGAAGCTTCCCGAAGACGAAGCCGAAGTGAACGCCATCATCGACGGCAAGGGCGATCTCGCCTTCTCCATGTCGTTCGAGGTGATCCCCAGCTTCGAACTCGCCGACCATTCGGGCTTTGAATTTTCGCGCCACGTGGTTGAGGTGACCGAGGACCACATCGGCGAAACCCTGAAGCGCCTCTCCAGCCAATCCAAGGCCTTCGAGGAAAAGCACGGCGACGCTGCGGCCGGCGACCAGCTGACCATTTCCTTCACCGGCACTATTGATGGCGTGGCGTTTGAAGGCGGCAAGGCCGAGGATGTTTCTCTCGAAATCGGTTCCAACCAGTTTATCCCCGGCTTCGAAGATCAACTCGTTGGCGCCAAGGCCGGCGACGACAGAACCGTGAATGTGACGTTCCCCGAAACCTATGGCGTAGCCGAGCTTGCAGGCAAGGCAGCATCCTTCGCCGTAAAAGTGACGAAGGTTTCAGCGCCGAAGGAAACCGCCCTTGATGACGACTTCGCCAAAAAGCTGGGCTTTGAAGACCTCGCCAAGCTCAAGGACATGATCAAGGGCCGCGTTACCGCCGAGTTCGGCCAGATGACCGGCATGAAGCTCAAGCGCGACGTGCTCGACGCGCTCGACAAGATGTACGCCTTCGAGTTGCCTGAGAAGCTCGTCGAAGCCGAGTTCAATGGCATTTGGAACGCACTCACCCGCGAGATGGAAAAGGCCAAGAAGAGCTTCGCTGACGAAGGCACGACGGAAGATGATGCGAAGAAAGAATACCATGCCATCGCCGAACGCCGTGTGCGCCTTGGCCTGGTGCTCGGCACCATCGGTGAAAAGGAAGCCGTCCAGGTGAACGAGCAGGAATTGCAGGCGGCCCTTCTGGCCCGCGTGCGCCAGTTCCCCGGCCAGGAAAAGCAGGTCTACGATTATTACCGCAAGAACCCGCAGACGCTGATCGAACTCAGGGGCCCGATCTTCGAACAGAAGGTCGTTGACCTGCTCGTCTCCCGCGCCAAGGTCGCCGACAAGAACGTGACCCGCGAGGAACTCTCCGCCATGGTGCAGGACGACGAGATCGCCGGCGAAGACGCCGAACTCGCCTGAATAAGTTCCTCACCCTGAGGCGCCCGGCGAAGCCGGGCCTCGAAGGATGGGACCGGGCGAGGTGCGATGCTTCGAGGCGCGCCCAAGAGCGCGCACCTCAGCATGAGGGAAGCAATGAAGGCCGGGAGCAATCCCGGCCTTTTGCTTTTCGGTGACATGCCAGGAAGAAGACACTGTTTATCGGTGTGACTGTCTTTGGTGTGGCCGGGATGTCCAGGCTTCCGGCGAGGGAAAATAACAATCGGACTGTGCGGCGGAAATGGTACCGCCGCCTTGCGGGTCCCGATGAAAGCTCTAGTTGATGGTGCCGCGCAGACTGCAGGAACCGCTGTCGGCGGTGGTTCCTCCCGCAAACTGCATCACGATTATCGGCCTCTCGCCGCTCTTGAACGTCATCGGCGTGTTGACGACGCCCGAGATGGCGTTGTTCGCTGAAATATACTCGACCTTGAAATTGGTGAAAAAACCAGAGGGGTTGTTGAACGATCTCAGTACGCCGGTTCCATCCGAAGTCCCGGCGCTAAGGAGCACCGCGCAAGAGAGGGTGGAAATCCGCAGTGTCTTGTCGCTTGCGACCTTGGCGAAAGTTCCGTCGCATTGGTTCAAACTGCAGCTCAGTTCGATCCGCTTCTGGTAAGTTTTGGCCTCGGCGGCCGCACCAAGGCTCCCGGCAATCAAAGTGGCGCCAATTGTGGCAATCAATCTCATGAGACGTTCTCCTTTGAGCCCCCGCACGTGTCGACACTATCGCGCCGCCAGGCAGACGACAATCTCCATCTGGCCGTGCCGCCATCGGCTTGCGTTGCGAGTGCAAGGAAAATGAATCCGCGCGGTGCGGTGAACAGGTAACGAAAGCCGGGAGCGGTTCCGGCTTTCGATTTTAGCGGTCATCAGCTCTTCTTGGTTGTGCCCGCCACTGAACATGCGCCGTTGATCATGCTGCCGCCGCCGTTCAGCCGTCCCCTGAGGAGCAGCCTCTGGCCGCTCTTGAGCACGGTCGGCACACTGAACACGCTGCTGACAAAGCCATTGCCGGAAACGGTCTCAAGTCTGAAGTTTTGCTCGAATGCGACTGTATCGTTGGCGTTCATGACGATGGCTTCGCCCCAAATTCCAATGGCGGGATTGGTGCCCGAGGCAAACATGATGCAGGAGATCGTCTTGACGGTGAGCGTCCGTTTGGCTGCAACGGCCGGTGTTTCGCCGGAGCAAGCTTCTGCCGCGCACGACAACGCTATTTTTCTCTGATAGGTCGCGGCACTGCTGGCGGCGGGGGCGATCGACAAGGCTAGCGCGGAGGCCAATAGCAAGCGGATCATGTGCTTCTCCATAGTTTACTGCCCCTTGTGTCTCACTCTGTCACATTTCGAGTGTCAGTCAACAGGCGCCAAGGGCGGCGTTGCATTGGGCCAGCTGCGAACGGCTGCGGCCAATTCAGTTCAGCGATCCGCGCAGGAAGCATTGGCCGCCATTGGGGTTTCCGCCTTCAAAGAAAACACTGTGCAGCGGGAACGTTCCCGCCGGAGATGCGCATCGGAACGGGCTGGACCGTGGCAAGTGCCGTGTTGGACAGCACGATGTCGAATTTGAATGCCTGGGCAAAATTGAGTGCAAGTAACGATGCCGCCGCCAGAAGTTGTCCCGGAAGCGACCGACACCGTGCAGGAAATGGTCTTGATCGAAAGTGTTTTGCCCTTCGGCACTTTTGGCCAAGCGCCTGCGCAGGCGTTGGACGAACACTGAAGCTCAGATGTCTTTTCGTAGAGCTTGGCTTCGGCGGCGTTGGCTGAAACGGCAATCGTGAGTGCGCTGGCAAGTATTTGTAACATTGATTTCATCGGGGCTGTCCTCCTGTGACGGCTCCGATGCTATGATGTTCCACCCCGGCTCTCAATCGCTTTGACGAGGCCCCAGGCGATCCGCTTCAGGGCTCGGTCGCGCAGTTCACCTTTGTCGCCGTGAGGCCGTCACCTCGTGCCATACTCGCCATAGGCGCCATCACCCACGCCGTTTTTGGCGATCGGCGGGCTGAAGCCGATGTTGATCTGGCCCTGCGTGGCATCAGCGAAGAATGTGGCGCCGATCTCGAGTGTCTTGGTGCCGCCATCCACGGTGACAACGGCGGTTCCAAAAACCGGGCCAAGTCCCGCCACGCGGCCGCGCATCGTCTTGATGGTGCCAGCCGCCGTCGGCACATCGCCCCGGAAGCGGAAAAATCCGAGATCGCCCGAGAACGGCCCGCCGGTAACCTGAACGCAGAAATCGGCATGGGCGGGTGCGGCGGAAAATAGGAGAGGGCACACGAGTGCCGATACGAAAGCGAAGCGCGCAGTGAGCATGGGTGTTCTCCTGAATGGCCCCATTGGTCTATAGTCCGTTCCGCCAGGAATTTCCACCGCACCGTCTCTGGCCCGCGCCGCGGCGCTCACTCCATGTGCTTGATGTCGGCGTACGCACCTTCGGTCTTGAGAGTCAGGGAAACATCTGCCTTGCCGCGATTGCGCCAGAACCAACCATGGTTTCCCTCGAAAGCGGCAATCAGTTCGCCTTCGGCACCCGGTGAATTGCGGCCCTTCAGATAGCTGATTTCCTGGCCGCCGCCGTCGCCGTGCAGGTCGAAGTTCACCACGCCACCGGTGACCGCCCAGCTAAAGTTCGCCTTGGCGCCTTCCTTCATCATGAGCTTGATTTCCGTGCCTTCGCCCGGCGCCAGCGTGATGGTCATTTCATCTTTACGCAGCACGGCCGCTTCTTCGGCGTGGGCCTCGCTGATGAACAGACCTGTCAGCAACTGGCTGAACAGACCCGGTTGCCGGCTGGGCAGGGCGGCGTCCGGTCCTGCCTGGTCCTTGGCCCGGTCCTGTTCAGCCTCTTCGGCGAGTTGGGCTTTGATCTCGCCCATTTCCGCAAGGCCGATTGCCCGCCCGATGCCGGTGGGGTCTATGTTGTATTCGGCCGGAAGAACCACGGTCACCAGAATGGCTGCGGCCGACACCAATGCGATGAGCGTCGAGCGCAGCAATTGCCGCGAGCTTGGCAACTCGGCGCGGGTGGGCAGGTCGGAGTTATACATCGTGAGAAGCCTTTCCTTGAATTCAGGATACCGCGTATCCGGTCAGTTGATATCCAATCAGCACAAAACCCGCCGACATCATGGCGGTGTTCACCGTATAGGCATGGCGCCAGAAACTATCGCGTCTGCCGCCAGATAGCCCATGGCGATCAGGATGGCCGCAAGGGCCAGCATCTGTCCTGCTTCCACCCCAACGTTGAATGCCAACAGGTTCGCAATGAGACCGTCCGGCGCGATGTCGTAGTCGAGAATCTTCGAGGACAAGCCGAAACCGTGAAACAATCCGAAAATCAGCGTGGCGGCTTTGGTATTGGGTTGAAATCCCAGCCAGCGCTGGTAGGCGCCCATATTGTCCAGCGCCTTGTAAACGACCGAAAAGCCGATGATGGCGTCGATGATGTAGCTATTGATGCCGATGTTGAAATAGACACCCAGCAGCATTGTGGTCGAGTGCCCGAGAGCGAAGAGGCTCACGTAGATGGCGATGTCCTTCATCTTGTACAGGAAGAAGATGACACCGAGCAGAAACAGGATGTGGTCGTATCCGGTCACCATGTGCTTCGCCCCCAGATACACGAAGGGGATGATGTTGACGCCGGAGATTTCCTGGATGTAGCCCTTGTCGCCTTCGGCGACGGCGTGGGCGAAGGCCACGCCCGCCATCGTCAATGATGCCAACAGGGCGAACAGAAATGTGGAGAGAGCCTTCGCGCCACGTGATGTGCAGGCGTTGTCTGAGCATTGGAAAATCCGGGCGTATTGTGGAAATTACGGGGTTTGCGATCACGTGATTTGTTTGCCAATATTTTCTGTAAGGCGCAACCCGGCTTGAGCTGCCAAAGCCGGCCGTCGCACCGGTTGGTCAATGCCAACGCGCGCCATCAAACTGGCCCATTAACCCGCGCACAGGGGAGGGGCTTCCCCTTCCGCCCCGCACCCCTATCTATACCCCGACACTCACCCAACTGATTCACCGGAACCTTATCCCCATGCGCGATCCTGTCGATTTCACCACCCAGGCCTCCTTCTGGCCTTCCGTCATCCAGCAGGAGGCCCGCGGCGAGCGGGTTTATGATCTGCCATCGAGGCTCCTGCGCGAGCGCATCATCTTCATCACCGGGCCGATTGACGACAACGTCGCGGCCTCGGTGAACATGCAGCTGCTGTTTCTTGAGGCCGATAACCCCAAGAAGGAAATCTCCATGTATATCAACTCGCCAGGTGGCGTGGTCACCTCCGGCCTGTCGATTTACGACACCATGCAGTTTGTGCGTCCTGCCGTATCGACCACCGTCATGGGGCAGGCGGCCTCCATGGGCTCGCTGTTGCTGGCGGCGGGTGCCAAAGACATGCGCTTTGCCCTGCCCAACGCCAGAATCATGGTGCACCAGCCCTCCGGCGGCTATCAGGGCCAGGTCACCGACATCATGATCCATGCCAAGGAAGTGGAAAGCCTGAAACGGCGCCTGAATGAAATTTATGTTCACCACACCGGCAAGTCCTACAAGGAGATCGAGGAAGCCCTGGAACGGGACAACTTCCTGACCGCCGACATGGCCAAGGACTTCGGCATTATCGACAAGGTGCTGGAGAAGCGGCCACAGGTGAGCGATTCCAAATAGTTAGCGGCGGAACTTGAAAACAACCTTTGTTCGCAACGGGTTGTTGGGGTAATCAATCATTGATTAACCATACCGCCCCATGCTGAATTGAGTCGGCATGCATCGTGCTTTGCCGTGGTTATGCCCCATTTCCGGGGCCACGGTGGTATCTCATTAAGGCCCGGGGGCGTATTCTCCAGGCTGTTTGGTTCAAGGAGCGCATATGAGCAAGGCAAGCGGAACGGACAACAAGAACACCTTGTATTGTTCCTTCTGCGGAAAAAGCCAGCATGAAGTCCGCAAGCTCATCGCGGGCCCGACGGTTTTCATCTGCGATGAATGCGTCGAATTGTGCATGGACATCATCCGCGAGGAGAACAAGACCTCGCTCAAGACCTCCAAGGATGGCGTGCCGACGCCGCACGAAATCCGCAAGGTTCTCGACGACTATGTCATCGGCCAGGAGCACGCCAAGAAGGTGCTCTCGGTGGCCGTGCATAACCACTACAAGCGCCTGAACCACGCCGCCAAGAATGGCGATGTGGAACTGGCCAAGTCCAACATCCTGCTGGTTGGCCCCACGGGCTCCGGCAAGACATTGCTGGCCCAGACGCTGGCCCGCATTCTCGACGTGCCCTTCACCATGGCCGACGCCACGACTTTGACCGAAGCGGGCTATGTCGGTGAAGACGTCGAAAACATCATCCTGAAGCTTCTGCAGTCCGCCGATTACAACGTCGAACGCGCCCAGCGCGGCATCGTCTACATCGACGAAGTGGACAAGATCAGCCGCAAGTCCGACAACCCGTCGATCACCCGTGACGTGTCGGGCGAAGGCGTGCAACAGGCGCTGTTGAAGATCATGGAAGGCACGGTCGCGACGCGTTCCGCCCCAGGGTGGCCGTAAGCATCCGCAGCAGGAATTCCTGCAGGTCGATACCACCAACATCCTGTTCATCTGCGGCGGCGCTTTCGCCGGCCTCGAACGCATCATCAGCCAGCGCGGCAAGGGCTCCGGCATCGGCTTTGGCGCCGAAGTGAAATCGGTCGATGACCGCCGCACCGGTGCTGTTCTGCGCGAGCTTGAACCCGAAGATCTGCTGCGCTTCGGCCTCATCCCCGAATTCGTCGGCCGCCTTCCGGTGGTGGCAACACTTGAGGATCTCGACGAACCCGCATTGATGCAGATTCTGACCGAACCCAAGAACGCCATCGTCAAGCAGTATCAACGGCTGTTCGAAATGGAAGGCGTCAAGCTGACGTTCCCGGATGACTCGCTCCATGCCGTGTCGCGCCGGGCCATCGACCGCAAGACCGGGGCCCGTGGCCTGCGCTCCATCATGGAATCGATCCTGCTCGAAACCATGTTCGACCTTCCCGCCATGACCGGTGTGGAGGAAGTGGTGATTTCCAAGGAAGTGGTCGATGGTGCCGCCAAGCCGCTCCTGATCTACGCCGACCGCGACAAACAGCAGAAGGCGGTACCCGCTTCGGCGTAGCTGCGGCATCGCACATCAACTCTAATCCAACTCGTCATCCCGGCGAAAGCCGGGACCCACGGCAACCATGGGCCCCGGCTTTCGCCGGGGTGACGGACATTGGGGCGCTTCAAGTACCTCTCATTCCGGTTTAAGCTCGATTTCATCCCTCATCAAAGTTGGAGCATCCCATGGCAGACATGCGCGTAGCGCTCATCACCGCCGGTGGCAGCGGCATGGGAGCGGCGGCGGCGCGCAGGCTTGCGGCCGATGGTTTTGCCGTGGGCATTCTCTCATCCTCCGGCAAGGGCGAAGCCTTGGCCACTGAACTGGGCGGTCTCGGCGTAACCGGGTCCAACCAGAAGGCGGAGGATTTGCAGCGCCTGACCGATCAGGCAATGTCGCCGCTGGGGCCGCATCGATGTGCTGGTGAACAGTGCCGGCCACGGGCCGCGCGCTCCGATTGCCGAAATCACCGACGAGCAGTGGCGCACCGGCATGGACGTCTATCTGATGAACGTGATCCGCGCCGTGCGCCTGGTGGCGCCGGTGATGAAGGCGCAGAAATCCGGCGCCATCATCAACATCTCCACCGCCTGGGCCTTCGAGCCGAGCCCGATGTTCCCGACCTCCGCCGTGTTCCGGGCGGGGCTTGCCGCCTACACAAAGATCTTCGCCGACCAATTCGCCGCCGACAATGTGCGCATGAACAATATCCTGCCCGGCTGGATCGACAGCCTGCCGGAAGTCGAAGAGCGCCGCCAGGGCGTGCCCATGCAGCGCTACGGCACCAGCGCCGAAATCGCCGCCACCGTGTCCTTCCTCGCCTCCGATGGTGCAGGCTACATCACCGGCCAGAACATCCGCGTCGATGGCGGCCTGACGCGGTCAGTCTGACATCTTCATCGGCAAACGAAAACCGGGACCTTCCGGTCCCGGCTCCGCCTTGCCTCTGACCCCCGTCACGGCATACGCCGTTGAGGCAAAGTTAGATTCTCAGATGCCGGCGCTGACGCCGAAGGCCGCGAAGGGCCGCTTGAAATGCACGGCTTCCGGATGCGAGGTCTCGATGCAAACCAGTTGCGCGGCGAGGCCTTCAAGATGGCGCATGCAATCGGCGGCGATGGTCCGGTGGGTGAGGATCACCAAGCCGGATTGCTCGAGGATCGGGCACAGCGTACCGCCACTCAGATCGACGTCGCGCCACGCCGGCTCACGGCCGTCATCGTTGACCAGCGTGGCGCGCATCGTTGCCCCCTCGGGCTTTTCGGTAATCCAGGCTTTCCAGGTTTGCCGCGGCCACGCATCGAGCATGGGGCGCAGCCAGCGCAGTAGCGCTTCTGCTTCGGCAGGCGTTGAACAGGCTGCAATCACGATGGCCGCGGGGGTCGGCGCATGGAATGTCATTTGTTTGTCTCGCGTTCCGCCTTGGCATGTGCCAAAGCGCTTTGGGGTCGCCAGTGCACTTAGGTTGAACTGCGGGTTTGATTAAGTAACGCTAGGCAAGTAACATGTTAAATCAACCCCCTGAAGTTATCCGCAGAGTCACGAATAACTTAACAGTTTCAAGGGTATGAAAACAAAATGGCAAGTGGGAGTGGCGCCGGCGATATAGCGCCCGAAGTGGTTCGGAACCACTTGCGTCAGGTCTTGGCCCATGGCGAATTCACCGATTCACCGCAGTTGGCGGCTTTCCTCACCTATGTCGTGGAACGCAAACTCGAGGGCGCAGAACAACGAATCAAGGCCTATGCCATCGCAACCGAAGCGCTTGGAAGACCAACGTCCTTCGACGCCCAGAACGACCCGATCGTGCGGGTGCAGGCCAAGCGCTTGCGCCAGGCGTTGCAACTCTACTATTCCGATCCGCACGCCGACGACGCGCTCCGCATCACCATGCCGGTCGGCGGCTATGTGCCAGAGATCAAAGCTTACGACCTTTCCAGCAGGACCGGGGCGCCGTCACCGTCTTCACCGCGGTGGAGCGCTTCCAAACTTACGCTGTCGTCGTTCGCCTTTGCCTTCGTGGCGCTGGCTATTGCTCTGTGGTCGAATTTCCCGGTGTTGCGCGAAACCTGGTCGCAAGTCACATGGCAGCAGCCGCCAGCCCAGGCCAATCCACTCGGCATGCCAACGCTGCGTATCCGCGTGGCCGAGGAACGGCAGATACCTGGCTGGTTCCATGCCGAGCGATTTCGCCGGGCGCTCGAATCCAACCTGTCGCTGTTTGACGAATTCGTGGTCGCTGCCGCCGACAGCCAGGCACCGCCCGGCCCGGATGACTATCGCATCGATCTTGCATTCACTGGCACGGTGAGTGCGGTGTTCGCCACGGCGCGGCTGATGAAGGGTGGCAACAGCGAAATCCTGTGGAGCAACCGCTTCATGGTTCCCGAGGATTCGATCGACAGCTACGAGCTGCTTGAGGCCGTTCGCAAACTGTCGTCAACCGTCGGCCAACCCTATGGCGTGCTCTATTCGCAGGTGATTTCCGACCCGAGAAACGGCGATCAGCGGTGTCTGCTGGCCGGTTATGAATGGTTCCAGGACCCGGCCCGCGACAAGATCGAACCCATCCGCGTCTGTCTCGACAGTATTCTCACCCAAAAGCCTGGCAACCATGTGGCCTACATGATGCTGGCCTATATCCACGTCGCCCGCTTCCGCACCAACCAGGGCGATGGTCCCGCAGCCGAATTGCTGCGCGCCTACAACATGGCCAAACGCGCCATTTCGCTCAGGCCCGAAAGTGCCGGCACCCACCAGGCCATGATGGAAGTGCAATGGGCCCGCGAGAAATTCGACCTCGCCGAAGCGGCGGGCCGCAAGGCCGTGGCCTTCAACCCCAATTCCAGCGATGTGGTGGCCGATTTCGGTTGCCGCCTGATCTACAGCGGCAAATATTCGGAAGGCGAAACCTATACCACCAGGGCTGCCCGGCTGAACGCCCAGCCGCCGGTGTGGCACGAGTTCTGTATGTGGCTTGGCGCCTATGCCGGGGGCGTTTCGCCGATGCCCAGATTGTCGCCGACCGGCTGGAGGGCAACCCCGGACCAGAAGCCTTCGTGCCGGTGATCCTGATGGCAAGCCGCAACGGCGACGAAGCCAAGGTGGCGGCAACCCTCGACCGACTGCTCGCCTATGACCCCAGCTATGCCGACGACCCCGGCATCTCCCTGCGTAAAATAGGGCTGTTTCCCGAAGTGGCAAAACCACTTGTGGAAGAACTGAACGCCGCCCGGGCGGCCCTTAAATCGTAATTTTTGCTGTTTTTGCCAGTCATTGAAATTCGTTAACCTCGCATCCATCTTCGGGTGTCAGGTTCGAGGCTGTGTTTGCGGCGTTTTGTGCGTAGAATACGCGTGAATCACCGGGATTGGCTTCGCGCCAGAAATGGGCGCCAATGGTTTCCGGCAGAATTGCGTGAACCGGTGGCGGCTCGCCCCGCGAAAGGAAAAAAGAATGTCGAAACCCGCCAAGTCCGCCGCCCCCGCAATCCGGTCGAAACTCTTCCCGTTCTGCCGCTGCGCGATATTGTGGTGTTCCCGCACATGATCGTGCCGCTGTTCGTCGGCCGCGAAAAGTCCATCAAGGCACTCGAGGAAGTGATGCGCGAGGACAAGCGCATTCTGCTGGTGGCGCAGAAAAATCCCGCCGATGACGATCCGGCGGTTGATGCGATTTTCGAAGTGGGCACGCTCGCCCAGGTGCTGCAGCTCTTGAAGCTGCCGGATGGCACCGTGAAGGTTCTGGTCGAAGGTGTGGAGCGCGCCCGCGTCCACCGTTTCACGGCGCGCGCCGATTTCTTCGAAGCCGAAGTCGAACTGCTGCCCAACGTCGTCGAAAATGCCGCCGAAGTGGAAGCGCTGGCCCGCACGGCGATTTCGCAGTTCGAAAGCTATGTGAAGCTCAACAAGAAGGTGCCGCAGGAAGTTCTGGCGACGCTCGGCCAGATCACCGACTGGGCCAAGCTGTCCGACACCATTGCCGCACATCTGGCGATCAAGATCCCCGAGAAGCAGGAGCTTCTCGAAATGACCGCCGTGCAGGACCGCCTGGAAAAGGTGTTCGCCCTCATGGAAGGCGAAATCTCCGTGCTGCAGGTCGAAAAGCGCATCCGCAGCCGCGTCAAGCGCCAGATGGAGAAGACCCAGCGCGAATATTATCTGAATGAGCAGATGAAGGCCATTCAGAAGGAACTTGGCGACGGCGAGGAAGGCCGCGACGAGATCGGCGAAATCGAAAAGCGCATCCAGGCCACCAAGTTCTCCAAGGAAGCCAAGGAACGCGCCGAGGCGGAAGTGAAGAAACTCCGCCAGATGAGCCCGATGTCGGCGGAAGCCACCGTGGTGCGCAACTATCTCGACTGGCTTCTGGGCATTCCGTGGGGCGAGAAGAGCAAGGTGAAGCAGGACCTCGACTTCGCGCAAGGCGTGCTCGATCACGATCACTTCGGCCTCGACAAGGTGAAAGAGCGCATCGTCGAATATCTCGCCGTGCAAAGCCGCACCGCCAAGCTGCGCGGCCCCATCCTGTGCCTCGTCGGTCCGCCCGGCGTTGGCAAGACGTCGCTTGGCAAATCCATCGCCAAGGCCACGGGGCGCGAATTCATCCGCATGTCGTTGGGTGGCGTGCGTGACGAAGCCGAAATCCGCGGCCACCGCCGCACCTATATTGGCTCGATGCCCGGCAAGGTCATCCAGTCGATGAAGAAGGCGAAGAAATCCAACCCGCTGTTCCTTCTCGACGAAATCGACAAGATGGGCATGGATTTCCGCGGCGACCCGTCGGCGGCACTTCTCGAAGTGCTCGATCCGGAACAGAACGCCACCTTCATGGACCACTATCTCGAGGTCGAATACGACCTCTCGAACGTGATGTTCGTGACGACGTCGAACACGCTCAACATTCCGCCGGCCCTCTTGGACCGCATGGAGATCATCCGCATCGCCGGCTACACCGAGCAGGAGAAGCTGGAAATCGCCAAGCGCCATCTGGTGCCGAAGTCGATGGAACATCACGGCCTCCAGAAGAAGGAGTTCGAGATCACCGACGACGGCCTCTACGAGGTGCTGCGCCGCTACACCCGCGAAGCGGGCGTGCGTTCGCTGGAGCGCGAGATCAACACGCTGGCCCGCAAGGCGGTGAAGGATCTCATGATGGCCAAGGGCAAGAACAAGAAGAGTCACCAAGATCAAGGTCAACGCCGCTGCCGTGAACAAGTATCTCGGCGTGCAGAAATACCGCTGGGGCGAAATCGACGGCGAAGATCAGGTCGGCGTTGTCACCGGCCTCGCCTGGACCGAAGTGGGCGGCGACATCCTGACCATCGAAGCCCTGATGATGCCCGGCAAGGGCAAGATGACGGTGACCGGCAACTTGCGCGACGTGATGAAGGAGTCGATTTCGGCGGCTTCATCCTACGTGCGCTCGCGGGCCGCCAGATCGGCGTCAAGCCGCCGGTGTTCGACAAGCGCGACATCCACGTGCACGTGCCGGAAGGGGCGACCCCCAAGGACGGCCCGTCGGCGGGCATTGCCATGGTGACGGCCATCGTTTCGGTGATGACCGGCATCAAGGTGAAGAAGGACGTCGCCATGACCGGCGAGATCACGCTGCGGGGCCGGGTGCTGCCCATCGGCGGCCTCAAGGAAAAGCTGCTGGCGGCACTGCGCGCCGGCATCAAGAAGGTGATGATCCCCGAGGAGAACGCCAAGGATCTGGCGGAAATCCCCGACAACGTGAAATCCGGCATGGAGATCATTCCGGTCGGCCCACATGGACGAAGTGCTGAAACACGCGCTGCTGCGCATGCCCGAACCCATCGAATGGGATGAAGTGGCGGAAGAAGCCGCCGCCGCCGCCAGAGCCGCCGCCGACAAGGCGGGCGAGGGCGCGAGAGCCCACTGATCGTCAGATCACGGATGAAATGAAAAGGGCGGGAGAGCAATCTCCCGCCTTTTGCGCTCAGTCGAAAACGACCAGGCTGGATTTCCTGAGCATATACGGAAACCGAGCCATATGTCGAACCGTCGACACGGATCTTATGGGTCCCCGCCGCCAGAGCCTTGGTGACTGTAATGGAATGTGTGTCATAGCTTTCGACCGTGCAAAAACTGACACCACCAATTCCGGGGCTGGTCGGCTTGATTGACACGTCATCGATCAGGATTTGTATCTGTGACATAGGAGACCCGATGTTGTTGAGTCTTGCACTCTGCCGTGAAGGTGATGATCACCCGGCCGGCGGCCGGCAGCCTGAACTTGCCGAATGTCGCCCCAGCATCGGTCAGTATTGACGGGTGCACGTCGGTGTTGTAGAAGTATCAACGTCTCGTTTGTCTGGTTGGTCAAGTGAAAGACAGACTTTCGCTTCGGCCTGAAGGCTGGAACAGGCAAGCAGAGCTGCGGCGGCTGCCAACGGTCTGAGCATCGGAATTTCTCCTTGCAAATTAAGGCCCACTCGCGGGTCATGTTATCAACGCGTACCGGCATCTCAAAGGCGATTTTCGCTGGCAGCCGAAACGGAGCAGGACTGGCGCGGGACAAACCCGGAAATTGCCCGGCCTGCATGATGTTCCCTCCGCCCCCGGAAGGATTCCGTCCCTAACTCCTTGTTCCGACTCGGAGAAAAATATACCCCGCCGAACTCTTGCCAAACCCTTCAAATCGCCCGCTTTTTGAGCCCAAGGCGGCAGTTTCTCCACAGCATCCGGACGGGGGCCCGGCCATGAACAAGAATGAATTGATTGCCAAGGTGGCCAAGGAAACCAGGCTCACGCGCGGCGAAGCGGGCGAGGCCATCGAGGCGACGCTCGAGAACATCATGAAGGCGCTGCGCCAGGGCGACGACGTGCGCCTCGTGGGCTTCGGCACCTTCACGGTCACCCGCCGCAAGGCGGGCGAAGCGCGCAATCCGCAGACCGGCAAGCCGATCAGGCTCCCGGCTTCGAAACGCGCCAAGTTCAAGGCGGGGAAACTACTGAAGGAGGCGGTCAACGGCTGAATTTTAGGGGCAACACCTAAAACCATATCGGCCCCGCGCGCCCTCAGAACCCGCGCGGGGTTTTCTTTGGTTGCAGACCGGCGCGGGCGATTGTATGACGCCCGGCAAGGGCGATTAGCTCAGTTGGTAGAGCGCTTCGTTTACACCGAAGATGTCGGGAGTTCAGAGTCTCTCATCGCCCACCATTGCCCCCATCCGCGTCTGGCGAAACGGTGGCAGCGCAAAGCCCGTGAAATTTCCTGTTGAATGAGAACCGGCGCCAGAAAGGACAATTCTGGCGCCAGCATTGCAGTTCATTTCGGTTGTTCGCCCAATGCGCACGGTCACAACGGGCGGTGATTACGCCGCTCTACAGCCTTTGCATTGCCAACTGGAGGATACCGGTTCCCCCCGACAGAGTGACCAGAAGTTGATTGGGAGATTGCGGCGAGCCGGGAATTCTTTCCGACGCCACGGTCAGCGAAAATGGGGTGCCGCTGAAAGTCGCGCTGCCGGAGCCCCGGCATTTGGTCGAATTGAAACTCGTGATGGTGAGTGTAATCGGGGTGGCACCAAGCGAGGTGCTGAAGTTACCGCCAGCCATGGTACCAGTACCAGTGGAGGTAGCTACCCCCAGCTGCCAGGTTCCATTCAGCGACTTCTTCGTGCATTTGGCTTCGGCTGCCGATGCCGCGAGTATCAGCGCGGTGGATGCGATCAGTAACGCTTTCATGTGATGTTGTCCTTATTGCCGCTGCATGGAAATCTGATAAGTGGTGGCCCCAGCAACCATGGTCACGAACAGGTGGTTGGGCGACTCGGCCGTCGATGGAATCTTCTCAGAGGCCACCTTGACCGTGACGGGGGTCCCGTCAAATAGTCCAGTGCCCGAACCCCTGCATTTGGTGGAACTGAAACTCGTCAGCGTAAAGGAAATTGATGTGGCACTAATCGGGACAATGATGGCGCCTCCCGACATCGTGCCAATTCCGCCAATACCTGCGAAGCCCAGTGACCAGGTTCCGTTGAGTGACTTTTTGGTGCATTTTGCTTCGGCGGCCGTGGCGACAAACGCCAGCGCTGCAGCGGCGATCAAGAATTTTTTCATGTCTTGCTCCAAGGAATGTCCCCAGATTCTGCACGCACCGTTCTAGGGGGTGGTCAACGGTGGTTTTCTATCGACTGGCGGAACAACATGCGGCAGTCCGCGCGCGGATTGATTATTCAGGATGTGCCTGCTCGGGACTGATATGGAGCATTTTCTCGCCTACGCCGTACCGCCACAGCAATTGTTTTCTGAATGTCTCACGCCGTCCGCCTGCCACAATCTAGTGAATTTCAGCATGGCGGGCGACGCGAGGGCCCCTCAACCGGCTATTGGTATTCGGCCTGGATCAGCAGGTGACCCAAAGTGTTGGTGTCGGTGCGGAAGCCACCGCCATCACGCAGCGGCGGCACGAAAATCAGGCTCGGGCCGCTGCCAGAATTGTAGTGGAAGCCGATGTCAGTGCCGGCAACCGCAAGGCGCTCGCCCTGCTTCACCTTGACATTGACGCTGAACGTCTCGTGGGTTTCGTTCCCGCTTGATGCGTCGCAATTGGCCGGATCGCCCTGGTAGTTGATCAGCGGGCCGGAGCGCAGAACCTTGGCCTTGCCGGAACTGATCTTTGCAAACTGCAACACGAAAGTGCCCGGAGTGCAGGATCTGATGCGAATCTTTTGCAAGACACCATCGCGTGGCGCCTTTTCCTTGCCAATGTTCAAATGTGCCTGGGCCATGACGGCCGAACACATTGCGGCCTCGTCAATCACACACTCGATGGGGCCCGTTGTTTCCCGGTCGCCGAACTTGGCGCCGAACCTCGTTCCAGCACTGGCTGGCATAGCCATTACGGCGGCGAACGAAACTGCGATGATGGTTGTTTTAAACATGGTTGTCTCCTTGACAGATCAAGTAACAACCCCCTCGGCGGCCTTCATACTGCAAGTCGCAGGCGATTGCCAGAGTTACATTAACTGGTTTTAACACCTGCTCAAGCAGCAATCGCCGCAATCACCGGTGGTGGGCCGCCGCTATTTCGCCTTTACCTCGTAGACGCGCGTCCAGAAGTGGTCATACATGGTGAACAGGATGCGGCCCTTGCGCACATAGAGACCCTCGGGCTCGTAGAAGAACTTGGCCTTGTCGCGGTCCGGGTTGATTTCGACCGGCACCAGGTTTCCTTCCTCGTCGAGGCGCGAGATGAATTTCTTGGTATCGAGTTCGCCATCACCGGTCAGCACGTAGCCAATGCCGTTGTCGGTGCCAACGCCTTGCAATGACCCCAGCTGCTTGCCCTTCTTGGTGCGCTGGATGACGATGGGTTTGCTGAGCGGCGTGAGAAGGCCAGCGGTGAAATCGCTGAACTTGAAATAGCGCACGCTCTTCTTGGTGCCGCCATCGGCGACGATGATGGTGTCGCTGCTTTCATCGACGCCAAAAGCATCGAACTCCACGGTCTTGCCATCTTCGGTTTTGGGGATGACCCGGTTGAGGAACTTGAGCTCGGTGCGGTCGGCGCTCAATTCGAACAGCGCCATGCCCTTCTTGTTCTTGCTTTCGGTGTAGATGATGAAGCCTTCCGCCCGGCGCTTCACGAACAGGCTTTGGCCGTGGGTGCCGTAGTTGAGTTCCCACTTCTTGATGACCTCGCCATCCTGGTCGAACAGGCTGAAGCGGATCCATTCGTGGTTGTTGCCGCCGTCGGCGTCCTGGGTGACAAGATACTGGCCATTGCCGAACTCCCAGATGCCCTGGGCGGGCCTTCCCGGCAGAAGCTTGAGCTTCACCACTTCCTTGGGATGGAATTTCAACTTGTCCATCGCCTCCTGGGCGCCGGAAGGCACGGCGAAGGCAAGCAAGATCGACAACAGAACAATGAGTTTGCGCATGGCGGGGAAAACGTCCGGAAATGTCATTTCCGGGTATTATCCCCGCCGTGTGGCAATTTCCGGGCGGCCGTGCTCACGTCTTGGCCTCGCCCGCAACCGGTTCAAGATCGATGGGCGCCAGCGGATCGCCATGGATCGTCGCCTCGAAAGCCCGCAGGCGTTTGTAGATTGAGATCATTTCAACAATCGTCGTCCAGGAATTGACGAGATACTGGAATGAGTCACGTACCTGGCCGAAAGCGTTCAGAATCTGGTTCATGGCGCCGAGAGTGATCTTTCCCGCAACAATTGTGGGAGCCAGCACGATGTAGGGAAAGATGTTGTCGGTCTGGAGATAGAAAATGCGGGCGACGTTGAAGTACATGTAGTTGAAGTACAGCCGGAAGTAATTGGCCCGGACGTCGGAAAACAGTTCACGCACGGTTGGCGGCTGAGCGCGGTTGGCATAGTCTTCGCCGTAAACAAGTTCCTTGCGATAGGCAGCTTCGACGCGCTGGTTGCGGAACTCAAGACCGGGTAGCCGAATTCCGACCAGGGCCAGAAAAGCCGTGCCAAAAACTGCCCATAGAATTCCAACGACCACCAGGGGATATGGAATCGTACCGATGACCGGCAACTCAGTGATATCCGCAGACAGCCTCAGCAGCACTGGCAGGAATGCGATAAGCGTCATGACCGAGTTGATCAGATTCTTGCCGAGGCCTTCGACAGTTCCGGCAAACCGCATCGTGTCTTCCTGTACGCGCTGGGATGCGCCTTCGATGTGGCGCAGCTTTGGCCAGTTGTCCATGTAGTAACCATTCATCGCGGTGCGCCAGCGAAACACATAGTGGCTGACAAAAAAGCGGGTCAGAACGCCGACCACAACAGCCACGAAGGCAATACCGGCGAAGGACAGTAGGAACCCGTAGAACTCCGCCAGCGTCACCGGTTTTGATTTGGACAAGGCCGCCTGAATCAGATCGTAGAATGGTCCGTACCAATCGTTGATGGCGACACTGACCTGCACCTGGAAATAGGTTGTGAAAACGATCAGCGCTGTGCCGAGTATCGACCACAACTGCCAGGGATGCGGCGCAAATATTCGCCAAAAGCCGAAGAACGCGGCGACACAAAATGCAAAGTAGAAGTAGAACCAGATGAAGGGCTTGGTCCAGAACACTTGAACCCCAATAATAGTTGGCGCATCGGCAGGGGGATTATCAAGGCCGACAAGTGCGCCGAGTTCCGAGCCCGCCGAAAAACCAGAACAACACCGCCGCCAGTGACCAAAGTGCTGCCGACCAGAAGAACAGGCGGGGGGAGGGGAAGAAGGAAACGAACATGGGGCGGAAGCCTTCCGAATGGAATCAGCCTTCTGCCTACCATGCGTGGCGCGGGGCCGCCAGTTGGCCCCGGGTTAAACTTGCGTGATGGCTGCGTTACTCGGCGGCTTTGGAAAACGCGGCAGCCGACTTGCTGACCGGTCGCAGCGCCGGCCGTGATGGCACGCAGCGGAATCGTCCGGTTGGTATGCTGTTCCACCGCCGCGTCACCGCCAACGCGGTGCACCAGCGCGTCGTTGCGCTCGATGTCGAGCTGGTTTTCAGTGATCATCGCGTTGAAGGTCTCGCGCATCATCTGCTTCTGCTGCTCGGCCCAATTGTCGATACGGCGCAACTCGCTGTCGAGCGTCGACGTCAGTTCCATGGCCCGGTTCTCGAGGATTGAGCGGAAAACGGCGCGCTCCGACAGAATGGTCTCCATCTCTTCGGTCGCTGCCGATTGCAGCTCGGCATTCAGCCGCAGAATATCACGCATATCAGAACTCCAAATTATTGCCGTAGCGATCAGGGGCTATTTCTGAGCATCATATTTACACCGTACACAGATTATTAGAAGTTGTTCGATTGCTGTTAGTCAACTATTAAGGTTACCTTGCCGATGCCCGAATACAGCCTGCCGCAAGCCCTCAGAACCGCCGCCGAAGCCATGGCATTTGGCCGGGGCGGGGCGTTGCGGCAAGGCGCTGCGGCCTTGAGCAGCGCCTACAGAGCTGGCGAAAAATCCAGCGGTAACATGGATTTCGCCGCCTATTTGACGGCGCGGATGCCCGCCACCTATGCCGCCATAGTCCGCGTGCTGCACGAGTTGAAACGGCGCGCGCCGGACTTCGCGCCGGAAAGTCTGGCTGATGTGGGGGCGGGGCCCGGTACCGCAAGCTGGGCGGCGGCGGCGCTATGGAACGGACTTTCGCAGTTCACATTTGTTGACAACAACCGCGCCTTTCTCGATCTCGCCACGGGTTTGGCGCGCCACCATCCGGCCTTGGCCAGCGCAACGGCCGTACTGGCCAGCATGGACACGGTGGCGGTGAAGGCCGACCTTGTTATCGTCTCCTATGCGCTTGCCGAAGTCGCCGAACAGCAGGCAGGCGCAATCGCTCGCCATCTCTGGACCAATGCCGCAGTAGCGCTGGTCATTATTGAACCCGGCACCCCCGGTGGATTCGCGCGCATCCGCCGGGCGCGCGACGCCTTGATTGCCGCAGGCGCCAACATCGCGGCACCTTGCCCCCATGCCGGAGCCTGCCCAATGTCGGGAAGCGACTGGTGCCACTTCTCGGTGCGCCTGCCAAGGAGCCGCCTGCACATGCAGGCCAAGGGTGCTACCGTGCCCTTCGAGGACGAACGATTTTCCTATGTGATCGCCACCCGGTTTCCGGTGGCGCGATATGACGCGAGAATTATTGCGCCGGTTGAAGTCAACAAGGCGGCCGCCCGGCTGAAGCTGTGCACCGCCTCGGGCGTTGCCACCCCGGAGATTGCGCGCCGCGACGCTGCCGCCTACAAGCGCGCCCGGAAATGCGATTGGGGTGACGTATATTGAACGCGCTGGCGCGATACCAGTCATGAAGCTGCTCGTTCACGTGGGCCTGCACCGGTCGGGCTCGACTTCGTTGCAGAACTGGCTGGCGGCGCGGCGCAGCGCCTGGGCGGAGCACCGGGTATTCGTGCATGGGCGTGTGGATTTGCCCTTTGCCATCATGGCAAGCCGCCAGGCGGTCAGCATGGGCGCTCCAGCCGTAGCTGACTATGTCCGTGCTTCATTGCATGAACTGGGCAATCGCTTTGATGCCGGAATTGTCAGCGATGAAAATCTTCTGGGACCGATTGCTGGCCCGCGTCAACCGCCGTTTCAATGGCTCGCCATGCTCTGCCGAACTTTGGACCACCTCGGCGAACATCATGATGTCGTGCCGGTGATTGTGTTGCGCGGCCACGTGGCCTGGCTCGGTTCGCTGTACCGCACCTATCAGTCGCGCGGCGGCACCAAGTGTTTCCGGCAGTTCCTGGCCCAGTCCAAGGCCGCCGACCTGCGCTTTGCCCCGGTGCTTGCCCGCCTGGCGAAGAACCACTCCATCATTGTTGACAGCGTCGAACAGTTCGGGCGCGATGGCGGCGCCAGATTGTTGCAGCGGATCACCGGCGAACTGCATGTCCCGTCAGCTGGTCTTTCCCTGCCGCACGACAATGCGGCACAAAGCTCCCTGCACCTGCGCATTACGGCGGCCCTTGGGGCGCACCATGCCCTGCTGGCAGGCCACGGCGGGCCGGACATGGACCGTGCCGAGGCCTTTCGGCTTCGGGAACTGGCGAAGTTGCTGCATGACAGGGCCGTCAGGGTGGCGTGGACGGCGCCCGCCGGCCGCCGCATGAACCGCGCCACGGCCATCCACCGCAAGGGCACGCCACCGGATCGCCGCATCGGCCACGACATCTGCCGGGCCATCGTCGCTGAGGCACTGGCGGCAACCCCGGAAAGTCTCGACACTTCAACATTGCCGCTGGACGCTTTCGCCGCCGACCGGCAAACTGTCGCCGAAACCTGGTTGCCGGAATGGAGGACCAAAGCATTATGAGCCGCAAGCTGATTTCATCGGGCTCGACATTTGAGGAGGCGATCGGTTATTCCCGCGCCGTGGTCGATGGCGAGTGGATTTTCGTGTCCGGCACGACCGGCTTCAACTACGCCACCATGGCGATTTCCGATGACGTGGCCGAGCAGGCCGAGCAGACCCTGCAAAACATCGCCTCTGCCATGGACAAGGCCGGCTTCAGCCTCGCCGACACGGTGCGGGTGCACTACATACTGCCCGACGCCAAGGACTTTCCAGCGTGCTTTCCAGTGTTGCAGAAATATTTTGGCGGCATCCGCCCCGCCGCGACAATGTTTGCAGCAGGGCTGGCCGATCCAAGAATGAAGATCGAAATCGAAGTGACGGGCAAGCGACGAAGCTTAGCGTTTCACCCGGCGGTGGTCGGGTCGATCATGGTGACCACCTTGGTGACCTTGTTGGCCGGAAAGCCGCTCACTTCCGCATGTTTGCGCACGGCGGCTTCGTCTTCCGCCAGATAGATGCAGAACGTCTTGTCGCCCGCCACATAGGAGTGCTCCCACTGCACCTTGGGTGCGAGCTTGCGCAATGCATCGCAGGACTTGGCCGAAGCTGCCTGAAGCTGTTGGGCGGTGAAGCCGCCAATGGCCGGGATCTCGCGTTCGATGACATAACGATCCATGGTGTTCTCCTATTCAACCGGGCCGGAAATGGCCTGTGACCGGAGTATTGGCCAAGGCGCTCCCATGATCGCAGTGCGAATAGGGCTGCAATGGTGGTAATTGGGCCAGCCCGTGGTGGCGCAAGCACCCAATTGGTGCCAATCTGGCCAAAGGGGAAAAGCCATGCAAATGCCGCTCAGGGTTTCGATCGCACTTCCTGCCGAATCCGAGCCTTCGGTCGCAGTCGGCTTTCACGACGCGTTATGGGCCGCCGGCGTACTTTGGAACCGGGTGATGGGCGAAGCTGAAGAGCCGTGTTTCTTGCCGCGTTTTGTCGCCGCGACCATGGCACCAGTGGTGACCGCCACCGGCGTCTCGCTAAACCCGCACCGCACATTTCGTGAACCGCCCGACGCCGATATCATTTTTGTGCCGACGGTGCTGATCGGTTCGGGCCGCGCCTTTGGCCGCGATAATCCGGAGGTCATTCAATGGTTGCGCCGTGGCTATGCATCGGGTGCCAGCATGTACTCGTCCTGCACGGGATCATTTTTGTTAGCCGAGGCGGGATTGCTCGACGGCTGCGATGCAACAACCCATTGGGCTTTCGCCAAGTTGATGCAGAAGGAATATCCGGACGTACGCGTACATGCTGACCGCGTGCTGGTGGCGGCAAGCCAGGACTCGCGCATTGTAACCTGTGGTGGCGCCGCATCGTGGATGGACATGGTTCTCTATCTGGTCGGCAAGTTTGGTGGCCCGGTGCAAGCCATGCGTCTCGCCAAAATCCAGATGTATGATTGGCACCATCAGGGCCAGACACCCTATGCGCGGCTGACCTCGCGCCCACAATCTGGCGACCGGCAAGTGCAGGAATGCCAGGAATGGCTGGCAGACCATTACGCCGAGGCCGATCCGGTTGCCGGCATGATCCGCCGCAGCGGCTTGTCGCGGCGCACATTCGGGCGCCGTTTCAAGGCGGCGACGGGTCTTTCGCCGATGGATTACGTTCACCGGGTAAGGATCGAGGAGGCGAAGCAAATTCTCGAGACCGCCAACATGACAGTTGAACATGTCGGTGCGGCTGTTGGCTATGGCGATGCCGCCTCATTCCGCCGCCTGTTCAACCGCATGGTGGGCGAAACCCCCGCCGCCTATCGCCGCCGCCAGGCCGTTTCCGATGCGGCGCGCGAAATTTCCAGGCTGTCGCAACTGCCTCTCGATCAGCCGATGCCAGCTTGACAGGGGGGAGGGCCTCCTCTATCACGCGGCCCACTGAATTGCGGGTGTAGCTCAGTTGGTTAGAGCGTCGGCCTGTCACGCCGAAGGTCGCGGGTTCGAGCCCCGTCACTCGCGCCATTCAGTCAAAAGCGAAGAGGGCCGCTCTCCGGAGCGGCCCTTCGTGTTTCACCTACTCGCTCATCACCGCCGTGGTGGCCGCCAGCAGGCCGACATCGGGGTTGGCGCCGCAATACTCGCCGATTTCGGTGCCGAGCGATTCCATGGCTTCAAGGTCCATGGTGGTGGTGCCGGCAGCACCGCTGGTGTAGCCCAACAGCCAGGTGAACATGAACGTCGAGCCTTGCTCGTCCATGGTGGCCAGTTCCGAGCACTTGACGGTGGCGAGGTCGATGGTTTCGGCCTGGGCCGTGGCAGGTACCAGAACGGCAGCCACCAGGGCCGCTGCGAGAAGTTTCTTCATGGTGAGATTCCTGATAGAATGACGAGGTTGCCGCCCGCAAATCCGGGCCAGCAATCATGCGCACGTATTGCGATTCCTGTCCATGGCAGCAGCGGCCGGCGGGACCCTGAGACACTTATGCACCGCGCGGTTGAAACGCTTGCGGAGCATGGTGCGGTGCGCTACCAACGGCCCGGATTCTGGTGTTTTAAATGCACCTGGGGCAAGAACATATGTCACAACTGCTCAACGACTATCTGCCGATCGTGATCTTCATGGCTGTCGCCGCCGGGATCGCCCTGCTGCTGCTCATTACCCCGCTGATCGTGGCCTTCCAGAACCCCGACCCGGAAAAGCTTTCGGCCTATGAGTGCGGCTTCAATGCCTTCGATGACGCCCGCATGAAATTCGACGTGCGTTTCTATCTGGTGTCGATCCTGTTCATCATTTTCGATCTTGAAGTGGCCTTCCTTTTCCCCTGGGCCGTGTCGCTCAAGGAAGTCGGTGTCTACGGCTTCTGGTCGATGATGGTGTTCCTCGGCATTCTGACCATCGGCTTCGTCTATGAATGGCGCAAGGGAGCTCTCGAATGGGACTGATCGAACAGGCAACGCCCATCCAGCGCGAGTACTTCACTGAAATCAACGCCGAACTCGCCGACAAGGGCTTTCTGGTCACCACCTCCGATGATCTGATCAACTGGGCGCGCACCGGCTCGCTGATGTGGATGACCTTCGGGCTTGCGTGTTGTGCGGTTGAAATGATGCAGGCCTCGATGCCGCGCTATGATGTTGAGCGCTTCGGCTTCGCACCGCGCGCTTCGCCCCGGCAATCGGACGTGATGATTGTTGCAGGCACACTCACCAACAAGATGGCGCCGGCACTGCGCAAGGTTTACGACCAGATGCCGGAGCCGCGTTACGTGATCTCCATGGGCTCCTGCGCCAATGGCGGCGGATATTATCACTACTCCTATTCCGTGGTGCGCGGCTGCGACCGCATCGTGCCCGTCGACATCTACATTCCCGGCTGCCCACCGACCGCCGAGGCTTTGGTCTACGGCATTCTGCAATTGCAGAAGAAAATCCGCCGCATCGGAACGATTGAGCGCTGACCATGGCTGAGACGTTGCAAGAATTGGGCGCCCATATCGCCGCCAAGACTGGTGCCACAGCAAGCATGGCCTATGGCGAACTGGTTATCGCAGCCGAGGCCGCCAATATCGTTTCGCTTCTCACCTTCCTGCGCGACGATGCCGAGTGCGGTTTCGTGTGTTTCATCGACATCTGCGGGGCCGATTATCCCGAGCGTGAAATGCGCTTCGACGTCGTCTACCACCTGCTGGCGCCCTACAAAAACCAGCGCGTCCGCGTGAAGATTCAGACTGACGAAGATACCCCGGTGCCAAGCGCCATCTCGGTGTTCCCCGCCGCAAATTGGTTCGAGCGCGAGACGTTTGATCTCTATGGCGTGATGTTCGCGGGCCACCCCGACCTTCGGCGCATCTTGACCGACTACGGATTCAGTGGTCACCCGCTAAGGAAAGACTTCCCGCTGACGGGCCACGTTGAAGTCCGCTACGACGACGAAGCCAAGCGCGTGGTCTATGAGCCGGTGAAGCTGGTGCAGGAATTCCGGAGCTTTGATTATCTCGCGCCATGGGAAGGAACCGACTACGTTCTCCCTGGCGATGAAAAGGCGAAGACATGAGGAAAGCCGGAGCCAGCACTGTTCTTCTCCCATGCGGAGCATGGGAGAAGGTGCCCGAAGGGCGGATGAGGGCCGGTGCGAAGCACCGGTGGCTACCACCCTCGCGTTGCTCGGGCCCTCATCCGGCGCTGCGCGCCACCTTCTCCCACGCTTCGCGCGGGAGAAGATCGAAGGAGCGCGCGTATGACTGAAGCAGCCGTCCGCAACTTCTCCATCAACTTCGGCCCGCAGCATCCGGCGGCCCATGGCGTTCTGCGTCTTGTTCTCGAACTCGACGGCGAAATCTGCACCCGTGTCGATCCGCATATCGGTCTCCTGCATCGCGGCACCGAGAAGCTGATCGAATACAAGACCTACCTCCAGGCCGTGCCCTATTTCGACCGCCTCGACTATGTGGCGCCGATGAACCAGGAACACGCTTTTGCGCTGGCCGTTGAACGCCTGATGGGCATCACGGTTCCGAAGCGCGGGCAGTTGATCCGTGTACTGTATTCCGAGATCGGCCGCCTGCTGTCGCATCTTCTGAACGTGACGACCCAGGCCATGGACGTCGGCGCGCTTGACGCCGCCGCTCTGGGGCTTCGAGGAGCGCGAGAAGCTGATGGTGTTCTATGAGCGCGCCTCGGGCTCGCGCATGCATGCCGCCTTCGTGCGCCCCGGCGGCGTGCATCAGGATTTGCCGCAACAGTTGATCGACGACATCGGCCACTTCTGCGACAAACATTCCAAAGTGCTGGACGATATCGAAGGCCTGCTCACCGAAAACCGCATCTTCAAACAGAGGAACGTCGATATCGGCGTTGTCTCGCTCAAGGAGTGTTTCGAGTGGGGCTTCTCGGGCGTGATGGTGCGGGGTTCGGGTGCCGCCTGGGACCTGCGCAAGGCGCAACCCTACGAGTGTTATTCCGAAATGGATTTCGACATTCCCATCGGCAAGAACGGTGATTGCTACGACCGTTACCTCATCCGCATGCAGGAAATGCGCGAGAGCCTGAAGATCATGAAGCAGTGCGTGAACATGCTGTCGTCGGAAGCGGGCCGCACGCCGATTTCGTCCGCCGACGGCAAGGTAGTGCCGCCCAAGCGCGCCGAGATGAAGCGTTCGATGGAAGCGCTGATCCACCACTTCAAGCTCTACACCGAAGGCTACAAGGTGCCGGCGGGCGAAGTCTACGCCGCCGTCGAAGCGCCAAAGGGCGAGTTCGGCGTCTATCTCGTCAGCGACGGCGGAAACAAGCCCTACCGCTGCAAGATCCGCGCCCCCGGCTTCGCGCACCTTCAAGCCATGGACCACATCTGCCGCGGCCACATGCTGGCCGACGTGTCGGCGGTCCTCGGCTCTCTCGATATCGTTTTTGGTGAGGTGGACCGGTGAGTGTGCGCCGTCTTCATTCCGAACAGCCCGCGAGTTTCGCTTTCACGCCCGACAATCTGTCCTGGGCGAAGAAGACCATTGCCAAATATCCGAACGGCAAGCAGGCCTCGGCGGTGATCCCGCTGTTGTGGCGGGCTCAGGAACAGCATGAGGGCTGGGTGTCGCAGAAGGCGATTGAAGTCATCGCCGACATGCTCGCCATGAGTTACATCCGCGTGCTGGAAGTGGCGACCTTCTACACCATGTTCCAGCTTCAGCCGGTGGGCAAGAAGGCCCACATTCAGCTGTGCGGCACGACGCCGTGCCAGTTGCGCGGGGCCGAGGAGCTGCGCAAAGTCTGCCAGCGCAAGATCCATCACGAGCCGCATCATCTCAACGAGGATGGCTCGCTGTCGTGGGAAGAGGTCGAATGCCTCGGCGCCTGCGTGAACGCGCCGATGATCCAGGTGTTCAAGGACACCTACGAGGATCTCACGCCGCAAAGCCTCGAAGCGCTGATCGATGATTTCGCGGCGGGCAAGCAGCCGAAGCCCGGCCCGCAAAATGGCCGCCAGTTCTCCGCCCCCGAAGGCGGGCCCGTGGCGCTCACCGATAAGTCGCTCTATTCCGGGCAGCGGAAATTCGACCGCGTCGAACCACCGCCGCCTCCCGCTCCACCAGTCGAGGTCAAGCCCGCCGAGCCCGCCAAGGTCGAAGTGAAGCCCATCGCCGCAGTGAAGGTCGTCGAAGTGACCAACCCCAAGGCACCAGCGCCCAACACATCAGCCGATCTCGTGAAGCCGCGCAGTATCGCCAAGGTCGTTCCGAAACCGATCTCCGAAGTGAAAGTGACTCCCGTCACCAACCCCAAGGCGCCGAAGCCCAACACCGTGGCCGACCTGGTGAAGCCCCGCGCCGACGGCGTGCCGGAGCAGTTGAAAAAGCCGCGTGCCGGCGTGAAGGCCGACGATCTCGAATTGATCTGGGGCGTCGGCCCTGGCCTTGCGCGCATGTTGAACAAAATGGGCTTCTGGCATTTCGACCAGATCGCCGCGTGGTCGGCCAAGGAACTCAAATGGGTTGATGCAAATCTCAAAGGCTTCAAGGGCCGCGCCACGCGCGACGAATGGGTGAAGCAATCCAAGAAGCTTGCCACCGGCTGGCGCCCCGACAGCGATGTCGGCGAAAAGCCGAAGAAGAAGTGAGGATGACGATGATGCACGCTATTCCTTCCTTCCTCACCCTGAGGCGCATCGCCGGAGGCGATGCCTCGAAGGGTCTCGTGCCGCGTGGCAATGCTTCGAGGCGCGCTCCGCGCGCACCTCAGCATGAGGGAGTCTCCGCATGCTTGCCGATAAAGACCGCATCTTCACCAACCTCTACGGCCTCCATGACTGGGGCCTTGAAGGCGCCAAGAAGCGTGGCTGCTGGGCCGACACCAAGTCGTTCATCGACAAGGGCCGCGACTGGATGGTGAACGAGATGAAGGCCTCGGGCCTCCGTGGCCGTGGTGGTGCTGGATTCCCCACGGGCCTCAAGTGGTCGTTCATGCCCAAGGTGATCGGCGAGCGTCCGCACTATCTGGTAGTCAACGCCGACGAATCCGAACCCGGCACCTGCAAGGACCGCGAAATCCTCCGCCACGATCCGCACTTGCTGGTCGAAGGCTGTCTCCTCGCCAGCGCCGCCATGGGCGCCCACACCGCCTATGTCTACGTGCGCGGCGAATTCATCCGCGAGCGCGAACATTTCCAGGCTGCCGTCGACCAGGCCTATGAAGCCCGTCTCATCGGCAAGAACAACATGCATGGCTGGGATTTCGACATCGTCGTGCACCATGGCGCCGGCGCCTATATCTGCGGCGAAGAAACGGCGATGCTCGAAAGCCTCGAAGGCAAGAAGGGCCAGCCGCGCATGAAGCCGCCGTTCCCGGCGAACGTCGGCCTCTATGGCGCGCCGACCACCGTGAACAATGTCGAATCGATTGCCGTCGCCGGCACCATCATGCGCCGTGGCGCCTCGTGGTTTTCGTCGATCGGCAACCCCAACAATGTCGGCACCAAGCTGTTCTGCATTTCCGGCCATGTGAACAAGCCGTGCAACGTCGAAGAAGCCATGGGCATTCCGTTCCGCGAGCTGATCGAGAAACATGCCGGTGGCGTGCGCGGCGGCTGGGACAATCTGCTGGCGGTCATCCCCGGCGGCTCGTCGGTGCGCATGGTGCCCGCCGCCCAGATCATCGACACGCCGATGGATTTCGACTCGCTGTCGAAACTGCGCTCCGGCCTCGGCACGGCGGCGGTGATCGTCATGGACAAGTCCACCGACCTGATCCGCACCATCGCCCGCCTGGCCTATTTCTACAAGCACGAGAGCTGCGGCCAATGCACGCCGTGCCGTGAAGGCACCGGCTGGATGTGGCGTGTGTTGACGCGCATGGCCGAGGGCCGCGCCGAAAAGCGCGAGATCGACATGCTGCTCGATGTGACGAAGCAGGTCGAAGGCCACACCATCTGCGCGCTGGGCGACGCCGCCGCCTGGCCGATCCAGGGCCTCATCGCCCATTTCCGCCATGTGATCGAAGAGCGCATCGATCAATACGCCGCCAACCCCGATCACGACGGCGCCGTGCGCCGGATTGCGGCGGAGTAGGGCGATGCACCTCGCTGAACTCAACATCGGCAAGTTCAAGTTTCCGACCAGCGACCCGCGCATGGCCGAGTTCATGGACAACCTCGACCGCGTCAATGCCATTGCCGAACGCAGCCCCGGCTTCGTCTGGCGCCTCAAAGGCGACAACAATAACGCCACCGAGTTCCGTATCGGCGACGACATGGCGGTGAATCTCTCGGTTTGGGCGGACCCAAAGTCGCTCGAGGACTACGTGTTCAAGACCGTGCACGTGCAGTTCTATAAGAAGCGCGAAGCATGGTTCGATCTGATGGAAAAGCCGCACATGGTGTTCTGGTGGGTGGTCGAGGGCCATTTGCCGACGCTCGATGAAGCCTATGCGCGCCTTCAGCATTTCGAAGCCCATGGCGCCTCCGACCATGCATTCAGCTGGGCCGAAGTGATGAATGCCGAACGCATGCGCGCCCTGAGGTGTGCCTGATGGTCCAGCTCATGCAGGGAACAGCTTATGGATTGGCAGCGGCCTTGGCCTGCGCCGCGCCCGTGTCCGCCGCCGAAATCGACGACCTTCTCGGCCGCTGGGGCAGCATGCCGGGCTATGACTGCAACGGCGAGCCCGGAACCGAGATCGCACCGGTGACGGTTGAGCGCGACGGCAAGGGCCTGCACGCCGGGGCCTATGCCTGGAATTGTTCGGTCGTTTCCCCTGAGAAGCGTGGCGTTTTGTTCGGTGGGCCATCGACTTGCGGCTTCGAGGGCGATGGCGAGATCGAGCAGGGCTACATGCAGTTGGGGCTGACATCCGAGGGGCAGTTGCTGATCGCCGATCAGTGGAACATTGTACTTCTCGACAAGTGTCCGGCGCGGCAATGAGAGCGGGGTGACGCCATGTATTTCCTGCGCAAGACATTTGAACTCGCCGTCTGCCTTTTCGGCTATTGGCTGGGCCGTGGCTTCGGCGGCTGGGGCGGCGGCGTGCTTTTGGCCTTCGCCGGGCTTGTCGCGTCGTCCTTCGTGTGGGAATGGCTGGCGGGCCACGTGTTTCAGCGCGACGGCAAGGGCAACGCCATGATGCATTTCATCTATGGCGTCGTGTCATCCGTTATTGTCGCCGTTGCGGCTTACGTTCTGTGGGGCAAATAGGAATGCCGAAGATCAAGATTGATGGCACGCGAGATCGACGTCGAAAACGGCCTGACACTTCTTCAAGCCTGCGAACAGGCGGGCGCTGAAGTGCCGCGCTTCTGTTATCACGAGCGCCTGTCGATTGCCGGCAATTGCCGCATGTGCCTTGTCGAAGTGAAGGGCGGCCCGCCGAAGCCGCAGGCCTCCTGCGCCATGTCGGTGAACGATCTCCGCCCCGGCCCCAATGGCGAGCCGCCGGAAGTTTTCACCAACACGCCGATGGTGAAGAAGGCCCGCGAGGGCGTGATGGAATTCCTGCTCATCAACCACCCGCTCGATTGCCCGATCTGCGACCAGGGTGGCGAATGCGATCTGCAGGACCAGGCCATGGCCTATGGCATTTCCAAAAACCGCTATCACGAGAACAAGCGCGCGGTGGAAGAGAAGTATCTGGGCCCCCTCGTCAAGACCGAGATGACCCGCTGCATCCAGTGCACGCGCTGCGTGCGCTTCACCACCGAAGTGGGTGGCATCGAGGAGATGGGCGCCACCGGCCGTGGCGAGGACATGGAGATCACCACCTATCTCAACAAGGCGATTTCCTCCGAGCTTCAAGGCAACATCATCGACCTGTGCCCGGTTGGCGCACTGACGTCGGCACCTTACGAATTCAAGGCGAGGCCGTGGGAACTGCGCAAGACCGAAACCATCGACGCGATGGATGCGGTGGGCTCCAACATTCGCGTCGATGCCCGTGGCCGCGAAGTGATGCGCATTCTGCCGCGCACCCACGAGGACGTGAACGAGGAATGGATTTCCGACAAGACCCGTTTCGTGTGGGATGGCCTCAAGACCCAGCGCCTCGACAAGCCCTATGTGCGCGAGTTCGGCAAGCTCCGCGCCGCCTCGTGGAACGAGGCCTTCCTGCGCATCGCCCAGAGGATGAAGGCCGCGAAACCCGAACGTGTTGGCATCATCCTCGGCGATCTCGTTGGCGCTGAAGAGGCATTCTCTGTTCGTCAGCTGGCGGAGCAATTGGGTGTGAAGAACATCGATTGCCGTCAGGATGGCTCGCCGCTTGGGTGAACAGGGTGGCCGCGCCGGTTACCTGTTCAACACCGGTATCGCCGGGATCGATGAGGCCGACGCCATTCTGCTGGTGGGTTCCAACCCGCGCACCGAAGCCCCGGTGCTTGAATGCCCGCATTCGCAAGCGCTACCTCAAGGGCGGCTGCTCGATCGGCGTCATTGGCGAACGCGCCGACTTGACTTATCCCTACGCCTACATGGGTGCTGGCACCGATACGCTGGCAACGCTTGTCAACCACGAACCCGCCAAGGCCCAGAAGCCGGTGATGATCGTTGGCGCTGGCGCACTGGCCAGGCCCGATGGCGCGGCGGTGCTCGCCACCATCATCAAGGCGGCGCAATCGCTCGGCGTCATCAAGGACGGCTGGAACGGCCTCAACATTCTGCATACCGCCGCTGGCCGTGTTGGCGCGCTCGATGTCTGCGCGCTGCCGGCCAAGGATGGCGGCATGAACACCCGCCAGATGCTCGCCGCCGCCAAGGCCGGAGAACTCGATGTTCTCTTCCTGCTGGGCGCCGATGAAATCGACACCCAGAACCTCGGCACCACCTTCGTGGTCTATCAGGGCACCCACGGCGATGCCGGCGCCCATCGCGCCGATGTGATCCTGCCGGGTGCCGCCTACACCGAAAAGCAGGTGACCTACGTCAACACCGAAGGCCGCCCGCAGATGACGGCGCGCGCCTCCTTCCCGCCGGGCGAAGCGAAGGAAGACTGGGCAATCTTGCGCGCCCTGTCGGATTCGCTTGGCTCCACGCTGCCGTGGAACAATCTCGATGAACTGCGGGCCGCCATGTACAAGGTGGCGCCGCATCTCGCCCATCTCGACACGGTCGAAAAGGCCGATCCCGCGGCACTCGCCGATCTTGCGAAGGCCGATGGCAAGATGTCGTCCGAGCCGTTCCGCAATGCCATTGCCGATTTCTACATGACCAACCCCATCGCCCGTGCTTCGAAGATCATGGCCGATTGTTCGGCCCTGAAATCCGGCCGCAAGCTTGAGGCGGCGGAGTGAACCGATGACCGAACTTCTGATCACCCTCGGCCTCATTCTCCTCCACAGCGTGGCGCTCATCGTGGCGCTGCTGATCGTTGTCGCCTATCTCATCTCGTTGACCGCAAGGTGTGGGCGGCGGTGCAGATGCGCCGGGGCCCCAACGTCGTCGGCCCCTGGGGCCTGTTCCAGTCCTTCGCCGACCTCATCAAGTTCGCGCTGAAGGAACAGATTATTCCCGACGGCGCCAACAAGGTGATCTTCCTGATCGCACCCTTGGTGACGTCGGTCCTGGCAATTGCCGCCTGGGCCGTGGTGCCGGTGGCCGAAGGCTGGGCTGTCGCCGATCTCAATGTCGGCATTCTCTATCTCTTCGCGCTCTCCTCGCTCGGTGTCTACGGCATCATCATGGGCGGCTGGGCGTCGAACTCGAAATATCCCTTCCTCTCGGCGCTGCGTTCGGCGGCGCAGATGGTGTCCTACGAAGTGTCGATCGGTTTCGTCATCATCACCGTGCTGTTGTGCGCCGGAACGCTCAATTTGACCGGCATCGTGCAATCGCAGGCCACCGGCCTCGGCACCATGCTGGGCCTGCCGAACTCGTTCCTCGACTGGTATTTCCTGCCCCTGTTCCCGATGTTCATCGTGTTCTTCGTGTCGGCACTGGCCGAAACCAATCGCCCGCCGTTCGATCTCGTCGAAGCGGAATCGGAACTCGTCGCGGGCTTCATGGTGGAATATTCCTCGACCGGCTATCTCCTTTTCATGCTCGGCGAATATGTGGCGATCACCCTGATGTGCGCCATGACCACCATCCTGTTCCTCGGCGGCTGGTTGCCGATCATTGACATTCCGGTCTTGAACTGGGTGCCCGGTGTCATCTGGTTCCTGCTCAAGCTGCTGTTCGTGTTCTTCATGTTCGCCATGGTGAAAGCCATCGTGCCGCGTTATCGTTATGACCAACTGATGCGGCTCGGCTGGAAAGTGTTCTTGCCCATTTCGCTGGCTTGGGTGGCGATTACTGCCGGTGTCTTGACCGCATTCGGATGGGCGCCGTGATGGAGCTTTCCTTCTATAGCCTGCTGGGTGCGCTTCTCTTTTTGGCACTCGGCATTGTCGAACTGGTGTTGATCCAGCGCGCCATCTATCCGGCACTGCGCTGGCGCTACGAGGCGGCCAAGACCACGCAAACCCAAGGCCTCGATCCCGTCGCGCATCATGTCTGTGGTGCGCTTCCAGTCCCTCGTTCTCATGCCGCTCATCGGGCTCATGCTCGGCGGCCCCATCAAATCCATTCTCGGTGAAGCACCAATGAGAGTTGCCCAAGCCGCGCGCTCGCTGTTCCTGAAGGAATTCGTCTCCGCCACGGTGATGGCGATGCGCTATTTCTTCGCGCCCAAGGCGACACTGAACTACCCCCATGAAAAGGGCCCGCTGTCGCCGCGCTTTCGTGGCGAACATGCGCTCAGGCGTTATCCCAACGGCGAGGAACGCTGCATCGCCTGCAAGCTCTGTGAGGCAATTTGCCCGGCCCAGGCCATCACCATCGAGGCGGGTCCCCGCCGCAACGACGGCACCCGGCGCACCACGCGTTATGACATCGACATGGTGAAATGCATCTATTGCGGTTTCTGCCAGGAGGCCTGCCCGGTCGATGCCATCGTCGAGGGCCCCAATTTCGAATACGCAACCGAAACCCGCGAGGAACTGCTCTTCAACAAGGAGAAGCTTCTCGCCAATGGCGACCGCTGGGAGCGGGAAATCGCGCGCAACATCGCGCTCGATTCGCCCTATCGCTGAGGATGGCACCATGATCGCTGCACTCTTCTTCTATCTCTTCGCCGCCCTCGCGGTGGCCTCCGCCGTGATGGTGATATCGTCGCGCAATCCGGTGCATTCGGTGCTGTTCCTGATCCTGTGCTTTTTCAACGCGGCGGGCCTCTTCGTGCTGCTCGGCGCCGAATTCCTGGCGATGATCCTGGTCGTCGTCTATGTCGGCGCCGTCGCCGTGCTGTTCCTGTTCGTGGTCATGATGCTCGATGTCGATTTCGTCGAACTCAGACAGGGCATGCTGAACTACTTACCGGTGGGCGCTACGATCGGCCTCATCGTGCTCGTCGAACTGGCGCTGGTCGTCGGCGCGTGGTCAATCGATCCCAACTCCACCAAGACGATTGCGGCACCCACGCCCGGCGGCATCACCAACACCGAGGCGCTGGGGCAAATTCTCTATACGCAGTATATCTATTACTTCCAGGCGGCGGGCCTCATCCTGCTGGTCGCCATGATCGGCGCCATCGTGCTCACACTCCGCCACAAGCCGGGCGTGAAGCGCCAGAACATTTCCGATCAGGTGGCGCGCAATCCCGCCACCGCCATGGAGGTCATCAAGGTGAAACCGGGGCAGGGGATCTGAGCCATGGAAATCGGTCTCTCGCACTATCTGACGCTCGCCGCCATCCTGTTCACCATTGGCATCTTCGGCATCTTCCTCAATCGCAAGAACGTCATTGTCATTCTGATGTCGATTGAATTGATGCTGCTGTCGGTCAACATCAACCTCGTCGCCTTCTCAGCCGCACTCGGCGATCTTGTCGGCCAGGTCTTTGCCCTGCTGGTGCTGACCGTGGCCGCCGGCGAAGCGGCCATCGGCCTTGCCATTCTCGTCACCTATTTCCGCAACCGCGGCACCATCGCGGTTGAGGACATCAATCTCATGAAGGGCTGATCGTCGATCATGTATCAAGCCATCGTCTTCCTGCCACTGCTGGGCGCCCTCATCGCGGGCCTGTTCGGAACCAAGTTGTTCCGCAACATGGGGTCCGACGCCGATGTCTATGGCGAGCATCACGCCCACGAGGCGCATGCGGCCATGATCATGGCCACGGCGGTCACCACGGCCACTATGATGGCCCGCCCTGGCCGATGTACCTTGCGACGGCGCTGTTGCTGATCTCCGCTATTCTCTCGTGGATCGTCTTCCTGGGCTTCCTCACGGAACCCCATGTCGAAAAGGTGGAAGTGCTGCGCTGGGTGAATTCGGGAGCACTTTCCGCCAACTGGACGCTGCGCATCGATACGCTCACCGCCGTCATGCTGGTCGTCGTCAACACCATATCGGCGCTCGTTCATGTCTATTCGCTGGGCTACATGAGCCACGACGAACATCAGCCACGGTTTTTCGCCTATCTCTCGCTCTTCACCTTCGCCATGCTCATGCTGGTGACCTCCGACAATCTCCTGCAGATGTTCTTCGGCTGGGAAGGCGTGGGCCTGATGTCGTATCTGCTGATCGGCTTCTGGTATACGCGCGAAAGCGCCAATGCCGCGGCGATCAAGGCCTTCGTCGTCAACCGCGTTGGCGATTTCGGCTTCGCGCTCGGCATCTTCGGCTGCTTCTACGTGTTCCAGTCGATCGAGTTCGACACGATCTTCAGCGCCGCCGCCTCGCAGTCCGGCAAGACCATCCATTTCCTGAGCTGGGAATTCGATACGCTGACGACGCTCTGCCTGCTGCTGTTCATGGGCGCCATGGGCAAGTCCGCGCAGTTCCTGCTGCACACCTGGCTGCCGGACGCCATGGAAGGCCCGACGCCGGTCTCCGCCCTGATCCACGCCGCCACCATGGTGACGGCCGGCGTGTTCCTCGTCGCCCGCATGTCGCCGATGTTCGAACTCGCCCCCTATGCCAAAGATGTTGTCGTCATCGTCGGCGCCATCACGGCCTTCTTCGCGGCAACCGTCGGCCTCGTGCAGAACGATATCAAGCGGGTGATCGCCTATTCGACCTGCTCGCAGCTCGGCTACATGTTCGTGGCCCTCGGCATGGGCGCCTATGGCGTCGGCATCTTCCATCTCTTCACCCACGCCTTCTTCAAGGCGCTGCTGTTCCTGGGTTCGGGCTCGGTGATCCACGCCATGTCCGGCGAGCAGGACATGCGCAAGATGGGCGGCCTTGGCGCCGATGATCAAAGTCACCTGGATCATGATGATCATCGGCAACCTGGCGCTCACCGGCTTTCCCTTCACGGCGGGCTATTTCTCCAAGGACGCAATCATCGAAAGCTCCTTCGCGCGCGGCTCGCATGTTCGCCTTCACGCTGCTGATCGCCGCCGCCTTCTGCACCTCGTTCTATTCATGGCGCCTCGCCTTCATGACCTTCAACGGCCCGTCGCGCGCCGACAAGGATACGCTCGCACGTCCATGAAAGCCCGATGGTCATGCTGGTGCCGCTGTTCGTGCTGGCGGCTGGCGCGCTGGTGGCGGGTTTCCTGTTCAAGGAATATTTCATCGGCCACGACTACGAGCACTTCTGGCATGGCGCCGTGGCCTGCAACGAAATCGTCCACAAGATGCACGAGGTCCCGGCTGGGTCGTCTGGTCGCCCTTCGTGGTCATGGTGCTGGGCTTTGCGCTGGCCTTCCTGTTCTACATCCGCGACACGTCGCTGCCCGCGAAGCTCGCGGCGATGCACGAGCCGATCTACAAGTTCCTGCTCAACAAGTGGTACTTCGACGAGCTCTATTGGCTGATCTTCACCCGCGCCCGCCATGTGGCTTGGCCACTTCCTGTGGAAGAAGGGTGACGGCATGGTGATCGATGGCCTCGGCCCCGATGGCGTGTCGGCGCGGGTGATCGATGTGGCGCGCGGTGCCGTGAAGCTCCAGACCGGCTATGTCTATCACTACGCCTTCGCCATGATGATCGGTGTCGCCGCCCTCATCAGCTGGTTCATGTTCGGAGGCGCGCACTGATGTCCTGGCCCATTCTTTCGCTTGTCACGTTCCTGCCGCTGGTCGGCGTCGCCTTCATCATCGCGTTGCGCGGCGACGATGCCGTGGCCCTGCGCAACATCCGCTGGGCGGCCCTGTGGACGACGATTGTCACCTTCCTCGTCTCGCTGCTGATCTGGGTGAACTTCGATACGGCCAATGCCGGCTTCCAGTTCGTCGAGAAGCATTCCTGGCTCGGCGGCACCGCCGCCTATCACATGGGCGTCGACGGCATTTCCATGCCCTTCGTCATCCTCACCACCTTCCTCATGCCGATCTGCATTCTCGCCAGCTGGCATGTGACCAAGCGCGTGCGCGAATACATGATCGCCTTCCTGGTGCTGGAAACGCTGATGGTCGGCGTGTTCTGCGCGCTCGACCTGGTGCTGTTCTACCTGTTCTTCGAGGCTGGCCTCATCCCGATGTTCCTGATCATCGGCATCTGGGGCGGCGCGCGCCGCGTCTATGCCAGCTTCAAGTTCTTCCTCTACACGCTGCTGGGCTCGGTGCTGATGCTGCTCGCCATCATCGCCATGTACTGGCAGTCGGGCACGACCGACATTCCCGAACTGATCGCCCGCAACCCCGGCTTCCCGGCGGAAATGCAGACCTGGCTGTGGCTCGCCTTCTTCGCCTCCTTCGCGGTGAAGATGCCGATGTGGCCGGTGCACACCTGGCTGCCCGATGCCCATGTCGAAGCGCCGACCGCTGGCTCGGTCATCCTCGCCGCCATCCTCCTGAAGATGGGCGGCTATGGCTTCCTGCGCTTCTCGCTGCCGATGTTCCCGGATGCCAGCCTCTATTTCCAGACCTTCGTCTACACCCTCTCCATCGTCGCCATCATCTACACCTCGCTGGTGGCGCTGATGCAGGAGGACATGAAGAAGCTGATCGCCTATTCGTCCGTCGCCCACATGGGCTTCGTGACCATGGGCATCTTCTCGATGAACCGCCAGGGCATCGACGGCGCCATGTTCCAGATGATCAGTCACGGGCTGGTATCGGGCGCGCTCTTCCTCTGTGTCGGCGTCGTCTATGACCGCTTGCACACCCGCGAGATCGCCGCCTATGGCGGTCTCGTCAGCCGCATGCCGCTCTATGCCTGCGTGTTCATGCTCTTCACCATGGCCAATGTCGGCCTGCCCGGCACCGCGGTTTCGTCGGCGAATTCCTGACCCTGCTCGGCGCCTTCCAGTCCAACACCTGGGTCGCCTTCTTCGCGACGACCGGCGTCATCCTGTCGGCCGGCTATGCCCTGTGGCTCTATCGCCGCGTGGTGTTCGGCAAGCTGGAAAAACCCGCGCTCATGCACATGCCCGACATGACGCCGCGCGAATTCGTCGACACTCGGCGCCGCTCGCCGTGCTCACCATCTTCTTCGGCGTCTATCCCGCGCCCATTCTCGATGCCTTCGGCCCGGCGGTTGCAGAACATCGCCGATCGCCATGGCCAAGATCGTCACCACCGCATCGCTCCAGTAGGTTCAACCCATGCCGCTCCTTGCAACCCTCGACGCCGCTGCCGCTCTCCCGGAGATCGTGCTCGCCGTTCTCGCCATGGCGCTGCTCATGCTCGGCGTGTTCAGGAAGGGCGACACCTTCAACGCCGTAACCATCGGCGCCATCGCAGCCCTCGCCATCGCGGCGCTGCTGGTCGATCTGGGGCGGTGCTGGCGAGGAACTGGCGTTCGCCGGCGCCTTCGTGACCAACACCTTTGGCCGGGTGATGAAAGTGCTGGCCCTGTTCGGCGCCGCCGTCACCATCATCCTGTCGGTGCATTTCATGAAGCGGGCGAAGATGGACCGCTTCGAATATCCGGTGCTCGTCCTGCTGGCCTCTGTTGGCATGATGATGATGATCTCGGCCAACAGCCTGATCGCCCTCTACATGGGCCTCGAACTGCAATCGCTGGCGCTCTATGTGGTCGCCGCCATCAACCGCGACAATGCCAAATCGTCGGAAGCTGGCCTCAAGTATTTCGTTCTCGGGGCGCTCTCGTCCGGCATGCTGCTCTATGGCTCGTCACTGGTCTATGGCTTCACCGGCTCCGTGGCCTTCCCGCAAATCGCCACGGCCTTGCAAGCGCAGGGGCTCGAGCCTCGGCATCATCTTCGGCCTCGTCTTCATCATCGCCGGCCTTGCCTTCAAGGTCTCCGCCGTTCCCTTCCACATGTGGACGCCGGATGTTTATGAAGGCGCGCCAACGCCGGTCACCGCCTTCTTTGCGTCGGCTCCGAAAGTTGCCGCCATGGCGCTGTTCGTGCGCGTCATGGTCGAGCCCTTCGCGGGCATCGTGGCCGACTGGCAGCAGATCGTCGTGTTCGTGTCCATTGCCTCCATGGGCCTCGGCGCCTTTGCGGCTATCGGCCAGACCAATATCAAGCGCCTGTTGGCCTACTCGTCGATCAGCCACATGGGCTTCGCACTGGTGGGTCTCGCTTCGGCCAGCACCGAGGGCGTTCGTGGCGTTGTCGTCTACATCATGATCTATGTGATCATGACGCTTGGCGTCTTCGCCTGCGTCATCGCCATGCGCCGCAAAGGCCAGCAAGTGGAGGAGATCGCCGATCTCGCTGGTCTTGGCCGCAACAACAAGGCGCTGGCCTTCGTGCTCGCCATGCTGATGTTCTCGCTGGCCGGCATTCCGCCGCTGGCTGGTTTCTTCGGCAAGTATTTCGTGTTCCTTGCCGCCGTGAAGTCCGGCCTGTGGGCGCTGGCCATTCTCGGCGTCCTGGCCAGCGTGGTGGCGCCTACTACTATCTGCGCATCGTCAAGATCATGTATTTCGATGAGCCCGCCGAACGCTTCGATGCCATGGACGGCGAAGTGAAAATTGTGGCCTATGCGTCGGGCGCCTTCACCCTGCTGTTCGCGCTGTTCGCCGAACCGCTGGTGAACCTCGCCGCCGCCGCCGCCCAGTCGCTCTATTGAAAACCCGCAACCGGCATTCCCGTCCGCATTTCGACCGGATTGATTCCACCAACGCCGAAGCCCGCGCCTGCCGAGCAGGGCGAGCGCGGGCCCTTGTGGATCTGTGCGCCGCCGAACAAACCGGCGGGCGCGGCAGGCATGGCCGCAATTGGATTTCCGAACCGGGCAACCTCTATGCCACGCGGTTGTTTGCTATCACCGCCGAACCCGCCTCGCCACGCAATTGAGCTTCGTCGCCGCCGTCGCCGTGCGCGAGGCCGTGGCGAAGCTCTTTCCGGACATCAGCCCACGGATCAAATGGCCGAACGATCTGCTGATCGGTGGCGCCAAATTCTGCGGCCTGTTGCCGGAAGTCGTGGCGCAATCGCCAACCATGATTGCGCTGGGCTGCGGCATCAACATCGCCCATGCGCCGCAGACACGCCTTATTCAGTGACCTATCTCCTGGCCCGTCACCCCGGCGAAAGCCGGGGCCCATCTCAACCATGGGTCCCGGCTTTCGCCGGGATGACGGAATGGGTGGAGCGCATGTTCGTGGAACTGGATTCATCCATTTCAAGGCGTTGCAAATCTGGAATGAGGGCCGGGGCTTCGCGGCCATCCGCGACGTGTGGTCGGCCCATGCCCTGGGCCTCGATGGCGCCTGCACCACGGAACACGGCGAGCGGCATTTTCCGCGGCCTTGCCGCGATGGCGCACTGATCCTCGAACTTGCCGACGGCACCCGCAAACATATCCATTCCGGCGAAGTGCGTTTCGCCGAAGTCGAACGACTGAGACGGACATGAGCCCCAAGAAAAAATTCGATCACAAGAACGACCTCGTGCTGCTGCCCCTGGGCGGCACCGGCGAGATCGGCATGAACTGCTATTGCTACGGCATCGGCGAAGCCCCCACCGCGATTGGCTGATGGTCGACCTCGGCGTGAAATTTGGCGAGGCCACCGAGCCGGGCATCGATCTGGTGCTGCCGGATGTTTCGTTCATCGCCAAGAACCGCAAGAAGCTGGCGGGCCTTGTCCTGACCCACGCCCATGAGGACCACATTGGCGCCGTACCCTGGCTGTGGCCGCAACTGCGCTGTCCCATCTACTGCACGCCCTTTGCCGCGCAAATCCTCACGCTGAAATTGAAGGAAGCGGGCCTCGACGAGGACGTGACGATCCACGTGCACGAGCAGGGTGCCCGCTTCAATGTCGGCCCCTTCGATGTCGAGTTCGTGGCTGTCACCCACTCGATCCCTGAACCCACCGCGCTGATGATCCGTACGCCCCAGGGCAATGTGCTGCATTCCGGCGATTGGAAGATCGACAAAACGCCGGTGCTCGGCCGTGGCATGGATGAAAAGCGCCTGCGTGAATTGGGCGAGGAAGGGGTCGATGCACTGGTCTGCGATTCCACCAACGTGCTGCGCGAAGGCTTCTCGCCCTCCGAAGCCGATGTGGCCGCAACCATCATGGACATCGTGCAGCATGCCACGGGCCGTGTCGCCATCACCACCTTCGCCTCGCATGTCGACCGCATTTCCTCCGCCGTCAAAGCCGCCCGCGCCACCGGCCGCGAGGTGGTGATCGCCGGCCGCGCCATGCGCAACACCATCGAAGCGGCACGCGCCAGCGGATACCTGCGCAATGCCGGCGAGTTTCTCGACGAGGAAGAATTCGGTTATCTGCCGGACGACAAGATCATGCTGCTGTGCACCGGAAGCCAGGGCGAAGCCCGCGCCGCCATCGCCCGCATCGCCGAGGACACCCACCCCAACATCTCGCTTGACCCCGGCGATCTCGTCATCTTCTCGTCCAAGACCATTCCCGGAAACGAAAAGGAAGTCTCCGCCGTTCACAACAACCTGGCGAAGCTTGAAATCGATATCGTGACCTCCGACGACGCCCTGGTGCACACCTCCGGCCACCCGCGCCAGGAGGAACTCCGCGCCATGTATCAATGGCTGAAGCCGCGCTGCCTGGTGCCCATGCATGGCGAGCCGCGCCACCTCCGCGCCCAGGCGATCTTCGCCAAATCCTGCGAGATCGAAGATGTGCTGATCCCGCGCGATGGTCACCTCGCCAGGCTGTGCCCCGGTCCGGCTGCAGATCGTCGACGAGGCCTATGCCGGGAGACTGCATGTCGACGGCAAGCTCATCGTGCCGGTGGAGGAGGGGCCCGCCCGGCAACGCCGCAAGCTGTCCTATGTGGGCGCGGTGTTCGTGAGTCTGGCACTCAATTCCAAAAATGAACTGGCAGGCGACATTCAGCTGGTGACCGATGGTATTCCGGCGGGCCTCGACGACGAGCTGCTGCAAGCCGCCGAACAGGCCTTCGCATCCACCCCCAAACCCCGCCGCAAGGACGACGAGCAGGTGGCCGAACCCATCCGCACCGCCATCCGCCGCGCCGCCGATGTCGCCTGGGGCAAGAAGCCGGTGACCAAGGTGATGGTGCTAAGGGTGTAGGGACTCATCGTGCCCGCCGCCGAGCCCGCTCACTCGACTGTGAGCACGCCACATGCGCGTTGGTGTGAATGACCGGCACATATCGCAGGCGAGCAGATACGGCCCGGCGTCCAGCATTGAGAGCGTGACCTGGCCCGCTATCTTGCCTGGATTCGGTTTGCCTCGCATCTCGCCCAGGCGCCGGACATGTGTCTCGTCGATCTCCTTCTCGGCGGTATCGTACCGCGGCATCGCGCCATCTTCATCGGTAGAGGCCGATCGCATCGCTCTGAACCGTCATTCTCGAATCCTTCAGCCCTCCCAATGCTCACTTGGGCCCCGCCCTCTCCCGAATGCGGGAGAGGTGTGAAGTGTGCTGGATCATCCTTGACATGTTCCTATTGCTAGGACTGATACGACCGTTCGTCTTCCCCGGAAAAGGAGGTGAACATTGCAATGCTTCTCACATGTCCGGGAAGTTGAGCAACGCCTGCGGAGTCAGTGGGAATGATAGCGGCACCCTGGCTGCCCGGCAATCTCGGCGCAAGGCCGCTCGGACATTAGGACCCAAGCGCCTTGAATGGCTCGGGGCGGAGACAGTTCCTGCACCTAGATCTTGCCTCCGGCGGAAATCGCTGCGTCCCTCGTGACAACGGCCCAGTCCATCGGGCTGCCGGGCTTCGAGCCTGATACCCATCACACTCACTATCGCACGTGCTGGCTTGAAGCCTGGCGGAGGACATCCCCTCCGATTTTTCTTGCATGCCACAACCGGAGGTCCATGCCCTGAACGCATTTTGCAGCGGCGAAAGGCTGGATGGATTGCGCTATAATCCCGCGAATCATGAGCAAGCCCGTCAAACCGCCCGAATGCCCCAAGACATCGAACGCATTGAGCTGAAGGATGCGCTGGAAGAGCGCTACCTCGCCTATGCGCTGTCCACCATCATGCACCGGGCGCTGCCCGATGCGCGCGACGGGTTGAAGCCCGTGCACCGCCGCCTGCTGCATGTGATGCGCACCCTCAGGCTTGACCCCGGCACGGCGTTCAAGAAATGCGCCAAGATCGTCGGCGACGTGATGGGCTCGTTCCATCCCCACGGCGACCAGTCGATCTACGATGCGCTGGTGCGCCTCGCCCAGGATTTCTCCTCGCGCTATCCGCTGGTCGACGGGCAAGGCAATTTCGGCAACATCGATGGCGATAGTGCCGCCGCCTACCGCTACACCGAAGCCCGCATGACCGAGGTGGCGAGGCTGCTGCTCGATGGCCTTGACGAAGAGTCGGTCGACTTCCGCCCCAACTATGATGGCACCCAGCAGGAACCCGTGGTGCTGCCCGGCGCCTTCCCGAACCTTCTGGCCAATGGCTCGTCCGGCATTGCCGTCGGCATGGCGACCAACATTCCGCCGCACAACGCCGCCGAACTTTGCGATGCCGCACTGCATCTGATCAAGACGCCGAACGCAACGATCGACAAGCTCGCGTCCTTTGTGCAGGGACCGGACTTCCCGACCGGCGGCATCATCATCGATGACCGCGCCTCGATCATCGAAGCCTATCGCACCGGGCGCGGCAGTTTCCGGGTGCGCGCCCGCTGGGCAGTGGAAGAATTGCCGCGCGGCGCCTGGCAGATCGTCGTCACCGAAATTCCCTATCTGGTGCAGAAGTGCCAAACTCATCGCCGATATCGCCGACATGCTGAACGCCAAGAAGCTGACGCTGCTCGGCAACATCGAGGACGAATCGGCGGAAGACGTGCGCGTCGTGCTCGAGCCCAAGAGCCGCACCATCGAGCCCGCGCTGTTGATGGAGCAACTGTTCAAGAACACCGATCTTGAAGCCCGCATTCCGCTGAACCTGAACGTGCTGTCGCGCGGCAAGGTGCCGAAGGTTCTGTCGCTCAAGGATGCGCTGCGCGAATGGCTTGACCACCGCAAGGACGTTCTCGTCCGCCGCACCAATTTCCGCCTGGGCGAAATTGCCCGCCGACTTGAAATTCTCGGCGGCTATCTCATCGCCTATCTCAACCTCGACGAGGTGATCCGCATCATCCGCGAGGAGGATGAGCCGAAGCCCGCACTGATCGCCCGCTTCAAGCTGACCGACACCCAGGCCGAAGCCATCCTCAACATGCGCCTGCAGGGCCTTGCGCAAGCTCGAGGAAATGCAGATCCGCAGCGAGAACGATGGTCTGTTGAAGGAGCAGAAGGGCCTCAAGAAGCTGCTCGGCGACGAAGACGAGCAATGGGCGAACATCGCCGCCGAAATCAAGGACGTGAAGGAGAAGTTCTCGAAGAAGACCGCCATCGGCAAGCGCCGCACCGATTTCGCCGATGCCCCCGAAATCGACATCGACGCGCACGAGGCGATGATCGAGAAGGAACCGGTCACCGTCGTGTGCTCGGAAAAGGGCTGGATCCGCGCCCTGAAGGGCCACATGGAGGATGCCTCCAGCCTTGTCTACAAGGACGGCGACGCGGCAAGTTCGTGTTCCCGGCCCAGACCACCGACAAGATCATGCTGTTCTCGTCGTCTGGAAAATTCTTCACGCTCGAAGGCCGCAAGCTGCCCGGCGGCCGTGGCCATGGCGAGCCGGTGCGCCTGATGTGCGATCTCGACGCGGCCGACGCCATCGTGGCGATGTTCGTCTATCACGGCGGGCGCCAAGCGGCTGGTCGCATCGACCGATGGCGACGGTTTCATCGTCAGCCGAAGATGAATGCCTGGCGACAACCCGCAAGGGCAAGCAGGTGTTGAATGTGAAGGCGCCCGCCGAAGCCGTGATCTGCGTGCCGGTCGATGACGCCGCCGACCACATCGCCGCCATCGGCGAAAACCGCAAGATGATCATTTTCAAGCGCGACGAATTGCCGGAGATGACGCGCGGCAAAGGCGTGCAGCCTGCAGAAGTTCAAGGACGGCGGCCTGTCCGACGCTCGCGCCTTCAAGCTGAAGGATGGCCTTGGCTGGACCGACGCCTCGGGCCGCAACTTCGTGGTAACCGATCTCAAGGAATGGATCGGCGAACGCGCCCAGGCCGGAAGACTGCCACCCAAAGGCTTCCCGAAGAGCAACAGGTTCAGGTGAGAAATCTATCAATTCCAAAAAAGGGCCGGGACTAGCCCGGCCCAGATCAGGGAGAAACCATTCTTGTTACTTCGCGACCCACGCAAAACCGCCGTCGTCGATGAGCAGGGACACTTCGGCACCAGCTTCGACGTGAATGTCCTCGGGGAGCGTGTGGAAAGCCTGGTGCCAATGGCTGCCGCTGCCCGGTTCGTTGGAGACGATGGCGCCGCCGAAATCCGCCGAGAACCACGACAGCACGCCGTGAATTGTGCCGCGGCGCCAGGCCTTCATGCGGTGCACATGGGCCTTGGGGCAATTGAGATAGGTGTAATCGCGCACCATCGCCGTATCGCTCAGGAAACGATGGCGATGAAGTTCCGTATGCACCGGGAAATAGTTGCCGGTCGAATATTCGTTGAGGGCCGAAAGATCGAAGCCGCAAGCAGTTGAGGCGCGGTTGAGATTCGCCAGGCTTTCGGACTCGATTAACCGGGCGAACTGCCGCACGTTGCGTGGCATGATGTTGGTTTCGGGGCCGGCAAGGTCGGCGATGTCGTTGGCAATTGGCAGAAGCCTTCACCCACCACGCCGCAGTCAAGTGTTTCGGTGAAAATGACATCCGGATGGCGCGGCAGGCTGCCCTGGCTGATAGCCACCGTCGAACTTTCGTTGATGATGGTGATGCGGTTGGCATAGGGCGTCCTCGCCACGATGCGCTGGGCAACCGCCGCAAGATTCTGGTTCATCTCGCAGGTGAAAACATGTTCGGCGCCATATTTGGCGAAGAGCAAGGCGATCAGACCGGTTCCGGAGCCGATCTCGACGACGGTTTTGCCCTTAAGATCCATGGCGGCAATCGATTTCTCGATCACCTGGTTGCGCGGAATGTCGTTGACCATCGCGAAATGCCAGACCGGAAAATCCCGCCGCGGCCGGCGCATCGGATCCAGAAACGCGTCTCTGGGTTGACTTGAACGGACGGCTTGATGGACTGAACGATACTCACAAATTCATCCCCACTGTTTTACTTCCCGGCAACAAGTTTCACATCAAGCGACGTAAAGTCAATCCAAATTTGACGCTTAAGTAAATTTTAACCCAATTTGTTAAGCGAATAAACACAATGATCACCGGATGGTTAACGCAGAAGCAAAAGTTAAGTCATTGTTATCTAACGTTTAATTCGGTTGTATCTCAGTGGCGTGGCGGTTCGGTACGGTATTCTCGCGGGACTCTGCCGCCCGCTGGACCATGACCATGACCACAGCGACGACCAGTTGGATATTCAGGGGGAGGTCCTTGCCGAGCGCCCGCCATCGGCCTGACGGTGAGGATGACGCGCTGCTGCATCAGGAGGGTCTTGTTCGTCGTGACTGTCGTCGCGTGCCGGCACCGAGATCAAATGGTCGGTTATTTCGCCGTGTTTTGCCTCGCTGTTCTACGCCGCATCCTGGCGATACGCGACCTCCAGGGCCCCTACATGCTGCGCTATTTCCTTGCCGGCTGGTTCGAGGAAAGCTTTGAAAGTCGCCGCGAAGCCGCTGAAAGAATTCATGAAATCGTTGCCAAGAGCGACATTCATCTGGTTCGCCGGGCTTTCGTGCGCGAATTCAATCCATCCGACAAGCAATTGCCTTCGCTGCTCAAAGACACACTGGATCGATGGTGCCGCCGAAACCGATTTTTCCGTCGATTGCATTTACGAAGAGAGCTCCGGCCGCTTCCGGGTCGACTGGATCGGCCCCAAATCGACGATCGCCAAGCTCTGGGGCATGGCGCCGGTATCCTACCCTTGCCAGGCCGGCGGCTCCTATGACCGCATTGTGTCGGCCGCCTATATCGATGTGCTGAAAGCCGGCCGGCCGCGATACGACCACGTCTATGCCGCCATGGTGACGCCAGAAGTCGGATGTCGTGTGGATTCCCTATCACCGGGTGATCATTCCAAAACGCGAAGCCGGACACGAGGCGCGACGTGAGCATCGTCTCGGAAATCGCCAAAGTCGATATTCAGATTGTCTAGCGCACCGCACCGCAAATGCTAATTTGCGTTCACGGAAAATTCGCCATTCCAGTGCATGGTGATGGTTAAACGGGGCCGGCGGCACTACAGTCAAATTCTGCGTTTCGTGGAGACAGGGTTATCGGCGGATGGCGGACAGACAACGACCAACTTGAGTTCTGGATTTCGAAAGGCCGGCTGGTGCCGTGCCCCGACCAGGAACTTGCCGAGTGCAAGTCCGAACTCGCCATGCTGGACAAGCCACGGTCTTGTGAAGGTTACCGTGTGACGAAGACGGCGCCACTGTGAAGTGGCACAGTTTTGGAGCAAATTGGGCCTCGCTGTATTTCGCCAAGGAATGGATCGGCACTTTCAAGGGCCCGTACACGCTTCAATTTTACTTCTCCGGCTGGTTCACCGAAGTCCATGCTGACCCCGCGCTGGCCCGCAATCGCATTGACGCGCTGATCGCCAAGAGCGACCTGCACCTGTCGTCGCGGGTTTATGTGCAGTCCTTCGACATCGACGACCGCCCGCTGCCAGAAAGCCTGCGGCGGGCGCTTGAAACAGGCGTTCCGGATGCCGAGCGTTCTGTCGATTGCTCGGTTGATGAAGCCTCCGGGCGGGTGAAGGTAGAGCGCATCGGCAGCAACTCGGCCATCGCCAAATTGTGGGGCATGTCGCCCGTTTCCTCGCCGTGCCTGTCTGGCACCAGCTACGACAAGGCTGTTTCCGCCGCCTATCTCGATGTGTTGAAGTCCGGCCTCCCGCACTATGACCATATCTATGCGGCAATGACCGGCCCCGACGGCGAAGTGAACTGGATTCCCTACCAGCGCATCGTAACGCCGGGCCCCAAGCGCCGCGGCAAGCAGCGCCTGGTCACCGTGGTCAGCGAGATCACGCCTGTCGAGATTGCTGTGGTGTAGTCAGCATTTCCTCGACCATCTGCTCGAGGCTGGCGCGCTCGGCTATCGCCACCCACTCCACCTGGTCGATGCCGTCGCCACCGCCCCACTGCCAGCGGAAGAAGCCGCGCTCGAGATAGCTGAAGCCCATGCGATTGAGGTGGCCATGGGTGGCCATCTGCTGGCTGGCCAGCGCCCAGATCGCATCCGGGTTCCAGCGCAACAGGCTGAGCAACATGCCGAGCCGCCCGAAAGCCTCGACCACCCGGCGGTTGCGCAGTGTTCGCTCCATCCACAATTCGCCATGATAGACCACGCGGCCGGTGATGCGCTCGGCAATGGTGCCGCGCGGCGGCGTCGGGTGCAGCGGCACCAGCACTTCCTGGCGGCGCATGTAGAGCCCGATGGTGTAGGAGGGGGCCCAATCGGCCAGGCTTGAGTTGATGTTGTCGAGCCGGAAGGCCTGAACGCCGACGGTTGCGCCGGTGCCATCGGTAAGGTTCATCCAGAAGAACCGGCCGCCGGATACTTCATTGACCGACGGATCGAAAAACGGCGCAACCGCCTCGTCGCGAACCGCCTTCTTGGCTGCCGCGAAATGTCCCATAGTCCTCGTGAAAGCCGACACTCAGGCCAAGCCCGTGCAACTCTGTGTCGAGTGCCGCGACCACCCTCGCGATTCCCAGGGGATCGCGTAAACTCTCCTTACCCACTTACCCCTCCAACCCACGCACCCACTTAACGATAGGACGGTGCTTCCTTCCGGTTTGCGCCGTTCAAGGTGCTGTAAAGACGCCAGACACTATGGGCGATCAACGTTGCGACAACGATAAGACCGCCAATGAACACCGATTGACTTGGCAATTCGCTGAACAGCATCCAGATCCAGATCGGCGTCAACACCGTTTCCAGCAGGAAGAACATGCTGACGTCGGCCGACGGCAGAAAGCGCGGGCCATTGGCGATCAATGTCGAGGCCAGCGGAATGGCAATCAGGCCATTGAGCGCGATCCACACCCAAGCCGGAACGTCAAAGGAGCCGGGCTGAACCAGCGCCACGCCATCGACGCCGAAAAAATACAAGCGCAATCAGAGCCGACGACAGGCTGCCGACCGCCAGGCTGGTGGCGACATTCTTGCCGCTGGCCCGGATGATGGTGAAGGCCGCCGCCGTGCAGACGGCCGACACCAGCGCCAGCATATCGCCAAGCACATGCCCGCCCTGGATGCCGTCAGTACACGATGATGGCGACCCCAAAGAACGAAACCGCCGTTGCCAGCCACGTGTAAGGCATGGACCTTTTCGCCAATGAATACCCGCGACAACACGGCGGTGATGACCGGAATGAGTGCCGTGATGAACACCACGTTGGCCGCCGAGGTTTCGACGATGGCGCCGATGTAGGTGATGTTGGCAATGGTATTGGTGGCCGCTACCGCGATGCCAGCGCCTCCGGCGATGTAGGCGATCTTCTGGCGGCTGAAGTGCCGGATCAAGTACCACACCACGCTGATGGCGATGAACAGGCAAAAGCCGCGCGCGAACACCAGAGTCCACTTGTCGGCCATCGCCAGCCGCAGCAGCGGCAGATCGAGCGTGAACAGCAGACCGCCCAGCGTGGTGATGGCCAGGCCCTTGCGAACTTCGGAGTGGGGGGAATCCGGCGGACTTCGTCATGATCAGATAATGGGCTCTTCAAGAAGCGTTGCGATCATCTTCCATAAAGCCACTAAATCACCTCTTACCGCAACGTCAAACGACTTTTCCAGCAATGCACTGGAACCGGATTTCGGGCAGGCGATATTCCCATGGGTAAGCCAATGAATAGTTAACATGAGCCCGCGGTGCTACGATACTTATATTGGGACCCGGTGCGTGAGCACCCAGCCTTCGGCCGTCAGCCGTTCCTGGGGCAGGAACCGCGCCTTGTAGTTCATCTTGCGCGAACCCGAGACCCAATAGCCCAGATAAAGATAGGGCAGGCCAAGTCGCCGGGCCCTGGCGATGTTGTCGAGGATCATGAAAGTGCCAAGCCCGCGTGCCTCCAGTTCCGGATCGTAGAAACTGTAGATCATCGACAGGCCGTCGCCGAGAATATCGACGAGAACGGCGGCGGCCAGCTGGCCTTCACTGGGATAGCCGGCCTTGATCGCGGTATTCGATCAGGCGGCTGTCGACAAAACTGTCATCGACCATCGCCGAAAAATCCAGAACCGACATGTCGGCCATGCCGCCATCGGAATGGCGGGTGTCGATGTAGGCGCGGAACAAGGAATAATGCTCGCTGGTCGAGCGCGCCTTGACGACGCTGGCCTTCAATGTCGGCATTGAGCTTGAGATTGCGGCGCATTGACCGGCGCGGCATGAAACCATTGACCGGCACGCGCACCGAAACGCAGGCCGAGCAGCCCTCGCAGGCCGGGCGGTAGGCGATGTTCTGGCTGCGCCGGAAGCCACCCTGCGACAGCTGGGTGTTTAGCGCCCGCGCATCGTGGCCCACCAGATGGGTGAACACCTTGCGTTCGATCACGCCCGGCAATATACGGGCAGGGCGCGCAGCCGTGATGAAGAACTGCGGAAAGTTCCGGCGCTCGATGCTCACGCGGTGGACCCCTGGTGCTGACGCATGATCCCATATTGCCTCACCTGGTGCGCGGCGATCAAGGGCATACTGCGATGCCAATTGCAAACGTGAAAGGCTTCGCCTAGCACGGAATTGCCAGAATAGGACGAGGATTGCGCAATGACAAAGGCAGCTTGGATCGGCTTGGGCGTGATGGGTTTTCCCATGGCGGGGCATCTGGTGAGCCGGGGTGGCCTGGCCTGACGGTTTTCAACCGCTCGCCCGAAAAGGCCGCGCAATGGACGGAGAAGTTTCAAGGGCCATTCCGCCGCCACGCCGCGGCAGGCCGCCGAAGGTGCCGATGTGGTGTTTGCCTGCGTCGGCAACGACGACGACCTGCGCCAGGTGACGATCGGTCAAGATGGCGCTTTTCACGGCATGAAGACGGGGCGCTCTTCGTTGATCATACCACGGCGTCGGCCCAGGTCGCCCGCGAACTGCATGGCGAAGCGAAAGCGCGGGGGTTGGGCTTTGTCGATGCGCCGGTTTCGGGCGGGCAGGCGGGAGCAGAGAACGGCGCCCTCACCGTGATGTGCGGCGGCGATACCGAAGACTACGCCCGCGCCGAACCGCTGATCACCCATTTTCGAAAATGCGGAAACTGTTAGGTCCCGCGGGTTCCGGGCAACTTGCCAAGATGTGCAATCAGATCGCCATTGCCGGGCTTGGTGCAGGGCCTCGCCGAAGCCGTCAATTTCGGCATGAAAGCGGGGCTTGATATGGAGGCGGTCATTGAAGTGATCTCCAAAGGAGCGGCCGGATCATGGCAGATGGAGAACCGCCACAAGTCGATGATCCAGGGCAAGTTCGATTTCGGCTTCGCCGCCGACTGGATGCGCAAGGATCTCGGCATTTGCATTGATGAAGCCCGCCGCAATGGTGCGCCGTTGCCGGTGACCGCACTGGTCGATCAGTTCTATGCTGAAGTGCAGAGGCTTGGCGGCGGCAGATGGGATACGTCGAGCCTGATTGCGCGGTTTCAGAAGGCATAAGGGATGCCCGGATTTCTCCGGACATCCTCTACTGATCTTTACTGCTCTGCTGCAGCGGCAGCCGTCACGGTCTTCGTGGCGTCATCGATTGTCACGATGATCTTCGAACCCGTGGCCAGCAACAGCGGCATCGATGCCGTCGGCAACGGTCCACGTGGTCCCGTCCTCGAGAGTTACGGTCTTGGTGGCGGGATCGAATGATTTCACCACTGCTTCCATTTCGGCGGCCCATGCGGCGCTGGCCAATGCCACGGTTGCGGCGAGAGTTGCTGCGATACGATTCATGTATGTCGTTCCTTGTCTTGCGGCCCTCGCATTCTTGGATGCGCATGTGGGCAAGTTGCATGGCCGGCCGCAAATGGGCGCCGTCCCTGTTGCGCCCGGTGTCAGCGCCGCATTGCATGCGCTGACGCTACTTTGAATGTGGCGCACGGAACTCGCTATCTCAAGTTAAGAAATGATAATGTATGCGCCGCTTTTTCGCCCCACTGCGGGCAATGTGAATCAGCCGCGCAGGCCCTTCGCGACGTCGAGCGCGAAGTAGGTGAGAATGCCATCGGCACCGGCCCGCTTGAAGGCTTGCAGGCTTTCGACGATGACCTTCTTGGGATCGAGAAAACCCGCATTGCACGCCGCCATGATCATCGCGTATTCGCCCGAGACCTGATAGGCGAACGTCGGTACTCGGAAGGTTTCCTTGACGCGGCGCACGATGTCGAGATACGGCATGCCGGGCTTCACCATCACCATGTCCGCACCCTCGGCGAGATCGAGCGCCACTTCGCGCAACGCTTCATCGCCGTTACCGGGATCCATCTGATAGGTGCGCTTGTCGCCAACCAGTGTTGCGGTGGAGCCCACCGCATCGCGGAACGGGCCATAGAAGCCGCTGGCATATTTGGCGCTGTAGGCCATGATCTGCACATGATGGTGGCCGTTCAATTCGAGTGCCGCGCGTATGGCGCCGATGCGGCCGTCCATCATGTCGGATGGCGCAATAATATCGCAGCCCGCTTCCGCCTGGACGAGCGCCTGCTTCACCAGCATGTCAAGGGTTGCGTCGTTGACGATTTCGCCCCCGTCCATCAATCCGTCATGGCCATGGCTGGTATAGGGATCGAGCGCCACGTCGCACATGATGCCGATATCGGGCACAGCCTTCTTGACGGCGCTAACCGCCTGGCACACCAGGTTGTTGGCGTTGAGCGCCTCGCGCCCGTCGGGCGTGCGCAGTTCCTTTGCCGTGTTGGGAAACAGCGCAATCGCTGGAATGCCGAGTTCGGCGGCTTCCTCGGCTTTCTTCACCGCGAGATCGACAGAATAGCGCGACACGCCGGGCATCGACGGCACGGCTTCCGAGCGGTTCTCCCCGGCGATCACGAACATCGGCCAGATCAGATCGGAAACCTCGAGTGTGGTTTCGCGCACCAGGGCGCGCGACCACGCGGCGCGCCGGTTGCGGCGCATGCGAAGTGCTGGGAAGGGGGCGGTATGAGCTGGGTCATGCCTGCTTTTTAGCAAGCCTATTTGCAGATGCGATAGTCATTCTTGCGTGCAATGGCATCGACATGAAAATGGTCGCCGTGATGGGCATCGGAACCGGGGCCCAGCACCGTGGAAAAATGTTTGCAGGCGCCTTGTCGCGCCGCAAAGAGAAATCCGCCTTCCTTGGACAGGCCGATCTTCCGCAGAACGTCGCCCCAGCCCCCTTCGACCACAACACCCTTGGCTTTGGCAAAGGTGAAGCCAGACATATCAAGTGCATTGGCCTTGCCATGCTCGCTGAGCTTGCCGGAACTCGAATTGTTACGCCGCCGGCACACATAGGACGAGGCGGTGGAAATGCCGGTGACCTTGGTTTTGAGTGTTTTCTGGGCGGCCGGTTGCACCTCGGCGGTGATCCAGTCATGCAGTCGTGCAGCCATCGAACAGGTGACGATGGCCGGAGGCGAGAGTGTAACCCCGGCAATTTCGGTGATCTCGATTGGGGCAGGGGCCCCGCAGCCACCCTGATTGCCGATTGGCGCCTGGGCGCTGTAGGTGATGGCGCGGCCGCCGAGAAGGCCAGTGCAGGCAGCCCGGGCTTCCGTCACCATGGCGTCGGGCCATTTGCCGGGTTCAGCCTGCAATTCCGGTGCGGGTGCTTGCGGCGTCTTGCCCAGAAGATCCTTGGGCTTTGGGCGCGGGATCGGAATGCCGCTTGCGGATAGCTGCGAAGACGCCTCACCCGCGGCCGGAGCCGGCGCGGCGGACAACAGAACAAGCAGGACGGCAGCAAAACGCATGACGCCCTATCGAGCAGCGATAAGGCGAAGGCAAGGCATGCTTAACCATATGACAAACTTCGGCCTCAAGTTTTACCGGTGTTAACAGGCCGCCATTAACCTCTTTTAGCGACATTCGCCCGTGGAGAAACTGATGCACCGTTTCAAGCGCATGCTGATCACGCTTCCGGCTCTGGTCCTGCCACTGTTGGTGGTGGCCCTGGAACCTGCTGCGGCTGCGGCGCTGTCGGCGGAACAGGGTCTGCATATCCTGTCGAGGGCCAAGGCCAACGACACAAAGTGCAAGTACCTGCCGGGGCCCGGGCGGCGGGAACTTTCAAGCTATCTGGCGCGTGCCGAATTGGCGTCGCGCGGTTTGATGGATTCGGACGCCGCCAACGCCGCCATCGCCAGCGGCAGGGCCGCTGGAAAGGCGGCGAAATGCAACGAAGCCAACCGCAGCGACACGGAAGAGACATTGCTGGCCGCCCGCCTGGCCGTGGCCGAGGCTGATGGCGTGGAGCCTGCAAACCGGCCGCGAAGCCCAGAAAGCCGCCAAAGTCCGGCGCAGTTACACTTGTCGAATATCGCGAATTGACCAAACCCTATTTCGTTGACCTGCGTTGCAAGCAATTGAGGGGCCGCAAGCCGCACCGCTATTATGATGCGATCAAGGATATTCAGGCGGCGGCCATTGCCAAGCATGGCACCGCTGGTGTTTCGGGGGCCCAGGCCCGGGCCGCGCAAAGATGCCCGGGGCGTGACCTGTGGTTCTGCGTTCACAAAAGATGGCCGAAGCTGGATTGGCTGCCATTCTCCGGAAGTAACGCAAGTCGTTCAGGGGGGCGGCATGGGGCGGCGGGTTCGTGGGGGACCCGCCGCCCTTCTCATTTGGGTGGTTGTATTTGCTTAACCCAAGCTCTTTGGCGCTCGTTAGCCGCCCTTGCCAAGACTCCATAAACTGTCTTTGAAATCGCGCCAAAACATCGAAAATATAAGGACAAATTTACTTAGACCATTGAGCCGGTTTTAAGCCCTGAGGCGTTACCTTGGCGTCATAAGAGGACGGGAGCGGCAAAGAACTCCGGCCTCGACAGACAAGGGTAAGGTGGAAAACATGCGTACTGATGTGATGGGCGCTGTGCGCCCGGCAACGGGGGAACCTGTCCGCAATCCGGTCAAGCCGAAGTATCTTGAGGCGCTTGACGCTGATCGAACGGCTGCACCGCCGCCTGCTTGACGTCATCAAGGACGATTTCGAACGCTCCGGCGAGCCGGAAGTGAACCCGGTTCAGGCGCTGCTGCTGTTCAATATCGCCGACAGCGAATTGACGGCCGGTGAATTGAAGACCCGTGGCCACTACCAGGGTTCCAACGTTTCCTACAATCTCAAGAAGCTGGTGGAAGCTGGCTATGTGAATCATGAACGCTCCAGCGCCGACAAGCGCTCGGTGCGTGTGCGCCTGACCCCCAAGGGCCAGGACATCCGCAACCGCATCGATGCCCTGTACAACCGCCAGCTCAGTGCTGTGGAACAGGTTGTGGGCCTGTCCGTTGAAGAATTCGACCGTCTCAACAAGGCTTTGACCCGCCTTGAGCGGTTCTGGACCGACCAAATTCTGTATCGCCTCTAGGCCATCAGCTCTCCCCAGAGCCTACTATGCCGTCCTGTGGCCCAAAAGCCATAGGGCGGCATTTTTCGCCGTTCCCGGCTTGACCGGCCTTCGCTACCAAAATGCCGCCCGAATCTCCGTGTCTTCCAGCTACTTCTGGCGGCGCAACAATTTTTGACGGGCGACTCTGGGGCTGGTAAAAGGGCAATTCCCGATTTTCAGCGATTTTGGGTAGCGGGTGTTGCAACCACCCGTGGGGATTGGTTTTGTGAGGCGGCTGATGAAGCGACTGAAATCTGCGACGGTGAACCTGAAGGCCGGCCTTTTGGCTGCCGCAATGGCGTTGGCCTTGGCCGTTTTGCCCAATGTGTCCACTCCTGCCGGTGCCGAACAGCAGAACTCGATATTCAACAAGAACAAGCAGAAACAGACCACCCAGGGCAAGACCACCGGGGGTGGCAAGGCCGTAACCGAGACAGAAATCGTCTCCAGCAGCGCAGTTGCGCCGTTTTTGACCGTGTCGAGCCCGACATCCATGGAAGCCGCCCTGCAGCGCTACCAGTCGATTGCTGCTTCGGGAGGCTGGCCCCAGGTAGGTGTGATCGGCAAGATGAAGAAGGGCGCCGAAAGCAAGGGCGTGGCGGTTCTCAACCAGCGCCTGCACATTGAAGGCTACTTGCGCAAGGAAGCGACACAAGGCGAATTCGCGGCCCGCTTCACCACTGCCACCGAAGAGGCGGTAAAGCGCTTCCAGCGCAACCACGGCCTGGCGGTGACCGGTGCGGTGGACACGTCCACCCAAAAGGCCCTGAACGTGCCGGTGGAACGCCGCATTGCGTCGATCAAAGCCAACATTCCGCGTCTCGCCGAATATGCCAAAGACCTCGGTGAGCGCTATCTTGTTGTCAACGTTCCGGCCATGCAGATCGAAGCGGTCAGCAGCGGCAAGGTGTTCTCCCGCCACAACGCGATTGTCGGCCGCCCATCGCGTCCCACGCCAGTGGTGCAGACGGCGCTCTCGACTGTCAAATTCAACCCCTATTGGAATGCGCCCGCGTCGATTGTCGAAAAGGACATTATCCCGAGGATGATTTCGGGCGGCCCGTCGCGGGTGCTCGATGAAATGAACATCACGGTGTTCAAGGGCGTTGGCGGACCGGAAATTGATCCCGACAGCATCAACTGGCGCAGGGTGGTGGCCGATGATTACCACTTCCGCCAGGAGCCGGGCGGCGGCAACGCCATGAAGACGGCGAAGATCGAATTCCCCAGCCCCTTCGGCATTTACCTGCACGACACGCCCGAGCCCCACCTGTTCAAGCAGGGCAACCGCTTCCTGAGTTCGGGCTGCGTGCGCGTTGACCGCGTGGAAGTGCTTCTGAACTGGATTTTGCAAGGCCAGGACGGCATCGACCAATCGCGCATTGCCGATTTGTCAGGCTCCCAGGAACGTCTCGACGTGAAGCTGGCAGTCGCGCCGCAGCTGCGCGTGGCCTATCTCACCGCCTGGCCAGCCGACGGCGGCGTGGTGGCCTTCCGCAATGACATTTACAATCTCGACAAGTCGGGCTTCGTGACTGGCCAGCCGTTTGATGTGGCGGATACGTCGGGCCCGCGCTTCACGCTGAAACCTATTCCGCGCTCACCTTCGGCCGTCGATGCCGACGAGTATTTCGGCTTCTCGCTGTTTCGTTTCTCTGGTTCCAAGAACCAGGAAGGCATGAACGACAAAAAGACCAAGACCGCCGCCTTCTCCAGCGACACCAAGAAGAATACCTCGGTTAATAAATCGACCGGCAAGTCGGTGTTCATGTCGAGCAAGGATCAGGCGAAGGCCAAGAAGATCGCCGACAAGGAGCTGGCCGCAGCCAAGAAAAAGGTCGCCAGTAAATCGACAAAGACCAAGGTGGCTGCAAAGGCCGAAAAGCCCGCCGCCAAAAAGCCTGCTGCAAAATCCACCAAGCCGGTGGTCAAGAAGGCCAAGCCCGCTGCCACCAAGGACACCACAACCGCCAAGAAACCGGCCGCCGAATGTAAAGCGGACAAGGACGGCAAATTGCCCGATGGCTGCAAGGCTGCGGCAAAGCCCAAGGCTAAGCCAGAAGCACCCAAAAAGCCCGAGGAAGTGGCAGCCAACTGACCTGTTGCGGCAGGTGTCGTGAGCTTGTGCGCCGTCATATTATTGCCGCGTCTGCCAATTAATTCGGCAGGCGACGGAGCATGAAAATGTGGCGCATTTCACTTCGATGGTTGTTGCTATTCTGCTTGTTCTCGGCAGGCGCTGCAGTGCTGCCGGCCGCAGCGGGTGAGCGCGGCGGTTCAAAGCCGCCGCGCATGGCGCAAACTGGCATGTATGGCGTTACCGTTACGTTGAAAGAACCGCAAAGCCTGCGCAGTCTTGACGATGATGACGATGCCTATGCCGAGGCCAATCTGCAGCTGCAGGCAAAAGTGATTTCCGTTGCGTTTGGTAAATCTCCGGCGTCGCTCGAAGCTTCGGGCCGGGGGCTCCAGCAATTCACTTTTATTCCGGCATTTTCGGTGCGAGCCTCCGAGGCCGAGATTTCCAGGTTGAAAGCTGACCGCCGCGTAAAGAGTGTGACCCGCAACATATTGTTGGCGCCAAGCCGGTAGTACTGTCGATGGGCGCAAGCGTTGGTCGTGAACACATTCACGGTAAACGCGTTTCGCAGCGGATTGCGAATCCAACCAATTGCAACCCCGCGCGACTTGGCTTAGCTTCCACCGTACAAGACAGAGTGGGGCACACTCAAAAGGAACGGAACATGAAGAACACTTTCAAAGCATTGTCGATTTTGGGTACGTTGGTTATCGCTGGCGGACTGGCGGGAACAACACTCGCGGCGCAATCGCACCGCGCTGGCAACCCGCAGGGTGCGGTCTCTGCTCCTCTTGATGTTCTGGCGATTGCCCAACAACAGGGCATGGCATCAATTATGGTGTACCTGAACGAAACCGCTTCGATGCGCAGCACCTCGGACAAGACGTCAGCGGGCGAGGCGGCTTATACATCGGCCAATCTGGCCCTGCAGGGCGGCGTGCTGTCGAGCGCGTTCGGCAGCGCGGCCGGACAGGAAAGCCGGAGATTGCGCCAGGTGGAGTTTATTCCGGCGTTCGCCGTACTGGCGACAGCCGATGAAATCCGCGCACTGCGTGCCGATCCCCGTGTCGCAAGCGTTGTCGAAAACCGCGTGAGCAAGCCGTTGCTGCTCGATTCAGTTGGCATCGTGAAAATGACAGGTGCCGGCAACGGCTATGCCAAGGGTGCAACCGGCAAGGGCCAGGCGGTTGCCGTCATCGATACTGGAGTGAACAGCTCTCACGAATTCATGACGGGAAAAGTGATCTCGGAAGCCTGCTTTAGCGCTGGCGGACCTGGCGGATCGATGTGTCCGGGCGGTACCAATGGCACGGGCGTTGGAAAAGGTGCTGATTGCCTGTCGACCCTGGTCGCGGGGTGTGGGCATGGGTCGCACGTCGCCGGCATTGCGGCGGGCTTTAATACCAGCCCGGGTGCGGGAGAGCCTTTGCATGGCATTGCGAAGAGAGCGTCGGTCGTGGCCATCAACGTGTTCACCGACCTTGGCGGCGGTTTGGGAGCCTACGATGTAGACATCATTCTCGGCTTGCAGCGCGTCTTTCAGTTGAGAAACGGGGTTGCCAACAAGCGCATTCGAGCTGTCAACATGAGCCTCGGCGGTGGCCAGTTCTTCACAAACTGCAATACCTTTAATCCTGCGATGACGGCGGCCATCGTCAAGCTGCGTGACAAGGGCATCGCCACCGTGATCGCCACCGGCAACAACGGTTTCACCGATCCGATTGCCTATCCCGGGTGCATCAGCAAGGCGATTGCCGTGGCATCTTCCTCGAAGAGGAACGGTGCCGCTTTTCCAGAACATATTTCCTCGTTCTCCAACATGAGTGCCCAGGTTGATGCGATTGCGCCGGGCGGTGAAATTCGGCTACCCGTTCAACTCCACCCGCGACCAGATCCTGTCGCAGTATGACGCTGGCTACGTTCGGCCTGGCGGGCACTTCCATGGCGTCGCCAACCGTTGCCGGTGTCATCGTTGCTTTGAAGTCGCGCAAGGCCTGCCGGGGCAAGTCGGTTTCGGCCATTGAAACCGGCCTGCGCAAATCCGGTTTGGTGATCAATGATCTCATCATTAACGGCAAGCGCCGCGTCGACATCAAGAAGCTGATGAAGAAGCTGAACTGCTACTGAGTTTTCTGACCGATCATGCAACCGGCGGCGCGCCTTGCGCCGCCGGTTTTCTTTTGCCCGCTGCGCCAACTTGTATCTGGACCCAGCGCCCGCTTTCTGCCATGTGCGGCAGGATCGAAGGCGAGGGGATTTCCATGGCGAAGAAAGCTGCGAAGAAGGCCACCAAAGCGAAGAAGAACGCCCCGCTGTTTCCGGGTTTCTTCAAGGACAAGCTGGCCAAGACTGACCCCAAGGTCGCCAAAGCCATCGCCGCCGAACTGGGCCGCCAGCAGCATGAAATCGAGCTGATCGCCTCGGAAAACATCGTCTCCCGCGCCGTGCTGGAAGCGCAGGGGTCAGTGATGACCAACAAATACGCCGAGGGCTATCCAGGCCGCCGCTACTATGGCGGTTGCCAGTTTGTCGATCAGACCGAAAATCTGGCTATTGACCGCGCCAAGGCGCTGTTCAAATGCGCCTTCGCCAACGTCCAGCCCCATTCCGGTGCCCAGGCGAACCAGGCGGTATTCTTTGCGCTCCTGCAACCCGGCGATACCTACATGGGCCTTGACCTCGCCTGCGGCGGCCATCTCACCCATGGCTCGCCGGTCAACCAGTCCGGCAAGTGGTTCAAGGTTTCGCCTTACAAGGTGCGCGAAGACAACCATTTGATCGACTATGATCTCCTCGCCTCCCAGGCCCTCGACATCAAGCCGAAGCTGATTATCGCTGGCGGCTCGGGCTACCCCCGCACCCTCGATTTCAAGCGCTTCCGCGAGATCGCCGATTTGGTTGGCGCCTATCTGATGGTCGACATGGCCCACATCGCAGGCCTGGTGGCCGGTGGCGTTCACCCGACGCCCTTGGAGCACGCCCACATTGTCACCACCACCACCCACAAGACATTGCGCGGGCCCCGTGGTGGCATGATCCTTACGAACCATGAGGATATCGGCAAGAAGATCAACTCCTCGGTGTTCCCCGGATTGCAGGGCGGGCCCCTCGAGCATGTGATTGCCGCCAAGGCCGTAGCCTTCGGCGAGGCGCTGAAACCTGCCTTCCGGAAATACGCCAAGGCCGTGGCCGAAAACGCCAAGGTTCTGGCCAAGAGCGATGACCGATGGCGGCTGTGACCTCGTCTCCGGCGGCACCGACACGCATTTGATGCTGGTCGATCTGCGCAAAAAGGGTGTGACCGGCAAAGCCGCCGAACAGTCTCTTGGGCCGCGCCTATATCACCTGCAACAAGAACGGCATTCCCTTCGATCCCGCCCCTTTCACGATCACTTCCGGCATCCGTTTGGGCACCCCGGCGGGCACCACAAGGGGCTTCGGCAAGGCCGAATTCGCCGAGGTCGGCAGCCTTATCACCGAGGTTCTGGACGGCCTTGCGAAGAATGGCGAAGCGGGCAATGGTAAGGTCGAATCGAGTGTGCGGAAGCGCGTGATGGCGCTGACCAAACGCTTCCCGATCTACAGCTAGCCAGGGGCGACATTGCGCTGTCCGTTCTGTTCCAATGAGGAAACCCAGGTAAAGGACTCGCCGTCCGACCGAAGACGGCACCGCCATTCGCCGCCGGCGTTATTGCCCCGATTGCTCGGGCCGCTTCACCACCTTCGAACGCGTGCAATTGCGCGAACTGATGGTGCTGAAACGCTCTGGCCGCCGCGTGCCGTTCGACCGCGACAAGCTGATGCGCTCGATCCAGGTGGCGCTGAGGAAGCGCCCCGTGGACCCGGAACGTGTCGAGCGCATGGTCTCCGGCATCGTGCGCCGCCTCGAAAGCCTCGGCGAAAACGAGATCAAGAGCGAGACCATCGGCAAGCTCGTCATGGAAGCCCTGAAGATGCTCGACGATGTGGCCTATGTGCGCTTCGCCAGCGTCTACAAGAATTTCCGCGATGCCAAGGACTTTGACGAACTCCTGGGCGAACTCTCCGGCGATGACAACGAAAGCCGGGGCGAGGGCGATTGAGCGACGACTGGCGCTGGATGGACTATGCCTTGCGGCTCGGCAGACGAGCGTTGGGCACCACCGCCGAGAACCCCAACGTAGGATGCGTGATCGTCAAGGAAGGCCGGGTGCTGGGCGTCGGCTGGACAAAACCCGGTGGCCGGCCTCACGCTGAAACCGAAGCACTTGAAGATGGCGGGTGAAGCGGCGCGCGGCGCCACCGCCTATGTGACGCTCGAACCCTGCGCCCACCATGGCCGCACACCACCCTGCGCCGAAGCCTTGGTGACGGCCGGTATCGCCCGCGTGGTGACGGCCATTGAGGATCCGGACCCGCGCGTTTCCGGTGGCGGCCATGAAATTCTGCGCAATGCGGGCGTTGCCGTCGAAACCGGGCTGGGCGCGAAGAAGCCCGGCACGATCTCGCGGGCTTCCTCAGCCGAATTGTCAAGAAACGCCCCTATGTGATTCTAAAGCTTGCAGTTTCTGCCGATGGCAAGATCGCCGCCAAGGCCCGGTGTGCGCACCGCCATCACCGGGCCTGAAGCCAATGCGCGTGTGCATCTGCTGCGGGCTCAATGTGATGCCATCCTTGTTGGCATGGGAACGGTGAGCGTCCGATGATCCGTCGCTCACCTGCCGGTTGCCAGGGATGGAAAGCCGCTCGCCGAAGCCGTTTGTGCTGGGCCACGGGCCATTGCCGTCCGGCTACGAAACTCGCCGCCGAGCGCCGAAGTGGTGCAAGACCTCTCGGCGATGGTTGGCATCAACCGCCTGCTGGTCGAAGGCGGTGCTGAGACCGCACGTTGGTTTCTGGAGCAGGGTCTGGTGGATGAATTCCACCTCTACCGTGCACCGCTCAGGCTTGGTCCCGAAGGGCTGGACGCGCTGTGCCGGCATGACGCTTGAGCAATTCACTCTGCGCGAACAGGAAACGCTTGGAACTGATACTCTCAGCATTTATGAAGCCATCCCAACATATGTCATCCCGGCGAAAGCCGGGACCCCCTGAGCCCTCTCAGGCCGCAACATTGCAAGCCGATAGGATTTAATGGGTCCCGGCTTTCGCCGGGATGACGGATGGGGGTGGGAATGTTCACGGGCATTGTCCCGATATCGGCACTGTCCGGCGCGTTGAAAAGCGCGGCGACACACGCTTTGTGATTGCCACGAACTACGATACCGCCACCATCGCTATTCGGCGCCTCCATCGCCTGTTCCGGCTGCTGCCTGACGGTGGTGGAGAAAGGCGCTGACTGGTTCGCTGTCGATGTCTCCGCCGAGTCGCTGTCGAAAACCAATCTCGGGAACTGGAAGGAAGGAACCCGCATCAACCTCGAGCGCGCCCTGCGCATGGGCGATGAGCTCGGCGGCCATGTCGTCTCGGGCCATGTCGATGGCGTCGGAACCATCCTGTCGATCACGCCCGGAGGGCGACTCGCGGCGTTTCAAGTTTCAGGTGCCCGATGGGTTGGCGAAGTTCATCGCCCCCAAGGGCTCCATCGCCATCGATGGCACGTCGCTCACCGTGAATGAAGTTGCGCGCAATCGTTTCGGCGTGAACATCATTCCTCACACCCAGGCCGTCACCACCTGGGGGCAGGCCAAGGCCGGGCGATACCGTCAACATTGAAATCGACATGCTGGCGCGCTATGTGGCCCGCCTTGCCGAGTTTGGAACATCATGAAAGTCGAAAAGAAATCGTATGCCCCGGCGGCCAAGCTCAAGGCCCGGCTGCTGATCATCGAAGCCCGCTTCTATGGCGACATATGCGATGCCCTTGCTGAAGGCGCCATCGCCGCCATCGAACGCGCCGGCGCCACATGGGAGCGCGTGGCGGTGCCGGGTGCGCTGGAAGTTCCAGGCGCCATTGCCTTGGCCGCCAAGCACTATGATGGCTTCGTGGCATTGGGCTGCGTGTTGCGCGGCGAGACCACGCACTACGACATCGTCGCCAACGAAAGCTCGCGCGGCATCATGGAGCTGACGCTCAAAGGCCTGTGCATCGGCAACGGCATTCTCACCTGCGAGAACGAAGCGCAGGCCTGGGCCCGGGCCCGCGTCTCCGAAATGGACAAGGGCGGCGGTGCGGCCGACGCCGCCCTCGACATGATCCGCTTTGCGCGGGCGATGAAGAAGAAGCGGTAGCTACGCCGCCTTCAACGTCCTCTCGCGGACACTTTCCTGGCGCAGCAGATAGGCCGATGCGCACAGGATGAGCACCACGCCGATCCACACATAGCCCTCCGGCAGGTAGCCGAACACCAGCCATCCCGCGACGATGTTGGAGATGAGTTTAAGATCGTCGAACGGCTGCACATAGGCCGCGTCCGCCGTGGCATAGGACTTGGTCAGGAAATATTGCGCCGCCAGCATCACCGCACCACCGATCAGCAGCAGCACCAGGATGTTGCCGGTTGGCACCTCGAAACCCGCATGCACCGACAAAGCCGCATTGACCGGCATCATCAGCAGCAATAGCCAAACCGTCACCGCCGAGGCCGTCTCGTCCTTGGTGAGATACTTGGTGATGAGCGACGCTCCACCCCACAGGATCGCCGCAGCGATGGGCAGCAGGGACGCGAGGCCAAAGCCCGTGGACCACGGCTTGAGGATCAGCATGGCGCCAGCGAAAGCAACCGTTGCCGCCAGCCACCGTTCCGGCCCCACGCGCTCACCAAGAAACAGCCAGGCGCCGAGCATCACGAAGAATGGCGATGTCATCACCAAGGCAATGACTTGCCAAATCTGTACGCCATTGGCGAGGCTCATGACGAAAGCCTGGACGCCGAGCGCTGACAACACAATGCGCACCACATGCGGCAGAGGCCGGTTGGTTCGCAATCCGGAAAGGCCCTGCTTGGCGAGAAAGGGCAGGGCGAAGACGAGTGCGATGAAATATTGCCAGAACGTATCCGACTGGGCCTTGAAGCCCAGCTGGAAGGTGACGACTTGCGTGAGCACATTGGCGATGGCGAAGGCAATGCCCGCCAGCACCATAAAGAGTGCGCCGAGATAGGCGCGGGGGAGTTTGGAAAGTACAGGTATCTGATTCATGTTCGCTTCCATCTGGAACGTTGCACATAAATCAGGACGATGAGGTGCCGTGGCAGCACCGGCGCACTTTATGCGCAGGTTCAACGAACGGTCCCATTCTCTTTCATCCGGACTATACCGTCGGCCCCGGAATTACACCGGATCTGCTGACCCCGATCGAAACCGGGCGCTCGCGGGCTTTACCGCCGGTGGGGAATTGCACCCCGCCCTGAGAACGAAGCTGGCCGAAACCAGCTGATTTTGGATAGAACCGGCAAGGGCGGGGCGCAAGGTCTATCTGCCATGTGGGCCCCGTCATTGTGTTTGCGCCGCTGGCGGGCTATGCCCCAGCCCATGAAAACCGCCCGCCGACCGCCTGTCGAACGCGCCGCCGCAAGGCTTGGCGCGGTTCAGGCCCTGTATCAGATGGATATCGCCGGAACCGACGTGGGCGAAACCCTGGCGCAGTTCTCGTCGCGCGCCTCGGGCGATGATTTCGAAGATGGTCAATGTGGTGAGGCCGACTACAAGCACTTGAAGGAGGTCGTTGACGGCGTGGTACGCGAGCAGGCGACCATTGATCCGCAAGTCGACCGCATTCTCGACTCCAACTGGCCATTGCACCGGCTCGATACCACGGTGCGCGCCATCATCCGCGCTGCCGCCTTCGAGCTGATGTTCCTCGAAAAAGTCCCCGCCCGCGTGGCGATCAGCGAATATGTCGATGTCGCGTCCGCCTTCTTCGATGTTGAAGAGCCGAAGTTCGTCAACGGCGTATTGGACCGCCTGGCCCGCCAGCGCCGCCCGGAAGAGTTCGCGGCGTGACCAATAGGATGCAGTTCGACGACACCAAGGCCCGCCGCAACGCGGTTGTCCTGGCGATCGCCCAGGCAATGTTTGGGGCCGCGACGACGGCACTCGTCGTCACTTCCGGCCTGATCGGCAGCCAGCTCTCGTCCGATCCTTCGTGGGCCACTATGCCCATGTCGATGGTGATTATCGGCACGGCCGTGACCACATTCCCCATCTCGCTGCTGATGAAACGCATCGGCCGCCGCGCCGGCTTTGTAGCCTTTGCATTGATGGGAGCGATTGGCGCGCTGATTGGCACCTACGCGATTTACCAGAAGGCCTTCGGGCTGTTTCTGGTTGCGGCGTTTCTGATCGGCACCTATCAGGCCTCTGCCTCCTACTATCGCTTTGCAGCCGCCGACACGGCAAGTCCGGCTTTCCGTCCCAAGGCCATTTCCTGGGTAATGACCGGCGGGGTAATCGCCGCTCTGTTCGGAACTCTCCTGGTGATCGCAACAGTTGATCTACTGGCTCCCGTCACCTTTGCTGGAACCTGGGTTGCGATGTCGATTGTCGCTCTCCTTGGCGCCCTCATCCTGTTGGCCGTCGATATACCGGTGAAGAGGGAAGAGGCCGCTGATACCGGTCGCCCACTCGCCGTCGTCGCCAGCCAGCCGCGATACATCGTGGCCTGCACCACCGGCATGTTGTCATTCGGCATCATGATGCTGGTGATGACGGCCACGCCCGTTGCCATGCTGGGCTGCGGCTTCACCGTTTCGGATTCGAGCTGGGTGATCCAGTGGCACGCGCTCGCCATGTTCGTTCCGAGCTTTTTTACAGGTAGTCTCATCACCCGTTATGGCGCCGAAAAAATCTCCGCCATCGGCATGGTGCTGCTGGTTGGCGCCGCCATTTCCGGACTTATGGGCATCAACTTCGAGAATTTCGCGGTGGGTCTTGTTTTGCTGGGCCTCGGCTGGAACTTCGGCTTCCTCGGCGGCACCACGATGTTGACAACGACTTATGAGCCATCCGAGCGCAACAAGGCGCAGGGCCTGAACGACTTTCTCACATTCACTGTGACGGCACTGGCCTCGCTTGGCGCCGGAAAGCTTCTGGCCATTTCGGGCTGGAATGCCGTGAACTATGCCGTATTCCCCATGGTGGCGGTGGCGCTTGCCATGATCACCTGGCTGGTGATGTCGCGCCGTGCGGCTTAACGTCTATCTTCAGCAGGCTGGTGCGGGCTCAAGACGCGAAGCAGAGCGCCTCGTCGCCGAGGCTCGCGTGAAAGTGAATGGCGTCGTCGCCACCGCCACAATGCCCGTGGAAGAAGGTGACACTGTAGAAATTGACGGCAAGCCCGTGGCCCCCGCCAGCCGGGCGCTGCCGCGATTGTTCATGCTGCATAAGCCCGTCGATTTCCTTGTCACCCACAAGGACCCCAAGGGCCGCCCCACGGTGTTCGATCTCGATTGCTTCAAGCCCTCGCGCTATCGCCAGCAGCTTCCAAGACTGATGACCGTCGGCCGCCTCGACGTGAATTCCGAAGGCCTGCTGCTGTTGACCGACGATGGCCCCCTGGCCCAGGCGATGATGAGCCCCGCGACCGCACTCTCGCGCGTCTATCGCGTGCGCATTCGAGGCAAGCTCACGGAGCAAAATATCGTTGATCTCGCCAAGGGCATCGAAATTGACGGTGTGAACTATCGCGGCGCTGAGTTCGTGGAAGAACTGGGCAAAGGCGGACGCACCAACAGCTGGTATCGCGTGCTGCTCACCGAAGGCAAGAACCGCGAAATCCGCAAGCTCATCGAATTTTTTGGCGGCGCCGTGAACCGGCTGATCCGCGTGCAGTATGGTCCTTTTGCTTTGGGCGAGCTTGAATCAGGCGCTCTCCGCGAAGTGTCTGCCGAGCAGGTGCGGCGGCTGATGGATTTCATCGCCAGCCGCAGCAGCTAAGGCAAAACGAAAAGGGCCCGCCGAAGCGGGCCCTTCCAGTGCTGCCGCATTGCGGCAGAAGAGATTACGGCTCGTTGACGTAAATCGCGTAGGACGTCATGGTCGCCGAAGAACCGCCCTTCTTGGGCAGCGTGCACTTCACGACATAGTTGCCCGAGCCGGTCACCGGCGGAAGCAGTTCCAACTCGGCGCCAACCGTTGTCGAGCCTGACGACGTATCGGCTGTGCCGGCAACCTGCGTGGCGCCATTGAACGAGACGCGGTTGAGCGAACAAGAAATGTTGCCGGCGGTGCTCTTGTCGGAAACGGTCATGACGACCGCAGTCACGCCAAGAACGTCGGTATAGACGTCGGTTACGATCGGGCAGATCACGGTGCTGGTAGCAGTCGTCGAGCTGTTGTAGACATTGCCGTAGCCGCTGGTCTTCAGCGTTGCGCCAGTCTGGTAAACGCAATTGGCGGCGGGAGCGATATAATAGAGCGAGCCGGTGACTTCCGCCTGGGCGGGAGCCGCAAGGGTGGCGAAAGCGCCAACCGAGGCGAGGATCGAGACGAGGCTAGAGGCTTTGAGACACTTCATTTGGGGTTCCTTTTTTCATTCGATATTACGTCGGTCCCGGTGGGCCGTTGTTGATCCGATCCCCTGGGCTGCAGTCCGCTACACGGTGCAGTCGAAAGATAGGTGCGGGACGTTACGGAAATTCTAATTGCCACCGATAGATTGAGACAATTGCTGTTCACGCTGTTTGGCGGGGCGAGACGAACGCCTTGTCGATCAATCATTTAACGCTTTGAAATAAATAGCTTAAAACATGAATTCTCATGGAATGTGCGGGCTTCTCCAGCATCATTTCCGGATACAAGAAATCAGGCAATCGGGTGTCGATTTGGGGGCTTGGTAAACCGCAGGTTAAATTCCCAGCCTAACGCGCTGGTTGTGGTGCTCCGTCACGGTATCGGAAGGGCCAGCATGGCCGAGACCACTGCCACTGCGGCGCAAATACGTGCGGCAGGGCCGTAAGCTGAGGCACCCTCGCGCCGGAAAAACGCATCCACACCGAATGCACTGCAAGTTCGCCGCTGACACGCAAGGCAGCGGCATATCCACCAATTCGTTTCGCGGCCATGCGACCCTGAAACCACAGTGCCCACGAACCCAAGCCCATTGCCATGTGCCGGTTCTTTTGGCATACCCCGGCCATTACCGGACCCATTGGCAGGGAAGCGTGATTCCTTCCGCGGCGCTGCGCGCTGCACCATCAGGAACGCGGCCAACGGTCGGGCCCGGGGGCAACACAACAATGACAAGGGTTTCATCATGACCTCTACGCTCTGGCTGATCGTGCTCGCGGGCGCGCTCTCCATCGTGTACGGCATCGTGACGACGCGCAGCCTGATGGCTGCTGACGCCGGCACGGAACGTATGCAGGAAATTTCCGCCGCTGTGCGCGAAGGCGCTCAAGCCTATCTCAACCGCCAATATGCGACCATCGGTGTCGTCGGCGTTGTAATCTTCATTCTCGCCTTCATCCTGCTCGGCGTGTGGTCGGCCATTGGCTTTGCCATCGGCGCCATTCTCTCTGGGCTGGCGGGCTTCATCGGCATGAACGTGTCGGTCAGGGCCAACGTGCGCGTAGCGCAAGCCGCCACCAAGTCGCTGGCCGGTGGCCTCGACCTCGCTTTCAAGGCGGGCGCCGTCACGGGGCTGCTTGTCGCGGGCTTGGGCCTCCTCGGCGTGACCCTGTATTTCGGCTTCCTCAAGGACTCGCTCGGGTTTGACCCGACCAGCCGCACGGTGATCGACGCGCTGATCTCCTTGTCGTTCGGCGCTTCGCTGATCTCGATCTTCGCCCGTCTCGGCGGCGGCATCTTCACCAAGGGTGCGGACGTCGGCGGCGACATGGTGGGCAAGGTTGAAGCAGGCATCCCGGAAGACGATCCGCGCAATCCCGCCACCATCGCCGATAACGTCGGCGATAACGTCGGCGATTGCGCCGGCATGGCCGCTGACCTGTTCGAAACCTATGTGGTGACCACCGTTGCCACCATGGTTCTCGCCGCCATCGCACTTCCCGTCGAGTTCAAGCTCGCCGGCATGGTTCTGCCGCTGGCCATCGGCGGCGCCTGCGTGGTCACCTCGATCATCGGCACCTACTTCGTGAAGTTGGGTGCTTCCAACAACATCATGGGCGCCCTCTACAAGGGTGTGCTGGCGACCGGCGTTCTGTCGCTCATCGCCCTCTACCCGGTCATCGCCTACATCTTCGGCGGCATGTCGGTGTCGATCACCACGTCGGACTCGACCTTCACGCCGATGAGCCTGTTCTGGTGCGGCGTCGTCGGCCTGCTGATTACCGCGGCGATCATCTACATCACCGAATATTACACCGGCACCGGCAAGCGTCCGGTGAACTCGATTGCCGAAGCCTCGATCACCGGCCACGGCACCAACGTCATCCAGGGCCTCGCGGTGTCGATGGAATCAACAGCGCTGCCGGCACTGGTCATCATCGCCGGCATCATTGTCACCTATGTGCTGGGCGGATTGTTCGGAACGGCGGTTGCGGTCACCACCATGCTGGCTCTGGCCGGCATGATCGTGGCGCTCGACGCCTTCGGCCCGGTTACCGACAACGCCGGTGGCATTGCCGAAATGGCGGGCCTGCCCAAGGAAGTGCGCCACAACACCGACGCGCTCGACGCCGTGGGCAACACGACGAAGGCCGTCACCAAGGGCTATGCCATCGGTTCGGCGGGCCTCGGTGCGCTGGTGCTGTTTGCAGCCTACACGCAGGACCTCAAGACCTACTTCCCCGATGTGCCCGTGAGCTTCGATCTCTCGAGCCCCTATGTGGTGGTCGGCCTTCTGTTCGGTGGCCTGCTGCCGTACCTGTTCGGTGGCATGTCGATGACCGCCGTGGGCCGTGCCGCCCAGTCGGTGGTTGTCGAAGTCAGGCGCCAGTTCAAGGAGAAGCCGGGCATCATGCTGGGCACCGAGAAGCCTGACTATGCTAGGGCTGTCGACTTGCTCACCAAGGCGGCGATCAAGGAAATGATCCTGCCGTCGCTGCTGCCGGTTCTGTCGCCGATTGTCGTCTACTTCGTCATCAACGCCATTGCCGGCCAGGCGCAAGCCTTCGCGGCGGTGGGCGCCATGCTGATGGGGGTGATCGTGACGGGCCTGTTCGTCGCCATCTCGATGACGGCGGGCGGCGGTGCCTGGGACAACGCCAAGAAGTCCTTCGAGGACGGCTTCGTTGACTCGACCGGCAAGAAGCACCTGAAGGGCTCCGACGCCCACAAGGCAAGCGTCACCGGCGACACCGTCGGCGACCCCTACAAGGACACGGCGGGCCCCGCCGTCAACCCGATGATCAAGATCACCAACATCGTGGCGCTCCTGCTGCTGGCGGTGCTGGCCGGGCATTGAGGCAAGACGATATCTCGACAATGACCACGCCGGAGCGACTGCGCGGCTTTGATATTTTGTGTATTGCAGGTCATTCTTCGGGCGTTAGAACAGAACGACAAAGTGAGATCGACAATGGCTATACCTGACTACCAGACGCTCATGTTGCCTGTGCTTACGGCATTCGGCCTCTGGCGAGGTCAGGGTTAGTGACACCGTTGAAGCGATTGGCCCAGGAATTTGGCTATCTCGATAGCGAACGCAACGAGCTGATCTGCCGAGCGGAAAGCAAACGAGATTTTGCCAATCAAAGTGCATTGGGCGAAAACCTATCTCAAGCAGGCTGGATTGGTGGAGGCGACGAACACGTGAGGTTACTTCACAGATTTCTCGGGCGCGGAAAGGAGGTCCTAGTCAAGCGGCATTGATCGGATTGACATCAATTACCTAAACCAATTTGAACGAGTTTCGTGGACTTCCGGGAGCGGATCATCCGCATGATGATTTGGAAATCTGATGCAGGGCGCAACTACTGAAATGAGGCATAGAAGGCTTCCGAAAGCCAGACACCTGACGAAATGATGCGCACCGACATTCTGCAATCATGCATGGTGCGTTGGGGAATGAAATTATCGACAGACTGAGGACTTCTAGGCCCGCCGTCTTCGAGAGGTTGATTGTCGACTCTTTCGGAGATGGGTTACGGCGGAACGCTCGGACGCCGGACGAGCCATCGGGAAGTCGGGCGACGAAGGCGTCGATGGTGTCATTGACCAAGATCCACTTGGGCTCGACAGGGTCTATGTTCAGGCGAAGCGATATGCCGACAAGGTGACGGTGGGTCCCGGAGAAATTCGCGACTTCTTCGGAAGTCTTGATATGCACAAGGCTTCCAAAGGCCTCTTCGTTACCACGGCGTCCTTTTCCAAATCGGCAACTGAAACCGCGGAGAAACTCGGCAAGAGGATTGTCTTCGTCGATGGGCGTGCAACTCGCAAAACTCATGATAAGATTCAACGTCGGATGCCGCGTAGAAGAAAAATTTGAAATAAAGCGGCTCGACGAAGAGTTCTTTGAATGAAGGCGCCTGGCTTTTTTCGTTGGAGCGAACTCATGCTATTCTGCCACTGGGACAACATCCAACCGTCCCAGGGGATAAAGCGATGACATCGGAACTCTATTACCTCGCCTGCACGGCGTTGCTGACGGCGGCTCTGTGGATTGTCTACATCGCGTCGCAGGTCATGGCCAATGGCTTCCTGACGCCACCGAACTATGCCGACCCGACACCGCGGCCGGTGCCCAACTGGGGCAAGCGGGCGAACCGCGCCCATCTCAACGCCGTGGAAAGCTTCGCGCCCTTCGCGGCACTCGTGCTCATCATTCATGTGACGGCGCAGCAGAATTCGACCACGGCCTTTCTGGTAATGGCGTTCTTCTGGCTGCGTGTCATTCACGCCATCGTCTATCTGGCGGCCATTCCCTATGTCCGCACAGCTGTCTTCACCCTCGGATTCGTTTGCGTGCTTGGGCTGTTCTGGCAAGCTATCACCTGACTAGGGCAAGGGGGCCGGAGCCCAAGCTCCGGCCTTACTTTTTCACCGCCCGCTCATCTTCTTGAACTCCGCCGGATATCGCTCGCCGGTGACCGTGTGCGCTTCCATCACCGCGCGGATTTCGGAGAGATCGGAAGCGCTGAGGGTCACGTCGGCTGACCCCGAATTCTCCGTAAGCCGCGCCACGCTGCGCGTACCGGGAATGGGCGCGATCCACGGCTTCTGTGCCAGCAGCCAGGCCAGCGCCAATTGCGCCGGTGTGATGTTCTTGCGCGCCGCGAGAGACGTGACGCTGTCGGCTATGGCCTGATTGGCGGCTCGGGCTTCTTCTGCAAAGCGCGGGCTGCGATTGCGGAAATCACCTTCCTCGAACTTCGTATCGGCCTTCACCGCTCCTGTGAGGAATCCCTTGCCCAGTGGCGCGAATGGCACAAGGCCAATGCCCAATTCCTCGAGCAGCGGAATGATCTCGGCCTCGAGATCGCGGAACCACAGGGAGTATTCGCTTTGCAGCGCCGTTACCGGCTGCACCGTGTGGGCCCGGCGGATGGTGTCGGCACTCGCCTCCGAAAGTCCGAAATGCTTCACCTTGCCTTCGGCGATCAGCGCTTTCACGGTGCCGGCCACATCTTCGATCGGCACATCGGGGTCAACGCGATGCTGGTAGAGGAGGTCGATACAATCGACCCTGAGCCGCTTCAGAGAGCCTTCCGCCACTTCGCGGATATGCGCAGGCTTGCTGTTGAGTTTCATCCAGGCACCACCCTGCGCCGGGTCGGGCTCAAACCCGAATTTGGTCGCGATGGCGACCTTGCCCTTAAAGGGTTCCAATGCCTCGCCAACCAGAATTTCGTTGTGGTGCGCGCCATAAACTTCCGCCGTGTCGAAAAAGGTGTAACCCAATTCGACAGCCTTGCGGATCACGCCGATCATCTCGGCCCGGTCGCTTGGCGGCCCGAAGCCCGACGACATGCCCATGCAGCCGAGGCCGAGGGCCGAGACTTCCAGATTGCTCGCGCCGAGAATGCGTTTCTGCATGGTCATGCCTCTTTTGGTTTTGAATTCGAAATATGGGACTTGATGGCGATTGCTGCCCCCGACAGCGCGATGATGGCTATGCCGAGCAGACTTAGTCCATCGGGCACGTGGCCGAATACCAACCAGCCCAGAAGCCCCACCCACACGAGATGCATGTAGTTGACCGGCGACAGGAATGACGCCGGGGCCTCGCGATAGGCGGCGGTGAACAGGGCGTGTCCGAGCAATGCCAGCCCGCCGATGCTGAGAAACAGGATCACATCCAGCGCGCCGGGGGCCGGCCCATACCAGTGCCAGGGCAAGGTTGAACCAAGCAGCACAGTGCCCGCAACTGCCGAATGGAATAGCATGGCCAGCGTGGTTTCGGTCGAAGCCAGCATGCGGGACAGGAGATAATAACCGACGGTCATTGCCGCCGTAAGCGATGCGAAAACAACACCAAGCCCGTCCAGACCCGCACCCGGCCGCACGATCAGCAGTACGCCAGCAAAGCCCGCAGCTGCTGCCAGCCAGCCTGCAAGCCCGACACGCTCGCCGAGCAATGGCCCTGCCAGCAGCATCACGCCAAACGGCGCCAGATAGATAATGGCGATTGTCTCCGCCACCGGCATGCGTTGCAAGGCAAGCCCGGCACACAGCGAACACAGCGCCAGCAGCACGGCGCGGAGTATAACCAGCCCGGTGCGCCGGGTTTTCACCAATCCCATCCCGTGTCGGGGCGCCATGATTGCGACCAGCAACAGCAGATTGCCGACATAGCGCACGGCGACCACCAGCGGTGCGTTGTAACGCATCGCCAGGTGCTTGGTGACGGCATCCATGCAGGCAAACACCAGCACCGCTGCCATGATGAGCAGCACGCCGCGAAAGGCGCTGGGCACATGCGGACTTGCGGCTGACTTCAGGATTTCCGATGACACAATGGAACTTCTTAAGCCGGGCGAGGGGTGCTGGCTATTGCCAATTCACGACACCAGCGGATTGCGCGTCTTGAGGGCGGGGAACAGCGAGAAGTCACGGTCCGCCGTCCACAACTCACTCACCCCATGCTGCAGGCAAATTGCTGCGATGCGGGCGTCGTGAATTTTCGCCCCGGAGAGTCCCGCAGGCAAGGCAAGTGTCTCAAGCGTGTCGAGATGATTGCTGTCTTCACCAAGCAGAATAAGATTGCCGGCATCGGTCCAATGTCTGATCTGGGAAAACGCGAGAGTAAGCGGAGTTGGCAGGGCATGCAGCTTCTTGTTGGTGACAACGGATATGAATTCGTGAATGCTCGGCCAAGTGATCGCCCAACGGGCACTACTCTCAGCCAACAGTTTGACTGTCGCGAATGCCGCGCGGTGCCAGATGACCTCCGCGCGATGCGCGTAGACCAAGACATTGGTATCGACCGCAATCAACCGCCCCGGCCTTCATAGATGATAGCGGCGATTTCTTCCCAGCTCTTGGGTTCAACCTGTTCCGTGACCAGATGGGCTGGCGGAAAGGATCCATCCTTCAGCTTGAACGGTTCCTTCCCCACCCGCCGCTTGGCAACGACATCGCGCAGCCCCTCCTGAACCAGCGCCTTGAACGTGGTGTTCTCCCTGGCTGCCAAAGCCTGAACCTCGGTCAACAATGCATCGGGAATATGTACGGTCGTCTTCATATGGGTAGCCATATCACAAAGTACGGCTATATGGCAAGAATTGCCAGACCTGTCTATTCCCCCGCTGTGGTGCAATGTCTCCGGCCTTTGCATTTGACAGGGTAGTCAACCGGCCCAATATTGCTGCAATGGAAGACATTGACCGCAAGATTTGCCGAATCCTCCAGTCCGACGCCCGCACCTCCAGCACCGACATCGCGGCGGCGGTGGGGTTGTCAGTCTCTGCGACGAACGAGCGGGTGCGCAAGCTGTTCTCCAACGGCACCATCACCGCCGCCCGCGCCGTGGTCGATGGCCGCCAGGTGGCGGCGGGCACCTGTGCCTACATGATTATTGACATGCAGTATGAGGGTGAGGAAGAGGCGACGTCGGCCCTCGCGGCGCGGCCCGAAGTGCAGGAAATCCACCACGTCAGCGGCCAGCATTCCTACTTCGTGAAGCTTCGCATTGCCGACACCCATGCCCTGCAGAAATTCCTGCAACAACACGTCAAGCCGCTGAAGGCGATCAAGCGCACCGAAACCATTTTTGTGCTCGAGACCCTGAAGGAAACGACCGAAGTTCACATTGCCGATGGCGGCGAAGCTTAGCGCCTATTCCGGCCAGACGTACTTGCCGCGCACCCAGCCGATGCGATCAGTGGGGCTCATCACCTGGCACCAGACATTGGCCGCCGCCATTCGGGAATATTTCCAGTTGGCCGAGCCACCGGCATCGATGCGGAAGGAAAGATTGGTGGAAATGTTCTTGCAGCGGCCGGTCAGGCTCACTGCGTCACCCTTGTCATAGACGTCGATGATCTGTGAGGTGCTGGCGGGCCAGGCACGCACGTTCAACACATCCCATGACGGAATGTTGATGACCGTGCCGGGCCAGAAAGCGGAAGCGAATGCAGTTCCCGCTGCCACGAAGGTGAGGCCGGCAGCGAGAGCGAGGGTCTTCAAGTTCATGTGTGCCTCCAAAGCGAAGTAACTTGGAGGCTGAATTAGGGTTTCCCGCCTGAATGCCGGATGAACCGCCTCGTCAGCTTGGCCACCACCATTTGCCGCCGATGACGACGCCGCGTGAATTGATTTTCTGCTTCCCGGCCAGATGTTCGCCCGTCACGTCGACATAGTCGAAATTGCCGTCATCCACCGTGAGGATGGTGGCATCGCCTGCCGAGCCAGGTTTGAGCGATCCAAGCTCTGGCCGCCGGAGCGCGAAGGCGGCGTTCACCGTCGATGTTTTGATAACGTCTTGCAGGCTCATCCCCAGGCACAGGAACTTCGACATGGTGGTGACCTGATCGAAGGCCGGGCCGTTGATGCACAGCTTGTGAACGTCCGACGATATCGTGTCGGGTGCAAAGCCGGAAGCCAGCATGGCGCGTGCCGTCTTGAACGAGAACGATCCCATGCCGTGGCCAATGTCGAACAGTACGCCCCGCTTGCGCGCCGCCATGACGGCAGGCTTCACCGAGCCTTGCGCCGTGCATGGCGCGTTGGGGAAGGGGCGGAAGGCGTGGGTCAAAACATCTCCGGGCCTGAGCCTTGCGATCACGTCTTCATAGGTCGGTGGCGGTTCATCAATGTGGGCCATCAGCGGCAGTCCGGCCTGTTCGGCCACTTGCAGCGCGACATCGAGTGGTGCCACACCCTGGTCGCCGCTGGCATGGCGGCCGACACGCACCTTGATACCGACGATGACATCGCGATTGGCCTCGGCGACTTCAGCCGCCGTGACTGGATCCATCAGCCGCAGGTCTTCGCTTTCGCCGACGGAAATCCGGTCCGAGAACCCAAAGATACCGGCGTGCGAAACGTGGAGATAAGCAAGGATGCGGACCGCCGACCTTTCGATGACATGTTTGCGGAAGCCCGCGAAATTCCCCGGCCCGGCGGAACCGGTATCGACGGCAGTGGTCACTCCACTGGTGCGGCAAAATTCCTCGGCATCAATGCCAAGCGACGTGCCACCCCAATAGACGTGGGTGTGAAGATCGATCAGTCCCGGGCTGACGATTTTGCCGGATACATCCTGTTCGACAGTGCCGGAAAGTTTGCCGCCGAGTGCCGAAACCTTGCCATTGCTGAAAGCGACATCGGCTACCGCATCGAAGTTTTGTGAAGGGTCAATGACCCGCCCACCCTTCAGAACGAGGTCATGCGCCATATCGCCCCCAAACCCTTTATCCGCCCAGGAAGAAGTCCTTGAACAACTTCTTTAGCACGGTGTTTTCAGCCCCTGCCACTGGCGTCTTGCGGGTGTTGAGATCGATGATGCGGCCGTCTTCCAGGCCGTATTGCGCAAAACTTGCCACTTGGTCGTTCTGATCGAAACGCACGGCAATTACCTCGCGGCCGGTTTCCTTTGGTGTCAGGAAGGCCCGGCTCTTGGTCGTGCTGGAAATGTAGTAGTAGCTGTCGCCCTGAAAATTGATGCTGGCGGTGGTCGACGGCGAGCCCAGAATGGCCTCGACTTCCGATTTTGGCATGCCTTCCTGAACTTGATCAAAGGCGCCGGGGGACGCAACATAACCACGGTGATCGATGCGCGGCTGGCAGCCGGCTACCAGGGTTGCGCTCAGGCCAATGGCAAGCCACATAAGGGCCAGGATTCGGTGGGCTTTGGACATTGAAAGTGGATTACCCAGTGATTTATAGTGTGGCGAAACTCTTTAGCCCCAGCCCGGAGGCCTCGGCAAGCATATGATATTCAAGGGTCTCCTAAGAAAGCGTGAGACCGCAGCCCAGCGTCTCTACGAAGCAATTGTGGCAGCCGGGCGGCACCCTGCGCCCTATGCCGAGTGGGCTGTTCCCGACACGGTGACCGGCCGCTTCGACATGATTGCCTTGCACGTGTTCCTGGTGTTGAACCGCCTGAAGGGCGGTCACAGCACGTTCCGCCAGGAACTGGTTGATACGTTCTTCGATGACATGGACCGCTCACTCCGTGAAATGGGGGTGAGCGATGTCTCGGTGGGCAAGAAGGTGCGCAAGATGGCGGAGTCCTTCTATGGCCGGGTTGCAGCTTATGAAAAAGCTTTGCAAGAAGGGCCGGCTGCAATTGAAGCAGCGCTGTCGCGCAACATCTACCCAGATGGTGCACCTGACGGCGTGGTTGCGCGGCTCGCCACCTATGTGGCAACAGCCCGCCAGTCCCTGGCCGCGCAAGACGAGAGCCAGATCATTGTTGGAAACGTCACCTTTCCGGAGCCGTCGCCATGAAGGAGCCGTTGCCGGAATTTTCGCGGCCTCTCAAAGTCGATCGCGTCCCAAGAGGTGGCTCGACGGAGAAACTGATAGCTGACTCGCACGAATGCGCGGCCTTGGCGAAACGGCTTGATGTGCTGGCCGTGCATGAACTTCGGGCTTTGCTGCGGGCAACGCCATGGCGCGGCGGTGGACTGAAGCTTGATGGCGAGCTTGTGGCCGGCCTCGATCAGGTTTCGGTGGTAAGCCTTGAAGCATTTCGCACTGAAGTACGAATCCCTGTATTGCGCTACTATCTGCCCGAAGGCGCCAAGGCGTCCGAGGAAGAAGATGCTGACCAGATTGCCGATGGCCACGTGGACATGGGCGAGGCCGTCGCCGAAACACTCGCCCTGGAACTTGATCCCTATCCACGCAAACCTGGCGAAGGCTTTGCCTCTGCGCCTGCCGAGGAAGACACACCAGCAAAGCCCGAATCGCCCTTTGCCGCGCTAAAAAACCTCAACAAAGACAGTACCTAAAGCTGATATTTTTTAGGTTCGACATTTCCCGGCGAAACACCTATTCCTGCGCAAGAATTGAACAGCGCCGCCCTGAAGGGCAGGCCGCTGAGATGCGGGCGAAGCACGACTGAATGAATGAAACTCTGACCATTGCGCTGGACGCCATGGGCGGCGATGCGGGCCCCGATGTGGTGATACCGGGTGCTGCCCTCTCCGCCGTGCGCCATCCGGGATACCGCTATCTGCTGTTCGGCGACCGGGCAAGGATCGCACCGTTGCTGGAGCGCCACCCTGGCCTCAAGGCCTGCAGCGAAATTCGTCACTCGGATGTGTCGATTGCCATGGATGCCAAACCAAGCCAGGCACTGCGCCAGGGCCGTGGCAAGAGTAGCATGTGGCAGGCGATTGAAGCCGTGAAAACCGGCGAAGCGCAAACGGCGATTTCGGCGGGCAACACCGGAGCGCTGATGGCAATGTCGCGCTTTGTCCTGAAAACCTTGCCAGGCATCCAGCGCCCGGCCATAGCCGCCATCTGGCCCAACACCCGCGGCGAAAGCGTCGTCCTTGATGTTGGAGCGACCATTGGCGCCGATGCCAATCAACTCGTTGAATTCGCGGTGATGGGCGAAGCCATGGCCCGCTGCATGTTCGGCCTTGAGCGCCCGACCGTAGGCCTGCTCAATGTCGGCGTCGAAGAGATCAAGGGTCAGGAGCAGGTGAAAGAAGCCGGCCGCCTGTTGCGGGCCCTCGATCTTCCCATCGAATACGCGGGCTTTGTCGAAGGCGACGACATCAGCAAGGGCACGGTTGATGTCGTGGTCACCGAAGGCTTCACCGGCAATATCGCGCTGAAAACGGCTGAAGGCACCGCTAAACAGATTTCGGCCTATCTCAAGTTGTCGCTGTCGCGCACCTGGGTGTCTAAGATCGGCGCGGTGCTGGCGTCTGGTGCCTTCAAGGCGTTGCGCGACCGCCTCGATCCCAGGAAGCACAATGGCGGCGTATTTCTGGGCCTCAACGGCGTGGTGGTGAAAAGCCATGGCGGTACCGACGCCCTGGGCTTTGCCACCGCCATTGACGTCGCCATCGAGATGGTGCGCAATGATCTGGTGAAAAAGATTGAAACCGATGTGGTGCGCGTGAATTGGCTGCTGGCCACCCAGGGCCAGGAACCAGCACCTGCCGAAGCGCAAGGATAGGGTTCAAAAGCAAACATGCGCCGTTCACACATTATGGGCGTTGGGTCCGCTTTGCCGGTCCGGGTCATGACCAATGCCGATATGGCGAAAGTCGTCGATACCAGCGATGAATGGATCGTCGAGCGCACCGGCATTCGCGCCCGCCACATCGCCGGCGACGGCGAAACCACCCGCAGCCTGGGTGCCGAGGCGGCCCGCCGGGCGCTGGCCAACGCCGGCATCGAGGCAGGCGAAGTCGATCTGGTGATCGTCGCCACCTCGACACCCGACAATACTTTTCCCGCCACCGCCACACAGATTCAACGCGACCTCGGCATAACTCAGGGCGCCGCATTTGACGTGCAGGCGGTCTGTTCGGGCTTCGTCTATGGCCTGACGACAGCCGACAGCTTGATGCGCACCGGGCAGTCCAATTGCGCCCTGGTAATCGGCTCCGAAACCTTTTCGCGCATTCTCGACTGGAACGACCGCACCACCTGCGTGCTGTTCGGCGATGGTGCGGGCGCTGTGGTGCTGAAAGCCGGAGAAGGGCTAGGCACCAATGCCGACCGGGGCATACTTGCGGCGAGGTTGCGCTCCGATGGCCGTTATTATGACAAGCTCTATGTCGATGGCGGGCCTTCGACCACCAAAACCGTCGGCTTCCTGCGTATGGAAGGCAAGGAAGTGTTCAAGCACGCGGTCAACAACATCGCCTCGGTGATGCAGGAAACCATTGCAAAGGCTGGGTTGAAGCCCACCGATATCGACTGGTTCGTGCCGCATCAGGCCAACCGGCGGATTTTGGAGGGGACGGCGAGGAAGCTCGGCATTTCCGAGGACCGAATCGTCATCACCCTTGACCACCACGGCAACACCTCGGCGGCCTCGATTCCCCTGGCTCTCGACACTGCGGTTAGGGATGGCCGCATCAAAAAGGGCGACCTCATCCTGCTGGAAGCCATGGGCGGGGGCTTCACCTGGGGGGCGGTACTGGCCCGGTACTGAACTTTAGGCACTAAGCCTTTGAGTTTCCGCTATTTTATATTGACCTGCCGGGGGTTCAGCCGGTAACCTCTGGTAACGATCTTGCATTGGGGGTTGAGACAATGTCAGGCAAGACACTGACCCGCGCCGATCTGAGCGAGGCGGTTCACCGGCAGATTGGTCTGTCGAGAAGCGAGTCCGCGGATCTTGTGAAATCCGTGCTCGACATGATGTCGGATACGCTCGTGACCGGCCAGTCGGTCAAGCTTTCGTCCTTCGGCACCTTCATGGTGAGAAGCAAGAATGGCCGCGTCGGACGTAACCCGAAGACTGGCGAAGAGGTTCCCATCACGCCGCGCCGGGTGCTGGTGTTCCGTCCGAGCCAGGTTATGAAGAACATCATCAATGGACTGGAGCCTGGAACCGACGACGAAGACTGATGATCCGGGCGGATCGCGGTCTGGCTGAAAGGGCACGAATATGGACAAATCTCCGGATGCCTTCCGGACGATCAGCGAAGCCGCCGAGGAACTGAACGTTCCCCAGCACGTGCTGCGCTTCTGGGAAACGCGTTTCACGCAAATCAAACCGATGAAGAGGGCTGGTGGCCGCCGCTACTACCGGCCAGCCGACGTCGAATTGCTGAAAGGCATCAGAGGCCTGCTCTACAGCGAAGGTTACACCATTCGCGGTGTGCAGAAGATTCTGAAGGAAGATGGCGCCAGTTACGTCGCTGGCGTCGGCCGCGGCGAAATCGTGGCGCGCAAACGCGATGGCGAGCTTGAAGGCGCTCCACCGCCGGGCCAGGCCAAGGCCGCACCGCGTATGGGAAAGGCAAAACCCGTCAGCATTATCGGCGAGGCGCCCAAGATCATCTTCAGGCTCTCCGACAACCACATGGATTCACTCAAGTCGGCGTTGCGCGAACTCGGCGACGCCCGCAAGATGCTCGACCCGAGCACGGCGCGTTGACGACAACGCCAACGAATGGCCAATAGCCCGCTCTGGCGCATGGCACTGGTGGCCAGCAATCTAGTTGGCCTGCGCGTGGCCGGCGCGGCAATTGGACTTTCTACGCAGGTGCTCCTTGCCCGGTCGCTCACTCAAGCCGAAACTGGCACCGTGTTCCTGGCAATGAGCGCCACATCCATTCTGGGCCTGCTGGCAACGCTGGGTTATCCATCACTCACCCTCACATCGACTGCCCGCTATGTTGCCCTGGGGCGCAAACATTTGCTGGAAGCGTTCAAGGACCTTTTGGTGCACGACACGGTGCTGATCAGCGTGCTGCTGCTGGCCGTGGTGGCCGTCAGCGTTTTCTTTTTGCCGCTTGATCCCGCCTTTCGCACCGCGCTGATTTTTGCAGGCCTTTCGCTGTTCGCCGCAAATCTGCTGCGCCTCAACAGCGCTCTCGCCAACAGTCACCGGCGTTTCGCCCTGAGCTATATGCCGGATTTCCTGTTCCGCCCCGGCCTCTTGCTGCTGTTCCTGCTGATTGCATGGCTGTGGCGATGGCCGATCAGTGTCACCACTGTGTTATGGGCGTTCACCGCATTCAACACGCTTGTGGCGCTAGGGCAGGCAGCGCTTATGGGCAACGACGGCCTTCGTACGCAATGGCGGGCGCCGCGATCAAGGTTCGCAGGACCCTTGCGCCGGCGAGCGCTGGCACTCGTCGTCGTCTTCGCGGTTGTTTCGGCCTTCGCCGACCTTGTGACCATGATCGGCGCGCTCTATCTTCCAGCCGGGGATGTAGCGGTGCTCGGCGTGACAATCCGGCTCGCCGCACTAGCGGGCTTCGTCACCCAGGCTTTGCAGCAAATGGTCCTGCCCGATCTGGCGCAGGTGTTGGTACGCAAGGACGAGGGCGAATTCCGCAAGCTGGCGCTGCGAATAAATCTATTGTCGCTCGGCGCCATTGTCGCGCTGATCCTTGCCGCCGTCACACTTGGACCTCTTGCATTGCAGCTCTTCGGTCCGGACTATGCTCGCGGCCACTGGCCTCTCGTGCTGTTCATGGTAAGCCAGTTGTTGCGGGCGGCGAGCGGGCTCAACCAGCACCTCTTGTCGCTCGGCGGCTTTCAAACCCGCACTGCTGGTGCCTGCATCTTCACGGTGGTGTTGCTTTTCGCCAGTGTCAGCCTATTGGCGCCCAGCCACGGCGTTGTTGGCATTGCCTGGGCCGTGGTAATGGCCGATTTTGTATGGGCCGGATTGCTGGCGTTTCAAGCTCAGCGCTATGCCGGCCGGCGCGGCGACATTCTCGGGCTGATTCTCGCTCGCCGCTGAATGTTGCTTAGGGGGCTTCCGGTTTGCCGAAGACGGTGCTAGACGCTCACCCCAGTCGGAGCGTAGCGCAGCCCGGTAGCGCACTATTCTGGGGGGATAGGGGTCGCGGGTTCGAATCCCGCCGCTCCGACCATTTTCTTAAGCCGTATTCCCCGCGTCGACCGTGATCACCGTGCCGGTGATGTTGCGGCCGCCTTCGCCCATCAGAAAATCCACCGTGCGGGCTACGTCTTCGGCCTCCGCCAGGCGCTGCAGGGCACTGCGACGGGCGATCTGGGCTATCTTCTCGGCATCAAGGCTGCTGGTCATCGCCGTTTCGACAAAGCCCGGCGCCACGGCATTGACGGTAATCCCCGCCCGGCCCAACTCGCGGGCCAGAGATTTCGTAAAGCCAACCATCGACGCTTTCGTTGCCGCATAAACCGACAACGCCGAATAGCCCGTCGACGCGATGATCGACGACATGTTGACGATGCGGCCGTGGCCTTCCGACATCATCGACCGCACCACTTGCCGCGTGAGGGCGATGGGTGACAGGGTGTTGATGCGGATAAGGTCTTCGATCTGTTTCATTGGCATGGCGGCGAGCAGACCCTCGCTGCCAAGCCCGGCATTGTTCACAAGGCCATAGATGCTACCGTGCTGCTGGCGGATGGCTTTGACCATTTCCGGCATGGTGTCGATATCACCAAGATCATAGGCCACGAAGGCGATGTTGCCGGTGGCCATGGCTTCGCGCAATTCATCCGTCTCGCGCCGTGCAATGGCGATGGCGCGGTAACCGGAAGCCGACAATTGCTTGACAACCGCCAGCCCGAGCCCGCGGCTGCCGCCGGTGACGATGACGTTACGCATGGGGCCGCGCCACCTTGCCGCCCGCCGTCATCTCGATTGACGCCACGATGTTGACGATGGCTGGAACCTTGTGCGGCGGCAAGCTGTTCCGGCACAGCAAGAGCACATCCTGCTTTACCGCATCTCCATCTCTTGCATCGGTTGAGAGGACAATATCGGCGACCACGATGGCGCCGATCAATGGACTTTTGCGTGGCTTGACGCGCGACTGCCGCACCAAGCCGTGGCGATTGATGATTGTTTCAATTTCTTCCGGATGAACTTTCAGTCCGCCGACATTGATGATGCCGCCGCGCCGGCCGGTGAAATGACAACGGCTATTGCGCAGTTCCACCATGTCGCCGCTGTCGACCCAGCCTTCGGCATTGGCAAGTTGCAGATCGGGGCGCCCGGCATAGCCACTCGCCGTGCGCGATGATTTTATCTGCAAAGAGCCGTCGGCAATGCGGAGTTCAACGCCGTTGCGCGGCCCTTCGAGATAGCCAGCGGGAAACCCTTCAAGTCCGTCATTCACGTCGAAGCCAACGCCTGCCTCCGTCGACGCGTAGGCATGGCCGATGGTGGCCCTTGGGTAGGCGGCCTTCAAGGCATCGAGAATGCTCTGGTCGGCGATTTCACCCGAGAGCCGAATGTATTGCGGCTGGAAGCGCAAAGCAGCCTCGCTCATCAGCGCACGGCGCCAATGGCTGGGTGTCCCCGACATGTGAGTGACGCCGGATGCGCCAAGCCGTGCAAGGTGATCCTGAATCGGTTCGTCCGGGCGTGAGAGGATGAGGCTTCCGCCTGCCAGCATGGCGCGCAGGAAAATCTGCAAACCGCCAAACCGGCGAATATCGTAGAACGTGCCCCAAACAGGGCGCGACGGGGTAAGCGAAATGGCGCCAGTTAGCCCGGCCAAGGTATGAATGGCGATCTTGGGTTCACCCGTGGTGCCCGACGTCAGCATCAACCATTGCGTTCCCCCCAACTCAAGGCCAGCTATTGGCGCCAGCGCCGGCAGGGCAGAGTTAAAGACTGCGATGTCAACTCCCAATCCGCCAAAGCGGGCGCCATCGGAACAAGCGATGGTATCAACGCCGGCGTCCCGGATTACCGCGCCGAAATGCTCGGGCTTAAGGTCGGGGGGCGCCAGCACCAGCCGCTTCGCCACGCCATCGAGCATGACCAGAAGACGGGCAGCTTCAAACTGAGTGTCGGCGGCAATCAGCACCGAGCGGCCGCGCCAGCCTTGGGGCACATTTGCGGAGGCTGCTAGCAGGCCGGCAAGCGGTTCGCTGTTGTCACCGTCGCTGACAAGACTGGAATCAGTTGGGCAAGCGGCGGCCACCAGCGCCGCAAGTGATCCGGGGCTAGGCTGGAACGCGGTCATAGGCGTCGATGAAGTCACCGAGCGTTACCGGAAACTCGACATCGTCCGATGCCGTGAACGGATCAAATCCAAGCCGGTCTTCCAGCCGCGCCACAAGGATGGCGAAGCACAGGGAATCGAGGCCGGTCTCCAGAAGCTTCATATCATCCGTTAACGGACGAAGCGGCTTGTTCTGTTCCTTCGCGACCTGTTCGATATTGCCGATAATCGTTAACCGTGCCGTCATCGTTTGTCTCCGTGGGGGCCTGCGATGGAATATAACCGTTCTACAAAGTTAGATGAAAATCGTCGCAAGTTACGGTTAAGGTCGTGAAGCCGGATCCAGCCACCGTCAAAGTCCGTTGCCGCCTCATCCGGGATGACGATCTCGATTGCGTGGCGGCGCTGCTTGACAGCGGGTTTCCAGGCCGCGGGCTGGACTTCTGGCGGGTCGGCCTTGCCCGCATGGCGCTGCGCCAGCTGCCGGACGGCGCACCGCGGTTCGGCTATTGCCTCGATGCCGGCGAAACACTGGAAGGTGTCATCTTGCTGATTGCCGCTACGCGCATTGTCGACGGCGAGGCAAGGACATTCTCCAATGTTGCGGGCTGGTATGTGGCCAGCGATTTCCGGGCCTATGCGCAATTGCTGGTGTCCATGGCACTGAAGAACCGCCAAACCAGCTACTTCAACGTGACCGCCGCCCCGCAAACCTGGACGATCGTCGAAAACCAGGGCTATGTGAAATACTGTTCCGGATTGTTCTTTGCCCTCGCCGCACTGAAATCGCCCGGCCGCGCCGCTGAACTCATCGATATCAACGCAAGTCCCGCCCACCCGATCCTTGGCACCATGACTGACGGCGAGTTGCTACGCCGCCATGCGGCCATGGGGTGCCGTGTCATCGTGGCGCGCGAGAATGGAGAAGCGACAGGCCTGGTGTTCCGCCGCCTGACGGCCCGCGCCGGGCGGTTGAAGCTTCCGGCCTTGCTGGTGATCCACGCCACCAGCCGCGACCGGATGATTGCCCTGGCCGGAAATCTCGGCCGCCTCTTCATGCGCGAGGCTGCTCCCATTCTTGCTTTTGATGCCAATGGCCCCGTTGCAGGCCTGCATGGATATTACACCGAACGACGCGGCCGCAAATACGCCAGGGGCCCGCATCTCCCCGAATTGTGTGGCCTCGCCGATACCGAGTTGGCGGTATTCGGCGTTTAAGCGTTGCCGTGGGCGTAGTCCCAATAGAGCTGGCGTGCCTTGGTGTAGACAGGGCCGGGCTGCAAGTGCCGGTCATCAATGCGCGTGACCGGCATGACCTTCGAGAAATTACCGCTCGAAAAAATCTCGTCGGCATTGGTGAAGTGCTGGTAGGTCAGAGCCAACTCGCGCACCTCAAGGCCCGACCCGCGCAACAGCGCGATGACCCGCCGTCTGGTGATACCATCAAGGAATGTGCCGTTTGGCACCGGCGTGTGAACGATCCCATCCTTCACCATGAAGATGTTGGCATTGCCAAGTTCGGCGATGTTGCCGATGAGGTCGGCAACCAGACAGTTGGTGAAGCCGCGTGATTCCGCCTCGGCCAGCGCGCGGGCATTGTTGGGATAGAGGCACCCGGCCTTGGCGTCGGTCGGCGCTGTTTCCGGGCTTGGCCGGCGGAATGGCGACAGCGTGATCGCCAGGTTGCCGGGCTGCGCCATGGGGGCTTCGTAAATGCACAGGCACCAGTTGGTGGTTTCGGGATCGTGTTTTACGCCGCCCCCCGCCGAGCCGTTTTCAGCCCAATACATCGGGCGAATATAGAGCGCCTTGTCGGCACCGAATTTCGCCATGCCTTCCAGCGCCAAGCCCAGCCATTCTTCGCCGGAAACCAGCGGCGCCAAACCGAATCGCCGGGCCGATATGTTGATGCGTTGCATGTGAAGGTCGAGATCGGGGGCCACGCCTTCGAACCGCCGCGCCCCGTCGAAAAGCGTCGACCCGAGCCACGCGCCGTGGGTTCTGGCCCCCATGATCGGCACGTTGCCCTCCGCCCACTTGCCCTCGTAGAACGTCCAGGTGGCGGAGTAGGCGGGCTTCTTTACGGCAATCGGCATTGCAGTCCCTCAGTTGGCGCCCATCAGCGAACCGGCATTCGAGGCGGCAGGCGAGAGCTTGCGCTTCACCGCGCGCAGAACACGCACCAGCATGCCGATCGGGCTCGGCAGAATTTTGCGGCAGAAGGCAACCTTTCGCACGTATTTGTCAACCGTCCACACGGCATGGGAGCCCGCCGGGAAAAACACCACATCGCCCGGCCCAACATTGCGCGCCGGGCCATGGCCATCTTCCAGCGTCACGCCGCCTTCTATAATGTGCACGGTCTCGTCGAAATCATAATACCAGTTGAATTTGCCCTTGGTGCAATCCCACACAATTGTGCAGGCCGTCTGGTCCTCGCTGGTCGAGAGCACACGGTTGCGTGCGGTGGGCGTTCCCTCGATAATCCACGCCGGGGTGATCGGCGAGGGCGAAAGTTCGGCGTTGTCCTTGTCGAATTTCACGGGCTTGGTTGACATGGCTTTATCTCCTTGCGTAGCTGGGGTCATGGGTTGCGATTTGGGAAAGAAGTGAATGCCGCTTGATCCGCGCGCCAGGCGATTGCTCGATATGCTGGCGTTGTCCGGCGCCAAAACCGCAACCACCGCCGATCGCCGCGAGAACTTCCGCAAGCTGATGGCTATGGCGGATCGCCCCGGACCCGGGATGGCTTTGGAAGATGTCGTCACAGATGGCGGCGTTTTGTTGCGCATCTATCGCCCAGAAAGGGCTCGAAGCGCACTTGTCTATTGTCACGGCGGTGGCCTTGTGGCTGGCAGCATCGAAACCCACGATGGCCTGTGCCGCCGACTTGCCGCTGCCTCGGGTGTTGCGGTAGTTTCCGTGGGCTATCGCCTGGCTCCCGAAGCCCCGTTTCCGGCCAGCCTCGACGATGCGCGTTCCGCGTTGCGCTGGGTTCATGACCACAGCATCGAGCTCAACATTTCCAGGCAGCATATCGCACTTGGCGGCGACTCGGCCGGTGCCCTGCTGGCTTGTTTGATCGCCACGGGCGATTGCCCCGTGCCGTTGCGGGCCCTGTTGTTGTTGTGTCCGGTTGTCGATCTCATGAATCGGAATGGTTCTCGCGCCACATTCGCCGCAGGCTATCTCATCGACGCCGAAACCATCGCCCGCGACATGGCCAGCTGTTTTGGCAGCAACACACCTTGTCCCACGCCGCTTGCTGGCGATCTTTCCCGCTGCCCGCCGGCCATCATCCAGGCGGCCGAATTCGATCCGTTCCGCGATGAGGCGCGGCAGTTTGCCAGTGAACTCGAGGCCCATGGCGTGGCAGTGGACTTCACCTGCCATGAAGGCATGGTGCACGTCTTTCAAGGCCTTCCGGCCTTTCTGCCTCAGGCTGAAACTGCCCTGCAACAGGCTGGACACCAACTTGCTGCCCTGATGCGGTGAGACTGTCACAACCGCACCGTACCCGACACGATTGATTGATAAGTATCTGGCGAGAGTTCTTCGTATACCGCGTTTCGCAGGACAAAGAGCTTGCCCTCAGCTTTTGCCGGATCAAAACCTTCGCGCACCAGTTGCTGCTTGTTGTGCTTGAACGTCGAGGTAACCGCCGCTTCCGAGCCAATGCGCACAAACAGCGGCACCGCATAGGACGGCAACACCCGCCGGGCATGTGCGGCAAAAGTTTCAATCGTCGAAATTCGCATGGGCGTGAATAAACGCCATACCGGCTTTGCCGTCAGCGTGAGGGACTGCAACGCCATAGGCGACGACATCGGCAACGCCTATGGCCGCCGAAAGCATGTTGGCAACTTCCAGCGTTGACACATTCTCGCCCTTCCAGCGGAAGGTGTCGCCAATGCGGTCGATGAAGTAGTGGTGCCCAGCCGCGTCGATACGCATCAGGTCGCCGGTGCGGAACCATTGGTCGCCTTTGGCAAACACATCGCGCAGCACCTTGCGTGATGTCTCGCCGTCATTGGTATAGCCTTCGAATCGCCCCTGACCGGCGATAAGTCCAATAGCCTCGCCAGCTTCACCTGCCGCGGCTGGAATGCAGAAGCCCGATGGATCGCGCATCGGCTGCCCCGCTTCGGCGTCGTGTCTGACGATCGCCACTTTGAAACGATGGCGCAGGAATGGCGGAATGCGGCCGATGGAGCCGGGCTGGCCCTCGACATTGTAGAGCGCAAATGTGCCTTCGGTTGCTGCATAGAATTCGACAATCTGCGGAAGTCGAAACCGTTGCTTGAACGCCTCCCAGATATCGGCGCGCAGCCCATTGCCGCAGGCCAGCCGCAGGCGGTGGTGTCCATCCACTGGCGATGCGGGCTGGGCCAGCAGGTAGCGCGCCAGTTCGCCGATGTACTGCACTTGGGTGCAATCCCAGCGCCGGATGTCGTTCCAGAAGCGGCTGGCCGAGAACCTTTCGGCGATGACCGTTGACCCGCCCGCCACCAGCGTCGCCGCCACCGCTACGATGCCGCCCACGCTGTGAAAGAGCGGCAGGCAATTGTACATGCGGTCGGCTTCGGTGTTGCCGTTGAGGCCCTTGAACCACAGCGCCCAGTTCAACACCCGGCGGTGGCTGACGATTGCTGCTTTCGGCAACCCCGTGGTGCCGGATGTGTAAATGAGCAGTGCGGTGTCGTCGATAGTGACATGGTTGCGGCCAGCCGGTGCACTGCGCGGCATGTCGCGAGCGAGATTGCAATGAACCGGAACGCCAGCCGCTGCCAGCTGCGGTGAATGCTGTTCGGCGATGATGTGTTTTGGTGCCGCGATGTTCAGGCTATGCGCCAGCGCGTCGCCTTCCAATGCCGTGTTGAGCAGCGCGACAGTCACGCCTTCTTTGCTGAGCCCCGTCCAGCAGGCCACATAGTCTGGCCGGTTTGTCATGTGCAGCGCCACGACATCGCCCTTCCCGAGTCCGGCGCTGCGCACCCAGTGGCGGTACTGGTTGATGCGTGCGGCCAAAGCGGAGAACGTGAGTGTCTCGCGGTCCGAGAGCAGGGCAGCAGCACTGCCATGGGTTTCGGCCAGTGTCATGATGACATCGGCAAGCAGCCGGTCAGGGGCTGCGGCAATAGTGGCCGTGGCGGCAAGGGCATCGGCCCACGCCGCTGAAGCCCGGCGCGGAGCAGGTGCCAGTGGTGTGCCAAGTGTTGCAAATGGAGAATTCATCGCCGTCATCGGCACTCACCCTAGCAAGTGTCATGTCGCAACGGATTAAACACCGGACCTTTGACTCAAGTTCTTGCTATTCACCATGAACCGGTAAGGTTTACGCCGGGAAGTCAGCCGCGAATTTTCTACAAAGTTTATATGTAGGCGATTGCGGAGGACTACAAAGATGCGCGCCGAAACCCTCGCCATTCATGCCGGATATACGCCGGAAGAAACCACCAAAGCTGTAGCCGTGCCGATTTACCAGACGGTGGCCTACACTTTCGACAGCGCCGACCATGGCGCTGCCCTCTTCAATCTCGAGAGCCGAAGGCTATCGCTACAGCCGCATCGCCAATCCCACGGTCGATGTGCTGGAACGCCGCCTTGCGGCCCTGGAAGGCGGTGTCGGCGCACTTGCCGTCGCCAGTGGCCAGGCTGCATTGCACTATGCGCTCGCTAACGTCGCCGATTGCGGCGGCAATATCGTCTCCGTGCCGCAGCTCTATGGCACCACCCACACGCTGTTCACCCACATTCTCACCAAGCAGGGCATCCATCCGAAATTCGCCGCAAGTGACAGCCCGCAGGACATCGAAGCGCTGATCGATGACGAAACCCGCGCTGTGTTCTGCGAAAGCATCGGCAATCCCGCCGGCAACATCTGCGATATCGAAGCCCTCGCCGAAGTGGCCCACCGCCATGGCGTACCGCTGATCGTCGACAACACGGTAGCAACGCCGATTCTGCTGCGGCCCATCGACCACGGCGCCGACATCGTCGTCCATTCGCTCACCAAGTTTCTTGGTGGTCATGGCACGACCATGGGCGGGGCCATCATCGACAGCGGCAATTTCCCCTGGAAGGCCAACGCCCGCCGTTTCCCGATGTTCAACGAGCCCGACCCATCCTACCACGGCATGGTTTATGCAGACCGTTTCGGCCCTCGCGCCTATATCGAACGCTGCCGCAGCGTTTATCAACGCAACACCGGCGCAATTCTCCCGGCGATGAGCGCCTTCATGCTCATGCAAGGCATCGAAACCGTGGCGCTGCGCATGGAGCGCCATGTCGAAAATGCACTGAAGGTGGCCCAATTTCTCGCCAGCGACGCGCGTGTCGAGTGGGTCAATCATGCAGGCCTCCCTGGCAATCCCTATCACGGACTTGCGCAGAAATATCTCGCGGGCCGCGCCTCGTCGCTGTTCACCTTTGGCGTCAAAGGCGGACTTGAAGCGGGAAAGCGCTTCTACGATGCGCTGAAACTGGTGACGCGGCTCGTCAACATCGGCGATGCCAAGTCGCTGGCCTGTCATCCGGCTTCCACGACCCACCGGCAGATGTCGCCGGAACATCAGGCAAAGGCCGGGGTGCGTCCCGAAATGATCCGCCTCAGCATCGGCATCGAACACATCGACGACATCATCGCCGACCTCGATCAGGCGCTGGCCGTGGCGGTAGAGGGCCTGAACTACAGGGTCGCGGCAGAATAATTGCAGGAGGTGCTGCCATGGCAGCGTATCTCGACAGTTCTGTTTCAAATCTCGTCAACGACCCGGCGTGTGGCGCCGTCCAATAGGCGCTGGAAGCACCCGGCAACGGGACGAGCCATCCGCATCGGCCTTGTCAATAACATGCCCGATGGCGCGTTGGTGGCCACTGAACGCCAATTCGCCGGGCTGATCGAGACCGCCACGCAAGGCCAGGTCCGCGTCGATCTCTACTATCTGCCCGGCCTCGCCCGCGGCAAAGATGCGCAGAAAGTTCTTGCTGCCCGCTATCCGCCGGTCTGCCGAACTCTATGCGGCGGGCGTTGATGCGCTGATTATTACCGGCAATGAGCCGCGCGCTCCACGGCTTAACGATGAGCCCTATTGGCCGGAACTGACCGGGCTGATCGAGCTGGGCAAGGGACAACACGGCAACCACGCTGTTGTCCTGCCTCGCGGCCCATGCAGCAGTGTCTGCATCTTGATGGCATCGAGCGCCGCCGCTTGCCGGAGAAGCGCTCCGGAGTTTTCGCCTGCAAGGTGGCCAGCGAGAAGCTCGCGACTGCCCGCCAACTCTGTCGGTCTGTCACTCGCGGCTTAACGAAGTCCCGAAACGGGATTTGCTGCGCCACGGCTACGACCATCATCTCGGAGCTCGGACGGGGGTCATGTCGATGCTTTCGCCAAGTCGTGGAGCAGCGCTTTCTGTTCCTCCAGGGCCATCCGGAATATGATCCCGATCCCTGATGCGCGAGTACCGCCGCGATGTCGGCCGATTCCTGAACGGCCAGCGCAAGGACTATCCGGGACTGCCAGAGAACTATTTCGATGCACCATCAGTGCGCCTGCTTCGAAGTTTTCAGAGTCAGCAGCGGAAGATCCGGCCTTGCCGGAGCTGATGCGAGCAGTTTCCGGCCGGAAATGTGCGTCAGGGACTTGCCGGCCGGCTTGGCCCGTTCGGCGGTGGCCGTAACCGGTTTCTGGTTGGACAATGTGCTGGAGCTGCTGGAAGCCCGTTAGGACGCCCGCCAGCACGCGGCTTACCAAAGCCGAAATCGCAATAGGGCGTTGCAAAATTTGCCGGTGTGATGTCAGCGGCGGGAATCATGATGTCGAAAGCCGCTTCGATGGCCAGCATGACTTTGACCATTTCCAGCGACGTGAAGCCAGCATCGGTCAGCCCTGATTTCCAAGCCATAGGCCGCGCCGTCGGATTGAGGGCGCGAATGCCCGACGAGCACGTGTCATCACCTGTATGTCGACAGGAATGCCAGCCACATGGCGTTGCATGCTGTCATCGAATGTGCAAAGTTCAGTCATTGCCGCCGCCCATCAAATTTGAAGGCAGTATAGGGAGATCGTGAAACTCTTCGGAGAATTTAACCGATTCATCGTGAATATTCATCGTATACGCGTGATTGGCGGCGTTGAGAATTGGTCAACTACGGTTGTTGACAAGCGCGCCGGGAACCGTCAGACTGGTCAGCGCACTTGCAAGGCTGGGCGCGACACACCCGGAGGACCCAAAATGAACTATCATGGCGGCACAGCCAGCAATCGGCTCGTCATTCCACTTTCCGGCAGATTTGCTGCGGCGCATCGATGCGGTGACGGCAATCGCTGAAGTCTGCCGCCGAAGCTGTCGACAAGGATGGGCGATTTCCGGCGGAAGCCATCGAGGCCCTGAAAGCAGCAACGGCTGATGGCCATTCTCGTGCCCCAGCAGTCTGGGCGGCGACGGCGCATCGATGTCCGATGCCGCCGAAGTCTGTTATCGCCTCGGCAGGGCCTGCGCGTCGGCCGGCATGATCTACGCCATGCACCTCGTGAAAGTCGCCTGCATCGTCAATCATGGGCTGGGCAATCGCCTGGCAGGAAGGTTTCATGCGCCGTCTCGATTGCCGGAACAACTGCTGTCTCGCCTCCTCGACGACCGAGGGCATGGGCGGCGGCAATGTTCGCTCCAGCGCCGCGGCAATTGTCAATGAAGGTGACACGATCACGCTCGACCGCGACGCATCGGTCATCTCCTATGGCGCCCATGCCGATGGCCTTGTGACCACGGCGCGGCGCGCCGGACGGCGCCGAGCCTCCGATCAGGTTCTCGCCGTCTTCATGAAGGAAGACTATGAACTGCAGCTGACCGGCGGCTGGGACACGCTTGGCATGCGCGGCACCTGCAGCACCGGGCTTCATGCTCAAGGCCCGCGGCATTGCCGATCAGATCCTGCCGGTGCCCTATGACCGCATCCACGCCCAGACCATGACGCCGGCCGCCGCATCTGCTGTGGTCCAGTGTCTGGGCCGGCGTTGCCGCCGCGGCTGTGCAAAAGGCCGAACTCTTCGTGCGCAAGGCGATGCGCGGCGCGAGCGGCCAAATGCCGCCGGGCGCCGCCCATCTCGGTCAGGCCAAATCCAAGCTTCGGCTTGCTGCGCGCATGCTGGCCGATGCGCTCGACCGCTACGAAGCGGCCCATGACGACGAGCGCGCCTGGCACTTCACTCGACTATCAGTCGGCCATGGCGCTGACCAAGGTCGAGGCCTCCGAACTTGCCGTGCAGACCGTCATGAGCTGCTATCGCACCTGCGGCCTCGCCGGCTATCGCAACGATGGCGACGTCAGCATCGGCCGCCACCTGCGCGACATTCTTTCGTCGCCGATCATGATCAACAACGACCGCATCCCGCCAGCATGGCCAGCGCCCTGTTGATGAGCGGCGTTCCGGCAGACCATCCGCGACTGATACGCCAAACGCACCGGAATCTCATGAACATGAACATGCCCTTTCCAGCCGCCAGCGCCATGCCGGCTACGCATCAGTACCGCAGAGATCGACGCCATGGCCGACAGACCCTGTTCCGCCCGATGGGTGTCGACGGCGTCTATGCGCGCACCGCGATCTATGAGAAGGTGGTCGAGAGACTTGCGGCCCTCATTTCTCAGCCATCGCGACGCCGGAACCGAAGTCCTGCGCTTTCCGCCGGTGATGAGCCGCGCGCAGTTGGAGAAATCCGGCTATCTGAAGAGCTTTCCCAATCTCCTCGGCTGCGTCTGCGCGCTGCATGGCAGCGAAGCCGAGATCAAGCGCGCTGTCGCGCGCCATGAAGCGGGCGGCGACTGGACAACCTCGCTGACGCCTGCCGATCTCGTGCTGTCGCCGGCCGCCTGCTATCCGGTCTATCCGATCGCCGCGGCGCGCGGCGCAGTGCCGGACGAGGGCTATGTCTTCGATATCGCCGCCGATGTTTCCGCCACGAGCCGTCGCGCGATATCGACCGGTTGCAGTCGTTCCGCATGCGCGAATATGTCTGCATCGGCAGCCCGAACAGGTCGCCGCTTTCCGCGAGCGCTGGATGGTGCGGGCGCAGGAGCATCGCGACGCCTTGCGGCTGCCCTTCACGCTGGAGCAGGCGAGCGATCCGTTCTTCGGCCGCGTCGGCCAGATGAAGGCCGTGGCGCCAGTTGCAGGCGGCGCTGAAATTCGAACTGCTGATTCCGGTGCGCTCGCCGAAGAAGCCGACCGCCTGCATGAGCTTCAACTATCACAAGGAGCACTTCGGCACGGCGTGGGATATGAAACTCGGCCGGCGGTGACTGCCCATTCCGGCTGTGTCGCCTTCGGCATGGACCGGCTGGCAGTGGCATGTTCGCCACCCACGGGCTCGATATCGCGCAAGCTGGCCCGAGGGCGTGAAGCGATGCTGGCTGTTCTAGCGCCGGATCACCAGCGCCTTGATCGCCGGCGCAAGCTTGTCCGGCACCATCAGGATCGCCGCCGTTTTCACATGCCCTGAATGCAGCGAAACTCGGTGAAGTCACGATAGCGCCACTGGATGCGCAACCGGCTCTTGAGCTGAATACGCCGCTTGCGCCAGGAAATGCTGTCGCGGGTTTCGGTCTTGATCAGCAGCACCTTGGGGATATTGTGGAGACGATGTCCTGCTTGCATGGCCCTGCGGCACAACTCGTAATCTTCGGCCGCTCGTAGAGCGGCGAATAGTGTCCGAGTTTGCGGAATGAGTCGCCCGAATCATCAACGCCGGATGGGTGAGCGACATGTTCTTCCACAGACCGCGCACGATGTCGTTGTGGCCGCTCGGCCATTCCATCGTGAACTGCCGGCTTTTTCGGTATAGATCATCTCGATCCATGATCCCAAGATGGAGATCTCCGGGTGTTGGTCCATGAAGGACTTCTGTACCGCGAGCCGGTCCTCGGTCATCTCGTCGCCGCAGTCCATGCGAGCAACGTATACGTGCCCCTCGCGGAATATCTGGGCCAACCCCGCATTGAGGGCGCCGGTGATGCCGGCGTTGCGCGGCAATTCGATCAGCGAATGTGGAATTCCTTTTAGCTCCGCCGCGTAGTCGGGTTTCTGCGGGCTGCCGTCGTCGACGATATAGAGGTGATAAGGAACCGTCTGCTTGCGCAGGCTGTTGAGCGTGTCGGTCAATCCGCTGCCGGGATTGTACGATGGGATGAGGACGGCGATTTCCGTGGTGTTTTTCATTTAGAGCGCCCGGCGGCGGAAGTAGGGCATGAGCCCGAAGACCGAGGGATCGACTCCGGTCTGCCGGCGCAGAACGGCGACGGACAACGCATTCCAGACGATCACGCCGAGTGCCGTTGGCAAGCGCGATGCCCATCGCCCCCCAGCGTGGCGCCAGCAGCCAGTTGCAAGACAAGCACCCCCAGTAGGTAGCGCACATGATCTTGAGATAGGTGCTTTCGCGTCCGCTCATCTGCAGGAAATAGGCGGTCGGTCCCGCCAGGGCATCAAATGCCGCTGCCGCGGCGAGGATCAGCAAGCAAGGGATAGGCTTCGCTGGAACGACGGATCGAACAGGCCGAGAAGGCCATGGCCGAAGGCCAGCACGAACAGGAAGCCCATGCCGTGGGAATCGCTATGCCCGACCGTCAGGAAGGCGCAGAGGCGCTGCAGTCCGGCCTGATCCTTGGCATGATAGTAGCTCGAAATCATCGGTGCGCCGACCAGATTTCCGGCGATCAGGAACAGCGTGAGCAGCGAGGCGGTTTTCTGGGCCGCGAAATAGGCGCCGGTTTCGGCGGCGGGAAGATAGAGGCCGGCGATGACCACATCGAATTGCTGCACCAGGGCAAACAGGATGGCCGATACCCCACATTGACGCCGAGCCCTGCGCCACTGCGGCCAATCATACTGCCGTCCGGCTGGGGCCGAATTGCCGCAGCGCATAGATACCCTGCAAGGCGGTGATCGACAGCAAGCAGGCCCGCCGCGAGGAACAGCGCCGTGGCGGCATCGAGCCCGCCGATCTTCCAGGCAGCCGAACGCCGGCCAAGCAGAGGAAGGCCCGCACGCCAGAACACATCGCGTGGCGCCAGCGACCAGAATACAACGCCCTTGGCCCGCAGAGCCGCCGAAGCATATTCGCTGAACGCCATGGCCGGGCCCAGAAGGCCGGCCATCATGATGTGCGCCGGTGCCCTCAAGCGAACTGCATGGCCGCAATGTAGTGGCGCAAGACAGCGATGACGGTGGCCGCGCAGACGGCGCATGCATGGCGGTCCAGATGGTTCCGGCCCGCAGCGCGCCGTGAGCCAGAGCCGTTTCGCCCTTCACCATCGTACTGCGGCCAGAACCGCATGATGGCCGTGGTGGCGCCAAGCCCGGCAATCGTCGCAACCACGATGGCCAGGTTGAAGCCAAAGGCGAACTTTCCGTATTCCGCCTGCGACAACAGCTTCGCCATGATGACGAACATCAGATAGCTGAGGCCGGCCGCGGCGATCTTGACCGACACGGCGGCAAAGCCCGAACCGAGAACGCGGGCCGCCAGCGCGCCGTGCCCGCCGCGCTCCAGCTTGCCGCGCAGTTTGTCGATGAGGGCGGTCACGCGCTGCTCCGTGGCCGAGTGCAACCGTTCGCCTGCCTGCATGGCGCGGGATTTGGCGAATACATCATCGATGCCGCGAAGAAACCCCAGCATATGCCGAGTGTCCAGTAGAAATGCCGCCAATGATCGGTATCGATCTGAACGCCCTGGAAAATCGTGGTGAGCAGCCCGCAGAACATGGCGATGGCAGTAGTGCTGCCACGGCGTTCTGCGACATGACCGACCGGAAGCCCAGCAACGATGGTGCTGACGATCAGCAGGATGTAGCTGAATCCCCCAGCCCAGCCATAGGCCGCGAAGGCATTGATATAGACATTGTGCGGGTCGGCGCCGAAATCGGGCGCGGAACATCATGGGGCCGAAGCCCAGGGGCCTCTGCAGCAACATGCCGAGGAGTTGAGCTGGTTGCCGAAGCGCCCGGTTTCACCGGCATCGTAGTATTGCACCAGCGCGAAGCGCTCGAAAAACAGGTTGCGCACGAATGGAATGCTAAGCAAGACCGCAAGAGCACGGCGGCGGCGATGATGCCGACGATGGACAGCAACACGATGCGGTTGCGCAGTCTCCACGACGGCGCCAGCACGAAAGTAAGACCGATCATCAAGGCAGTGGCCGCCACGAGATTGACCCAGGCGCCGCGCGAAAACGCCAGAAACCAGGCGGCGACGATGATCAACAGCACCAAGCAGCGACAACCCTGTCGCGTGGCCGCCTCTGGAAGAATGTCTTGGATGAGTAACAGTGCCGGCGGAATGAGATATGTCGAAAGCACGTTGGGGTCCTTGAACAAGCCCTGGGCGCGGCCCAGTGGCGACAGCATGCCGCCAAGACCCGCCACATTGAAATAACCGGCAATGGCGAAAATCGAGGCGATGAATGCCGCCAAGAACCCAGCCGGACTTGATGATGTCCATGTTGCGGACCGGGTTGCGGGTGATCAAAAACGCGATGAAGGCCGCCGAAGCCGCCATATAGGCGCTGGTGATGACGAACATTCCGGCTTTTTCGACACCGGTCACCTCGAGGAAGCTGACGAAGCCGCCGATGTTGTAAAGCAACAGATAAAAGATCAGCGGCCACACCAGAACCGAAGCTTGAAGACCCCGCCACAGGCAAAGCGATAGCGCCACCAGGAACATGAGGTCGCAAGGCGCCGGCTCGATGGTGACCATGAAGCTTGTCGCGAACATCAGCCAAATGGCAGCGGCCTGACTCTTCTCGAGTGTAAGGCCCAGCAAGCGTGTTGCCACGATCGGTTTTGGTAAGCTGCCGCCGTCAATAGGCATTCTCCGGATTGAACAGTGAGAATGGTGTTCGCCACAGAATGTAGAGATCGAGCGCCAGCGACCAGTTCTCGATGTAATAGAGGTCATGATCGACGCGGCGCTGCAGTTTCTCGGTGGTGTCGGTTTCTCCGCGCCAGCCATTGATCTGCGCCCAGCCGGTAATGCCCGGCTTGACCTTGTGGCGGGCGAAATAGCCATCGACGACTTCGTTGTAGAGCCGGTCCGCGGCCTTGGCCTTGGTGGCATGCGGGCGGGGGCCGACGAGCGAGAGTTCGCCGCGCAGCACGTTGAAGAACTGCGGCAGTTCGTCAAGGCTGGTCCGGCGGATGAATCGCCCGACGCGCGTGACGCGCGGATCGCCCTTGGTGACCAGTTTCGCGGCATCGGCATCGCGCCATGTTGTGCATACATTGAGCGGAACTTGTAGACTTCGATCAGCTCGTTGTTGAAACCAAGCGCTTCTGCTTGAACAGCACCGGGCCGCGGCTTTCGAGCTTGATGGCGAGAGCGACCAGCGCCATCACCGGCGCCAGCAGATACCACGGCGACGGCGGCGATGACCTTGTCTTCGATCGCCTTGATGATGCTGCCCCAGTCGCCGAGCGGCTTGTCGAAGACATCGAGGAACGGCACGTTGCCGATGTAGGAGTAGGCCCGCGGCCGGTAGTGCAGTTTCTGCGAATAGGCGCTGAGGCGGATATCGACCGGCAATACCCAAAGCCGTTTGAGAATTTGCAGCAACCGTTCTTCGGCCGACAGCGGCAAGGTGACCAGCAGCAGGTCGATGCGGGCCCGGCGCACGAACTCGACGAGTTCGGCGACATTGCCAAGCTTGGGCAGGCTGCCGACCTGTGGCGGCGAGCGCATGTCGTCGCGGTCGTCGAACATGCCGACAATCGAAACATCGGTTGCGTGCGATCCCGCCAGCGCGGCCATGAGTTCGGCCGCCGGCTGGCCGCCGCCCACCAGCACCGCATGCGCGGTCGAGCTGGCCATTGCTGGTTCCATCGCCGCACCATCATGGCGGCGATGGCGCGCCCGAGCAGCAACGCCGAAAGGCCGCCGAAGATACCAGCTGAACAGCCACACGCGAGAATAGTCGGCACCCGCCTTGGTGAACACCACGCCGATGGCGATGGTTGCGAACAGCAAGCTCCAGGCTGGCCGCCAGCTTTGACGATATGCCTTGCCGGGCATGAGCAGGGCCTTGACGCGGTAGAGCCTGAAGACCTCGGCAATGAGTGGAAAGGCGATGCCGGCGGCCAGCATCAGCGGCAAATAGATTGCCGGTTCGCCAAGCGTGCCGAAGCCCGGGTAGAAAGAGCGATCAACAAGCCCACCAGGGCAACCAGCAGTCCTTCCGCCATGCGCATGGTGGCGGCGATCACCCGGGTCGAGACCAGCGGCGCATGGGCCAGCGAAGATGGCTTTGGACCCGCAAGTCGCCCGTGACGTCGGCGAGGCTGCATCGTCAGTTCGGCGAGAGTTCTCGGCCGAAATGACGCGATTGATCTTGTCGGGTGAAGTACGCATGAATCCGGTGCACCGATTCTGGGACGGATGGTCTGTGGCGATACCTTCATCGAGCAAGCCACACGCCTGACGCGCATGCCGGGTTATCTGGGACGAACACGGTTAATGGCGGGTTAATCGCCTGCCCCGGATTGGCTCATCGGCAGCGACAGTTCACCGTAGAACGAAATGGCGTCCCTCGGCCATGCGCGCCGCCGAAAATTCGCGGCGGATGTTCTCCCGGTTCGCCATGGCATTGGTCATCAGCCGCGCCGGATCATCCAGTGCCGTTTCGAAATGCATCTGGCTATGGCAAGAACGTCTGTGGCCGGAACCAGGCATTCCGGCGGCAATGCCTCGGCGATGCCGCCGACGTCGCTGGCAAAGACCGGAACGCCAGCCGCCATGGCCTCCAGTACCACATAGGGAAAGCTCTCGTTGCGCGACGGGATGACCAACACGCGGCCGCGCCGGAAGGCCTCCCGGGCCGGCAACCGCCCGGCAAATGTCACGGCGTCCTGCAAGCCCAGGCTGCCGGACCATCGGCTCGTAACGTTCGCCATCGGGACCATCGCCAACCAGCGTTGCGGAAACTGGCCGCGTTGTTGACGAGCTTGAGCGATGGCCTCGATCAGCAACATCGACGCCTTTGATATCCCGAAGCTCGCCGATGAAAAGAATGTCGGACGCATCTTGCGCTGGCTTGGCGAGTTCGAGTTCCTCCGGCCACAGGCCGTTGTGGATGACCGCCAGCGGATTTCCGCCAAGCCCGATCTTCTTGCCGAACTCGCGCCGCTCGAATGTCGCAGACAAAATGAAAGCCGCAGCCCATGCGCGCCAACAGCCATTCGGCGCCGAGGAACACAACATCCGGAGGGCGATCGCCATTGATAGTGCAGGCTGCCGCCATGCGGCGTGTAGACGGCGGGAATGCCCAAGCCGCCAGCCGGCAAGCCGGCCGTAAACGCCGCCTTTGGCGCCATGGCAATGGATGATGTCGGGCTTGATGGCTTGCGGCATGTGCCAAGGTCTGCCGCGCCCCCGAAAGATCGCCGATGCCCGGCAGGCGCGAAATCGGAATGCGCTTGATGCCGAGCGAGCAGAATCTTCGGCCGATTGCAGCAGCCGCGGCGCTTTCGCCGCCGGTCGACGAGTTGCAAAGCAGGCCGACCTCGTGGCCAAGTTCCTGCTGGCCCCGCGCCATGTCGCGCACGTGCCGGAACAGGCCACCGAGCGGAGTGCGGAAGACATGAAGAATGCGCATGCCTGCCGGCCGGTCTAGAACCAGCGCTCACGCACGTAGATGATGTCGCCAGGATAGATCTGCGTTGTCACCGGAACCTTGTAGGTCTTCGTGCCTTTGATGTTCTTGCGGGTGATCAGCACCTTGTCCTGGTCGGCGCGGGCCGAATAGCCGCCGGCGATGGCAATGGCGTTTTGCACGGTGATGCCCGGCTGATAGGAGAAGCTGCCGGAGGTGTTGACCTCGCCCAGAATGTAGAACGGCCGCAGGTTGGACACCTGCACCGAAACCTGCGGGTCGCGCAGGTAACCTTGGCGCAGGCGGCTGGCGATCATGTTTTCGATTTCCGGCGCGGTCAGGCCGGCAATGGCGATGGTCTGGATGTAGGGCAGGGAAATCGTGCCGGCACCATCCACCAGATATTCCGAAGTCAGGTCCGGCTCGCCAGCCACGCGCACCGTCAGCCGGTCGCCGGCGCCCACCTTGTACCCGATGGAATATTCATAGGCGGCGGCAACACCCTTGGCGCCATAAGGATCGACCGCGTCCCTTGCGGTCATAGTGCGGGAAGCTGCGACACGCTGGAGACGGCGTGCTTGCCCTCGGCGATCTCGCCGGACTGCATGATACCGGTGCCGCCGGCGGCGGACGTAGGGCTCGTATCCTCCCAATCGCGGGCGCAACCGGCAAGCGGGAAAATCAGGCAAAGGGCAATCAAGACACGCATACGCACAAGACCATCCAGAAACTGATGCGCCGGTCCATGACGGCCGGCACCGCCGACACTATGTGCTTATGGTTAGCAAGGGATTAAATGCTTGACCGGAATGCCGCCTCAACCCATCTGCCGTTAAGTATTTGGTTACCATAGCAAACGAATGTGCGGTTTGGATAAGAGTCGCGCTGTGCATTGGCAATGAACAAAGGTTTCGAGGACGAGCAGGGGGTCATCCCGGCGGCGATCAGCATTGCCGACGTGTTGCGCGGCATGGCGCAGCCGCAAGTTTTTTGTTGCCAGCATGACCGCCGCAGCTTTCGCTATGTCGCTGGGTGTCGTCAACGTCGTCAAGCCGGTCTACACCACCGAAACCCAAATACTCGTTACCGACCTCGAAACACCGTTCGACAAGGTGCAAAGTGTACAGGGCACGCCAGCCCAGTCGGCGATCTCCGATCGTGACCTCGAAACCCAAATGGCCGTTATCAAGTCTGAAGACCTTGGGCGGCGCGTGGTGACGGCATTGAAACTTCAGGAACATCCTTCGTTCAATCCGCTGATCGGCGGCATGGGCTCGGTCGGCAAGCTGAAGCTCAAGCTGGGTTTCGGTGAAGACCCGCGCCTCAAGACGGCGGAACAGCTGGCGCTTGACGCCTATAACGACAGCCTGACCGTCTATGGCATTCCACTCTCCAACGTGATTGCCATCAAGGTCACAGCCGGTGGTCCCAAGATCGCTGCCGAAGTGGCCAATACCTTGGCTGAAACCTATGTGGCATCGACCCGTGAAGCCACCACCCTGCCCAACGAGCGGGCCCGCCAGTGGTTGTCCCAGCAGATCGACAGCCTGCGCATCAAGGTCGCCACGTCCGATTCCGCGGTGGAACAGTTCCGTGCCCAGGCCGGATTGTTCCAGGGCCAGACCAGCACGCTCGGCGCCCAGGAACTTTCCGAACTCAACACCCAGATCACCCAGGCCGAAGCCGCGAAGTCCGATGCCCGCTCGCGCGCCGAATCAATTCGCAATCTCCTTTCGGAGACCGGCTCGGTCGATGCCTCTGCCGATGTGCTGGCCGCCAATGTCATTCAGGACTTGAAGAAGCTACAAACCGAAGCCCAGCGCAATGTGGCCGAATTGTCGGCGGTCTATCTTGTCCAATCATCCCAAGATGATTGCCGCCATGAAGCAGCTCGACAGTATCAACCGCCGCATCCGTACGGAGGCGCTGCGCATCGTCGAAGGCCTTGAAGAACAGGCGGAGATCGCCGAAGCGCGCGAAGAGTCACTGCGCGAAAGCCTCGAACGCGCCAAGGGCAAGGCCACGAACTCCAACCTCGACGACATCAAGCTCAAGGCCCTGGAGCGCGAAGCCCAGGCCAACCGGCTGTTGCTCGAAACCATGCTGGCGCGCTATGCCGAAGCAACGGCAAGGCTTGATCCTTCGGCGCATCCGGGATTCGCTCGCATCATTCAGACGGCCAGCGTGCCGGCCGTGCCGTCATTCCCGCAAAAAGGGACCGATGGTGGTGCTGATCAGCATGGCCGGATTAAGTCTTGGGCCTCGGCCTGGCCTTCCTGCTCGAACTCATGGCCGCCGCCACGCGATTGAACGAGCGCAGTTTTCGGAACACATTCCGGCGATGACGAAGTTGAAGTTGCCGCCCCCATGCCGCGGCGGTCGAAGAACCAGCACCGCCGCCACGGCCTGTCCAGAACCAGACAACTTGGCAAGAGCCCTCTCCGCCAGCCCCCCGCATCATCGCCAGCCTGCCTGCGATGGCGGGAAATTCCGCCCTTCCACCCGCTGCCTCGATTGCACAGATTTTGGCGTGGTTTGAAAGCCAAGCGGCGAGCCTTGAGACGCGCAGCTTGGGCATTACGTCACTTGGCATCAACGGGCCCGACTCTGCCATCCTTGCGGTGGCACTTGGCCGTACGCTTGCAGGACGTGGCAAGCGGGTGATCATTCTCGATGCCTGCGCTGACGCTTCAGATTTCGCAGTTGTCAGCGGCACGTCCTCAGGTCAGGGACTCTCCGAGCTTGTGCAGGGGGTCGCCGATTTTACCCGGGTGATTGTCCGTGATTCGCAATCAACTGCTCACATTCTGCATTTTGGCCAGGATCACTCACCCCGCGCCCTTGCGGCCTTGATCGACCGGCTTAAGCCCATCGTGCAGGCGCTTGCCCAATCCTACGAAGTAGCCATCGTGCACTGTGGCGAAGCCACGCCCGAAACACCCACCCTCGTCAGGGCAGCCGGCGCAACCGTACTACTGGCGGCGCCGGACCAAATGGGTGATGCCGCGCAAGCTATGTCGGTCCTCAGGGCGTCGGGCTATGGCTCGGCGGCTTTGGTGTCAATTCAGCAACCGGCATACCCAGTCTCGATGCCTGATTTCGGGCGTCAGGCCGTCAACGCCTGAAGCCTTGACAGTACCTTCACCAAAAGCAAGCCTGAGCTGATGTCCGTGAAAGCCATGCGCGCGGCCCTTGGTGTGCTGCATTACTCCCGCTTGCCAGCCTTGCTGCGGCCGTGGCTTGGCGGCATGGGCGCCATTTTCATGCTCCATCACGTTATGCCAGGCGGCGGCCGGCCGAGGGGTTTCTCACCGAACTATGGCCTCGAGACTGGAGCCGCAGTTTCTCGATCAGGTAATCGGCCTGGTCAAAAGCCGCGGTATGGATCTGGTGTCCTTCGACGAGGCCGCTGATCGCCTTGAAAACCGGTCGCGCCAGACACGCCGCTTCGCAGTGTTCACACTTGACGATGGCTATCGCGACAATCTCGTTCACGCCCTGCCGGTGTTCAAGAAGCACGATTGCCCGTTCACGATTTTCGTGGCGCCGTCGATCACCGATGGTACCTGCGAACTGTGGTGGCGCGCACTCGAAGAAATCATCGCCCGCAACACCTCCATCGATCTGGAAATTGGCGGCAAGCGCATTGCGGTCTCCACGACAAGCGATTCCGAAAAATGGCTGGCCTGGGATGCGATCTATCGCCCGGCGCGCAATATGGACCAAATCGAACAACGGCGCTGGATCAGGTCTGCCGCTGCGCAATATGGTGTCGACCTGGACGGCCAGTGCCGTGAGGCGGCCATGACCTGGGACGAAATCAGGACAATTGCCAGAGAGCCGTTGTGCACCATTGGCGCCCACACCATTCATCACTATGCCGTGGCGCGGCTGAACGAAGACACGGCCCGCGCCGAGCTGGTTCAATCCGCTGATCGCATCGAGGCTGAACTGGGCATTCGTCCGCGCCACTTCGCCTATCCCTATGGCGATGCCGCGTCGGCGGGTGCGCGAGATTTCCGCTTGGCGAAAGAGGCGGGCTTTCGCACCGCCGTTACCACCAGGAAGGGCATGATTTTTGCCGATCATGCAGCCCATCTCACCGCACTTCCCCGCGCCTCGCTTTCCGGCAAAATTCAGGAGTTGGCCTTTGTCAGCGCTTTGATTGACGGTCTGCCCTTCGCGCTGCTGAATCGCTTTCGCACGCTCGATGTTTCCTAAGCCTCGGGGTCGGGCCTCGCCATCCATTTGATGAGCAGCATGGCGCCGGGAATCCACAAGGCACCGGCCACGATGTAGAATGGCAGTTCGTAGGCCATGCCCTTGCCGACCACCAGTATGCCGCCCACCGCCATCATCACCAGGCTGTAGACAATCAGATAAAACACCGTGCCGAAGGTGCCGATCAGTTTGCGGGTGCGCTGTCTCATGGCACCGCCTAGAACGGCAACTGCCATGTGGCAAGCCCTGCGGCGCTTGATCACTTGAAGGGGGAAGGGTGCGGACCTATCCCTTGGCCCGTGAAAACGCTGACCCAAATCCAAATGCGCGGGCTGCCCTATGTGCGGGGCTGGCTTTATGCCATTGCCTTTCTTGTCTTCTGCATGGTGCATCGTCGGCGGCGCCACGCGCCTCACCGATAGCGGCCTGTCGATCACCGAATGGCAACCGTTGTTGGGCGCCATTCCGCCACTGACGCGAAGCCGATTGGCTGGCTGCCTTCGAGAAGTACAAACTGATTCCCGAATACACCACCGTCAACGCCGGAATGACGCTGGAGGAATTCAAGTTCATCTACTGGTGGGAATGGGGACATCGCTTTCTTGGCCGCTTCATCGGCATGTGTGTTCCTTGTTCCCTTCGTGATCTTCGCCGCCCTGGGCTGGATCTCGCGCGCCATGTGGCCGCGCATGGTTGCGCTTTTCGTGCTCGGCGGCCTGCAAGGGGCGCTTGGCTGGTACATGGTGGCCTCCGGCCTCGTCGACCGCGTCGATGTCAGCCAGTATCGCCTTTCGGCCCATCTCACCCTCGCCACGGTCATCTTTGCCGCCATCCTCTGGGTGGCCTTCGGCTTGGACGTCAAACGCCACCGGCCATCGACATCGCGCCAGCGCTGGGCGTTGGTATATCGCCGTGCTGGTTGTCCTCCAGGTTGCAGCGGGCGGCTTCGTCGCCGGCCTTGATGCCGGCATGGGCTACAACACCTGGCCGTTGATGGATGGAAGACTCGTTCCCGATGGCCTGTTCGTCATGACGCCCGCCTGGCGAAATCTGTTCGAAAATGCCATGACCGTGCAATTCAATCACCGCCTGATCGCCTATGTGATTGTGGTCGTTGCGATGGCCTACGCCTATCTCCAACGCAGCCAGGAGTCTTTGATCGTTCTATGCGCCGTGGTGCTGCAAGCAGCCATTGGCATTATTACGCTGCTGGCCCAGGTGCCCTTGAGTTGGGGACTGATCCATCAGGGCGGCGCGCTTGTCGTGCTGGCCGCCGCCCTGTGGAATCTTCACATTGTGCTCAGGCGATCGCCTGTTCCATATCGGCAATGATGTCGGCGACGTCTTCAATGCCGACCGACAGCCGCACCACATCCGGCGTGGCGCCCGCCAGCTTCAACTGGTCCGCCGTCAACTGGCTGTGGGTCGTCGATGCCGGATGAATGATCAGCGAGCGCGTGTCGCCGATGTTGGCAAGGTGCGAAAACAGCTTCACCGATGACACGGCTTTGACGCCTGCATCGTATCCGCCCTTGAGGCCAAAGGTCAGCACCCCGCCCGCACCCTTCGGACAGTATTTCTGGTGCAGCCCATGGTGCTTGTCATCGGCAAGGCCGGCATAACTCACCCACGCCACGTTCGGGTGCTTCTTCAGCCACTGGGCCACCTTCAGCGTATTGTCGCAATGGCGCTGCATGCGCAGGCCGAGCGTCTCCATGCCGGTGAGGATCAGGAAGGAGTTGAGCGGCGCAATCGCCGGTCCCAGATCGCGAAGCCCCAGAACGCGCGCGGCGATGGCAAAGGCGATGTTGCCGAACGTCTCATGCATCTTCATGCCGTGATAGGAAGCATTGGGTTCCGACAGCAGGGGATAGCGACCGCTCTTCGACCAGTCGAAATTGCCGGCGTCGACCAGCACGCCACCCATCGAATTGCCATGCCCGCCCATGAATTTGGTGAGCGAATGGATGACGATGTTGGCGCCATGCTCGATGGGCTTGCACAGATAGGGCGTGGCCAGCGTGTTATCGACGATCAACGGCACGCCCGCCTTCTTGGCGATTTTGGCCACAGCGCCAATGTCGGTGATGCGGCCGCCTGGGATTGGCGATCGATTCGATGAAGATCGCCTTGGTCTTGGGTGACATGGCCTTTTCGATGGAGTCCAAATCCTCGGCATCGGCCCACACCACATGCCAGCCGAAGGATTTGAAAGAGTGATTGAACTGGTTGATCGAGCCGCCATAAAGCTGGCGCACCGCCACGAACTCGTCGCCCGGCTGCATCATGGTGTGGAAGGCCAGAAGCTGGGCCGCATGGCCTGATGCCACCGCCAGTGCTGCAGTTCCACCTTCGAGCGCCGCCACCTTGGCTTCGAGCACCGACTGCGTCGGGTTCATGAGGCGGGTATAGACGTTGCCGAAGGCCCGCAAGGCGAACAGGTCGGAAGCGTGTTTCACATCCTGGAACACATAAGCGGTGGTCTGGTAGATCGGCGTCACGCGAGCCCCAGTCGCTGGGTCAGGTGCGGCGCCGGCATGAAGTGCAAGGGTATCAAATCCGGGGATTCTGTCGGCCATGGTTCTCTCCCAAGTGAACTGAGGCAGAAACCTTAGCCCGCCGCAACTTCACCGGCAATCGGCTCGATTTCAGTAGCGCTTCGGACCCAGCCCCAGGCTCTGCACCTTGCCGCTGGCATGCATCGTATGTTGCTTCGACGAGATGATGCCGGAGTTGCCGCCCACCCACGCCCATTCGCCCGACAGCTTGCCGTACTCCATCTTCGGGCAGCGGTTCATGACCACCTGCATTCCCGCCGCCTCGGCCTGCGCGCGCCGCGTCGTCATTGCGCACGCCAAGTTGCATCCAGATCACCTTGGGCTTCACCGGCAGCGCCAGGGCCTCGTCGACGATTTGGCGCACCGCTTCAGCGTTGCGAAAGATGTCCACCATGTCGATGGGGTAGGGAATATCCGACAGCGTGCCAAAGACTTTGCGCCCCAAAAGCTCCTGTCCAGCGAGACCAGGGTTCACCGGCGTCACGTCGTAGCCCTTGTCGAGCAGATACTTCATCACGAAATACGATGGCCGCACGATATTGCTCGATGCGCCAACGAGGGCGATCGTCTTGGTATCCTGCAGGATGGCGCGGATGTACTCGGTGTTGTAACTGTCGTGATTCATGGAAGTTCGATGTGACCCGCATCGTTAATCGGGAAGAATGGATTGTGCGCCACTTCCCACAGGTGCCCATCGGGATCGCCAAAATAGCCGCTGTACCCGCCCCAGAAAACTTTCTGTGGTGACTTGACTAGTGTCGCCCCAGCCTTCAGCGCATGCGCGAATATGGCATCAACTGCCGCTTCGCTCTCGGCATTCCAGGCTAACGAAACGCCCCTGAAGCCAGGTTGTGGGGCGGCTTTCACCTGCGCATCCTCGGCCAGGGCATCATGGCCAAAGACGCCAAGAACCACGCCATTGGCGTTGAAAAACGCCACGCTGTCATTTCCCGCCGCAGAAGCCTTTAAGCCCAGCCGCTCGTAAAAAGCCCGCGATGCCGCAATATCCCTGACGCCCAGCGTCACCAGATTGATGCGCGGCTTCACTATCGGTCTTCCCATTGCGGCGGACGTTTGCCAATGAAGGCAGCAATGCCTTCTTCGGCATCGCGGGCCAACAGGTTTTCCGCCATCACCCGGGCGGTGTGGGCATAAGCCTCTTCCAACGGCATCTCGGCCTGTTGGTAGAAAGCCTTCTTGCCGGTCTTCACTGTGAGCTGCGATTTGGCGGCGATCTTCGCGGCCAGCGCCATGGTTGCGGTTGTGAGTTCGCCCGCCGCAACCACACGGTTCACCAGACCCATTTGCAGCGCTTCAGCCGCCGGAATCGTGTCGCCGGTCAACAGCATTTCCATCGCATGCTTGCGCGTGAGATTGCGCGACAACGCCACCATTGGTGTCGAACAGAAAAGCCCGATGTTGACTCCCGGTGTGCAGAATGCCGCACCCTCGGCAGCAATCGCCAGATCACAGCTCGCCACCAGTTGGCAACCGGCGGCACTGGCGAGGCCCTGCACTTCGGCGATGACCGGTTTGGGATGGCGCACGATGCCTGTCATTAGCGCGGCACATTGCTTGAACAGCGACAGGAAATAGTCCGCCCCGCGGTCAGCATCGGCACGCCGCGCGCTGATCTCCTTGAGATTGTGTCCGGATGAAAATGCCGGGCCGTTGGCGGCGATGATGATAACCCGCACGGCGGATAGTCCCGCCGCCGCATCGAGTTCCGCTGCAAGTGCCGCCATCATGCCTTCGGACAGGCTGTTGCGAGTGGCCGGGTCATTGAGCGTGAGGCGAAGAATACCGGCATCAAGTGTGGCAAGCAGTGGTGAGTTATTCACCTTCTTCCTCCTCGCCGCTGCCACTTTCGAGCTGCTCCAGCTTTTCCTTGTAGGCGGGATCAGCGAGAAGGTCCTGCACCACTTTCTTGTTGTTTGCCGATGGGATCATGGCGCTCAGCGACGAAATCATCCGGTCTTTCAGGTCCTGGGCAACGCTCTCGTCGGCCTTGATCTCTTCGATCTGTGCCAAGATTTCCGCCGACGGGTCGTCGAGCACGCCGCTGTAGGCAAAGCCAAGCGAGGTGATTGCCACATTCCAGTCGCTGACACTTACGAAGCCTGCCGACTTGATGTCGGTCTCGAAGGCGAAGCCCTGTTCGTTCTTGTCCACGAACTCCTGCAGGTCGTCATAAGCCTCGAGGTCAGCGTTCTCATATTTGTCGCGCACCAGAAGCCACGTATCGAGCGCCCGCTTGGCCATGTCGAGGGTCAGTTCCACCGATTTGATGTCGGGAATTTCACCAAGATTGAATTCGTCTTCGGAGCTTTCTGGGTCTTCCATGCCGGGTTCGGGTGCTTCCGTGTCCGTGCCATCTTCGCCGCCGGGTGCGGTTTCGGTCTGTTCCATCGGCAAGGGGATGGGCGAAGCGTTTTCGGCGAACAACGATCTGCCATCGCTTGGCCGGATCTGATCGCTCAGGGTCGCAAGCGCTTCTGCACCGGAAACGCCCAGTACGGCAAACGCCAACATGGTCTGGTGAATGAAATGCATCCAAACCCCCTCGGCGAGAGACTATGGGAGGCCATTCGGGCAGGAAAGTGTCTGGGACATGAATAGGGCCCATGTTGCCGGAATATCACATTTGCGGTATCCGGATACCGCACATGAAATCGCATTGTTTTACGCGGGTTTCTGTTGACAGGTGCAAGACCAATCCCTAGAACCCGTCGCGAACTGGGTGCGAAACGTCGCCGTTTCCGCACCCTTTCCATTGCAACAGAGAACACCGGGACCATCACATGACAACCTATTCGGCGAAAGCCAAGGACATCGTGAAGAACTGGGTGCTGATCGACGCAGAAGGCCTTGTGGTCGGCCGTGCCGCCGCCATCATCGCCAACCGCCTGCGCGGCAAGCATAAGCCCACCTTCACCCCGCACATGGATTGCGGCGACAACATCATCGTCATCAACGCCGAGAAGGTGCTTTTGACTGGCCGCAAGCGCCAGCAGAAGAGCTACTTCCACCACACCGGCTTTCCGGGCGGCATCAAAGAGCGCAACGCCGGCAAGATGCTCGAGGGCAAATTCCCCGAGCGCGTGCTGGAACTCGCCGTGAAGCGCATGCTTCCCGGCGGCCCGCTGAAGAAGCTGCAGATGACCCATCTCCTGATGTACAAGGGCCCGGACCATCCGCACATGGCGCAGAATCCGGCGAAGCTCGACATCAAGGCAATGAATCCCAAAAACGCGGCGAGGGGCTAAATCATGGCTGAACAGACAACGCTCGCCGATCTCGGCAAGGCCATGGGAATGGCCCCCGCTGCTGGCGCCAGCACCGCCACGGCCCCCGCCAAGCCGAAGCTTGACGCCAAGGGCCGCGCCTATGCTACCGGACGCCGCAAGGAATTGGTCGCCCGCGTGTGGGTGAAGCGCGGCTCGGGCAAAATCGTCGTCAATGGCAAGGCCATCGAGACTTACTTTCGCCAGGCCGGTGCTGCGCATGCTGGTCCGCCAGCCGATGGAAACCGCCAACCGCGCCACCCAGTTCGACATCGAATGCACGGTGGTCGGCGGTGGCCTTTCGGGCCAGGCCGGTGCGGTGCGCCACGGCCTGTCGCGCGCCATGTGCCACTACGAACCGGAACTCCGCGCCGCCCTCAAGAAGGCCGGCTTCCTGACCCGTGACAGCCGTGCGGTTGAGCGCAAGAAATACGGCCGCGCCAAAGCCCGCCGTTCGTTCCAGTTCTCGAAGCGCTAAGTGTCCGCCATATCGCAATGCAGGGCCGGGGGAAACTCCGGCCTTTTGCTTTGGGCCACCCAAAAATAAAGGCCCGGACAGGGGTGGTCCGGGCCTTCGCAACAGGGGTCCGTGGGGCAGGGGGGGAAGCATCGGACCCGTCGTAAGTTCTCTTTACATAATCCTTCAACGGACGATTACGAGTCCCGGATGCATGTGATCTCGAATTTGTGATCGGCTACTCCGCTTTCAAGGCGTTGAGCCAGGCGATAATGGCGGCGATTTCGTCCGGCTTGAAGCTCGCCTCGGGCATGCCGTCGTGACCGGTGACGATCCCCTCAGCCAGCGATTCCGCAAGTTGCTCCGGTGGATAGCGCTTGGCCACCTCGCGGAACGGCGGCGCCGCGCCAAATGGGCTGGCGCCTTCCCGGTCAATGGCATGGCACGCCGCACAATTCTTGCGCAGCAGGGCAAAACCCATGGCTGCGGGCGAATCTTCGGTTGGCGCATCGGCGGATTTGAGGCTGAAAATATAGGCGGCAATCGCTTCCGCCTGGGGGACTTCCATCTCCCAATCCGGCATCGCCTCATGGCGCACCGCGAGGCCCTCCATGAAGCCGTCGACCAGTTCGTCCATGGTGTAGTTGGGCGCCACATCACGGAACGGCGGCGCATCCTTGAACGGACTGGCGCCAGTGGCGCCGATGGCATGGCATTTGGTGCAGTTGGTCTCGACCAGCGCCTTGCCGCGCTGCAATAGGGCGTCGTCGGCCAGCGGTGGGTGGCGAAGAGCAGGACGAAATGTGACGAACCAATGTATCATTAGTTTCCTATACTCGCCAACCAAGGCAACACTTTGGCGGAAAGCAACGATCCGAACCGGGTAATTTGTGCGGCAAATATACCCTGATCCCCCTTCGGGAACCATCGAATGCCGTGTGCATTGCGCACCTTTCATCATGAGGAATATATACACAGCGATTCAGGCTTTAGTTTGGCCAGAGATCAATCCTTGCAAGAAGAGGTTCGGTTCGGGAAGGGTAACGACCGAGATCATGCTCTCTTGATCCCGTCGGCGGGCCTTTGCACGGCTTCGCGCGGCTGTTATGGTCAAGAAGGATTGACCGGCAGGGTTTCGGAGGAGTTGCTAAATTGGCCGCCACACTCTATCCGTCCTCGAACACCGCGAACAGAAGGGCTGGGCCAAGGCGGACGACTTCGTCCTCGGTCCGGGTGAGCCCTGTGCCTCGCGCATTGTCATTGATACACCAGGATGGTCGCTTTACACACTCGACCTTGCAGCACAGGTGGCCTGGTTCACCGAGCTTCCAGCCCGATCTAGACCTAACGCAAAGCGCCTTCATCTACATCGACCAGCATCGGCACGCGCGCCGGGTTTTGGAAGTCCCATTTGCGGAGCTTGACGCGCTGGCCGATGAAGTCCCGGCACCCGCCAAGATCATCTTCATCTTCAGCATCGGCCGCTGCGGGTCAACACTCGTCTCGCATATGCTGAGTGCTGTTCCCGGCGTCCTCAGCCTGTCAGAGCCGATCGTCTATGCGCGCCTGATCATGGATGATTACAACCGCCCGAGCAGGCTCGACTTCCCACGCCACAGGCTGATCCGGCTGATCCGCGCCTGTACGCGGCTTCTGTTCCGCCCGCCGGCCGGAGCCACTGCCCACACGATTGCCATCAAGCTGCACAGCCAGCCGCTGTTTCAGGCCAGCCTTTACCGGGAAGCCTTTCCGCAGGCGGCCCATGTGTTCCTTTACCGCGAGGCACTTGGTTGGGCGAAATCGTGGTTCCAGATGGTGCGGAAGTATGGCGTCCCTCCTGTCCTGACCGGAGAGAAACGGACGCTGATGTGGTCGATCACCACTGCTGTTGCAGATGTGTCCGAAGCGCACGACGTCGTCGATTTCAATGCGGAGGTGGTGCCGGTTGAGGATGGGCTGATCGCCGGTTGGGCCCGCAACATGCAGGAGTACATGCACCAACTGAAGGCGGGGGTGCCATTCCTGGCACTCAGCTATCATCAGATCAATGACCAGCGCGAGGCAACGGTTGCACGGCTTCTGCACCATTGTGGGCTGCCGGAATCCGCCGCCACCGGGGCTATGGTGGCCTATGAGAAGGATTCGCAGGAGGGCACCATGCTATCTCGCGAAGTGGCAATCGACGGGCTGGGCGATGCCCAGGTCGAGCGGCTGCGCGTCATCCTGGCCCGGCATCCCACATACCGCGACCCGTCATTGGTGCTGCCCGACATATACACCGATGGCGCCGGTTAGACGACGCGAAGCGGCTCGCGAAAGCCGAATTTTGCCGCAGCCGGCGCGCTACTGCGCCTTCACCCGCACATAGCTTCCCGGCGCGTCTTCGATCACCGTCGAGTTTGCCGCTGCCGGGTGTGGGCGCTGGAACCTTCAAGCCGCTGCGTTCGGAAATCCAGCCGTACCAATCCTCCCACCACGAGCCCGGATGCTCGGTCGCGCCTTTGAGCCACTCTTCGAGGGTGGCGGCGGGTTTGGGGTTGGTCCAGTATTGATACTTCTTGGCGGCGGGCGGATTGACCACGCCGGCGATGTGGCCGGAGCCCGAGACCACGAGCCTGGTCGGCCCGCCCATGTGCTGGCCCACCCGGAACACCGACTGCAAGGGCGCGATGTGATCGTCGCGCGCCGCCAGATTGTAGATGGGGATTTTCACCTTCTTCAGATCGATGCGCACATTGTCGAGCACCATCTTGCCTTGTGACAGCTTGTTGGCGAGGTAGCATTCGCGCAGATAGAACGAATGCACCCCCGCCGGCATGCGCGTTGAATTCGGCATTCCAGTACAGGAGATCGAAGGGCAGCGGGTCCTTGCCCAGCATGTAGTTGTTGACGACATAGGACCAGATCAGATCGTTGGAGCGCAACAGGTTGAAGGCGTCCGCCATGCGGTCTCCGGGCAGATAGCCCTTGTCCGACATGCGGTCTTCGATCCACTTCACTTGCTCTTCGTCGACATAGACCAGCAGATCGCCGGCCTTTTCGAAATCGACCTGGGTGGTGAAGAACGTGGCGGCGGCGACGCGGTTGGTCGTTCTGCGCCGCCATGTAGCCGAGCGAAGCGGCGGTGAGTGTGCCGCCGATGCAATAGCCGATGACAGTGACTTTCTCCGCCGCCGTGGCATCGAGTGCCGCCTGCACGGCGGTGAGGAAGCCCTCGCGCATATAGTCGGAAAAGCTCTTGCGGCCCTGGGCTTCGTCGGCGTTCACCCACGACACGACGAACACCGTGAGCCCGCGATCGACCGCCCAGCGCACGAAGGACTTTTCTGCGCATTGAGATCGAGAATGTAGAACTTGTTGATCCACGGCGGGAAGATCACCAGCGGATATTCGAACGTCTCGGTTGTCGTCGGCGTGTATTGAATGAGCTCGAAAGTCTCGTTCCGGAACACCACCTTGCCCGGCGTCATGGCGATGTTGCGGCCGATCTCGAAGGCCCCCATGTCGGTCTGCTTGATGCGCAGCCGCCCATCCGGCGTCTTCATGTCCTCTTCGAGATGCTTCAGCCCCTCGATGAGATTGGCGCCATTGGTGGCGAGCGTTGTGCGCAGCACTTCCGGATTGCTGATCGGGAAATTGGACGGCGACAGCGCATTGGCGATCTGCTCGACATAGAACTTGGCCTTGTGCCGGGTGTGCTCGTCGACGCCGTCGGCGTTCTCCACCATGTCCTGCGCCCAGTTGGCGGAGATCAGATAGAACTGCTTGAGGAAATCGAAGACGGTGTTTTCCTGCCAGTCCTTGTCCTTGAAGCGCTTGTCGTTGCGGGCGGGCGTCGCCACCGCTTCGGCGGGGGCGCCGATGGCCCGCTGCCAGGCCGCCTGCCACAACTGGCCATAGGCGTTCCACAGCTGCATCTGGGCGTCCATCAGCTTCTGCGGATTCTGGGCGTAGGACTGGGCGACGGCGCCCAGCGTCTTGCTCACCTGCTCGATCGGCGTGACCTGGGTCTCGGCCTGCTGCTTGGCGAGATCCGGCCGCTGTGCCACCAGCTTGGCGATGCCGGCCGCCTGCTCGAACACCTTCGCCATGTTCTGGGCGAACTGCACCGGATCGGCCAGTTTGTATTCGGAGGGGGCGGGGGCTTTGGAATCGGTCATCGCCAGCTTTCTAACGGATTTTGCGGCACTTTATAGGCGATAACGTTAAGGGGAATTGACAATGTGGAGAGGGCTCAATCGCGGCCGGTCGGCCAGAATTTTATCCGCCGCTCCAGGCCGGCGCGGCTTCAATGCCTCGCATTCCCAGATGACCAGCACCCGCCAGCCCATTTCCTTCAGTCCGCGAAGATTGCGCGCATCGCGATCGACATTGCGGGCAAGTTTCGCCGCCCAATAGCCGAGATTCGATTTCGGTGCCCGGCCATCCTTGCAGAGTGCTTCGGATGCTGATGCCAGAAGCAGCCATGAACGAAGATCACCTTCTTGCGCGGACGGAACACCAGATCGGGCTTGCCCGGAAGGTCCTTGGCATGGAGGCGGTAACGGTAGCCCAAGCGATGGACCAGCGACCGCACGATGATCTCCGGCTTCATGCCGGTGGACCGGATCGCGGCCATGTTGCGGGAGCGGGATTTGGAAGTGGGTCAGTCATCGAGCAGGATTCTTGGACTGCTTCTATATTTTGAAACCAGCCACTTGAGACTTCCAGCTGCTCGACCGAGGTTGCACGTCGAATTTGCGCGAGCAATTTAGGGCTGTTGGCCGATCTGCAGTGATGTTTGCGGCACCTTCATTGCACACCGAACAAATTGCCCTGAGATTCGAGAGTTCATCTGTCCCGCCTAGAGACTTGTCGACAATGTGGCCGATGTGCAGCCGTGTCTTGCGGCCGTGGTCATAGGGATGGGGCTCGCCCGCAACCGCGCCGCACATCTGGCACGTGAATCCGTTGCGATCCAGAACCTGTGCTCGCATCTCTTTCGAGATGTTGCGGCTGAAAGGCAGGCTGAGGCTTGGGGTCGACAAGCAGATACTGGCCGGTTTCAAGTCCGAACGGTCATTGTGTGTGAGAATCTGTAGCCTTCCTCGTTTCGCAGTTCTCTGTACCCGCCTCGCCCATTCAGTGATTCCACCAGCGACCTTCGCAACTCCTTGACGCTCGATGACCCTGCCGATGTTTGCAAGAAAATGCGCGCTAAGTTTGTCTCGCGCGCCCATGATTATTCCGCTGCAGCAAGCGGATCGCCTGTGAAGAAACTTGGCAATGCAATCGACATTGGCAACCGCCGCCGCCACCGGCGGCGGAAAGGCATTGCCGACTTGCCGGTAGCGCGCCGTCTTGCCGCCCCAGAATCCCCAGTCATCCGGGAAGCCCTGAATGCGGGCGACCATTCGCACTGTCAGCCGCGGCATGCCTTTGAAGTTTTCTTCCGGCTCCTCGTTGGCGATGCCCAAGCCATCGACGCCGAGTTCGGCCCACGCCTTCCGCGCGCGGGTCGGCCCGAGGTCGGGGCCGCCGTGTTTCTTCGAGCCGCCGACGATGGTGGGCGCAATCCTGTTGGCTTTCTCGCGCCACTCGTCCGCATGCCGCCAGCCGCGCGACGCCATCAAGTCATGCAGCGTTTCGCCAACTGTCTTGGCGCGACCTGTGTCTCGGGCCATTGAAAGCGCGACGATGCTTCCTTGCGCACCGCCACCATCAACACGCGCGGCCGCAATTGCGGCACGCCGAAATCGGACGCGTGCAGGAGTTTCCAGCCCGGCGTGTAACCCATCTTGTCCAGCGCTGATCGATCCAGTTGCGATAATCGGCAAAGCGCGGGTCGAGCATGCCTTTGACGTTCTCGAACATCACCGCCTTGGGGCGGATTTCATCGACGTAGTTGATGCCGACATTGAACAGGTTGCGTTCGTCGCGTTCGCCCAATTGCTTTCCGGCCACCGAGAACGGCGGGCAGGGCAGGCCGCCGGCGAGAAGATCGACGCCCTTGAAGCGGCGAGCTCGAGCGGCTCGAACAGGTCATGCTCGATGACGTTCCAGTGCGGACGGTTCATCCGCAGTGTATTGCAGGCGGCGGCATCGTTCTCGATCAGACCCGCATGATCGAAGCCGGCCATTTCAAGCCCGAGCGCCTGACCGCCCGCGCCCGCGCAAAGTTCCAGAACTGCCGGTGCCATCAGATTCTCCCACCCGTTCTAAACCCTAGAGGAATTGCAGGTTACCACAAACGGAACAAAATAGAACAGTTGATAAGCTCCGATGTGCCTTCCTTGCCATCCCCCCGCCGTCCCGCCATAAGACCCCCGATCATTCACGGGTGTGACTCATGGCGAAAAAACTGCGGATTGGCATTGCCGGGCTGGGGACGGTTGGCGCGGGCGTGCTCGATATTCTCGCCAGGCATGGCGAGCTGGTGGCGGCCCGGGCTGGTGTAACGCTTGAAGTCACCGCCGTAAGTGCCCGTGACAAAAACAAGAACCGTGGGCATGATCTGTCGAAGCTGAACTGGTTTGACGATCCCGTGGCGATGGCGGCGAGCAGCCGATATCGATGTGTTCGTCGAGCTGATGGGCGGCTCCGAGGGTCCGGCGCGGGCCGCGGTCGAAATGGCGCTTGATCATGGCACTTCGGTCGTCACCGCCAACAAGGCGCTGCTCGCCCACCATGGCGCTGATCTCGCCCGGCGCGCCGAGGCCCATGGTGCGGCGCTGAACTTCGAAGCCTCGGTGGCGGGCGGCATTCCGATCATCAAGACCCTGCGCGAAGGCCTTGTCGGCAACCGCGTGTCGAAGCTGTTCGGCATCATGAACGGCACCTGCAATTACATCCTGACCAAGATGGCCAACGAGGGCCGGAGCTTCGCCGATGTGCTGAAGGAAGCCCAGGCGCTGGGCTATGCCGAGGCCGACCCGACCTTTGATGTCGGCGGCTTCGATACCGCGCACAAGCTCGCGGTGCTGACCTCGCTGGCCTTCGGCACCGAAGTGAATCTCAGGCTATCGACATCGAGGGCATCGAGGCGATCACCCTTGATGATATTCGCAATGCCGGTGAGCTTGGCTACAAGATCAAGCTGCTGGGCGTCGCCGTGCTGCATGACTCAGGGATCGAACAGCGCGTGCACCCGACGCTGGTGCCCAAGGGCTCGCCCGTCTCCGATACCGATGGCGTGTTCAACGCCGTCGTGGTGAAGGGCGATTTCGTCGGCGACCTGTTGCTCGAAGGCCGTGGTGCGGGCGCCCACCCGACGGCGTCCGCCGTGGTCTCCGATATCGTCGACATCGCCCGTGGCAATGCCCGGCCGGCCTTCGGCGTGCCTGCCGCACTGCTCAAGAAATATGTGGCGGCACCCAAGATGGCCCATGAGGGCGGCTTCTACGTCGCCCTGCAATTGCTCGACAAGCCGGGTGCGGTGGCCGCCATCGCCCGCATCCTTGCCGACGAGAAAATTTCCATCGAACAGATCGTCCAGCGCGGCAAGATCGGCATGGACGCGCCGCGCGCCACCGCTCCCTTCATCCTGATCACCCACGACACCCTGGAACAGGCGATGCGCCGGGCATTGGCAGCGGATCGAGAAAGATGGCCACGTCGCCGGCCATCCGCGCATGATCCGGATCGAGAGGCTGTGACGGCACGCGCCTTTCTCAACGTCGAACGTTCGCTCACCGGCCGGCGCTGGCAGGCGCGGCTCGAGGACCAGCGCCTCGCCGAGGCGATTTCGCAGCAGCATGAATTGCCGGATATCCTCGGCCGTGTGCTGGCGGCGCGTGGTGTCGGCGTCGACGATGCCGATGGCTTTCTCAACCCGACGCTCCGCACGCTCATGCCGCAGCCTTCGGCGCTGCGCGACATGGAGAAGGGCGCCGAACGCCTGGCCGATGCCATCATGAACGGCGAGCGCATCGGCGTGATCAGCGATTACGACGTGGACGGCGTATCATCCGCCGCCATATTGCAATTGTTCCTGCGCGCCGTGGGCAGCGATTGCATCGTGCACATTCCCGACCGCCTGACCGAAGGCTATGGCCCCAGTGCCGCCGCCGTGTCGCAGTTGAAGGAGCAGGGCGCGCAAATTCTGCTGACGCTCGATTGCGGCGTGATGGCCCACGATCCGCTGGCCCATGCGGCGGAACTGGGCTTCGTCACCATCATCGTCGATCACCATCAGGCGGGCGAAATCGCTGCCCGAGGCCCATGCGGTGATCAATCCCAACCGCCAGGACGATATTTCGGGCTTTGGTTATCTGTGCGCGGCGGGCGTGGTGATGATCCTGATTGCCGCCATCAACCGCGTGCTGCGCGGGCGGGGCTGGTATACCGCCGAACGCCCCGACCCCAACATGCTGCAATGGCTGGAACTGGTGGCGCTGGCGACCGTCTGCGATGTCGTGCCGCTGAAGGGCCTCAACCGCGCCTATGTCACGCAAGGCCTGAAGATCATGGCGCCGCCGCGAAAATTTGGGACTCGCCGCCCTCGCCGATGTCTCGCGATTGAAGCGCAAGCCCGATGTCTATGCGCTGGGCTTCATGCTGGGGCCGAGCCTCAATGCGGCGGGCCGCATCGGCAATGCGCTGCTGGCGTTTCGCCTGCTGACCACGAAGGATCGCGGTGAAGCCAACCAGATCGCCCAGCAACTTGAAGTGCTGAACCGCGAGCGCCAGGCGATTGAGATTGCCGTGGTCGATCAGGCGATGATGCAGGCCGAAGCCGCCATGGGCAAGGAGGGCCGGGCGAGCGTGCTGGTGGTGACGCGCAAGGGCTGGCATCCCGGTGTCGTCGGCCTTGCGGCCGCGCGGCTGAAGGAACGCTTTCAACTGCCGAGTTTCGTGCTGGCCGAAACATGGCGAACACGCGTCGGGTTCCGGGCGTTCGATTTCCGGTGTCGATATCGGCCGCGCCGTGCGCGAGGCCTTTGAGTCGGGATTGATCGACAAGGGCGGCGGCCACGCCATGGCGGCGGGCCTCACCGTGCGCGTTGACCGCCTCGCCGATCTGCGCGGTTTTCTCGAAGACAAACTGGCGCCGCAAGTTGCCGCCGCCACCGACCGCGCCTTGCCATCGATGGCGCACTGACGGCGGGCGGCGCCACGCTCGACCTGATCGAACTTCTCGAACAGGCGGGCCCCTATGGTCAGGGCCACCCGGCGCCGCTGTTCGCATTTCCCGCCCATCGCGTGGTCTATGCCGACAAGGCTGGCAACGACCACATCCGCCTGACGCTGGCGAGCGACGACGGCAAGCGCATCAAGGCCATCGCCTTCCGCGCCATCGGCACCGAGATGGGCGAGGTATTGCTCAGTGAACGGAAGTTCCCGCTGCATTTCGCCGGGCGGCTGACCATCGACGACTGGAACGGCGGCCGCACGCCCTCAGATCCACATCGAGGACGTGGCGCGGGTTTCGTGATCAGGCCTTGGTGATGACCGCTTCGAGATATTCGCTGGGGATCACCAGGCTGGCCTTGCCATCAACATTAGCCTCGCCAGCAGATCGCGAATGCCGGTTTCAAGGGCTACCGCCTTGTCCCCGGCAAGTGCTGCAAGGGCCTTGTGGGTCGGACCGTAGTAGGTCTTGAACACATGGAGCCAATGATCCGCCGATTTGTAGCGGAAGTTGAACACCTGCTTCGACGCGGCGATCTCGCAGCCCGCGAACAATTCGCCGAGCCGGGCTTCTCTGCCCCACAGGGCCGGCGATTTGACCCCGGCAGGCGGCGGCAAGTGGCTGCCGATGAGCTTGAACAGCTGGCCGATAAAGCTGTCCGGCGTCCAATTGGCAAGGCCGATGCGGCCACCTTTGCGGACGACGCGCAACATCTCCGCCGCCGCCATCTCCTGATTGGGCGCAAACATCACGCCGAATGTCGAGACTGCGGTATCAAAGCTGCCATCTTCAAAGGGCAGGGCCTCGGCATCCGCCACCTTGAAGGTGACCGGCAACCGCTCGGCCCTGGCGCGCTCTTCGCCACGCAACAGGAGTTCTTCCACGTAGTCCGTTGAAGTTACCCTGGCGAAACGCCGGGCGGCGGCCAGCGACGCATTGCCGTTGCCGGCGGCGACGTCGATCACCGATTCACCTGACCGCAAGTCCATGGCTTCGCACAGGCGCTCGCCAACGATCTGCAGTGTGGTGCCGACAACGGAGTAGTCACCCGAAGCCCAGGTGGCATTCTGCTTGGCCTTGATGGCCGCGAAGTCCGGCTTCGGCGCGATAGGAGTTTGAATGTTCATGTGTCTTTCCTTTGGGCTCAGGCGATTACGACAGTTTGCCGCTGATGTGGCAGGCAACCTGTTCGAACGTGCCGTCCACCAGTTCGACATGGGCGCGAAGCCGCTGGCCGCCTTTGGCCGTGACCTGAACCGACTCGTCCGATTGGTGAATGGTACGGATGCCTTCGGTGAGAACCGCATAGGTGGTGAGATCGGCCGGGAAGTGTTTCGGCCATGCCGATCGTGCCGTTCGCCTTGACCAGAAGCAGTTGCAGGGCGTGGAGGACGTTGTACGGATTGTCGTCTTCGGCCTTCACGACGCGAATGTAGCACGATGACTTGGTGACGCGCAGAGTTTTGCCGGCCGGCACCTTGTCGAAATCAACAGTGCAGATCGCTGCATTGCAGGTACCCTGCAGGTACTGCTGGAAGTCCGCCGCCTGCGCGGAAGAAGTGCCGATGAATGCGGCTGCCGTGAACGGCAGGACCGTGCGGAGAATGGAAGTAAGGTTGTACATGATGTTTCCTGTTGCATTGGGTTGAAGCGCCCTCGGGCCGGTTCAATAGATGCGAAGTGCCGGTGTGCGAATGTTTGGCCGTCCGGAATTTCTGGCAATTCGTCCAATTCGCACTGGAACATAAAAAATAGAGTCAGATCGCCAACTGTGACCTAGATCACTGCGCGGCGAACCAATACATGTATGTGGAGCCTCTCACGTGCCGTGCATTGCTGCGACATGACTGGGCGGATGGCCCAGAAGGAAAGTTTTGCCATGGCCAATGATCCCCTTTCCGATGTTCTGCGCGCCGTGCGCATGAAAAGCGGTGTCTTCCTCGACGTGCGCATGACCGAGCCGTGGTGCATGGCGTCGCGCGTGGGAACCAATGACCGTGCGCCGGTGCTGCAAAATCCCTCGCAAGTCATCAGCTTTCACTATCTGATGGAAGGTGCGATGCTCGCTGGTGTTGAAGGCGGCACTTTGATTACCATTGAAGCGGGTGAACTTGTCATGATGCCGCGCAACGATCCTCACATTCTGGCAAGTTCCCTTGGCGTGCCTTGCATCGACGGAAATAGCCTGGTGAAACCGCCAGTCGCAGGCAGTCTGGCGCGTGTTGTTCACGGTGGCGGCGGGAAAAAGGCTATCATGTTAAGCGGCTTCCTTGGCTGCGAGGAAGGCTTCAATCCGCTTGTCGACGCGTTGCCGCCGATGATCAAGATCAACGTGCGCGAATCCGCGTCGCGCCGGTTGATCGAGGGGGCGATGACTTTTGCCGCAAGCGAACTTGAACGCGGGCGCGTTGCCAGTTCGGGTGTCATGTCGCGGTTGTCTGAGGTGCTGTTCATCGAAGTTGTGCGCAGTTACGCCGAGACTTCCGGTGACGACGTGACCAGCTGGTTCAGCGGGTTGAACGACCCGCAGATCAGCCAGGCGCTGTCGGCGATGCACCGCGATATTGCCAAGACATGGACCGCGCAATGTCTTGCCCGGGAAGCCGGCATGTCACGCAGCGCCTTTGTTCAGAGATTTACCGCGGTCATGGAAGTTTCGCCGATCCGCTATCTCACTGCCTGGCGCCTTGCTATCGGCAAGCGGGCACTGCGCGAAACCGCCAGGACCATCGGCGCCATCGGCTTTGACGTGGGCTATGAGTTCGAAGATGCCTTCAGCCGCGCCTTCAAGCGCGAATACGGCATTTCACCCGCGAAGTGGCGGGTCAGCCCGGCGCAACACTGATACTGCCTTGACCACCGCCGGTAACCATTGCAATTTGTGAAGGAAACCACGGGAGCCCCCACCATGGCGATACGGCAGACATCCTCCATCACCCGGCCGTCTTTCGTGCGGCTGCTGTCCGGCGCCGCACTTGTCCTGGCGGCGGCACCGGCCATGGCCAGCGAGTTCGCGGCCGAAATCGAACTGAGTACGCTCAACGGCGCCACCGGCTTCCGCATCAATGGCGGGACGGCTTCCATCGGCGCGGGTGAATCGGTCAAGGCCGCAGGCGACGTCAACGGCGACGGCCTTGCCGATGTCATCATCGGGGCGCCATTCACCGCAAACGGGAGCGCCTATGTCGTTTTGGGCGCAACGGCCGGTACCGCCATTGACCTGGACGCAACCGCACTCGACGGCAACAACGGCTTCCGCATTGATGGCGAGGCATCGGGTGACCAGCTTGGTGAGTCGGTATCGGGTGCTGGCGACGTCAATGGTGATGGTTATGACGACGTGATCGTTGGAGCGACATCCGCCGATGTCGATGCCGGAGCGGGTTACGTGGTGTTCGGCGGACCCAATGGCTCAATCGGCAGCAGCCTGTCGCTGTCGGCGATGACCGCCGCGCAGGGGTTCAAAATCACAGTACCTGGCCCCGGCGCGGAAATTGGAAGAGACGTTTCCGGGGTGGGTGATGTCAACGGCGACGGGTTTGACGATGTCGCTGTCTCGGACAACTCGGGCGACACAAGTTTCAGCAATGCTGGCACCATCTACGTGATCTTTGGCGGTGCATCGCCCTCGAATATCAACCTGTCTTCGATCAATGCTAGCAACGGCATGCGTATTGAGGGCCCGCAGATCTCCGCCTTTGGCGCCGATTCCATCGCAGCGGCGGGCGACGTCAACGGCGACGGCATTGATGACTTGATCCTCGGCATTGACGACGTTGACATCCCGGTCAGCAATGCCGGCGCCAGCTACCTGGTGTTTGGCGCCAGCCCGCCGCCCTCGCTGATCAATCTTTCCGCACCCGACGGCGTCACCAGCTTCCGCCTGACGGGCGAAGAGAATTCCGATGACGGCGGCCATTCCGTGTCGGGTGCCGGCGATGTCAACGGCGATGGCTATGACGATGTCATCATCAGCGCTCACGACGCCAGCCCCAATGGCGCGATCAGCACCGGTGCTGCCTATGTGGTGTTCGGGCGGCCGGCATTTTCGGGCTCCAGCCTGAATCTCTCGGTGCTGAGTGGTAGCGATGGCTTCCGCCTGGCCGGTGAGGCGGACAATGACGACACAGGATATTCCGTTTCCGGTGCCGGAGACGTCAATGGCGACGGCTTCAATGACGTGATGGTTGGCGCCCGCCGGGCCGACACCGCCGAAGTTGATGCCGGAGCGAGTTATGTGGTGTTCGGCAAATCCGCGAGCTTTGCGTCCAGCATCAATCTTGCGTCCCTCAACGGAACCGATGGCTTCGCGCTGATTGGCGAACTGGATGCCGATGCCGCTCCTGGTCTTGCGAGTTTCGCCTGGAACGTCGGTTGCGGGTGCTGGCGATGTCGACAATGACGGCTTCGGCGATGTGCTGGTTGGCGCACCGGGCGCTGATCCCGATGGCTCTGATCCAGTCGGGTGCGGCTTATGTGATTTATGGCCGGGCTCCTGTCACCTCGGTGATACGGGCAGGGTCCGCGGCAAGCCAGACGATCCAGGGTGGCGCGTTCACCGATCTCCTGTGGGGGGCGACCGGCCGTGACGTGTTGGAGGGCAGGGGGTCGGGAGACATTCTCGACGGCAGCCTCGGCAGCGACACCGCGAGTTATGCCCACGCTCCGGCTGGCGTCATTGCAAATCTTGCCAAGCCATCTGCCAACAGCGGCGACGCCAATGGCGACATCTATATTTCGATGAGCGACTTGCTGGGCTCGCCCCACGACGACACGCTGACCGGCAATGCCGCCGCCAATCGCATCACCGGCGGCAAGGGCAAGGACAAGCTGAAGGGTGGCAAGGGCAAAGATGTGTTCGCCTATCGCCTCGCCGCCGAAAGCCCGGTGGGTGCTGCAAACCGCGACCAGATCGCCGGCTTCAATCCCGGTACGGCCTCGTCGGCCGTCGACAAGATCGATGTCTCGGCGATCGACGCCAAGCCGGCTGTCAACGGCAACCAGGCGTTCAAGTTCCGTGGTAGCAAACCGTTCACGGCGGCGGGGCAACTGCGCCTCAAGCTGTCAGGCGGCAACATCGTGGTGCAAGGCAATACGGGTGGTTCGCTCGCCCCCGAATTCGAAATCCTGCTCAAGGGCCTGACATCCACGGCGGCGTTTTCGGCCAAGGATTTCAAGCTTTAAGGGGACCGGATCGGGCCGTTCGCGGCCCTTGCCAAGCCCGGCGAATATCCCTATAGACGCCCCCGCCGCGCCCTTCGTCTATCGGTTAGGACGACAGCCTTTCACGTTGTAAAGACGGGTTCGATTCCCGTAGGGCGCGCCATACTTCCCCTGTTCATTTGGCAGCACGCGCCTTGGCGTTCAATGCCGCCGCAGCGCGAATGAGCGCCTTCAACGCCACGCCTTTGATCTTGTCACCCTCGTGGATGTCGATAGCCCGCCTTGTATTGCCTTCAAGGCTGGCATTGAACAGGCCCGATGGGTCAGGCAACGCCGCACCCTTGGCGAAGGTCAGTTTCACAACCGCCTTGTAGGTTTCGCCAGTGCAGATAATGCCGTGATGCTCCCACACCGGAACGCCCCGCCATTTCCACTCCTCAATCACGCCTGGGCAGGCTTCTTTGATGAGAGATCGGACCTGCGCCAGCGTATCGCCCCGCCAATCGTCGAGTTCCTCGATACGGGCGTCAATGAGACCCGAAGCAGAGGCGTTCATAGCTTTTCTCCCGGCAGCTGGCTGGCTTGTTTCAACCAATTTCGGAATTGTTCCTCGTCGAAGCCGCCAGTTTCGCTGATGTGATAATAGCGGGTGTCGCCGCTTTTCGAGCCGACGGGTGGGATGGGCGACAGCGACTGGCCACGGAAGAAGGCGACCTTCACATACTTCGTGAAGCAGTGAAAACTGAGGAACCAGTGTTGATCGTCCATGCCATAGAATGGCGAATTCCATTTGACCGCCTTGCACACGCCGGGCACGGTGCGCGTTATGAGCGCGTCGAGGCGGCGGCCCATGTCGCGTTTCCAGCCCGGCATGGCGGCGATATAGGCCTGCACGGGAGCATCGCCGTAGCCCATCGCGATCTGCGGGTTGCCGCCCGAAAGGAGTGCGGGCTTGCTTTTGGATTTCGCCGGGGCCATGGCGCTCATCTTGAAGACAGTCTCGCAATTGTTCAAGTCACGCCGCCTGCCATGGGGGCATTTTGACAACTGGCGCTGGTTGCGCTCACTATGCCGGAGCTGCATTGCCTTGACGGCTATCGACGCCGCGTTTGAACCAGACAGCACCTACACAAGGACAGACCCCCATGCTCAACACCGATATTCAAGGTAACGCGCTGTCCGGCGCCGATGCAACCGGAGCCGTGGCTTTCTCCGGCGCCGTGCGCCAGTTTTCGATTTATGCCGGCGACCCGCTGGCGGCGGCCGATGCGTTGATCTCCGAACAACCGCGCTTTGTCATGGCCCATGCCCTCAAGGCCTGGCTCTATCTTCTGGGCACCGACGCACGAGCTGCCGCGGCGGCGCGCGAAATCGTGGCGGCCACCGATGGCCTTGAGGCGACGCGCCGCGAGCAGGGCCATCTCGCCGCCATCAAGCATCTCGTCGATGGCCGCTTCCATGCCGCCTCGCAGGCGATCGAGGACGTGAGTGCCGAAAACCCGCACGATCTGCTGGCGCTGATCGCCGGGCACCAGCTTGATTTCTTCACCGGCAATTCGCGCATGCTGCGTGACCGCATTTCACGCGCCCGGCCGCACTGGAACGTGTCGCAGCCTGGCTACCATGCGGTGCTCGGCATGCACGCCTTTGGCCTTGAGGAAATGGGCGACTATGCGCGTGCCGAAGCCAGCGGCCGCGAGGCTCTCGAGCACGAGCGCTGCGACGGCTGGGCCCGCCATGCCGTGGCCCATGTGCTGGAAATGCAGGGCCGCCCGGACGAAGGCATCGCCTTCATGCGTGGCGATGTGAAAGCTGGACGGAGGGCAGTTTCTTCGCTGTTCACAACTGGTGGCATCTGGCGCTCTATCATCTGGAGTTGGGACAGATCGATGAGGTGCTTAAACTCGTCGATGGCCCCATCACCTCGTGGCCCAGGACCAGATGATCGATCTCATTGATGCTTCGGCCATGCTGTGGCGCCTGCAACTGGGCGGCACCGATGTCGGCCAACGCTGGCAGGCACTGACCAAGCGCTACGAAACAACGTGGGTGGCGGGCTACTACGCCTTCAACGACCTGCACGCGGCGATGGCTTTCCTTGGTGCTGGCCGCAAGGACCTGATTGAAGCGGTGATCGATGCCCAGAACACTGTCGAGGCCGACAACATCATGTTCTCGCGCGATGTCGGCTTGCCGCTGATCAATGGCGTGATCGCTTTCAGCGAAGGCCGCTATCAGGACGCCATCGCCCTGATGCGCCCGGTGCGTGGCATTGCGGCGCGTTTCGGCGGCAGCCATGCCCAGCGTGACGTGATCGATCTGACGCTGGCCGAAGCCGCCCTTCGCAGCGGCGACACGGCATTGGCACAAGCTTTCGCCGCCGAACGCCTGACCGCCAAACACGAAAGCCCGCTGGCCGCACTGTTCGCTAAAAGAGCCGGGCTGAAACGCGCGGCGTGAGTGCCGGCCGTCAGTCGCAGCACTTCTCTTTTGCTGCCGATGGCGCGCAACACGGGGCGTTCTCTTTCGCTTCCTGGTCGAGCCAGCGGTCGCGCGGCTTGCAACTGGCGGAGCGCGGGCTGAGATCAGCAACAAATTCATCGTCAACAATGCGCGGCTCGCTTGCGGCGTGCAGCTGCATGGGCCGGCCCGGCTCGCTCACCTCAAAGGTCAGCTTGGCATCGTCCTCGAGACCCACGTGCTCCGAGACCTTGCGGATGATGGCGGCGAACTTTGCCGCGGGCATATGGCCACGGTCGCCCGCCACGTCCCACAGCTGGATGAAGATTTCGCGCCAGGATTTGGGGTTTGCGCCGCAATCCAGCGCCGCGAAGTGCGCCGCTTTCACCTCGGTGATGTGATAGCCCGGCTGAATGCGGTTGCCGTCGTAGGTGAAGACCAGCGGCAGCGCAGGAAACATGTCTAGGCGCGCCAGCAGCTGGCCGATGGTGATGTCGGTGTTGCCAATAGAGGCGGCGGAAATTGCGGGCTTGTCGATGGTCAGCATTTGCGCTACTCCTATAATTCGATAATTTTAGGATTATTGAAATATGGACGAAAGTCAAGCCCTGTTTGCCTTCGGAGCACTATCCCAGGAAACCCGGCTGCGCATTCTGCGTATGCTGGTCATTGCCGGCGAGGGCGGCATGCCGGCCGGCGCCATCGCCGGGAAGGCCGATGTTTCGCCGTCCAATGTGAGCTTTCATCTCAAGGAACTGGAACGCGCCGGCCTCGTGTCGCAGCGCCGCGAATCGCGCTCCATCATTTACACCGCCGACTACACTGTCCTGCGCGGCCTCATCCGCTTCCTGATGGAGGATTGTTGCGGCGGGCGTCGTGAGATTTGTAGCTGACTGCAAAGGCCGTGAGTATAATTGCGAGCGGCCTGGTGACCCCAGGTTCATTGACTCTGCGGCGAAATCGCTCGATACCGGTACACCGGGGGCAGACATAACAGTGTGAGGACACCATGAAGAAGATCATTATCGTGCTTGCGGCGCTGGCCGCCACAGCTTCGATTGCCGAAGCCAAGTGCACCAAGAAATCACTGAATGGAAACTGGTCGATCGGAACTCCCGTAGTTGGCACAGGTACCGGGACGATTGCCGGGGGCGTACTGAATGTGACACTCGACGGCGACGTGATTTCCCTGAACATATCGAGCTTCAGTTCGACCAAATGCAGGGGCACGGGCAGCGGCACATTTGGCGTCACGCCGGTAAGCATGACGATCGCCTCGGAGAAGATTCCGGGCTCGACGGTGTCACCAAACCATCTGTTCATCACCGTTACGGCTGGCTCCGAATCGCTGCAGCTTCATGCGCAGCGGCTGTAGCGGGAGGGCAGGATGAAAAAATATCTCATCGCGGCCGCCGTGCTGGCACTCTCGGTGTCTGCCGCCGAGGCCAAGTGCTCGAAGAAGGCGCTGAACGGAAACTGGTCGCTGGACTTGGTAAGTGTCGCGCTTCCTGGCACTGCGTCCGGGGGCAATTTCACTTTCGTGTCGGGCGGATCCTCCTTCACATTCAACCTCAGCAGCTTTAGTTCAACCAAGTGCAGAGGCAGTGGTACTGGCAGTTTTGACGGCACTCCAGTTACCCTGACAATGGCGTCGGAAAAAATCCCCGGCAGCAGCCAAAATCCCAACCACCTGCTTATGACAATAAATGCCGGTGGCACGTCAGTACTGTTTACAATGCAGCGGCTGTAGGCATTCTGCTTTGCAAGGTTACGGGCCCGGCAGCGATGCCGGGCCTTTCTCTTTCTGTTGAAGTTTGCGCCGTGCGCGTTGTAACAAGACTGTCACAATTCTCCGATACCGCAACGCCATGACTTACAACATTCTCTTTCTCTGCACCGGCAACAGTGCGCGCTCAATTCTCGCTGAAAGCATTCTCCAGAAGGACGGGGCTGGCCGTTTCCGCAGCCATTCCGCCGGGAGTTATCCCAAGGGCGAGGTCAATCCCTTCGCGCTCAAAGTGTTGCGCGCCATGGACTATCCGGCCGAGGGCTTCCGTTCCAAGTCGTGGAACGAGTTCGCTGTCCCCGGTGCACCGGAGATCGATTTCGTGTTCACTGTCTGCGACAACGCGGCGGGCGAAGTGTGCCCCATCTGGCCCGGAAGGCCGATGACTGCGCACTGGGGTATCGAAGACCCGGCTGCCGTGGAAGGCAGCGATATCGACAAGGAGCGCGCCTTCTCCACCGCCTTCCGCTACATGAAGAATCGCATCGCGGCCTTCCTGGCGTTGCCGCCGGGATCGATCGACCGCCTGGCGCTTGAGCGCATCGGCAAGCTCGAAGGCGCTTCGTGGTGAACCCATTCGGCATCGAGCGCCGCCTCGCCGCCGAGGCAATCGGCACGGCGATGCTGGTGGCCGCTGTTGTTGGCTCGGGCATCATGGCGTCGGCGCTGACCACCGACGTGGGCCTGGCGCTGCTTGCCAATACCATCGCCACGGGGGCGGCACTGGTCGTTCTCATCACCATCTTCGGCCCCATATCGGGGGCGCATTTCAATCCGGCGGTATCGCTCGTCTTCGCGTTGCGCGGAGACATCGGCTGGCGTGACTGCGGGCTATACACAGCGGCGCAGGTAGCAGGCGGCATTCTCGGCACCTTCGCCGCACATCTGATGTTCGGGCTTCCAGTATTGCAACTGTCGGAGAAAGTGAGAACCGGCGGCGCCCAGTGGTTCGCGGAAATGGTTGCCGCCTTCGGTCTTGTAGTGGTCATCCTGTGTGGCATCCGCCTGGCAAAAACGTCAGTGCCGTGGCTTGTCGGCCTCTACATCACGGCGGCCTATTGGTTCACCGCCTCGACGTCTTTCGCCAATCCGGCGGTGGCAATAGCCCGTGCCCTCACCAACACCTTCGCCGGCATCCGCCCTGCCGATCTCGCCGGGTTCATTGCCGCTGAAACTGTGGGGGCGTTGATGGCCATGGCCCTGTGTTCATGGCTGCTGCGGCCCGCGCCGTCAGTTTGAGGCCCGACATCGCCAACGTGATGGCGAGCACAGGCAGGACCGCCGAACCGGGTTAGACTCCGGGCATGAACAGAAAATCAAAGTACCCGAGCCGTGCCATTCAGTTTTTGAGTGGGGCGATGATCGTCTGGAATGCTGGACCGGCCTCCGCCGATACGCTCGGCGGGCGCCAGCCATTGATCGGCGAATTCATGTCATCGTGCAAACTGCAAAGCGGCACCATTGCCCACGCGACCGCCGGTCCCCGTGCGCATACGGCACTGGTGTGCTACACCCAGATCAGTCAATTGTCGGTCTGCGTCTATGACGACGAATCCGATGCCTGCCATAATGTGGGCGCAGGACGGCTCCGGTTGACGCAATTCAGGAAACCGGGTAGCAGGAATCACAGTTTGAAATCCTTGGCCGTGAATGCCGAGGTTCCTTTCAGCACGATCTCACTTCCGGCGCTTTCGATCCACCGGTGTGGCCCTGCATACCAGGTTGTTGCCGATCTTCTTGAGGCGCAATTGCCCGGCTTTGGTAAACGCCTTGGTGCCGATGAACGTGAACTTCTGATTGCCGCGAAACCGAAATCTTGGCGTTGATCCCCAAATGTTGATCTTGTCGACGGCGGTGGACGGCGTGCCAGGCTTGAAGTCGGCGATTACATCGGCGTTTGCTCCGGCGAGAGATTTATCGGCGAAACGAAACACAAACCTGTCATTGCCAAGCCACCCTTTAGCAAATCCTTGCCCCTGCCGCCGGTCAGTCCGTTTGCCTTGGTGTTGCCGGTCAATGTGTCATTGAAGCGCGAACCGGCAAGATCTTGCATGGCGAAGTAGAAATCGCCCTTGGCTTCGCCTGTATTTGCCGATGCCTTGGAAAGACTTGCAACAACTTTGCCGCCGCATGTTCGTAGCTTGCCGTGTTGTTGCCAGCGCCGCCGTCCAGAAAGTCCCTGCCGTTGCGCCCTTCGAGAACATCATTACCGCCCGCTCCCAGCAGCGCGTCATCGAGGAAGCCACCACTGATATATTGTCCTATGCTCGAACCCGGCTCGCGCTACGGCCTCGACTGGCACCCTGCCGAAGACCACATGGACCGAACCGGAATCTGTGCCGTTCACTTCCGCCGCACTGGAGCCAACGAGCATGTCATCAATGCCGTCGCCATTGATGTCTCCGCCACCGCCTGTTCTGTTGCCAACACCGAACTTGGCCACCGGCCCGTCCAGCCGGAAGCCCTGCGACGGCGAGAGACGGACAGCTCTATTTCCGCTGCAAGTTTCCAATTTCCCGAAGATGACATAGGCAAAACCGCCGACGCTCGCCGCAAAGTCTGCCCCCAGGCACCAATGATGATGTCCGGGAACCCGTCGGCATTGACGTCTCCCGCCGTGTAAATACCCTTCCTGTAACATGGCCAGAAGCGGCGCCGTATCATGGCGAAACCATTTGCGCCGTTCAGTGTGCTCACAGAAAGTTCACTGAGCATGTTGCGCCGATCCGAACACTGCATATCCCGCCCCGGTGTTTGTTCCATGGGAGTTTTCGTGGTCGCACTGAACAACACGTCGCCAAAACCCGTCGCCGTTGATGTCGCCGCTGCCAGCAGAATATCTGCAGGTGTAATCATCTTCACTACCAATGGCTCTTGACGCGAATTGCAGGTCAATGATCGGCGCGAAGGGTGTGCTCTTGCCGAAACAATGCGGCAAAAGACGGATCCTCGCCGATTGCCGCAAGCGTTAATGGCGCTCCTACCACCATGTCGTCGAAGCCATCGCCGTTGATATCGCCGCCCGAAGCCACGGACCTGCCGAACTGGGAGTTTATGGAAGGCGCCAGCCGGGACATGATGAACCCGCTGTCGGCAGCCATGGCTCCGAGCGCGCTTTGCGGCAAAGGCCGCGCGGCCGAAAACCAGATACGCTGCACCTTGGGTGTTTCCGGGAAGTCGTCTACTTCGGGAGCGCCAACCAATACATCGTCAAAACCGTCGCCGTTGATATCGCCTGCCGAATTGACCGCTAGTCCGGCATTTTCGCCCTGGGTGAACCCCGAAAGCTTGAAACCGTTCGTGCCATCGAGGCTTGTAAGTTGCAGCACGGAACCAAAGCCCGATGTTCCACCGAACACCACGTATGCCGCTCCCGAATTCGACAACGGCGCATTTGCATCGCTGGCGCCAATGATCAGATCATCGACGCCATCGCCGTTGACGTCTCCCGCCCCGTGGGCGTCTCTGCAAGTCGCATCTCCAGCTGAGGCGCCCAATATTTTGAATCCGGACGAACCATTCAGTTCGGAAGCCTGCATTGGGCTGCGGAACGAGCTGGTCCGGCCGAAAACTACATAGCAGGCCCCGGCGGCGGCGCCATTCGTTGCATCGCCCCCCGCGCCGATGACGATGTCGTCAATGCCATCTGCGTTGAAGTCTCCGGCGAACGAAGCCAGCGAAACCTGGTCGGACGCATTCGGCCCGTCGAAGCGGAATCCTGTAGTGCCATTAAGGACAGACAGGTTGATCCCGGTCGAAAACTGCGCCGAGGCCGTATTGGCAAGCAGGATACACTGCACCGCAAGAGAACCTCCCAGCAACAGTGCCTTGCTGCAAGTGGCAATCAACTGACGTTGCCTGATTCTCATAGCTTGAAATCCTTGGCCGTGAATGCCGATGTTTTCTTCAGGCCCTTCAGCACGATCTCGAATTCCGGCGCCTTCGATCCACCGGAGTGGCCCTGCAGGACCAGGTTGTTGCCTGATTTCTTGAGCCGCAACTGCCCGGCTTTGGTGAACGCCTTGGTGCCGATAAACGTGAACTTCTGGTTGCCTGCTGCTGCTGTCTTGGCGTCGATCCCCGAAACGTCGATCTTGTCGATGGCGGTCGCCGCCGTGCCAGGCTTGAAGTCGTTGATCACATCGGCAGTGGCGCCAAGCCCTAACTCGCGGGCGTATTGGAAGCGGAACGTATCCTTGCCGCCGCCGCCGGTTTGCGTGTCCTTGCCGCGCCCGCCGATCAGGATGTCGTCGCTGCCCTCGCCTTTCAGCGTGTCGTCGCCGAAACGACCATCAATGCGGTTCTTGCCGCCATTGCCGGTCAGCGTGTCGTTGAAGCGCGAGCCCAGGAGGTTCTGGATGGCGAAATAGGTATCGCCCAATGCGTGGCCGGTGTTAGTGGCGGCATTCGACAGGCTGACAATTGTTCCGCCGGCACTGGTGGCGTGCTCATAACTCGCCGTGTTCGTTCCGGCACTGCCATCGAGATAGTCGGCGCCGAGGTGGCCTTCGAGCACATCACTGCCGCCAACGCCAAACAACAAGTCGTCCTCGATGCTGCCAGCGATGTACTGCGAAGCGGCCGAACCGACCACCGCCGCGGCATCGGCTGGCCGTTGGCCGTAAATGATCCACACCGAACCGGCTGCCGTGCCCGACAGCTCGCTACCCAGAACAACGTCGCCCAATCCGTCAAAGTTGATGTCGCCTGCTGCTGCAACGGAGTGGCCGGCATCGTCGGCTGCAAGCGCGCCGTTGAGACGGAAACCATTACTGCCATCGAGGCTTGAAAGTTGCAGGGTCGAAGTGAAGCCCGTGCCCTTGCCGAGAACGACATGGGCCGAGCCCGCCGCTGGGGGGCTGCCATCGGCTTCAGGCGCTCCGGCAATGAGATCGTCAAATCCATCGCCATCGACGTCGCCAGCGTGAGCAACGGCGTAGCCGCTTCTGCCATCGCTGCCAATTGAGCCAATGCCAACAATTGCGAAGCCATCCGATCCGTCCAAACCACTCAATTCAACGGCAGCGCCGGACCCGCTGCCCCTGCCGAACACCACATAGCTTGTTCCGGAATTGTTGCCATTGTCGTCGGCATAGTGGGCGCCGACCACCACGTCGGAGAACCCGTCGCCATTGACGTCTCCGCCGCCACCGACAGCGAAGCCGCTATAGTCACCGATCGACGGGCCGTTCAACGTGACGCCGGTGCTTCGCCAAGGGCCGAAAGCTGCACCTGCGCCGCGAGGCCGCCGGACTTTCCGAACACGATGTAGCTGCGGCCAGAGTTCGAGGCCGTTGGGCGTAGCAGTCGGTGCTCCCACGATAACGTCGTCGCTGCCGTCGCCGTTGAAGTCTCCGGCGAAGGACACACCATCACCAGCGCGTTCGATGTCCGTAGCGCCAACCAGCTTCGAGCCATTGCCGGCACCCAACGCCGAAAGATGAATGACCGGGGAAAGCCCTTGGCGCGGCCGTGGACGATGTAGGCCGCGCCCGGCGTGCCGCCGTTGCCTTCGCCATAGGGCGCGCCGATGATGATGTCGCCGACCCCGTCGCCATTGAAGTCGCCGCCACCGGCGGCGCTGTTGCCCGAGCGTTCCGACGGATTTCCAACGATCCTGAAGCCGTTCGTTCCGTCGAGGCTGGAAAGATCAAGTGTTGGCGTGAACGGTGCTGTACTTCCGAACACCACATAGGTCGTGCCCGCCGACGACCCGCCTTCAAAGGCATTGGAAGCAGTGATGATCAGGTCGTCGAGACCATCGCCATTGACGTCTCCGGCGGGGGAAACCGCCGAGCCGGTGTCATCAGGGCCAGCGACGCCGTTCAGTTTGAAACCGTTTGAACCATTGAGCGTCGTGATCGACAGCAGCGTGCCAAATGCCGTGGTGCGGCCGAAGACGACATAGCCCGCTCCCGCACTCGCCGCACTGCCCGATGCCAGCTCGGCGCCAGCAGCAAATCACGATACCATCGCCATTGATGTCGCCGGCTGAACCCACCGACTGTCCCAACCGGTCGCCGGCCGCAACGCCATTGATCCGGAACCCGTCATTGATGTTCAGCGCGCCGAGCGCATAGGCCGCGTCGAAATCAGCCCGTGCCTCACTGGCGAGGAACAGGACCGCAGCCCCGGCAAGTAGCCGGGCAGTGGTGTTGTGATAGGTCATGCCGCTCATTGCCATTGCCGCCGTTCCACGAGTCAGATGGCCCCCAACTTCAAGTTGCAGGAATTGCGGACGCCCGTCAACAGGCACGCAGCCGTGCGGCGACCAAAGGCGCCAACAGCATGACCGCGAGGCTGTAGACCATCAGCCCGCCCGAGAACGGGTTGATCTCGGCGAGGATCGCCTCGTTGCTCAGGCCCCGGGCATAGCCAACGCCCACTTCAAAAAAGAAGGTGAGCACCATCCAGATGATTCCGAGGCCAAGCAAACGGCGGCGGTCCTGTAGCCCCACCCACGGCGCAAACAAGATGGCGATAGCCATGACGATGATGACGGCAACCGGCCAGCCAATGAGCGCGGCCGCGCCAGCTCCGACGGCCGGAACCAGAAACAGTCCGCGCAGTGATACCGTGCACGGTTTCGGCAAGCATAATCAACAGCAATACGGCAAGTCCACGGACCATGGCAAATCGCCCCCAACTGTTGCAGGATAGCGCAACACGAGAGGAGATTTCATGTTTTCCGATTTGAAAGACAAGGTGGTGGTGGTGACCGGCGGCGTCACCGGCATCGGCGGTGCGGCGTCGCTGGCCTTTGCCGGCGTTGGTGCGAAAGTCCTGGCGCAATATCTGGGTGGCGGGCCGGAACTTGAAACCTTCAAGGCCAAGGGCATCGCCACGCTGAAACTCGATCTCACGGAGAGGGCGCGCCGCAAAAGCTGATCGATGAGGCGATGCAACCGTTTCGGCCGCATCGATGTGCTGGTCAACAATGCCGGAAGCCTCGTCGCCCGCATTCCGTTGGAGGATTTGACCGACGACTTCATCGGCCAGGTGTTTGACCTGAATTGCCGCCAGCTCATTCACTGCACGCGTCTTGCGGCCGATGTGATGAAGAAGCAGGGCTCCGGCAACATCATCAATGTGAGTTCGATTGCCGCGAGGAATGGCGCCAGCCCCGGCGCCAGTGTCTATGGCGGCGCCAAGGCCTTTGTATCGGCCTTCACCAAAACCGTGGCCCGCGAATTGGTGGGCCATAATATCCGCGTCAACTGCGTGTCGCCCGGCACCATCCACACGTCATTCCACGACCGCTTCTCCGATGAAGCCAAGCGCGAGGCGGCGCGGAAATCGATCCCCATGGGACGCTTGGGCCTCGCCGAGGATTGCGCCGGAACCTTCCTCTATCTCGCCAGCGACAGTGCCTGGGCTACGTGACCGGCCAGGTGATTGAAGTGAACGGCGGGCAACTGATGCCATGAGTTTCGTCACCCGCACGCTTGCGGCGCTGCCTGAAGCGATTGCCCCTGATGGCTCAGAAGTTCGGCTTCTGGCAGCGACGGAGCGCGGCTCCATGGCGCATTTCCGATTGCCGCCGGGTGCGGTGTCGAAGGCGGTGGCGCATCGCACGGTGGAAGAGGTTTGGTATTTCGTTGCGGGCAGCGGCCGCATGTGGCGAAGCTTTGAAGGCCGCGATGAAGTGATCGAAGTGCTGCCCGGCGTTTCGATTTCAATTCCCGTTGGCGCGAAGTTTCAATTCCGCTGCGATGGCGATGCAGCGCTGGAAGCCAGTCGGCGTAACCATGCCGCCGTGGCCGGGATTGGATGAGGCCTATGAGGTGGAGGGGATCTGGTGAATTCAACCCTCTCCCCTTGCGGGAGAGGGTGGCGAGCGCGAGCGAGCCGGGAGAGGGGAGTCTTGCCACGCGGTCACGTCCCTCTCCCGCCGCTTCGCGGCACCCTCTCCCGCGAGGGGAGAGGGTTGAAGCCTACCACACTCCGATATTCTGCATGCTCGCCCACGGTTCGGCGATGGGGAGAGCATCGCCTTTCTGTAGTATCTCGATCGAGATATTGTCGGGCGTTCGGATGAATGCCATGCGGCCTTCGCGTGGCGGGCGGTTGATGGTGACGCCGGCTTTTTGCAGCTTGGCGCAATAGTCGTAGACATTGTCGACTTCGATCGCCAGATGACCAAAATTGCGGCCGCCGGTGTAAACCTCGGGGTCCCAGTTGTAGGTAAGTTCAACAGGCGCATCGGGGCTTTCGGGGCAAGCCACGAACACCAGGGTGAAGCGGCCTTTTTCGCTCACATGGCGGCGCTGCTCGACGAAGCCCAGCGTGTTGACGAAGAAATCCAGCGACTTGTCGAGATCGCTGACCCGGATCATGGTGTGGAGATATTTCATGGGATTGTCCTCTTGGTTGAGCAAGACATAGAAGAACTGGCGGATTTGGTCCAGCGTGCAACGAGCGCCGTGGTGTTTACCGGTGCAGGCGTATCAACCGAGTGCGGCATTCCCGATTTCCGCTCGCCTGGCGGCTTCTGGACGAAATACAAGCCGATCAGCTTCCAGGAATTCACAGGCTCGGAAGACGTTCGCCTTGAAGGCTGGCGGCGCTTTTTGATGATCCGCGAAACTCTGGCGGCTGCGACACCCGGTAGGCCGCACCGCATTGTCTCCGAACTGGTGGCGCGCGGCCACGTCTCGCATGTCATCACCCAGAACATCGACGGCCTCGATCACCGTGCCGGTGTGCCGCGTGAGAAAATCATCGAGATTCACGGCAACGGCACCTACGCCAAGTGCCTCTCCTGCTCCACCCGCCACGAGATCGACTGGGTGAAACAAGAGATTGCAGCAACGGGCAGGGCGCCTGCCTGTGTGGCGTGCGGCGGCATTGTAAAGTCGGCGACTATCTCCTTCGGCCAGGCCATGCCCGAACAGGAAATGGCCGACGCCCGCGCCGCCACGTTCAATGCCGACCTGTTCATCGCCATGGGATCGTCCTTGCAGGTGTTCCCGGCGGCGGGTTTTCCGGTCTCCGCCGCCCACAACCGCGTGCCGCTGGTGATCATCAACCGTGAACCGACGGGTCTCGATGGTCTGGCGCGTCTGGTGATCAATGGCGACGTCGGCGATGTGCTGGAAGCGATGATGCAACGCATGGCCAAGCCGAATCACTGAGTGGATTTTGCGCGAAAGCGTGACACATGACGGTGACCGGGCACGCATGCGGGCGTTTCGGCATGCTGTGATGCTGCATAGCGAAGGACCCAGCGCTTGTGACTGCAACGAAGATTCATCAAGGAATCACTTTGATTTGCGTTACGTGGCGCAATGCGCGCCGTTGCTCTTGTTGCGCTTGCGAAGTTATCCACACGGCATTCGCAATATGAGTCTGTACTTTTCGTTAAGACTTGAGCAAATTGTTAACGGGCGGTCAGGGGCAGACTTCAATGACAATAACACCGCCCGTGAGCAGGTTGGGTAAAGTCATGGCGGCGAGTGGCACCCTCAAGGGTGAGGTTGAGACCAGTCTACAACAGTCTCCCGAACAGAACATCCGGATCATCCAGATCACCGGACTTGTGAAATGGTTCGATATCGGGCGCGGCTACGGGTTCATTATTCCGGACAATGGCATGCAGGACATTCTCCTGCATCTTTCATGTCTGAAGCGCGATGGCTTCGAGGCGCCGCTGGAAGGTGCGCGTGTCACCTGCGAGGCGGTGGAGCGCCAGAAGGGTTACCAGTGCCTGCGGGTGCTCGATGTCGATCTGTCGACAGCCATTCATCCGGTGGAGAGAAAAAGCCGGGCGCACAACACCGTGGCGCCGTCCAGCGCCTGGGTGCGCGCCAAGGTCAAGTGGTTCAATCGCGCCCGGGGCTTCGGCTTCGTGAGCGAGGGCGACGGCAAGCCTGATATTTTTGTGCACATGGAAACCCTGCGCAAGACGGCGATTGCCGAGTTGACGCCGGAAACCTGGATCTATGTGCGCTTCGGCGAAGGCCCCAAGGGCAACATGGCCGCCGAAGTGCGCCTGTCCCTCGAAGGCGGCCCGGCGCATACCAACTGAATCGCAAAGCGGACTGACTCATTTCATCTTCCCCCGCGCGCGGGGGAAGACGGCGCGGCGCACCTGCGGCGAGCCAGATGAGGGGTAGAGCCGCAAGTCCCAACTTTCGTTCCGTATTGTGGCCCTTCCCCTCATCTGGCGCGTTCCGCGCCGTCTTCTCCCGCAAGCGGGAGAAGTTGAAAGCGGCCGACGACATTGCTACCTGGTTCCATGAAGCATGATTCCGCATCACACTTCGCCATTGTTCCGCTGCAATCCGTGGCGATAGGCGATGGTCATGCGTAGGTTTCTCATTGGCTTGCTGGCCTTGGCGGTGTTTTGGCCGGCACTGGTTTTTGCCGACGATGCCCCGCTCAGCAAGATCGAGCCGGTGACGGTGGCGACCGAAACCGGTGTCACCATGTTCACCGTGGAAATGGCCGATACCCCGGACATGCAGCAGCGCGGCCTGATGTTCCGCCAGCGCATGCCCGAAGATCGCGGCATGCTGTTCGATTTCGGCGAGCCGCGCCGCGTCGCCATGTGGATGAAGAACACGCTGATCTCCCTCGACATGATTTTCATTCGTGCCGATGGCACGGTGGCGGGCATCGCCAAGCGCACCAAACCCGGATCGCTCGATACCCTTGGCGTGGCCGAGCCCATCAAGGCGGTGCTGGAAGTGGCCGGCGGCATGTCTGACAAGATCGGCCTGAAGCCGGGCGACACGATTTACCACCGGATATTCGACAACGGCGAATAGGTGAGTTCAGTCACTTGATCTGGCGCCGGGTGCTGGGGTTCAGCCGTGAAACCAGAATCTTGTCGATACGCCGGCCATCGAGATCAACGACCTCGAACCGGTAGCCGCCTTCGTCGAAATGATCGCCGGCATTGGGCAGGCGGCCGAGGCGCTCCAGCACGAAACCGGCGGCGGTGTGATAATCCAGTTTCTTCGGGACGGGCAGAGCCAGCCGTTGCAACAGCGGATCGATCGGCCCCCAGCCGGCCACCAGCAGCGAGCCATCGGCGCGCTCGACAATCTCAGGTTCCTGCGGGCGCTCCTTGTCCTGAAAGGCCCCGACAATGGCTTCGAGGATGTCGGCCGTTGTGACAATGCCTTCGAAATGGCCATACTCATCATAGACGAGCCCAAAGTGCACGTCCGACTCCCGGAGCTTGGTCACCACGTCGAGGGCATCGACGGTATCGGGAATGACCGGCGCCTGCTTGACCAGTTGCTTGATGTTGGGCTTGCGCTTGCGCAGCAGCGCCACGGCTACGTCCCGGGCCTGCAACACGCCGATGATGTTGTCCTGCGATCCCTCATAGACCACGAAGCGGGAATAACCGCCGTTTGCGAATTTTTTGGCGATTTCCGCCGCCAGATTCATCCGCGCTGATCATCTGCACATCGGCGCGGGGAATCATCACGGTGCGAACCGGCCGGTCGCCCAGCCGCATCACGCCGGCGATCATGCTGCGTTCCTCGGGTTCGAGCACACCCGCCGTTTCCGCCTCGGCGATGAGCGAATGGATTTCCGCATCGGTGACTGTCTGGTCCGTCTGTTTGCTTTGCCCGAGAAGCGCCAGCACGATGCGGCCTGAACGGTCGAGAAGCCACACGACGGGAGCCGACACGCGCGCCAGAACGGTCATGGCCGGCGCCACCTTGCAGGCCACGCCTTCGGGATTTTTGAGTGCGATCTGTTTCGGCACCAGTTCACCGAGGATCAGCGACACATAGGTGATGGCGCTGATCACCAGACCATACCCCAGGGGTTCGGCAATCGTTTCTGAAAGACCGGCGGTCATGAACCAGTCCGAGACCCTTGCACCCAGCGACGCGCCGGAAACCACGCCGGCCAAAATGCCGATGAGCGTGATGCCGATCTGCACTGTTGAAAGAAAGCGCCCCGGGTCGGCAGCCAGCGCCAGCGCCCGGCGCGCGCCATTGACGCGCTGTTCGGCCAGCAACCGGAGCTTTGGCGGCCGCGAGGACGCGATCGCCAGCTCCGACATGGCGAGCAGGCCATTGATTGCGGTGAGCGCCAGGACAATGAGAATTTCGAAATAGGCCATCGGGTCTCCCTCTGCGCTGCTACATTAGGGTACCTGAGGGCTCTGTGAAAGCGTTGGCCATGTCAGCCTAAGGGGATGCTCGCAACTCGCTGGTTGCGGCCTTTGCCTGATCGAGCAGGGCCTGGGCGTGATCCGCCGATGTGCCGATGGCGGTCACGCCATAGCGGCCATCGATGGCAAGGCAGGCCAGCATGTGCGGCACGATGCCGGTGCGGCTGGCGGAATTGAACAGCAGTCCGCGGCGGTCAAACTCCGCCAGCAACCGCACCGGATCAAGTCCCAGCCATGCAGCATCGACCAGATTGTCGGTCGACACGTAGTGGCGCGTTGTGGTGTCGTCGCTTCGCCAGCTTCCGCGTTGCAGCATCATAACGGCCCGGCACCAGATTGCGCAGCGCCGCATAGGGGTGGGTGGTGCCACCCTTGCGCAAGTTCATCTCCAGCGCATAGACCTGCCAGGCGCCGTGCGTCATCGCGCGCCACCGCGAAATCGACGCTGAAGCGCCCGAGGAATCCTTCCACCGCCAGTCTCTTGCCGATGGCTTCGCCGTAACGCGCCAGTTGCGGCGCGTAGCCGTCATGGGCCGGAAAGCGGCAGCCCATGTAAACCTGACCATCCTCTCCGCCCAACACCTGCTCGTGGGTTGCCAGAACCTTGACGATCTCGCCCGGTTGCACATCAACCTGCACGCTGGGGCTCGCAAAATCACTGCCCGACACCAGTTCCTCGACGATGCCACCCTTGGTGAGATCGTCGACGTACCACTGCGGCAGGCCGTCAAGCTTGGCCCGCCAAGCGGCATCGCCAGCGCCGAACCGCAGCACGGCATTGCCATCGCCCGCCACGCTGTTGTCGTGCTTCACCACAACACCAGCACACTGGGGCCGCGCGGCGCGGATCGCGGCGATGGCCTCCATCACGCCGCTGATCGTCGTCACGTCTTCGACACCATGCGGCACCGGCACACCCGCTTCGCGCATCAGTTTTCGGCCAGCGCTCTTGAAGCCCATCGGCCACAGGACGGGATCGCAGCCATTGATCGGAACGCCGAGCGCCAGTGCCAGCTTCACTTCGTTCCCGGTAACGTTCCACGGCTCGATGAAGGCCGGACGCCCGGCGATGATTCGGCCCAGCGTATCGAGCAATGCCGGGTCTTCGACCAGCTTGGTGGCGACCGGGCGATAGGACTGGTCGGGGATGGTGAGGAGCGTGAAGCGGCGGCGGGCATCGTCGCGGATGTCGGGATGGCATCATGGCGAAATAGGCGTCGATCACTTCGGGCAGTGGTGCCTTGCTGCACGCATAGATCATGTGACAGGATTCGATCCGCGCCAGCATCAGCGCCGCATTGAGATAGCGGTGTTCAAGGGCTGGAACCCGCGCGCCATAATGCGACAGCACGGTTTCGCCGATGGAAAACGACGGCAGCGCCAGCAACACGTGCTCCTGGCCGTTTCCCGGCTGGTTCATGGCCAGGACTGTCCCAAGCTTTCGCTGGAGCGCCAGCGAATGCTGTGTCGAATCCCATCGCCGCCGTCCTTCTGCCCCCTGAAGCAGTAATATTTAACACCGCTTGTCGCCGGTCCACGCAAGCCTTGCCCGGCGCATGGGTTTTGCGGCAAAAGCCAGCCGCACATGGCCAATCGGGGTGTAGCGCAGTCTGGTAGCGCACCTGCCTTGGGCGCAGGGGGTCGTCAGTTCGAATCTGGCCACCCCGACCAGCCGTGTGTTTGAAAAGGTTGAGAACCGCGATGCCCGTGAAGATTTACAAGCCCGCCCGCAACGCCATGCAATCCGGCAAGGGCAAGGCGCAAAGCTGGGTGCTGGAACATGAAGCCGAAGCGCCGCGCAGCCGCGACCCGCTGATGGGCTGGACGTCATCGGGCGACACCCGCCAGCAGCTCAAGCTGTTCTTCGAAACCAAGGAAGAAGCCGTCGCCTACGCGACGCGCGAGGGCCTCGCCTACAGCAGTTGCGCCGGAAGCCCCGGTGCGCATTCACAAGAAATCCTACTCCGACAATTTCAAGTTTGGCCGCACCGACAACTGGACGCATTAAGTGCGCGAAAAACTGCGGGCCGAGCTTGAAGCGAAACCGGAAGACCGCCGCTTCGGCACCGGCTGGCTGGCGGGAACGATTGCATTTCTGCTGTCGGTTGGCTGTCTTGTCCTGGTCATCACCCGGGCCTTTCCCGGAGTGTTCGTCACCCCGGAACTGCGCGTGCTGTTCGATCACCCATGGTTCGGCACCGGCCTGTTCATCGCCATGCTGGCGGCCTTTGGTCTGGCGCTGGTCAATCTGGCGCTGCGGCCCACGCGCATCCTCGGCCTGGCGGCGATTGCCGTCACGTTGCTGGCCGGGTCTCATCGGCCAGTTCGGCACGGTGGAGACAGATCGCGGCGGCGTCTACTTCGGCCTCGACTTCTTTGTGCTGAACGTGATCCTGACTGGGCCTGCTGTTCGTGCCGCTCGAACGCCTGTCGCCACTTGAAACGCGAGCAGCGCCTGTTCCGCGCCGAGTGGCGCGAGGACCTGTTCTATTATTTCGTGTCCTCGCTTGCTGGTGCAGGTGCTGACTTAGCTCGCCCTGGCGCCCGCCGGTTTTGTGTCGTGGGCGGCGAGCCTCGAAGGCCTGCAAGCCTGGGTCGGCGCCCTGCCGCTTGATCGTGCAGGTGGTGCTCATCATGTTCGCCACCGACTTCGTGCAATACTGGGTGCACCGCGCCTTCCACCGCGTGCCCGCCCTGTGGCGCTTCCACGCCGTGCACCATTCGGCGAAATCCATGGACTGGATGGCCGGTGCCCGCATGCATTTCCTCGAGATCATTGTATTGAGGGGCCTCACCGCCATTCCGATGTTCACGCTTGGCTTCGAGGCCGTGGCGATCCAGACCTATCTGCTGATCGTCTATTTCTATTCCGCCTTCATCCACGCCAACATCGGCTGGGAACTGCGCTGGGCCGACGCCCTTCCTCGTGACGCCGCGCTTTCACCACTGGCACCACGGCGAGGAACGCGAGGCGATCGACGTGAACTTCGCCATCCACTTCCCGCTCTATGACCGGCTGTTCGGCACCTACCACATGCCCGAAGGCCGCTGGCCCAAATCCTACGGCATCGGCGGCCACCCGGTGCCGCCGGGCTATTGGAAACAGTTCCTCTACCCATTCCGCCGCTGAATGCTTCATCGCACGTCGTCAAAGGGAGAAAGCCTATGCCAGCCGGAGAAGAACTGGAAGCCATCCGCCAAGTCGCCATCGACTATTTCGAAGGCATGATCTACGCCGATGTGCCGCGCCTGACCAACGCATTCCATCCCGATGCCCTCATCGTCGGTCACTATCGCGGGCGGCTCGAATGCGACCCCATCGCCGCCTTCGCGGCGGCGGTCGCTGCCGCGGGCGGGCCACCACCGGGCACGCCCTACCGGGCGGCCATCGTGTCGATCGACGTCACCGGCGACATCGCCGCCGTCAAGGTCACCAACGACTATTTGGGAACCAGCTACACCGACTATCTCACCATGCTGAAACACGAAGGCCGCTGGCGCATCGTCAACAAGGTGTTCTACGACCACGCCGCCGAAACCGCCGCCCGACAAGCCGCCCCTACCCATTCCGCCGCTGATCGGCTAAACGCTGGCCCACCGACCCCGTAGCTCAGCTGGACTAGAGCAAGTGCCTTCTAAGCACTAGGTCGCAGTTCGAATCCATGCCGGGGTCGCCAATTTCTTCATATACGGACCAGGAATGGGCAACAGAGCCTTGAGCACATTGATGTTTGGTGGCGCCACTCCATAGCTGTCATCCCGGCGCAAGCCGGGACCCACTGGGAATTTTCCGGAAATGTTGCATGCGTTGAACCTGCTCGATGGGTCCCGGCTTTCGCCGGGATGACGAGATGGGGGTGGATTGTAGCCGCGCTGTATCACTCAAACTGAATTGAAATATCTTCAAGCGGGATGCCGGTGACGGTGGCTGTCCAGCGCTCGCCGGCCTTCACCTTGGCTGCAATGTCAGCGTGCCAGTGGATATGATCTCTCCGGCGCGCAGAGGCGGATTCGTGGCATCGCTGGCAAGCAACTCGACCAGGTGGCTGAGCGCCTGCAATGGACTGCCGAGCACCCGTGAACCGCCGCCATGATGCACGAGATTGCCGTTGCAGCTGAGATCAACGGTGAAAGTTGCCGAATTCGCGCAGCCAGTTCTCCTTGGGTGGAGACAGCGCATGGCGTTGACCGATGCATAGTGCTGCCATGCAATCCATTGGCGGCGACGGTGTCTGCGGCGCCGAACTTCCAGCCCGGATAGATCGACTGCACAATTTCGAAGCCCAGCGAAACCCATTCGATACAATCGACAGCGCCACATCCGTCATCCCGGGTCTTGGCGGCGACCTGAGGCCGAACATGATCTCCGGTTCGATCCGGGGTTCGGAGAAGGGCGCCAGCGAAATTGCTGGCGTAGCGGCGAGATCGCACGTCGTGTTGCTGGTGGTATAGCCCCATACCGGATTGGTGACGCCAAACCGACTCCACATGTCCCGGTTTGTGAAGCCAATCTTCCGTCCCGTGATGGTTTCACCGCGCGTCTCGAACGCCGAACGCAGAAGCGGGGTGACATGATAGGCCTCCGCCAGCGGCAATCCATCGGCGCGCGACGTGAATGGGGCGATCTGTTTGACGCCGGACCACGCGGCAAGTACCTCGTTCGCAACTGACTTGATATCGGTGGGCCGGGATGTGGGGGTCATCAACGATTCATACCTGACGACGGCGCCACTTGAAACGAAGTAAGTTTTGCAGAAGGGGGCCAGGCCTTTTCCGTTGCAGGCTGGATAACGATGGTGCAATTTCCTTGCAGCCGCTGGCGCCTGACCGGTGATTGGCAGGGTCTGTTCGCCTACGCGGTTCAACTGTGCGAGAGGTTGACTTGCGCTCCATCGCGGATTTGCCCGGACTGCTCGATACCGGTTTGGCCCTCAAGCCCGATGATGTGGCACTCGTTGCACCGCAAGGCGAATGGAGTTGGCGCGGTCTTGAAACCGCCAGCCAAAACTACGCCCAGAACCTGATTGCGGCGGGGCTCCGGCAGGGGGACCGGGTCGCCTCCCTGATGCCCAACAGCGACGCCCTGGTCATCCATTATCTCGGTTGTTTCAAAGCCGGACTGGTGGCTACGCCGCTCAATTACCGTTACACGCCTCCGGAAATCGACCATGCATTGAACGTCAGCGGTGCCAGCATGCTGGTGTTCGATAGCGCGCGAGCTGGCGATATCGCGGCAAGCCAGTTGGCGGCAAAACTCCGTCATGGCCGCTGATCTGCTATCGGCGCAGGCGCAGGTCAATACCCGGCATTTGAACAGTTTCTGCGTGAACCCGAAAACGCCATTCCCGCTTTCGGGCGGTGTTGCGGGCGAGCCTGCCGCCATTTTCTTTACGTCGGGAAGCACCGGCCCCGCCAAGGGCGTGACCCACAGCGTCTTCTCCCTTGGGTTCGATTCTGGCAAGTTTCGCAAACACCTCCCAAACCGGGCCCGACGATATTGTCGCAGCCTTGGATCGATTTCCCATATCGGTGCGTTCGCCGATGTCTTCATGGGGCTCTGGGCCGGCGCGCGCATTGTCATTCCCGAAAGCCTGGATAGCGACGGAATGTTGTCGACGATGCGGAAGCATCGGCCGACCTTCGGCATTGCCTTGCCTGTCACCCTGTTTGAACTGGTGCGAAATCCCGAGGTCAAACCCGGAGATTTCGCCTCCTTCCGGATATGTGGTTCCGGGGGCGACAAGGTTCCGGCGGAGTTGCAGCGCGAAGTGAGGCCCTATCGGGGCCGCTTATCGACGAACAATACGGGATGACCGAATTCGGCATCGCCGCGATGAATCCTTGCGATGGTGAGATCAGGGCAGGCTCGGTTGGCCGTGCCATGGACGGCTTGATCTCGAAATCCGTGGCCCTGACGGTTCTCCTGTGGCGACGGGTATAAGCGGCCGCCTCTGGGTGAGATCCAACGCCAACATGATGGGATACTGGGACAACGACGATGCCACGCGTGCAGTGGTTGTGGATGGCTGGCTCGATACCGGTGATGTGTTTATCGAGGACCGCGAGGGGTACTTCTGGTTCCAGGGCCGCCAAAAACAAATCATTGTGCATGATGGATCAAACATCACACCGCAGGAAGTGGAAGAGGCGCTGCTGCAGCATCCTGGCGTGGCGATGGCGGGCGTGGTTGGCGTGCCCGATGTCGTGCATGGCGAGAATGTGCGGGCCTTCGTCGTGCTGAAGCCGGATGCCTCAAATCTCGCAATGGCGGAACTCGTTTCGTTTGCCCGCGCGCGGATTGGCTACAAGGCGCCGGACGACATCATTGTGCTCGAAACAATGCCACTCACCGCATCGGACAAGGTCGATCGCGTGGCGCTGAAACGAATGTCGGATAACACCTCAGGACGGCCAGTCTGAGGGCAGCCGCTTGTGGCAGCTTTGGAAACAGCGGCTATCGTTGTATATGGGTGGTGCCGGGGCCACCGGCTGGAGGATTGATCGCCATGCGCAATTTTGGCTTGCCCGCGCTTTTCGCTTTCGCCGTCTTCGCAACCGCAGGCCTTGCCGAGGCGGGCACCAAATCCTTCGTGGTGAACGGCACTGATTTGCGCGCCGAGCCCAAGACCAGCGAGAAGCCCTATGGCGTCGACCTTTCGCACTTGGCGCTCAACTCGGTGTGGGTGGGCTTCACCCTGCCGAAAGACTACAAGAAGAATTCAGCCGTGACGCTGCGCCTGCGCGCGGTGACCGGATTGGGCACCCCGCCCTGCGACATGGTTCTGAATGCCGATGGCACCTACCGCGGCAGGCCCGGCAATGTGTTCACGCTGGTTACCGGCGCCAGCAGCGGACTTGCCGAATCCGCTCCGGGGGCTTTCACCGTTCCAGCCACGCCCAACCAGATGTTTACGCGGACTTTTGAAATGAAGAAGGCCACCTTTGGTCCCATCCTCGATCAGAAAGCCGGTGACAGCATCATTGCCCTCGTCAGCCGACAGATCAATAATCCCCTGGACACGTGCCAAAGCACGCTGTTCGTGCTGTCGGCGAAGATCACCTACACAACGGACTGAACACCGCGCCGTTATTCATCGTCCATCGCCCGGATCACCAGCACCTTGAGGTCCTTCTCGGGATAGAAGTCCTGTTTCAGCACTTCGAACTGGGTGGGGGCGATTTTCGTGACGTTGTCTTCGCAGAACGACACGATGGCGTCCGGCCGCCCCTTGTCGATCACCATGCGGAAGTCGCCGATGGGCCCCATCCAGTTGGCGCCGGTCTTCAGAATGTACTCGATGCTGGTGGACATCATCATCCGCCGGTCTTCGGGCAGCGCCGCAAGCTTCTTGCGCAGCGCCGAAGCCGTTCCGGCGTCGATGCAGTACGTGTCCTTGTAGTAGGCCTCATCGAGGCTCGTGGCGGTGAAGAAGAATCCGCCAACGGCCGGCGTGTAGCGGTGCGAGACATTGATTGCCGCCTTGGCGGGAAATGTCTGGCGCCAATAATAGGTCGAGCGCAGCGACCACGACGGGTCGATGTAGTCATCCTGCATCCTGACGGCACCCATCACTTGCAGTTCTTCAAGCTTGGCGATGGGCAGCGCCTTCACCGCCACCCGGGCCGCCTCCGACAGCGGATTGAGCGGCAGGCCGAGGGCTCGCAATTCGTCGGTGAGATCAATGCCGGCCACTATGGCGCGCATTTCGAGTTCCGGGGCGATTGCCTTGCCGCCCACGGTGACGCTGAACTGCATGAAATTGTCGGCGTTCTGGTCGGGAATGCCGTTGTCGGACTCCATGTAGTCCACGGGGTTGATGTCGGGCATTGGAAAGGCGACGATGTGCGTGTGGTCCTTCCCGTCGGTGTTGCGGAATACATAATCGACCTTCACCTCTGTGGGCGAAATATAGAGGTCTTCCTTCTCCATGCGGATATAATCCGCCTGCACCAGCACCAGTCCGCCAGCCCCGATCTCGGCAATTGAGTCATTGGCCCCGGCAGGTGTGACGGCAAAGGGCAGGGCGGCGCACAGCGCAAGGCGTTTCAGCATGGGAAGCTCCGCAAGTGTGCGAATGAAGCTAGCAGAAAGCTATTGGTTCAGGAACTCTCCGCAATTGGGCGGTGGCTGGTTGCCCCACGGCATCAGCGGCACTGTTGACGTGGAGTTCTGCGGGCTGCCTTCGATCATCCGGTCGGTGTAGGCGAGATAGACCAGAACGTTGCGCTTGGCATCGCAGCCCCTGACGATCTGCATTTTCTTGAAGAACAGTGAGCGCCGCTGGCGGTAGATTTCCTCGCCCTGTTCGAACTTCGCCTTGATGGTGACGGGCCCAACTTGCCGGCAGGCCAGCGAGGTCTCCGAACGCTCCTCGGCAAAGCCCGCCCAGCCCGACCAGCCGCCGACTTCCGGAACCGTGAAATAGCACGACACACCGGCCACCTGCGGATCGTCGATCACATAGGTCGCAAGCTTGGCGTCCGGCGACAGCATGCGCCAGACGGTGGTCTTCTTGAAAATGAGTTCGGGATCGTCGGATTCCTGGGCGAATGCAGGCGCGGCGAGGGCAAGGGAAAGGGCAGCGGCAGCAACGAATTTCATCATTATTTCCCCGTCACCCCGGCGAAAGCCGGGGCCCACTGAAGCGATTGAATGGGTCCCGGCTTGCGCCGGGATGACGGATAGATGGGAGTGTACGGCGAATTATCAACCTATGGCCTTCATGCGCGCGAAGCCGTCCGTCAGATCGGCGATGAGATCGTCGGGGCTTTCGAGGCCGATGTGAAAGCGCAGCGCAGGGGCCACGCGTCGTCCACTCCTTGGCCGTGCGTTGCGGCTTGAAGGGCACGACGAGGCTTTCAAAACCGCCCCAGCTTTCTCCAATGCTGATCAATCCGCAATTGTCCAACATGGCGGCGAGTTGCACACGCGACGCAGGTTTGAGGATGATCGGACAACAGCCCGCAGGCGCCGGTGAAATCGCGCTTCCATAATTCGTGGCCGCGCGAACCCGGAAGTGCCGGATAGATGACTTCGGCAACGCTGTCATGGCCCGCAAGCCACGCGGCAACCTTCAAGGCGTTGTCCATGTGGCGGCGGAGGCGGACCTCCAGGGTCCGCAAACCCCGCAGCGCCATGGCCATGTCGTCAGGCCCGGCGAATTGCCCGAGCGTCTCGAAAGCCTCGCGGAAGCGCGGCCAATGTTGCTCGCTGCAGGTGACGGTGCCGAGCATGATGTCGGCATGGCCGCATATATACTTCGTCGCCGCCTGAATCGATACATCGGCGCCATGCGCGAAGGCGTTGAAATAGAGACCTGCCGACCAGGTATTGTCGATCATGACGATCGCGTTGTGGCGGTGAGCCGCACCAGCGATGGCGGGGAGGTCCTGCACTTCGAGCGTCAACGAGCCGGGGCTTTCGCAATACACCACTTTCGTATTGGGACGGATGAGCGCCGCGATCCCGGCGGCCAACAGCGGATCGTAATAGGTGGTCTCGATGCCCAAGCCTTTCAGCAGCGTGTCGCACAGGTGACGAACCGGGCCATAGACCGAATCCGTCATCAGCAGGTGGTCGCCCGCCTTGAGAAAGGCCAACAATGCCATGCTGCAGGCCGCGAGCCCCGAGGATGCGGTCTTTGCGGCATATCCGCCCTCGAGCATGGCAACGGCGTTTTCGAAGGCGCGCGACGTCGGTGTGCCGCGCCGCCCGTAGCTGTAGGTTTTGTTGGGCGCGAAGAAATCCTCGAGCGTCGGGAAGATGTATGTCGAGGCATGGTAGACTGGCGGCGACACCGTTCCATGCTGCGAAAACTCTCGCGACGCGAGAACAAGGCGGGTTTCAGGCGAAAGCTTCGAAAGATCGGGTTTGGATTTCGACATGATCTCGGTCATTCTGGAAGGTGGGAAGAGCTAGCACGGGGAAGAAGCCGATGTCACCCTTGGGGTGGATTTTGCTGAAGGCGATGCGCGCGGGCTGCCTGGCAGGTGCGGTGTTCGTGGCCGTGGTGATCGCCTATCAAGTGTGGCTCAAGGCCTCCACCGGTCAATTGTCGAACCTCACGCGCCAGGACATCTCCTTCTGGGTCATCCTCGCCATCATGCTGGCGGGCTTCCTGTGGCTGGCCCGGTCGATGAGCCGGGAATTGGCGAAACCAAGGGGTTGAAACGGAGGGGGGCAGCGGCTAGCACGTTGCAAAACCAAATCCGTCACCCCGGCGAAAGCCGGGGCCCATGGCCGCCATGGGTTCCGGCTTTCGCCGGAATGACGAAACTTTCGATGGACCGTAAATGCTCAACTCCGAAAAGCGCGTGGCCGACAAGAAAGACTGGATCAAGGGGGCGACCGGCGATTGGGAAATCATCCTCGGGCTGGAGGTCCATGCCCAGGTGCTGTCCAAGGCCAAGCTGTTCTCGGGCGCCTCGGCCGAATTCGGCGGCGAGCCCAATGACCATGTGTCGCTCGTCGATGCGGCGATGCCCGGCATGTTGCCGGTGATCAACGAATTCTGCGTCGAGCAGGCGGTGCGCACCGGGCTTGGCCTCAAGGCCGCAGATCAACAAGCACTCGGTGTTCGACCGCAAGAATTATTTCTATCCCGACCTGCCGCAGGGCTATCAGATTTCCCAGTACAAGCAGCCGGTGGTGGGCGAGGGCATCGTCCATGTCGATCTGGACGGCGGCAAGTCCGTCGAGGTCGGCGTCGAGCGCCTGCATCTCGAGCAGGACGCCGGCAAGTCGCTGCACGACCAGCACCCGACGATGAGCTTTGTCGATCTCAACCGCTCCGGCTGCGCGCTGATGGAAATCGTCTCGAAGCCCGACATGCGCTCGGCCGACGAGGCCAAGGCCTATGTGACCAAGCTCCGCCAGATCATGCGCTATCTCGGCACCTGCGACGGCAACATGGAGCAGGGCTCGCTTGCGCGCCGACGTCAACGTCTCGGTGCGCCGCCCCGGCGAGGACTTCGGCACGCGCTGCGAGATCAAGAACGTCAACTCCATCCGCTTCATGGGCCAGGCCATCGAATATGAAGCCCGCCGCCAGATCGGCATTCTCGAGGATGGCGGCAAGATCGACCAGGAAACCCGGCTGTTCGATGCGAGGAAGGGCGAAACCCGCTCCATGCGCTCGAAGGAAGAGGCCCACGACTACCGCTATTTCCCCGATCCCGACCTGCTGCCGCTGGAACTCGATGACGCCTGGATCGACGGCATCCGGAAGACCCTGCCGGAACTGCCCGACGACAAGATCGCCCGCTTCGTGAAGGACTATGGCCTTTCCGCCTATGACGCCGCGGTGCTGACGGCCGAACGCGCCGCCGCCGATTTCTTCGAAGCAGGTGGCCAAGGGCCGCGATGGCAAGATGGCCGCCAACTGGGTGATCAACGAGTTCTTCGGACGGCTTGAACAAGGAAGGCAAAACCATTGAAACGACGCCGGTTTCCGCCGCTCAGCTCGGCGAGATCGTCGACCTGATCGGCAACGGCACGATCTCCGGCAAGATCGCCAAGGACGTGTTCGAGATCGTCTGGACCGAAGGCGGCTCGCCCGCCGAGCATCGTCGAAGCGCGCGGCCTGAAGCAGGTGACCGACACCGGCGCCATCGAGAAAGCCGTCGACGAAATCATCGCCGCCAACCCCGACAAGGTCGAGCAGGTGAAGGCCAAGCCCACCATGCTCGGCTGGTTCGTCGGCCAGGTGATGAAGACGACCGGCGGCAAGGCCAACCCGGCAGGCGGTGAGCGATGTGCTGAAGGCGAAGCTCGGGGTTTAGGCCAGGGACATAACGAATTAACCAATCAATACAACCTCTTAGCATTCGATTTCCCTTTCCCTCGGAAATCCCCTATAGTCCGTACCCTGATTGTGTGTGGGCGGGGGTGCCCGGGAGGTTCTGTGTTATGGCAAAGACAGCCAAAAAGGCTGCGAAGGCGTCTGCGTTGAAGAAGACATCCATCGTGAAGAAGGCGGCCAAGCCGGCGCCAAGAAAGTGGCAAAACCCGCCGCCAAAGCCAAGCCCGCCAAAAAGCCGGCCGAAAAGGCTGTTTCGAGCGGTGACAAGCAGCGCTTCACGCTGCATGGGTCGATGACCTCGGGCCCGACCTATACGGTTGGCCTGATGCTGTCGCTGTGCAAGCATCCGTTCTCCTACATCCACGTGAATTTGCGCGAAGGCCAGCACAAGCAGCCGGACTATCTCGTCAAGAACCGCTACGGCCAGGTGCCGACCCTGCGCGATGGCCAGTCCTTCTATGTGCAGTCGGCGGCAATTCTCGAGCACCTTGTCGGAAGCCCTGAAGAAGTTCGACGGCAAGACCGCTTTCGAGCGCCAGCGCATCCGCGAATGGCTGTTCTGGCAGTGGGACAAGCTGTCCCTGCCGGTTTTGCGCTTGCGGGCCCGCTCGCGCGGCTTCCGCCAGTTCGGCGACGAAGTGCGCATCATGTATGACACCGAGGCCAGGGCCGCCTATGCGGCACTGGAGCATGAACTGGTCGAATCCGACTGGATTGTCGGCAAGAAGCCGACCATCGCCGATGTCGGCATCTATGCGGTGACCCGCTACACCGCCGAGGCCAACATCGATCTGACGCCCTATCCGCATGTGCTGGCCTGGAAGAAGCGCTTTGAAGCGCTGCCAGGCTTTGGTACACCGGAACAGATCCTGCCGATGGAGAGCAGGCTGCTCTAACCCCCGGAGCGGGATTTGAACGAGACGGCGAACAGGAAAGACACCGGCTGTAACCGGCGGCGAGGCCGTGCCGCCCAAGAAGCGCAAGGCGCCGGGCCGCCTCGAATGTGAACTGGGCCTCGCGCTCGGCATTGTTGGGCTCGTCGCCTCGCGCCTCGGCCACCTGTGGATTGCCTTCGATGTGTTCTCGCAATTCACCTTGCAGTTCGCGGTGGTATCAGCCGGATTTCTGGTTGGCCGCTTCATGCCGCGGGCGAGGCTGGTTTCGGCCTTCGTCATTATTGCTGGCGGCCTGCTGGCCATTGGCGCCTGGCCGCATATCGCCACCAGCCATGTGCGGGTGCTCGATGAAGCCAAGCCCGGCGAGCGCGAGTTGAAAGTCGCGACTTTCAACAGCTGGTACGAAAATGCCGAAGTCGACGCAGTGAAGGCCGAGATTGAACGCATCGACGCTGATATCATCACGCTGGTCGAAATCGGGCCGCAGCACCGCCAGATCATCAAGGACCTGAGTGGGCGCTATCCGCATCACGTCGAATGCTTTGCCGTCGACTATTGCCACATGGCCATTCTGTCGAAGCTGCCGATCCTGTCGGGCGAAGGCAAGACCGGCTGGAAGGGGCCACCGGTCATCACCGCGCAATTGGGCCCGGAAGCCGGAAACCTGCTGGTGTTCGGTGTTCACACCATCCGCTTTCCACACTCGCGCGCCCAGTTCAACCAGATCGCCGGCCTCGTCGAACTGCTGTCGGCCACGCCCGGCCGCAAACTGGTGATGGGCGATTTCAACGCCACGCCATTTTCAAGGATCGTGCAGACGGTGGAGAAAAACCTCGGACTGGTGCGTTTGAGCGGCCTGCCCACCTGGCCCTCGCGCCTGCAATTGCCGCAGGTCGCCATCGACCACATATTCGTAAGCCCCGATATCCGCCAGCTCGAAAGCCAGCAGATCGGCGAGCCGGCCGGGTCAGACCACTACCCGGTGATGCTGAAGATCGCCGTGCCGGTGCACGTGAGAACTGCGCTGACGTTCCCTTGTAGTGAACGCGCCGTGAATTCGCATCTTGGTGAATCGCTTGTGAACATCGCTGCAAGCATTGAATCGAACTCTGCACATGTTTCCATTTCCTTAACGGCGCGTTTCCACAAGCCGCTTCATTTGCCTTTAATCCTGTCGCTTAACGCGGCCTTGGGAGGCGCGCGGCAATATGTGGCCATGATCGCTGCACGGTGGAACGGCGGAGATCAACGGCGCAAAAAAAACAGCCGGAACGTGAATGGATGGGGAAGTCAAATGTCGAACCTGGACAATTCTGAATCAAACTTCGGCGACGTGGCGCCGGCCATTGCCACCGCCGATACGCTCTTCGAACTCGGCCTCATGTACTGCATCGGCCGCGATGTCGAGCAGGACTATGTGACGGCGCACAAGTGGTTCAATCTGGCTGCCCTGAAAGGCAGTGAAGATGCCCGCACCTATCGTTGCGAAATCTCGCGCGAGATGAGTGCGTCACAAGTTCACGAGGCCCAGAAAATGGCCCGCGACTGGATGACTCTGCATTGAGAAAAAAGGGCGGCGTCAAACGCTCAGGGGCTCGCGCGGGAACAGGGGCCGCGCGGGCCCTGCACCTTTTGGCTCAGTAATCGATGAAATCCATGGAGCCGCCGGTTCCCGATTGCGAGTTCAGGAAGCGCCGCACATAGGTGTTGTTTTCCTTGGCGAAGCGCTGGCGGGTGTAGATTTCGGTTTCATAAATATCGACCTGGCCATTGAGCCGGTCCTGCTCGCTGTTGAATTCGGGGATTACTGAATCGTCGGGCGAATAATTGTGGCCAAGCGGAATGAAATTCTCCACCGCCAGCGCCGGAACCGGCGCCATCGCCAAACCCAAAACTGCAGCAACCAATACGACGCGCATCTCGAATACTCCCGCACTCACCCTTGTAGCCCAGTTTCAGGCCAAAGCCATCTTTTTTCCGTTAACCATGATGGGTGCGGGAGTGAATTGCTGTCAGTCGTTGAAGGCCACCTCGTCGACCAGCTTCGAGGCGGCGGCCTCGTTTTTGGCGATTTCGTGGATGTTGATCGTGTCGGGCGTGAAGATGCCCCAGGACTTGACGATTTCGTGGGGACCGACGGCCGGATTCACCGGATATTCGAAATTGCCATCGGCATAGAGCTTCTGGGCGGCGTCGGAGGCCAGGAACTCCATGAGCTTCAGGGCATTGTCGCGGTTCGGCGCATTCTTGGTCATCAGCATGCCGGAAATGTTCACATGGGTGCCGATCTCGTCGGAGGAAGGGAACAGGATGCGCACCGCCTTGGCCCATTCCTTCTGCTCGGGCTCTTTCTCGTTGGTCAGCATCAGGCCCATGTAATAGGTGTTGGCGATGGCGAGATCGCATTCGCCCGCCGCACACACTCTTGGCCTGGGCCCGGTCATTGCCGGTGGGCTTCAGCGCCAGATTGGCCTTGAGGCCCTGAAGCCAGGTCTTGGCGCCATCCTCACCCAGATGCGCGATCATCGCGGCAATGAGCCCGAGATTGTAGGGGTGGTTGCCGGGGCGCAGGCAAATTTTGCCTTTCCATTTGGGATCGGCGAGTTCTTCGTAAGAGATCGTCTCCTGCTTCACGCGCTCGCTTGAGGCATAGATGACGCGGGCCCGCATGGTGAGCGCAAACCAGTTGCTGGCGGGGTCGCGCAGGTTTTCCGGAACCTTGGAATTGATCGCCTCGGAGGTGACGGGCTGTGCCAGGTCGCGGCCCACGGCTTCAACCAGGCGTCCGACATTGGCGGTCAACAGCACGTCGGCCGGGCTGTTGCGGCCTTCCTGGGCGAGGCGCTCGATGAGCCCGTCCTCGGCGAACACCGATTGCGCCTGAATGCCGGTTTCGCCTGGTGAAGGCGGCGAGCAGGGGGTCGATCAGCGCCGGCTGGCGGTAGGTGTAGACATTGACCACGCCATTGGCGAGGGCGGGCGAAACAAAGCCCACAGCGGCGGCAGCGGCGATGAAAGTACGGCGGGACAGACGCATGGAAACCTCTCTGGCGTTGACTGTTGCCCGCGTCTCTATCGCGCCGAAAAAGCCCCGTCAAGAAAAACCGACTAAATTACTCGGATTTAGAATTGTTCAAATCTGGGAGGCCGGCGAAGCCTTGCAAGTCCGCTCAAATCGCGGCAAAAGCCCCAGCGTCGGAGACGTGGCCGAGTGGCTGAAGGCAACGGTTTGCTAAATCGTCATACGTGTTACAGCGTATCCAGGGTTCGAATCCCTGCGTCTCCGCCAATCTATTGCGGTAAATCTATGATATGATGGGATTTTCCTATTTTACCCCTCATGCTGCCCCACCATCTGCCCCACCGGCGTCCAGTTGCCATTAAACTGTACGGTGTTACTTTGCTCTCAGGACACAAGTGAGGAATTGATGGCGTGGAGCACCCTTGAACATTTTGGAGTGGCTTCCGTGCTCACTGCAATGCTTTCCCTGTGCAGTGAGGCCGATAGCAGTATCTATACCCTTTACCGGACAAGTTCGACCGGCATTCCAGAATTGATGCGAATTCATGTTGCGACCTTCGATACGGACGAAGGCGAGTAGTACAACTCTGAAAACTGCAACACTGCTCAGGAACTATTCCAGAGGCAACCCGGCGTCACCATTAAGTACTGGTGCGAAAAGGGACGCTACAGAAAGTAGATTTATAGATAGCATCGCGCCAGTGCATGTTTGCGCGGTATGGTGACGAACGGGGCCCGTTTAGAATCAAATTTTCAATCTACGGCTCAAGCGATTGAAGCGAAATGGTAATCAGGGGGAACCCCCCTTCGCTGCCTTTATCTCGCGCGCCCGCGCGCGTAGTGCTGACAAATCTGTCTTTGCCGTCCAGCGCTTCCAATATCTCGCGCGCGTGAAAGCGAGCGGAAATTATGCGTCAGGAACAATGAAGCGTTTCTTTGGCGGGGCTGTTGCCACACATTGAGCTTGTAACCAATTGCCGGCGGCGTAATTTCCGCCTGCCGGGGGCCACATTACAAAACGAGGAAACCAAGTCATGAAGATGAGCAATTTTCACATATTGCTGGGCGCCGCGTTGATTGCAGGAAGTGCATCCGCCGAAGCCGGGACGCTAATTGTTTTTATAAGCGGCTCGGATATTTCTAACGGCGGAGGTTTTGCGACCGAAACCCAATATGGCCTCCAGATGCCAGACGCAACCGTCACTGGCCTTGTATTGAACTTGACGCTCCCCAAAGGTTTCAAATCGAACTCCACTGCGCAACTAACGCTACGAATGGTAGGCGGTGGCACAAGTTGCGGCATTGCTCTCTCAAGCTTCCGATACCGTCCGCTATCGGCCAGAAGCTCCAGAATCAGGTTCTGTTCGGGCCGGCGAGCGGATTGACCATCACTGGGGCTAGTACGGTCGTTACTCCAGCCACCGTGGGTATTGTGTACACAAAGAAATTCCTTTTGGCGCCACCGGCCGCAGGCCCGTTAGTTGGCCAGAAAAGCGGCAACTTCGTTATTGTGTCTATTGCGCGAGTTGGCAATGACGCCAGCGACACATGCGCTGAAACAATGATGGTTACTTCGGTCAAGTTCAAGTACAGGACACCCTGAAACTATGGGCCAGGAACAATGAAGCTTCTAAATCGACCTAGGGCGTGAACTCATAAACGGGCATGGTTAGTCATGCACGTATGTCTGCTTTCGAGGCGAAAGCGGCCATTATCGGCTACCATTGCCATGTCGCAGAAGGGCCAGTTGCAGACATTCCGATTTCCCGCTTCTTTCTCCAAATCAGGTTGCCTTTCCAAATTCTTATGAAGCAGTTACATCTTTAGTCAGGAGACCTTCTATGAATCCCATCATTCACGGAACACAAACAAAGGAAGAATGGCGGGCCGGTGTTGTCACGCGAATGCGCATTTCCGAGTTGACTGGCTCGAAGGAGCTTTGCGTCTTCGAGCAATGGTGCGCCCCAGGTACAGGGGCCCCAAGGCATACCCACCGGGTAGAGGAAGTGCTTTCGGTTGTCAGTGGTAAGGTTGAAGTATGGCTAGGAGACAAAATTGCGACCTTGACCCAAAATGAGTTGATTATCGTTCCAGCAGGACTGGAGCATGGTTTTCGCAATGTCGGCAATAGTGAGCTTCACATGCAAGCTATACTAGCGGCCGGGTATTTTGAAGCCAATACAAGTCCTCAAGGCGATGCGATTGTACGATGGCGTTCAACCCGCCCGCATTAATGGCACCAAGCTGGGACGATACCCTGTTTACAATTTGTCAGCTTTGAAACTGTAGCAGGCCTGCCATTGCTCTGAAAATGCAGAGTGAACGCCGATCATGTCGAAAGCGCATCAATGAAATGCTTCGAGTCTGATATGGGTCGTTCGCGCGGCGGACTGACCAGCAAGGTGCACGCCGTGGTGGACGCCAATGGTCTACCGGTGCGCCTTGGCCTGTCGCCGGGCGAGGCTCATGACAACAGGCTCTGCCCCGTACTTCTGGCCGGATTGCTTCCAAAGACGATGGTGCTTGCCGACCGTGGCTATGATGCCGACTGGATCAGGAAGCTCGTTAACGAGCAAGGCGCATGGGCCAACATCCCGCCCAAGCGCAATCGCAGGGACCCCATCTGCTTCAGCCCTTATCTCTATCGCTCGCGCAACCTTGTCGAGCGGTTCTTCAACAAGATCAAGCAATGCCGACGGATCGCTACCCGTTATGACAAGCTCGCAGCGAACTACCTTGCCTTCATCAAGTTGGCTTCGATCCGCGTTTGGCTACGCGCTTATAAGTCCACGCCCTAGTATTGAAAAGTCCTGCACATTGGCGGCCGATTTCCGGCGATTGTTTTTGAACCTCACGCACATTGTTCAACGCGCGCACATTTTCGCCAACTGGTGCAAATAGCCGATTTGCAGTTGTCGCCCCATGGACTTAGCCAAATCACCCCGCTGGATCGGCAAGGCGAACATGGGTAACCGGAAGCACACCAGCAATGACGCCTTTCGCTAGCAATGCCTTGCCGACGCATTCGGCCGCATGGTCTCGAAAGGGTAGGCCCACCGGTCGCACTAACTTGCGAGTGTGAGCGTGGTCAACTAGTGCACATGGCTACTAACGGCCACAAACTTTGGTGGGAGTGACACCGGGCATTCCCTCACACTGTTGCTTCAAAGGTGGTGGAGAATTCTCAGTCTGGCTTGCTGCCGCACACGACTATCCTCAGCGACGGCTTCCCAAGCTTCAAGTTTGTTGCGAATGTCTAGCGAGTTGCCAAGCTCGGTTCGGCACTAATCCGGGCCTCTATCTCACTTACGCGGACCGGAGGCGGGCGGTCAGGTCCATGTGGGGAGTGAAACAATTCTAGGGCAACTCTACTGGATACTTGGCGGAGCAGTCATACCGCTCCGCCCGCTCTGCTGTTACCGACGGTGGAGTGTGAACGTAAAATCGATACCACCGCCCGCGGAACCAGAAAACAAGATATGATTGGGTTTCCGTGACGAACTGCTGCTGACCTGCTCGGTGGAAAATTTGGCAGGTACCGGCGGATCACCGTCAATCGAGAAAGTCCCGGACCCTTTGCACGTGCTGCTGCTGAAGGACGTGAAGGTAAATACAATCGGAGTTCCGCCGAAACTAAGATTGATAACGCCGCCAGACAGTATGCCTACATATCCCTGACCACCAAGCGAAACCTGCCACGTTCCCTTAAGGTGTTTCTTGGTGCAAGCCGCTTCACCAGCAGTGGCGAAAGCGCATAGTATTCCAAGTGCGAAAGCGAGTTTTTTCATTGGTTCCTCCAAGAGTAGCCCCCTCTTGTTGCAACGTGGCTACTATGGACACGGCGGCGCGAAAGTCAAATCAATGGACCCGGACGGTTTCGTCGAACAACGTTCGCAATATCTCGCGCGCGCGATGGTGAAGGAAAATTATGCTCCCGGCACAACGTCAGCCTCTATGTCCGCCTAGTTTAGAAACGCCGCGCGCACTAGCCACCGATTTCCGCCGATTGGTTTTCAACCGCCGCGCACAGCGTCCGGCTCGCTCCAGTTCTGCCAACTGGTTCAAATGGTCGAATTGCCGTTGACAGCTCGCACTTAGCTCAAATCAGCCCGTTACGTCAGCCAGGCGAACATGGGTAACGGGAAGGACATCGGCAATGACGCCCTTCGCCAGCAATGCTTTCCCGACGCATTCGGCGGCATGGTCGCGAAGTGGAATGCGGGGAAGCCCTTCAAGTCTCTTGACGGAGTTCACGTGCAGGTTCGCGAGCGCCGCGAGTTCCGATTGTTTCAGTCCTGCCAGCGCCCTTGCCGCCTTCACGTGACGGCCATCCTTGAATGTGGTCATGGTCAACCTCCTATGGTTTCCTCAGGGCCGTGCTGGCGCACGGCTTTCGTTTCCAATGTCCCGGTCGCGCGCTTCGCTCGCTACGCAATGGCTCCGCTTCGCGCGCGCCCTGACGCTGTACCACATGGTAGATTCTATAAGGTGCTCTGTGGTGAGACCGTGAGTTTGTTCGCCAGCGTCCGACCGGTCTCACGTCAGAGCAACAAACCGGCAATATTGTTGCGCGCGTCAATTCAGTTGCTCCGTGGTGAGACCGCTGTTGCTCTGTGGCGAGACCGTCAAATGAAATCTTGCCATCTTGCCAGCGCATGAATTCTTTCGATGGCAGAGCGCCGGTCACGTCACACCGGTAGCAGTTCAACCGCCATTCGGTGGCGCGGCGCAACCCGGATTTCATATTGAAGCCACCTTGCCGCACCGCTGCGATGAATCCCTTTGCCGTGAGTTCCTCCAAGGCGCGGCCTGCGGTGGCTCTGCCGACGGGAAGCTTCGATGCGAGCATGTTGGCGGACAAGGCAAGCTTTCCGTTGTTGCTGCCATCGAAGGCTTTCAGCAATTCGAAATAGGCGCACCGTCCGGCCAATGACAAACTGGCCCACGCCGGGCAGTTCATGGTGTAGCGTTCGATGGCGACAAACGGCATAGCTGCCGACGTGACCGGCCCGTCGCATTGTGTTTCTTTGCCATTGGCGAGTCCTGAGAGGCTGTTTCGCTTTTTTCGGAGTCCATTTGCACCGGGCGGAGCCGAAACCCCGCCCAGCGCCTTCCTATTCGTTCTGAGAGTCAATGCCGGGCAGAAGCCCCGACGCGCGGGCCGCATTGAGCGCCTTGGCGGTGGCATCGGCCAAAGCAGGTAAGTGCCGAAGCGCGATGGTCAAGCCACCGCGTCCCGGTTTCAATGTGCCATCGACGGACTTGTACCAACTGCGAAGGTCAATGATGGCTTGGCCCTTGTACTCGCCAAGTTTCACTTGCAGGGTCTCGCGTGAGTTCTTCGGCCAAGCGGCAATGATGGTCTCGCCGGTCATGCCGCTGCCCTTTCCGGGTCATCGGAGCGGCTGACAATCTCCACCTGCACTGCGAAGGATGTACCTGCCATGGCAACCAGGAAATGGGCCGCGATGCGGTTCATGCACGGGTTTCGATGGCGAGGCCGTGCTGACGTTTGAGATTGAACACGTAGCCCGACCATCGCGGGCCAGGGCAATCAATCGGTGTGCAACCACGCTGCCCGGCCTTGACCAATTCGAGCAAAGCCCATGCGTCCCGGCCCTTCGCGGTGAAGGTGCTGCCATCGGGCAGGATGCGGGCGGTGACTGTGAGCTTAGCCATGTTTCGCACTTCACGCCAGATCGGTTGAACGTTGCAGCACCGGTCCACTCGATAGCCCGCCATCATGATAGGTGGCGGCAATCTGCGCTGGCATTCGGCCCATGCGAAAAGGGGAAGGTGGAAATGGGAATTCAAATGGACTATGTTGCCCATGCGATTTTTCCTTGTGACACAGGGATTGAGAGCATGGGCCGGACGGTGCTTCGAACACCGTTCCGGCCCGGTTCATTTCAGGCGGCATCTTGCGAGCCGCCAGATTCAGGCAGCGCCAGAATGAAATGGCGAAGTGCTTCCGTTTCAATCAGAGTGCGCCTTCCTGCCTTCCGCGATCTTAAGTTTGCCAGCCGCAATCGCCGCGTAGAGCGACGTACGGCCCAGGCCAGCCATGCGGACGGCTTCGGCGACGGACATTGCGAAGGGAACGAATTCGGTCATCTGGTATCTCCATGGTCACTGACACGACATGCGCCGGTGAACCTTGGCCAGAAATGCACGTCCCGAACTGGAAAGGGAAAAATTCACTTGGGGCCGGGCGTGTTCGCCGATGCGCGACCACCTATGGCCCGAAAACTGGAACTTGAAATAAAGGTTGAAATCAAAAAAGTGAAGATGGATTTCAACCTGTCGCGTCCTGGCCGCTCGCATTGACGCTCCAGCGCTCTGTTGATGGCCTCGCCTAGCGTCGGCTGTTCGATGTGGAACTGGGCAGGCAATCGGTCAACATGCCATTTGACAAAGCGGATAAAAGGACCATCACGCATTCCGCTTTCCCTGCCGTGACGGATTGTGCTTTCAGAGTAGGCGGCTGCAACTTTGCCCCCTGCATCGCGAAAGACCTTGGCCAAAGCCGCCACTAGACCATCAAGCCAAGAGCGATGGCTACGTCCTGAACCACGAGTTTCCGTAGCCTTGAGCTTCTTCGATGCATTCTTTGCATGGTGCTGCAACATCCTAATTTTCACCGCAACAGTGTGGAGGTCTTCAAATGAACCCCCTTCCTTGACCAATGCCAGCATGAAGGTCGTGTATTCGTCAGACTGGAGCATGCCAATTTTCTCAATCAAGGCATGAGCAGATTTGTCGATTGATTTCGCAAGACTGTAAAACCTTTGCGACTCTAAAGTCTCTTCGACATGTTGGCTTCGTGTAGGCAAGCCCTGAGCGCGTTTCTGATTCTGTCGCGGTTCTCGACCGTCAGCAGGATGCCACTGCTGGTCGCTATTTCATCAAATGAAGCGTCATCCAGATTCCAGTGCCAGTCATCCGCCGATACCGATGCCAAATGTGCCTGCCTCAACCCTCTTGACCATCGCGCAGCCACTCCTCGCACCTTGGAGGGCGCGCCGGGCGGTGGAAGGTGCATTCCATGTTCGGTCCGTCGGCCTAGCCCGGTGCGATTCTAGTCGTTCACGGATGATAGCGAGCAGCAGCGTTGTCCGGCGGAATTGAAATCAAATCTCAGGCAATTATTCGCGTTATCCACAGGGCCCGCTGTTCCAGTAATTGTTCACCGCAAGCGAATTACTTTCCCAGCGTCCTTCGGTTCGCAGAATGCAGCCCATGCTTCCATGAGCCTGCAGCGTTTCGCGCATACGTTCGGCGGCCAGCACGCGTTCGCGCTGCAATGGTACGTTAGTCTAAAGGGCTTCGTTAGTTGGGCGTTTTATATTTCAATCTTGCTGAGACTAGATACAAAGGCTGCGTGCATGTATCCCCCGAATTGAAGGCGGCACGGCCCACCATCACTGAGATGATGTCATTGCTCCGCTGCCCGGCAATGTTGCCGATCGTTACTGGAGCGAGTTTGAAGTCCTTGTAAAATAGGGATTGGCTCACTTCCGGAACAGGTGTTGGTCCGGCTGTTTCTGCCGTGAAGCCGCTTTGCGGGCCACCAATATTTGAAAACCGGGAACCAATTCTCCATCGGTTTGCCCCCACGGCTTCCAAGCCCACGGTGCAGTCTACCCCAGAAGTCCAGAAAAACAGTCGCAAAGTCGCAATCGAATTGCGCTTGTAGTCCGACGGCAAAGTGAGCCTGATCAAGACATTGGTGGTACCACTGTTCGGCATCGTGATGTAAAGTGCTGGCGATAAAACCCCTTCTCCAATCACGTTCATATCAGCGAGTGATAGAACTCGCATCTTTCGCGCAGCTTGGGAAGGATTGGTTGCAGCCAAGGTGACAACCATGGCAACCAAAACCGTCAGTATCCGAATCATTTTGACCTCCCTCGGAGTAACCCTCGAACTGTCGAGGTTGTTCTTGTTTCAATTCCGTCTTGCCTAGTTTATGAAATGCCCCTTCTCGCACCAGTAGCACACGGTGACGCCCCCAATCCAACAACGCGAATGTCATTGGAGGCCCTGTCTCCCACTATCAGGTATTTGTCGAACCCCCTGCGAAGGGTTTCAACTGCCGCCGCTTGGGCTGCAACACGTTGCGCCCCCTGCGGGCCGCAAACCCGCGCCGCTGATGTGCTGACTTTGATGGTCTGCGCGCCAACGTCCATAATGTTGGTGCTGGCGCATCCGCCCAATAGCACTGCAATTGCAGAAACTAGGTATCTACCCACGGGAACCACCTGCGGCTTTCCCAAGGTTAGGCCGGGATTTACGTGCTGCATAAGAGGCAAAGATTTGGCTAGTGGCTCACGAACGCCTCATGCTCGCTTCAATTTCACAACCTTTGCCGACGCGTCCGGTTGGCAGTAGGCCGCCCAAGCTTCCATGAAGCTTGCGGCGCTTTTCGAATTGGTCTCCAAGGGGCGGCCTTCGGTCATTCCGCAGGTCGATGATTGCTTGTGGGTTGTGACCGTATTGCGGGAATGGGCAATTGACCAGAACAGGACGTGTTCCGATTGGCGCACGTCGGCACTGAATCGACCTTGACTTTGCCTGCAAGCGAGCGGCTTCATGCTTTCGTGGTCTATCGACAGGAGGTTGAAAATGCTCCGCGTGCTTTTGGCTTCAACATGCCTCGCTTTCGTCTTGGGAACCGCCTCCGCATCCCATGCGGCGAGAAAGTCGCGTGTTCTTTCTTTGGGCGAAATGGGTATCCGGCAATGCTCAAATAAACAGAGCATATGGGGTATTTTTTTATCCCTCGGGTACCTCATACGTCACGATCAGGTTCACTTTGCCCTCGGACTTTAAGCGAGATTCGGTAGCAACTGTGAGATTATTCTTCAAGATTGGTGAGTTCAACTGCGCGGTAGACGTGGGAGGCATTTCTGCAAGGCGCTGGAGAAATGGTCACGAGGCCTCTTATGCTTTAAGCCCGGCGAGCGGCTTTACGGAGACAGTCGGGGGTGCGACACCGGTACCAAATGAGCCTGGGATAATGTTTTACAAGGACTTCAAACTTGCCCCTGCAAAGACTGGCGGCATCACTGGACAAAGACGCAATGACACCGTGACGGTTGAAGTAGGACGCAATGGTGGCGGCTCCGATGACACCTGCTACTGGTTGTACTTGTCACGAGTATTCTTATAACCGGAAAGTTGATATACGAAGCTCGAAGTAAGAGTCAGTTTTGTGATTGCATTGACCGGGCAGGCTCAGGCAGTCTGCCTGCCGCGCCTCAAAGGGACGACCGACGACTTGGCGACCGATTTCGGTTCACAGAACGCCGCCCACGCTTCCATGAGCTTCCGCCTTTTCTCGAACTGGTCGCCGCGCCGGTAGGCGGCTTCGGCCTTGTCGGAAATGCGGTGGGCCAGGGCGTGTTCGCAGGTTTCATGCGGGAATGACGTTTGCTCCGAAGCCCAATCGCGGAAGGTGGAGCGGAAGCCGTGAACCGTGATTTCTTCGCGCTTCATGCGGCGAAGCTGCATGGTCATCGCCATGATGAAAGCGGCTTGCCCTTGGCGTTGCCGGGGAACACATGCGGGTTATGGGAGAGCTTCGACAGGCTCTTGAGAATTGCCACCGCCCGCTTGGTCAGGGGAATGCGGTGTTCGTGCCCGGCCTTCATGCGGATGGCGGGAATGGTCCAGATGGCCTTGTCCAGATCAAACTCGCGCCATTCGGCATTGAGCACTTCGCCTGACCGGGTGGCCGTCAGGATGGCAAGTTCCAGCGCCAGCGCTGCCGTCGATTTCCGCGCCCGAGATCGGCCATGAAGGCCGGAAGGTCATCATAGGCCAACGCCGCATGGTGGCCGCGTGTGAGCCTCTGGCGGGCCGGGAGAAGGGTTTTGAGGTGGCCCCGCCATGTGGCCGGGTTCTGGCCATCGCGGAAGCCGCGCGCCCGTGCCGCGTCCAGCACGTTCTCAATCCGGCCCCGGAGCCGTGAGGCAGTTTCCGGAACCTTGGTCCAGATCGGTTGCAGCACCTTGAGCAGCGCTTCGGTGTCCACCGCATTGACCGGCATCGACCGGATGGCCCGGCAATAGGCATCGCCAAGGGTCATCTCCCATTGCGCCGCGTGCTTCTCATTCCGGAACTTGGGCCGGTGGGCTTCGATGTAGTCATCGGCAAAGGCCCCGAAGGTGGGAATGGTCCGCGTGCCTTGCTTGGCATCGCGTTCGGCCATTGGGTTTTTCGCCGGCATTGAGCAATTGCCGTGCGGCCAGCGCCTTCTCTCTGGCATCGGCAAGCGACACCTGGCCCTTGGCGGCACTTCCTAGGCCCATTTCATAGCGGTTGTGGCTAGCCCCCGGCTTGTTCGGCCCGAAGCGATAGGCAGAACACCCAGCGCTTGCCGCCATTGCCGGAAATCTGGAGGTAGAGGTTGCCGCCATCGGCATAGCGCCCCGGCTTTGTGACCGTTTCAACCTTGCGAGCTGTGAGCATTCCAGTGGTGCGCGCCATCGCCAATTCCATTCTGCCCTACCGGGTGCCCTACCATATAAGTTCGGATTGTGGCGAACGTCAATGCCCAGTCATGCCCGCGCGCGGAAGCCAATCGGATCAAGGCCTGTATTGGATGGCTTTTTGCGTCATCGGTGGACGGTCGCGGTCCCCGGAAAACGCTAATTCGGCGGACTGCGTCTCCGCCAGTTTTCAATGAACCAGCCTTGCCAGCGGAAGTTCTAGCCCTCTGCAGCAGCCTCGAAGGCCGGAAGGCTTGCCTCGATCATCTCTGCAGTGCCCGTCAGGCTGATCCTGAAATCGGCAGGCCGGTCGAACAGCGTTCCTGGCATCACGAAGACACCTTGTTCCGCAAGTCGCGGGTGAAGCCGACTGAATCGCCACCGGGCGCTCGCCCCCAGAGATAGAATGTGCCCTGGGGCTTGGTCATCTTGTAGCCCCACTGTGTCAACGCACCATGCAGGCGGTCGCGCTTGCGCTCGATCTCGCCGATGTCGATGCTGATCTTTTCAAGTTCGCCGATCGCATATTGCAGCGGCGCATCGGGAAAATTCCAGCCGCCAGCAACTTGCGAAGTCTTTGCCGCAGCGCGCAGGGTTTCTTTGTCGGCCGCCGGCATCGATGGGCAGATCGCCAGGTAGCCGATGCGCAAGCCCGGAGCGAGCAGGACCTTGGCGTAGCTGTAGTCGATAAGAGTGTGGGGATAGACCGCAGCGGGGCTGGTGAAGGGTGCGCCGTCAAGCCGGATGCGGCGGTAGGGTTCGTCGGACAGGATGAAGATTGGACGGCCAAGCTCTGCCGACTTGCGGGTCAGCATCGCGGCAAGCTCGGTCAACCGTTCCCGGCTGTAGATGACGCCCGTTGGATTGTGCGGGGTGTTGACGACCACGATCCGCGTACGGGGCGTGATGGCGGCTTCGATTGCGGCCACATCGAGGTCGAATGTGTCTTCGGCGAGCGGGGCGGGAACCGGCACGGCGTTGCAGGCGCGCAGCGTGGTGGCGTAACAGAACCAGCCCGGCAGCGGGATGATGCATTCGTCGCCGGGGTCGAGCAACAGGGAAAAGGCCAGAGCAATCGCCCCGAAGGCACCTCGCGTCATCGCGATGTCCGCCGGGTCGAACGGCAGGTCGAGTTCGGCGCGAAGCGCCTCGGCGATCACTTTGCGCGGTTCTTCTTCGTTGGTCTTGTAGGCAAACCAGCTGGCGTCTTTCGGTTCAATCCGGGCCTTGATCGCCGCCACCAGGGCAGGCAGCGGCATTTCATGCGGATTGCCAAAGGTGAAATCGGCCAGCACAACCGTGCTGTCGACGCCTTCGCGGTAGCGGCTGAAAAACCTGAACACCGGGTCGATGGCCTCGGCCGACGCAGTCGCCCGTGCGGACAGAAAACTCACGACGTCACTCCCATTGTTTTGGCAACGCTACAGCAGACACGTACCAGCGGCAACGGCTTGCTAAATCGTCATACGTGTTCCAGCGTATCCAGGGTTAGAATCCCTGCCTCTCCGCCAGTTCCTTTCATAGGAATGTCTATCTCACACGTATCTGACGTGAAAAAAGCCCGTGTTTGGCGGGATTTCTTGCGATGACCTCCGCAACTCCGGCATCGCGCGCCGGTTCTGCGCAAGGCACTGGCAACCAAACGCACTGCAGATTGGAAGTGGACTTCCTGTTTCCGGGTACGCCGTTGAGCACGAGAATGGGACTAGGGGCCTCTCCAGTAACTACTCACGCTCCAGCACAAATGACCAAAGGCCGTTTGTCTCCATTCCGAGCAGCGGCCGGTAGGCAATCGTGTCCTTCTCGGGGTTGCCAGTGACGGGACCGATATTGCGGGCGGGGCCAACAAACGCGAGTGGGTGCGCGCTCTCTGTTTTTACGAGATAACCGTAGGTCTCCTGCTCGGGGTTCGCTGACCGGGCACCGACGTAAATCGGACAGGTCATTGGTGAACCCGCCATGGCGGTACTCGAAACTGTGGTGATGAAGGCGAGCACGAACTTCGCGAATGACAGCTTTGCCATGGCAATAACTCCTGGAATGGTGCGTTGTTAAGCGGCGGACCCGGTTCGCGCCGGTCCGACAATGGGCAGTATGAGCGGGCCGGCGGCACTAGTCCTGAAAGCGCTCCAAAATGATCCCAAAGTTTTTCCGAAGGTGGTACGATGGGCCATGGCGCGTAAACGCTATGTTTTCGGTCCGTTCGTGCTCGATGCCGGTCGCGGGACATTGGCTGAGCGAGGCCTGCCTGTTGCCATTGGGAGCAAAGGACTGGCGCTGCTGCGGGCATTGGTGGAAGCTCGTGGGCAAGTTGTTGCCAAGTCGGCCTTGATGGACGCGGCGTGGCCGGACACCAGCGTCGCGGAAAGCAGTCTTACGGTTCAGATCGCTGCGCTTCGCCGACTGCTTGGAGTTTCGCCTGACAGTGAAGACTGGATCGCAACGTTTCCGCGGGTCGGCTATCGGTTCGCTGGCTCGCTTAGCGTCGAAGAGGACGAGGCTCCAGCCATCTACCCTCAGCCTCCCGTTCCCGGGAAGGAGCTGTCGATCGCGGTCTTGCCGTTTGCAAGTATGAGCAGCGATCCAGAGCAGGAGTTTTTCACCGACGGACTTACCGAGGACATCATTACCGACCTCTCGAATGTGCCAAATTTCTTTGTCATCGCCCGCGATTCAACGTTTGCCTTTAAGGGCAAGCCGACCGACGTGCGCCAGATCGCCCAATCTCTTGGCGTGAAATACGTCCTCGAAGGCAGCGCACGGCGGTCAGCCCAACGCCTGCGCATCAATGTTCAACTGGTTGATGCTGCGGGCGGCGGCACTCATGTTTGGGCTGAACGCTTTGACCGCGATCTCGCGGACATCTTTGTCGTGCAGGATGAAATCGCTCGCCGCGTGGTTGAAGCAATCACCGGCAAGCTTGCTGCTTTCCCGGTTGTTGAGCGCTACCGGCCCTCCAACCTCGAGGCTTACGACCTGTGTGTGCGGGCGCGAACCATTTGGGCGCAAGACAAGGCGTCAACCCAAGCCGCGCAATCGCTCCTCGAACGCGCCATCGCACTTGCCCCCGATTATTGCGAGGCTCACTGGCGCTTGGCGATGGCCCACATACATAACTGGCTCCATTGGGGAGAACCGGAGGAGCCTAACCGCCCAAAAGCCATCGCCCATGCCCGGCGCGCCGTGGAACTTGACCCGAACGATTCAGGCGCCCATTCGGCTTTGGGACAGATTCTGTTGTATGAGCGCCGCTGGGACGAAACCGAACTTTGTTACGAAACCGCCATTCGTTTGAATCCCAATAATGCCGATGCTTTGGCAGTGCTTGCCGATTTCAAAACCCTCGTTGGAAAGCCCCTGCAGGGTGTGCAATGTGCCGAGAGAGCATTGCGCCTCAATCCGCACCCGCCCCATTACTACTATTGGAGCCTGGGCTTCGCCCAATTTGCCAATGGCCAGTATGACGACGCGGTCCGAACCTTGCGCCGGGAGGAAACCTATAGAACTGTCTCGCGACGGATCCTTGCCGCAGCCCTTGCGGTTTTGGGCCGCGTTTCAGAGGCTCAGGAGGAAGGAAAGCTCTTTCTTTCGACCAGCCCCCATTGGCGGATCAGCAAATGGGTGGAAAGCCAACCCTTCAAGAATCAGAAAGATGCGCTGCTGTGGATTGACAGCTACCGCCTTGCGGGGTTGCCGGACTGAACACCACCCGCCGCAATGCCGGAGACGGATTTCGGTTTGCGAGGAAGGTGGAAGCCTGCGTCTCCGCCGGTTTTCTATTCCTACTTGCCGATTTTCAGTGTCGCCACGAGGCCTGCGTGATCGGACGGCCACAGCCCGGACGGCGTGCGATCACCGGGCTGGTCACCGATAATCTTGATGGTTTCGACCGAAACGGCGCCGCGCGTCAGGATGAGGTCGATCCGCACACTGAGCACCGACTGCGGGTTCAGGAGATCGGCGTTCTGACAGCAGGTGAAGCCGGCAATGGCCGGGTACTTCTGCTTCCAGGCATCGCTGAAGCCGGCGTTGATGAACTGTTGGTAGGTCGGGTAAGTCGGGTGGCCAGGGTCGCCGGCAACCGTGTTGAAATCGCCAAGGAACACGATGGGCAGCGTTGTGTCGGCAACCGACCTGATGGCCTCCACCGCTTGCACCTGTTGCGTGGTGAAAGGCGGAATGACTTCGAGGTGGGTGGTGGCGAAGCGTAGCTTGCGGCCATGGACAGTCACGTCGACCGAAGCCCAGCCGGCGCGGCTGATCGCCGGCGGGCCGACGGCCAGATCAATCACGCTGTTGGCGAGATAATCCTGCACCTGCATGTTCGACGTGCCGACCCGCCGTCCGGCGGCAGTGGCGCGCACGATGATCGCCGTCCGGTCGGTGATCCGGACGTCGAAGCCCAGGAGGGTCGGTGCCTCGGAATTGGTGCCGGGCAGAATGGCGCGCGCTTCATAGTGATGGCCGAGGTTGCGCAATTCGGCGAGCACCGCCTTAAGCTGGTCCGATTCAACGTTTGTCGCCGGTGCCGCACCAGTGCGCAGAATGGTTGTCTCGAGCAAGGCGACGATATCGGGGCGCTCCCTTGCGATGGTGCGGGCAATCGCCGCCGCCCGCTCGCCCGCCTTGGTGGCGAGAATGTCCTGATAGGTTTCGGTGACCGCCGTGAGAAACTCCAGCAATGTCGTGGCCGCGAGGATTTTGTCGAAGTTAGCGCCCTGATACATGTTCTGCGTCATGACGCGCAGCGTCGCATCGGCGGCGACGGCAGGAGTGCCGGCCGCCAGCGCAGAGAGGCCAAGAACCGCTGCGGGAAGGGCGTTCACAAGAATGTTTCTCAGGCCAAAAACGACGCGCTTCATGACAACCTCCCTTGAGCTCAAAAACCAGACAGGACCGGGGCAACGAGGATGGAAAGACCGGCGGCAGCGCCGGTCGCAGCTTCATGCACTTCGTTGCAGGCAAGTCTCACTCATGTAAACGCAACACGCAAGAGGCGTTGTCGATAGGGGTGGGCGCGCGAGACGCCGATGGTAATCCTCCCGATTTTGGAGGGGATTTGGCGTAGAACTCACGCGGCAATTTGTGATTGCATTTGCCGGTTCAGATTCCGGATGGTTGTGGGGCCGCCGAGGGCCATGTTGGGACGCTCATTGTTGTATGTCCTGATCCATTCTGTTGCTGTGTCCTGCACTTCCTTGCCGTCGGCGAATTGAAACTGGCCGAGCCATTCGTGCCGCACTGTTCTGTTGTAGCGTTCGATGTAAGCGTTCTGCTGTGGCTTGCCGGGTTTGATATGTTTGATGGCGATGCCACGTGTTTCCGCCCAGGTGAGCAGTGTCGAACTGATCAGCTCCGGGGCGTTGTCCATCCGGATCGCCAGAGGCTTGCCGCGCCATTCGATGTTCTGGTCGAGCGAGCGGACCACCCGTTCGACCGTCAGCGAGAAGTCCGCCTCGATGCCCAGCCCTTCGCGGTTAAAGCCGTCGAGCACGTTGAGCAGCCGGAAGGCCCATGTGTCGTCGAGCCGGTCGGCCATAAAATCCATTGACCACGTGACGTTCAGCTGCTCCGGAACCGCCAGTTCTTCCGGCCTCTCGCGCATCAGCCGCTTCTTCGGCTTGATCCACAGATTGAGCTCCAGATTGTGGTAGATGCGATAGATGCGCTTGTTGTTCCTGCTATGGCCCCTCACGTTACGAAGATGCAGTAAACAGATTCCAAAGCCCCTTGTGCGGTGCGCATGCGTGGGGCCTTTGAGCAAATCGGCGATCCGCTCGTTCTCGGGCCTGAGCTTGGCCTGATAGCAGTAGAAGCGTTCGCTCACATCAAAGGTCCGGCAAGCAAGCGCGATGCTCTCGCCCTTTTGCGTCACAGCGTCCTCGTCCAGTTCTCGACGCCTGGCTGGCCGAGCTATTTTTTTCCGAGAGCCTCCTTCAGAAGTTCGATCTGCATCGACAGCTCGGTGAACAACTTCTTCAGCCGCCGGTTTTCTACCTGCATCGCCTTGTGCTCAGCCAACATTGAGGCATCCATGCCGCCGAACGTCAAGCGCCACTTGTAGATTGCGGCCGACGATATGCCATGCTCCCGGCACAGCCCAGACACAGGCACGCCGCCATCCGCCTGCTTCAATACCCCCATGATCTGCAGGTCGGTAAATCTGCTCTTCTTCATCCGAATCTCCTCGCTCAAAATACCGAGAAAATTCTACTTCCAAATCCTCTCCAAAATCGGGGGGATTACCCGACCTCCGCATTCGCCTCCTGAACTTCACCACCGTCGCCGCCGTGACGGTGCGTGATTTCGTCCTTTGATGCGATAACCATTGGCGGCGAAGGACAGGGCCAAAGTGCTGAAATTGAAGTTTTGTTATACCAACACTGGTATTGCGGCAGATCGAGATCATGAAATCTAGCGTCTCCGTCGAACCATCCAACGCCTTTCCCGCTACTGATAACCGATGCCCTTGTGGGCGAGGCGCCTTGCCATCAGTTCCGAGCCAAGCAGCGCCACAAACGAGATCAGCACCGACACCGCCGCCAGCCTGAGCGCGCCAGCATCGCCGCCCGGCACCTGCGTGAAGGAATAGATCGCCGATGGCAGGGTTTGCGTCTCGCCCGGAATGTTCGACACGAAGGTGATCGTCGCGCCAAATTCGCCGAGAGCCTTGGCGAAGGCCAGGATCGACCCTGCGATGATGCCCGGAAGGGCAAGAGGCAAGGTAATCGACCACAGCACGCGCAAGCGGATTGGCGCCGAGCGAAGCCGCCGACCGTTCGATCTGCGGGTTGATTTCCTCGATGGTCAGCCGGATGGCGCGCACCATGAGCGGCAGGCCCATCACCGCGGCAGCAAGCACCGCACCCGTCCACCGGAATGATAATACAATGCCGCAGCACGCCTCAAGCGCTGATCCGGCGGGCCCCCGCCGGCCCAAACGTCACCAGCAGGAAGTAGCCGGTAACAACCGGCGGCATGACCAGCGGCAGGTGTATCGCCAGATTGAGGAATGACTTGCCGATGAACTCGCACCGCGCCAGCACCCACGCCAGCCCCAGACCAATGGGAATGAGGCATACGGTGGCCACCGCCGCGACTTTGAGGCTTAGAAAGATGGCTTCCCATTCCTGTGGGCTGAACGTCAAAACGATCCCTTCACTTCAACACGGCAAAACCCGACTTTTCGAATATCGCAGCCGCTTCCGGCGCGCGCAGAAACGCCATGAAACTTTGAGCCGCAGCATTCGCCGACGTAATGACGACAGCGGCGGGATAAACGATTTCCGGGTACGAGTCTTGCGCGAAGGTGGCAACGACTTTGACTTGCGGCTCGGCCTTTGCGTCGCTGCCGTAGACGATACCCAGCTGCACTTCGCCACGCGCCACCAGGGCCAGCGCTGCCCGCACATTCTCCGCCTGTGCAAGATGATCGGCAACCGCGTCCCACGCGCCAAGGGCGGTGAGTGCCGCCCTGGCATATTTGCCGGCGGGAACGGCGGTCACATCGGCCACCGCCAATCTGCCGCCCTTGAGCAACGGCAAAAGATCGAGCGGCTTGGCCAGCGTGACGCGAGCATCGGAATCCGCCGGCGCGATGAGCACCAATGTGTTGCCGAGAAGATCAATCCGGCTTTCACCCACGATGAGCGACTTGGCGGCGAGTTCATCCATCCACGCCGTGTCGGCGGAAATATAGATGTCAGCCGGCGCCCCCTCGGTAATCTGCCTGGCGAGTGCCGATGACGCCGCATAAACCATGCGGGCCTCGTTTCCCGACTGCGCCTGCCATGCCGGCCCCACCTCATCGAGCGCCGTCTTGAGGCTGGCCGCAGCAAACACATTGATGGTGTCGGCTCTGGCAGCGGGAAGAATCAATTGCAGAGATGTGATGAAAGCCACGATTAGTGTGAAACGGCGCATTGCATTCTCGTAATATCCAGATGGGTATAACGAGAGATAGCACAAGATGATGCAAGCCGTCGAGCCCGGCGCTGAAATGCGCCGCAAGCACCGGGGCTTTGACATCACCTCGGCTTGCCTTAACGTTTGGGTGATTCCGAGCGGACGGCCACAACAGGAAATATCACGCCATGAAAATTAGCCCCTCCAACTCCCTCCTTTGCGCCTTGGTGATCACCGCAGGCCTGGCCGGAACGGCGGTTGACGCCCAGGCTTATCAGTTGATCCAGATCGAGGAATTTGATGCGCCACTCGATGTGCGCCAGGCGCCCGGTTTTGCCAGCCGCCTGTTTGTGGCCGAGAAACCCGGACGCGTCATGGTGGTCAGGAACGGTGTGAAACTTGCGACACCGTTCCTCAATATCACCGATCTGGTTAAAGAAAGCGGCGAGCAGGGGCTGCTGTCACTGGCTTTCCCGCCGAACTACAAAACGTCGCGGCGCTTCTATGTCTGGTATGTCAACAACTCCGGCAACCTGGTGCTGGCTGAATTCCGCCGTTCAAAGTCGAACCCCGACCGCGCCCTCAGGAGTTCGCGGCGAACCGTGCTGACCATCAAGCATCCGGCAGCCACCAATCACAATGGCGGACAACTGCATTTCGACAGCAAGGGCCGGTTGTACATTTCCGTGGGCGATGGCGGCCACCCAAACCTTCCCGGTATCCAGAATGGCGAACCGGCTCGCGACAAGAAGAAACTGCTTGGCAAAATTCTCCGCATCAACCCGAAGAAGGACGGCAACAAGGCCTATACCATCCCGAAGTCCAATCCGTTCGTGGGTAAGCCGGGCCGTGATGAGATTTTAGCTTTTGGTTTGCGCAACCCCTGGCGGTTTTCGGTGGAGGAAGAGTCGATTTTCATCGCCGATGTCGGTGAAGGAACCCAGGAGGAAATCACTGGAGTTACCCGCGCCGATGCCAATGGTGGCAACTTCGGCTGGCCGGAATGGGAAGGCACTCACCACTATCGCCCGGCCAGCGCCGAGCCCAACCCCCTTGTGCCGATGTTCACCTATCCTAACGCTGGACCATCATCGGTGATTGGCGGCTATCTGGTGTCCGACCCGGACCTGCCGGACCTCGCCAACCGCTACATCTATGCCGACGCTTTCGCCGGCGACATCCGCAGTTTCGATCCCGACGTCGACAGCAATCTGGTCGAAGACGACCAGTCCTTGGGCATTCCGGCCATGGACTTCATCGCGAGCTTCGGACGTGGCCTCGACGGCCAGATCTATGTGCTGGGCAATGGCGAGGTGTTCCGCCTCGAACCGTCGCCCTAGCGGGTTACGTGCCGCCAGTGGTGATGCTGGAGGCAATCGAGGAGAATTTGCCGGTAATGGCGGTGGCCAGAAGCGGCATCGCCGCGACCAGGGCAATGCCCATGAAGGATGCGATGAGGGCATATTCGATGGCAGTGGCGCCGGTTTCAGCGGCGAGGAAACTCTTGAAGCGTGTCATGGTGTTCTCCCGTGTTCTCATGGCGGGCACGTAAAGTGCGCCTGACAACACAATCCCCCCGGAGCCTGAAGCGCCCGTAAACGAAGCGTTTACAATTTTCGCCATCCGCGAAACGCCGGAGTTACCCCTAATCTTTAACCTTTATAAACGCTGCCGGCCGCCCAGCGCAAAGTAAAGGCCTCCCGTCCCGAAGGAGCGGAAGGCCTTGGTCTGCAGGGAAAGGGCAGGGCCGGAGCCGCTGCCCGAACCGGTTACGAACCAGTGGTGATGTGGCCGGCGAGCGAAGAGAACTTGCCGGTGATCGAGGACGCCAGGATCGGCATGGCAGTCACGAGCGCGAGGCCCATGGCGGCGGCGATCAGGCCATATTCAATGGCCGTTGCACCCGACTCATCCTTCACGAAACGAACGAACTTCAGCATTTTGACACTCCATATGGGTCTGAGACTTCTGGTTGGAACCGCGCCTTGTGGTTTGGCTCCACCATGACCAGACCTTAACGGCACCGGTTAAAGGAGTGGTGAAGGGAGTACTTCGGATTATTTGTAATGTGGGCCAGCGGTGGCATTGGTTAACGCCGTCTTATTTGTGACACGCGTCCACCCGTGCTATCAGGGAATCATGAATGTTCAACCCGCCGCTTCAAGCTTCCTGGACGCCCTTGTCGCCGATGGCCTGGTAGCCCGCGATCAACTAGGCCGCCTGGTCAGGCTGCAGGCCGAAAGTGGCGAAAGCCTGATCCGGCTGATGGTCCGCACCGGCATTGTCGATGCCGACAGCCTCGCCGAAGAGATTTCCAGACACTATGGCCTGCCGCTGCTGGAAGAGGGTGAGTGGCCCAAGGCCCTGGCCATGCGCGATGTGGTGTCGCCGCGCTTTCTGCGCGAGCACCACGTGCTGCCGGTGCGCCAGGATGCCGATGGCGTGGTGGTGGCGGTGTCAGACCCCGGCGACATCCGCGCGCTCAAGGCCCTCGAAATCGCCTGCGAAAAACCGCTGAAGCTGCACATCGCCGCCGACCCGGTGCTGATGTCGAAGCTCGAGAAGTTGCTCGAAGGCAAGGATGAAGTTGAAGAGGACATCCCGCAGGCCGAAGCGGGTGCGGGCAATGCCGAGGATGAAGAGCACCTGCGCGATCTGGCGCTCGATGCCCCGGTTATCGATTTGGTCAACCGCCTGTTCCGTGAAGCATCCGCCACCCGGGCGACCGACTTGCATATCGAGCCGGCCCGTGGCCGTGTCACCGTGCGCCGCCGCATCGACGGCCTGTTGCAGGAAGCGAGCGTTCTGCCCGCCGACATCGGCAAGGCGGCGGTGTCGCGCATCAAGATTCTGACCCAGCTCAACATCGCCGAACGCCGCCTGCCGCAGGATGGCCGGGCCCGCATCAAGATCAACGACCGCGAATACGATATTCGCGTTGCCACCATGCCGACCATTCACGGCGAAAGCGTCGCCATCCGCTTTCTCAACGCCACCCACCAAATTCCCGAGCTCGGAAGGCTGGGGCTTTCCGAGCGCGATCTCGGCACGCTGAAACAGCAGGCGATGCACCCCCATGGCATGATTATCGTCACCGGCCCCACTGGTAGCGGCAAGACCACGACACTGGCTGCCGTGCTCGCCTACCTGAACGATCCCACCCGCAAGATCCTGTCGATCGAAGACCCGGTTGAGTATCAGGTCGATGGCGTCAACCAGATACAGATCAAGTCCGACATCGGCCTCACTTTCGCAACCACCTTGCGCTCGATCCTGCGCCATGACCCCGATATCATCATGGTCGGCGAAATGCGCGACAGTGAAACTGCCAAGATCGGCGTGAACTCGGCGCTGACCGGCCACTTGGTGTTGACCACCTTGCACACCAACACAGCGGCCGGCGCCGTCACCCGCCTGCTCGACCTTGATGTGCAGGCCTTCCTCATCTCCTCAACCTTGCGGCTGGTGATCGCCCAGCGCCTGGTGCGCAAGCTTTGCCCCACTTGCCGGACGCCGCACACCAAATTGCCCGACCGCGTGGCGGCCTCGATGCAATCGGCCGGTTTCAAGCTGAAACCCGGCGAGAAGCTGTGGCAGGCCGTGGGTTGCGAGGCCTGTGGCGGCATCGGCTATCAGGGCCGCGCGGCGATTTTCGAGTTCCTGGTGATCGACGAAGAGATGCGCAAACTGATCAAGCCGGGCGTCAACTCCGACGAACTCGCCGCTGCGGCGCGGGCCCGCGGCATGCCGTCGATTGTCGCCGATGGTTTTGCCAAGGCCAAGGAAGGCCTGACCACCATGGAAGAAGTGGCCCGCGTGGCGCTGGAGGAATAGGGCCAGATGGCGAGCTATCAGTATTCCGCCATTCGCAACGATGGCGTGCGGGTGTCCGGCGCCATCGAGGCGGTTGACAAGGAATCGGCCCTCCGCCGTTTGACCGAACAGGGCCAGCACCCCATTGAAGTGAAAGCGGCGGAAGCCGAAGTTTCATCGCGCTCGATCTTTGCGCTGGGCGGCGGCGTTGCCAGTTTCAGCGATATCTCGGTGTTCACGCGCGAACTCGCCTGGCTGCTGCGCTCCGGCATGAGCCTCAACAATGCCTTGACGCTGCTCGCCAAGGAAACCCCGACTCCGCAATTCGCCAAGCTGGTGGACGATCTCCGATCCGACATCCGCAAGGGCCGCACCTTCCACGATGCGCTGAAGAACACCGGCATTTTCGGCAGCTACTATGTGAGCATGGTGGAAGTGGGCGAAGCCTCCGGCACCTTGCCCGCCGTGCTTGAAAAAATTTCCGAAGCCCGCGAGCGCGAACAGAAAGTGCGCGGCAAGCTCGTGTCGTCGCTGATCTATCCGTCGTTGCTCATTACCCTCGCCATCGGCGCCATCACCTTCATCATGGTGCAGGTGGTGCCGAGCATCAAGGACATGATCACCGGCTCCGGCGCCCCGGTGCCGCCCTCGGCGCAGTTTGTGATCGATGTTTCCGACTGGCTGATCGCCAACGGCTGGAACGTGCTGATCGGCGTGCCGGTGGCGGTCCTCCTGCTTGTGGTGCTGTTCGGGCAGGGTGGCTTGAAGCGCGGATTTGCCCGCGTTGCGTCTTATATGCCGCTGGTCGGCGGCATTATGCGCAAGGCGGCCGTCGTGCAGTTCTGCCGCATCCTTGGAACGCTTTTGGCGGCGGGCGTCAGTCTGCCGGACAGCCTCAAACTCATGCGGCCATCACTCGGCAACAAGGTGATGCAGGCGACGGTCACTGAAATGGAACAAGCACTCAGGCGCGGCGAGGACTTTCTGCATCCCCTCGAGCGCACGAAATATTTTCCCAAGCTGTTGTCGCGCATGTTACGGGTTGGTAATGAAACCGGAAACCTGACGCCATCGGTGCTGCAGGTTACCAATATTTTAGAAGAAGATCTCGACCGCACCATCGACCGATCCTTGACACTGCTGGAGCCGGTTATTATCCTTTGTTTAAGCGCTGTCGTGGCATCCATCATCATGTCCCTCATGAGCGCGATCCTCAGCGTCAACGATTTGGCAGTGTAAACCGTGGCCCAGCATCTCTCAAAGTGGCGTGACCAACTCCGCAACAGGCTCTCCGGCAACAGCCGCGAAGATGGTTTCACCCTTGTCGAACTTCTCGTGGTGCTGGTGATCCTCGTGCTGCTGGCCGTCGATCATTGGCCCCAGGGTCATCGGTTATCTCGGCTCGTCGAAAACCAAGACGGCGCAAATCCAGGTCGAAAGCCTGGTCACCTCGCTGGAGTTGTTTCACGTCGATGTCGGCCGCTATCCCACAACCTCGGAGGGCCTTGAAGCGCTGGTCAAGACATCGGCCAGCATCAAGGGCTGGAACGGCCCCTATCTCACCAAGGACGGCGTGCCGCAAGATCCGTGGGGTGCGCCTTACAAGTATGAAATCGCCCGGCAAGGGCAAGCCTTTCGAGATCTACACCTTCGGTGGGGACGGAAAGGAAGGCGGCAGTGACGAGGACCAAGACATCCGCTCCTGACATCAGCGCGCGTGAGGCTGGCTTCACGCTCGTCGAGCTTCTGGCGGTCCTCACCATTCTGGCCGTGGCCGCCGCCATCTTCTCGTTCCGCAGCCAGGCCGGGTTCGGCACCGCGAAATTCCGTGCACTGATGACCGGCACTGCCGCAGCCTTGCGCGAAACCCGCGCCGCCGCCATCTCGAGCGCCAGCGAAAAAGTCTTCGTGATCGACGTTGGCGGCCGCACGCTGACCGGCATCAACCGCGCCGTTGTCATTGAACTTCCCAAGGATGTGAAACTCGAAGCCGATGTGGCCCAGTCCGAGCAATCGGGAAACCGCGCCGGCATCCGCTTCTTCAAGGACGGAAGTTCGTCGGGCGGTACGCTGCGATTTGTCTGGAACAGCAACCGCTATACCATCGACGTAAACTGGCTCACCGGCAATGTGGCGATCAATGGGCTTTAGGAGGGATAGCAGGTTTGCAGCGAGCGACCGCGGCTTCACTCTGGTCGAGGTCCTCGTGGCGCTTTCCATTGCTGCCGTCGCCATGGTGGCGCTGTTCCGGGCGTCGGCGCAATCGACCTCGGCAAGCGTTTCGGTCGAAAGCCATCTGGCCGCCGCCGCACTCGCCCGCTCGCTGTTGCTTGATGCCGCCCAGCAGCCGCTGGCCGAACCCTTCACCCGCAAGGGCAATGACGATGGCCTCGGCTATGCCGTCACCGCCACGGTGCTGACCAGCGCCGCCGGGCGCCTCGCACCGCGCGGCATGGCGCTTTACGATGTAAATGTGACGGTCACCTGGGAACCGCGCGGGCGCTTTGAACTGTCCACCGTGGTGCTGGGCAAATGAAACACCCGCACACCAGAGAATCCGGTTTCACGCTGTTCGAGATTCTCGTCGGGCTGGCGATATCATCACTCATCATGGTGGGCCTCGCCGGCGCCATGCGCACCATGGACACCAGTTGGAACCGGGCCACCGAAATGGGCGAACGCCAGGCGATGATCTCGACCGGCCTCACGGTATTCGGCGGCGATCTGGCGCGCGTACAGCGCATTTACGACAGCATTACCAAACCCGAGCGCTTCCGCTTTGTCGGCGACAAGAGCGAAGTCATTTTCCCGATGGTTGAGCGCGACGGCCACAATGAGGAAGGCCTCTACTGGATCCGCTATTTCCTGAGGAAGGCCGGCGCCGATATCGAACTGGTGCGGGCCCGTGGCGCTTATGATGTCGCAAGCCTCGATCTGCCGGCGGTTGTCTGGCGCGATCCCGTGGTGCTGCTGCGCGGCCCCTATCGCATTGAACTATCCTACCTGCCGCCCACCGAAGGCAGTTGGACGGATGCCTGGCCGATGCAGAACCGCCTGCCTGCCCAAGTGCGCGTCGATGTCGAAACCGTGCGCGGCAGAGCGCTGCGTTTGCCGCCCTATGTGGTTGCGCTGGAACAGGGCGCCGAAATGGCCTGCGCCAATGCCGAGTCGCAGTTCTGCACGTTAAAGAGCGGCGGCACCTTTACGCCGCGCCTGGACAACGAGGCGAAGCCGCAATGACCAGCGATACCCGCCAAACGCCGCCAGGCGAAACCGGCATGATCCTTATCATCGTGCTATGGACGGTGGCCATTCTCACGGTGATTGCCGTGGCGCTCACCACCTATGTTCAGCGCAATCTCATCACCGTGGCCGCCGGCGATCTGCAATTGCGCAGTGAAATGGTGCTGCGCTCGGGTGTCAGCGTCGCCGCCGCACTGGTGCTCTCGGTCAAGGACGACGACCGCCTGTTCCGCGACCACTTCGAGCGCGAAGTCGATATTGGCGAAGGCCGCGTGCTCAACATTTCGGTGACTGATGCCAGCGCCGGCATCGATCTCAACAAAACCGAGCAGGCCTTCATGGAGGCGGTGTTCATCGCCGTTCTGGAATCAAAGGGCGCGGGCAAGGAAATGGCCGAAGCGGTGATGTCCATTCGCAAGCTGGCCGACCCTGGCGATGGCAAAAAGCAAGCGGGCGATGCCGCCAAAGACGTACAAAGTGTCGGCGAAGCTTCGCAGCAGCGCCCGAAACCAAGTCTCGCCAATGCCGCAGGGCTGGCTGGCACGGCCGAGAAGGAAAAGACCCCGGACAAGCTACCGGTCTTCGTGTCGCCCTTGCAGCTTTTGTCGCTTCCGGGAATCGAGCCCGAACAGGTCAATCGTCTCATTCCCTTTGCCGGTGTCGCCAGCAAGGACGGCAAGATCAATCCGATGACGGCGCCAGAAGCCACACTTCAGGCGATCCCCAAGATCAAGGAAGACGATCTTGATGTGATCCGCCAGGCAAGGGTTCGCAAGGATGTGAAGTCGGACGCCTTCAAGAAGGTTCTGGAGGCCTACAAGGCCTTCATCTCCATCGATCCGCCGCGGGTTTACCGGGTGAGCGTCGAAATCAGGCGGGGGTCTGGCGTCATTGCCGGAAGCCGCCAGTTTGCAACCATTCTTTTGACACCGGACGCCCCTAAGCCTTTTCAGGTTTTAAGCCTGTCATGGTAGTAATGAACAGTATCAAGGATTCTCTCGCCGCATGAGCGACACCACCAATTCGGCAACCCGCCAGGTTTCGGCGCTGTTCGTGCGTTCTTGGCGCTGGGCCAGGGGCTGCGCTTCGGCGCTTGTATCCGATCTTGCAGCGCCGGGCGCTGGCGCTGGCGACAGCAAGGCGGTGATGGTGCTGAGCGGGCAGGGGGCAACGCTTCTGGCCCGCCGCAAGGGCCAACTCGCACGCCGTCGGTGCGGGCGGCGCAAGTGTTGAAGCTGCCGTGCAAAGTGCGAGATCCACCCTCAGCCGTGGCGAACAGCAGGCCCTCACCCTGCGCTTTGCCGAAGACCGGGCGATTGTCCAGGACATGCAGTTGCCGGAAGGGGCCCGCCCGCTGCTTGGCGCCATACTGAAGAACAAGATCGAAAGCCTGGCGCCGTGGCCCATTGAAGACACCGCCTGGGGTTATGCCACTGGCCCTGTCACGAGAGCCGGCATGGTGCCGGTCACCGTTGGAATTGTCGGCCGCAAGGCATTGGCTGCACCGCTTTTGGCCTTGGCCGCCGCAGGCATCAAACCGGCCAGGGTAGAAATCGCCGCTGGCGAAGTGTCAATCATCATCGACCACAGCAGCGATGCTCGCCGCCGCAAAGTAAGTGCGGGGGCTGCGCATGGCGCTGGGTTTGCTCGCCATGGCGATTGCCGTGGGCGGCGCCTATGGCGGCCTCCTGGTATGGCGTGACAGTCAGGAGATGGCGGCCATTGCCGAACGCACCGAACAGCTGAAGCGCGAACTCGCTGGCCGCAACAATGATAATGCCGATGGCAGCCAGGTGGCGGAAGCCGTGAAACTGGTGGACGGCAAAAACGAGCAGCGCCCCATGGTGGCGATGGTCGATGCCCTGACCAAGGCCATTCCCAATGGCAGCTGGTTAACGGCAGTTGATTTCGTCGATGGCATACTCACCATCCAGGGCCGTGGCGGCCCGCCCACCGATCTGATCAAGAGCCTCGAGTCGGCCGAAGCCTTCACCAATGTGAACTTCGCCGCCGCCACCCAGCGTGATGAGGAAGCTGGTGCCGACGTCTATGCCATTTCGGCAACGCTTGAACCCATCGCGGTGGCGCCATGAGCGAAGGTACGCGCAATTCCCGCATCAGCCGCCAGGGATATTTCGGTATGGCGATCATTGCCGTGGCGCTGCTGGGGCTGGGCGCTGCCGCCGCAGCGCCGTTCTATTGGCAGCAGGCCATGCAGCCCGAACTTGTCGAAAGCCGCCGCATGTTGGCGCTGATCGAACAGAAGCTGAAAGAAGCCGAGGCCAGCCGGAAACCACAGGCTGTGACGGCGCAAAACGCGCCCCAGGCCTTTGTGGAAGGAACAACGGCGGGCCTCGCCACCGCCAGCCTGCAGCGGGTGATGGTCGATCTCGCCAAAGCCAACACCATGCGTGTCGAACGGGTGCAGCCGCTGCCCGCCGAAATCAACAACAGCCTGGCCAGGCTCCGCCTCGATATCGAAGTGGCCGGCAGCCTCGAAGGCTTGCGCAATTATCTGCTGGCCGTCGAAAGCGGCGCACCGTTGATCTTCGTGAAGGAACTTCATGTGGCAACGCCGCCCAACCGCGAAGAAGAACAAAACCTCTATCCTGCCGAAAACCTCACGGTGAGCCTGCAAGTCGAAGCCTATAGCTGGTGGGGCCCGCAATCATGAGCAACGCCCGGGCCATCAAGCTGGCGGCCGGCGGCATTGTGGCAGTGGCCGCTGCCCTGTGGTTCAGCCCGCCCCAGCAATTGACCGATTGGCTGACGCCGCAAGTGCCGGTCACCACCAAGGAACCTGCTGGTAGCGAAACCGGCACCGAAGCGCCCGCCGAAGTGGCGCTGGCCATCAATCCGCTGTCCACTTTCACCGCAGAGCAATTCAGGGAAACGCTGGATCGCCCGCTGTTTAACCCAGGCCGCGCCGGAAGGCCCAAGGCACCGGAACCCGAGCCCGAGCCCGAACCAGAGGTGACCGAAGAACCCGCGGCTGACGACGGCATCAACGCCGCCGATTTCAGCCTCCTCGCCGTCGCCGGTGACCAGAGCGACCTCGTCGCCATGGTGAAATGGACCAAGACCAACCAGGTCTATCGCCTGAAGCGCGGACAGTTTCTGTCGAGCCTCGAGTTGGTCAAGGTTGATATGCGCGAAGCCACCTTGCAGAAAGATGGCAAGACCATCACCCTCGCCCTCTTTGCCAAAGCCTCAGGTGGCGGCGATGTGGCGCCAGTATCCGATGATGAGGATGCCGGCGAAGAAGACAGCGGTGACGAGGAAGAAGACACCAGCGAAGACGAGGAAGATAGCGGCGGCGAAGACGAAGACACAAGCGAAGACGAGAGCGACGACGAATTCGAGAACGAAGCCGACGCGGAAGAGTAGGGCTGCACGCCGCCTTTCCGGTCTATCCAGACTCCTTCTCCCGCTTGCGGGAGAAGACGGCGCGGAACGCGCCAGTTGAGGGGCAGGGCCACAATACGGAACGAAAATTTCAACTCGTGGCCTTGCCCCTCATCTGGCCCGCCGCAAGGCGGCGAGCCGTCTTCCCCCGCGCGCGGGGGAAGATGAAGCGGGCGAAACTAATTGAACCCGAGGTTCCGCATCTTCTCGCGTAGTTCTTCCGAGACACGTGAGGCGTCCTCGCCATCCTGGATCACTTGCGGGGTGATGAAGATGATGAGTTCGGTGCGCCGGGCGGAGTTATCGGTCTTGCCGATGAGATCACCGATGATCGGCACCTTGTTGAGGATGGGCACCGATTTCTTGCTACGCGTTTCCTGGCCGCTGATCATGCCGCCAAGTGCTACGGTCTGCGAACTCGGAACCGACACGGTGCTGGCAACGGTGCGCTGCGAGAACGTCGGATTGTCCGCCGTGCCGCCGGTCACCGATGAAAGTTCCTGCGAGATCACCATGGTGACGATGCCATTGGCCGAAACCCTGGGCTTGACCTTGAGGATGACGCCCGAGTCGCGATACTCGATTTGATTGACGATATTGGAATCGGTTGATGTCGACTGCTGTTCGCGCACCTTGATCGGCACCGAGTCACCGACCTTGATGACGGCATTCTCGTTTTCGAGCACCACGATGGACGGCGATGAGACGACTTTCACCCGCGTTACTTCGCTCAGCGCCTCGATCACCACGCGTGGGTCAATAGCGCCGCCGACGAGGAAGTTGAGGCCCGGAATATTAGGCTTGATGGCAAGCCCTGTGCCTTCCGAGAACCCGACGTTGACGTCCTTGTCCTTGAGATAGGCTTGCACGCCATAAGCCAGCGCGTCGTTCAGGCTGACTTCGGCGATCGTCGCGTTGACCAGCACCTGTACCGCCTGCTTGTCGATCTGCTTCAGCGTCGACAGGATCTTGGCATAGACGCGCGGCGGCGCGCGGATGACAATGGTGTTGGTTTCCGGGTTCGGCGTAATGCGAATGCCGGACGAAAGGTCGGTTTTCGGCTCGTCGGTGGACGCAGTGGTGGCCGTATCGGCGGCGCCATCCAGCCGGTCGGCCTTGCCGTTCGCCGACTGGTCGCTGCCATCATCCTCTTCCTCGTCGACGTCTTCCTCTTCATCTTCGCTGTTGCTGTCGGTCGTGACAGTGGCGGTATCCTGATTGGGATCAACTTGCGAGGCGACGGTTTCCTCGCCGCTCTTTTCGAGGAAGGTGGCGTTGAGAATCTTGGCGAGGCTTACAGCGCTGCCATTTTGCACATTGTAAACGTAGTACTGGGTTTCATCGTCGCTCTCCTGGTCGAGACGGCCGACCCAGCTCAGCGCCCGGCGCACCTTCTGCTGGCTGTTGGCGATGACCACGACGCCATTCAGCCGCTCCAACGGAATGATCTTCAGTGCATTGTTGCCGGAGACGCTGGTGTCGGCGGCGAACACCGCTTGCAGCTTCTGCACCATTTCGGCGGGCTTGCTATTGGCGAGAATGGCGATCGCCGCCGTCTGCTGTTTCATCCAGTCGACGTCGAAGGACAGCACGACATCGACCAGTTGCTGGCGCTCCTGGCCGGAGCCGCGCACCAGAAGCATGGTGCCAATGTTGCTGGCCCTCACCGAGCCGCTGCGGGCAATGAAGCTGTCGAGCAGTTCCAGCATGTTGTTGGGTGCGATGTAGCGCAGCGGGATGACCGTGACGCCATAGCCCGGCGATGCCGCCGCACCCTTCTGGGCACGTTCGGCGGTGCCCATTTCGCCTTCCAGCACTTCCTGCAGCGGCACGACCTTGTAGTTTTCGCCCTGACGGATCAGCGTGGCGCCACTCAGCCGCAGCGCCTGCTCGAAAGCCGACAGCACCTGCTTGGTGGTCATCGGCCGCACCGTGGAAATGGTCATGGTGCCTTGCACACGCTGGTCGACGATGTAGTTGAGGCCCAGCGTGTCGCCGAGCACCAGCTTGGTCACTTCGGCGATATCAGCGCCATCGACATTGATTGAGAACTTGTCGCCGGTTTGTTCGACGCCCTCGGCTCCCGACGAAAGATCGCCCGCCGAGCCGCCATCGACGGCGGTGCCCGCAAACAATTCGTAAGAGCCCGAGCGCGCCGCCTTGCCCTGGGGGTTGCCCTGGCGGGACTTGATGGCGGTTTTGCCCTTGGCGCCGAGGTCGATGGCGGAAGAATCCGGCAGACTGCGATTCCAGCGCATTGGTGCAGCCGGCCACCAACAGGACCGTCAAAACCAGCAGCAAATGGGCAAAAAGCGCACGTATCCGGAGTCCCGGGTTTGCACCAAACCCGCCCCAAGCTTTGCCGGACTGCCCCTGACTTACACCGCCTGTTAACATCTCCCCACCCAACTAACTGATTCGGAGCCGATTGATGACCCTAAGTTACGGGATTTGAGACGGAATCTTCCCAAGGCCAATTCCGCGTCCGGCCTGAAATCGGACAAACTTTAGCCGCTCAATGGACCACCGGTACTTAATTCGGAGTCATGACCAGATGTTCATAAATACAGGCGCCTTTGCCCGCATTTCTGCGCTCGCGCTGATGTTGTTTGTGCCGCTGGCTGCCCAAGCCGAAGAAAGCGACGAGCCAATCACCGTATCGCGTGAGGGTGATCTCTTCACCATCGGCATTTCCGAAACGTCGCCCGTCGAGGATGTGCTTGATCTGATAGCCGAGGAAACCGGCTCAGAGTTGAAGGGCGAAGAGGACACCGGCGAAGTGGGCCCGATGAAGCTGGTGCGCGTCAGCCTGCACCAGGCGTTGCGTGAAATCCTGCAGAAGCGCGCCTTTTCGATGAAGTATGAAGAAGGTTCGGACGACCCGTCGTTGATCGTCATTGCTTACACCAAAACCCAGGTGGCTGCCGCCGCCGAACAAGAAGCCCCGCCACAGCAGCCGCAGCTCTTGGGCAAGGGCCTCGACCTGTTCAAGCTGGGCGGCAAACCCGGCGCCGCGCCAGGCGCCAATCCGTTGGAGGCGTTGCTCGCCAAGAACCCGCAGTTCGCCAAAATCAAGGCGTGCGGTGAGCTAATGAAGTTGCCACAGAACCGTGGCAAGAAGAGCGAAACTCTCGTAACTGCCGAAGGCGATACGTGCCCGCCGGGGATCCGGGTGTTTGGCCAGTGACCGCTTGAATATGAGAGCACTCGCAAGCCCGGCGAGACTTGCCAGCAGGATGACAGTGACCAAGCCCTCAAGTCCAACCCAGGCGCCTGCCGCCGCCGTCAGTTTCACGTCGCCCATGCCGAGGCCATCGAAGCCCCGCAGCCGGCGATAGGCGGCATTGAGGCCGTAAAGGGCCCCGGCCCCTGCAATACACGCCGCGAAATGCAGCCAGAACTCGCCGGGCCACAGCCACCATGCTGTGAACAGGCCCAGTGGAATGAGTGGCAGCGACAACTGGTCGGGAATGCGAAAGGCGCGATAGTCGGTCAGCGCAATCAACACCAGCGCCAAGCCAAGAACGCCATGGGTGGTTGCCCCCACCAATCCGGTAACCGGCCACACCCAGGCCGCAACCGCCACTCCGAAGGCGGCAGCCATCGCCACCTCGCCGTTTGATACTTCGTTCAGGCGCTGCATCGCCACCCGCAAGCCGTTGCCATGGGCGGCGTTTTCGTCTTTGTTGCGGGCCCATGCAACGTCTTTCAGAAATCCATCATGCTTGAACTCGACCGCAGCCGTTACCTTGCCATCCAGTCCGGTGCCGTGGCCCAGGCGGTGCGGATCGATGAAACCATCGGCCAGTGGCTGGCCGATGGCGCCCGCAACCTGTTTTTCGCCGGAACCGGCGGCGCCGCCATTCTCATGCAGCCGGCAGCCCAGCTTCTGCAGCGCCGCAGCGCGTTCCCGGTGTTCGCCGAGATCACCGCCGAACTGGTGGCCGGTGGCCACGCTGCTTTCGGCCCACAGTCGATCATCGTCATTCCCTCGGTGTCCGGCACCACCAAGGAAAGCGTTGAACTGATCGCCCAGTGCAAGGCCAGGGGTGCCAGGGTTCTCTGCCTTGTCGGCCATGCCGATACACCGCTGGGCCGCGACGCTGACGTTGCCTGCGTGAATTTCGCCGAGGACGATACTTCGTGCGAGAACTTCTACATCCAGTCCCTGCTGGTGGCCCTGTCGCTGATGCGCCATCGCCGCGAGATCGGCAATTACGACGCGCTGATGGCCGAGTTCAAGTTGCTGCCGCAAGCCCTGCTCGGCGTGAAGGACCAGTATGCAGCGGAGGCCGAAGCCTATGCCGCGCAAATTGAGCGCGAGCCCTATCACCTCATCACCGCCGCCGGCAATTGCTGGCCCGAGGCCTGGTATTTCGGAATGTGCATTCTCGAGGAGATGCAATGGATCAAGACGAGGCCCGTGCATGCGGCGGATTTCTTTCATGGGCCACTGGAACTTGTAGAGAAGGGCGTGAGTGTCGCGATCTACAAGGGCGAGGACCAGTATCGTCCGCTTGCCGATCGCGTTGAAAACTTCAGCAAGCGCTACACCGACAAGACCTATGTGCTCGACACCGCGGCCTTCGCGCTGCCGGGCCTTTCACCCGAAACCCGCAGCCTGCTGTCGCCCGCCGTATTGTCGTGCGCCCTTGAACGGCTGAGCGAGTTCGTGGCCGAGCGCCGCGGCCACCCGCTGACCACCAGACGCTATTACAAGAAAGTGCCGTACTGAATGCGTTTCGCCTGCGTGGGCGACAATTGCGTTGACCGTTACCTGCCGCCGGTGAACGCCCGGTATGCTGGTGGCAATGCGGTGAACGTGGCGGTGCAACTCAAACGTCTTGGCCACGATGCGTCGTATTTTGGTGCGATTGGTGACGATGAGGCGGGCGTGTTCCTGCGCCAGCGGCTGGAGGCGCAGGACCTCGATCTCGATGGACTGCGGGTGCGTCAGGGCGCATGTCACGGCCTACACCGATATCGCCACCGACGCTTCCGGCGAGCGCCACTTTGTGTTCGAGGAGTTTGGCGCCACGAGGGGATATCGTCCGTCACCGGAGGATAGGGCAAGGCTTACAACCATGGATCACGTCCACATCGGCTGGCTCGACGATGGCGGCGCGCTGAAGCGCTTCCTCCGTGCCGCTGGAATTTCAGTATCGCAGGACTTGTCCGTCAATGCAGCACCCGGTGATCTTGATCCCGATGGTTTGACCTATGCCTTTGCATCGGCGGAAACGGAGTATGCCGAACAAACCGCTGCCAATCTCATCGCACGCGGCGCGGCCTGTGCTGTCATCACCATGGGCAAACACGGCAGCCTGGTGCGGCGTGGCGGCGCGACCGAGAGGCTTTCAGCCGAGGTGCTGGATGTTGTCGATACCACCGGCGCCGGAGACAGTTTCATTGCCGGTTTTCTTTCCGTGGCCGTGGCGGGTGGCACGTTGCACCAAGCGCTCGAAGGGGGCCGGGCCCACGCAGGGCTGGCCTGCCTCTATCCGGGAGGCTTTCCGCAGCCTGCGTAAAGGCAAGGTTTCCACTTTCGCAAAACTGTGATATAGATCACAATGCGAGGTAAGTTGGTGAGCCGCAAACCCAAATCCACACGCAAGCAACCGATTTTCGGCTCCATGCCGGGAAGCGCTTTGCGGGCTTTTCTCAAATCCGCCGTGCCCGTCGAGCTCCGGGCCCGCGAAGTGTTGTTCCACGCCGGAGATACGGGCGCTGGTTGCTATTACCTCCGTTCCGGTGCTGCCAAGGCCGCAGTCATTGCCAAGGATGGCCAGGAACGCTTGCTCGCCGTGCTGGGCCCCGGCTCGCTCATCGGCGAATTGTCCCTGTTCGACGACCTTCCACGCTCGGCGACCGTCAGCGCGCTCCGTCCCTGCAAGCTCATGCACTTGACGAAAGCGTCATTCTTCCAGCTTGCCGACAATAACCCGGCGATTTACCGCCTGTCGCTCAAACTTCTGACCGAGCGCCTGCGCGGCACCAACGACTCGGTGGTGGCCCAGGGCACCGTCACCGTGCTCGGCCGTGTGGCCCGGGCCCTTGAAACACTGGCCCATGGCCTTGGCGAAGCCGACGCCACGGGCCGCATTGTGTTTGCCCAGAAGATCACCCAGACCGACATTGCCGGCATGGCCGGTGTCGCCCGCGAAAACGCCAACCGCGCCATCCACGAACTGATGCGCGACGGCATCCTCAGCCGCGTCAAGGGCTACTACGCCATTGAAAAACCGGATGATCTGGCGGATTTGAGCGAGATCTAGCCGGGCTTGACGCAGAATAAGTGGTAGGGCAACCTGAGCGGGAGGGGGCCTTGCAGTGTCGGGAGACGGCGGATGACCAAGGCCAATACGAAACTGAGTTTCCGCGATGCAGCACCCCGCCTCCGGTGGAGCGCCGCGTTGGCCGCACTGGCCATTGGCTTGACGGCGGCATCATCGGCCAGGGCGCAATTCAATTCAGCAATCGATCTCTCGTCGCTGGCGCCGGCGACTGGCCTACGGCTGATTGGCGCCGCAGCTAATGACCAGTTGGGAGCCGTGGCTGTGGCCGCTGGCGACGTCAATGGCGACGGCATAGACGACATCATCGTGAACGCCGTGCTGGCGGACCCCAATGGCTCGGCTTCGGGGGCGGCCTATGTGGTGTTCGGCACACGCACGATGCCCGCTTCACCGTTTGAAGTTTCGTCTCTCAATGGCAGCAACGGCTTCCGGCTGGCGGGCAAGAAGGCCGATGACCTTGCAACAAGAGATGTCTCCGCGGCCGGAGATGTGAACGGCGACGGCTTCGATGACCTGCTGCTGGGTGCTCCCTTCACCAGTCCGGAAGGCAACTTTTCCGGCACGGCCTACGTCGTCTTTGGCAAGGCTTCAGGATTTGCTGCGACGGTGCAGCTTTCGAACCTCAATGGCAACAACGGTTTCCGCATCATCGGGCGCAAGGCTGAGGATTTCGCGGGCGGCAGTATAGCGGCGGCGGGCGACGTCAACGGCGATGGCCTGGACGATATTCTCGTTGGCGCATCGGGCGAAGACCCGCACGGCAGCCGCTCGGGTGCTGCCTACGTGATCTTCGGAAAAAAGTCCGGTTGGAACGCCAAATTCAAACTCACCGCGATCAACGGCAACAATGGCGTGCGGCTGAAAGGCACCGCCGCCCAGGATTATTTCGGCGGTGAAGTCTCGGGTGCCGGTGACATCAACGGTGATGGCTTTGACGACATCATGGTGGGCGCCGCCGGGGTGGATTTGACGCCCGGCGTCGAGCCGGGATTTGTCTACGTGATGTTCGGCAAAGGTGGCGGCTTCAATGCCGCCATTGAAGCTTCGGCGCTGACCGGCGCCAAGGGGTTTCGCATCGCCGGCCCCGAACACGAAAGCGGTCTCGGCTATGCCCTGGCTGGCGGTGGCGACATCAATGGCGATGGCTTCGACGACATTCTCCTCGGTGCGAACAAGGCCGACTACAATGTCAGCCCGGTTGGCGTGAGTTATGTGATTTTCGGCAAATCGGCGGCGTTTACCTCACCATTCGATCTCGCCGCGCTTGACGGCACTAACGGCTTTCATCTCAACGGCGTGTTCGCCAACGACAGTTCGGGCCGCGCGGTGGCAACGGGCTTCGATATCAACGGCGACGGCTTCGACGACATGGTGGTGGGCTCGCCATCCGCCGACCCCAATGGCAATGCCTCGGGCAGAACCCACGTCATATTCGGCAAGACCGATCTCGCCTCGCGGATCAATCTTGAATTTCTGAATGGCACTACGGGTTTCCGCCTCGAAGGCGAAGCCGATGCCGACTCCAGCGGATTTTCAGTGGGCAGCGCCGGAGACTTCAACGGCGACGGCATCGGCGATGTTGTGGTGGGGGCACCAGGGGCCGATCCGCTTGGCCGAACCTATGCCGGTGCCGCCTATGTTGTGCTCGGCCGAACACCAACCACCATTGCTATCCGCCAGGGCTCGGCGGCGGGGCAGTACATCTCTGGAGGCTCGGCGCCTGACGTGCTCGCTGCCCTTGGCGGCAACGACGTTCTTGAAGGCCGGGGCGATGCCATTGATACGCTGAGCGGTGGCATTGGCAACGACACGGCGAGTTACAAGCATGCTCCGGCAGCGGTGATCGCCAGTTTGTCGGACAACAGCCTCAACACAGGCGATGCCGAAGGAAGATGTCTATGATGACATCGAATGGCTGGAAGGCTCGCGCTTCGCTGACACGCTGACCGGCGACGGCCAGGACAATCGCATCACCGGCGGCAAGGGCAAGGACTTTCTGCGCGGCCTTGGCGGCAAGGATCGCTTCGTCTACCAGCACGTGACCGACAGCCTTGACGGCAACGCCACCCGCGACCATATCGCCGACTTCAACCCCGGCACGGCGTCCTCTGTGAAAGATATTCTCGACCTGCGCGGTGTTGACGCCAAGACCGGCAAGCGTGGCAACCAGAAATTCAAATTCATCGGCACGGCGGCGTTCTCCGGCGCCAAGGGCGAGCTTCGCCTGAAGAAAACCTCCGCCGGCATCATCGTGCAGGGCGATACCAACGGCAACCAGCAGCCCGATTTCGAGATCCTGTTGAAGGGCCTGGGCAATACGGCCAAGTTCACCGCCAAGGATTTCAAATTGTGAAAACCAGACTTCTGCAAAGCGCCGCCATCGTTGCAGCACTGCTTGCCTCGGCTCCGATCGCCAACGCCCAGTTCGCATCATCGATCGATCTCGAATTGCTCGGCACGTCCGAAGGCAAGAAATTTCTTGGCGTCATCGCCGAAACGAGCACCGGCAGGGATGTGGCGGCGGCCGGTGATGTCAACGGTGATGGGTTGAAGGACTTCATCATCGGCTCGCATGATCTGGGAACTGCCGGTACAGGGTCCGGTGTTTCCTATGTCGTGTTTGGAAAGTCGTTGAATTTCCCCGGCGCCCAATTCCTCGATCTCAACGGCAACAACGGTTTCCGCATCGAAGGCGTGGCGGCCGGCGACCACAGCGGCTGGAGCGTCAGTGGCGCTGGCGACGTGAATGGTGATGGTTATGACGATCTGATCGTCGGCGCCTATGGGGCGGAACCTAATGGGCCGTACTCCGGATCAAGCTATGTGGTGTTCGGCAAGGGCACGGCATTCGCTTCGGCCCTTTTTCTTTCGAGCCTGAACGGCAGCAACGGCTTCCGTATCGATGGCCGCAATGCCGGTGATTACAGCGGCCACGTGGTGTCGCGGGCTGGCGACGTCAATGGCGATGGTTTTGGAGATGTGGTCGTTGGCGCCCCCTTCACCAATGCCAATGGCGCCGGTTCCGGTTCTGTCTATGTGGTGTTCGGCAAGGCCAAGACCTTTGCGCCGGTTCTGAAGCTGTCCAATCTCAACGGCAACAATGGCTTTCGCATCAATGGCCGTTCGGCGGGCGACAAATTCGGCTTCTCAGCAGCCGCAGCCGGAGACTTCAACAACGACGGCTTCGACGATGTGATCATTGGCGCGCCGAGCGAATTGCCCGGCACCTTGAGTGCGACCGGTTTTGCCTATGTGATGTTCGGCAAGGCATCGGGGTTCAATGCCTCCATGAATGCCTCGAGCCTCACCGGCAGCAAGGGCTTCCGCATGAAAGGTGTGGACGATCAGGGCCAGCTAGGCAATGAAGTGGCGGCGGCGGGCGATGTCAATGGCGATGGCTTTGACGACGTGATCGTGAGTGCTCATCTGGCAACGGCGTTCGGCGAGGCCTACGTGGTGTTCGGGAAGTCAGGCACGATTGCATCGCCGTTTCAACTCTCGGCTGTCAACGGCAGCAACGCTTTCCGTCTTGACGGTGCAACTGCCAACAAACGCTTTGGCATTTCGGTTTCGGGCGCCGGCGACGTCAACGGCGACGGTTTCGCTGAAATTGGTGGCACCGACTATGACGGCATTGAATATGTGATGTTCGGCAAGTCCGGCGGTTTCGCGTCGGCCATTGGCGTTGCCAGTTTCAACGGCTTCAGTGGTTTCCGGCTTGAGAATTCCGCCGGAGACCCGGCCGGCATTGGCGACTTCGATGGTGATGGCATCGATGACATGCTGGTGGGATCGCCTGGCCTTGACAACGGTCCGGACAATGTCGGCGGCGCCTTTGTGGTGTTTGGCCGCACGCCATTGGTCAATGAGGTGCGCCTTGGTGGTACCGGCAGCAACCGGATCAATGGTGGCCTGGCCAATGATGGCCTCAGTGGCCTGGACGGCAACGACGTTCTGGAAGGCCGCGAGGACGGCGACTTACTCAATGGCGGTACCGGCAAGGACACCGCGAGCTATGCCAATTCCGGCGATGTGGTGACGGCCAGCCTTGAGAACCCGTTGATCAATTCGGGAGATGCACTCGGAGACACATACGCTTCGATCGAGCGGCTGGAAGGCTCGCGCTTCAATGACACGCTGACCGGCAATAGCGGCGCCAACCGCCTCACCGGACGGAGTGGCAAAGACACGCTGCGCGGCAAGGGTGGCAAGGATGTGTTCGCCTACACAAGCGCCAATGACAGCATTCCCGGAACCGTGAATCGCGATGAAATCATCGGCTTCAACCCAGGCAAGTCGTCTACGGCGGTTGACAAGATCGATGTCGCGGCGATTGACGCCAAGTCCGGCAAAAACGGCAATCAGAAGTTCACCTTCATCGGCACCAAGGGGTTCTCCGGCAAGAAGGGCGAGCTCCGCCTGAAGAAAATTGGCGGCGTCCTGTTGTGCAGGGCGACACCAACGGAACAAGCACCAGATTTCGAAATCGTCTGAAAGGCTGTTGTCCAAACGGCGAAGTTCACTGCCAAGGATTTCAAACTTTAGGGTGGAATGGGCGGTGAATTGCATTGCACCCCCCCGACTCTCCGTCGGCGGGCTTGACCCGGCGAACCAGACTTTCAGGGGCTCACATGTTGAAGTACTGGGTCGCCGGCTTTAGCCCGGCATGGACGAACGAGGAGTTGATTTCAGCAAACCTCCGGCGCTCTAACCCTGGCTTTCGATCAGCCGCTCCGCTACCAGCGGCATGTGTTCAGCTTCAGCGTTGGCGAAGGCGATGCGAAGATAGCGTTCCTGTCCTGGCCCGAACATTGAACCGGGCAGGCACAGCAGGTCGTGCTCACCGGCCAGGCGGATGGCCACGGATTTCGCCGCTTCGTCCGGTGAACGGATGTTCCACATAGGCGAAGTTGGCACCCGAGGTGATCAATCGGTAACGCAGCCCGGGCGTCTCAAATGCCTGGCGGATCGCCGCTGTGCGGGCAATCATGGCGGCGCGTTTTTCGGCTTTCCACGGCTCCAGATTGGTAAGCGCAAACAGGGCGGCGCGCTGCGAGATGTGCGGTGCACAGATGCCAAGGCAATCGAGAACCTTCTCGATCTCCGCCAACACCTTGGTCCCGGCGATGATCGAACCCGCGCGATAGCCCGTCATCGCGTAGGTCTTGGAGAAACTGAACAGCTGGATAAATGTTTCGCGCCAATTGGCTTCGGCAAACAGATTATGAGCGGGAGCAAGATCGTCGCGGAAGTCCTTGTAGGTCTCGTCGATCACCAATGCGATGCAGTGGCGTTGCGCGAGGTCAAAGAACTCGCGGATCAGTGCCGGAGAATAGATGGCGCCCGTCGGGTTGTTTGGCGTGCACAGAACAATGGCGCGGGTGTTCGCGTCGATCAGCGGCGCCGCATCGGCGGCGCGGGGGAAGGGGCCATCCGCTGTGAAAGCCGGAATGTAGCGCGCCTCGATTCCCTGCATGTCGAACCACATCTGGTGATTGAAGAAATAGGGCGACGGGATGATGACGTTGTCGCCCTTGCCGGCAATGGCCATGAGGGCGGCACTGAATGCCTGGTTGCAGCCCATGGTGATCGCCACATCGTCGGCCTTCACGTCGCCCGCATAATCCGCCGCCATGTGCCGCGCCAATCCGTCGCGCAATTCCGGCAGGCCGAAAATATCGGTGTAGAAGCTCATCGCCGGATCGGCGGCCAGCCGGGCCACTTCTGCCTGCAAGGCCTCCGCCGCCGGATAGCGCGGCACCGCCTGGCAGAAGTTCAGCAGCATGCGGTTGCGGGCGCCGGGCTTGATCCAGCCTTGCGCCTCCTGGATGGGCGGGGCTTCGACGCGGAAAACGGCGGCATTGACGGCGAATGTCATGTGGGGCACCTAGAGCGGGAGTTCACAGTATTGGCCTTGATTGGCCGAAAGGTGCAAGCATGAAAGCGATCCGGTTTTCCGAAACAGGCGGTCCCGAAGTTCTGAAGCTGGTGGATGTTGAAGTCGGCGCCCCCAAGGCTGGCGAAGTGCGCATCAGGCACAAGGCCATCGGCCTCAACTACATCGACACCTATCACCGCTCGGGGCTCTATCCCGTACCGCTGCCCAGCGGCATCGGAAGCGAGGCGGCGGGCGTCGTCGAAGCGGTGGGGGCAGGGGTCAAGGGCTGGAAGGTGGGAGATCGTGCCGCCTATGGCGTCGGCGGCCTTGGTGCCTACGCGCAAGTGCGCAACATGCCGGCCAACCGCATCACCAAACTGCCCAAGTCGATTTCCGACGAGACTGGCGCCGGCATGATGTTGAAGGGCATGACCGTGCGCTATCTCTTGCGCGCCACTTACAAAGTAAAGCGCGGCGAAACCATTCTGCTGCATGCAGCAGCGGGCGGCGTTGGATTGATCCTCAGTCAATGGGCCAAGGCGCTCGGCGTCAAGGTCATCGGCACCGTGGGCTCCGATGACAAAATGGAAATCGCCAAAGCCCATGGCTGCACCCACGTGCTGAACTCACGCAGCGACGACATCGTGAAACGTGTCCGCGAATTGACCGGCGGCAAGGGTGTGCCCGTCGTCTATGATGGCGTCGGCCAGGCGACGGTGATGACCTCGCTCGATTGCCTGAGCCCCCGCGGCATGCTCGTCAGCTTCGGCAATGCCTCGGGCCCGGTGAAAGGCTTTGAGCTTGGGCTTCTGGCGTCCAAGGGTTCGCTCTATGTCACCCGCCCGACGCTGGGTAACTACACGGCGAGCGATGCCGATCTGAAAGAAACCGCCGATGACCTGGTGGAAATGGTAAAATCCGGCAAGGTGAAAATTCCCGTGAACCAGCGTTATGCATTGGCCGACGCCGCCGAAGCCCATCGCGATCTCCAATCGCGCAAGACGACGGGAACCACGGTGCTGATACCGTGATGAAGGCCCTATCCCCTCGGGCAGTCGTCGGTGTTCTGGGAATTGAGTGCCGCCCAGTTACCAGTGCAATTGGTGTATGCGCACAGGAAGCCGGCGAGGCTTGACGCCGGCACTGCATGCGCGAGGTTCAGGGATTTGCCGCTGGTGTCCGACAGGGTTGAGACCACCATGCCGACCAGCTGGCCCTGATTGTTGAACACCGGACCACCCGATTCGCCCTTCTGGGTTCCCATGCGCAACACCATGGCGTCGTCATAGCCGAAGTTGCCATAACGCACCGGGCGGCCGAAGTGCATCGACTCAAGCTGGCCGAAGCGCGCCGTATCGCCCTGGGCGTGCGGCCTGCCGAGCGAAAACACCGCCGAGCCAGTGGGCACGCAAGCCTGCGATGCGGGACTCACGGACTTTCCCTTGAAGGCCTTGAGTTGCAGGATCGCCATGTCCTTTTCCGGCGCCACATCGACAACGATGCCGGTGTATTTGCGGCCATCGGCGGCCTGGGCCGTCACCACATTACCCTTGGCAACCGCCACATGGGCGGCGGTCATCACCGTTCCGGTGCCATCGACCAGAAAGCCTGAACCAGACGTCAGCGCCTTGGTGCCGGGGCCGAACACCGTGCCCTTGCCGGTTTTCTGCGCCACGGTGAGCGTCAGGAACGAGGGGCCGACCTGCGACACCAACTCGTTCTTGGAGTCGGGCTCGGCGGAAGCCTCTTCAATCTGATCGACGATGTTGATTGAACGGTTCTCGGTGAAAACGTCGGTCGAGGCGCAAGCTGAAAGCCCCAATGCCGCAGCACCGAGCGCAAGAAGTTTGAGGCGTGGGGTGGGGAACATTGTTTGCGTTTTCGCGATTTTGAGCCTGCTTATGTCACGCCGCAGCGCTTGAATGCAAGCGGGTGTTGTGGCGCCCCATTCACCGCACAATGTTGTCGGCTTTATGATGCCGGAACCCCCAGTTCCTTGAGCAGGGGCCCGATGTAAGGCGCGTATTTCCGCCATTTTTCGACGGATGTTTGGTAAATTGGCTGGCGCACCTGCCATTTTGAAAATGTCAATACGGGGCGCTCGGTCTCGGTGTGCGAAAGGCACTTGTCGTCCCACGGCAGCCCGAGAAAATCGATCATTTGGCGGATGTTCGGCTCGGGATCGGCCACCAGTTGCTCATAGTCGGTGTCATACCACTTGAGTCCGCACACGGCCTTCCAGTGGGCAACCTGTTCTTCATAAAGCTTGTAGAACTTGCCGAGCGTTTCGAGATCGCGGGTGTACCAGTGATCATCGGAAAAATTGCGCATGAAGATCGACATGCAGACATCGACAGCGTTGCGTTTGCAATGGATGATCCGGGCATTGGGAAAGAGCAGCGCGATGAGCCAGATGTTCTGGAAGTTGTGCGGCAACTTGTCGGTAATGCGCAACGCATCGGGCTTGCGGTTCTGACGCAATACGGCGAGGTAGGAGTTGGCCAGCGTTTTGAGTTGTGTACCCGGCATATCTCGCAGGTAATGAGCAAATTTCTCGGCGTTCTTGTCGGAAAACCCCAGCTGTTTTCGCATCTCCGACAAGGTCGTAAGCTCGCCAGCGCCATCGGCCTGATCATGGCTGGCGATAATCTGCTCGGTGAGCGAGGTGCCGGACCTCGGCATGCCGATGATGAAAACCGGTTGGTCCGTTGTGTCGCCGGACAACGCGCGCCCGGCGTAGAATGACCTGTCAAGCTGTCCCATGAAAGATCGCATGAAGGCCGCGTGGTCATTGAACAACACCGGCGGCGAGAGAATTCGACTTGGCTTCGACAGCGGCGGCGACGGCAGCGCCAGTCTGGCCGGTATCATCGAGAATTTTGGCCTTGGCAAAGAGCAGGGATTTGCGCGTTGCCGGCCGGTTGGCGCTGGTGATCAGAAGTTTTTCGACCGCCGCCAATTCAGGATCGCCCGCCTTGAATTTGTAGATTGGAGTAAGTCCCGAGATGGCTTCGTTGATATCGATGCCATTCGCAATCACCTTGCGGAATATGGCCTCGGCGTCTTGCGTTTTGCCAACATCGGTCAGGCAATAGCCGATGAGTGTCAGCAAGGCCGGGTCATTTGGTGCATGGGCAAGAGCAGCCTGCGCAACAGCAAGCGCTTCGTCGGTTTTTTGCTGGAGGCGGTAAACACTGGCCAAATTGCGGGCAGCCTGGGCATTGCGCGGCGCAGCCTTGTGCAGGCGCGCCAAGCACGTCTTCGGCTTCGGCGTATTGCCGTTGTTCGGCAAGCGCGTTGCCCAGATTGATGGCCGCCGTATGGAAGTTGGGATTGAGTTGGAAAGCCCGGCGGTAATCCTCGGCAGCGATCTTGTGTTTACCGAGAATCGAGGCAACGCGTCCGCGCTCGTTAAGAAACGTCGCGGAGTTGGCAAAGCGCGCCGACGCAGTGTCGACAAGAGTGATGGCCTCGTCGATGCGGTTCGCGCCGATCAAGGCCTGCGCCAGGCCGACGCAGGCGCGTTCGTCCAATGGATTTCCGGCAATCACCGTCCTGAACTGTTCAATGGCGGCGGCAAGTTTTCCGGCATTCATCAGGGCGTGGCCAAGATTGGTCTTGGCGGGCCCGAGCCGTGGATTGAGGTTGAGGGCCTTGCGGATGTTTCTGAGCGCCAGATCATGCTGGCCGCTCTGGCTCTGCGCGACACCCAACAGCTCATAGGTTTCCGCCATACCTGGCGCCAATTTGATGAGTTGCTGATAAAGCGAAATGGCGCGGGCAATCTGCCCGGATTCGTGGATGGCAAGCGCCTGTTGCAGTTGGACCTTTGCGCCAAGGGCCATCGATTGAGGTGCGTTTCGGATCATGGCACTCCTTAGCGCCGTATTGACCAGGCTCCAATAAAAAATGGCCCGCCGAAGCGGGCCATCTAATTTCAAATGGTCAGACTATTAGAACGACCACCAGGTGACGAACGAACCCGAGATCGAGTCAACCGTGCCCGGATTGAAGTCCGTGCTGGTGTAATCGCCCTGGAGACCGATCTTCAGCTGCGAAACCGGGGTCCAGATAGATGCCGGCGTTCACGTTGAAGCGATCAAACGTGTCGGTGTCCTTGTAGCCACCGGTCAGTTCGATCCACGTTGCTTCGGTGATGTTCGCGCCGATACCACCGGCTACGCCGAAGTAATCGCCAACACCGCCCGAGTTGTCGTCGCCAACGGCACCAGCCAACCAAAGCTTGGCAGCGTCGCCGAGGTTCATCGTGATGTTACCAGCAACCTGGAAGTCATCCGACACGCCCGCAGCGCCGTTCATCTGGAACATCGCGCCAAGGCCGAGGCTGAACATGTCGCCAGCCCAACCGAAGTTGGCATGGAAGTCCGGCGTTTCGTCGAGGAGGCCCGGGTTAGCACCGAGGTCAGCGCCATCGTCAACTGCGACGAAGAACGAGATCGGTCCCGAAGCGTACGACAGACGGAGCTGTTCGTCGGTGGTGATGAACGAACCGTTCAAGCCAACCGTGTTGCCGAAGGTTTCGCCCTGACCGAAGTCAGCGCCGTTACCCATGCCACCACCCGAGAACGAGAGTTCCGGCGTCATGTGCCAGGTGCCCCAATACTCGTTGATGTTCACAGCGCCAAGGCCATTACCCTGGAACTGGCTCTGGTTAAAGCGGATGTGGAGGTCCACATCGCCGACCGAGGTCGGGGTCGTTGCATCAACCCAAAGGCGGACGCGGCCCGAAGCGAGGTCGAAACCGTCTTGAGTGGCAACCGAGCCACCAGCGGTGGTCGTCAGAACGCCATCATCGGTCTGATAGGTCAAAGCCTGACGGATCTGGCCACCCCAGGTGATCGTCGTGCCTTCCGGAGCGTCTGCAACCGGCGTGGCAACTACGCCAACCGATTCCATCGAGCTCTTGAGGTTCGACAGTTCGTCTGCGAAAGCGCCAACCGAAGTTACAGCAAGAGCTGCACCGCCGAGGAGCGCCACTTTCATCATCTTCATTTTTGTTCTCCCAAATCTCTGGAGTTGAGTAGCCCCCCCATCCCCTGCAAACGGTCTTGGAAGGCGATGCACGAGTCGTTCGCACACAGTGGTGTTCTCGCCGCAAAGCCCGGGCAGGTCAACGCAGAAGGCGGGTCCATGGCCAGAATTTCGCCACATGTGACTCAATTGCCACAGTTTTTGAGTCATCCTGTTAGGAACTCATTTAGTGTTCCGAAATCAACATCTTAATGAATGGTAAACGCAGCGGTTGCAAGGCCTGTCAGAGGCGTAGCCACGCTGTGTTTCACCGTGCTAACACAATTGCAGCACGGGGCTTTTTGGCCCTTGCCACCGGGGGGCCAACCGGAAAATGCTGCGGTACTAGATTGAGTCGCCGCTCCCGGTCGCATCCGGGGCGGAAAAGCCGGGCAAAGCCTGATTTAGGGGTAGGGTCATGACAATGCGGCCTGTGAGTTGGATCAAATACGCGCCCGTGGCGGCCCTGCCGCTGCTGGCCGCTTGGGCGCTGGGCACCAACAGCCTGCAACAGGATCTGGCCGCCAGAACGGGCGAAAGCCTCAAATCAGCCGGCGCCGATTGGGCAAAAGTCACGCTCGATGGCCGCGATGCCGCGATTTCCGGCAATTCCCTCACCCAGGACTCGATCGATAACGCAGTGAAGGCAGTGGCCGGAACCTATGGCATTCGCCGCGTCCAATCGCTTGCCAAGGTGCTGCCGTTGCTCCCGCCTACGGTGAATGCCACCGAGACCGATGCGCCGCCATTGGTTGTTTCTGGCACCTGGCAGGAAGGCATTGCCAAGGGCCTGCGCGCCAGCCTTCTTGGCGAGACCTGGGAGTTCGGCAAAGACAAGGAACTGACCTCGGATGGCAACGGCACCTGGACCCTGACGTTTCCCTTGGTTCCCGAACCCGGTGCTTATGACATTGTCGTGGAAGTGCTGGACGGTAACGGCACGGCCACGGCCGACACTTCGACCGGTGAAATCACCGTTATTCCCAAACTTGTCGCGCCCTCCGTGCAATCGGTGCTGACCAACAAGAATCCCCCGGAAATCATTGGAACCTGGCCCTCTGCCATTGCCACGGCAATGACTGTCGCCGTCGGTGCAACGAAGTATGTGTGGGGCCAGGCCAGGGAGTTGACGGTCAACGGCGACACCTGGAAACTTGTGCCGTCAACAGCGCTTCCGGATGGCGAGATCGAAGTTACCGTTGACGTAAAGGATAAGTATGGGCGCACCTCGCGCACCGCCGAGCCAGGCAAAATCACCATTGATACGGTGGCCCCCAAGCTGCCGGTCATCGACCCCGTGAAGATCGAGGGATCAGCCATTGCCGCCTCCGGCAGCTGGGACGAGGAAGAGACGGTTTCGCTGCAAGCCAAGCTCGGTGGAAAAATCTGGGTCTATGGCGCCGATCCGGCGTTGAAATCCGCTGGCGCGGGCCGCTGGACGTTCACCCCCGACATCGATCTGAAGCCCGGCACCTATGATCTCGGCATTGAACTCACCGACAAGGCCGGCAACATTGCCCGCGATACCACGCGTGACGAGATTGTCATTCCAGAACTGGCGCCGCCACCACCTTTGATGTTGGCGCCGACCGTCATTGCCGGACTGCATCTGGTGGCGCGGCCTGTTGTCAAAGGCCTGTGGAGCGAACTCGCAGCCAAAAGCCTGATCGTCACTCTCGCCGGCAAAACCTACGCGTTTGGAACAGATGAAGGGCTGAAATCCGATGGCGTCGGCAACTGGTCGCTCATTCCCGACAAGCCATTGGCCGATGGAACGTACGATGTCGCAGTCGAAACCGTCGATCTCGGCGGGAAAGTTCTTGCCGATATCACCAGCAACGAATTGATGATCGACGCCGCTGGCCCTGCAACTCCGCAAGTAGAACTCTATTCCGGAGAGGCGAGTCCTGCGGCGATCACCGGAAGCTGGGATTCTGAAGTGTCGGAACGCCTCACTGTTTCGATACCAGCAGCAGGATTGTCCTCAACATTTGGAACCGATGCGGGCCTTGTGACGGTTGGCAAAAAATGGACGTTGGCGTTGGCCGCACCATTGACGCCCGGGGTTTATGATGTGGTGGTCGAAACCGCCGATGCCCGCGGCCGTATTGCCCGTGACCAGACGAAGTTTGAAATCAACATCAAGGAACCGCCGCCGCCACCAGAGCCCGAACCGCAGCCTGAACCCGAACCGGAACCACAACCCGAACCGCAACCCGAGCCACAGCCGGAACCGCAGCCTGAACCCGAACCAGCACCGGTCGAGATGAAACTGCCAACGGTCGAAAACTATGCCGGCGAAACGAGCCCGGAGTCGATTTCTGGGACCTGGGACAATGTCGCCGCTGCTGAACTCGAAGTGGCCATCCCCGGTGCCGGGGTCGAGGCCCGCCTTGAACCACAGTCACCTTTGTTGACCAGCCCCGATGGCAAGTGGCTGCTGGCCCTGTCACAGAACCTCAAGCCCGGCATCTACAACGTTGAAGTCAGGCAGCAGGCAAAAGATGGCCGCATAACAACTGACGCGACAACCGCCGAAATCTACATCAAGGAACCGCCTCCGCCGCCACCACCTCCACCGCCGCCGCCACCACCGCCCTATGATTGCGAGGGCGTGCTCGCCAAGGTCAGCGCCGTGTTCCCGCTGCGCTTTGAATTCGGAACGTCGGAACTGGTTTCGCCTTACGACCTTGCGGTGAAGCAGTATGCGGCACTCTTGACCGACCCGCGCTGCGTGGAATCCAAGGCGCTGGTCACCGGCCATGCCGACTACTACGGCGGCAGGCTTTACAATCGCGCCATCAGTGTCGCCCGCGCCCAGAGTGTAGTGAACCTGCTAGAGCAGGCAGGCGTCAGTCCGGCCCGCATCACGGTTGATGGCAAGGGCAAGGCTTCGCCGCTCGACAGCGAGAAGAAGCGTGAAGCCCGCGCCAGGAATCGCCGCGTTGAAATCACCATCGTGAAGTGAGGATCATGCGATGAACGAGTTTTTCAATTTCAATGATGGCTGGTACGTCGTGCAGCACAACTGGCTGTGGCTGCTGGTGGCCCTGGCGCTCGGCATCTGGGTGGGCTGGCGCACTTACACCCGCAATGATCGGGCAGGGTGAGGCAACAACATGGCGCATTACATCGTCGAACTCATCGTCTGGTCGCTCATCGCCTATTTCATCGGCTGCGTCATCGGCTGGTTGCTGCGTTCAATGTTCGGTGCAGACCGAACCCGTTGCAGCGCCAGAAATTGCGCCAGTCATCAAAGCCGTCGAACCAGCACCGGCACCTGAACCCTCAGCACCAACACCGCAACCCATGCCCGCCGCCCGCATGGAACGCCCGAAGGGCATGGCTTCGGCGCGCGACGGCAAGCCCGATGACCTGCAACAGATCAGCGGCATCGGCCCCAAGAACGAAAAGATCCTGCACACCCTGGGCTTCTTCCATTTCGACCAACTCGCTGCGTGGGGCCAGGGCGAAGTCGCCTGGGTCGACGACCACCTCAAGTTCAACGGCCGCATCACCCGCGAGAAGTGGGTGGAACAGGCAACGCTGCTGGCGGCCGGAGAACCCGCCAAGAAGTCGTAGTCATTCCCAACTCCTTTCTATCTTCTCCCGCCTGCGGGAGAAGACGGCGCGGAACGCGCCAGACGAGGGGCAGGGCCACAATACGGAACAGAAAAATCTCGAACTCGTGGCCATTCCCCTCATCTGGCTCGCCGCAAGTACGGCGAGCCATCTTCCCCCGCGCGCGGGGGAAGATGAAAGGAGCCAGCGTTCGAGACCGCTGGAATCGTACACTATTTATGAAGTGCCATTTGACTTGCATCGACCGCCGCCAGCCAAGCATCAATGGCAGCCATACTTTCCGGTTCGTCGAGAAACGGCACGTGCGCCCGGTCTTTCACCGTGACGGCGGTAAGTGCGGGATGGCGGCGTTGCATTTCGGAGACAGTTTCCACACTCAGCAGGTCGGAATATTCGCCGCGCAGGACCAGCGAGGGCAGGGGGATCGTCAGGTCGAACAGCGGCCAGATGTCGGCAAGTTTGCCTGCATTGATTTCGTCAGCACTTGGAAAGCTCTCGCCGAGCCGCAAGTCATAATTGGCGCGCGGTGCGCCGTTCTCGTCCTTGAAGATGCGCCGCGTGAAGGCCATCCACTGGGCATCCGCGATGTTCCGGAAGCCCGGATTGACCGCCTTGAGCGAAGCCACCGCCTGCTCAAAATTCGCAAAACGCGGGGCGACGCCGAGATAACTCCGTATACGGAGTAAACCCTCGGCCTCGATGCGCGGGCCGACGTCATTGTAGCAGATACCGGCGAGACGCTCCTTCGCCTTGGCCGCCATCACCATGGCGATGATACCGCCGCGTGACGTGCCGATCACCGCCACGCGACTGATGCCCAACTGGTCGAGCAGCCGAAGAGCATCGTCAAGTTCAACATCGGGGCGATAGGTCTTGGGGTCGGGCGAATGGTCCGAGTGCCCGCGCCCGCGATAGTCGGGACAGATCACCCGGCGGGTGCGCGCCAGACGTGGTGCTATGGTCTCGAAGTCGAGCGAATTGCGGGTCAAGCCGGCAAGGCACAGGACCGGCAGCAAGTCGCCGCGCTCCGGCCCGTAGTCACGCGCGTAGAGTCTCAGTCCATCCGCCGACGCTGAATAGACCTCGCGTGGCGCCGCGCTCAATCGCAGCCCGAAATGAGCTGGGTGATCGACTTGGCCGAGCAATCCACGCCTTCCGGCTTGTCGACGGAAGCCGTGACATCCGCCTTGTCCGGCCCGCCGCGCGCCAGGTCATAACTCATCGGCACCACGGTCTTGGGCGCCAGCCGCGAGCGATAGACATGGGTGTTCTGCAAGACTTTCTGCACATATTGCCGGGTTTCCTGGAAGGGGATCGATTCCACCCAGTCGATGGGATCGACCTTGCCGCCGCGCAGATCGCCATATTCGGCAACCCATTCGCGGGCCCGGCGCGGGCCTGCGTTGTAGCCAACGAGCGTCGAGCACATAGGAGCCGCCATTGTCGGCCACGAGGTCGCCGAGATGCGCGGCCCCGAGCTTCACGTTGTAGGCGGGATCGCTCGTGAGTTTGCCCGGCGCATAGCCAACCTTGTGTTGCCTGGCGATGATCTTGGCGGTGGCCGGCATGATCTGCATCAGACCCTGGGCGCCCACCGAACTTCCGGCACTCGGGTTGAATTCGCTTTCCTGGCGGGCAAGGCCAAACACCAGGGCGCGTTCCACCGGCCGGCCGATCTGCTTCCACTCCGGCAGCGCCCGGATGGGATAGCTCCAGCTGTCGATGTCGATGTTCTTGGCCGCCGCTGCCTTGGCGAGTTTCACCGAAAGAAATGCGCCGCCTTCGCCCCACACCACATTGGCGACGGCGTTCATCTCGTCGGTCGTCTTGAAGCGGTTGGCGAACGACCACAGGAACATGTGGAGGTCGTTCTTGCGGCCGGTTTCGGCGACCATCTTGAAGGCCCGCACCACGTCGTCGTTGTCGATCTTGGCGCGCGCGGCTTTCGAGGCCTCGCCGCTGTCGATTTCTTCCGGAACCTTGCCGCGCCCGAGTTTCTCGCGCGCCAGCTGACCGTAATAGATTGTCGTGTGCTGGGCGGCCTCGCGATAGTGCGACGTGGCGCTGGCCTTTTCGCCCAGCGCTTCCATGGTGCGGCCAATCCAGTAGTGGGCGCGGGCCTGTTCGGTGCGCGTGGGGGCGATCTCCGCCAGCGTGTTGAAATGTTTCAGCGCCGCCGATCGGCTTGTCGAGATAGCGGAGCGCAATCCACCCCGCCAGGAATTCGGCTTCAATCGCCCCTTCGCCCTTGGTCATGCCATGGTTCCGGGCAATTTCGTAAGCCACCGCACTGCTGTTCGGGTGGCTTGGCCCGATCGACCGCCTTGCCACGATGCGCCGTTCGATCCACCACGATTCGGGGTTGCCCATCGCCACGCCATCGCCCGGCATCTTGGCGAGAACGGCGGCGGCTTTGCTGAAGTTGGAATTCTTGCGATAATAGCGCGCCAGCGCATAGCGCATGCCCGGCGTAGATTTCGCATTGCCGAGGGCAGGTTGTTATACTGCTTGTCGGCGCCGCCGGTGCCGCGCACCAGGGCCTGCGCCACCTTGGCGGCCTTCTGGAGATTCGCCGAAAGCCTGCCCGACATGCGAACGCCGGCCACGGTTTCTTCGGCATAGAACATCTGCCACATGCGGCGTTCATGGTCTGCGGAGGAGAGATAATCCTTGAACTCGGCCCCAACTTCCTTCTCGAGCTTGGCGTCGATCTCGGCATTGCTCCACACCGTCTGCACCAGCTTCTTGACCACCGCATCGTTGCCGTTGGCGCGATGGGCGCGGGCCAGCGCCAGCGAGCCTTCCGCCGTCAGCGGCTTGCGGCTTTCGAAATGCGCAAGGATGGTATCAGCCGACTCCCGGTTGACATAGAGCGTGCGTTCGGCGCGCTTCTGCAGGGACTCGGCCAAGGGCCAGTTCGGCGCTTCGTCGAGAAACTTTACGATCCGGTTGTAACCGGCCTCATTGGGCCGGTCGCGGAGATAGATCAGTTCGACCAGCTTCGCTGCTGCCGGGTCGCCCGAGCGTTCGGCCAATTGCCCAGCCTTGGCGAAATCACCGGCAAAGGCTGCCTTGGCGGCGTCTACCGCGCTACCCGAGACCTGTGGCTCGGCAACGGCAACTGGCGCGCCGTTCAGAACGAAGCCAGGCGCCGCCAGGAACGCTGAGCCCAGCGCCAGCGAAAGCGCGAATTGTGACAGGAACCGTCGTTGCATTACTTCTCCACCGTCCGAACTTGCGCCCAGCGCTAGAAGGCAATCGTGTCGAAGCTGTGGCCCGTGGCCTGCCGCGATGGCGCTTGCCGCCCTATCCCTGAACGTCTATTGTACCGCACCTTTGGGGGATTTCGCGGCATTCCGCCAGCTTAGTCCGCCCATGGTTTCCAACTTCTTACCTGGAGCAGTCCTGTGCAACTTCGTGGTTCGTTTCCTGCCCTGATCACCCCGTTCAAGAACGGGGAGGTGGACGAGAAAGCGTTCCGCAAGTTTGTGAATTGGCAGATTGCCGAAGGCAGCCATGGCCTGGTGCCGGTGGGCACCACCGGCGAAAGCCCGACGGTGACACCAGAAGAGCACAAGCGCATCATCGAAATCTGCATTGAGGAAGCCAAGGGCCGGGTGCCGGTGATTGCTGGCGCCGGCTCCAATTCGACCGCCGAAGCCATCGACTACACCGAACACGCCAAGGAAGCCGGTGCCGATGCCGCCCTTGTCGTCGTGCCCTATTACAACAAGCCGACGCAGGACGGCATCTACGCCCACTTCGCGGCGATCGCCAAGGCGGTTGATATCCCGATCATTGTCTACAACGTGCCGGGGCGCACCGTGGCCAACATTTCGGTTGAAACGCTGGCCAGGCTTGCCAAGGACTTCGGCAACATCGTTGGCGACAAAGGATGCAACGTGCCGATTTGACCCGGCCGTCGCGCCAGCGCCTGACTGTCGGGCACCGACTTCATCCAGCTTTCGGGCGAAGATGGCACGGCTCTCGGCTTCAACGCCCATGGCGGAGTTGGCTGCATTTCGGTTACCGCCAATGTGGCGCCGCGCCTGTGCTCCGAGTTCCAGGAAGCGACGCTGCAAGGGCGACTACGGCAAGGCCCTGCAGCTGCAGGACCGGCTCATGCCGCTGCACCACGCGCTGTTTGTCGAACCAAGCCCCGGCCCGATCGAAATATGCGGTGAGCCTGCTGGGCCATTGCGCGGCGGAAGCCCGGCTGCCGCTGGTGCCGGTGACCGAAGCCACCAAGAAGGCAGTGCGCGACGCCATGGTCCACGCCGGCCTTCTGAACTGACATGTCGTCAAAGAGCGGCGGCGCCAAGGCGGCGCGCAAGGAAGAGGGCATCAAGGTCGTCGCCGACAACCGGCGGGCCCGCTACGACTATGAGATCCTCGACACCTTCGAGGCCGGCATCGAGCTGAAGGGTTCGGAAGTGAAATCGCTGCGGGGCGGCCGACCAACCTGGGCGAAGCCTATGCCACCATGAAGAAGGGCGAGCTGTTCCTGATCAACTCCAACATCCCGGAATACCGCGAAGCCAACCGCTTCAACCACGAACCCAAACGCCCGCGCAAACTGCTGCTGCACGGCAAGGAAATCGACAAACTCGCCAACGGCGTGCAGCGCGAAGGCCTGACCATCGTGCCGCTCAAGATGTTCTTCAACAAGCGCGGCCGCGTGCAAAGTCGATATCGCGCTGGCCAAGGGCAAGAAGCTCCACGACAAGCGCGAAGCCATCAAGGAAAAAAGCTGGGACCGGGAACGATCCAGGCTGCTGCGCGATAAGGGGTAGGCGCGGCCATGCCGCAGAACAATCCTAGCCTTGACGCCTATGACCGGGCAATTCTCACGATCGTGCAGGCAGATGCTTCAGCACCGCTCCGGGAAATCGCTGAACGAGTTCATCTTTCGACGGCCGCCGTGCAGCGCCGTCTGCGGCGCATGGAGGAAACCGGGGTAATTCTATCCCGGATAGCGGTGGTCAATCCGGTATCGGTAGGAAAGCCGATCACTGTGATTGTCGAAGTGCAGATTGAGCGCGCCAAGGCCGATGTCTTGAAGCGGTTGAAATCACATTTCTCCCGAACCGAGATTTCAGCAATGCTACTATGTTACCGGAGATGCGGATTTCATTTTGATATTGACGGTCGCAACCATGGAGGAATTTCATGTGCTTGCTGAACGCATTTTTTACGACAACCCGGATGTGAAGTGGTTTCGCACCTCCGTGGCGATGGAGAGGGTGAAGGTTGGGTTGAGCGTTCCGCTGGAGTGATGCCGCAATCGCCCTGAGAAAGTTTCTCGCTAGAGCCCGAAAATCGAGTGCACTTCCCGAACTGAATGCCGCAATGTCTCAGCTCATTCCACAAGTGAATTGAGGCCCTGACATGCACTGGCGCACCCGACTTGTTCAACCGCAAAACCTTGCTCCCGCCGGATTCCGGTCACTTACGACGCCAGTCGTCCGGGGCTCGACGGTCCTCTTCGATAGTCAGGCGGATGTGACGGATGATTGGCACCACGGCGACGGCAAATACACCTACGGATCATACGGCACGCCAACGGCAATTGAATTGGCCGCCCGGGTCGCTCAGCTTGAAGGAGCGCTTCAGACCTTCATAGTGCCCGGGGGCCAAAGCGCTATCGCCTTGATCTATCTGGCGATATGCAAGACGGGCAGCCACGTGCTGGTTCCGCAGTCAATCTACGGGCCAAATCGCGCCTTGGCGCGCCAGGTTCTTGCCGGACTTGGCATTGAGGTCGAAACCTATGATCCGATGGTTGGTACCGAAATCGCCTGTCCGATTCGTGCCAACACATCGTTGATTTGGGTGGAGAGTCCCGGTTCCATCACCATGGACGTCCAGGATGTACCTGCAATTTGCGCGGCTGCACATGAACGCGGCGTGCCAGTGGCGATGGACAACACCTATGGCGCTGGCGTCTTGTTCAATGCTTTTGCCCACGGCGTGGACATCAGCATGCAGGCCCTGACAAAATACATTGGTGGTCACAGTGATCTGCTTCTAGGCAGCGTTTCGGTCACAAGCAGAGAGTTAAAAGAGCAAATCGGCGCTGCGTTTCAGCTCCTTGGCCTGGCCGTTTCCCCGGACGATTGCAGCCTCGCCTTGCGCGGCATGAAAACGCTGGGACTGAGGCTTGAGAAACTGGAAACGAACACACTGGAAATGGCCGATTGGCTCGCCAAGCGCCCGGAAGTCGAAGTGGTTCTCCATCCGGCCTTGCCGTCTTGCCAGGGGCATGAATTCTGGAAGCGCGACTTCACCGGGTCGGCCAGCTTGTTCTCTATCGTCTTTGACCGCCGCTATCCGGTGGAAAAAGTGGGAGCGTTTGTCGATTCCCTGAAACTCTTCCGAATCGGCATGAGTTGGGGCGGGCTGACCAGTCTCGTCATGCTCTATCGTAATGTTGAAAGGCCTGGCGCCGGAAGCCCCGGCAGCGTGGTACGATTGAACATCGGGCTGGAAGAAACTTCGGACCTGAAGGCCGACCTTCAATCGGCAATGATGATGTTGGAGTAGGTTGGAGAAGCGGGAAGGGAAATCGACAAACTCGCCAACGGCGTGCAGCGCGAAGGCCTGACCATCGTGCCGCTCAAGATGTTCTTCAACAAGCGAGGCCGGGTAAATGTCGACATAGCACTGGCCAAGGGCAAAAAGCTCCACGACAAGCGCGAAGCCATCAAGGAAAAAAGCTGGGACCGGGAGAAGGCAAGAGTATTGCGCGACAGGGGTTAGGTCGTCGGGCGGTCAATTGCACTCGCCCCCCAACTCTCCATCGGCGGGCTTGACCCGCCGAACCAGACTTTCAGGTGCTGCACGGGTTGAAGTACTGGGTAGCCGGGTCAAGCCCGGCTATGGAGAGTTTTTGCGGCGAGTGCAATTGACCACTCGATGCGCCAGGGCGTCTCTTTCTATCGAGTTACGGGCACTTCGTGCGGTAGTCGATCTGAACGCCGATCGCCTGCAAGGCTTCGAACGGGAACTCGATCTCGACGAAGTAGATGGCTTTCCGGGTCGAAACGACGCGCTTGGAGATCGCTTTCGTCGAAGCCCGGCGCATGGTATCGACGGCCCCGGTGCTTGTTACCTCCGCCATCGCCAGAGGCCCGTCGAAGGCGCTGCCTCCGATATTGATCGCCTTGCGCATCAACCGCGCGGAAACGTCGTGATCAATATCATTGTCGCGGTAGATGAGCGTGAACCGGCACACCCGCCTGCCACTGCGTGCAAACGGCACCGACGCATAGAACTTGCCCGTCGCGTTCTGCAGCATTCCCGCCTGTACTTCGCCCTCGACGGCGTCCGGCGCGCGGGACGAGAATGCGGCTGCGGCGAGTTGCAGGATTTCGGCGTGGGCCGGAGGTATTGAAACGGGCGTGGCAGCCAGGGCTGTTGCGGCGGCTATGGCGAGTGTGAGGTTCCGGCAAACGGAAAATGCGATACGGCAAGTCATTTGGCTTCTCCTTTGTTTGCGTTGCAAAGAAACATCGGAAGCAAGACTTGGCCTGAGCCGTGGTTTGAAGCGCCACCGGCAGGGGCCGTCAGGCGAGCGAAACAAAGCACGAAATATCGGAATTAATGGCTTTGAGCATCGCGCAAATGGCGGGGTTTGGCAAGACCGGGGCGGGTTCAACCCGGTCCGGCGGCTTCGAGGTATTTCGTGACCTTGGCGAAGACATTTTCGAACATCTCGGCTGTCAGCACCCGGGTGTTGGTGTTGTAGCGCGAGCAGTGGTAGCTGTCGAAAAGCGCCAGCGCCGCAATCCGGTGTTCGGCACCGTGGCCGAAGGGATGCGCTGACTTTTTCGCACCGAATGCAGTCAGTACCGCATCATGGGCGATGCGCCCCAACGCCACAATGACGCGGAGCTCCGGCATCGCCCTGATCTGCATGGCGAGAAAATTGTTGCAGGTCCTGATCTCGGCGGGCACCGGCTTGTTCTGCGGCGGCACGCAGCGCACCGCGTTGGTAATCCGTGTGCGGACTAACGTCAAACCATCGTCAGGTGAGGCCTTGAATGTGCCAGCCGCGAAACCGAACTTGATGAGTGTACCATAGAGCAACTCACCCGCATGGTCGCCGGTGAACGGCCGTCCCGTACGGTTGGCACCTTGCAACCCGGGTGCCAGCCCGACAATCAGCAACCCGGCATCAAGCCCGCCAAAGGACGGCACTGGCGCATTGTGCCAATCCGCATGTTTGGCGCGTTGAGCGATCCGAAAATCCGCCAGCCGTTGGCACAATGGGCAATCGCGGCCAGGTTCCATCAGGCGGTGCTCGACGGATCCTCGAAATCATCGCGCGGTGCTGAAGCATAGGCGCGCTCGCGGCTGCGATACTCGCGCTCTGCCGGATCGCGCCCGATGTCGTCCTTGAGGTCGGCCAAATCGATGAAAATATCGGTCTGGCGGCGCAGGTCGTCGGAAATCATCGGTGGCCTGGTGGTCAGCGTCGAGATCACCGTGACTTTGCGGCCCTTGGCCTGCACGGCGGCCACCAGCGAACGGAAATCGCCGTCGCCCGAAAACAGCACGATGTGGTCGAGATTGTCCGAAAGCTGCATGACATCGATGGCCAACTCGATATCCATGTTGCCTTTCACTTTGCGCCGTCCCATGGCGTCGGTGTATTCCCGCGCCGGCTTGGTCACCACCCGGTAGCCATTGTAGTCCAGCCAGTCGATCAGCGGCTTGATTGGCGAATATTCAGCATCGTCGAGCAGGGCGGTGTAATAAATGGCGCGAACCAGCCGGGTCTTCTTGCGGAAATGCACCAGCAGCTTCTTGTAGTCGATATCGAAACCGAGTGTCTTGGCGGTGGCGTACAGGTTGGCGCCATCAATGAACAGAACCGTGCGCTCGTCAGTGGAAAAGCTCATGTCAAAATCCTTCAGGTGATGTAATGGCCGGGTTGTAGTTCGGTGATCGCAAGGCCTCAAGCAAAATCATGATCCTCGTCGCACTCGGCAGCAATGTGAGCGGACCCTGGGGAAACCCGAGGGCAACCGTTCGCGCCGCACTTCGGGAACTCGACCGCGACGGATTGAAGCTCGTGAAGGCTTCGCGCTTGCTGGTCACCAAGCCCTTTGGCGTCACCGATCAGCCAGATTTCATCAATGCCGTGGCGCGCATCGAAACCAAACTGAAACCCGAAGACCTGTTGCAACGGCTGCACGCGATCGAAGCCGAAGCCGGCCGCCGCCGTGGCAAGCGCTGGGGGCCACGCACCCTTGATCTCGATCTTCTCGATTATAATGGCTTGCGGCGCGAAACGGCCTCTGGCCTCGTTCTCCCCCATCCCGGCATTGCCGAACGCCTGTTTGTTCTGGAGCCCCTCAATGAAGTTGCACCCGGCTGGATTCATCCGGTCCTGCGCCGCAAAGCATCGTCGTTGATCCGCGGCCTGGCTTAATCTCGAATTAACGCTGCTCCGGCACACTCCGCCGCCGTGATCCTGCTGTTGGGATCAAGGTGGGTGTGTGTATGCGTAAACTGGTGTTGAGCCTGACGGCTGTGTGCGTCGGGTTATGGGCCTCGCCCGTGCTGGCCGGACAAATCAAGTTTTCCCCCGATCAGTTCAAGGTCTTTGGCAGCATGCCTGGCCAAAAGAAGAAGAAAAAAATCTTCTTTGGCACCCAGAAGAATGCCGCCTTGTCGCGTGATGAGCTGTTGCACAAGACCGTGGCATTCTCCACCCATCTCGCGCCCGGTTCGATCGTCGTGCGCACCGGCGAGCGCCGCCTCTATTATGTGCTGCCCGATGGCGAAGCCATTCAATATGCCGTGGGCGTTGGCCGCGAAGGCTTCACCTGGTCCGGCACCAACCGGGTTACGCGCAAGGCCGAATGGCCCGATTGGCGGCCGCCCAGGGAAATGATCGAACGCGAGGCGCGCCGTGGCCACATTATTCCCGAACACATGGAAGGTGGCCCCGACAATCCGCTGGGGGCTCGCGCTATCTATATCGGCTCAACCCAATATCGTATTCACGGCACCACGCAGCCGTGGAGCATCGGTCAGGCCGTTTCCTCGGGCTGCATCCGCCTGATGAATGAAGAGGTGATCGACCTCTATGAGCGAGTGAAAGTCGGCGCCACCGTTGTCGTGGAATAGAAGCCTGTAATATCTTGACGAGCGCCTTGGCCGCTAACCCTCCCTTAACCTAAACAAGTCATTGTCGGCTCGTCAGTTTGTTTCGGAGTGTGGGTATGTCCAGCGTTTCTTTTGGTCCTCGTTCGGGCCTTTCGAAGTCCAGTCTCCTGGTTACGGCGGCCGTCGCGGTGATGCTGGCGGGCTGTTCCAACGCCGTTGAGCGCTTTGCGCAAAATCCCTCCGATAGCGATCCGGTGTACACCGCCTCGGTGAAGGGCAAGAAGAAGCCGGTCGAGGAGCAATCGGCTTCCGCCGACGAGACGATTTCATCGAAGCCACTGGCCTCGACCAATCTCAGCAAATCAAAATACTCATACGATACCGCCCAGAACGGCCAGGAACAGGAAGTTGCAGCACCCGTTTACAAGCAGGCCGCCGCACCGGAGGCCTCGGGTGGCAGGGTGAAAGTGGGGCAGGGCATGACGCTCTATTCCATCGCCAAGGCCAATGGCATCACGGTTTCCAAGCTCGCCGCCGCCAACAACCTGAAGCCGCCCTACGCCGTGCGCCAGGGCCAGATGCTGCGCATTCCGGGCGTTGATGAAGCGGTTGCCCCCAAGGTTGCCGAAACCATCACCGACAGCGAAGCCGAAACACCCGCCAAGCTGCCGTTCAAGAAAGTGGCTTCGGCGAACACCGGTTCTGGCGCACATGAGGTGACATCTGGTGACACGCTGTTCTCGCTCGGCCGCAAGTATGGCGTCTCGCCCTATGCCATCGCCGATGCCAATGGCCTTTCGAAGACCGCCGGCCTGAAGCTTGGCCAGCAATTGAAAATTCCGGGCGCTGGCACCAGTTCGCCGAAGCGTCCGAAGAAAGTCACCGAACAGGTTGCCGCCGCTGAAGACACGGTGACCGAAGAAATCCCGGCCAAAACCGATGTGGCAGAAGCCAACGCTGCGCCGGAAAAAACCGTGACGCCCGATCAGACCGTGGCAATCGCCGACAGCGGCGCCAGCGGATTCCGCTGGCCGGTCAAGGGCAAGGTCATTTCCGAATTCGGCGCCAAGCCCAATGGCCTGAAGAATGAAGGCATCAACATCTCGGTTCCCGAAGGCACCAGTGTTCGCGCCGCTGGCGATGGCGTGGTCGCCTACTCCGGCAACGAATTGAAGGGCTACGGCAACCTCGTGCTCATCCGCCACACCGGTGGCTGGGTCACCGCTTACGCCCACGCCAAGGAATTGTTCGTCAAGCGCGGCGATACCGTGAAACGCGGCGATGTCATCGCCAAAGCCGGTCAGACCGGTTCAGTGTCGAGCCCGCAGCTGCACTTTGAAGTGCGCAAGGGTGCGGTCGCCATGGACCCTTTGAAGTATCTCGACAAGACAACAGCCTCGAATTGAAATCTTAACGTCCCCTGCAGAGCGTGGGCCCGGATGCAAATCCGGGCTCTTGCTTTTTTACGTAAACGGCAGAAGGTGCGCAGCAAGGGAGATACTTGATGATCCGTGTGTGGGGCCGCCGCAGTTCGGCGAACGTGCAGAAAGTGCTTTGGACGCTTGGCGAACTTGATCTGCCCTACACGCGCGAATGTGTTGGCGGCAGTTTCGGCGGCAATCGTGATGCCGATTTCCTGGCGATGAATCCCAACGGCCTGGTGCCGGTGATCCAGGACGGTGACGTAACGATGTTCGAATCGAACGCCATCGTGCGCTATCTCGCCGCCCGCTATCGCGCCGAACTGCTGCGCCCCAACGATCACCGGGCCCTTGCCGCCGCCGAACAGTGGATGGACTGGCAGCACCACCATCTCGCCTATCACGTTGGTGTGGTGTTCATGAATCTCGTGCGCCTGCCGCCGGAAAAACGCAGCGAAACGGCAATCGCCGACGGCCGCAAGGCGGTGACCGAAGCCATTCGCATCGCCGACGAACATCTGGCGCGCCACGAATGGTTTGCCGGCGAACGCTTCACCTTCGGCGACATCGTCATGGGCGTGTTTTTGTGGCGCTACATCGGCATGGGCCACGATGTCTCGAATGTCCCCCACCTCCACGCCTGGCTCGACGCCATCGTCCGCCGCGAAGCCTTCGCTGAACATGTAAAGCTGCCGGTGGCCAGGAATCTCGAGGAATGGGTCAGGATCGAGCGCGAGTTGGCGTGAACTGACGCGCTATACGGCCGCTGGCGGCGGCCCGGCGAGGTTCTCGATTTCAGCCAGCACCCTGGCGCAGCACTTTCCGTCGCGCAATTCGAATGTTGCATCGCGCCGCTTCTGGTATTGCGGATCCTCGTTCCCGGACAACACGTCGTTCACCGCGTGCAGCACGGCGGCCTGGTCCATGCAAATGGGTCCGAAGCCGTCCCGTTCATAGTCGAAATAGCCCTTCTTGTAGACATGCTTTCCCGACAGCGCATCGTCGGCATCGAAGTGAAAGTGGATGACTGGCTTGTCGAGGATGGCAATTTCGTTGAACACCGACGAGAAGTCGGTAATCAGAACGGCCGCTTCGCAGAACCTGAATTGTATGCTGGTGGGTTCCGACGGCAGGCTGACTTCGATATTGGCGCTCGCAACAAAATCGCCAACGCTCGGAACCATGTTGGGATGAGGCCGGAAGACGATTTTGAGGCCGTGATGACCGGCAATTGCCGCAAGTTCTGGCGCGTTCAGGAGTGTTTTCCAGGTGTTGAGAAACGCCGACTGTTCAAAACCCGCCGCACTCGGGCGCTCGAAAGTGCCGGCCCTCGCCTTGCCGAGAAGGTAGCTGCGCCAGGTTGGTGCAATCAGAATGGTCTTTCGGGTGCGTGGCAGGCTGACCAGCCGGTCGTGGCGCGGCAGACCTGTAAGTTTCACTTCCTTGGCCGAAAACTTGTAAGGCGAGTTGGCGTCGACAATGGAAAGATATTCCGCCTTGGTGGACGTTGTGAACAAATCAAACTTCGTTGTGTTCAACCAGTCCGAAAGGTCGGCGGTGATAACGCCGTGATCGAGGAACACGTATCTCCGGGTCTGGGCTGGCCAGATGTATTTGCCGCGCGGCGCGAGAATATAGCGGTCGGCATGCGATGAAACCACAACACTTGCCAACCGCAGTGCGCGTTCGTGGTCAGCGGTTCCGAATTCGAGTAGCCGAAAGCCATCCAACTGAAGGCGCTGCCAATCCGGTGACTCGCGGCGCAGCACAAAGTAAGCATTGGCCCCGGGGCTTTGTGCCAACAGGTGGCGATAGAGATGTTCGGCGCTGTCGTCGGCGATCGAGTTGCGATCAAGAAACAGCCAACAATTCAAAAACTGCCCACCTGCCTTGGGCTTTTGTGTCTGACTTCGCGCCTCGAACCGTGCGGTGACTGCCGCGAGGTCGACGGTCAAGGCCGGCGCTTCGTCAGCAAACGTCAGCGGACAGTTGGTGCCGTCAACTGCAACCTGCAGAACACCCAACTGAGCCGCCAGCACCCACATGCTGGTCTCAATACCAAATGGCTGATCCAACAGTGTGCGCACCCGGCGCTTGTGGAACTTGACAGCTGCATGCCGGCCGTCAACTTGCACTGAAAGCTCGTCGTTCACATTGGCGTGCAGGAAGCGCAGTTTCAAGAGAGACTGCCTCACATCCCAATCGGTAATCCGCACAGTGCGCGGCAGCGGCGTTTCGCCCTTCAACATCGCGAGGCCGAAGCATTCAACAGCCGAAATGTGCTGCTTCGGGAAGGCGATTATCGTGGCCAGCGAAATCCGGCTCAGCACGAGCTGGGTCAGGTCCTTGTGCTCGCTGATCACCTCGGGCGCGAAGTTGCCAGCCGTCGCCGGATTGAACAGAAAATGGCGGACGGCGGCCAACAGCGTCAACAGCGCGGCGCGTTGCACGAAGACTGGCGCGGCTCCGCCGTCTCTCGCTGTCGCATCAAGCAGTCCGGCTACTCCAAATCTGAGTTTGTCGGTAAGCCAACTGGGCTTTGAGGCCGCCAAATCGACCAGCGAGTCCGCGCTGGCGCGCTTGCGATAGTAGTACTTTGCGGTCTTGAGAAAAGCCACCTGGCTGGTTTTCGCGAAAGTCAGATAGCGTTGCAGGAAGTGTCCGTCCTCGAATGTCGGCACCACGCGTTGATCAAAAGTCAGCATCAGGTCCGCGATCTCGTCACGCCGGAACCACGCGCTATTGGCGTGTATCAGTATGGGCATTGCCGGATCGTTCTTGTCAAACACTGTCCTGTTGCCTTTGAGCGCGGATTTCATGCGCTGCTTGTTGACGAACGTTGCCGACTTCTCGTCAAATGTGATCGAGTTGGTCTGCACCAGTGCGAGTGCGCCGGCAGACGGGCGGGCGCATTCGGAATTGACGGCCTTGAGGCAATCCGGCGCAATGAAATCGTCGGGGTCAGGAAAGCTGATCCAGTCGCCGGTTGCATGCGAAAGGCCGAGGTTCCTTGCCGATGCGACGCCGCCATTGTCTTTCCGTATGGTCTTGATGCGCACCGGAAACCGCCGGCGCCAATGCTCAATCCTCGTCGCGGTACCGTCAGTCGAGCCGTCATCGACAATGATGATCTCGAGGGCCGCCGGCGCGACGGACTGCGTCAGCCATGTCGCCATGAACTGGTCGATATAGGGCTCGACATTGTAGCAGGCGGAGATGATCGAATAGCGGACTGAAGTTTTGCGCCGCTTCCTCCAGACCGGAAAGCGGCCGCGCTTCAGCAGAAATGCCTCGGCCTTCGCAACAAGCACGCGTAGCGCGGTCGGCGCCTTGCTCACCGGCCGCCGCCTTCGTCCAGGCTCTGCCCAAGTCGTCCCGCCAAATCCTGAATGTATTGCCAGGCCACGCGGCCGGAGCGGGCGCCGCGGGTAACCGACCATTCGATGGCCCCCGCCTCCAGTTTTTCAGCGCTCACCTTGAGCCCGAAGTGATTGGCATAGCTCATTACCATCTCCAGGAATTCGTCCTGCGAACAATTGTGGAATCCAAGCCACAGGCCGAACCGGTCGGAGAGCGACACTTTCTCTTGCACTGCTTCCGAAGGATTGATCGCCGTTGAACGTTCGTTCTCAATCATGTCGCGCGGCAGCAGGTGGCGGCGGTTTGACGTTGCATAGAAGATCATGTTGGCGGGCCGCCCTTCGATACCGCCATCGAGTGCTGCCTTCAAAGATTTGTATGACGTGTCCTCGGCATCGAAGGAAAGATCGTCGCAATAGACGATGAAGCGGAACTGCGCCGCCTTGCGAATCAATGTCATCAGGGCGGGCAGCGATCTCAATGTCCTCGCGGTGAATCTCGATGAGTTTGACGACGCCGCCATGCTGGCCGCTGACCTGATGATGGGCGGCCTTGACCAGCGACGACTTGCCCATGCCGCGCGCCCCCCACAGCAGAGCATTGTTGGCGGGCAGCCCCTTGGCAAAGCGCCCGGTGTTTTCCAGCAGAATATCGCGGGTAAGATCGATGCCCTTGAGCAGCCCGATATCGACGCGATTGACGCGTGCGACCGGCTCCAGCCACAGGCCGTTGGCATGCCAGACAAAGGCGCCGTGAGCCGCAAGATCGGCCACCGGATGAACAGGAGGAGCCAGCCGCTCCAGCGCCGCAGCCATGCGGGCCAGCAGTTCGGTATCGTTTTCAGAAGTCATATGAAGCTCTTAGCCGTCGATGCACGGTCCGTAAAGAGACCCGAGTTGCGCGGTTGCAATGGCGTGAACCATCGCTATATTCCGCCCAACTCAAAATCGGGAGAGACCCTTGTTCATCACACCAGCCTACGCCCAGGCAGCCGGTCCCGGCACCGGCGATTTCCTCGGCATGATCCTGCCGCTTGTCGCCATCATGGGCGTGTTCTATTTTCTGCTGATCCGCCCGCAGCAGCGCAAAGTAAAAGAGCATCAGGCGATGCTGCAAAAGGTCGGCAAGGGCGATACCATCATCACCACCGGCGGTCTCATTGGCAAGGTGATCAAGGTCGTCGATGACCACGAATTGCAGGTTGAAGTTGGCGAAGGCGTGAAGGTTCGCATCCTGCGCTCCGGCATCTCCGATCTCCGCGTCAAGGGCGAGCCCGTCAAGTCCGAAGCCAAATCGTCTAGCAGCAAGTCGTAAGGCCAACAGCGCATGCTGCATTATTCCCGATGGAAGACACTTGCCATTCTGGGCACGGTGCTGCTTGCCATTTTTGTCGCACTTCCCAATCTGTTGCCCGCCGGCGTCAACGAAAAACTGGCGCCTTATGGCCTTCGCCCTCTGACCCTCGGTCTTGACCTGCAAGGCGGCTCAAACGTCCTTCTTGAAGTCGACCGCGCCGATTTGAAACAGAAACTCGGCAAGCAACTGACCGGCGATATCCGCTCGGCACTGCGCGAAGCCAAGATCGGCTATCAAGGCATCAATGTCTCTGCCGATGGCGTCACTGTGCGCATCAGCAAGCCCGAGGATCTCGAAAAGGCCCGCGTCGAACTCGACAAGCTGAAGCAGCCCCAGGAAATGGGCATCTTCGCCACCGGCCAAACTGTCTATCTGTTTGACATGGCCGAGCAGGGCCAAGTCTTCAGCTTCACCTATTCCGATGAGGGCATCGAAGCCAAGGTGGCCAGCGCTGTCACCCAGGTTCTGAAAATCGTCGAAAGCCGCATCAACGCGCTGGGTACCACCGAGCCCGTCATCCAGCAACAGGGCAAGGACCGCATCATCGTGCAGGTTCCGGGCCTGCAAGACCCGGACCGTGTGAAAGACCTGGTGGGCCGCACCGCCAAATTGACATTCCAGCTTCTGTGCGAAGACCAGCCCACTGCCACCAGCAAAACCCCGCCTGGCGAGTGCGAAGATCTGAAGGCCAACGATGCCGAATTGCCACCCAATATGTGGGTGCAGACGTCCAGCCGCGCCACCGTCGATGGCGCCGATCTGGTCGATGCCCGGCCCGCCTTCGACCAGAACAACCAGCCGGTCGTGTCCTTCCGCTTCAACACCAAGGGTGCGGAAAAGTTCGCGCGCCTGACGCGCGAAAACGTCGGCAAGCCCTTCGCCATCGTGCTTGACGAGGAAATCGTCAGCGCACCCGCGCATCAACGAACCGATCCTCGGCGGCTCGGGCCAGATTTCCGGCAATTTCACCACGCAGGAAACCTCGGACCTCGCCATCGTGCTGCGCTCCGGCGCGCTGCCGGCGAAACTTACGATTGTCGAAGAACGCACTGTTGGCCCCAGCCTCGGATCCGATTCGATCCGCGCCGGCCTCATCGCCTCGGGCATCGGCCTCGTGCTTGTGCTGGCCTTCTGCCATGGTGGCCTATGGATTGTTTGGCATCTTCGCCAACATCGCGCTTCTCGCCAACCTCATCATGCTCATCGCCCTGATGTCGTTCTTCGGCTTCACGCTGACACTTCCCGGCATCGCTGGCATCGTGCTCACCATGGGCATGGCGGTCGACTCCAACGTGCTGGTGTTCGAGCGCATTCGTGAAGAATGGCGCGGCGGCCGCACCGCGCATGAACGCCATCGAAACCGGTTTCCGCGCCGCTTTGGCAACCATTCTCGACGCCAACATAACGACATTGCTGGCTGCCTTCGTGCTCTTCGGCATCGGCTCCGGCCCCATCCGCGGCTTCGCCATAACCCTGTCCATCGGCATCATCACCACGGTGTTCACCGCCTTCACCCTCACTCGCCTCATCGTCGCCTGGTGGGTGCGCTATGCCAAGCCCAAGGAGGTTCCGCTCTAAGGGCGGCTCAACATCATGGCATTCAAACCCATTCGCTTTATTCCCGACGACACCAAGATCTGCTTTCATGAAGGTCAGCCGTTTCGGCTTCTTCGTGTCCGGCATCCTGTGCACCCTGTCGATCCTGCTGTTCATGTTCGTCGGCCTCAACATCGGCGTCGATTTCAAGGGCGGCACGGTCATCACCATCCGCACCGTTGAGGTCGCCGATATCGATGCGCTGCGCAGCAAGATCGACGCTCTGGGGCTTGGCTCCTGCCGAGCTTCAGGAGTTCGGTTCGCCCAACGATGTGCAAATCCGCATCGGCACCCAGGAAGGTGGCGAAGCCGCCCAGCAAGAAGCGATCACCAAGATCAAGCAGGCGCTAGGCGAAGGTGTTGAATACCGTGCTGTCGAGGTTGTTGGCCCCAAGGTCTCGGGCGAACTCGTGCAGGAAGGCATCATCGCCGTCGTGCTGTCGATCATCTGCGTGTTGATCTACATCTGGTTCCGCTTCGAATGGCAGTTCTCGTTCGGCGCCGTCATCTCGCTGTTGCACGACGTGCTGCTGACCATCGGGTTGTTCTGCGTGCTGGGGCTGGAATTCAATCTCTCCAGCATCGCCGCCATCCTGACGATCATCGGCTATTCGTTGAACGATACCGTCGTGGTGTTCGACCGCATCCGCGAGTATCTGCGCAAGTACAAGCAGATGCACTTTGCCGACCTGATCGACTTCTCGATCAACTCGGTGCTGCCGCGCACCCTCATCACTTCGGTCACCACCATCCTGGCGCTCACCTCGCTGTACATCTTCGGCGGCGAAGTTCTGCGGGGCTTCACCTTCACCATGCTGTGGGGTGTGATGGTCGGCACCTATTCGTCGATTTTCATTGCAGCCCCGGTGCTCATCCTTCTCGGTAACATTCGCGAAAGCCAGGCCCAGGCCGAGGCCAGGGCGGCCACCCAACGGCCTTGACCGCGCACTATCCCGGAAGGCCGCTGATCGATGCCTATGGCAGTGGTGGCTTTCGCTTTGCGGGCATGTCGCACAAGGGCTCGATCCTCATTTTGCCCAGCGGCGTCTACGATTGGGATGGCAAGAATTTCGCAGCCGTGTTCACCGAGAAGGACCGTATCGAGTTCCTGCTGCTCGGCACCGGCAAGGATATGCTGCGCCCGCCGAAATCCGTGCGTGAGGCCTTCACGGCGCGTGGGCTGGTGCTCGACTTCATGAGCACCGGGTCCGCTGTCCGCACCTGGAATGTGCTCCTTGCCGAAGGCCGCCGCGTTGCCGCGGCCCTCGTCGCCGTGGAGGAGGCGTGGTGAACGAGGCTCTCCAGCGACCGCTACCTTGCCAGCCTGTTCGCGCCCGATGGCCCCCGCGCCAAGCTACAAGCGCTCGATGCCTTCAGCGCTGAAATCACCCGCATTCCCGCACTTGTCAGCGAACCGCAATTGGGCCAGATCCGCCAGCAATGGTGGGCCGACACGCTTGCGTCCGGCGCATCCGGTCACCCCGTTGCCGAAGCCCTGTTGGCAACAGGACTTCCGATGGCTCCCTTGCAGCAACTCATCGCCGCCCATGAATTCGATCTCTATGACGACGTCATGCCCGATGTACCGGCGCTCGAACTCTATCTCGGCGAAACCTCTTCGGTGCTGATCCAGCTTGCGGCCATGGCGCTCGACCCGCAGGCCGCACCCAAGGCGGCGGAAGCCGCGGGCCTCGCCGGTGTCGCCTACGGTCTGGCGCGCCTCCTCGCGGCGGGTGAAACGAAATTCGTACCCGCCGGCGAAACCACGACAAGTCTTTCCGCCCATGCCCGCAAGCGCCTCGCCGAAGCCCGGGCTGCGGCGAAGGATTTGCCCGCCACGCTGCTGCCAGCCTTCCTGCCGGTGGCCTTGACGGGCCTTTACCTCAAGGGCCAGCCATCACAATTCCGCCGCCAACTGGCCCTGTGGTGGGCGGCGCGAAGGGAACGCTTCTGATGGGCCAACACGATGAACCTCGCCGCCCGCCTGCAACATCTGCTGCCCGATCTCGCCGCCGCCCTGCTGCGGTTTCCGGTTCCCGCCCTGTTTGTCGGTGGCGCTGTGCGTCTATCTCAACCTGGCGGGCGGCTATTTCTCCGACGACGATTTCCCGGCATTGTCTGCGGTGCCGCCGCCGCCTTTCTGGCGAGCGGTGCTGCCCATCTGTTTGCCGAGGGCAGGGGGCTGGCCCGCGCCACCAACCTGCTGCTGGCCACCGCCGCCGCCGCGCGCGGCGAGTCTTGTCGGCTATTTCACCACGGTCTTCGAAACCCAATACTCTCTTCCTGTTCGCCGCCCTCGTGCCGCTGGTGATGATCGCGCCGTTCCTGCATGAAAGGCGCAAGTCAAGGCGCACTGTGGCTGTTCAACCTGCGCTTCGGCCTTGCCGCCTTGCTGGCGATCGTCGTGGCCGTGGCGTTCGCGGCCGGCCTTTCGGCGATTGTCGGAGCCCTCGATTTCCTGTTCGGCGTCAGCGTCTCCAACACCTATGAACACATCTGGGCCACCGCCATTTTCACTGATGGCCCGCTCTACGGCCTGTCGCTCATGCCGACGGACATCGATGAGGAAGTGGACATCGAGGCCCAGAAGGGCACGCTGCTTGAACGCGGCGTCTCGGTGCTGGTGAACTATGTTCTGGTGCCGGTCATCGCCGTCTATGCCCTGATGCTCCATGCCTATGCCGTGAAGATCGTGCTCGAGCAGGCGCTGCCCAAGGGCAATGTGGCCACCATGGTGTCGGTATTCGCGGTGGGCGGCACCGGCGCCTGGCTCATTGCCTGGCCGTGGCGCGAGAAGGGAACGCTGCTGCTGCGCCTGTTCATGCGCGGCTGGTTCTGGTTCACCATCGTGCCCGCCATCCTGCTGGTCATCGCCATCTGGCGGCGCGTTGCCGACTATGGCGTGACGCCGGACCGCTACGGCATCGCCATCATTGCCGTATGGATTGCCGCGGTCACCGCTCTATCTCGCCTTGCGCCGCAACCGCGCCGACATGCGGATGATCCTCGGCGCCATGGCGGTGCTGCTGCTGGTGGGCTCCGCCGGACCGTTCGGCGCCAATGGCCTGACCATCACCACGCAGCTCGCGCGCTTCGAACAGCTGCTTATCGACAACGGCCTGCTGAAAGATGGCAAGGCCGTTTCACCCGCGGCCAGGTTGAGCAACGAAGCCGTCGCCGAAGGCTATTCCATTCTCGACGTCTTGCAGGATGCCGGCGGGCTTCGACCGCATGCGCCCGTGGTTTGAAGGCGCCGCCAAAGATCACCGTTCAAGCCCGGCAGTGACGGTTGGGAGCTTCATGGCGACATCGCCGCCTTCTTCGGCTTCAGTATCCGCAGTACAACGCGAACAATTCGTCAGCTTCTCCGCCAACCAGCCGTGTTGCCTACGGCACTTCTCCGGCAATGTGCGGCTCCTCGGCCCTCTGCAAACCATGCAGCGTCTATGATCTCAGATCAACCGCAGCACCCGATGACCGCCGTGCTTGACGCAGCAAGGTTCTGGTCATCAAGCTTGGACAACGACTTTCTATACCATTGGAGCCAGAGAGACTTGATGCGCCAGGTGAAGGCCAAACTGTCCACGACCGCCGCCCAGCCGGCGATCGCCATCGACTGTCGCGCCCGATGTCACTATGGTGATCGATCAGTTGTTATGGCGACGCCAACAACCAACCGGCCCATCAGTTCCGCACGCTTCTGGCTGGTCATTCGCTCCGGGGTCTGACGGCGAGTGGCAAGCTGTCGAACAGCGAGCCTTCGGGCTTCACATTGGCCTGCTCGATGGCGAGAATTCGGAACTTGGTATCAACGCCGCCGGGTGCCGAGAACCCGCCGGCCCTGCCGCCCGCTGCCAGCACCCGGTGGCACGGCACGATGATCGGCCACGGGTTCCGCCCCATCGCCTGTCCCACCGCCTGGGCGAACAAGGGTTCACCGAGTTCACGGGCAATGTCGCCATAGGTCCGGGTCTTTCCCGGCGGAATGGCGCGGGTGATGGCGTAGATGCGCTTGTTGAGTTCGGTAACGCCTTCCATGTCGAGCGGCAGCGACAAAAGATCATCGGCTTCGCCCGCCAGCAAATGTCGAATGCGGTCGATCGCCTCGTGAACAAAATGCGGCGGCGGAGAAAGCTTCGCCTCACCGTAGCGGCGCTGGATATCTTCAATGGACGTTTCTGGCAGCCGGGTTCCGGCAATGGCATTGGCCGTCCAGGCAATGCCGCAGTGGCCGAGTGCTGTATCGAAGACCGTGAAGCCGATGGCGCGGGTCATGGCCCGAACCTATCAAAATTCCCCGTCCGCCGCCATTGACCTTCGGCACAGGTAGCTTAACGTCCGGGTGCCGATCAACAGGAGCACGTCATGTCACTCAAGTCCCCGGCCTTCGTCATGGCCCTGGCCGTTGTTCTGGCCGCAACCGGCGGAGCCGCCGCCAAGACCTACCAGAAGTCCAAGACATTCACATGTGCCCCACTGGGGTTCTCTGGCATCTGCAAGGCGACGTTTCCCAAGATCAAAAGCGGCCAGCGCCTGACCATCACCCATGTGTCCTGCGTGATCGGCATCAGCAACGTCGGCCAGGAAGTGATCTGCCAAAGTTTCGGCCATTGGCGCTTCGCCGGTGTTTCCTGGCAACATCTTTCACCGCCAAGCCGAGGCACTATTTGATCTGGCAGTATCTTGACAGACAGTCACTTAGATGCTGTCGTCTCCTCGGCCCTGCCATTCGATATCAAAGCCGGAACATCGCCCGAAGTCGCCTTGTTCCTGGGCAACGATGACCCGCTGATCGGCAACTGCACGATTTCCGGCAAGGTCGTGAAACAATAGCTTGCCCGGCGGTTGACGAGAGCACTGACGGCAAGCAGCTGGTTTCATGCTATGAGGCTGGCGGCACCTGAGCCAAGGAGCGGGCGCCACTTCGGAATATCCGCTTAGCCCGCCCCGATTGGCTTCGGGTCAAACCTGATGAGGAGGTGATCCATGCGTGCATTTCTGAAAGTGATGCTTGCCGTGAATTCTCTCGTACTGGTTGCTTTCGTCCCCGCCGCGCAGGCGGCAACTTTACCAGAAGTCGGTTGTTCTCAACTGCACGGATTCCATTTTATGTATTGGCACGTTTCCAGCCGTGCCTGGCCGGCAAGGTGTTACGCATTGCCCACGTGTCGTGCGCCGTGTCTTCGGCTTCCCAACTCTTCCTTGGATATTCGGCGCTCGGCATATCGCCGATGACCAATTTTGACGACGGCCAGCCGAAGCACTTCCTTTCCTGGAGCTATATTCCCGGCGCGAACACTGGAGTGATGTCGTCGTCGGCTGTCCCGTTCGAAGTCAAGTCGGGTAAGCAGCCACTGATACGCACCGTGCTATCTGGTGGCACGCGTTTTGGAAGCTGCAACATCAGCGGTAACATGCTGAAGCTGTAGCTACTCCGCCGCCATCGCCACCGCGCCCGATAGCCAGGCGGTGAAATCCATCTTGGCCTTCGCCGTGTAGGCGCGCTTGCGGGCAACGGCGCGGTCCGAGTGCCCAAGGCGCTTGCCGTCTTCGGTCTTCTTGGCGCATCAACCGGCGGGAACAGGCCGAAGTTCACATTCATCGGCTGGAATGACGAGCGCTGGTCGGTGGTCACGATGTGGCCGCCGGTGATGTGATTGATCAGCGCGCCATGGGCCGTCGAGGCGGGCGGCACGGTGAACGGAATTGCCCAACCGCTCCGCCGCCGCCATGCGCCCGGCCATCAGCCCCATGGCGGCACTTTCCACATAGCCCTCAACGCCGGTAATCTGCCCGGCAAAGCGCAGGCGCGTGTCGGCCTTGAGACGCAAGCCCTCGTCCAGCACCTTCGGGCTGTTGAGGAAGGTGTTGCGATGAAGCCCGCCCAGCCTCGCGAATTCGGCGTTCTCAAGTGCTGGTATGGTGCGCAACACCTTCACCTGATCGGCATATTTCAGCTTCGTCTGGAATCCCACCATGTTGTAGAGCGTCGCCAGCTTGTTGTCCTGCCGGAGCTGCACAACCGCGTAGGCCTTCACATCGGGATTATGGGCGTTGGTCAGGCCGCGCGGCTTCATCGGCCCGTGGCGCAGGGTTTCAACGCCACGCTCGGCCATCACTTCAATGGGCAGGCAGCCATCGAAATACGGCGTGGTCTTCTCCCATTCCTTGAAGTCGGTCTTCTCGCCATCAATCAGCGCACGGACGAATGCCTCGTACTGGCTGCGGTCCATCGGGCAGTTGATATAGTCCTTGCCGGTGCCGCCGGGCCCCACCTTGTCGTAGCGCGATTGATACCACGCCACATCCATATTGATGGTCTCGCGGTGAATGATCGGTGCGATGGCATCGAAGAACGCTAGCCCTTCCTCGCCGGTGAGTGCCGCGATGGCCGAGGCAAGGGCAGGGGAGGTCAATGGCCCGGTGGCGATGATCACATTGTCCCAGTCCGCCGGCGGCAACCCGCCGATCTCGCCTTCGGCGACCGTCACCAGCGGATGCCGCCGCAATGTCTCCGTCACCTCGGCGGAGAATGCATCGCGATCCACCGCCAGCGCGCCCCCGGCCGGAACCTGATGTTTGTCCGCCGTCGCCATGATCAGCGAATTGCGCTTGCCGCATTTCCCAATGGATGAGGCCAACGGCATTGTTGTCGGAATCATCCGAGCGAAACGAATTGGAACACACCAGTTCGGCAAAACCACCAGTCCGATGCGCATCGGTGCCAACCTTTGGCCGCATTTCGTGCAGCACCACGGGAACGCCGAGACTGACGGCCTGCCAAGCCGCCTCCGACCCCGCCATCCCGGCGCCGATGATATGAATGGGTCTTGTCATGGGGTGGGAGGTAGCACGGCGCGCGGAAATTCCAAACTCTATCGCCGGGTTTGGGGATAGACCGAACTCGTCATCGAGTGGCGGCACAGTGGAGGAATTCATCTGGTTGAGCCGCAAGGTCATTGACTGGGCCAAGTCCTTGTCGCCAAGTGCCGCCGCTTCGCGGTAACTCTTGGCCGCAAGTTCCGGCAGACTAAGCTGCTTCAGGGCATCGCCGCGCCATGCGAAAGCTGAAGCCTTCTTGTAGTCAAGTGTGATTGCGGCGCTGAAGTCGTCCGCTGCTTCCTGATAACGGCCGGTGTAGTAGAAAAGTATGCCACGTTCAAAATTGACCCGGCCAAAGCTGGGCGTCTTTTCCAAGGCTTTGTTGAGTTCCGCGATGCCATCGTCATAACGCCTGACCTCCCGAAGCGCAGAGGCCATGCACAAATGAGGGTAGGGCGATTGTGGCAGGAGTTCCGCCATGCGCTGACAGTCCTCGATTGCCCCGACAGTATTGTTGAGGAGAACCCTCCCCAGGAACGGGATTCATATGTCCACGGGCTGTCATTCCACAACTCAATGCTCCGGCTGTGTGCATCTTCGGCCAGGAGATACTCTTTTAGCGCTTCGTGGTACCAGCCGCGGTGCCGCCAAACACTGGCGTCTTCTGGAGCAAGCTGTTCGGCCCGGGTGAGACGTTCGTTAGCTTCTCGCCGCTTTCCCAATGCCCGCCAGCAAAGCGGCCCACTGTGACAACAAATAGGCGTCATTCGGCGAATAGATAGCCGCCAGTCGGAAGTCCTCGTCAGCCCCTGCCGGATCTTCCCAAATTCCATTTAGCGTTTGCGCGACTCACGAGATGACTGGCGTTGGTGCGATTCAAACTTAGCAGTTTGTCGTAGTCGTCTATGGCATCCTTCCACCTGGCATCGCCCGTATAGAAGTCGGCGCGGACTTCCCTCGCATAGTTCTCGGATTGAAGGAACGTCATCGCATTATTGATGCCGTCGTAGGCTTCTTCGCGCTTCCCGGCCGCAAAGTAGGCCTTGGCGCGATCCACGCGGATGACCCCAGACGTTTTCCACACTGCGGCCAGAACAGTAAAATTTTCGATGGCTTCGTCATACTGGCGCATTTCATGTTGGGCGCGAGCAAGCCAGTATCGCGCAAAGTGGTTCTCGCTCGAGGTCTTTACTAGCGCTGCCGCACGTTCCAGCGCGGGTTTGTAATTGCCTTTGAAATAGTCAAGTTTAACCAACAACCCGCCGCGATAGTCCGCGTAGTCGGGATAAGCAGTCATTGCCTCAATGTCGTCTGCCGCTTGTTCGAAGTTGCCAAGATCAATAAGAACCGAGGCCCGCTGTCCGCGTGCATCGGCGGTGTCGCCCTTGGCAATGACGAGGTTTATGTCTGATAGGGCGTCCTGCGCAAAGCCCAAGCTGTCATGAATTTCAGCGCGCATTTCGCGATAGAGGAGGTTGGAGGGCGCGAATTTCACCGCTTGGTTGAGCATGATCTTTGCGCCGCGTGCGTCTCCGGATTCCAGCAGGAAATAACCCCACTCGTACCAGTAACGATGCGCCTTGGGCGCTAGTTTCACAGCGGTCCTGTAGTCATTCAGTGCCAAGGCATATTTCTTGAGTCCGGCATATGCCAGACCGCGCCCGCGCCGATATCCTGCACGCTTGCTATTGGCGCCATATTCTTGCTCCGATCAGGAGATCATAGTGGTCAATCGCCTCACGGAATCGTTGCGTTTCAAGAGCGGCGGCGGCGAGGCCTTCTGAAACCGAAAGCTCCAGCGGCGCCAATTCTCGTGCTTTCGAATAGTCAAGGTAAGCGCCTTCCCAATCATCGAGCGAGGAGTGGATTTTTCCACGCTTTGCCCAGTCTTCCCAGACCGCAAGTCCGGACTCAATGATCGAGTCAGCATCCAACTTTGCCTCGGCGTAGGACTTTAAATGTTACATACGCGTCCCGCCGCTCTCGTTTAAAGCCAAGGGCCAGCGCCTTGTCCGCGCCCTGCGCCTTAAGCAAACGGGTGCAGGAAGGGATAGACAGTTCGGGTCTTCCAAACTGGCATTCCTGCCGATCCGAAAGTTCTGAAGCCAAGGGTATTGAAGCGGGACTGCCTTGCAACAGGACTGCGAGAGCGGCGGCCAGCACTGAGCGAGTTCGAATCTCTCATTGCCCACAGTATTGCAGCCGGTTTGCCAGACGTCAAGATGTTCTATCGTGCAGCCCCCCATAGACCAGACGCCGAAACCATGGTGGAAAGGGTGAGGAGCGCCATCACATGTCCACCACCCTCGCCGATATCGCCACCGAACTCGCCGCCATCCGCGCCCAGTCCCTGTGGAAGACCGAGCGGCCGATCCTTGGCCACCAGTCTTCACACATTGCCGTAGCCGGTGGCCGTAAAGTATTGAATTTCTGCGCCAATAACTATCTGGGCCTCGCCGACCATCCGGCCCTGATCGCTGCCGCCAAAGACGCCATGGACAGCCACGGCCTCGGCATGGCGTCGGTGCGTTTCATTTGCGGCACGGCGGATATTCACGAGGCGCTGGAACGGCGCATTGCGGATTATCTCGGCATGGATGACGCCATCCTCTTCGCCGCCTGTTTCGATGCCAATGGCGCGGTGTTCGAGCCGCTGTTCGGCGAGCAGGACGCGATTGTTTCCGACGCCCTGAACCACGCCTCGATCATCGATGGCATTCGCCTGTCCAAGGCCAGGCGTTTCCGCTTCGCCAATGGCGACATGGACGATCTCGAAAAGCAGTTGCAAGAAGCGCGCAATGGCGGCGCCCGCCGCGTCATCATCGTCACCGACGGGGTGTTCTCGATGGACGGCTATTTCGCCAAGCTTGGCGACATCCGCAAGTTGGCCGATGCCCATGACGCGCTGCTGATGGTCGATGACTGCCACGCCACCGGCTTCATCGGCCCTCAAGGCCGCGGCACGCCGCACCGGGCAGGGGTGAAGGCCGATATCCTCACCGGAACCTTGGGCAAGGCGTTGGGCGGCTCCGCCGGGGGCTATATCGCGGCGGCCAAGCCCATCGTCGATCTCATGCGCCAGCGGGCAAGGCCCTATCTTTTTTCCAATGCCCTGCCGCCGCCCATCGTTGGCGCCAGCCTCAAGGCCATTGATCTCGCCGAACAGGGCGATGATCTTCGCGACAAGCTGTTCCACAACGCCGCCCGATTCCGGTCCGGCATGGCCAAGGCCGGGTTCAACCTGCTGCCCGGCGAACACCCGATCATCCCGGTCATGCTCGGCGAAGCCAAAACCGCCCAGGAAATGGCAACGAAACTTTATGACGACGGGCGTCTATGTGACCGGCTTCTTCTTCCCCGTGGTGCCCAAGGGCCAGGCCCGCATCCGCACCCAGATGTCGGCGGCCCATTCCCCCGCCGATGTCGATGCCGCCATCGCGGCCTTCACGGCAGTAGGCCGCGCCATGGGGATCGTGTAGGCTCCACAGGCTGGCGCAAGCCGCGAGAGCTAGGCCAGCGGGGAGGACCACCATGAACTATCTGCGCCTGCCGCTGAATTCGCGCTACGCCGGCATTACCATTGCGGCGGTGCTGTCGATCCTGCTGATCGCCGCGACCTTGGTGTTTCCGGCCTGGCGCCATATAACAGCGCTGCCCGCAACGCTCGCCGTGCTGTTCCTGTGCCTCGGCATCCACGATGTCACGCAAACCCGCCACGCCATTTTGCGCAACTATCCGATCATTGCCCATCTGCGCTTCTTCTTCGAAAAGATCCGGCCCGAGATGCGGCAGTATTTTTTCGAAGTCCGACCACGACGGAACACCCTTCACCAGAGACAAGCGCGCCGTTGTCTATCAACGCGCCAAGAAGGCCCTGGACAAGCGCCCCTTTGGCACCCAGCAGAATGTCTACGAAGCGCAATACGAGTGGATGCACCACTCGATGGCGCCGAAGCCCGTGGCCAAGGAGGCGTTCCGCATCATGATTGGCGGGCCGCAATGCCAACAGCCCTATTCGGCGTCGATCTTCAACATCTCGGCGATGAGCTTCGGCTCGCTCTCGGCCAATGCCATCCGCTCGCTCAATCGCGGCGCCAAGCTGGGCAACTTCGCCCATGATACCGGCGAAGGCAGCCTCAGCCCTTACCACGCCGAAGAGGGTGGCGATGTCATCTGGGAGATCGCCTCGGGCTATTTCGGTTGCCGCAACAAGGATGGCACATTCTCACCCGATGAATTCACCCGGATCGCCAGGCTGCCGCAGGTCAAGATGATCGAGGTGAAGCTCTCGCAAGGCGCCAAGCCCGGTCATGGTGGCGTTCTCCCCGCCGCCAAGATGACCGACGAAATCGCCCGCATTCGTGGCATCGAAAATGGCAAGGACTGCATCTCGCCCGCCAGCCATTCGGAATTTTCGACGCCCGTTGGCCTCATGCAATTCATCAAACGGCTGCGCGACCTTTCGGGTGGCAAGCCCACCGGCTTCAAGCTGTGCATCGGCCACCCGTGGGAGTTCCTGGCCATCCTGAAAGCCATCAAGGACACCGGCATCCACCCGGATTTCATCGTCGTCGACGGCAAGGAAGGTGGCACGGGCGCTGCTCCCCTCGAATTCATGGATCATTTGGGCGCCCCGTTGCGCGATGGTCTGGCCTTCGTGCACTCGGCATTGATCGGCACCAACCTCAGGGACGGCATCAAGATTGGCGTGTCCGGCAAGATCACCACGGGCTTCGATATGGCCCGGGTGCTGGCCCTGGGCGCCGACTGGTGCAACGCGGCGCGGGGTTTCATGTTCGCGGTCGGCTGCATTCAGGCCCAGCAATGCCACACCGGCCATTGCCCGACAGGTGTGACGACCCAGGACCCACTCCGCCAGCGCGCCATCGTGGTGCCCGACAAGGCCGAGCGCGTGGCGAGTTTCCACCGCGAGACGGTGAAGGCGCTCGCCGAACTCATTGCCGCCGCTGGTCTCGAACACCCCAAGGACCTCCGCCCCACCCACTTCATGCACCGCGCCGCCGCCGATCGCGTCGTCACCTTCGCCGAACAGTATCACCTGATGAAGCCCGGCGAACTGCTGGCCGGTGGCGGCCCGCCCCATGTGAAAGCCGCCTGGGCCATGGCGAGGAGCGACAGCTTTTCACCCGCCGAACCCCTGACGCTCGCCGCCGAGTAGGTGTAGAAGGGCGCCAACAGGGAGGCGTTCATGCGGGCATTGGTGAAGGCGGAGAAGGCGGAAGGTCTGAGCTTGCGTGATGAGCCGGTGCCGAAGATCGGCGCCGACGACATTCTGATCCGCGTCGCCAAGACCGGCATCTGCGGCACCGACCTGCACATCTGGAAATGGGACCAGTGGGCGCAAAAAACCATTCCCGTGCCGATGGTCGTCGGCCACGAATTCGCCGGCGAGGTGTCGAGGTCGGCAGCCACGTGCGCACCGTGAAAGTCGGCGAGCGCGTGTCGGGCGAAGGCCACCTGATCGGCATGAAAAGCCGCATGGCGAGGGCCGGTCACTTCCACCTCGATCCCGAAACCAAGGGCATCGGCGTGAACCTGCCTGGTGCCTTCGCCGAATATCTCAAGATCCCCGCCTTCAACGCCATCCACTTGCCGGAAGAAGTGGACGACGAGATCGGCGCCATCCTCGATCCCCTCGGCAATGCCGTTCACACAGCACTCTCCTTCGATCTCGTCGGCGAGGATGTGCTGATCACCGGTGCCGGCCCCATCGGCATCATGGCAGCCGCGTGTGCCGCCATGTCGGCGCCCGCCATGTGGTCATCACCGACGTCAACGACTATCGCCTCGACCTCTGCAATCAGGTGACTGACGCCGTCACCGTCAACGTCTCGAAGCAGAACCTGCGCGACGTGATGACCAGCCTGAAAATGCAGGAAGGTTTCGACATCGGCCTCGAAATGTCCGGCGCCCCCATGGCCTTCGACCAGATGGTCGATCACATGATCATGGGTGGCAAGATCGCACTCCTCGGCATTCCCTCGGGCCCGACGACCGTCGACTGGAACCGCGTCATCTTCAAGTCCCTCGTCATCAAAGGCATCTACGGACGCGAGATGTTCGAAACCTGGTACAAGATGATCGCCATGCTGCAATCGGGACTCGACGTCAGGAAGGTCATCACCCACCGCATGAAGGCCGCCGACTACGCCCAGGGCTTTGCGCTGATGAAACAGGGCAGCTGCGGCAAGGTGGTTTTGGATTGGGCTTGAGCGTCAGGCGCTGTCCCGCCATTTCAGCCCGTTCTGTTCGAGCCGCCACACCAGCATGTCGAAGCGGTCCTGGCCGAAAAAGACTTCGCCGTTGAAAACCATGACCGGCGCACCCCAGTGGCCCGACGCGCGCAGCGCCTTGTCGTGAGCCGTCAGCCGGTCCTCGAAGTGTTCCGGGGCAGCGGCGACATCGGCCTCGAGTTGCGATAAGTCGAGCCCGGCACGGGCCGCCGCGTTGGCCATGTGGCTGCCCTCGTTCCAACCATCGACACTGCCATCCCACAGCAGTTTTGAGACCTCGCGCGCAAACTCCAGCCCGTGCCCGCGCGTGCAAGCCGCAACCCCGAGGCGGCTCAGATAGCGGGCAAGGGGCTGCTCATCAGCAAGCTTAAGGGTGACAGGGTTCTGGGCAATGGGGTCGGGCACCGGGCGGCGGAACGGCATGCCGTGAAAAGCCGCGGCTCGGGCTGAGTTGAGAAAGAAGTAAGGCCGCGCCAGTGGGTCCATGCGCTCGAAATATTTGTCGACGCGGAGGGCATTGGGATGGATGATCCTGAGATCGATCACGGCGGTTGATGCCTGCTGCAATTTGATGATGCGTGGCAGCACGACATAGGAATAGGGACTGCGGAACGACCAATAGAGTGTAACCTCCAACATTGTGCACCTCCGGAAAGGTAGCTAGCATATCACGATGGCACACGGCAGATACACCCTCTACGGCTTCAAGTTCACCGGCTCCTGCGCCATCGAGGCGGCACTGGCCGAAGCGCGCGTGCCGCATGACTTCGTGGCCGTGAACACCAAGGCCGGAGAAACCCGCAGCGAAGCTTTCACCAAAATCAATCCGCGCCAGCAGGTTCCGGTGTTGCAATTGCCCGATGGCACTATCATCACCGAAGGCCCGGCTATACTCAGCCATATCGCCGATGCCCACCCCGCCTCGCAACTGTCGCCGCCGCCCGGATCATCGCAACGCGCCCAGCACGACCGCTGGCTCGCCTTTTTCCATGCCAATCTCTACGAAGGTGAACTGCGGCAGCTCTTCCCCGAGCGCTATGTCGACGATGAAGCCTGCGCACCGTCCGCCAAGCGCGCCGCCGACACTTACGTCGAACGCCACTTCCTGATCTTCGAGAGTGAGTTGAAAAACACGCCCTACTTCTTCGGCGCGGGCCTCACCATCCTCGATATCTATGTCTGGATGCTCGCCCAATGGATGCCGCAGGATTGGATGGCCGCCCACTGCCCGAAGGTTAAACGTATCTCCGATGCGGTGGCGGCCAGGCCGCTGATTGCGCCCATACATGCAAGGCACTTCGGCTGACGGTCAGATCCCCTTGCCGGAAGTGGCCAATGATGTTATTTCTTACCAATTGTACATCGATAGAAAGTCGTAAGATGTCAGACGTCACCACTCTGTCGGCAAAATTTCAGATTTCGATTCCGAAGTCAGTGCGCACCGCGAAGGCCTGGAAGGCGGGTCAACGCTTTGCGTTCATACCCAAGGGGCCGGGTGTGCTTCTGATGCCGGTGCCGGACGCCTCGAAGCTGGCCGGTATCGCCAAGGGCGCCAACCGCGAAGGCTATCGTGATCGCCGCGACCGCACCTGATGCGAATTGTCGATACTTCCGCCTGGATCGAATGGCTGGCCGGAACACCGGCTGGTGCCAAGGTTGCGCGGCACCTGCCAGAACAACAATCGTGGTTGGTACCGACCATTGTCCAGCTCGAACTGGTGAAATGGCTTACACGCGAGGTGGGAGAGGACCGGGCCGATGAAGTTCTCGCCTTTTCCGAACTGTGCCATGTCGTGCCGCTCGACACGCGCATTGCCGTTCTGGCCGCCGAAACGTCGCTCCGCATGCGACTGGCGACTGCCGATGCCGTCATCTATGCCACCGCCACCATGCAAGGGGCGGACATCCTGACATGCGACGCCCATTTCGATGGCCTGCCGGATGTCAAATTCATTGCGAAGTCTTCTTGACCTTGCCCAACAGCGCCAAAACTCGCTAAAGCTTTCCCATGCTCAATGCCTATGGAACTGCCAAGGATTGCCTGATCGAATTCGCCCCCGGCGACGCCCCGGGCGTGCCTGAAGGCACTGTCTGGCTCGATATGGTGGAACCTACGGCGGACGAGGAGAAGGCCGTCGAAGCCGCCCTCGGCATCGACATCCCGACGCGCGAAGAACTGGCTGAAATCGAAGCCTCGAGCCGGCTTTATCAGGAGGACGGTGCGGCTTTCATGACGGCGAACTTGATCCGCCGTGGCGACAACGACCGGCCGGAATCCTCGCCCGTCACCTTCATCATCAAGGACAATGTCCTCATCACCATCCGCTATCATCACCCCCAGGCCTTTCCGGTCTATGTGAAACGCGCCATGAAGCCGCAATCAACTGCGATGACTGGCTGGGGCATTTACATCAGCCTGCTGGAAGCGGTTGTGGACCGGGCCGCCGATCATCTCGAACGCGTCGCCCTGATCGTCGAAGACACGTCGCGCAAGACCTTTGGCACCGGCCGCGTCATGAGCAACGATCCCAAGGCGAAACGCCAGCCCAGAAAACGCGGCGTGAGCCTGACCGAACTCATCGAGAACATCGGCGAGGAGGGCGACTTCACCTCCAAGATGCGTGAGAAGTCTCGTGTCGATTGGCCGTGTCGCCGCCTTCATCACGGCGATCATCGACCAGATGAAACAGACCCGCGAGGTAAAGGAGAACCGCGCAAGGGTGCGCATTCTCCAGCGCGACATCCAGTCGCTCACCGACCATTCGTCGTTCTTGTCTGGCAAGATCAGCTTCCTGCTTGATGCCGTGCTTGGCCTCATTTCCATCGAACAGAACGGCATCATCAAAATTTTCTCGGTCGCTGCCGTGGTGTTCCTGCCGCCAACACTTGTTGCCTCGATTTACGGCATGAACTTCGATGTCATGCCAGAACTGCATTGGACCTACGGCTACCCATTCGCCATCGGGTTGATGATTCTCTCGGCCATTTTGCCCTTCGTCTATTTCAAGCGAAAGGGCTGGCTGTGAAGCTTGCCGGGTGCATTGCGCTGGTACTCGTATTGGCGCCAGGCCGGGCAGTCGCCGAGCCGTCCTTCGACTGTGCCAAGGCGGCAAGTGCTGTTGAGAAAACACTGTGCATTCCAGAGAACGAGAATGCCGCCTATCGCGATGTCGTTCTCACCGAACTCTATAAGGCGATGAAGGAGCAGGGTGGCTACGATGCCGTTCTCGCCGGCCAATCCCAATGGCTCAAGACGCGCGACACCTGCGGCGCCGATGTAGATTGCCTGACCACAAGCTACGACTTCCGCATCGCCGAATTGGCAAGGGCGGCGGGCGATGAAACCGGCGTCACCGGCAGCTACGCTTACCACATCAAATACGACTCAGAAGACACCAACACGGAACCCTTCTTCGATGTCGGCGACGCTTTCGTCTACCGCGACCTGGCAGGCGAACTGAATGGTTACGTCAGCACGGTCTCCGGTCCCACCTTCCACACCTGCGATTTGGGTATCGAGGAAGCCGCAGCCATGGGTGATGCGTGGCTCTTCACTGACACAGAAGAAAACAAGGACTTCGAAGGCAGGCTTTGCCGGGTGCTGATCCGCCAGGACAAACAATCCCTCCGCATCGATTCCATTGGCTGCGGCAACTGGTGCGGGGCAAGAGGGTATTTCGACAACACCTACACGAAGAACAAATGACCATCCTCTGGGTCGCCATCGGTGGCGCTATCGGTTCGGCGGCGCGTTATCTGGTGAATGTGGGCGCCGGCCGTGCCTTCGGCATGGGTTTTCCGTGGGCGACGCTGATCGTCAATGTCGCCGGCTGCTTTGCCATGGGCGTGCTGATTGAGCTGATGGCCCGCAAGCTCAATGTCGGGATGGACGCCCGGGCCTTTTTGACCACCGGCATTCTCGGTGGCTTCACTACGTTCTCGGCCTTCTCGCTCGATTTCGCGCTGCTGGTGGAGCGCAAGTCCTATGCCCTCGCCGGTGCCTATGCGGCGAGCTCGGTGCTCCTGTCATTGGTGGCTGTTTTCGCCGGGCTATCTCTGGTACGTGCGCTCCTTCCATGACCGAAGTTAAACGCCATGTCGTATCAGCCGATGAGGACGGGATGCGCCTGGACCGCTGGTTCAAGGTGCATTTCCCGCAGGTGACCTTCGCCTACCTCAACAAGCTCACGCGCACTGGGCAGGTGCGGGTGGGGGCAGGGCGTGCCAAAACCAGTTCGAGGCTCGTGGCCTTGCAGGAAATCCGCGTGCCGCCCTTGGCCTTTGACAAGCGCCCGGCGGATGCTCCCAAGGAGGACGTAAAGCCGCTCTCGAAAGAAGAGCGCCGCCTGTTCACCGTCCATGGTGATCCACGAGGACAAGGACGTCTTCGTGCTGAACAAGCCCGCCGGGCTTCGCCGTGCAAGGCGGCTCCAAGACCCACCACCATCTCGATGGGTTGTTGATGGGCCTCGGTGTGGAACTGGGTGAGCGGCCCTTGCTGGTGCATCGCCTTGATCGCGATACGTCTGGCGTCATCGTCGTCGCCAAGCGCCGCGCTGTGGCGGCCTCGCTGGGGAAGCTGTTCGCCACCCGCAATGTGAAGAAGACCTATTGGGCCGCCACCAAGGGAGTGCCCAAGCCCAACCAGGGCAAGATTGAAGTGGCGCTGATCAAGGCCAAGGGCCCGGAAGGCGACCGCATGCGGGCCAGCGCCAAGGGCGAGGAGGAGGACGAGCAACACGCCATCACCAGCTACGCGGTGATCGACAAGGCGTCCTCCATCACCGCCTGGGTGTCGCTGAAGCCGGTCACTGGCAGGCAGCATCAGCTCCGCGCCCATATGGCGCACATCGGCACGCCGATCCTCGGAGACAACAAATATGGCGGCGATATCGACATGCCGGAAGGCGTCGCAAATCGCCTGCACCTTCACGCCCGCCGCATCGTGTTTCCGCATCCGCGTGGCGGCATAGTGGACATCTCCGCACCACTGCCGGATCATATGAAAGAAACCTGGGCGCTCTTTGGTTTCGACGCCAACCGTTTCGACAAGGACGACGAATGAAATTGGCGCTGTTCGATGTCGATGGCACGCTGGTCGATAGCCGTGCCATGATCACTGCCTCGCTCACTGCGGCACTTTCGGGCGAGGGCCTCACCGTGCCGCCGCAGAAGAAGCTTCTCTCCATCGTCGGCCTGTCGCTTGCTGACGCCATGCGCGCGCTGGTGCCCGAGAGTGACGACGCCCAGGTGCAACGCCTTGCCGCCGCCTACAGGGAAGCCTTCTGGCAGTATCGCGCCAGCGGCAAACATGCCGAGGATTTGTTCCGGGGGCCCGCGAACTGTTGGAAGAGCTGCGCGGCGAGAGAATGATGTGATCCTCGGCATCGCCACCGGCAAATCGAAGCGCGGCATTAGTCCACCTGCTTGCGGCCAAGGGCATGGACGGCTGGTTCGCAACCATCCAGACATCCGACGATCACCCATCCAAACCGCACCCTTCGATGGTCGACAAAAGTCGTACCGAAACCGGCGCAAAAGCGACGCAAACCATCATGATTGGCGACACAACTTACGACATTTCAATGGCCCGAAGCGCTGGCGTGAGGGCCATTGGCGTCACCTGGGGCAACCACCATGCCGGACGAACTTGTGAGCGCTGGCGCCCACCTTCTCGTCAATGATTTCAGGGAATTGCGTGATGGCCTTGAATTGCTCTGGCAGGATACGGCGCCATGAGCCGCAAACGATTCTACAAACAGGCCCTGGCGACGCCTGAAAACACCGTCACCCTCGATGGCAAGGTACTGAAAACGCCAGACAAACGCCTGTTGCAGCTGCCCACGCCGGAACTCGCTGAGGCCATCGCAGCCGAATGGCAGGCCCAGGGTGAAGTCATTGATCCCAAAACAATGTTTCTGACCAAACTGGCCAATACGGCCATCGACCGCGTCGAACCTCGTCGTGACATCATCATCGCCGAAATGGTGGAATTCGCCGGCAGTGACCTCGTCTGCTACCGTGCCGACCGCCCGCCCGACCTTGTGGAAAGTCAAAAAGAGAAATGGGATCAGGTGCTTGCATGGGCAAGCGAAAGTCTTGGTGTAACTTTCAAAACGGCCATCGGCGTCGTCCACATCGCCCAGCCGGACGAGGCCCTCGATGCCATTCGGCGGCCACTTCCAAGCCATTGAATCCTTTAAGTTAACGGCCCTGCACAATGCCATGACGCTCACCGGCTCGGCGCTCATCGCTGCCATGGCCGGGGCAGGTGCCATCAGCCCCCAATCCGCCTGGGACTGCGCCCATATCGATGAGGATTTTCAAATACTTCACTGGGGTTGGGACGACGAGGCCAGGGATCGCAGAACCTTACGTCAACGTGAATTTATGACGTGTTTCCAGTTCCTTAGCCTGCTCGGATCGAAAAAACCGCCCTTGCGCGAGTCGAATTGAACTGCTTTTCTCGCGGCTGCGAGTTCCCATGACGTTGACGCGCCGCATCCGAGTGAAGATTGCGAGCTGGCTGACAGTTGTTGTCATCGCCACCATCGTCGGGGCTGTCTACTCGCGCATGGTCTACCCCGAAGGCTCGGTAAATCCCGGCGATTGGCGGGTCGGCGCTATCACCGGCATGGTTATCGCCCTGGTGTCGATCCCTCTGGAAATCTTCTCGCGCGACCTGCCATTGATGATCTGGGTGCGCGGCCTGCCCGGCGGCGTGAACTGGCTGGTGCGCTCGGCCATGCATTTCGCCATCATCCTGCTGGCGCTGCTCGGCACACAATACATATTCGACGTCTATCATCAATCAGCGCCCGATTTTCAGCACCATTTCCGTCGAAGAAACAACGACCGACGCGATCTTCTGCGTCATCGTTCTGGTCGCCGTGGTGTTCACCCTGGAGATGAAAGCGGCCCTCGGCGGCCGGGTCATTGCCAACACGTTGCTCGGCAACTATTCCGCGCCATCGGTGAAACACCGCATCTTCCTGCTGGTCGACATGGTGAAATCGAGCGAGGCGGCGACTCGAACTCGGCGACCAGCGTTTCCATGGCTACCTGTCGGACGTTTTCCGCATCGCCGAAGGCTGCGTCGAGGAAGCGGGCGGCGAAATCTACACGTTCATCGGCGATGCCATGATCGCCAGCTGGCCGTTGCTCGACAAGCCGAAGAACGCCGGCGTGGTCACCGCCTGCATCAACATGCTGGGCAGTCTCGATGCGGCGGGAGGCACCTTCCATGCCCGCTACGGCATTGAGCCCCGCATGCGCATGGTCATGCATGGCGGGCCCGTGGTGCTCGGCCAATATGGCGATGCCCGCCGCCAGGTAACGTATCTCGGCGAAGTCCTCAACGTCGCCTCGCGCATGGAGCGCTTCGCCAAGCTGACGGGCTATGAAATGCTGGTGTCGCGCGAACTGTTGATGAAACTGCCGCTGCCAGAGGGCGTCGCCGTCGCGCCCATACCGGCGGCAACGCTCGACAAGTGGCAGGGCAACATCGAGCTCCTCGCCCTGCAGCGAACCTTTTCCGCCTCGCATTTGCCCACATTGCCGGTCAAGAAACGCCCGCCCGAACAGTCATTGAAGGTTGTCTGATGAAACTTGCGTCCCTCGCCGCCATAGCCCTTGCCACCGTGGCCCTGTCGCTTCCCGCCGCCGCCCAATCGGCTCCGGCCGATCTCGTTGCCGCCTACAAGGCGGGCGTGGCCGGCCAGAAGTGCGAGCTGGGCCTCGACAGCGACAAGTCGAGCCAGCTTGGCGACGCGGTCGCCCGCGTCGAACAGAAATCAGGGCTCGCGCAAGGCGACCTCGATGCCCTGTGGTCCGAAACCGAAGCCGCAGCCGACGCCGACAACGCCGGATTCTGTGCGGAAGCGGCAGCGCTGGTCGACAAGGTGATCGGGAAGTAGGCGAGACCTTATACCGATTTGACGCCGTTCCCTCTGCCTGCTTAACATTCACCGGAGCGGTATGAGTCACGATGGACTCACTCCTGTTCCGTCATCCCGGCGAAAGCCGGGACCCAGACTTGCAAACTGCTGGATGGCGGAAAGTCTGGGTCCCGGCTTTCGCCGGGATGACGGGGCAAGGTGGTTCCGTCAAACATCATCCTGCTCAAACGCATTGCCGGGAGCAGGGGACTCATGCATGAAATTCTCGAGAAGCTGGAAGCCAGGCGTCAGGAAGCTCGCATCGGTGGCGGTCAGAGCCGCGTCGACGCCCAGCACAAGCGCGGCAAGCTGACGGCGCGCGAGCGCGTCGAACTGCTGCTCGACGACGGGTCCTTCGAGGAGTTCGACATGTTCGTCGAACACCGCTGCACCGATTTCGGCATGGAGAAGACCAAGTTCCCGGGCGATGGCGTGGTGACTGGCTGGGGCACGGTGAATGGCCGGGTGGTCTATGTCTTCGCCAAGGACTTTACGGTGTTTGGCGGATCGCTGTCCGAAGCCCACGCCCGCAAGATCACCAAGATCCAGGACATGGCGCTGCAGAACCGGGCGCCGATCATCGGCCTGTTTGATGCCGGTGGGGCCCGGATTCAGGAAGGTGTCAGCGCCCTTGGCGGTTATGGCGAAGTGTTCCAGCGCAATGTGCTGGCTTCCGGCGTCATCCCGCAGATTTCGGTGATCATGGGCCCCTGCGCCGGAGGCGACGTCTATTCCCCGGCGATGACCGACTTCATCTTCATGGTGAAAGGCACGAGCTACATGTTCGTGACCGGCCCCGACGTCGTGAAGACCGTGACCAACGAGACGGTGACGGCGGAAGAACTGGGCGGCGCATCGATCCACACCACGCGCTCGTCGATTGCCGACAAGGGCTACGACAACGATGTTGAAGCCCTTCTGCAAATGCGGCGGCTGATCGACTTCCTGCCCGCCTCCAACACCTCGCCCATTCCCGAACTGCCGAAGTTCGATGATCCCGAGCGCATCGAGATGTCGCTCGACACGCTGATCCCCGCCAACCCCAATCAGCCCTATGACATGAAAGAGCTGATCGCCAAGATGGTGGACGAGGGCGACTTCTTCGAAATCCAGGAAGCCCACGCCCGCAACATCATTACCGGCCTGGCCCGCATTGGCGGCCGCACCGTCGGCGTCGTCGCCAACCAGCCGATGGTGCTGGCCGGTGTGCTCGACAGCGACGCTGGCCGCAAGGGTGCGCGCTTCGTTCGCTTCTGCGACTGCTTCAACATTCCGATCGTGACGCTCGTCGACGTGCCGGGCTTCCTGCCGGGCACCGCGCAGGAGTATGGCGGCCTCATCAAGCACGGCGCCAAGCTGCTGTTCGCCTATGCCGAGGCCACCGTTCCGAAGATCACGGTCATCACCCGCAAGGCCTATGGCGGAGCCTATGTGGTGATGGCCTCGAAGCATCTGCGCGGCGATGTCAACTACGCCTGGCCCACCGCCGAAATCGCCGTGATGGGCTCAAAGGGTGCCGCCGAAATCATCTATCGCTCGGAACTTGTCCGACCCCGAGAAAATCCAGGGCCGCATCAAGGACTATGAAACCCAGTTCGCCAACCCCTTCGTGGCCGCCGAGCGTGGCTTCCTCGACGAGGTGATCATGCCGCACTCGACCAGGAAACGGGTGGCCCGGGCGCTCAACATGCTGCGCCATAAAGAGCTGACGAACCCCTGGAAGAAGCACGATAACATTCCATTGTAGTCGGTTGCTATTATTTTGGCGCTAGCCGCGACCGCCTTCGCTAGACTGGCGCCATGAATCAGTCGGAACTCTTCCTGCGCCTGGGGCTGGCGCTTGCCATCGGATTTCTCATCGGCCTCGAACGCGGCTGGCGCGAGCGTGATGAAGACGAGGGCCACCGGGCCGCCGGCATCCGCACGTTTTCATTGATCGGCTTGATGGGCGGGGTGTTCGGCGCCTTGTCGCTGGATGGTGACCGCATTCTGATTGCCGTGGGCTTCGTCACCACCGGCGTTACCCTTGCCGCCTTCATGTGGCGGGTAGGCGAACACGACAAGGACTACAGCGCCACCAGCCTGATATCAGCACTTCTGACCTTTGCGCTTGGCGCCTTCGCTCTGCTGGGTGACATGCGGGCGGCGTCCGGTGCGGGTGCCGCGACCTTGCTGCTGCTCGCCCACAAGCACCTGCTGCATGGCTTCCTGGAGCGCATCACCTGGGTGGAACTGCGCTCTGGCTTTCTGCTGGCGGCCATGACCTTCATTGCCCTGCCGCTGTTGCCCGACCGTTTCGTCGATCCATGGAACGCGCTGAACCCCTTTGCCCTGTGGCTGATGACCATTCTGATCGCCGCCGTCTCCTTCGCGGGCTATGTGGCGGTGAAGATGGCGGGCCCGCAGCGCGGCCTGCTGCTGGCGGCCGCACTCGGCGGACTGTTTGCGTCGACGGCGGTGACATTGTCGCTGTCGCGGTTGGCCAAGCACAATGCCGGTCACCTGCGCCTGCTGGCCGGGGGCATACTTGCATCCGGCACGGTGATGCTGACCCGCGTTCTGGTGGTGACGGGACTGATCAATCTGCAATTGGCCGAAGTTCTGGCGCCGCCGCTTCTGGCTGCGGCCCTGGGCATGGCGTGGTGGCCGCCATCTATGTGCTGAGTGATCGCGGCAAGCCAAAGCAGGACGGCAGCCGCTTTGTGCTGAAGAATCCGTTTGAGTTGCTGGAGGTCCTGAAATTTGGCCTGGTGCTGACGGTCATCTCCGCCGCCGTGGTGCTGGCCCGGCGCCTGTGGGGAGACACCGGCCTCTTGGCGCTGGCGGCGATTTCCGGCCTCGCCGATGTCGATGCCATAACGCTGTCGGTTTCAAGACTGGGTGGCGCCGAAACCGTCGCCGTAACGGCGATCCTGCTCACCGTCGCTCGTCAACACCCTGGCGAAGAATTTCTATGCGACAATGGCTGGTGGCGCCAGACTCGGCTGGCTGGTCTTCGCCGGCACCGCCGCGGCGGTGGCGGCGGGATTGGCCGCCTGGCAGTTGCTCTAAACCCGCTCGCCCACCAGATCGTACTCCTCGGCCTCGACGATCCGTACACGGACCATGTCGCCTTGCTTCAGGCCCGCAGCGCCGGGAATGAACACGTTGCCATCGATTTCCGGCGCGTCCCAGGGTGAACGGGCAATGGCTTCGTCGTTTTCCTCGTCGATGTCGTCAACCAGCACGTCGATCTCGCGGCCGACTTTCGACTGGAATATCTCGGCCGAAATTTCCTGCTGCGCCGCCATGAAGCGATCCCAGCGCTCCTGCTTCACCTCGTCCGGAACTTGCGCACGGCCGAGATCGTTCGAGGCAGCACCGGCGACCGGCTCGTACTTGAAACATCCCACGCGCTCGAGCCTGGCTTCCTTGAGCCACGACAGGAGATAGTTGAAGTCCTTCTCGGTTTCGCCGGGAAAGCCGACGATGAAGGTCGAACGGATGGCGATATCCGGGCAGATCGCGCGCCAGTTGGCGATGCGGTCCAGTACCTTTTCCTGGTTGGCCGGGCGCTTCATGGCCTTGAGTACGCCCGGTGCTGCATGCTGGAAGGGAATGTCGAGATAAGGAAGAATTTTGCCCTCGGCCATCAGCGGAATGACATCGTCAACATGCGGGTAGGGGTAAACGTAATGCAAACGCACCCAGGCGCCGAGATCGCCGAGTTCCTTGGTCATGTCATAAAACCGCGCCCTGACCTCGCGGCCATGGAACTTGCTGGTGGCGTATTTGGTATCGACGCCATAGGCGCTGGTGTCCTGCGAGATGACCAGCAGTTCCTTGACGCCGGCCTTGACCAGCCGTTCGGCTTCGTAGAGCACCGAGGCCACGGGCCGCGACACGAGATCGCCGCGGATCGACGGGATGATGCAGAACGAGCAGCGGTTGTTGCAGCCCTCGGAAATCTTCAGATAGGCATAGTGCTTCGGCGTGAGGTGCAGGCCCTGCGGCGGCACCAGATCCATCTTCGGATCATGCACCGGCGGCAATGCGGCGTGAACAGCGCCGACCACCGCCTCATATTGATGGGGGCCGGTTATCGCCAGCACACCGGGATGCGCGGCTTTGATCCTTTCGGCCTCGACACCCATGCAGCCGGTGACGATGACCCGGCCGTTCTCCTGCATCGCCTCGCCGATTGCCGCCAGTGACTCGGCTTTCGCAGAGTCAAGAAATCCGCAGGTGTTGACGATCACCACATCGGCGTCATCGTAGCCAGGTGCAATCACATAGCCTTCGGCCCGCAACTGCGTGAGAATGCGCTCGCTATCGACCAGCGCCTTGGGGCAGCCCAGCGAAACCAGGCCCACTTTCGGAACGTGCTTGTTCATGATGGGCAGGCTTTAGCGGAGGCGGGCGGCGCTGGCAAACTTTACGGGGGCAGGCCCGATTGCGGCGGGATTGTGGCAGCATCCCGTTGCACAATTATCACGTGTCCTTGATTGGTGACTGGGGCCCCTCGACCGTCCGCCGCAAATCAAATATGAAACTCCAACGGCAATTTGAGGATTGTGCATGCGCCTGAAACTTCTCGCCACCTTCGTATTTGGCGCCCTGCTGCTGGGCGCCGTTCCGGCCTCCGCCGCCAAGGTTCTCATCACCATCGCCAAGATGAGCCAGAAGATGACGGTGACCGTCGATGGCGAGAGGAAGTACCAGTGGAAGGTTTCGACCGGTGCGGCGGGTTATGACACCCCGGCCGGCAGCCATCGCCCCTTCCGTATGGAGAAGGAACACTTCTCGAAGGAATGGGACGACGCGCCCATGCCGCATTCAATCTTCTTCACCAGCCGCGGCCACGCTATCCACGGCAGCTACCATGTGAAAAGCCTCGGCCGCCGCGCCTCCCATGGCTGCGTGCGCCTGGCGCCGGAAAACGCCGCCAAGCTGTTTGCACTGGTGTCCAAGAACGGCATGAGCAACACCACGGTTGTGGTGAAAGGCGGCCTGTTCGAGAATGGCGATGAACTCTATGCGTTCAAGAAGAAGTCGGTGGCCAGCCTCAAGAAGACCGCCGTCACGGTGAAAAAGTCGGCCAAAGACACCAAGAAGAAGTTGGCCAGCACCAAAACCAAAAAGGGCAAAAAGCCGTTCTGGTGGCTGGAAGACGACGAAGACTGAGCCGCCGCTTCTCCAGTTGACAAATCGCCCTCCCATGCGCTTTTCCGCGCCAAATTGCGCTTAGAGCATGTCCCGCCAAAGTGCGAAGCGGTTTGGCGATGGGACATGCTCCAACACATTGATTTTGCGCGAATCCTTATCGGCGAAGTGATTCCACTTCGCCGGGATGCGCGCTAGCGAGGGACCATGCACGCCTACCGGAGCCACACTTGTGGCGCGCTGAGAATTGACCACCAGGGCCAGGACATCCGGCTTTCCGGCTGGGTGCACCGGGTGCGCGACCATGGCGGCGTGCTGTTCATCGACCTTCGCGACCATTACGGCATAACCCAGGTCGTCGCCGATCCCGATTCACCGGCCTTCAAGGCCATTGAAAAGGTCCGGTCGGAATGGGTGATCCGGGTTGACGGCAAGGTGCGGCCGCGACCGGCCGGAACCGAAAACGCCGACATGCCGACCGGCCTTGTCGAAGTCTATGCCACCGAAATCGAAGTGCTGAGCCAAGCCGCCGAACTGCCGCTGCCGGTGTTCGGCGATACCGAATACCCCGAAGACATCCGCCTCAAATACCGCTTCCTCGATCTGCGCCGCGACCGCATTCACGGCAACATCATGAAGCGCGGCGCGATCATCGACTCGCTCCGCAGACGGATGAAGGAGGGCGGCTTCTTCGAATTCCAGACGCCGATCCTCACGGCCTCCTCGCCGGAAGGTGCCCGCGACTTTCTGGTGCCGAGCCGCATTCACCCCGGCAAGTTCTACGCGCTGCCGCAGGCGCCGCAGCAGTTCAAGCAATTGATCATGATGTCGGGCTTCGACCGCTATTTCCAGATCGCCGCCTGCTTCCGCGACGAGGATGCGAGAGCCGACCGTTCGCCCGGCGAATTCTACCAGCTCGATATCGAGATGAGCTTCGTGACGCAGGACGACGTGTTCAACGCCGTGGAACCGGTGCTGCGCGGCGTGTTCGAGGAATTCGGTGGCGGCCTGCCGGTCACGCAGAAATTCCCGCATATCGCCTTCAAGGATTCAATCCGCTGGTATGGCACCGACAAGCCGGACCTGCGCAACCCGATCAAGATGCAGGCCGTGACCGAGCATTTCGCGGGCGTCGGGCTTCAAGGTCTTCGCCGGCATGATCGCCGCCGACCCGAAAGTCGAAGTGTGGGCCATCCCGGCGCCGAAGGGCGGCTCCGCGCCTTCTGCGACCGCATGAACTCCTATGCCCAGCAGCAGGGCCAGCCGGGCCTTGGCTACATCTTCTGGCGCGAAGGCGAGGAGGGTGGTGCCGGCCCCATCGCCAAGAACATCGGGCCCGAGCGCACCGAAGCGATCCGTACACAGATGGGTTTGGGCGTCGGCGATGCCTGCTTCTTCGTGGCGGGCCAGCCCTGCGAAGTTCTACAAATTCGCCGGCGAGGCCCGCGTCAAGGTCGGCGAGGAACTGAACCTCTCGGCCAAGGACCGCTTCGAATTCTGCTGGATCGTCGATTTCCCGATGTACGAATGGAACGAGGACGAGAAGAAGGTCGACTTCTCGCACAACCCGTTCTCCATGCCGCAGGGCGGGCTTGAGGCGTTGGAGTCGCAAGGACCCGCTCACCATCAACGCCTTCCAGTATGACATCGTGTGCAACGGCATCGAGCTTTCATCGGGCGCCATCCGCAACCATCGCCCCGACATCATGAAGAAGGCCTTCGAGATCGCCGGTTATCCCGAAAGCGTGCTGCTCGAGAAGTTCGGCGGCATGTACCGCGCCTTCCAGTATGGCGCGCCACCCCATGGCGGCATTGCGCCGGGCGTCGACCGCATCGTCATGCTCCTGTGCAACGAGCCCAACATCCGCGAAGTGGTGCTGTTCCCGATGAACCAGCAGGCCGAAGACCTGCTGATGGGTGCGCCATCGGAAGTGACGCCCAAGCAGCTCCGCGAACTCCACATCCGGCTCAATCTGCCGGAGGCCTGAAACAGATAACCTGCCACCACTTTCATCTTCTCCCGCTTGCGGGAGAAGACGGCGCGCCAGCGCCAGTTGAGGGGCAGGGCCACAATACGGAACGGAAATCTCGACTCGCGGCCATTCCCCTCATCTGGCTCGCCGCAAGGGCGGCGAACCGTCTTCCCCCGCGCGCGGGGGAAGATGAAGGCATTACTGCTTCAGCGTCACCTGAAGCGTCACGCTGGAGTTTACGTAGATCGATGGTGGCTGGCCGTAGTTGCGGTTGATCGAGGTTGACACGCCGATGTTGGTGATCGAGCAGGTCAGCGCGATGGTCGCCCGCATGTCGTCGCATTCGCGCGCCGCGCGCTCATACATGGCGCGTTTTAGGGTCTTCTCCTGTTCGGCCATCTTGGCCTCGTTGTCATCGAGTCACGATGATTTGCGAATTGAAACTGCGCTGACCTGGATGGTCTGACCGGCGCAAGGCCGGTGCGGCTCGAAAGCACAGTGGCAAGGAGATGAAACGCATGAATGTCTCCCTGGTTGCGGCCATAGCGTGAAATTGCGGCGGATTTGGGGGCTGAGAAGAGTACCAAAACGTCCTCGCACCCACGCAGTGGGGAGGAAAGGGGCCCGCCGCGATAGCGGTGGGATAGGAGAGGGGTGATTCAGCTTCCGAATTGATACATGCGAGGACCGCGATCTAACTGCCGCCGCCCCTTCCCCCACCATGCTGCGCATGGCGGGTCCCTTCCTCTCCCACTGCGTGGGCGCGAGGACTTTGGTCTACCCGAAAACCCGGGGGAAGATCGTATCCACATGCTTAAGATGGTAGCCGAGGTCGAACAACGCTTCGAGTTCCGCCACTGACAGACGTTTTGACACCTCCTTGTCCTTCTTCAGCAACTCGAGAAAGTTTCCCTCGCCGCGCCACACCGGCATGGCGTTTCTCTGCACCGCCGAATAACTCTCTTCGCGGCTCATGCCTTTCTGGGTGAGCGCCAGCAGGATGCGCTGGGAGTGGATCAAGCCGCCCAGCTTGTCGAGATTGCGCTGCATGTTTTCAGGGTAAACGACCAGCTTGTCGATCACCCCGGTCAGGCGGTTAAGCGCAAAATCGAGATGCACCGTGGCGTCGGGGCCGATGCCGCGCTCGACCGAAGAATGCGAGATGTCGCGCTCGTGCCACAGCGCCACATTTTCGAAGGCAGGCACCGCCGCCGAACGCACCAGCCGGGCAAGGCCCGTGAGATTTTCAGTGAGCACCGGATTGCGCTTGTGCGGCATGGCGCTGGAGCCCTTCTGGCCCGGCGAGAAATATTCCTCCGCCTCCAGAACTTCCGTACGCTGAAGATGGCGGATTTCGGTGGCCAGCCGCTCGATCGAACTTGCCACCACAGCGAGATGGGCGAAGTATGCCGCATGGCGGTCACGCGGAATGACTTGCGTGGAAACCGGTTCTGGTGACAGGCCCAGTTTCTTCGCCACATATTCTTCGACCAGTGGGTCGATGTTGGCGAAGGTACCGACGGCGCCGGAGATCGCACAGGTGGCGACTTCGGCGCGCGCCGCTTCGAGGCGCGCTCGACCCCGTGTGAACTCGGCATAGGCGTAGGCGAGTTTCACACCGAAGGTCGTGGGCTCGGCATGGATGCCATGGCTGCGGCCGATACACGGCGTCATTTTGTGTTCCAGCGCCCGCTTCTTTAGGGCTACGAGCAACCCGTCCACATCGGCGATCAGAATGTCGGCGGCGCGTGTGAGTTGAATATTGAAACAGGTGTCGAGCACGTCCGACGACGTCATGCCCTGGTGCAAGAAACGGGCCTCGGGCCCGACGATTTCCGAAAGATGGGTGAGGAAGGCGATGACGTCGTGCTTCACCTCGCGCTCGATCTCGTCGATGCGGGCGACATCGAACTCCGCAGTCCTGCCCTTTTCCCAAATCTTCGCGGCGGCTTCTTTCGGCACGACGCCAAGCTCGGCGAGGCAATCGGTGGCATGCGCCTCGATCTCGAACCAGATGCGAAAGCGCATGGCTGGCTCCCAGATGCGGGTCATTTCGGCGCGGCTATAGCGGGGGATCATGCGAGGCCCTTCGGAATGTGTGCGTGCCCGTCTAACAAATCCGCCTCCGCCAGGCGAGGGGCAAAATCACTCCGGAACAACGGGAATGGCGATATAGCGCCGGTCGCGGCCCTCGAAGCCAATGCTGTAGACGCCGATGAGCGCCACGAAGCGGCTGTTCTGGCTATACGCCGCTGGCGTCACCACCTTGTCGATATCGTAGCCGGTGGGGCAGCCTCGCGATTTCGGGACTGAAGTGTCCTTGTGAACGGTTTGCACTTTTCCCGTCTTCAGATCGGTGAGGGTGAGAGTCAACGCCATGATGGCTTCGCCGAAATCCTTGCAGTGCTCGGGCGTGGGCGTGATCTCGCTGGCAGTTGACGAGAACGTGTAGCGTGTGCCCCACATGTCAGCCGTGGGCTGCGGCGCCGAACCACCCATGTGACGATAGTACGGATCGAAAGTGACCGTCGACCGGTCTTCCTGCACTTCGGTCGCGGGCGTTGCGGCCAATACGACAGCCGGTTCGGTGATTTTGTGCTTCTGCAAAACCGGCGCAGCCGATGTGACAGCCTTGGCATGAGCAGCACCAGGTGTGGCGGTCTCGTCGTCCAGCCGCACCCGGATGGGTGAACCGTCAACCCAGTCATTTGTGTCGAGATCGAGCACGAAAATGTCGGAGTAGGGGAAACCCGAACCGTCCTGCGTGCCGAACTGTTCGAAGGCAAAATATTTGCCATCGGCGGAATATCCGAGACGGAACCGATTCCGCAGCATCAGATCCCAATGCCGGTGCCGCCACAAGGCAGAGCAGGGCGGCGCTAGAAAGCCCGGAACGTAATGATTGTGTAAGTGTCGCGGATGCCCTTGATGGGTTGGACTTTGTCGGCGATGAAGCGGCCCACATCCTCGTCCTCCTTGAGATAGAATTTCACCAAGAGATCGTAGCCGCCCGCCGTCGAATAGATTTCCGAAGCGATTTCGGCGTCGGCGATGGCGGTTGCCACCTCATAGGCCTGGCCGAGGTCGCATTTGATTTGCACGAAGAATGCCCGCATTGTCTACGCCTTCCAATTCATGGCTTGGTGTTGAGGTCTTCCGCCTCGGTGTATTTGCCTTGCGACCATCGCAGCCACACGAAACGCTGCTCAGCGACGTCGCCCTTGGCATCAAACGAAATGTCGCCCAGTACCGTGGACACGCGGGCGCCGCCGCGCAGCCATTCGGCCATCTTGCGCGGGTCGCTGCTGCCTGTCGCGTCCATCGCCCGCACCATGGCCTGAATGGCGGCATAGGCGTGCAAGGTGTGGCCTTCAGGCAAGTAGTCTTTCTCCCGGAATGTGGCGACAACACTTTGGGCAGCGGGAAGTGCAGTCGGGTCCGGTGCAAAAGTCATCAACGTCCCTTCGCCAAGATCACCGGCGAGTTTCCAGAACTCGTCGGTCACCAGCGCATCATCGGAAATCATCTGCACAGTGCGGCCAAGCTCTTTCACCTCGCGCAGGATGGCCGCCGCTTCCGGATAGGCTCCGGCTATGTAGATGACCGTGGTGCCGGCATCGGCGATGCGCTGGGAAAGTTCGGCATAGCTCTTGGCGCCCGCCGTGTAGGTTTCAAACAGCGCTTCGCTGACCGCCATGGAATTGAGTGCTTCGCGCGCCCGGGTTGCGAGAGCCGCATTGGCAGGGGATTGATCGGCCACAATGGCGATCTTGCCGTCCTTGTAGCGGTTGGCCATGAACAGGCCCGCGAAACGCCCCTGCGCGTCGTCGCGCGCACAGGTGCGCAATACGTTCCAGCCACCGCCGTCGGTAAATTTAGGCAAGCTGGAAGACGGGCTGATCTGCAACACGCCTGCAGATTCATAAATTTTCGATGCCGGGATCGACGAACCCGAACAGTAGTGTCCGGCCACGAATTTCACGCCATCGGCGACGAAGGCATTGGCAACTTCCACGGCTTTGCGCGGCTCGCATGCATCGTCCACCGCCCGCAACGCCAGAAGCTCGCCGCGTACGCCGCCTGTGGCGTTGATGTCGTCGATGGCCTGCTGGGCGCCGCGCTTGATCTGTTCGCCAAGGGCAGCGTTTTGGCCCTGAAGCGGTGCTGCCAGGCCAATGACGATCTCCGCCTCGGCGCGGGCGGCGCACAGGCTGAGGGCCAGGGCAAGAATCGAAGTGGTGCGGCGCATCTCGAATTTTCCGGGCGCACTATCGGGGCAATCGCGCCAATTCGCAACTGCCCAACGAAAGGCCCGCGCAACCTGCGCTGCGCGGGCCCAATGCTCGGTTTTGCAGGACTACTGCAGCGACGAATCTTCGAAGTAGTTGCCATCCTTGAAGCGATACCAGACGTACTTGGCATCGATCAGGTCACCCTTGGCGTCGAGCTTCAGGTTGCCGAGAACCGTCTTCAGTTCGTTGCCGGCGCGCAGGTATTCGGCGATCTTCTTGTTGTCGAAGCCACCGGTTGCAGTCGCGGCCTGGGCATACATCTGCACGGCGGCGTAAGCGTAGAGCGTGTAGCCTTCCGGATCAAAGCCACCGGCCTTGAGCTTCTCGACTACGGCCTTGGCGTCCGGAATATTGCGCGGTTCCGGCGCGAAGGTGAAGACGATGTTCTCGGCGGCCTTGCCGGCAATGGTCCACAGCTCGACGTTGTTCTGCGAGTCGCCCGACACCATCATGGCGTTGAGGCCCTGTTCGCCCATCTGCTTCAGGAGCAGGCCGGCTTCCGGGTGATAGCCGCCGAAATAGAGGGCGTCCACACCGGCTTCCTTCATCTTCGAGACCAGCGCCGAATAGTCTTTTTCACCGGCGTTGATCGATTCGCTGAGCACTTCCGTGAGGCCCGCGGCGTTCATCGCCTTGCGGGTTTCATCGGCCAGGCCCTTGCCGTATGCCGACTTGTCGTCGACAATCGCGATCTTCTTGCCGGCATAGTTCTTGGCGAGGAATGCGCCTGCAACTTTGCCCTGCGCATCGTCACGGCCGCAGACGCGGGCGACGTTCCAGCCACCTTCGTCGGTGAACTTGGGGTTGGTGGAAGCCGGCGTGATCTGCATAATGCCTTCTTCCTCGTAGACCTTCGAGGCCGGGATCGACGAGCCCGAGCACAGATGGCCAGCGACGAACTTCACGCCCTTTGATGCCATCTGGTTGGCGACGGCCACGGCCTGCTTCGGATCGCAAGCGTCATCGCCAATTTCAAGAACCAGCTTTTCGCCATTGACGCCGCCGGCGGCGTTGATGTCTGCAACTGCCGCACCAGCACCCTGCTTGTATTGTTCGCCAAGTGCTGCCAGCTGGCCAGTGATCGGGCCGACGGTCGCGATCGTGACGTCGGCCAGCGCCGTAGAGGCGCTCAGGGCCGCCGCAAAGCTGATCGCAATGCCGGACATGAGTAGTTTCTTCATTCGGTGTCTCCCTTGGTACAATTGACCATCTTCTCTCGGGGTTTACTGCCCCTTGGGACCATATTTGCCCAAAGCGGCAGGCTTGGAAAGGGCCAAATCGGGACCCCCGCCAAATAGGTGAATTATGTTTTGGATTTCCAGCCCAGGGGGCCGGATTTTTCGTAGAGCCACGGGTACTGGCTGACCATCTTGGTGGCTTTGGTCAACTGATAGCCCAGCAGCGCCGCGCCGATCATCACCAGCGTATCGACGATGAAATAGTGCACGGAGGTGAGCTGCCCTTCGAACAGCGCGAAGTGCAGGAAGCGGATAGCGGCGCCCATCGGGATCATTGACAGGATCACCTTCGACATCGGCTGCCAGCCTCCGGCAATGGCCCGGCCGGCCATGAATGATGCCCCGCCACCGAGAATGACCGTGAGCACGATCCAGATCCAGAAATTGCCTTCGACGATGAGCGACATCTCAGTGACCTCCCTCAAGGTAGGCGGCGCGGATTTCCGGGCGGGCCAGAAGTTCCTTGCCGGTGCCGCTCATGGTGATCAGGCCGTTGACCATCACATAAGCCTGGTGGGCCAGCTTCAGGGCGTGGAAAGCGTTTTGTTCGACCAGAAACACCGTCAGGCCCTGGGTCTGGTTCAAGGTCTTGATGGCTTCGAAAATCTGTTTGACGATCAGCGGGGCGAGGCCCAGCGACGGTTCGTCGAGCAACAGAAGCTTCGGCCTGGCCATCAGCGCACGGGCAATGGCCAGCATCTGCTGTTCGCCGCCCGACAGTGTGCCGCCGCGCTGGTTCTGGCGCTTTTCCAGGATAGGGAACATGGCGAAGGCCTTGGCCAGGTCCTCCTGCATGTGGGCGCCGTGATTGACGGTGGCGCCCATTTGCAGGTTCTCCAGAACCGTCATGCGCGGGAAAATCCGGCGGCCTTCCGGCGATTGCGACAGGCCGAGCCGGGCAATCTCGTGCGGCGGCAACTGGGTGATGTCGCGGCCTTCAAAGGTGATGGTTCCGGCCCGCGCCCGCGGCGTCCCGAAAATGGTCATCATCAGTGTAGATTTGCCAGCCCCGTTGGAGCCGATGAGCGTGACGATCTTGCCCTTCGGAATATCGACATCGACACCCTTGAGCGCCTGGATTTTGCCGTAGAACGTCTGGACGCCGCGCGCCTGGAGCAACATCTCGCTCATGTGCGGCCTCTCTTCTTCTTCGCTGGCCGCAGGTTTCTTGCCCGCTGCTTTTCTGGCCACCGCCTTCTTGACAACAGACTTTTTTGCCGGCGCTTTTTTGACCGGAGGCGCCAGGTGCAGGGCCTCGGCGATGATTTCCGGCGCTTCAGTCTCCGCTTCTTCTTCATCGACGCCAAGATAGGCGCGGATCACCGCAGGATCGGATTTCACGTGGGCAGGATCGCCATCAGATATTTTCAGGCCATAGTCCAGCACCACCACATGGTCGGAAATCTTCATCACCACGCTCATGTCGTGTTCGATCAGCAGAATGGCCATGTCATGCTCGCTGCGGATCGCTCGCAGCAGGGCGTTGAGGTCTTCCGACTCGCGGGGGTTGAGGCCCGCCGCCGGTTCGTCAAGGCACAGCAGAATGGGTTTGGTGCACATGGCGCGGGCAATTTCCAGTCGCCGCTGGTCGCCATAGGGCAGGTCGCCGGCCGGATCATCGGCGCGGTCGATGAGTTTGGTCTTCTCCAGCCAGAACTTGCAGAGCTCGATGGCCTCTTGCTCGGCGCGCCGGAAATGGCCGCTGCCGAGAACCCCGGCCACCGTGTAGCCCGACGCTGTCATCAGCGTGTTGTGCTGGGCCACCATCAGGTTTTCCAGAACCGTCATGCCGGAAAACAGGCGGATGTTCTGAAAGGTGCGGGCCACTTTCGCCTTTTGGGCGATGATGTAGTCGTCCATGCGCTCAAGCAGGAATTCCTTGCCGTCCGGATGGCGCAACTGCACCATGCCTTCGGTTGGCTTGTAGAAGCCGGTGATGCAGTTGAACACCGTGGTCTTGCCTGCGCCATTGGGGCCGATGAGCGCAGTGATCTGTTTTCGCGCCGCATTGAACGTCAGATCGGAAACGGCGGTGAGGCCACCGAAACGCATGGTGAGGTGCTCAACCTTGAGCACCGGATCGTTGTCCCAGATCGCCATCAGCCGTGCCCTTCCTTTACCAGGTCGCCGGACACGGATTTACGCTCCTTCAAATAGACCGTCGGTTCTCTGCGTGTGACAAAGCCGCGTGGCCTAAACCGCATCATGATCACCATGGCAAGCCCCACCGCCAGCATGCGGAAATGAATGGGGTCGGTGTTCTCGTCGAGAATGGCCTTGAGGAAGCCCATTTCACGGAACAGCTCGAAGGCCCCCATGATGACGATGGCTGCGAAGGCAATGCCGATCTGCGAGCCCAAACCGCCCAACACCACGATGGCAAGGATGATCGCCGACTCGATGAACACAAAGCTTTCCGGCGAGATGAAACCCTGGCGCGAGGCGAAGAAGCTGCCGGCGAAACCACCGAACATGGCGCCGATGGCGAAGGCCGTGAGTTTGGTGTTGGTGGTGTTGATGCCAAGCGAGCGGCAGGCGATTTCATCTTCGCGAAGAGCCTCCCAGGCCCGCCCGATGGGTAAGCGGCGCAGCCGGTTGGTCACGAAATAGGTGAGCAACGCCAGCGCCAGGATCACATAATAGAGGAAGAAGTAGAAATGGATGCGGTCGTATTCGAGGCCAAAGAAGGCGGCAAATCCATCCGGACTGTCCTTGAACGGCAGACCCAGGAACGTGGCTTTCGGCACGTTGATGCCTTGCGGGCCATTGGTGAAATCGAACCAGTTGATAAGCACCAGGCGGATGATTTCGCCGAAAGCCAGCGTCACGATGGCCAGGTAATCGCCGCGAAGCCGCAACACCGGGAAACCGAGGACGACGCCCCACAGCGCAGCCAGCAGGCCGGCAAGCGGCAACGCCAGGTAAAACGCCCAAGGCACAATGCCGTCACCGAACCACAGCGGGAAATAGATCGTCGACAGCAACGCATAGGCATAGGCGCCGACCGCGTAGAAGGCGACATAACCAAGATCGAGGAGCCCGGCGAGGCCCACCACGATATTGAGGCCCCAGGCGAGCATCACATAAGTCAGAATGTAGATCGCCAAATCGATGGTGCGCTTGTCACCGCCGGTAACGATGGGCAGCAGGATGGCGAACACCAGAAGTGCTGGCGCAACATACTTACCGTATCTGTCAGCAAAGCTCTGGGCCGGCGGGGCCTTGGCTTTGGCCATTGTGCCATCCACCCGGCTCCAGATGAACAGGTGCATGAACAACCGCCCGGCCAGCACCACGGCCATCAGAATGCCGACCAGCCACCAGCGCGATTGCAGCACCAGCGCATATTGCGTGATGACCGACTTGAAGGTGACGATGGGCGTCAGAATCAGGAACGAGACGATCGCCGTGCCGGCGAGGTCCTTGGCGATGGCGTTGATGTCATAAGCTCCGGCCGGAGCGGCGGTGTTGGGTGCCGTTGCCGCCATGATCAGACTTTCTCCACTTCAGGTTTGCCGAGGAGGCCTTGCGGCAGGAAGATGAGCACGATGATCAGCACCGTGAACGCCGCCACATCCTTGTATTCTACAGTGAAATAGGCCGACCACATCACTTCGATCAAACCGATGATCAGGCCGCCGAGCATGGCGCCGGGGAGCGAGCCGATGCCGCCGAGCACCGCCGCCGTGAAGGCTTTGACGCCAGCGAGGAAGCCCACGTAAAAATCGGTGACGCCGTAATAGAGGAAGAACAAGAGCCCGGCGAAGGCGGCAAGTGCGGCACCCATGATGAAGGTGATGGAAATGGTGCGGTCGACATTGATGCCGAGCAGCGAGGCCATTTTCATGTCCTGCTCGCAGGCCCGCTGGGCGCGGCCGAGCGATGTTCTTTTGATCAGCAAGGTGAAGACGATCATCAGCACCAGCGTCGATATGACGATGAGAATTTGCATGTTGGTGAGGCGGACGATGAATTCGCCGTTCTCGTTGATGCGGTGCATGATGTCATAGTCGCCGGTAACCAGCGGCTGGATCGGCTTCGGCCGGCCTTCCTGGTTCACACGCACGAACTCCTGCAGCACCAGCGACATGCCGATGGCCGATATGAGGGGCGCCAGCCGGAACGAGCCGCGCAACGGCCGGTAGGCCAGGCGCTCGATTGTCCAGTTGTAAGCTGCCGAGATCAGCATGGCGATGCCGGCAACGAGAAACAGCGTCATGGCGATTAAGAACCGCGCCATCTGCGCTGGTGATGCCAAATCCCAGCACGCAAAGGAAAGCGGTGACCGAACCCACCATGAACACATCGCCGTGGGCGAAGTTGATCATGCCGATGATGCCGTAAACCATGGTGTAGCCAATGGCGATCAGGCCATAGATCGAACCAAGCGTCACGCCATTGATAAGCTGCTGGAGAAAATACTCCATGCGCCCCCCTGTATGTTACCCCGTGCGCCGTTCTGTAGCGGCGGTTATTGCGGGTCTCTTATACAGTTCACACAATGCTGACAAGGCGCACGAACCACCATCGGCCACCAGGAATTCCGGCTCTGATAGTTGATGTAGTTAGATTCTAGATGCAAATAAGTGAAAATCACTAGCTACTTGAAGCACAGCAGCGTCCTGCCCAATTAAGGGCGTGCGGGTGAAGTGGCTAAGCCGGTGGTGACAGCTTGCCGCTTGACACTATATCAAACCGATATATAGGGCTATATCGAAACGGCATATATCGAGCGAGCATATAAGTGAACGTCAGAACCCTGTGCCTTGGAATCCTGTCCACCCAGGAGGCCTCGGGCTACGAAATCAAGAAGGACATCGAAGAGGGGCTGTTCAGCAACTTCATCGACGCCAGTTTTGGTTCGATCTATCCTGCCCTGACCCAACTTGCTTCTGAAGATTTGGTGACGGTTCGCGCTGAAAACCAGACCGGCAAGCCCGACAAAAAGGTTTATTCGATCACTGAATCAGGCCGCCGGGCGCTGGCCCGGTCGATTGCCGTCGTGCCCCGCAAGGACAAGTACAAGTCGGAATTCCTGTTTCAGATGCTGCTGCAGCAATACATCACCCCCGATGTGATGTTGCTCGCCATCGACAAGCAGATGAATGAACTGCGGGCCGATCTGGCGCGTATTGCAGAATGCCGGATGGGACAACAGCCCCACGCCGGGGCAGTTTTTGTCGCCGACTATGGCGACGCGGTGCTGACAGCAGCTGTCAGTTGTTTAGTAGAAAAAAGGGAAGCCCTCGCGCGCGACATGGCGCGCCGGGCAGCGGAGTGAATGACATGCGTAGATCTTATGTTTGGGCCGGATTGTTCAGCCTCGCCATCGGTGGCTGGCTGGTTTCCCCCTATGTGATGCCCAAAGCAGAGGACACCCCTGAGCCGGCACCAACCAAGAAACAAGCGCCGAAGAACCCGCCAAGCTGTTTCAGGTGCGCGTCCGGCTGTTCAAATCCGAACTGCGCAGCGCAACGGTTTCGGCCCGTGGCCAGACCGAGCCTTCGTCGCAAGTGGAAGTGCGGGCTCGCACCAATGGCCTGATCGTCGAACAGCCCTTCAAGCAAGGCGATGCAGTGAAGGCCGGTCAAAAACTTTGTGGCCTCGACGCCATGGGCCGCGCGTCCCAACTCACCCAGGCCGAGGCCGCCGTGGCCAGCGCCCAGCAAGACTTCGATGCCACCGGGAAACTGGTGCGCTCGGGTGTGGCACCGCAAAACCGCCTGATATCAGCGCAGGCCACGCTTGATGCCGCTTCAGCAGGGTTGGAGCAAGTGAAGTGGGACATGGAACAAATGACCATCACCGCGCCGGTCGATGGCATTCTGGTCGAAAAGCCCGCCGAAGCCGGAAGCCTGGTGGCCCCTGGTGGCCTGTGTGCTGTGATCTCGGTCATGGACCCGATTGTGGTAACCACCCAGGTGAGCGAGCAGTATGTGAACTATGTGATCGAGGGCATGGTTGCGAAAGCCAATCTGGCAACCGGCGAGAACGTCGACGGCAAAGTGCGGTTCATAGCCCTTGCCTCCGATGTCGCCACCCGTACATTCAAAGTCGAGTTGGAAGTCTCCAACCCCGGCAATCGACTGCGGGCGGGCGTTACCACTGAAATCTCCGTGCCGCTGCCGCCGGTCAGCGCCCATTTCCTGCCGTCATCGGTTTTGGGCCTCAACGACAAGGGCCAGTTCGGCGTGCGTCTGATGAACGCCGACGACACATCGACCTTCACCGAAGTGCAACTGATCGCCCAGGAGAAGGATGGCGCCTGGGTGGCGGGCTTGCCCGCCGAAGCCAAGGTGATCGTCGCCGGCCAGGACTATGTACGCGACGGCGAAAAAATTGAACCCGTCATGGAAGTGGCCGGAAACGAGTCATGATATCCGCTCTCGATAAAATCCTGCGGCGGCCGCGCGCCGTCCTCACCCTTATGCTGTTGCTGGTGACCAGCGGCCTGTGGTCGTACATCACCATTCCGAAAGAAAGCAATCCGGATATCCAGATTCCGGTGGTCTATGTCTCCGTGCCGCTGCCCGGCATTTCGCCGGAAGACAGCGAGCGGCTGCTCATCAAACCCATCGAGACCAAGTTGCGCGGCCTCGAAGGCCTGAAACAGATCACCGCCATCGCCTCGGAAGGCCATGGCGGCATACTTGTCGAGTTCCAGACCACCGTCGATGTCAACAAGGCGGTGCGTGACGTGCGCGACAAGGTTGATGACGCCAAGGCGGAACTCCCCGAAGACGCCAAAGAACCGTCCGTCAACGAAATCAATTTCAGCTTGCAGCCGACAATCCTCGTCGCCGTGTCGGGCGATGTGCCGGAACGCACGCTGTACAATCGCGCCCGCGATTTGCAGGAAGCCCTGGAAGGCATTTCCACCGTGCTCGAAGCGAGGCTCACCGGCCAGCGCGACGAGGTGCTGGAGGTGATCGTCGACCAGAAAGCGTTGGAGACCTACAATCTCAGTACGGCCGAACTTTATAGCGTCGTCACCCGCAACAATCTGCTGATCGCCGCTGGTGCACTGCATGGCGAGGCCGGCAAGTTCAGCGTGAAGATTCCGGGCCTGTTCCAGAAGCCGGAAGACGTCTTCAGCCTGCCCATCAAGTCGGTGAATGGCACCGTGGTGACGCTCAAGGACGTGGCCGAGATTCGCCGCACCTTCCAGGACCGCGAAGCCTTTGCACTGTTCAACGGCCGCCCCGCCATCACCATCGAAGTGGTGAAGCGCAAGGGCACCAACATTATCGAGAACAACGAAGAGGTGAAGCGCGTCACCGACGAGTTGAAGAAAGGCTGGCCGGAGGCCGTTCACGTGTCCTACGCGCTTGACCAGTCGCATGTCATCAAGGACGTGTTGCAATCGCTGCAGGATGCTGTGCTGCTGGCCATCGTACTGGTTATGGTGCTGGTCGTCGCCGCCCTCGGGGTGCGCGGCGGTTTGCTGGTTGGCATCTCTATTCCGACGTCGTTCCTGATCGGCTTCCTGGTCATTGCCATGATGGGTTACACCGTCAACATCATGATCATGTTCGGCCTCATCCTGTCGGTCGGCATTCTCGTCGATGGCGCCATCGTTCTAGCCGAATATGCCGACCGCAAGATGGCCGAAGGATTGGCGGCCAAGGAAGCCTACATTGCCGCCGCCAAGCGCATGTTCTGGCCGATTGTGTCCTCAATGGCGACGACCATCGCTGCCTTCGTGCCGATGCTGTTCTGGCCGGGTGTTGCCGGAAAGTTCATGAGCTACCTGCCGGTCACTGTCATTACCGTGCTCGCCGCCTCGCTGGTGACTGCCATGGTGTTCGTGCCCGCCGTCGGCTTCTACATCGGCAAAACCGATGAGGAGACCAAGAAGCAATTCGGCCACTTCGCCGACGACGAGAAGGCCGACTTCCGCGGCATGCGTGGCCTTACCGGCATGTATCTGCGCTTCATCGAGCGCGTCATCCACCATCCCGCCAAAGTGATGTTTGCCGTCGCCATGTTGATGGCCGGCATTATTTTCGCCTTTGCCATGAACCCGACCGGCGTGAAATTCTTTGTCGACACCGAACCGGAACAGGTGAACGTCTACGTGCGGGCCAGAGGCAATCTCAGCAACGAAGAAAAGCTTGCCCTTGTACGCCAGGTTGAAAGCCGCCTGTGGGGTGACGCAGCCATCGAATTGATCGCCACTTACGCCGGTACGCTGTCGGAAGGCGCCTTTGGCAGCCAGGATGTGCCCGCCGACCGCATCGGCCAATTGCAAATGCAGATCGCCCCCGTCGGCACCCGCTTGCCGTGGGCTGAACTGAAGCCCGCCCTTGAAGCCAAAGTGGCGGGCATCCCCGGCATCATCACTGAGGTGCGCGAACTCGAAGGCGGCCCGCCGACCGGCAAGGATGTTCGTTTGCGGGTGACCGGTACCAATCGCGACGATGTCTCCGCGACAGCCCGCAAGGTGCGCGAGCACATGCGTTCCGGCATGGAGGGCTTGCGCGATTTCGACGACGACATGCCGCTGCCCGGCTATGAATACAATCTGACCGTTGACCGCCAGGAAGCCGGACGCTTCGGCGCCGACATTCTGTCGGCTGGCACCTTCGTGCAGCTGATCACCAACGGCGCCTTCGTCGGCACCTACCGGCCCGACGATTCGCGCGACGATATTGACATTCGCATGCGGCTGCCGGAACCGGCGCGTTCGCTCGACGAGTTGAAGGAACTGAAGCTGCAAACACCGAATGGTCTTGTGCCGCTCACCAACTTCATCAAAGTGGAAGCCAGGCCCCAGGTCAGTGTTCTCTACCGCGAGAATGCGCTGGCCTCGACCTATCTCAAGGCCAATGTCGGCGAAGGCCTGTTCGCGACTGACAAGATCAATGAACTCGAGACATGGCTGGGTGGCCAGAAATGGCCCGATGGCGTGAACTTCAAGTTCCGTGGTGCCGACGAGGACCAGCAGGAATTCGGGCGCCTTCCTGATGAAAGCCTTTCTTGCTTCGGTGTTCATGATGTTCATGATCCTGATCGTCCAGTACAACAGCTTCTACCATTCGATCATCACGCTCTCGACTGTAGTGATGTCGACAGTTGGTGTAATCCTCGGCATGCTGATTACCCGGCAATACTTCTCAATCATCATGACCGGCACCGGCGTCATTGCTCTTGGCGGCGTGGTTGTCAGCCATTCCATCGTGCTGATCGACACCTACCATCGCCTGCGCGAGGCAGGCCAGCATGCCGTTGAAGCGGCCATCCGCACCTGCGCCCAACGCATGCGGCCGGTGTTGTTGACGTCCATCACCGCCATGTTGGGGCTATTGCCGCTGATGTTGGAACTCAACGTCAACATGTTCGAGCGCAAGGTATTCATTGGTTCGATGACCTCGGCATGGTGGGTGCATTTGTCGACCGCCATGGTGTTTGGGCTCATGCTGGCGACCGTCCTCACACTGATCCTGACGCCGGTGATGCTGGCCGCCCCCACCGTCTGGCGCGAGGGCCGTGCCGCGAAACGTGAACGCCGCCGCCTGCGCAAGGAAGCGAAAGCAACAAAGCCCTTGCCGTCGCCCGAACCGGCCAATGATCTCGAACCGATGAAGGAAGCGGCGGAGTAACTACGACAATTGCGCGAAGGCCCTGGTCATCCGCTCCAGGGCCTTTTCGATGTCCGCTTCACTTGCCGCGAATGAGAGGCGGATGGAGTTTGGCGCGCCGAAGGCGGTGCCGGTCACCGTGGCCACGCCGTGTTCCTCGACGAGCCAATCGCACAGGCGTTCGGTTGTATCGATGACGTGGTTTCCGGCCTTCTTGCCGAGCAGTCCCGAGACATCGGGGAAGGCGTAGAAGGTCGCGGGGATCGGCGCCATGCCTGACCCATGGAATAGCGTTGAGAGCTTTCATAACCATGTCGCGCCGCGACTTGTAGCGCAGCCGCATCGCCTCCACGTCTTCGCGCGGTCCTTCGAGGGCGGCAATTGCCGCGCGCTGTACGAATTGGTTGGCGCCGGTGGTGATGGTGCTCTGCATGCCCATGAAGGCCTTGGTGAAGGTTTCATTAGCGGCGGTGTAGCCTAGCCGCCAGCCGGTCATGGCGAAGCCCTTGGAAAAGCCGTTGACCGTGATGGTGCGCTCACGCATGCCGGGCAGTGCGCCGATGGAGGTCATCTTTCCGTCGAAGATAATGTATTCGTAAATCTCGTCGGAAAGCACAACCATGCTGGGGTGGGCGCGCACGATGCCAGCGATCTCCTCCAGTTCCGCAGCCGTCCACACCGCACCCGTCGGGTTGTTCGGCGAATTGAGGATCAGCATCTTGGTCTTCGGTGTCACCGCCGCAGCGATGCGGGATGCTGGAACCTTGTAGTTTTCAGCGACACCGGCCGGCAGCACGACTGGCGTACCGCCGGCGAACCTCACGGTGATCGCGTAGGACACCCAGTAAGGCGCCAGCATGATGACTTCGTCGCCGTGATCGACCAGCGACAGGATGGCATTGGCAATTGCCTGCTTGGCGCCATTGGCGAGGCAGATTTCCGAGGCCGCATAGTCGAGATTGTTTTCGATCTTAAGCTTTTTCGAGATTGCGGCGCGGAGCTCAGGGATGCCAGCGACTGGCGAGTAGTGGGTGAAGCCCGCCTTCATGGCGGCGGTGGCGGCGTGCTGGATGTTGGCCGGCGTATCGAAGTCCGGCTCGCCAACCGTAAGGCTTACGACATCCATGCCTCTGGCGCGAAGCTCGCGCGACTTCTGCGCCATGCGGATGATGGCGCCTTCATCGGCGGTCTTGCTGCGGGGCACGAGGAGGGCGGCGGGATTGAATTGGGTCATGGTGCAGGCTCTATACGTGAGAGCGCTTGCCGCGTGAAGGCCGAGCGGGCATAAGGCGGCAATGAAGCGCTTAGCCATTCTCCTTGCCAGTCTCGTGGCCCTTGCTGCCTGTGCCCCAGAGCCCGATGTCAACGTCACGCGATCCACCGGCAAGGTGCAAACCAAGACACGCTCCGAGCCCATTTTTTACAACGGGAAAACCTACCAGCTCGATTTCGCCTGGCTTGAAAGTGCTGGCGTGTTCGACATGAAAGTCGGCGGCATGGGCGCCAAGCAGCAGAACGATGCGGTGGCGGTGGCTACATCATCTCTCGGCTATTTCGCCTGTCCCGAAGGCCAGAAAGGCCGCCTCACCAATGCCCCGAAGTATGATGGTGGCAAATGGCTGATGCAGGCGCGATGTGGTTAGCTTTCGTCCTCGACCAGCCTGAAGCCCACATGCGGCGGTGGAACGCCAACGGCGCAGCCGCCCTGGGCCGGATTGCGGATGAAGATCGAAAGTTGGGTTTCGTGCAGGCCCTCGATCTTGTAGGCCGGGCAACGGTCATCGGCGATGGCCGAGGCAAAGCAACTCGAGGTCCATTCCCAGACATTGCCGCCGAGATCGGCGATGCCATCGGCGCTCACGCCGAAGCTGCCGGACGCCTTGAGCGCCGGGTCAACGGCGGGCATCGCGCCATAGTCCGCCGCCCACAACAGGCGAGGATCGGTGAACGTCGAAATCCGCGTGGTGCGCGGCATGTCGCGCGCCAGGTGCTGCCATTCGTCATGGGTGGGAAGCCGCAAGTCGCGCCCGGTGCGGCGGTTGATCCAGGCGACGTATTGGCGGACATCGAGATGATTGATGCCGGTCACCGGAATGGCGCCGGGGAGAGGCGTGACGCCGGGGTTCGGCAGGTGTTCGCAACCGCCATCGTCAACACAGAGTTTCCATTGGGCGAACGTCACTTCGTGAACTGCCACGCGCAACGCGTGGCCTTCGGGCATGGCAACCCGCACCATTTCCGGCGGCGATACGCTGCTGCTGTTGGCTCCGGGATCGATGACCGCGAGGCTGGTGAGCCCCGCGATCAATCCGGCCACAGCAAGGTGTGTGAGGTCGGCCCACATGCGTGATCAGGTGGCGATCGGCGAAGGTTTCACCACCTGAGTCATCAGGTCGTCGCTCCATTCGCCATCGACCTTCACATGGGCGGTGGCGCCCTTCATCACCGCCTCGATGAGGTTGTGGTTCACATAGGCGTAGATGCCGGGCTGCATGAACTCATAGGCCATGGCCCCGGCCGAGCCGCCGCGAATGAACCAGGTTTCGAGGTTGGTGTCCGGCTTATCGTTAAACGAACCGCCTTCCCAAACGAGGTCACCGTGGCCGCCGATCAGGTGCGGGCGTGAGTCGCGATTGGCCTGGGCATGGATGAACAGCACCTTTTCGCCAACCTTGGCGGTCAATGCCCGGTCGCCAGTTAGCGCACCCTTGGCGCCGTTGAAAACAATATGCGTGGGGGTGAGCGATTCCATCACTGGCATGACGTCGCCGATGTTGGCGCCGGGTGCGTCGTACTTGATGTAGCTGCCGCTCTCGTCCTTGGGGATGTAGTAGTCCTGCTCGCCGATGAAATAGGCCCGGTCATACGTGTAGGGCTTGCCCGCCGCATCTTTCAGGCCGTCTCGCGGCAGCACCATGACAGCGCCGTTCATGCCGTGCACCACATGATAGGGAATCATGAAGTCGCCGGGCGCGCAGTGATAGACGAACACGCCGGGTTTGATGGCTTTCCAGCGCAACACCACCTGTTCGCCGGGTTGCACCTTGGTCAGCGCCCCGCCGCCCAATGCGCCGGTTGCTGCATGGAAATCGATGTTGTGTTCCATGAAGTTGGTGGATGGGTTCTTGAGCGTCACCTCGACATAGTCGCCCTCGTGGACGACGATCATCGGGCCGGGCACCGAGCCATTGTAGGTCAACGCCCACACTTCGGTGCCTTCATCGTCGAGCACCATTTTTTTCTCGATGATCGGCAGATCGATTTCAACGATCTTCGGGCCGCTTGTCGCCACCTGTTCGTGCTCGGGCATGAAGGGCGGATCGACCAGCACCTGCTTCACGCGGGGAAGTGTCGAAAGGTCGGGGGTCGCTGCCGTGCTGGCCAGCGGCAGGGCCGTTCCGGCCAGCGCCGAGGCCGAAATCAGCCCCGTGGCCTTGAGGAAGCTGCGGCGATTGCCATTCAGATTTGTGTCGCGGTTCATGTGGATTCTCCTAGTTTGATCTTGCCGCCTCTAGAGCACGGACCCGGCGCGCCAACCTTGACGCAGGTCAAAGCGCAAAGCCGTTACAGGACTCATATGGTGTGCTATGAGAGATTTGCGCCGTCCGATTGGGGTGGGCGGCGCGAGGCAAACAGCGTTCCTGTGTTCCGCGTTTCCGCAACACCATGAATGAGGCCTGACATGAGCACCCATCCCGTGATTGACCATCTTGCCAAGGAAGAGCGCATCCGCGCCATCGCCTATGCCATCTGGGAAGAGGAGGGCCGTCCCGACGGTTGCTCTGAAACCCATTGGCTCCGGGCCTGCGAAATCGTCGAAGCCGAAGCCGTCGAACCCGATTGGCTGAAGCGCAAGGAACTTCAGGAACCTAAGGCAGAAGCCCGCCACGAGCCCCGCCGCAAGGTGGCGTGAAGCGGCAGGACCCTTCGAGGCCCCGCTACGCAGGGCACCTCAGGGTGAGGTTCTTGTGTGTTTCCTCATGCTGAGGTGCGCGCTGCGGAGCAGCGGGCCTCGAAGCACGCCCCGCCCCGCGCTCATTCCCCGCGCAACTTGGCGTAGATGGCGTCATCGGCCCAGCGGCCCTTGAACCATAGCGATTGCCGCATCATTGCCTCGCGCCGGTAGCCCGCTTTTTCGAGGGCCCGGCACGAGCCGATGTTTTCGGGGTCGACCGAGGCTGTAATGCGGTGGATGTCGAAGCTTGCGAAGGCATAGGCTGTCAGGGCACGGATGATCTCGGTGGCATAGCCCTCGTTCCAGGCGGAGCGTGCAAAGGTGTAGCCGATTTCCGCCAGGCGCCCGTCGCTCTCCCTGACATGCAAGCCGCAATCGCCGATGAAGGCGCTGTTGTCCTTGCGTACGACCGCGAACTGAAACCAGCCGGCATCACCCGGATTTCGGCTGGCGAGTTCGGCAAGCCGCGCCATGCCTTCAGCTTCCGTGTAGTTCTCCCATGATTGAAATCGTGCAACGTCCGGATCGGCCCGCATCGCCACGAAGGCCTGAAGGTCACCTGGTCCGAAATCGCCTTGCAATCAGCCGTTCGCTTTCGAAGATCATCCGAGCCTGCGGTCGAGCCAATCTCGGGCCCGGAAATAGCGGCCGATCCACGGCACGAACCACGGGTTGCCGTTGTACAGCGGATGGGTGGGGAACTCCGGCCGGTCGAAGGCGCAGACGCGGTTGGATTTACCGGCAATCTTGCGCGCTGTCTGGTGGCCGAGATAGCTCATCATGGCAACTCCCGATCCATTGCAACCCAGCGCATAGTGCAGGTTGTCGAACTTGCCCATGTGCGGCATCTCGTCGATGGCGAAGGCCACATTGCCGGTCCAGGCGTGGGTGATCTTCGTACCCTTGAGCTGCGGATAGCGATCCAGCATGAACTGGTAGAGGATGGGTGCGGTCTCCACCGGATCGGTCATGCCGAACTTGGCGCGGCCGCCGAAAATCAGACGTTTGCCGTCTGGCGACATGCGGTAGTAGGTCAGCACGCGGCGTGTGTCGGCAATCGACCGGTTCTTGGGACTGAGCGTGGCCGCCACGTCCGGCGGCAGTTCTTCCGTGGCAATAATGTAGGAGCCGAGCGGCACCACCCGGCGCTTGAATTGCGGGGTGAGATCGCCGGTGTAGCCGTTGGTGGCGATTACCACGTTACCCGCCCTGATCGAGCCGCGCGGCGTTTCCACCACCCAGCCCGATGTAGTTTGCGATAGGCGCGCAGCGGGAGTCTTCGAAGCGATGCGAATGCCACGCTTCTGGCAGAGATCAAGCAGGCCCTTGAAATAGAGGGCAGGGTGCAGATGCCCGGCGCGGCCAATGACCATGCCGCCACGATAATAGTCGGAACCGATTTCCTCGCGCTGGCGCTCTGGCGGCACAATGTAGGCTTCCGAGCGGGCGTAGTGGTTCAGCGTGTCCAACTTCTTTGCCATGCCGTCGTAGTGGCTTTTGCACCATGCGCCGAGAAAGTATCCGGCCCTGGTCCAGCCGCAGTCAATGTTTTCGCGGGCGATCAATGCTTCGATATGTCCGAAGGCATCGGCGGCATCCGACAGGAAGGGTGCTGATTCAACGTCACTCATGGCGCGGGCGACATAGCGCTTCCCGACGTTGACCCCACCCGACACCATGCCACCATTGCGTGTCGAGGCACCATAGCCCGGCTCGTTGCTATCGAGCACGATTGAGTTCGATCCCTTCGCGATGGAGCTCCAGCGCCGCCGACAGCCCGGCATAGCCGGCGCCAACGATGACCACCGCCACGTCCTTTGGCAGTGCCACGTCAGCGAGCGGTTTCGGTTCATGGGCCTCCCACCAGAAGGGTTTGGCTTTGAAGTCCGAATGGAAGATGGGTGAGGGCATGCTGGCCTGCTTCGTATTGCGTGGAACTCATCGCTCCTAGCAGAGCGGCATTGCCGGGCAAAGCGGGGTTGCCGCAGCTAAACCATGCATAAAAAAGACCCCGGGGATTAGCCGGGGCCTAGTTGCAGGCAGCGTTTGCAGGGGATGGGGGGAAGACTGCCTGGGGAAACTCAAATATCGGAACCGGAACGCGGGGTTTCAAGCCTTGCGAGAGGGGGCGATGTGAAAGCTATCCGCCTCGCGTTCCGGGCTGTCTGGCGGTTCGCCGCCCGACAAAGTCAGCGTCAGACTTGCGCGTCCGAACAATCCTCCGTTGCGCATTCCTCGACGACGATGGGGCCGAGAACCGGGAAAACCTGGTTCTTTTCGATGACGGTGACATTACGATCCGGCGACAGGACGCTATCGTAGTCGGGCGCCACAGCGGCATAGGCCGTGGCGGCGGTAGCGGCGATGGCGGCGGCGATGAGGAGCTGGCGGATCATTTTTGTCTCCCTGAAATCTCGATGTTGGGAGCAATTTATCTGGGCTCCTTGGAACCCAGACTGAATGCGCCGTTCATCTGGCGTTTATTAACACTGGGATTCGTGCAACCATTTGGCCCACGTGTTACGTAATTGAGGCATGGCTAGTACAATTGAGGCAGTAGACCGCGAATTGGGGCAGCTTCTGCTCCGCATCGCGGCGGGAGATCGCGGCGCCTTCGGGCGTCTCTATGACCTGAGTTCCGGACGGCTCTTCGCCGTGGCGAAAACCGTGCTCCGGCGCCCTGAACTCGCCGAGGAGGCGCTGCAAGAAGCCTTCGTCAAAATCTGGCAGCGGGCCAAACAGTATGATCCGGCCCAAGCCAGACCCTTGGCGTGGCTGGCGGCCATCGCCCGCAACCAGGCGATTGACGTGCGCCGCCGCTTTTCTGAACGCATCTCGGCCTCCGCCGCAGAAGTCGGCGAGGCCGATTCACCCGTTATGGCTGAGGCAGAATTAGCGTTTGAACTCAAACGCTTGCGAGATTGTCTTGGGAGATTACCGGAAGACCGGCAGGACATGGTCCTGCTGGCCTACTATCAGGGCTGGAGCCGCGAAGAGCTTTCAGCCCAGTTTCAGCGCCCGGTGACCACGGTGAAAACGCTTTTGCGCCGCAGCCTTGCTGCCCTCAAGGAGTGCCTCGATGGCCGCGTTTGACGATAACAGCAAGGAAGCCCGCGCCGCCGAATTTGCGCTGGGAACGCTTTCCGCCGAGGAATTGGTGCTGGCCGAGCGCGAACTCGCCACCGACCCGGCTTTTGCCCGGCTGGTAGCGGAATGGGAAAAACGCCTGTCGCCACTCGCCCTGGCGCTCGAACCGGTAGAGCCGCCAACGGCGATCAAGGCCAAGGTTCTCGCCGCAATTGCTCCTTCCGGTTTCGATGCTTCGAATGTGGTGCGGTTGCAGCGCCGGGTGATTCGCTGGCGCGTCGCCGCCGCTGCCGCCTCGGCCCTGGCGGCGGGGCTTGTCGGCGTCATGCTGCTGAAGCCGCCGCCCGCTCCGCAGGGCCGCTTCGTGGCGGTGCTGCAAACCGAAGGGCCGGGGCCCGCTTTCCTCGCCTCCGTCGATCTCACCAGCGGCACGATTTCGGTGCGCACCGTGGGGGCCGAGCCGCAGCAGGGCAAATCCTACGAGCTTTGGGCGTTGGGGGCAGGGCGCGACAAGCCACAGTCTCTGGGCGTAATCGCCGCGGACTTCCGCATCCCCGCCAACACCCTGGGCCGTGTCGAAAAGTCAGCCCTCAACGACACGCTGTTCGCGGTCAGCCTCGAGCCCGAAGGCGGCTCGCCGACCGGCCTGCCAACCGGCCCGGTGTTGTTCACCGGCAAGCTTGTGGAAACTGAATAAGCCGCCCCATTCCTGCCCCACTGCTCCCGTTCCATTGCGCAAGCGAGGGGATTCGGAATGCAAGCATCGCGGCGGGCGCTTGGTGCAGCGCTGCTGGCCTTGACAGGCTGTGCGGCGGAAGGTCCCCGTTATCAACCGGCAGCGCTTGATCCCATCGAAGGCCAGGGCGTCATCTATGTCTACCGGCCGTTGCAGCAAGTCGGAAAGCGCGGCGAGTCGCCCTATGTGCGGGTGAACGGCATTTCCTACGGCGCCATGCGCCCCGGCGCCTTCATCGCCGCCAATGTTCCAGCCGGAGAAATCAAGGTTACCGTGCAGCAATCGGTGTTCATGCTGCTGCCGACAATTCCGAAAACCGTCGAAGTCACCGTAGTGCCCGGCAGCATGTCCTACGTGCGGGTGAACCAGAAGATCGACACCATCAGCAGCGGCGGCGAAGCAGGCGGTGTGCAAGTGATGCAGTCGATCGAGATCGAGGAAGTGCCGTTTGACGTCGGCCAGCAGGAACTGGAAGCGACAAGGCAGAATAATTGAGAGGAAGGATCCATCGCCCCCGCGCGGTTGGACTGGACAATTGCATGTCCCACTTCGTCCTCTCCTGCGAAGCGGGAGAGGACAGGGGCCCGCACTGCGCAGCAGTGTGGGAAAGGTGAGGGACAATATTGCGCGAATGGGGAATTCCTTGGCATACTGCGCTTGGCCTCCCTCACCTCCCCGCTGCCTTCGGCAACGGGTCCCTTCCTCTCCCGCTTCGCAGGAGAGGACGAAGGCGCACCATTCTCGCCAATTGGATAGCCTCTTCCAGAAGAGAGGTGTTAAGTTGATCCTATGTCCACCGCTCTCAACTGGAAATCTGCCACCAAACTTCTCAAGGGCTTTGCCAAGAAGAAGTTTTCACCTCTCGAAGCCGCCAAGGCTTGCCTCGCACAGATCGACAAACATGATGGCGCCATCAATGCCATGTGTGGGGTTCACCGGGATTCTGCGCTGAAGCAGGCAAAGGCCAGCGAGAAGCGCTGGTTGAAGGGCGAGCCCATTGGTCCCGTCGATGGCGTGCCGGTGCTCATCAAGGACCTGTTGCTGGTGCGCGGCTGGAAAACCCTGCGGGGTTCGAAAACCATTGATCCCGATCAGCCTTGGGACAATGACGCGCCGTCGGTGGCGCGGCTGCGTGAAAGTGGTGCGGTGTTTCTCGGCCAGACCACCACGCCGGAATTCGGCTGGAAGGGTGTGACCGATTCACCGCTCACCGGCATCACGCGCAATCCGTGGAATCTCGAAAAGACACCCGGTGGTTCATCGGGCGGATCGTCAGCCGCGGCCGCTGCGGGCTACGGTCCGCTGACGCTCGGTACCGATGGTGGCGGCTCCATCCGCATTCCGGCGGGCTTCAGCGGAATCTTTGGTTTGAAGCCAAGCTTCGGCCGCGTACCAGCCTGGCCGCTTTCGCCGTTCGGCACGGTGGCCCATGTCGGGCCGATGACCCGCACGGTGGAAGATGCCGCCCTGATGATGAATGTGATCGCCATGCCCGATGCGCGCGACTGGCATTCGCTGCCCTATGACGGGTGCGACTATCTCAAGGGCCTCGGCAAGGGCGTGAAGGGATTGCGCATCGCCTACAGCCGCAATCTCGGTTATGTCGATGTCGATCCGGAGATCGCCGCACTGGTCGATGATGCCGTGAAGGTGCTGGCGGATATGGGCGCTGTCGTCGAAGAGATCGATCCCGGTTTCGAAGACCCCGCCAATACGTTCCGCATTCTCTGGTGGTCGGGCGTGAAAGCGATCTTCGGCAAGCAGCCGAAAGAGAAGCTTGACCTTCTCGACCGCGACCTCGCCGATGTCGTCGAACAATCCCGCGTCATCACGCTTGCGGATTATCTTGATGCCGTAAAACAGCGTGGCGCACTGGGTGCCCAGATGCGCCAGTTCATGCTGAACTACGATGTGCTGCTGACGCCAACACTTCCCATCGCCGCCTTCGATGCCGGACGCCTGTTTCCCAAGGGCCAGGACGACACGGCGAAGTGGGTGAACTGGACGCCGTTCTCCTATCCCTTCAATCTCACCCAGCAACCGGCGGCGAGTGTGCCCTGCGGATTTACCAAGGCCGGACTTCCCGCCGGCCTGCATGTGGTGGGCCGCATGTTCGACGACGCCACCGTGCTGCGCGTGTGCCAGGCCTATGAGCAGGCGACGGAGTGGATGGAAAGAAGGCCACAACTCGTTTGACATAGAAACGGCGGGGAAAATCCCCGCCGCTCCAATGTGTGTGAGTCAGTCGCTGAGGCGTGTCAATCGCAGCAGGGACCGCCGTCACAGCAAGCACCACCTGTGCAGCACAGCTGCGCAGCGGTGGCGGTGACGGTCATGGCGCCGAGCGCCAGGAAGATCGTCAGGACAAACATTTTCATGATTTCATTTCCTTGTGAATGTGATTGATGATTTGCGAATTAGCTTGCGCGGCGCGGTGGCGGCACCGGTGGTGCGGTGTCAAAACCCGTCACGGCGAGGCTGGCGAGAAGTGACGGTGCCATCGCTGGAGACACAGCAAATAGTCCGGTGCTTGACCGGCTTGTCATGTTCAAACACGTGCCAGCGCAGGCGACGCAGATGGCGGAAGCCGGGCCGGCGCAATCGGGGCAAGCGCTCTCGCATGCCCCCTGTGAATTGGTGCCCGCAAGTGCAGGCAACCCGTGCAGGGCCAACACCAATGAGAGAACGGCCATGATGGCAACGGTGTGCCGCTTGAGTTGTTCCATCCTGGGAAGCTAGCAAACCATCAAGACACGGCACATTCACGAATGCGGCATTGACGTTTTCAGTGCGGAGCTGCGTCGACCAGGAACTCGATATCGACGGAGCCCTGAGTCTCGAACAGCAACTTGCCAGGAATTACTCCGATATTGGCTTCAAGCGTGGTGGTGATGCCGCTCATGAAAAGACACCACTCGTGGCGGTTGAGGTCGAGGCTTGCCCTCGGCTCGATTTTCACCCGCACCGGCATTTGCAGGCCGCCGCCCGCCGTCGAAATCGCCAGCAGATGGGTGCGGCTGGCGATGGCGATTTCGGCGCCCAGAAAATATTCGGCCTCTGCGCCGTGATTGATGATTTTGACATGGGCGCAACTGCAATCGGTTTGCTGTGACGGAACCATGATGGCCGGGTGCAATATTTCAAGTGGGCCAAATCGATAGCCATGCGCCTGCGTTGCGACGCATTGCGCTGCCAGTAGGGCGGCGGCCAGTAAGACCTTCATGCGACACCGTGTTGGGCGGGAGCTTGGTCGCCGCTCCCGCAGCTACCCTTATTCTACCGGAACCAGCAGGGAGCATAGGGCGTTCCGGCCCAATGATATAGGGTTTTGTGGTGTCGCGTTTGGCATCGGCGGGCGCCGTTGCGCCGGGATCGGTGTCGCCGGAATCCGATCCCCCGGCCAGCAGCTTCGCGCCATATTCGCCAAGACCAACACCCGGCGGCAGGCCGAACTGATTGGACTGTTGTGGCACTTCCGCCTAGCGATGGGCGCAACTCAATCAGTCCACGCTTGAGCGCATGAACGGCAAGTCTCGGGAACAAATTGGCGTGTACAATGCGCAACTCATGCGAAACTTTGGTTGCGCAACACCACTTGAGCTGATTGCCCAAGGCAATCAGCAACTTCAATATTAGGAGGAGACTTTAAGCGGCGGTTTGGTGTTCCAGCCGGTTCATTTCATCTTTCAGCCTGAGTTTCCTGCGCTTCAGTTCGGCGATTTCTTCATCGGATGCGGCCGGGTGGGCCAGGGCTTCCGCCAACTCGGCCTCAAGGGCCTTGTGCTTGGATGCCAGCTCACTGAGATGCGCTTGAAGGCTCATGCATTCCTCCTCTCAGGATGTGTCGTCTACGACAGTATGATGACACAGACTTGGGGGCTTGTCGAACCTTAGCCAAGGGCATAGTGGAAGGATGAAGAAAAAATAATCCGGGGCCGTCCCGTACAGGGACTTGGGGAAACCATGACCATCGATACGCTGCAGGATGTGGCGCTGAGGGCCAAGCTGCAAACGCTGTTGCAGCAGCACCGGGACCTCGACGTTGCCATTCAAACTCTTGAAGAAAGCGGAACGATAGACCAGTTGCGGTTACGCCGTTTGAAGAAGATGAAGCTCGACCTCAAGGACAAGATATCAACCATCGGGAATCTGCTGATTCCCGATATAATCGCGTGAGTTGCTGTGCAGAAAAAACCCGTCGTCGCCATCATCATGGGCAGCCAGTCGGATTGGGCCACCATGAAATACGCCGCCGATACCCTGGAGGCGTTGGGTGTGCGCTACGAATTCGAAAATCGTCTCGGCCCACCGCACGCCGCAGCGGCTTTATGACTTTGCCCATGGCGCCAAAGTCCAGGGCTTCAAGGTGATCATCGCAGGGGCGGGTGGGGCGGCACACTTGCCGGGCATGACGGCGGCGATGACGCCCCTGCCAGTGTTTGGCGTACCGGTCGAATCAAAAGCTCTGTCGGGGCAGGATTCGCTCCTCTCGATCGTGCAGATGCCTGCGGGCATTCCAGTGGGCACATTGGCCATCGGCAAGGCCGGCGCCATCAATGCAGCTCTGCTGGCGGCCAGTGTGCTGGCGCTTAACGATGCTGAACTTGCCACCCGCCTTGATGCCTGGCGGGCCAGGCAGACGGCGGCGGTGGCCGATGCGCCCAAGGATGTGGAATGACAAGGCTGGCCTCCGCACTGCCTCCCGGCTCAGTGATCGGCATTCTGGGCGGCGGCCAATTGGGCCGCATGTTGGCCCTGGCGGCGGCCCGGCTCGGCCTCAAGTGCCACATCTTTGCGCCCGAACAGGACAGCCCGGCCTTTCAGGTGAGCCACGCCCATACGGTTGCCTCCTACTCCGATTTTGATGCCCTCGAAATGTTTGCCCGCAGTGTCGATGTGGTGACCTACGAGTTTGAAAACGTGCCAGCCGAAACGGCGGCGTTTCTCGAGCCGCGCCTGCCGCTGGCGCCAGGTGCCGCTGCACTTGCCACGGCCCAGGACCGTGTCGATGAAAAGACTTTCATCGCTTCCCTTGGCATCGCCGTTGCACCTTTTGCGGCGGTGGATGACGAAACCTCGCTGCTGGCGGCCATTGCCACAATCGGCAGACCGTCGATCCTCAAGACAAGGCGCTTTGGCTATGACGGCAAAGGCCAGGTCAAAATCACCGGAGATCTGGCGCCAGAAGCTGCTTGGGCGGAAATCGGCAAGGCCCCAGCCATTCTCGAAGGCTTTGTGACCTTCGAGAAGGAAATCTCGGTCATCGCGGCGCGCGGCTGGGACGGGCAAGTGGCGGTGTTCGACGTGCCCGAGAATGTCCATCGCGACCACATTCTCCAGACTTCCACGGTTCCTGCCGCCATTTCGCCGGACATCCGCCGGAAGGCCCAGGACATCGGCGAGACGATCATCACGGCGCTGGATTATGTCGGCGTCATCGGCATCGAACTGTTCGTCAGCGGGCAGGGACTGGTTGCCAACGAAATCGCCCCGCGGGTGCATAATTCCGGCCATTGGACCATGGACGCTTGCCTCATCTCACAGTTTGAGCAGCACATCCGGGCGGTCTGCGGCTGGCCATTGGGCTCCCCCCGCCGCCATTCAAATGTGGTGATGACCAACCTGCTGGGCGAGGAAGCCCTGGGCTTTGCCGCGCTGGCGGCGGAGCCCGATACCGCCATTCACCTTTACGGCAAGCCGGAAGCACGCCGGGGCCGGAAAATGGGCCATATCAACCGCCTGACCCCTCGACAGCCCACGTGAGCTGTGCTATCCCGCCGCCACTTTCCGAGGCCCCCCTGAGGGCTTCACTTACCCATGCAACCCTAGTGAACGATATCAGAGGTATCACTTGCAAGTCGTAGTTCGTGACAACAACGTCGATCAGGCCCTCAAGGTTCTGAAAAAAAAGATGCAGCGTGAGGGCATTTTCCGCGAAATGAAGCTGCGCGGACACTACGAGAAACCGTCCGAGAAGAGGGTTCGCGAAAAGGCCGAAGCGGTGCGCCGGGCCCGCAAACTGCACCGCAAGAAGTTGCAGCGCGAAGGCCTGCTGCCAATGCCGAAGAAGGTCGAACTGCCGGGCCGTGGCCCTCGCCGCGACCAGTAATCGCCGCTCAAACGCGAAATTCAGGGCCGCCTGCGCGAGCAGTGCGGCCTTTTGCATTATTCCCGCGCTTCTTTCAGCGCTGCCTTGAAGGCGGACAGCAACTCGCCATTGCAGGCGAGAATGTTGCCGGTCTCGAGTGGGCTTTTGTCACTGTCGGGATCAACGGCGTAACCACCGGCTTCACGCACCAGCAGCATGCCGGCCGCCACGTCCCAGGCATTGATATTGCGGATGATGACGGCATCGAGCCTGCCCGCCGCCAACCAGGCCAGCGACATTGCTGCCGAGCCAAAGCCGCGCAAGCCGATGGCCTTGCCCTGCAGCACGGCGAGTTCGGCGCGCGACAGCCCATGCTGCTGGCCGCCGCGATGGGGGACTTCGTAACACACCAGCGTTTCGTGGATATCGGTGCGGGCGGCAACCCTGAGGCGCTTGTTGTTGAGGAAGGCGCCCTGGCCCTTTTCGGCATGGTAGAGTTCATCGCTGATCGGATTGTAGGTGACGGCGGCGATCAACTCGCCTTTCTTCTCCAGCGCCATGGTGATGGCGAAGACCGGCACCGCATGCATGAAGTTCGCCGTGCCGTCGATCGGATCGATGATGAAGCGGTGATCTGGGTCCGACCCTTGCGTGAGCCCCGACTCCTCGGTGAGGAAGGTGTAGGTGGGCCTGGCCTTGGCAAGTTCCTCGCGCAGCGTCTTGTCGGCCTTCTTGTCGGCGGCCGTCACATAGTCGCCCGGCGCCTTCACCGAGACTTGCAGGCTCGCCAGTTCGCCATAGTCGCGTTGTAGGCCACGAGCCGCCTTGCGGGTGGCGGCGATCATCACGGAGAGGGCAGGGGAAGTGGCCAAGGCTGCGGCGCTTTCTGATTGTGGGAGCGCCGTCATAGGCAATCGCCGCCGAAAAGGAAAGGGCGGCAAGAGTGTCGACCGGCCATGGCGATTGGAGCCGTGGCCGGTCACGTGTTTCGACCGCTACTTGCGGTGCAAGACCAGCCAGAACTCGGGCGCTGCACTGCCGATGTAAATCTTGCGTGGCTTCAAAGTCGAGCCGGTCGAAAGTGCCTCCGAAGAGCCGATTAAGGTTGTTCCTTCAACGACAAGTTTCACCTTGCAGCTCTTGCTCTGGGTGATCGGGAAGTCTCCGTCACCTGGGATGGTCAGTATCCCGTTCGATATCGTAACGTCCGCAGTACTTTCCAAGTTGAACGAGAAGCGCCAGTTGCCATTCAACTGCCCGGTGCCGCATTTGGCCAAGGCGGGAGCGTTGAAAGCGAGGCAAGCGAAAGACGCCAGTGCGGCAATCGCCGCGGGGCGGGCCAGAGTGTTTGAAAATTTCATTGGTTCACCCTCACCTTCTGACCAGATAGAGAATTGCTTCAGCAGGTACCGAGATGGCAAAGACGATTGACCTTGGCTTTCTGGATGAACCGGACGGTATCGCTTCCGATGTGCCGACAAACGTCAAGGCGTCATCAGTAATCTTGACTTTGCAGGATTTCGACTGGGTGATTGGAAAAACTTCCACGGAGCCGGGCGAGGTCATCTGGCCATTGTTGATAACGACTTCGGCGACTGACTGCCCCGGGATATAGAGGTGCCAGTTTCCATCAAGCTGGCCGGTGCCGCACTTGGCATTGGCCGCACTGGCCATGGCGGCTGTGGCGGCGAACAGGAATAAGAGTTTTTTCATGGTCATTCTCCTTGCGCCCAGCCTTACCGGCGGACCAATGACATAGTGGCATCATCCGCCGCCGAGGCCACGTCGATCTGGCGGGGTTTGAGGCTGGACGATTTGGCGATTGATTCAGACGAACCGACGAGTTGGCCGCCGCCGTCAGTCACCACAACCCGGCAGGACGAGTTTTGGCTGATGGGAAAAGGCGTCAGCCCGGTGATCGTCAGCGAGCCGTTCAAGATGGTCGCAGTTGTGACGCCACTGTCAGAAATCAGCACGTGCCAGTTGCCGTTCAACTGGTTGGTGCCGCACTTGGCATAGGCGGGCAGAGCCGTAGCCAGGCACAACGCACCGGCCACCAGAATATACTTCATGATGTTGTCTCCACGATTGAAAGGCCCCCGAGCTAATGTGCGCCCGACTGGCGATGGACCGTCAAGGCCGCTCCCGCGACTCACCGAAATGAAAAGGGCCGCGGCTTGCGTCGCGGCCCCGGCTTGATCTGTTGTCAGTTTCATTTCCGGACGCCGGTAAAAGATTAATTCGACAATGCAGTCTTTCCGAGCCCGTTTCATCACCATAGGGATTCTGGATTTCGCCCGTCCAGGATGACGTAGCCGATGAGGTCGTGGTCTTGCCGGATGTCTGAGCTTGTCACGCGGTTTGAGATTGCCGCATCGGGCACGTAGGCATCTCCAACCGATGCTCTTGGTTAACGATTTCCGTGGAACATGTTCGCCGTAAAACATGGCGCCAGTTAGAGTGCGCCTGCCATTGCCGCCATAGCTGGTGAAAAGTAGTTTATCGACGAGTGAATTGTTCACCGTTGCCAGAGATTGCCTTCGGATGGAATACCGCGTTGTCACGGTCACCCAAGTTGGGCCCGTCCGGCGCAGTTTTCCCGTGATGATGATCGACCCACTTGATGCGGCCTTGGTAACGTCGGCGGAAGCGGTTGAAGCTGCAAGCACTAGCATAACGGCTCGGCCAAGAATGAAGTCTTCTCATGATTGCTGTCCTTAACGTTTATTGGAATTGCACGCGGACCACAGCCTATGGAGTTGACAATTCCTTGTTCTGATAGGCAGCCGACGAAATCGACGACGCATTTACCTTGGCCGCTTTTGCCAAATGGGTTCTTGATTTGGCCCCTTGATCCCGCGCATTGGTTGGTCGCTGTCAGTCCAGTCGTAGCAGGCGAAACTTGAGGTCAACTTCAAGCTGACTTGGCGACGGCCGATCATCGGGTCTTACTCCGGCGAACGTCGGTCAACGTTCCGTTGCGCGACTTTCTGAAATGACCCATTGAATGCTCCTTCCCGCGCCCATGCCTGCGCTGAATGGTCTGTCGATCGCGGTTGACTGCCTGAGCAATCATTCGTCTTGTCGCCGGAGCCAGCGCATGCCGCCGGGTGGATACCTGCGAGCGCCACTGGATATCGCCAATTTCATACTGCTATTGCAGGCCTTATTTTCTTGGTGAATTCGATGGTTCCGCGCAAACAGTATTTCCGCCGCAGCCGGAGCCGCCAGCATAATCGCCAGCGCCGATAGTGCCGTCAATGTTTTGAGCATGCCAGTCCCTCCCCAAGAATTACCGGTCACCCGGCGGTTAAGCCCCCGAGAGGGAAGTTAGAAGGCAAAACGTGACGCTTGGCAAGAGGAGCAGGTGAACATGGGGCTTGCGCGTTCTGACGCTTTACGCCACGTCCCTGAACTCTTCGCCGGTCTTGGCGCCGGTGATGTAGGAGACGATGTCCTCGCCGCTGGTCTCCTTCTTTTGCAGGTTGGCGACGATGCGGCCCCGGCGGAACACCACGATGCGGTCGGCGAGGTCGAACACCTGGCGCATGTTGTGGGAGATGATGATCAGCGGCTCGCCGTTGGCCTTCAGGGTACGGATGATGTTTTCGACCTGGGCGGTTTCCTGCACGCCGAGGGCCGCCGTCGGCTCGTCCATGATGATGAGCTTCGAGGCAAAGGTCGCGGTGCGGGCGATGGCCACGCATTGCCGCTGGCCGCCCGACATGTTGCGGATGGTGTTCGACAGGTTGGGAATCTTGACGGCGGTGCGCTCCAGCGCCTTGCGCGTTGCCTCGCGCATCGACTTCATGTCGAGGATCGAGAACGGCCCGAGGTTGAACCAGGATCTTTTCGCGGCCGAGGAACAGGTTCGACGGCACGTCGAGATCATCGGCCAGCGCCAGGTTCTGGAACACCGTTTCGATGCCGGCCTCGCGGGCGTCGAGCGGGCCCTTGAAGCTCATCTCGGCGCCGTGGAAAATGATCTTGCCGCGCGTCGGCTGTTCCACGCCGGTGATCTGGCGCACGAAGGTGGATTTGCCGGCGCCATTGTCGCCCATGATGGCGACGTGCTCGCCCTGGCGCAGTTCGAAATTGGCGCCTTCGAGGGCGTGAACGCCGCCGTAGTATTTGGTCAGGCCTTCGGTCTTGAGAATGACGTCGCTCATGGTTCAGCCCCTTGTGGCGTTGCGGCGCTGGCGCCATTGGTCGAGCACCACGGCGGCGACGATGATCACGCCCTTCACCATCTCCTGGTAATAGGCGTCGAGTTTCATGAAGGTGAAGCCGGAGATGATGACGCCGAAGATCAGCGCCCCCAGCACGGTGCCGACAATCGAGCCGCGCCCGCCGGCCAGCGACACGCCGCCGATCACCGTCATGGCGATGGCGTCGAGCTCGTACATCACGCCCATGCCGGCCTGGGCCGTGAGGTTCTTGGAACTGAGCACGATGGCGGCGACCGAAGCCAGCATGCCGGCGATCACGTAAACCAGGATCTTGTGATGCTCGACCTTGATGCCGGTGATGCGGGCGGCTTCCTCGTTGGAGCCGATGGCATAGCAATGCTTGCCGTATCTGGTGTAGCGCAGGATGAGCTGGAACAGGATGGCCAGCGAAATGAAAATCACCACCGGCATCAGTCCCTTGCCGATCGACGCAAAGCTTTCGGTCGGGAACGAAATCGGATTGCCCTTCGACCACCATTTCGCGAGGCCGCGCGCCGCCACCATCATGCCGAGTGTGGCGATGAACGGCGGAATGCGGGTGTAGGCGATCAGCGAACCGTTGATCAGCCCGGCGATCAGGCCGCAGACGAGGCCGACGACAATGGGAATGATGACCGGCAAGTCGAGCCATCCCAGCTCCGGGAAGATGGCTTTGGGATTGGGATTGCCGTTGACGAAAGCGACTTGCGCGAACGACATGGCGATCATCGCCGTGGCGCCGACAATCGAGCCCGACGACAGATCGATGCCGCCAGTGATGATGACCTGGGTGACGCCGATGGCGATGATGCCGACGATCGACACCTGCAGGATGATGATTTCGAGGCGCTGGGTGTTGAAGAGTCCCGGACATGTTCTCGCGGGTGTTGAACAGGAAGCTGTCGCCAACGAACAGCCGGCCGAGAACTTCAAACGCCGCGACGATGATGACGAGGGCGAAGAAGACGTTGAACTCGTTGGGCCAGGTGCGCCGCGATGCGTCGTACTTCAAGCCGCCCACGCCCTGGTTTGCCTGCGCCATCGTTCCCTCCACCCCATCGCCACCGGCATGCTAGTGCAGCGCGCCGGATGTAAATCACATTCTGCCATTCACTGTTGAAAGGGAGCGGCGGTTGCCCGCCGCTCCCGGTTCAGCCGGTTACCCGGATCAGTTCTTCTTCAGGTAGTCGCCGATGTTGGCGGGCGTCACCAGCTGGAAGGGGATCCACACCTTCTGCTCGACGGCTTCGCCCTTGGCGAGCTTGATTGCCGCGTCGAGCGAGCCCTTGCCCTGGCCGGCCGCGTCCTGGAACACGGTGACGTCGAGGTCGCCAGCCTGCATGGCAAGCGAGAGCGTCCTGGGTGGCGTCAACGCCGCCGACCACAATCGTCTCCATGTCGATGTCGGCGGCCTTCATCGCCTGGATGGCGCCGATGGCCATTTCGTCGTTGTTGGCGATCACGCCATCGAACGGCTTGCCGGCCGACAACCAGTTGGTCATCAGGCTTTGGGCCTGGTCGCGCGACCAGTTGGCGGTCTGCTCGTCGATGATGTTGAGCTTCACCACGCAGCGGCCGTCGGCCATCACGTCATGTATGTCCTTGGTGCGCTGCACGGCGGCCTGGTTCGAAAGTTCGCCCATCATCACGTAGACATTGGCTTCGGTCTTGCCGGCTTCCTTGAGGAGGCGGCAGACTTCGATGGTTTCGAGCGTGCCCGAGTTGACTTCGTTCGAGGCGACGAAGGCCTGGTTGTCGGGCAGCGTGTCGATGTTGATCGGCTGGCGGTTCACGTAGACCAGCGGGATGTTGGCGGCGGCGGCGGCGTCCGACATCGCCTGGGTGGCCGAGGTATCGACCGGGTTGACGATGATGGCCTGCAACACCCGAGGCGGCGAAGTTCTTGATCTGGTCAAGCTGCTTGGCCACATCGTTCTGGGCGTCTTCGATCTGCACTTCGGCACCCATGTCCTTGGACTGGGCTTCGATGCCGTTGCGCAGCACGGTCAGGAAGTTGTCGTCGAACAGCGCCATCGAAACGCCGACCTTGGTTTGGGCGAGGGCCGAAGTGGACATCAGCGCCGCGGCGGCCAGTGCCAGAAGTGTCTTCTTCATATTCATACTCCTCCGAGTGGAGCGTCCGGCGGCGCTCCTGAGTTGCCGGAAAATCCCCGTGGACGGGAAACAAGGTTGCGAGGGGTGATGAAGCCGAACCTGCGCAGCAGGCGCTCTGATCTTCGATCCTCCCACGCCGGCGCGAACTCTTGCTGTGGTTCGCTGCCGGGTCAGTTTAGATTGGAATATTTGGAACATTAATTCCAGTGACTGGATAAACTATTCCATTTCATGACGGAGTCAAGATCAGAGCAGGCAGCAGCAGCTAACCTATCAAAACCTATCAGAAAGCTTGGGTACCGGCGCTGAGAGGTTTTACAGGCTTTCGCTGATGACCATGGCCGCCGGCAGCAGGACGATCTGACCGGCTGGCAGGCTCTCGTGGTTGCAGGCACGTGCCATGATGTCCACCGCTTTCAGGGCAATATCGCGGATCGGCGTTGCCAGCACCATATCGAGCGTGCCGTCGATCAACGCCGACCGGGTGATCGCCGTCAAGTTCGTTGCACACCGCGACGATGCGGCTTCCCGCCTGTTCGTCACGCAGCGCCTGCACCAGGCCTTCGACTCCGCCGCCGGCGCAAATAGATGCCGGCGAGATCGGGATTGCTGCCGATCATATCGACGATCGCCTCATAGGCGATGCGCTGGTCGTCGAGATTGATCTAGGGTTTCCAGCAGCTGGAAGTGCGGGGCGTGTCTCGCGCATGTAGGCTGCGGAAACTGATTTCGGCCAGTTCCTGGCTGAGATAGCGGTGGCTGCCGAGCAGGATGCCGATCTTGCCCGGGCTTTTTGCCAGGCGCGAAATTGTCCAGCCGCCGTGCGCCCGCTGCGCCGTGAATCGACAGCCAGATAGGCCGTGCGCTCGGGCGCGGTCATGTCGCTAAGCAGAGTGACCACGGGTTTTCCCGCGCCACCTCGGCGACCGCCTCCTTGACCAGCGGATGATCGACCGCGACGATTGCCAGCGCATCGCAGCGCTGGCGCCACCTCGCGGATCTTCTGGGCGATCGATCGACGGCACGATCTCGTCCATGAACTCGACGATGGCCCGGCCCTGGATGGTGGTGGCCTCCTTGGTGGCGCGCGTCAGTTCGGCGGCGAAGTTGCGATAGAATTCGTGGTCCTTCTTCTGCAGAAGAAATGCCGAAGGTGCGGCGCGGCGTTTCGGTCAGGCGCTGGCGCAACAGGCCGGTGGCATGATAGCCGATGGCCTCGGCGGCGGCGACGACGCGCAGTGCCGTGTCGTCGCGCACCGGCAGTCGCCGGTTCAGCACCCGGTCCACGGTGGCGACGCTGACGCCCGATGCCTTGGCGAGATCCTCAATGGTGGGGCGCTTGACCATGTTCCCAGCACTCCACAGGCTGATAGAAAATGATGATATGATAGTTCTAGTCATGGAATACTTGTTCCGCGACTCAAGAGCAAGTACTTTTCATTCCAGACAATCGAGAGCGCGCCCATGAACAACCCCCTGCCGCCGCCCCATGACTACAGCCTCGTCGGCCCCAGCAGCCAGTATGCCCTGGAGCATGGCCTGGCCAATGGCCAGTGGTACCGCGCGCCCATCGCGCGCCCGCGCCTGAAAGAACTGATGCAGCGATCCGACGGCCCGGCGATCCGCGACACGGCGATCTGGATTGCCGCCTTCATCGTCACCGGCGGACTGGCCCTGTACTTCTGGCCCAGTTGGTGGGCCTTGCCGTTCTTCCTCGCCTATGGCGTGCTCTATGGCTCGTCGTCGGATTCGCGCTGGCATGAATGCGGCCACGGCACGGCCTTCAAGACGCGCGTGGATGAACGACGTGGTCTATCACATCGCCTGCTTCATGGTGATGCGCGAACCGACGGTCTGGCGCTGGAGCCACACCCGCCACCACACCGACACCATCATCGTCGGCCGCGATCCGGAAATCGCCATCATGCGGCCCACGGTGATCCTCAAAGTCATCGGCGTGTTCTTCGCCATTCCGCAGGCCTGGGGCGAGTTGAAGAGCATGCTGTTGCACATCGGCCGGCAAGCTCGACGCCCGACGAAGCCGAATTCATTCCGGAGATGGAGCGGCCCAAGGTCTTTCTCGTGGCCCGCATCTGGCTGGCCATCCATCTCGCGGTCATCGCGTTCTCGATCTACATCGGGTCGATCCTGCCGATGCTGTTCGTTGGGCCGCTGCCGTCGATGTATGGCGCCTGGGTGCATGTGATGACCGGCCTCACCCAGCATGCGGGACTTCCCGAAAACGTGCTCGACCACCGGCTCAACAGCCGCACGGTTTACATGAACCCGGTGTTGCGCTTTATCTACTGGAACATGAACTACCATGTCGAGCATCACATGTTCCCCATGGTGCCCTATCACCGCCTGCCGGAACTGCATGAAGACATGAAGCCCTATTGCCCGCAGCCCTACGCCAGCGTATTCGCGGCCTATCGCGAGATCATTCCGGCACTGCTGCGCCAGGTGCGCGAACCGGGCTGGACCATCACGCGGCCCCTTGCCACCGCACGCAGGCCGCGGCTGCCGAGTAGAACTGACTGGAGGAACGAATGCCACAATGGGTTGAAGCCTGCGCCGCGGGCGACATCGCCGAAGAAGACGTGATGCGCTTCGATCATGGCGGCCGCACCTTCGCCGTCTACCGCTCGCCGGACGACAAGTATTATGCCACCGACGGGCTTTGCACCCACGAGAAGATCCATCTCGCCGATGGCCTGGTCATGGACAACATCATCGAATGCCCCAAGCACAATGGCCGCTTCGACTATCGCACCGGCGCCGCCAAGGGCGCGCCGGTCTGCGTCAACCTCAAGACCTATCCGGTGAAAGTCGAAGCCGGCAAAGTCCTGATCGACATCGGCTGATCCATGAGCGAAGCCGGCATGGTGATCGTCGGGGCCGGCAAGGCCGGAGCCCGCGCCGCAGTCGTGCTGCGCGACAGCGGCTGGCAGGGCGCGATCACGCTGATCGGCGAAGAGGGTCATCCGCCCTACGACCGGCCGCCGCTGTCGAAATCGGCGATTACCGATGACGAGGAGACCGCGCCCACCCTGCTTGCTCGACGAGGCCACCATCGCCTCGCTCAATGTCACATGGATCGGCAACGCCCGCGTCGAGCGTATCGACCGTGCGGCGCAAGACAGTTGATTCTCGCCGATGGCCGCCGCGTCGCCTACGACAAGCTGCTGATCGCCACCGGCGCCGCGCCGCGCAAACTGCCGCTGCCCGGCGCCGAACGGGCGCTGATGCTGCGCACCTTCGACGACATGCAGGCGCTGCGCCAGAAGTTCCAGCCCGGCGTGAGCGTCGCCATCATCGGCGGCGGCTTCATCGGCCTTGAACTTGGCGACCAGTGCGGTGAAGCGCGGCTGCGCCGTCACCGTCATCGAAGCGCTGCCGCGCATTCTGCTGCGCGCCGTGCCGGAAGAGATCGCAGCGGTTGTCGCCAAGGCCCATGCGGAGCATGGCGTCAACATCATCACCAGTGCGCAGATCGATCGCATCACCGGCCGACAGCGTTCTTCTGAAAGACGGCACCGCCGTGAAGGCCGATCTTCTGGTGGCGGGCATTGGTGCCGCGCCATCGCTCGCCGCTCGCCGAAGCCTCGGGCCTCGCCATCGACAATGGCATCGCCTGCGATGACCAGCTGCGCACCAGCGATCCCGACATCTTCGCGGCGGGCGATTGCGTGTCGTTTCCCGCATCCGGCCTTTGGCGGCAAGCGCATGCGGCTCGAAGCCTGGCGCGCCGCGCAGGACCAGGCGTCGGTTGCCGCCGAAAACATGATGGGCGGCGACAAGGCCTATGACGCCGTCCCGTGGTTCTGGTCCGATCAGTTCGACCTGAGCCTGCAAATCGCCGGCCTGCCCGCCGAAGGCGCCACCACCGTGCGCCGCCCGCTGAAGGACGATGCCTTCATCCTGATGTACCTCGCCGCCGATGGCCGCCTCGTCGGCGCCTCGGGCATCGGCGTCGGCAATACCGTCGCCCGCGACATCCGACTTGCCGAAATGCTGATCGCCAAGGGTGCCAGGCCCGACCCGGCGGCGCTGGCCAATCCGGACGTGCAGCTGAAGGCGCTGTTGAAGGGGTGAGGCCGCCAACGAGTTTGGCTGGGGGACTAGGATTCGAACCTAGACTGGCGGAGTCAGAGTCCGCTGTCCTACCGTTAGACGATCCCCCAACGGCTTTGAAGTGGCGCCTAGATAGCGCCGGGGCGGGGGGTTAGCAAGCGTGTTGACGGCGGTAGAGGGTGCGGCTCTCCGTTGCCGTCTGCCGGAGAGCCGCGCTCGATTAGAGAACCTTGCCGCCCCACTTTTCGCAATCTTCGGCCGAGGCGTTGATCCAGCCCTGGCCCTTGCAGGCGGCCTGGCCTTTGCAGGCGTTGCTGGCGGTCTTGCAGGCACCCTGGCCCTTGCAGGCGTTGACGCCGGAACACATCACCTTGGCTTCCGCCGATGCCGGCGTGATGATTGTCGTGCTGCCCACCGCAAAGGTCAAAGCGGCGGCGGCGAGGGCGGCGCCCGAAATGATGCTCATCTTCATGATCGTCTCTCCAGTTTCAGAATGCGCCCGGTTGGTGCGCCAGACGGAAACTGAACGGAGCTTGCATCACCCACAAATAAACAGAGCGTGTGCAAACCTCACGGTGGCGTGAAACGGATGGGCAGCCGGGCGGTGCCGATCAGCCGCGGAACTGCTTGATCAGATTGGCGAGGCTCTGCTGATTGGCAGGCTGGTTGGTCTGCACCTGCGGTTGCGGCTGGGCTGGCGGAGTTTGCTGGCCGAAGCCACCGGGCGGCGTCGTCCGCCGGAGTGACGCCTGTTGCGGCGCTGGCTGAATGGGTGGTGCCCCGCGCTGCAACGGGTTTTGCAACTGTGGGGCCGGTTGCGGCGGCGGAAGTTCGATTTGCGGCACATCGGCAGTGTAACCGGCGCCATCGGGATTGTGGCTCTGGGCCCGCCAGCGATGCACGATCTCGTGCAGGAAGCTGTCATCGGGCAGATCCATGGCCCAGTTCTTGGTGAACGACGCCGTGGTGCTCTTCGGCAGCATTTCGTCGGGCAGCATGTCGAACTTGATGCGGGTGGGAAGTGCCACACCTTCGCCGAAGGCGATGGCTTCGCCGGTGCCCATGGTCGACATGAATTCGAGCAAGCTGGCGGCGGCATCGGAAATGCCGGCCCGCAATATGTCCTGGTCGCGCTCGTTGGTCAGGCGCATGGAGAAGATGGTGTTGCACTGCGACAGAATGGTCGGATCGAGTTCTGCCGGGCGCTGGGTGACAAGGCACAGTGACACGCCGTATTTGCGGCCTTCCTTGGCGATGCGCGAGATGGCCCGTTTGGTCGGCTCGAAGCCGAGCGTCTTGTCGATCGGCACGTAGCGGTGGGCTTCTTCGCACACGAAGGTGATAGGAATGCGGCCCGCACTCCACACGCCGAAATCGAAAGCGAGACGGGCCAGTACCGAGACCACCACGTTGATGATTTCGCCGGGCAAGCCGCCAAGTTCGAGGATGGCGATGGGTTTGCCGTTCACCGGAATGCGGAACAGCCGCGCCAGCACCTGGGCCATGGTGTCCTGCACCGTGAGGCTGCCGAACATGAAGGCATAGCGCGGATCACGCGAGATGGTTTCGATGCGGGCCTTGAGACGCTTGTAGGGTGCGAGTTCGCCCCGCAGTTCAAGTTTGCCGATATACTCCTCGAGCAGGCCGATGAGATCGGAGCTGCGATAGGGGATCGGCGTATCAACGCCGATGGCCGTAACATCGACGGGGTCGCGGGTGCGCGACGAGGCGCGGTCGCGGCGCTGGTTGTTCATGTAACGCGCCTTGGCCAGCGGAATGAGCTCGCGCAGCACTTCGACGTCGGGTTCGCGGTTGGGCTGCTGGCCGATGAGAATTTCGACGATTTCGTCGAAGTTCAAGAGCCAGAATGGCAGGTTCATGTTGTCGGGGGTGATGACCTCAGCCATCTCGCCGAACGACTGGGCGTACTCGCGGTGCACATCGAGCAACAAGATATGAGCCTGCGGGTTGCGCTCGAGTATGCGCCGCAAAATCAGCGCCACAGTGCAGGATTTGCCGGTGCCGGTGGTGCCCAGAATGGCGAAATGCTTGCCCAGCATGTCGTCGATCTTGATCATCGCCGGAATGCCCGCGTCCTGCTGGATGTGGCCGACCCTGACGGCGGTATCGGTGTCGCAGGCATAGGCCTTTTCGAGTTCCATCTTGTTGGCGCGGAACACAATGTCGCCGAGTGAAGGATAGCTCGAAATGCCGCGCCGGAACGGCTTCGGGTTGCCGTGGTCGTCCTTCGGCAGTTCGCCGATGAATTCCACCTCGACAATGCGCAATTCGCGCTCTTCGGAACTGTGCGACGGCATCGGTGAACTGAGCGCCGACACCATGGCCAGCGAAATTGAGCGCTGCGTATCGACCTTCAGAAGCGTGCCGATTTCCGGGCTCTTGTCCTGTTGTTCGGCAGAGCGGTGCATGTCGACATCGATCAGGATGATGGCGTGGGCGCCGGTCACCGCCACAATGCGGCCGACGCGTTCAACGGCATCCGGGCGGACAGCGATGCTGACAGGATTATGGGATTGCTGGCGGTACATTGTCACAACTCATCCGTTCACTGGCGTGTTCATTACTGCACCATGGTGCCGGGTTGGTGCCCGGCGGCGGGCATGATGATGGTCACCCGGGTTCCGGCACCCTTCTGCGAGTCGATGCGAAGATCGCCGCCGTGCATGCGGGCGAGCGCATAGGCGATCGGCAGTCCAAGCCCGGTGCCCTCGTGGCGCTTGTTGAAGGCGGTATCGACCTGGCCGAAGGGCCGCATGGCGGTTTCGACCTCGGAGGGAGTCATCCCGGGCCCCGTGTCGGTAACCGATATCAGGGCGAAGCCCTGCTGGAAGGGTCCGGCTTCGATACGGATGCGGCCGCGCTCGGGCGTGAATTTGACGGCATTGCTCAGCAGGTTGATGAGGATCTGCTTCATGCGCAGAGGATCGGCCGAGAGCTCGGGCATGTTTGGCGCGATGGCAGACTCGATGGGAATATTTTTTTCCCGTGCCTTGGCCTCGACGATCACCAGGCACGATGCGAGAATCGGCCGGAAATCAATCATTTCGGGATCGACCGATAACTTGCCGGCCTGGATCTTGGAGACATCGAGAATGCCGTTGATCAGCGACAGAAGGTGCTCGGCCGCCTGTTTGATATAGCCCGAATACTGCAGAATCTTGTCTGGATTGGTGATGTTCTGGGTCAGCAGCATATCGGAAAAGCCGATGATGGCATTGAGCGGCGTTCTGAGTTCATGGCTCATGTTGGCGATGAATTCCGATTTCGCCTTGGAGGCGAGTTCGGCATCGACCTTTGCGGCATTGAGCGCCACATTCTGCTTCTGCTGGGTTATGGCCGAGCCGAAATGCTCGGAGAACTCCGACATCAGCGAACCGTCCTTGAACCACCGTGACCCAAAAGTACGCATTTTTCCCCAATGCCTCTTGCGCCATTAATGTCCACAAGGTCTCAATGGCGGGTTAATGATGCGGTTGCGAATGAACCCATCCGGAAATATTCCGGTAACGATTGCAGCTGGCGGAAATTCAATCCTTAACGGAACCTTGCGAGACAGGTGTTTGTGCCGCCGGTGGAAACTGATACAATCGGCGCAACGCAATGGTTTGGGGTGGCGGCGTTCCGGAGGCCGATTTCCGTCGAGTGCCCACCGCCCCTGGAAGGTTTGGACGTGGATGCGAGCAACAGGGCGGGCGAAGACCGCCCGCGCCGCAGATCGGACCGTTCCGCAGGGCAAGGCTCCGGCGGGCGGGACGGGCAGACCACTGCCCGGCCGGTTGGCGATTTCTATGGCGCCCTTGATCTCGGCACCAACAACTGCAGGCTGTTGATTGCCACCCCATCCTACCGCGGGTTTACGGTGGTCGATGCCTTTTCGCGCATTGTGCGGCTGGGCGAAGGGCTGAGCCACACGGGGGCCCTGTCGCAGGACGCCATGGACCGCACCATTGATGCCCTGAGGGTCTGCGCCAACAAGCTGAAGTGGCGGCGAGTGGAGCGTGCCCGGCTGGTGGCGACCGAGGCCTGCCGTATGGCTGCCAACGGCGAAAGCTTCATTGCCCGGGTGATCGCCGAAACCGGCCTCGACCTCGAAATCATTGACCGCGAAACCGAAGCCCGCTTGGCGGCAACCGGCGCCGAACCGCTGATCGAGCAGGGGGCGGAAACCGCCCTGGTGTTCGATATCGGCGGCGGCTCCACCGAGATCATGTGGATGCAGCGCAACGCCACCCGTTATGATATCGCCGCCTGGACCTCTCTGGCGGCGGGCGTCGTCACCATCTCCGAGCGTTTCGGCGGCGGCGTTGACGTCACCCCGCAAAGCTTTGCCGCCATGCGCGAGTATCTGCGCCCCATGCTGCAGGACTTTGCCGAACGGGTGCGCGAGATAACCGGCCAAGGTCCGGCGCCTAGCCATCTTTTGGGCACGTCTGGAACTGTCACCACCATTGCCGGCGTGCAACTGGGTCTCGCCCGCTATGACCGCAGCAAGGTCGATGGCTGCTGGCTCGACAGTGAAGGCATCGGCAAGGTGACGGCGGAATTGCTGGCCATGACCTACGCCGAGCGTTCGCAAAATCCGTGCATTGGCCACGAGCGCGCCGATCTTGTGTTGGCTGGCTGCGCCATTCTCGAGGAAATCCGCCTGACCTTTCCGGCCAGCCGTGTCCGCGTCGCCGACCGGGGACTGCGCGAAGGCATTCTCACCACTTTGATGAAGTCCGATGGAACAATGGGACGCCCATGACCAGGCCAGGCAGCAAGGACGGCATCAGCGGGCGCAAGCTGAAGGTTCGCGTCAAAACCGGCAAGGGCCGCACGGTGTCGCAGAAAATCTGGCTCGAGCGTCAGCTCAACGATCCTTACGTTGCCGCGGCGCGCAAACAGGGTTATCGCTCGCGCGCTGCCTTCAAGCTCATTGAAATCGACGACAAGTACAAGTTCCTCAAACCCGGTGGCCGGATTATCGATCTTGGTGCAGCACCCGGCGGCTGGAGCCAGGTGGCCGCCCAGCGCGTCAAGGCCGAAGAGGGACGTGGCAAGGTCGTCGCCATCGACATGCACGGCATGGACGCGATCACTGCCGTCACCATTTTCAAGAAAGATTTCTACGACGAGGACGCGCCACAGCTTCTCATCGATTCATTGGGCGGCCAGAAGGCTGACTGCGTATTGTCCGACATGGCGGCCCACGCCACCGGTCACCGCCAGACGGACGTGATCAACATTGTTGCTTTGGCCGAAGCGGGGCTGGATTTCGCCAGAAGCGTGCTGAAGCCCGGCGGCACTTACCTCGCCAAGGTGTTGCGCGGCGGCACCGAGGGTGAGCTTCTCAAGCTGATGAAAAAGGATTTCGCCAACGTGCGCCATGTGAAGCCGATGGCCAGCCGCGACGACTCGGCGGAGCTGTTCGTGCTGGCGACTGGGTTCAGGGGCTAGATTTCGATTGTCGCTATCGCAAAATGATGTTTGATGACTCCACCCAATGACTGTCATCCCGGCGAAAGCCGGACCCCCTGAGAATTTTCCAGAAGTGCGCCCGTCGTTGAATCTGTTCAATGGGTCCCGGCTTTCGCCGGGATGACAGGTCAAGGCAGCGTCGAGCAAAACTCATTCCGCTCTAAGGCTCGCGGAACACGTCGGTGCTGAGGTAGCGCAAGCCTGAATCGACGATCAGCGTGGCGACGGTCGCTCCCGCACCTAGCCGTTCGGCCACCCGCAGCGCCGCAACGACGTTGGCGCCCGTCGATGTGCCAGCGAAGATCGCTTCGTCGGTGGCCAGCCGCCTGGCCATGGCTTTGGCGTCGGCAGTCGATACGGTCAGAATCTCGTTCACCTCGTCGCGGTGCCAAAGCGGCGGGAGAAAGCCGAGGCCAATGCCTTCGATCTTGTGCGAGCCCGGAGGACGGCCCGACAATACGGCGGACTCATCGGGTTCGACGGCGAATATCGCGATGTCCGGCTGGTGTTTCTTGAGTGCCCGGCTCATGCCGTGCAGCGAGTGCGCGGTGCTGACGGTGTGGACCAGGGCGTCGACCTTGCCGCCGGTCTGACTCCAGATTTCGTCGCCGAGGCCGAGATAGCCATCGGCGCCATCCTCATTCTTCAGCTGATCGGCCCACCAGTGGCCCGGCGCCTTGCTGATTTCGCCCGCCCTGGCGATCATTGCCTGAATGAGTTCCCGGGTGATCTTTTTGTTGTCGCTGGCGATGTCGGTGATCTCCGCACCAAAGGCCCGCATGGTCCAGCGTTTCTCGTCGCTGAAGGCATCGGAAAACACGAAATGGGTCTTGTAACCGAGAGCTCTCGCCACCAGCGCCAGTGAAATGCCGGTGGTGCCGGCGGTATATTCCACCACGGTTCCGCCTGGTGGCAGATCACCACGGCGGGCAGCGCTTTGGATAAGGTTGCGCGCCAGCCGGTCCTTCATGCTGCCGGTGGGATTGGCGGACTCGAGCTTGGCGACAATGCGCGCATGGCCCTTTGGAACCACTGCGCGGAGTTCGACGAGCGGTGTGTTGCCGATCGCATCGAGAATATGGTTGGACTGCGCCATTGATTTTTCCCCGCGCCACCTGTGACCCCCGATGACATTGCTGATAGCACGGTGTGGACCGGGCCGGAAGACGGCACGCGGCGCCATGCGGAGAATGGCACTTGATTCACAGCTGGGAATGGTAGCTAATAGCGATGGGTGAACGAGGCGCGGACTTTCTGGAGGACGGCCTCATGAAACCTGTATTCGCCCTGATGCTTTCGGCTACCGTTATGGCGGGCTCGGCACTCGCCGATATCACATTGCCGCCGACTGACGCCCAGCGCGGCCGGGCGCTTTACATCAGCAAAGGGTGCATCGGTTGCCACGCGATCAACGGTGTGGGCGGCCAACACGCGGCCCCGCTTGACGCGGCGGCCATGGACCCTTCCGGCAATACCTTCGAATTCTTCGCGCGCATGTGGCTCGGCATGAAACCGATGATCGAGATGCAGGAAAACAAGATGGGCCAGCAAGTCGATCTCACCGCCCAGGAACTTGGCGATCTGGTGGCCTTCATTCACGATGCGGGATTGCAGAAATCGATCACCATCGGTGAAATACCGGACAACATCGAAGACATTATGGACGATTAAGAATGGCAGCGCGATGGACTCGATCAGTCCGCCGGCCGCCATCTCGAAGTGCCGTAAGTTCAGTTGATGGTAAAGGTGCCGATCATGCCGGCTTCCTTGTGGCCTTCGATGGCGCACTCGATCGCGATGTCCTTGCCGGTCTGCACAGGCACGATGAACCAATCGACTGTACCGCCACCGGCCACTTCGACTTCGGTCACGGCACCTTTCACTTCGGAAATCATCTTGCCGTCGGCACCCAGCACTTCGACCTTGCGGGTGAAAATCCTGGCGACGAACTCGGGTGCCGCGAACTCGTGCTTGATATTGTCGACGTTCTTGAACCGGAGTTTGTAGGCCTTGCCGGTTTCGAGATCGATGTGATTGGGCTTGAAGTACATGTGTTTGGCATCGACCTGTCCCATCTCGATGACGATCTCGGCGGGATCGGCGCGGCTGAGGTCTCCGCCAGCATATGCATCCGTCGCAAGGACCAAGGCGGTTGTGGCAAGCACGAACGGAAGGGTCTTCATGTGATTTCTCCATTGTTTCTTGCTGGAAGTGGATCGGGTGATCAGCCAACAAAAAAGGCATAGGTTACAATTCCCGCCGCCGCCTTGATGCAAGTCAACCTGCCATGACCAGTAACGCTTTGACGGCCCACATCTGGCAACACATGCGGCTTGGTGTATGGCCGTCAGCGGACTATCCTGAGTGCATGGCAAATGCAGAAGGCTTTCGCCGCCTGGCGCTGGCTCTTCCCGGGGTCACCGAAGTAGCGCATTTCGATCGTGTGGCCTTCCGTGGACGGATCATTTTCGCGTCGCTGGCGCCTGACGGGAAGTCAGCCAACCTGTTGCTGACGCCGGATCAGCAGGCGCTCAAGTGCGCTGTGGCGCCTGAAGTGTTTGCCCCCGTTGCCAACAAGTGGGGCCAGCTAGGCTGGACCACGGTCACGCTCGCCAAAGCTACCAATGCCGACCTCGCGGATGCCCTGTTGCTCGCCCACGGCAACGGAAGAGCCAAGCGCGTTTGACGCCACCGGCACCACCCAATTCATTCCTTGCCCCGGGGCCTCACGCTTGTTAAGAGCAGCCGCCAACCAAGCGAATCCCGCTTTTTATTGAGGTTGGCCCATGACATCCCGCGTGATCCCTGAATATCTGACCTTTGACGACGTGCTGATGAAGCCCGGCGCGTCGTCGGTGCTGCCGTCAGAAGTGTCGGTCGCCACGCGCTTCACGCGATCGATTTCGCTGTCGATCCCCATTGTCTCGGCGGCCATGGATACGGTCACCGAGGCCCGCCTCGCCATCGCCATGGCCCAGGCCGGCGGCCTTGGCGTCATCCACAAGAACCTTGAGCCAGAAGAACAGGCCGAGCACGTGCGCCAGGTGAAGCGTTTTGAAAGCGGCATGGTGGTGAACCCCATTACCATAGCCCCCGATGCGACGCTTGGCGATGTGTTGGCGCTCAAGGAACGCCACAGAATATCCGGCATTCCGGTGGTCGATGCGTCAGGGAAACTCGCTGGCATCATTACCAATCGCGATGTGCGCTTCGCAACCGACCTCAACGCCAAGGTCGCCGAACTGATGACCAACGAGAATCTGGTGACAGTCCGGGCGGGTGTTGATCGCGACGAGGCCAAGCGCCTCCTGCACAAATACCGCATCGAGAAGCTCATCGTCGTCGACGACGATTACAAATGCGTAGGCCTCATCACCGTGAACGACATGGAGAAGGCGGCCGACCATCCGTTTGCCGCCAAAGACGAGCACGAGCGCCTGCGCGTTGCCGCCGCCACGGGGATCGGCGACAAGGGTTTCGAGCGCGCCGAATTGCTGATCGATGCCGGCGCCGATGCTCTGATCGTTGATACCGCCCACGGCCACTCGATCAACGTCATCAATCAAGTGGCGCGCATCAAGAAGATGTCCAACAAGGTGCAGATCGTGGCGGGCAACGTCGCGACAGCCGAGGCCGTGAAGGCGCTGATCGATGCCGGAGCCGACGCCGTGAAGATCGGCATTGGCCCCGGTTCCATTTGCACCACGCGGGTTGTTGCCGGTGTCGGCGTGCCGCAGCTTTCGGCTATCATGGAATGCGCCGAGGAGGGGGCGAGGCAGAACGTGCCGGTGATCGCCGATGGCGGCATCAAACTTTCGGGCGACATGGCGAAGGCTCTCGCAGCGGGCGCCGATGTGGCGATGATTGGTTCTTTGCTGGCTGGAACCGATGAAAGCCCTGGCGAGGTCTATCTTTACAATGGCCGGAGTTACAAAGCCTATCGTGGCATGGGTTCGGTGGGGGCAATGGCGCGAGGCTCGGCTGACCGCTATTTCCAGGCGGAAGTGAACGACAAGCTGAAGCTCGTGCCTGAAGGCATCGAAGGCCAGGTGCCGCACAAGGGCCCGGTCAGTGCCGTTCTGCATCAACTTGTCGGTGGGCTTCGCGCTGCCATGGGCTACGTGGGCGCTGATACGATCATGGAATTGCAACGCCGGGTGCAGTTCATCCGCATTACTTCGGCCGGTATGCGCGAAAGCCACGTGCATGACGTGATGATTACCCGCGAAGCACCGAACTATCAGGGCCAGGGCTGATGACCGTCGCCCAACTGTTGCTGGCGCCGGTGTTTATCCACGTGGCGCTGACCCTGTGGATCGGGCGGCAGTCGATCACCGCGCGCATCGCCTCGGTGCGGGCGGGCGAAACCCGGATCAGGGACATTGCCGTCGATAACAAGGCCTGGCCCGTGCCCGTGCGTGCCATCGGCAACAATTTCGACAGCCAGTTCGATTTGCCGTTGGTGTGGTACGCCTGCGTTGCCATGCTGCTGGTCACAGGTCTCGCCGACGGTGTCGCCATCGCCCTGTCGTGGGCCTTCGTGGCGCTGCGCATACTTCACAGTTATATCCACATTGGAAGCAACCGCGTGCCAAGCCGCATGAAGGCCTATCTTGCGGGCTTTGCCTGCGTCATCGCCATGTGGGTGTGGTTTGCCCTTCGCCTTTATGTGATCGGATAAGACATGCGACTCGCCGGCCGTGTTGCTGCGGCAATAGAAATTCTGAAAGAGGTTTTCGAGCGCCACCGCCCGGCGTCGGAGGCCTTGAAGGATTGGGGCAAAGCGCACCGCTTTGCGGGATCGACCGACCGGCACGCCATTGGTACGCTGGTCTATGATTGCTTGCGCAAACGTAATTCGCTGTCGGCGCGCATGGGAGATGGCAGGCCACGGGCTCTGGCGCTCGCCGCACTTGTTGACCTTTGGGGCCGTTCGGCGGAGCAAGTGGCGGAATTGGCCAGCGAAACCCACGGCCCCGGCGTGCTGACCGATGTGGAAACCACGGCACTTACCCGCGCCCTTCGCAGCGATTTGCCAGTGAAGGTAAGTGGCGATCTGCCGGAATGGCTGGTGCCAAGCTTTGAAGCGAGTTTCGGAAACCGCGCGGCGGAGGAGGGGGCGGCACTTGCTTCGCGTGCGCCCGTCGATCTCCGCGTCAACACGCTGCAAACTGATCGTGCCACGGTGCTGGAGGCCCTGTCGCGATTTGGTGCCGTCGCCGGGCCGCTGTCGCCACATTGCGTGCGCATGGCGGCACCGGGCCCAGAAACACGAAACGCCAATGTCGAAGCCGAGCCCGCCCACGGAAAGGGCTGGTACGAAGTGCAGGACGCCGCCTCGCAGGTGGCGGCAATGTTGTCTGGCGCAGCACCTGGCGAAACAGTCGCCGACATCTGTGCTGGAGCTGGCGGCAAGACGTTGGCGCTCGCCGCTATGATGCAGAACCAGGGCAAACTCGTAGCCCATGATTCCGACCGCCATCGTCTGCGGCCTATTTTTGAGCGCCTGACGCGGGCCGGGGTTCAGAATGTCGAGGTCCTCGCCGCTCAGGACGGCGGCAAACTTGCTGAGAGCAGCTTCGATTGCGTGTTGATTGACGCCCCATGCTCGGGCTCCGGCGCCTGGCGGCGGAAGCCCGACGCCAAATGGCGCCTCACCGAAAAGCAATTGCAGCAAAGACTGAAGGACCAACGTCAAGTCCTTGAAAATGGAGCAAGACTGGCAAAGCAAGGCGGCCGGCTGGTGTACATCACCTGCTCGGTCCTGAAAGAAGAGAACAGCGATCAGGTAGCGCAGTTCCTGGCCCAGCATCCGGAGTTCAAACTCATTGCCTTCGGCGAACAATGGAAAAAAGCCATTGGCACCAAACCACCCGTTTCCGCCGATGGCTCAAAGCAAACCCTGCTGCTCACCCCCGCCCAGCATGACACCGACGGATTTTTTGTCGCAGTGATGCGGAAAGGTTAACGGTTCCGCGCCACGAACTTCGCCATGGCTTTGAGGGTTTCCTCACTCACGTGGTGCTCGATGCCTTCGCTGTCGATGCGGGCAGTTTCGGTGGAAATGCCGAGGGCCAGCAGAAAACCCTCGACAATGCGATGCTTGCGCTGACCTTCATCGGCAAGATGCCAGCCGTTCTCCGTAAGGAAGATCGAGCGATAGGGCTCCTGGGTCACAAGCCCATGGTCCTGTAGACGCTTTAGTGTTTTCACCACGGTGGCATTGGCCACACCCAGCCGCAGGGCAATGTCTGTCCCCCGTGCCTCGCCCTTTTCCTCAATCAACTCGGCGATCAGTTCAACGTAATCGGCCGCCAGCTCCGACGTGTGATCGGCGCGGACACGCCGGAAGGCCGCCGAACGGAGTTTCACCGCAGTCTGGTTCTTTTTCGTCATCGTCCGGTAATTACCCTATTGCATATAGTTTAGCCAATGCTAAACTTTGGGGCGATTGAAACCTTAAAGAGACCCCCGGTGAAACCAATGGATATCAACAGGCGGTGGATTCTCGGCGCGGCGGCGGCCTTGCCGGTGGCGGCCACGTCGGCAATGGCGCAAGACACAGGCGGCCACGCCCACGGCACTGGCGACCAGTCCAACAACATGATGGTGGGCGAGGTAGACCATGCCGCCAACGGTTTCGATCCCCACGCCATCCTGACCGATTGGGACCGGGGCCAGGTGGTGACCGATGGAGATGGCCGCGTGGTGCGCGAGTGGGCGATCAACGCCGTCGACCACGAATTTGAAGTGGCGCCCGGCGTGAAGTTCCCGGGTTGGTCTTACAATGGGCGAATTCCCGGACCGACGCTGCGCTGTGTCGAAGGCGAGCACCTGCGCATCAAGTTCTTCAATGGCAGCAGCCATCCGCACTCCATGCATTTCCACGGCATTCACAGCGCCCGCATGGACGGCGTGCCGGGGGCGGGCACCATTGGGCCAGGCGAATCCTTCGTTTATGAATTCGATGCCAGGCCATTCGGCTGCCACCACTATCATTGCCATGCGATCCCGCTGAAACGGCATATCCACAAGGGCTTGTACGGCGCCTTCATCATCGATCCCGATCCTAACCGCCATCCGGAGCAACGCGAACGCGCCGCCTCGCGCCTGCTTGGCAGCCCGGAGAACGCCCGCTGGCAAGAGTTCATCATGGTGATGAACGGCTTTGATACCAATTTCGATGACGAGAACGAATTCTACGCGGTAAATTCCATTCCCTTCGCCTATTTCAACAAGCCCATCCGCATTGAGAAATCGCGCCCGGTGCGCGTCTATCTGATCAACATGACCGAGTTCGATCCGATCAACTCGTTCCATCTCCACGCCAACTTCTACGATTTCTACGATCATGGCACGACGCTGGAACCGACGCTGCGCACCGTCGACACGGTGATGATGTGCCAGGCCCAGCGCGGCATTCTCGAGTTCAGTTTCGCTGATCATGAACCGGGCCTCTACATGTTCCACGCCCACCAGTCGGAGTTCGCGGAGCTTGGCTGGATGAGTCATTTCGAGGTTGTGGCATGAGCGCGAGCCGCGCATGGCTGGCGCTCCCGGCGATCATCCTGGCGTTGACCGTGGCGCTGCTGCTGTGGTGGCGGCCACTCGATCAACTGGCCAGCGGATCACCGCCGGTCGAGGAGGCAGTCGTCGAAGCGGTGCGGCTGACGCCGGGGCTCATCTCGCTCGATCTGCGCAGTGATGGCTCGGAGCCAGTCGTGATTGCCCAGGTGCAGGTTGACGGCGCTTACCGGGTGTTTACAGCCACACCAGCGCGGCCTTCGGCGTGGCTGGGAAAAACCCGCATCGACATTCCCTATCCGTGGATCGCCGGTGAAGCCCATCATCTGGCGCTGGTGACGGCGACGGGTGCTGTCTTCGATCACAGCATCGAAGTGGCGCAAGCGACGCCCGTTGTCTCGGGTCAATCCCTGGCGCTGCTGCTTGCCGTCGGCCTGCTGCTCGGTGCCGTTCCGGTGGCAACCGGGCTCTTGGTGTGGCCGGCCATGCGCGCCATGCCACCTTCGGCGCTCGCATTCCTGCTGGCCCTCACGGTCGGCCTGCTCGGGTTCCTGCTGGTCGATACCACGCTGGAAGGGCTTGAGGCCGCCCATGGAACAATTGGCAGGTTGCGCGGGCCGGTGTTGTTCTGGGTGGTTGCAGCGCTGACCGTGCTGCTGCTCCTGCGATTGGGGCGGCGCGGCGGGCAGGCACCGGAAGGCTTGCGGCTCGCCTTCTTCATCGCACTCGGAATCGGCCTGCATAATCTGGGCGAAGGGCTGGCGGTGGGTGCCGCGCTGGCGGCGGGCTCGGCGGCGCTTGCCTCCTATCTGGTCATCGGCTTCACCATCCATAACGTCACCGAAGGCATCGGCATTGCCGCACCGGTGGCCAGTGAAAAACCGAGCCTCATGCATTTTCTGGGGCTGGTGGCGCTGGCCGGTTTTCCCGCCGTCATCGGAACCATTGCCGGAACCCAGGCGGTCAGCCCCCTGTGGATCACCGTATGCTTTGCCATCGCGGCGGGGGCCATTCTGCAGGTCATCATCGAAGTGATGGCGTTGCTGCTGCGGCGCGGCGGCGTGGCGCGGCTGTTCGAAGCCCCGGTGGCCGGTGGGTTGGCCAGCGGCCTTGCAGTGATGTACGCCACCGCACTGCTGACATGACGCCACCAGGCGAAGGAGCCTCGCCGCAAGCTTCTCGTGCGACAAACGCGGCTTCGGGCTGGCGCGGCCGAAGCGGCGAGCCCTCGCTGGCCGATGTGTTTGCCACCGTCCGCGTGCCGCGCTCGGGCGGAATATTCCGCAAGGTGCTGGCCTTCATGGGGCCGGGATTTCTTGTCTCGGTTGGCTACATGGACCCCGGCAACTGGGCTACGGCAATCGCCGGTGGCGCGCAGTTTGGATACGCGCTGCTGTTCGTGGCGCTGCTCTCCAACATCATGGCAATAATCTTGCAATCACTGACGGCGAGGCTGGCCATCGGTTCGGGACGCGATCTGGCGCAGGCCTGCCGCGACGCATACCCTCGGCCCGTCGCTTTTGTTCTGTGGCTGTTCGCCGAAATCGCCATCATCGCCACCGACATTGCCGAGGTGGTGGGCACCGCCATCGGCCTCAACCTGCTGTTCGGCATTCCACTGGAATTGGGCGTCATCATCACCGCGCTCGATGTGTTCGTTGTGCTGGCCTTGCAACGCCTTGGCTTCCGCTGGGTGGAGGCCTTCATCATCGCGCTCCTCGGCGTGATCTTCGCCTGCTTCTTCATCCAGGTCGCCATGGCGAACCCCGATTGGCGTGCCGCCATCATCGGCTTTGCACCGACTGTCGACATCATCCGCGATCCCAACATGTTGTATCTGGCTCTTGGGATCATTGGCGCAACGGTAATGCCACACAATCTCTATCTGCACTCCGGCATCGTGCAGACGCGGGACTATGGCAAGTCGCTGCCTGAAAAGCGCGAGGCGCTGAAACTTGCGACCTTCGATTCCACTTTCGCGCTGATGACGGCGCTGTTGATCAACGCCTCGATCCTTATTCTTGCGGCGGCGACTTTCCATCGTAGCGGCAATTTGCAAGTGGCGGAGCTTGGAGATGCCCACGCCATGCTAGCGCCCTTGGTCGGCTCGCTGCTGGCGCCAAAGCTCTTCGCCATCGCACTTCTGTGCTGCGGCCTCAATTCGACGATCACCGCCACGCTGGCGGGGCAAATCGTGATGGAAGGCTTCCTCGATATCAGGCTTCCGGCGTGGCTGCGGCGGCTCATTACCCGTATGGTCGCCATCGTGCCTGCGGCGGCGGTGACGCTTTATTACGGCTCGGAAGGGACGGGCAAACTATTGATTCTCAGCCAGGTGATCCTCGCCTTCCAACTGCCATTCGCGGTGGTGCCCTTGGTGATGTTCACGCAAGCCCGCGCCAAGCTTGGCGCGCTTGCCGCCCCACGCTGGCTTTCGGCCCTGGCATGGGTGATAGCGGCGCTGATTATTGCGCTCAATGTGAAGCTGTTGTGGGACTTGGCTATGGGATGAATGCTCGCCCGGTGTGGAAATTCAGTTGTTAACCGCCTGGCCACACTTGCCCAACAGCAAAAGAAGTATGAAACCAATCCAGACCCAATAGTTGAATTTGGATTGGGGCGTGACGTGCGTTTCCACCGGCACATAACTTGGGTTGATGAGCCGCCTGAGCCGGTCGGGGAATGAGCCGGACTCGGGGCCGAGAATTTCGATTGCCCTGCGGTCCTCCTCGCTCCAATGGAACTCCCGGTCGAGGCCGATAGCAAGATCGCGCCGTTTGTGACGAAGACATGCTTCGTCGAAGGACTCGTTGCGGTATTCCATTGAAACTCCACCTGTGAGGAATTCCCACAGAGCCTCAACCAGCGCAGGCTCGATCGCAGCGCGATCAGCCAGCGAGAAGATTCAATTGCCGCAAGCCTCTCCTCGATATCATCGTCCGAAATCGGGCCGGGACTATGGCACAGGAGGTATTTGATATTCTTCGCCAGCGCCTCCGGGTCGGCCTGTCGGTGCTGTATAGAAGGCTCCGCAATCGATTCTGGCCGGGCTTGCGTTTTCCGTGGCTTGCGCCTCTCCCGCTGTGGCTCGCCAGTTGCATCTTTCCGGCCCTCGAGCTCCTTCACCAAGTCCTGGTCTGCGACCGGCTTGGCTTTTTTTCGCCGCGCGGGAGTGGGCCGCTTCAACAATTGCAGAGCGCGGTTGCGAGCCTCGAGCAGGTTCTGAAACCCCACCGGGTCTTCGTCCGGGCGCGTTTCGCGCAGCTTTGCGGCGTAGGCGAGCTTGATGGCGCGTTCATCCGTTGCCGGGTCGATGCCAAGCATGTTCCATGGGTAGTTTCGCTGCGACACCCTAGTCACCAGCCAGTTGAGGGTCTTCGTAGCGCGACAATGCCTTGTCGAACCAGTCGCGGCAGGCCTCGGGCTTGCGCATCTGCTGAACTGAAATTTCCGCCATGAATTGCCGGATCAATTCGCGTATCTCGTCGCGGGCGATCCCCCGGTGCTCCTCGTAGAGGCGCTCGGCTTTGGCAAGCAGGGCCTGGTTCTCCGCCTGCTCCCTCGGGTGCAGTTTGATTTTGGCCAGTTCCGCAAAACGCTTTTCAAGTGCCACGTCATCGAGGCCCGATGGATTGAGGAAGAAGCGCTCATAGGTCTTTCCCGTCGAAATCACCTTCGCCTCGACCTGCAAAGCGCCGTTCAAGTCGTAAGTGAAGCGCACTTCGACGGCTTCCTCGCCCTTGGGCCGTGAGGGTACCGGAACGTCGATTGTGCCCAAGTGGATATTGTGCTCGGGCCGGAAGTTCTCCCCCTGATAGACTTGGACCGCAATCTGTTTCTGGCGGTTCTGGACGGTGCTGAACAGCGAGCTTCGCGAAATCGGCACCGTTGCGTTGCGTTCGATAATCGGATGAACTGACAGTGTCATCACCGGATCGTCTGGGTCGTCAACGGAGGCGATGCCGAGGGTGTGAGGGCACACGTCAGTCATTACGACATCGCGCAGTACACCGCTGCGTCCGGCCAGGCCTGCCTGCACCGCAGCCCCCAGCGCCACGGTGGTGTCCGGGTCTAAGGTGGCGATGGGTAAACGGCCAAACATGCGCCCGACCAAGGAGCGCACCATGGGCATGCGGGTAGCTCCGCCGACAAGAACCACGGCGTCAAATTCGGAAGCCGCAACGCTGGAGTCGCGGACGGCGCGTTCAGTAGGTTGTCTCAACCTGCGGAGCAGGGTGGAGGATGCCTCTTCGAACTCGGCACGAGTCAGCTCGCCCGCGTGCTTACGGGACCCCAGATTGAAGCTGTACGCGGCCTCATGCCCGATACTGAGCGCCAGCTTAAGCCTTTCAGCCTGACGCGCCAGAATAGCGGTTTCGCCTGCGTTCAACTTCGATAGCGTCAGTCCGCAACGCTTGCACAACAGGGTTTGCAGCATTGCTGTGAAGTCGTCTCCGCCCAGCCGCAAGTCTCCGGTGGTGGCTTTAATCTCGAAAACATCGGCGTATCTTTCGAGGATCGACACGTCGAATGTCCCGCCGCCCAGATCGAAGATCAGGTATTTGCCTTCCGGTGTTTCGCCCAGGCCATAGGCGAGTGCGGCAGCGGTCGGTTCGTTGACCAGCCGGTCGACGTCAAGCTCCGCCAAGCGCGCGGCGTTGATCGTTGCCTTGCGTTGCGGATCATTGAAATAGGCGGGAACCGATATGACAGCTTTGGTAACTGGAGTTCCAATATCCGCTTCGGCATCGGCCTTGAGTGAACGGAGCACGAAAGCGGACAACTCTTCGGGCCGGAAAGGCTTTCCACCCAAGGTTAGGGTGTGGGCCGAGCCCATGAAGCGCTTGAACGACGCTGCCGACCGGTTGGGGTGGGTCAGTAGGCGCTCCTTGGCGGGAGCGCCAACCAGTATTTCGCCGTCGTCCGTGAGGCTGACTACCGACGGGGTTAGGTATGAACCGAGCGCATTTTTGATCAGTTGCGGCTTTTCGCCATCGAATAGTGCAATCAGGGAATTTGTTGTTCCCAGATCAATGCCGATTCGCGCCATTTTTCCCCCGGCGTGCAGTAAAAATTGTGCCTTGGTAGCAGAGGGAAGACCGTTAGGTAAAGTTGGTCTTCAGCCCGGCGTTTAGGCCTTGCGCTCGGCTTGCAAACTCCGGCACCTTCCCCTAAAGCCCTGCCATGCATGACCGGATTCTGATTGTCGACTTTGGGTCGCAGGTGACACAGCTGATCGCCCGAAGGGTGCGCGAGGCCGGGGTTTATTCGGAAATTGTGCCGTTCCAGTCGGCCGAAAAGGCCCTCGATTGGCCGGGCCTGAAGGGCATCATCCTGTCGGGCGGGCCCGCCTCGGTTCATGAAAACGCCAGCCCGCGGGCGCCTGCGCGGGTGTTCACGCGCGGCGTGCCGGTGCTCGGCATCTGCTACGGCGAGCAGACCATCTGCGCCCAATTGGGCGGCAAGGTTGAACCATCCGATCACCGCGAATTCGGCAAGGCTTTTGTCGAGGTGAAGGAAGCCAACGCGCTGTTTGATGGCGTGTGGGCGAGGGGCGAACGCCATCAGGTGTGGATGAGCCACGGCGACCGGGTGACCGCCATTCCGCCGGGTTTCAAGGTGGTGGCGACCAGCGATGGCGCGCCCTTCGCGGCGATTGCCGACGAGGCGCGGCAATTCTTTGCCACCCAGTTCCACATGGAAGTGGTCCACACGCCCGATGGCGCGAAACTTCTGAAGAATTTCGTCACGGAAATCTGTGGCTGCAAGGGCGACTGGACGATGGCCTCATTCAAGGCCGAGATGGTGGCCAAAATCAAGAAGCAGGTGGGCTTCGACAGGGTGATCTGCGGGCTTTCAGGTGGCGTTGATTCAGCCGTCACCGCCGTGCTGATCCATGAGGCGATCGGCGAACAGCTCACCTGCATTTTCGTCGACCATGGGCTGATGCGCTTGAACGAGGCCGATGAAGTGGTGCGCATGTTCCGCGAGGCCTATAACATTCCGCTGGTTCACGTCGATGCCTCGAAGCTGTTCCTCGATGCACTCGCCGGCGTCACCGACCCCGAGGTGAAGCGCAAGACCATCGGCAAGCTGTTCATCGAAGTGTTCGAGGCCGAAGCCCAGAAGGTGGGTGGAGCTGGCTTCCTCGCCCAGGGCACGCTTTACCCCGATGTGATCGAGAGCGTGTCGTTCACTGGCGGGCCTTCGGTTACCATCAAGTCCCACCACAATGTCGGTGGTCTTCCCGAGCGCATGAACATGAAACTCGTTGAACCGTTGCGCGAATTGTTCAAGGACGAGGTGCGCCTGCTCGGCCGCGAGCTTGGCCTGCCCCCCAAATTCGTCGGCCGGCATCCGTTCCCCGGGCCAGGATTGGCGATCCGCATTCCAGGCGGCATCGACCGCGAGATGCTCGACGTTCTGAGAAAGGCCGATGCCATCTATCTCGACGAAATTCGCAAAGCAGGACTTTACGATGCCATCTGGCAGGCCTTCGCCGTATTGCTTCCCGTGCGCACCGTTGGCGTGATGGGTGATGGCCGTACCTATGACCGGGTGCTTGGCCTTCGCGCTGTCACCTCGACAGATGGCATGACGGCTGAAAGCTATCCCTTCGATCATTCGTTTCTGACCCACGTCGCCACCCGCATCATCAACGAGGTTCGCGGAGTTTCCCGGGTCGTCTATGATGTGACCTCAAAGCCTCCGGGCACCATCGAGTGGGAATGATAAATGTCCAAAGGCAAGCTGATACTGACCTACGGCACCTACGATCTTCTTCACTACGGCCACGTGATGCTGCTGCGCCGGGCCCGCGCCCTGGGGGACAGTCTTGCAGTTGGACTATCGAGCGAAGAGTTCAACGCCATCAAAGGCAAAAAGTCGGCAATGAGCTATGACGAGCGCAAATCCCTGCTTGAAGAATTGCGCTGCGTGGACGAGGTGTTTCCGGAGCACAATTGGGAACAGAAGACAGGGGACATTCAGAGGCTCGGTGCCTCGGTTCTGGTGATGGGGGACGACTGGCAGGGCAAGTTCGACCATTTCGGGAAGTTTTGCGACGTCGTCTATCTGTCACGTACGCCCGAAATTTCTTCGACCTTGCTGCGCAAAGCCCTCTCCGAAAAGACTTGAGTACCGGTGCCAATGTCATGTCGGCTATAAATCGTTGGCGGGGCGCGCTGCTGGCCGCATTGTTACGAGCAGGCTATCCAGCGTTTACATATGTGGCGGAGTTGCTGAACTTTATCACTCCGTTCAACCGCCAGAAATACATCACTCGCCGCCAGACCAGGCGCCAGCGCATTGAAACGGGCCATGCGTTCGAAGTGCTGCAGGAATTGCAGCGCATTGCCCTCGCGACTGGCGCTGCGTTGTTTCCTGTATCCGGAACTCTGCTGGGGCTGCATCGCAATGGCGGCATACTACCCCATGATGTCGACATCGATGTCGGATTGTTCGCCTGGGACACCGCTCTGAAGCCGTTTCTCGAAGCTGCCCGGCAAAGTACCTATTGCCGATACAGCAAACTTGAGCGCCTGCCAATCGGCTACAGGTCGCTCAACCCCTGGCTTCCGGCGTTGGAAGGCAACGTGGTCTGCCACAAGCTGGCAATGGTGCCGCCACACGCCACAGAAGGGCGACTGATCGAAGTCGACATTTTCGTGCATTTTCGCAGTGACAATTACATCGTGCATGGTATCGCCAATCGCCTTTGGCTGAATTCCGAATACAGCCTGGTGCCGCGCCGTTTCGGGGCCTTGGAAATGTTGGTGCCCGCCGATACGATCAGGTATTTGAGGGAAAACTATGGAGATTTCGAAACCGAGGTTCTGGAGTTCGAGAACTTGGTGGATTGTCCGAACTGTGAGTTGGTGAACGGCATCAGCGCCGTCTTCTACCTCGCGAAAATGCGGAAGATCTATGCGCTTGCCGGATGGACTGCGCGCCTGCAGGTTCTCGACGCAATGTACCTGCAGATGTTGCGGCAACTGCGGCTCGGAGAGAACCGGTCCCCTGGCTGGAAGATTCGCGGCATGGAACAGTTGGCGGATCGTTGAGCGCATGGAAATTCCGTCATTTCGGCGATGCCAATAGGGATAGATGAAGGATATGGCGAAAGTCATTAAGCTCATAAAGAAGGAACTCGGCGTTTTCTTCAACGTCGGGAGGTATGCCGAGCAAGAATATTTTCTGGCAAATTATGGCGCGGTGGCGATCGATCCGCATCTCGTATTGTTCGAGAGTTTCTGGGGAAGCAAGATCACATGCAACCCTTACGCCATCTACCGGCAGATGCGCGGCGAACCGGCGTGTTCCCACTTGCGCTTCGTGTGGTCTGTGGAAAGTGGTGCACACGTTCCCGCCGATGTTGAAGAAGATCCGCGCGCAAGTCTGGTTGCGCGCGGCACTGCGGCCTTTTCCAAGGCACTGCTCTCGGCGAAATATGTTGTCAGCAACTCAACCTTGCCGGATCACTACACGCGCCCTCCGGGTCAAGTCTACGCCAACACCTGGCATGGCGTGCCACTGAAGTTCATGGGCTATGACGCCGACCCCCGGCCCAGCTCCATTGCCAACACGCAGCACAACTTTCTTCAAGCGACACACATCCTTATGGCCGGTGAGTATGCCGCTGCGAAGACCGTTGCGCCCTATGGCGCCTATGAGCATACGTCCCCGAAAGTTGTGATCTCCGGTTCGCCAAGAGTCGATATCACCTTGTCGGCCAATGCGGCGCATGTAAAGCGCCGGCTCGGATTGGCGCTTGGTAAAAAGCTGGTTCTCTACGCTCCTACGTGGCGCGGCCAGATCGATGACATCAACAAGGATTCCGATGATCTCAAGGCGGCTGCGGCTGCCATTGCGGCCGCCGCTGGCCCGCATTTTGAGACAGCCGTTTCAGCGCACAATTTTGTGCGGGCACGGGTAAAAAAGGATGCACCCGAAATCCGGCTTGATCCCCGATGATCTCGATATCAACGAAGTTCTCGCCGCCACGGATGTTCTGGTCAGCGACTATTCCAGCATCATCGCCGACTATCTGGTGCTCAACAGGCCGGTTGTTCTTTATGTGCCGGATCGCGTCCAATATGAGAAGCAGCGCGGTCTCTATATTTCACTTGATGATCTTCCCGCCATACTCGCCGCAAATGCCGATGACCTGTCGCGGGCTTTTGCCGGACTTGCGGCACCTTCGACTTTCGCATCTTTTGCGAAGATGCGGGATTTGCTGATTCCGCAAGAGGACGGGAAGGCCGCCAAAAGGGCTGTTGACGCGATGATGGCGGACACTCCCCGCCGGCTCCCGGATGAAATCCGGAAACGCATCGCCATCCATCCCGGAAACATGAAGACGAATGGCATCACTTCTTCGTTTCTCAACTTGCTCGCCAATGTAAATCGCGGCGGTATGCAAACGACGGTTCTGCTATCCTCTCCGTCGCTTGATCGCACGGTCACCTCCACCAGCAATCTCAGCCGCATCGACCGGGGTAGCCAGGTGATCATCAAGCGCTTGTCCCATGCCCTGTCGCGAGATGAACGTGGTGCATTCAGGCGTTGGTTGCGCAACAAGGAGTTTACCTCGCAAGCCGATCTGAAAACGCTGCGCAACGCAAATCTTCGTGAGTGCCGCCGCTATGTAGGGGCTCTGGAATTCGACGCCGCTGTCGACTTTGGCGGCTATGCCGAAAGATGGGCGCTGTTGATGGGTCATATGCCCGCAAAGTCCCGGGCAATCTATCAGCACAATGACCTTTATGCCGAGGCGACGAACCATGACCACTATCGCGACATGGAGCATTTGTTCAACGTCTTCGAAACCTACAAGCTGTTTGATCGCGTCATTTCAGTCTCGCCTGAATTGATGAAAGTAAACGCCGGCAATCTGCAGAAATTCTACCGCAGTGCAGAGGCGGCGCGATCAGTCAGAAACACCATCGTGCCCGAAATCATCCGCAGCCAAGCCGCCCAAACGCTTGCGAACACGGCGCCCGGCGTGCCGGTGCCGGAAAGTTTCGCGGGGCACAGGCGATTGGTGATGCTGGGCCGCCTTTCGCCCGAGAAGAACCCGATGCGCATGCTCGATGCGTTGCGTATCGCCCTCGAGGCTGGCCATAAACTTGTGCTTTACATCGTCGGCGAAGGGCCGCTGCAGAGCGCCGTGACCAGCTATGTGCGAAAGCTCGATCTGGTGAGCAACACCGTTTTGTGCGGGCCGTTGCAAAACCCGTTTCCACTTCTGAAGGCGTGTGATTGCCTCGTCATGTCTTCCGACTATGAGGGTCAGCCCATGGTCATCCTCGAAGCTCTGACTCTTGGCAAGGGCGTAATTGCCTGCGACATACCCGGCACGCGCAACAGTCTGCGTGGCGGCTACGGCCATCTTGTCGAAAAGACTGCCGCTGGCCTGGCCCACGGCTTCGGCGAATTGGCGGAAGGCCGGTTGCAGTTCAAACCTTTCGATGCCGAGGCCTATGTGACGGAGTGCGCCGCTGAGTTCTTGCTGCAATCTGGAACCGGAACTGGGAGTTGAAAGTCATGCCAGCAAAGCCGCGCTTGCCGGCAGTGATGGAAGGAGGCAACGAGCAATGCCACTTTACGAACTGAACGGGAAGATTGTATTCTTTGTGCACGTCCCCAAGACCGGGGCGGTACGATTGAAAACCGAATTCGCCTTTTGGGTGCCCGCGAGGCACTGCGCTCCAACCATCGCCGGGGGTTCTCGGAAGTATCGCCGCAACACATGCACGCGGCCTTGCACCATGCGTTCGTTCCGCGCTCGTTCTATGACTATGGCTTCATGGTGGTCAGGCATCCACTTGACCGGTTGTTGAGTGAGTACAAATGGCGCAAGCGCCTGACCAAACAACCCGAATTCGCGAGTTTCGAGAAGTGGGCGACGCGCCATCTGCGCGACTATCCGGCGGACACCAACATGCTTGACAACCACATACGGCCGCAGAGCGAATTCATGTCCGAAGGTATCGAGTGGTTCAAACTGGAGAACGGCTTGGAGGCTCCAATGCTGAAAGCACTATCGTTTCTCGGGGTTGATGGCCTTGAGAAACCGCTTGTGAACATGAAAGTTTCGAACGAAACGCAGGTCACGATCTCGAATGACCTTCTCGCGGCTGCAATCGCGTTTTACTCCCCGGATTTCGACACGTTTGACTACGACAGGAGAAAACTGCCAGCTGGGCTGACGGTCGGTGGCGAACCATTCCGCGAGAGTCTCAGCAAGCGTATCAAGATGAGGATCAAGGAACTACTGAAAGGCCGAAATCCCGGCACGCCGTAAGTGGTAAGATATTGCGCTGGTCGCGGCTTCAGTCTTGGAAGTAGGCCGCATAGTCCGGCGCGAACACGCGCCTGACGGTTCTCTCCAGTTCATCGGACATGAAAAGTGTCTTGGGGTAACGCTCGCTGGTGGTATTGAAGCGCTTGCTCAGAAGGATCTCGGCATCGCTCTCGCCGATATGGGAAGCAAAGAAGCTGCGCATCTGGTCCTTGTCGTCCAGCCGGATCGTGGTGTGAATGTTCAACCCAGAGTGCCTGCCGAGGTTTATCGATTGCAGCCTGAAGTGCCGGTCGACGATGCCGAAGCCACGCTTTCCCAGTAATTCTGTAAAGACAATTGCGGCTTGCGGCAGATGTGCAGGGTTCTCGATATCAAGCCCCGCATCATTCTTCAGATGATCGTGAATGTGCTGGAAGCCCTTGCGCTTGATAAGAATCTTGTCCACGAATCCAGAAATGACCCGGTCGACAGGATTTCTGACAAGGCTGAACACCGGCGGATCAGCTGCGATGAAACGTTGGTATCGGCGCAACCACCGGGCCTCCCTGACGTTGTCCCGCCCCAGCATACGGTCCCACGGCGTCATCGTGCGGTACAGGTGATGGCGGCCCCACACCTTGTACTGCATGCCGACATTTCTGTTCCTGTGAATGCCCTGGCCGCCGTCAAAGAACGAGCCAGTGTTCAGGCGATAGATGAAGTGCTTGGCCAGCGTGCAGCCTGCCTTTTGATTGACAACGTAAATCAGCGGGTTGTCGCGGCCAAAGTAGATCCGCGGCATCAGCCATTCATTTTTGACGTCGAAATCGCCGGTCGTGCCCATATCATTCCTGTTTCGCGGTGCATCAGCGCTTGCACCGGCAATTAGCCTCCACCGGCGAGCTACGTCAATGCTGGTTCGGGATGCTGCTGGCCGCCAGTTTTTTCATACTGAGGGCGGGTCCGATGTCGCGAAAGGCTGGCAAAATGCGATAGAGAAAGTCATTCAGCCTTGGCCGCAGATCCCGGGGGACCCCGCTTGCCTCTCCCAGCATGAAAGCGCGGAATGAAAAACGCCTGTCGCCCGTCATGTTGGCAAGTTCGCGGTCGAGCACCGGCATGTCGATCACCAGATCAAGTGGCGACGCACGGAACAAGCTTCCGACATGGGCATTGCGAACCGGTATGAAAATATCCGGCTGCAGAATGGCCTGAACGTCGGCCGCAGCGGCAAGCGATTGCGCGTCCTTGTCGATTACGAACATCACCACAAGGGCAAAGCCAAGACGTTGCGCTTCGGTGCCGAAGCCGAGTTCAGCCGCCGCTTCGCAGAACAGCGGCGTGCCGGCGGCAGGAAGGTCGATCACATAGTCGCGGCCAGGCGACGCGAGAATGGTGTCGAACAGCTTCATTTTGCCGCGAATGTCGGCGAGGTCCACCAATGCCGTGCGCCCGGGAAACACGGCGCGCAACGGACCCTCGGGCACATCGGCATCGAGAATGAAAGGGTCGCTGCCTTCGATCAACAGAAAATCCACCAGCACCCGCGCCAGCAATGTCTTGCCGTTGCGATGCCGGTCGGAACAGACGACGAAGATCGCCGGCTGGCGAGCCAAAGCGTTCTACGCGGCGGCCGTAACAGCCGGGCTGCGGCCGCCGGTCAACAGGTCCTGGATGAGTTTGACGCGGGCGAATTCCTCGTCGATTTCCGAGCACCACTTGCGCACATAGCCGCGCAGTACGAACGAGAACTTTCCCGGCTGGCCATCGGCGGCGCGATTATCGATGAAGTCCTTGAAGGTGACTCCCGCCAAATCGACCTGCTCGAAAGCCATTTCGTTGAGCTTCGGCACGTCGATTTCCTGGGCCTTCGGAATTTTCTCGAAATACTTGCGGTGGGTGGTCTGGTCCCATTCGAAGAAGTTCGTCTCGTTAATGAAGTTACGGGCGACAACGTATTCAACGCCTGGCAAGTACTTGGCGATCTCGCCAATTTCGTCGAGCGAGGCGATCGATGGGCCGACCACGTGGAACAGTCCGAGATTGAACTGGCCGCTGCGCGCCGCTTCGAGCACCCCGATGCGCTCGAAAAGATCGAGGGAGTATGACATGTTGCCGGCTTTGAAGTCGACCAAGGTCACCGGAACGTTGGCGGTGTCCAGCGTGTCCAGCACCTTCATCTGGTGGGCGACATTGCCAAGGTCGATGATCTCGGTAATCGACGGATAGAAGCGCTTCAGCGTGCCGCGCGGATTTTCCGTATCAAAGGCCCGCGTCAAAACATTCTTGCGCGCAAAGAAATCCAGCAAAGCGCGCGAAATTGTTGTCTTGCCGACGCCGCCCTTGTCGGCGCCGACCAATATCAGTGTTGGCTTCATGGTACTCCCTCTCGATTTCATCTCGCCCACGAGCCCTCTATCACGCTTCGGGAGTCAAGTAAAACCATCGCTTTACAAGGCGATGAGAGGCAGACCCATCAGTCCTTGGGTAAACAGGAACAAGGTTGCAATCACACTGACAATTCCCGCCAGCCAGCCTGCGCGAGGACTTGCCACGACTGCCGCCATGGGCGCGATTTGCATGACATGCATGGCCATGAAGTGGGCGGGCCGCAGATCACCGCCGGTTGTAGACCAGGCAAAAACCGGAAGCCCGGTGGCGTCGGTCTGGTCGCCGCCGATCCAGTGTGATGGTTGCGAACTGAGAAAACCACCTACTGCAATCGTTAGCAGGGCGGCAGTGATGAAACTGGCACCCGACACGCGCGTCAGCGGTGTTCCGCTTCTCATCATTGCAAAACCAATCCAGCCGGTAATCAAGCATCATGGTTACCGCGGCGAGGCCCATCATTGCATAGAGGACGTCTGCCATCTGTGAGCTGTGATTGAAGTGGGAAGCCTCGCCCCGTGAGGCGCGATAGACGATATATGACATCTCGAATGTCGCGAGTGCGACGAACAACCAAGCCGCCCTATCGAGCCGGAAACGGCTGCGCAACGGACCGGCTATCAGGCTCATGCCCCACGCCAGGGTGAGCATTTGCAGCGCCAGCGAAAGGAAGAACTTTGCCGGTTTCACCCAGACGTCCAAACCATTGAACTGCCGCTCATCGGCAAGTTGCAGCATTATCGTTCCTGCGAACAGGATTGCGAACACCTTCGCGCCATGTAGCAAGGCTGGTGAGCCGGATTGCAACGAAGTGAAGGCAGTAGGTCCGAAACGTGTGCTTTCAGCGAGTGTCAAGGACACCTCCTATGGTGCGGCGGCTGATTTGCGGGTGAAAAGGATGACTTGCGCCAGTGCGAAGCCGATAGGGCCGAACAGAAATGTCAACGGCAGTACCGGCACCAGAACAAGGCGCGACAGGCCGGCCTCCATGATCTTCCGTGCCAGCAACGCGCCGATGAACAGATCGAAGGCCAGATAATGAATCCATCCGGCCAGCGCCGCCCACGGCGAAGTGAATAGTTTCTGCACATTGGCAAGCGTGTCGAAGCCGCCCTCGGCGCCCGACCAGTAGAGAGCGATGAGGGCTGCGTAGGCCAGCGACAGAACGAGCGGCACGGCGAGACCGGCAAGCCTGTCACGCAAGAGGGGCCGCTTCAGAACGATCCCGGCAATGAGAACGAGCCACCCGGCCATGGCGGTCATGCTGGCGGCGGAAAACACGGTTTCAGGGGTCATTCGAACTTCCATATTTACGATGTCTACATTAAGCTGACGCAAAGAGTAGACAATGTCAACATTAATTTTGACAGTGTCAACATTGTGTGGGAAAGGGAGGCATGACAAGGAAGGCGAAGCCCAAGACCTATCACCATGGCGATTTGCGCGAAGGGTTGTTGAACGCCGGAGCCGATATCATCGAGACCGGCGGATTGAGCGGTTTCACATTGCGCGAATGCGCCCGCCGCGCCGGCGTCTCCCATGCGGCGCCACGCAATCATTTTGTGAACATCGAAGAGTTGATACTCGCCATTGCGGCGCGCGGCTGGGAGGCCTTTCATGCAGCGCTCGCCGCAGCGGCGGACGAAGCGGGGTCCAAGCCTGAGTCAAGGCTTGCGGCAATGGGCCGGGCCTATGTTGCCTTTGCGCTGCGCCGGCCCGGTCTGTACAGCCTCATGTTCCGGACGGGGGACTACAGCGCCACCCGCCTGGCGGCCGCCGGAAGCAGGGGCGAAGCGGCGCTGGAGGTTGCAGCGTCGGCAGGCTGGCGGCAATTGCTGGACGCGGTGGAAGCTGTCACCGGACCTTCGCCGCGCATTGAACTTGCAGCCATTCATGTTTGGTCACTGGTGCACGGCCTTGCGAGCCTGTCCATTGACGGCAAGCTGACCAATGATGAAGCGCGGCAAAAAGTTCTGGTTGCCAGCCTCGCGGCGCTGCCGAATGCCATCAGAGCCATTGCCGCAGGTCCGGTTGCTGCGGCATAAGGATTGAAAGAGGATTCGATCATGACCTATCTCTACCTCGGACTTGTGTTGTTCATGGCGCCGCATGTTTTTTCCATGTTGCTGCCGTCGATGCGCGACGGCCTGAAAGCCCGTGTCGGCGAAAGCGCTTTCAAGGGTATCTACGCTCTGGTCTCGCTCGCCGGCGTTGCCTGTATGGTGATCGGTTATTCGAGTGCATGGTCAACGGGCATCGGAACCGAAACCGTCTATGATCCGCCGGTCTGGGGCCGCCACGCAACGATGCTGCTGGTGCTCATTGGCTTCATTCTCATTGGTGCCTCGCACGGCAAGGGCCATCTGAAACTCTGGCTCAGGAATCCGATGTCGATTGGCATTGCGCTGTGGGCACTCGGTCACTTGCTGGCCAATGGCACACGCTTCGATGTCTGGCTGTTTGGAGCGTTTATGGTTCTCGGCGTACTCGACGTCATCCTCTCGACCATGCGCGGCAAGGCGCCGTCGCATGAGCCGCGGCTGCGCTCCGACGTGGTTGCGGTAATCGTTGGCGTCGTTCTCTATGCTGCGTTCCTGCTGCTGTTTCACCCTTACATACTCGGTGTGCCGGTGGTGCGATGATTCTTCTGGCCATTGGCGTCGTGCTGTTCGCGGCGGTGCACTTGATACCGGCCGTGCCGCCGGTGAAGGCAGCCCTCAAGACGAGCGTTGGCGTACGTGCCTTTGGCACGGTGTTCGGCATCCTTTCCGTATTGACATTCGCGCTGATCGTCGCCGGCTGGCGTTTGTCGGATACGGTAATTGCCTATGATGTCCCATCGCGCGGTTGGATCGCCAATTTCGTATTTACGCTAATTGCGTTCCAGTTTCTCGCCATCTTCCTGTTCCGTGGCAAGTTGCGGCAAATGGTGCGCTTTCCGATGGCCATTGCCGTCATGTTCTGGGCCATCGGCCATCTGCTGGCCAATGGCGACGTTGCCAGCATCATCCTGTTCGCGGGCCTGCTGATCTATGCCGTCCTGCATACGGCACTCGGTCTGATTTACGGTGTGCGTCCTACGCCGGAGGTTCGCAGCGGTCACGACATTCTGGCGCTGCTGGCCGGGCTTGCGCTGTTTGCGGTGATGGCCCAGCTGCATGGCGTACTCATTGGCGTTCCGGTGCTGACGCTGGTGAAATAGCGCTTTGGTTCAAGTTCAGAATCCCGGCGGCAACGCTAGAGTTGGATTCGGACGGCAGGTTGATTTGCCCAGCCGAGGAGAGCATCGTGGCGGCGAGGGGGCTTGGCTTTCAAGGAGAACCAGGCCATGTCCATGTCGCGTCTTTCAGCCGCTGCCGCGCTTATGCTCGTTGCGGCCGCGCCGAGCTTTGCCGGCACAAAGTCGTTTATCATCAGTGGTTCGGACCTCAAAGGCGATCCTCAATCCGCCGAGGCCGCCGATGGCGTCGAACTTGATGAGAGCGTCGATGATAGCGTTTGGGTCAATTTCACTTTGCCAAAGAATTACAAAAAGAACTCGCCTGTCACGTTACAGGCCAGGATGTTCGGTGGCGGCCAATCGTGCAATGTTGCTTTGGTGGCCGAAACCGCTGCGCGATACAGAATTGGAAAGCAGATTTCGTTTGTTGCCAGTCCGCAGGGCGGTCTTGTGTTGCAGGGTGCTGGTGTATTCGCAGTTCCTGCGAGTCCCGATGTGTTGTACACCAGGAAATTCAAACTGGGCAAAGCGTCGATAGGGCCGATCACCAACCAGTTGCCGGGCGATAGCGTCATCGCGATATTTTCGCGACTGGGCGCCAGCGGAACTGACACGTGCACGGGCGACGTTACCGTCACCTCGGTCAAGGTGACCTATACCACGAAATGACGGCGCCGGGCTGGTTTTGGACTGCTCCTTGCTGCACTGCGGCATTGTCTGTAAGGTTCTGGAATGTCAATTCAGGCCCAAGCCAAGCGTATCACCGCACCGGAAATCCTCGCCCGCAAGGGTGGGGCGCCGATTGTCTCGCTCACCTCGTATCACGCCCATACGGCGGCGATTGCCGACAAGTATGTGGATTTCCTGCTGGTTGGCGATTCACTTGGTATGGTGATGCATGGCTTTGAATCGACGTTGCCGGTGCCGCTCGACCTGATGATCATGCACGGCCGGGCCGTCATGCGCGGCGCCAAGCGCTCGCTCATCGTTGTCGACATGCCCTTTGGTTCCTATGAAGAAAGCCCGCAACAGGCCTTTCGCAATGCCGCGCGTGTAGTGAAGGAAACCGAGTGCGGGGCCATCAAGCTCGAAGGCGGAAAGCGCATGGGTGAGACCATACGCTTCCTTACCGAGCGCGGCATACCAGTGATGGCCCACATCGGACTGACACCGCAATCGATCAACATTCTCGGCGGCTTCAAAACGCAAGGCCGCACCCGCGCCCAGTGGGCGATCATCGAGGAAGATGCCCGCATTGTGTCGGAGGCGGGCGCCTTCGCCGTGGTGCTGGAAGCCATTGCCGAACCGCTGGCCGCCAAGATCACCAAAGACATTCCCATCCCGACCATCGGCATCGGCGCTTCGTCGGCATGCGATGGGCAAATCCTGGTGATGGAGGACATGCTGGGATTGAGCCCGCGCGTGCCGAAGTTCGTCAAGGAATTCGGCAAGGTCGGCATCGCCATCGAAGGCGCCATCAAGATGTATGCCGACGAAGTGCGTGGCAGGAACTTCCCGTCATCCGAGAATACCTACGAAGTGAAGGATTAATCCTCGGCCCATTTGCGTAGCAGGTTGGCTTTGACTTTCAGCAATCGGTTCATGGTCTCGCGGCTGGTATCCGCCATGCGCAATGCGGCGATGGCATTTTCGAGATCGAACAGAATCTCGCGGTCTTCGGCTGAGCGGATGTAACTGCGCACCCAGCCAACAATTGCCAGGCGTTCGCCTTTCACCACCGGCGCCACGCGATGCAGGGTCGTCGTCGGATAGAGCACAAGGCTCCCCGCCGGCAACTTCACTTCGGTGTCGCCGTCGCTACCCTCGATGATAAGTTCGCCACCCTCGTATGTCTCGGGCCCGCGCAGAAACAGTGTGAATGACATGTCAGTGCGCACCCCGGCCATCAGCGCATCGTCAACATGGGTGCCATATTCCATACCCGGCGTGTAGCGTGAAACCAGCAGTTTCACGAATTCCTTCGGCATGGCGAAGGCCTTGAAGACCGGATGCTGGAACAGGGCGTTTTTCACCACATCCGTCGCCTGAGTGGCGGCAGGACCGGATGCCTGCAAATTGTTCTTCACTTCCCGCGCTTGCCAGCCCGCAGTCTTGCGGCCGTCTTCGAACGTCACGGTGACACTATCGAGGCTCGCCACGAGACTTGTGATCTGTTCTTTAGAAAGCACATCGCCGATCTGCAGAAGCATGGGGAAACCTTCGAACTACAAAAGCCGACTAATTTGATCGGCTATTAGCATGATCAAACGTGGCCAGCAATCGATCATCCATTCGCCACGATCCCCACTATGATTCAGCCGATTCTGCAGAGGCATGCCCGATGGTCACTATCACGGCGTGAATTTGTTGCTCTGGCGGGGCTCGCGGTGGCGTTCGTCCCGGCGCGGGCGGAAACCTCGGATGATGGTTTTCAGTTGCTGCGCGCCGCCAAACGCCAACTGCCGTTGCTCGGCTGCCGATGCTGCCCCCGACCGCCGCCTGGACGTTCAGCGAAACGGTGATCCGCGCCCGGCAAGGGCAGGAACTCAAACTTCGCATTGTCAACGAATTGGAATGGGATATCTGGCTGCACTGGTTCGGCATTCGCGGCCCCAGCGAAGTCATGACCGTCAATGTGGCGCCGGGCGAGGCCAGCGCCGTCGATTGCGTGTTCACGCCGCCCGATGCCGGAACCTTTTGGTTGGGGCCCATGGCCAATCAATCGCGCCTGCGCGACATGGGGCTTTGCGCCATGGTGATTGTCGAAGAGGCAGCGCCGCTGGACGGCATCGTCGATCTCCCGGTCATCCTCGATGACTGGAAAATCGATGGGGATGGCGTCATCGATATGGATTTCGGCGACATGAATCTGGTGGTGGGCGAAGGCCGGCTGGGCAACTGGCTCACCATCAACAACCTGTTCCGGCCGGATTTACCGTTGCTCAGCGGCAAATACACCAGGCTGCGCATTCTCAATGCCGCCAACTCGCGCGACATGCCGCTGCAATTCAAGGGAGCCGATCCGCTGCTGCTGGCCCTCGATGGCCAGCCCGTGCCGCCGCGCTTCCTGGGCCAGGCAAGCTTCACGCTTTCCCCCGGCCAACGGGCCGACATGCTGATTGACGGGACAGGCGGCAATACGCGCCTGGCCATTGACCTGTTTGAGGACATCGTGGAAGTGGGAACGCTGGTGAGTGCCGGTAGCGATGCGCTTCCCGAACTTGCCGAGAACTTTGCGCTTCCCGCCAATCCCGTCGCCAGCAGCCTTGATCTTGAGAGTGCCATTACCGTGCCTCTGGTCATCGAGGGCGGTGAAAAGGGCGGCATGACCGGCGCCATGTTCCAAGGCGAGCAGAAGGACCTCCGTGCCTTGCTGGAGGCTGGCATGGCATGGTCGTTCAACGGCACGGCGGGAGCAGGGGGCGAGCCGCTAGCGACTTTCACGCAAAGTGCCACGGTCGTTGTCGCCGTGGACAACCGCACGGCGTTCGACCAGCCGCTCCATGTTCATGGCCATGTCTGGCGCGAGATCGAGCGCGGTGGCGTTGTGCTGGACGCCGAGCCATTCCGCGATACGGCGGTGGTACTCTCCAAATCCTCGTCCAAACTGGCTTTCGTTGCCGATAATCCAGGCACCTGGGCGGTGCAAAGCCTGGTGGCCGAGCGGGCCGATTCCGGCCTTACCGTGGCGTTTGTGGTCGCCTGAACTTACGGCACGGCAATCATAAACAGCACGTTAACTATTTGGGTGCCTAATCGGGCGATTCCCTTTTGGAGGCGGCATGTCCATCGAGGTGTACGGGTTTCTAGCGGGTCTCGCCTGTGTGGCTGCGGGCGGCGTGGTATTTCTCAACGTCGAAAACTGGCGGGCCATTCAATCGGCCTATGGCCACAAACCGGGAACGTCCCGGCGCGGAAATGCCTTGATTTGGCCAAGCCACTGATCTACCCCCGGCCCCCTGTCATTCATTTCATCAGGAGCGGGCTTTGAGCGAAGAATCCCTGTTTCGCGAGGTGGACGAGGAAGTCCGCCAGGAACAGTACAAAAAGCTGTGGGAACGCTACGGCAATGCCCTCATTGCGCTGTGCGTGATCGTCGTTGCCGGTGTTGGCGGCTACAAGGGCTGGCAGTATTGGCAGGTCAAGCAGTCCGAAACCGCCGGCCAGAACTATTTCACGGCGCTGAAAACGGCGGCCGGTGAAAAGCCCGAAGAGGGCTTGCAGCAACTTGCCGCTATTGACCACGCTGGGTTCAGGACACTGGCGCAAATCCGCGCCGGCGCACTTCTGGCCAAGCAGGGCAAGACCAAGGAAGCGCTGGAGCAATATTCGGTGGTGATCGGCGATATTCATGCCGCCCCGGCGCTGCGCGATTTGGCGGCCATCAAGGCCGCCTATCTTGAGGCCGATACGCTGTCGCCCGCCGACCTCAAGGCGCGGCTGGTGCGGTTCGATGCCACTGACAGCAAGTGGAAGAACGAGATGCGTGAAGTCATCGCCATTTCGGCCTGGCGGGTGAAGGACTACAAAATGGTCGATGAAATGACGCAGGCCATCCTGGTTGACCCGCAGGCGGCGGGCGGAATCCGTCAGCGCGCCACGCGCCTCGCGGGCCTTGTAAAACCGATGTTGGCCACACCCTGATGATAGTGAGCCGTTGCATATTGTTGGCGCTGGCAATCGCGCTCGGCGGCTGTGGAATGGGTGTCGATGACACCGTGCTGCCTGGCCCGCGCGAAGACGCCATTCCGGGCCAGAGCGTGTTTCCCGCACCCGGCGAAGACCAGCTGCAGAAAGCAACTGGCAACAGCGGCTCGCAGGCGGTCGAAGGTGGCCCCGAAGATATTGCTGTCGCCCCCATCTGCCCCGATCCCAACGACAAGAGCGATCCAAATTGCGCCGCCGACGATACTTCGGACAGCGGAACGGACGGCACCTTCAGTGACGGTCAATGACCGCCACCGTCGCCATTCTTGGCCGCCCCAACGTTGGCAAGTCCACGCTTTTTAACCGCCTGGTGGGGCGCAAGATCGCGCTTGTCGATGACCAGCCCGGGGTCACCCGCGACCGCCGCGAGGGCGAAGGCCGCATCGGCAATCTCAAATTCCGGGTGTTCGACACGGCGGGCCTCGATGAGGCGCGCAAGGATTCGCTCGAAGCGCGCATGAGCGCCCAGGCCGAACGCGCCGTGGACGATGCCGATCTGATCTTCTTCGTGATCGATGCCCGCGCCGGCGTCACCCCCATCGACCGGCAGTTCGCCGACCGCATCCGCAAGAAGGGCAAGCCCGTGGTGCTGGTCGCCAACAAGGCCGAAAGCCGCGGCTGCCGACGCCGGCATTGCCGAGGCCTATGCGCTGGGCTTTGGCGAGCCGCTCGCCGATTTCCGCCGAGCATGGCGAGGGGCTCGATGCCCTGCACGACGCTATTCTTCCGTATGCGGAGGAAAATGTCGAGGAATTGCCGGACGAAGACAAGGCCACGGGCCCCTTGCGGCTTGCCATCATCGGCCAGCCCAATGCCGGAAAATCGACGCTGGTGAATGCGCTTCTGGGCGAAGAGCGCATGCTCACTGGGCCGGAAGCCGGCATTACCCGCGACGCGATCTCCACCGATTTCAAATGGTCGGACCGTGAAATTCGGCTGTGGGATACGGCGGGCATCCGGCGCAAGGCCAAGGTTGACGGCAAGATCGAAAAGCTCGCCGTCTCGGACGCGCTGCGCGCCATCCGTTTCGCCGATTGCGTGATCGTGCTGATCGATGCCTCAATCCCCATTGAAAGCCAGGACCTGACGCTCGCCAATCTGGTGCAGCAGGAAGGCCGCGCCGTGGTCATGGCGCTTCTCGCAAATGGGATCTGGTCGAAGACAAGATCAAGACCATGAAGCAAATCCAGAGCGATCTTGAGGACGTGCTGCCGGAAATCCGCGGCGTGCCGGTGGTCACCCTGTCGGCCAAGCAGGAACGCGGCCTCGAAAAGCTGATGAAAGCGGTGTTTGAAGCTGATCAGCGCTGGAACAAGCGGGTTTCAACCTCGCAGGTCAACCGCTGGCTGGAAAGTGCCGTCGAACGTAACCCGCCGCCTGCACCCGGCGGACGCCGCATCAAGATCCGCTATGCCACGCAGCCCGATGCCAGGCCACCGACATTTGCAATTTTCGGCAACCAACTGGCGAAGATGCCGCAAAGCTATCAGCGCTATCTGGTGAATGGCCTGCGCGAGACTTTCGATCTCAAGGGCGTGCCCATCCGCATTTCTCTCAGGGGCGGAAAGAACCCTTACGACAAGGACAAGTGAGGGGCGGCACTCGCCGCCCCGCATTTTCAATCAGTCCACGGAGTATGCCGTCACCGTGTTCTGCAGCATGCGCGGAATGATGGCGGTACGGCCCTTGTCGATGGTATCGAGGTCGGCGGTACCCGGCTGCAATTGCAGCAGCATCTCGTGGGTGCCGTCCTTGTGGACGCGTATGAGGCGGCCGAAATGAAGTCGGTCGTCAGGAATTCGCCGTGGGCGTCGCGCTCAAGGCCATCAAGATTTCCGACCGGCTGGCCACCGCCGCAGGTTGGTCACTTCCTTGGTCTTGAGATCGATGGTGAAGAGATTGCCGGGCGAGTCGGTCGAGCCGTCGTCATGCATGCCGCGGCCCCAGCCGGCGACCAGCAGCTTACCGCCATAGATGACGCGCAGGCCGTTGATGTGCATCAGGCTGTCGTCGTCATACCACATCGACATTTTGCCGTTCTCGAGTTTCCATATCTTGCGTTTGGCGATGTCGGACACATAAACGTTGCCCTTGGCATCGACAGCGGGATCATTCAGGAACACCGAACCTTCGGCTGGATATGTGTTGGTGATCTTGCCGCTCCGGGTGTCGATTTCGACCAGCCTGTCAATGTCGGTGACCCACAAGGTGTAGTCTTTCATCACCATGCCCTTGGGGGCATCGAGGCCTTCGACCCACTTCAAGGCAATCGGCTTGCCATCGCGGGACAGTTTCGAAATGAAACCATTGCCGTCCTTGGCGAGGGGCTGCGGCCCGGCAACACCATCCGGCGATTTACCAATATTGGAAACATAGAGGACCTGGTGCGGCACATCGAGATCGACGCTCTCCGGGTGTTCAAATCCGGTAAGTGTCCATTTTTCAACGGTTTCCGCCGCAGCCATCAGGCTTGTGGCTGTTAGTGCCAGTGCTCCCGCAACCGCGCCCGCCATATACTTCTTCATGTTCTCGTCTCCCAGAAACAGACTGACAAATCTTAACGCTAGAGTTGTAGCAAGCGTCATGCCAGCGGGCAAAGGCAATGGTCAAATCTCGTATTGCCTGATCAGTCCTTTGGGGTCGTATTTGTAGACTGCCGCTTGATCCGCAAAGTCCGGCGCGCAGAGCGGTACCAATTGGGCAGCCACAACATCGGGGTGCGGCAGCGTTTCCGGGTCTTCGCCGGGCATGGCGGTGGCCCGCATCTTGGTGCGGGTGGCGCCGGGGCTGAAGCAATTGGCGCGGATCCGGGTTGTCGCCACCTCGCCGGCATAGGTCTTCACCATGGCTTCCAGGGCCGCCTTGGTGATCGAGTAGGGCCCCCAATAGGGCCAGCACTTCCTGGCAAGGCCGGAGGTGATGAACACGGCCCGGCCGGCATCGGAAGCACGGAGCAGGGGGTCGAACGAGCGGATCAGCCGGAAATTCGCCGTCAAGTTGATGGCCACGGCATCGTCCCACACCTTCTGGTCAACATGGGCAAGCGGCGTCAGCTTGCCCAGCGTTCCGGCATTGCCCACCAGAATATCGAGCTTCTTCCAGCGCTCGAAAATCGCGGCCCCCAGCCGGTCAATGGCGTCGAAATCCTTGATGTCGGCGGGCACCAGCGTGGCGCTGCCGCCGGCGGATTTTATTTCATCGTCGAGTTCCTCGAGCCCGCCCGTGGTGCGGGCCATGGCGACGATGTGTGCACCTTCCTTCGCCAAAGCCAGTGCGATGGACCGGCCAAGGCCACGCGAGGCGCCAGTGACCACGGCGATGCGGTCGTGCAGAAGTTTGGTCATGGGGTTCAGCCAGCTTCGGCGAGGAGCGAGAGTTGCTGCTTGCCGCGCTCGCCGGTCAAATCGGTGAGCGGGGTGGGATAGTCGCCAGTGAAGCAATGGTCGGTGAACTGCGGGCGGAGGTTATCGCGCTTCTCATAACCGGCGGCGCGGTAAACGCCATCGACCGACAGGAAAGCCAGCGACGTGACGCCGATATAGTCGCGCATTTCTTCCAGCGAATGGGTGGCGGCGAGCAGCGATTTCTGTTCCGGCGTGTCGATGCCATAGAAATCCGGATAGCGGATCGGCGGGCTCGAAATCCGCATGTGAACTTCAGTGGCGCCGGCCTCATACATCATGCGCACGATCTTTACCGAGGTGGTGCCGCGCACGATCGAATCGTCGACCAGCACCACGCGCTTGCCGTTGACCACGGCGCGATTGGCGTTGTGCTTGAGTTTCACGCCGAGCGAGCGGATGGTTTGCGTCGGCTCGATGAAGGTTCGGCCCACGTAGTGATTGCGGATGATGCCAAGTTCAAACGGAATGCCGGTTTCCTGCGAATAGCCAAGGGCGGCAGGAACGCCAGAGTCGGGGATCGGCACGATCACATCGGCGGCGATAGCGCTTTCACGCGCCAGCTCGCGGCCCATGAACTTCCGCACGTCGTAGATCGATCGGCCACCCAGCATGGAATCGGGCCGTGAGAAATAAATGTACTCGAAGATGCACGGCCGCGCCGGTTGCCTGGGGAAGGGCCAGTGGCTCTCGATTCCTTCGTCGGAAATCACCACCACTTCGCCATTGCCGATTTCGCGCACGAAAGTGGCGCCAATGATGTCGAGGGCGCAGGTTTCCGAACAAAGAATGTAAGCGTTGTTGAGCCTGCCGAGAATCAGCGGGCGGATGCCGAAGGGGTCGCGGGCGCCGATCAGCTTCTTGTTGGTCAGCGCCACCAGTGCATAAGCACCTTCGAGCGAGCGCAGCGCATCGACGTAGCGGTCCACCATGCGCGATTTCTGCGAGCGCGCAACAAGATGCAGGATCACTTCGGTGTCGGACGTCGACTGGCAGATGCAGCCCTGGGCGATCAGCTCCTTGCGCAGTGTCAGGCCATTGGTCAGGTTGCCATTGTGGGCGACCGCGAGACCCCCGGCGGCGAGTTCGGCGAACAGCGGCTGCACATTGCGCAGAATGGTTTCGCCGGTCGTCGAATAGCGCACATGGCCAAGGGCGGCGTTGCCCTTGAGGCGATCAATGATCTTGGAACTGGAGAAGTGGTCGCCAACAAGGCCGAGGCGCCGTTCGGTCTGAAAGCGCTCGCCATCGAACGAAACGATGCCCGCCGCTTCCTGACCTCGATGCTGCAGGGCGTGGAGGCCAAGGGCGGTAAGGGCCGCCGCATCGGCATGGCCAAAAACGCCGAACACCCCGCACTCCTCGCGCAGCCGGTCGGCCTCAAGTTCGAGTTCAATGCCACCCATCATTGGCTTTCTCCGGACTCCGATTGGCCGAACGCCGGTTTCTTCTGGTCCGTGCCCTCGATGAGGTTATCGAGGCTCTGGGCATCGTTGCTTTGATAGCCCGGCTGCTGGGTGTCACCGGTTGTCGGTGCCGGGGTTCTTCTGCAGCGCCGTGTTGGTCAGCGTGTCGGCAATGTCGGGCGGCATGAACGACAGCAGCATTTCGCCCGCCGATTTCAGATATGGCAAACTGGTGGCATCGCGCACCCAAGGCTCCTGCTTGTCGGCAGGCAGCAGCCAGCCATAAAACAGGTAGGCGATGGTGACGAGCACGAAGCCCCGCGCCACGCCATAGACGAATCCCAGCGAGCGGTCGAAGGCGCCGGCCGCCGAATCGATCACCAGATCGGAAATCTTGACGCTGATCAGTGAGACGATGATCAGCACGATCAGGAAGACGACGGCGCCCACAGCGATTTGCGCCAGTATTGGCTTGTCGAAATACGGCATGGCAACATCCACCAGCGCTTGCTGGCGAATACCAATGTAGGCTGCAAATGCGGCAACGCCCCAAGCCACCAGTGACAGCACTTCACGGGTAAACCCGCGCATCAAGGCCAGAAGCCCCGAAATCAGCATGATGCCGAGGAGGATCAGGTCGAGAAGCTGAAAACCCATGCGAAATTCCCGTGTCGCTAAGCGCCCACCTTATAGGCAGGATTCCTGTTTCAGGCTAGGCCAAACGGCGGCTGCCCTTGTCTTGCGCGGCGGACCAGGCGACGAGGTCCATGATCGTCTCGAGACCGCGAATACGCAAGCCCTTGGCGCCTGGCACGTCGGCGGCATGGGCGATCACCGCTTCCTTCAGCCCGAGCTTTTGGGCTTCCTTGAGGCGAGCCTCCGTCTGGCCGACCGGGCGGATCATGCCGGAAAGCGCTATCTCTCCAAAAATCGCCGTGCCGGGGGGAATCACCGTGCCGGTGAGGGAGGAGAGCAGGGCGGCGGCCACCGCCAAATCGGCCGCCGGTTCGCGCACCCGAAGGCCGCCCGCCACATTGAGATACACATCGTTGTTGCCGATCGTCACTCCAGCGCGGGCTTCGAGGACGGCGAGAATCATCGCAGTCTGTTCGAATCCCAGCCCACCGTCGTGCGTCGTGGTGTGCCGAGCGGCGAGGGCGATACCAGCGCCTGCACTTCGATGAGCAGCGGCCTGGTGCCTTCCATCCCCGCGAACACCGCAGTACCGGGTGTGGGCCGTTCGTTGGAACCCATGAACAGGCGCGACGGGTTGCTCACCTCCTGCAGCCCGCCATCCGACATTTCAAACACGCCGATTTCGTCGGTTGGCCCGAAACGGTTCTTGACGGCGCGCAGTATGCGATACTGGTGGCCGCGGTCACCCTCGAAATACAGCACCGTATCGACCATGTGCTCGATCACCTTGGGCCCGGCGATCTGGCCCTCTTTGGTCACATGGCCAACCAGCAGCACCGATGTGCCCTTGGTCTTGGCAAAGCGGATCAAGGCTTCCGACCCGGCCTTCAATTGCGACACGGTGCCGGGCGCCGCTTCGATCACCGGCGACCACAGGGTCTGGATTGAATCAATCACCGCGATGGCAGGCGGCGCTCCTTCGCCCAGAGTGGCGATAATGTCGGACACATTGGTTTCGGTGGCCAGCAACACAGGCGCGTCGTCGAGGCCCAGCCGTTGGGCGCGCAACCGCACCTGGGCAATGGCCTCTTCGCCGGAAATATAGACAACGCGCTCGCCCCGCCGGGCCAAGGCCGCAAGGGCCTGCAAGAGCAGTGTGGATTTGCCAATGCCCGGATCGCCACCGATCAGCACGCCGGAGCCCGGCACGAAGCCGCCGCCGGCCACCCGGTCCAACTCGGCAATGCCGGTCATGATGCGCGGCGGAGCCGGGGTTTCACCACGTAGGCCCACAAGGCGGGTTGGCCGGCCCTTGGGCAGCGAAGCCCCCTTGGCTCCGGACATGGGAATGGCCGCCGTCTGTTCCTCGACGATGGTGTTCCACGCCTCACAGGCCTCGCATTTGCCCGACCACTTGGAGGACGTGGCACCACAGGATTGGCACACATAAGTTGAAGTCGCTTTCGCCATGGCGCATCTATGCTGGAACAATAAGAGAACGCAAGTGTCGTTTTGAATGGGCGACAGTTACTGAAGCGTTGCCCGGCCCGCCACATTGCGCGCCGTGGACTTTACCAATCAGAGACGCATTGGCGTCATAGTGATCTCGTCTGCGGCGCGGGTGTCCTGAACCTCCTCCCAAGGTGTTCCGGGCCACAGGCTGAAGTGCAGCGAGTTGAGTAGGAAGAAAGCGGAGCGCGGGACGGCCTCCGCTTTCTTTCATTCTGGCATGCCGTTGCCCGAGAGAATCTGTGCTGCTCCCGACAAAGCATTCCGGAATGCCGCATCAAAGTTCACGCCTTCAATATGCCAGTGGTGCGTCTTGCCGTCGTGCCGCATGTGCCAATCGGCAATCCATCCCAGTACTTTCGGTTCCCACTTGAGCACGCCGAACATCACGACGTCGGCTTCGGCCATCGTAGCGATGGCCTGAAGGTCAACGAGCTTTGCTTCCGACAGCGAGTCGTAACCGAGCCCCGCTTCTTCCAGCAGTGACCCCGGAACCAGCGCGATGGGTACGCCGTACTTGTAGGCGGCGAGATCGAAGCTTTCGCGCATCAGGCCGCCGAATTCACCGTGCGACGTCAACACATAGTTGCGGGCGATGTGCCGCACTTTCAGAACCACCATGACTTTGGGCCGGTTCTTGCCCCACGGCTTGCTGCCCACTTTGGCCAAAGCATCGTTGATCTTGTCCGGCCGGTAATAAACCGTCATCTCATAGGGCCGGTCGCGCGTGCCTTGCTCGTCCATGATCGGCCGGCCGGCATAGAGATCGACATAGGCATATTCGCGGATCGCAAATCGCGACGTCTTCGACATGGCGATGACTTCGGGATTGTCAGCAAGCCGTGGATCGCCCGAGGCCTTCACCATTTGGTCGATGAAGCAGCGCTCAAGCCCAGGCAGCGTGGTTTCATCGCGTTGCCCGGTAACGCGCGCGTTCGACTGAAAGACATCTACTGTTGCGGCCGCAGTTGAACTGGCGCCGATCAGAGCAAAGAGCAGTAGTGCGATAACGTGTTTCAACGGGACCCCACGAAACTGTGATGGAAGAAGTGACGGGAAACAAGCGTACCACCTTCGCACCACAGCGCTCAATCGGGAGGATATCATGCGCCGGACATTTCTGCTCACCACATCGCTTTTGCTCGCCGCCGGGTTTGCCACGCCGGCTTTCGCCGATGCCGCCAGCATGAGTTTCTTCGTGACCAGCGCCGGGCCGGGCGATGGCGCCAATCTCGGCGGCCTCGAAGGGGCGGACGCCCATTGCGGCATGCTTGCCGCCGCTGCGGGCTCCGCCAAAACCAGCTGGAAAGCTTATCTCAGTTCCACAGCACCCCAGGGCGAGGCGGGCATCAACGCCCGCGACCGCATTGGCAAGGGCCCGTGGCAGAACGTTGCCGGGGTCGTCGTCGCCAGTTCGGTGGACGAACTCCACTCGGACAAGGCCAACATCACCAAGGATACCGCCCTCACCGAAAAGGCCGAAGTGGTGAAGGGCCGGGGCGACGACGTGAACATGCACGACGTGCTTACCGGCTCCGACCCGCATGGCATGTATTCCACCGCAGGCGGTGACACCAACTGCAAGAACTGGACAAGCAATACCGAAGGTTCGGCCATCGTTGGCCACCATGATCGCATCGGCCTGAAAGACACGCGCCATATGAAGTCATGGAATTCATCGCACGGCTCCGCCGGATGCAGCCAGGACGCCCTGAAAAAAACCGGCGGCAACGGTCTCTACTACTGCTTCGCGGCGGAGTAGCCTCATGCCTCGAACGTCACCGTCCCATCGCAGATCGTCGCCACCGGCCGGATGGCGGCGATCTGGTCTTTGGGCGTTGCTTCGATGTCGCTGTCGAGCACAACGACGTCCGCAAGATAGCCTTCCTTCAACATGCCCTTGCGGTCGTCCATGTGTTCCATATAGGCGCCCGCTCTGGTGAATGCGTCGAGGGAATCCATCAGACTTTGCGCCTGATTGCGGCAGCCGGGCTTCAGGGGAACGGCGGTCATTGCCGCCTGCATGCCGAGGAACGGGTTCAAGGGGGCGATCGGCCAATCGCTGGAGAAGGCGATTTCCGCACCGGTTTCGCGCAGCGTTTGCCAGGCATAGGCGTGGGGCAGCTTGTCACCCACCCGGCTGAGAATAGGCTCATGTGGATTGCCCGGAACGCCAACCCCGGCGATGGGTTGCAGTGAGGCGGCGACGCCGAGCTCTTTCAAACGCGGAATGTCAGCGGGATCGATCAACTCGATATGCTCAATGCGGTGGCGTAAATCGCGGACGCCGTTCGTTCCGCGGGCAAATTCATAGCCATCAAGTGTCCGCCGCACGCCGCCGTCGCCGATGGCGTGGACGCTGATCTGCAGCCTGTGGGCATCGATACGCTGGGCGAGTGCATTGAAATCCTCGGCGGAGAACAGCGGTGCGCCTTTGTTGCCTGGGTGGCCCGGATAGTCATCGAGCATCAGCGCCGTCAGGGTTTCGAGTACGCCATCGATGAAGATTTTCACCCGGTCACAATGCAGCATGTCACCTTGGTACGTGGCGCGCATGTCCACCGCCTCGTCGACGCGGGCAATCTCGAACGTGTTCTTCTGGTGGAAAGGCACTTCAATCCGGGCGTTCAGTTCGCCACGGTCCAGCAATGCCTTGAGGCGTTCAAGCTGATACCAGTTGCCATCCATGTTGTGCATCGAAGTGATGCCAAGCGAAGCGGCATGGGCAATTCCTTTTTTGAAGAAATTTTCGTCGATAGCTCTCTGCGCCGGTGTGGCAGGCGGAAAGGGATTTTCACCGGTGGTCATCCCCAGCCACTCGCGCCCGCTGGTGGGCGTCAGTGCCAAGGCCGGCATATAGGCCGCAGGCTCGCGCAATTCGCCCGTCGCGAGGCCGTTTTCATCGAGCACAATTTCATTGCCGGTGGGCAAGTCCCGGCCTTTCATGATGCCCGCCGCTGCGATGGCCTTGGTATTGGCCCACACTGTATGGTGGTCAAAACAGACGACAATGAACGGCACATCCGGCACGATACGGTCCAAAAGCTGCCGGGTGATTGGCCCATCGCTGCCAAAGCTTTCATGCGCCACTCCTGTGGCGGTGATCACCGCCATGCCGGGGTTGTTCTTGCGATATTGTGAAACTGCTTCCGATATCGACGGGAAGCCATTGATACCATTGAGCATCAGGCTTTCGAGCTCAACCGCACCGCCAAACAGGTGCACATGGCCTTCGATGATCCCCGGCATCACCGTCTTGCCCCCGGCATCGATCACCCGGGTGTGGCGGGCTTTGAGGGCCGTGAGATCACCAGTCTCGCCCAAAGCGAGAATACGATTTCCGGCAATTGCCAACGAACCGGCTTGTGGTCGGGCCCTGTCCATCGTCAAGATACGGGCGTTGGAGATCAGAATGTCGGCAGATGGCATGGTGTGTCCTGAAAACTGAAAGTCGAGTATGCTTCCACGAATCCGCCACATCAAGCCGGGAGACTGCGATTTCAACCGGGTAGGGGACACATCACATGACCAGGAAACTGATTATTCTTGCAGCTGCCGCCGGAGTCCTGTCGCTGGCCGGTGGTGCTGCACTGCCCGCCAATACCGTGCTGGGCATCATCCCCAAAAGTCTGGCCGGCCCGAAAAGCGGCTCTGTCATCACCTGCAAGGAAGGCAGGCGGTTCCTCGAGTCGAAGGGCTACAGCGTGACCTTGTCGCTCGATTGCCGCCCGCGTTTCTTCATCTATTCGGCATCCCGGCAGGGCAACGCTTTCACCGTGACTGTTGATGGCCGCTACCCGCGCATCGTCAGCGCCAGCCGGGACAATTGACTTGCCGTTGCAATGCCCCAGCCGCAGTGCCATATTCAAGGGGTCGTCAACAGTTGAAAGGAGGTGATCCGATGTCAAGTGAGTTCACTGTATCTGGAGCACACCTCGTGCGGATCGTCAGCCTTGCGGGCGCAAGAAGCTGACGGATACGGATAGGGGATGCTTCAGATGCATCTCACGGAAGGGCTGCGGGAAACCGCAGCCCTTTTCATTTATGGTTTGAGGATATCCATCTGTATGGGCCCTTCGGCGCGGCCGTGGATGAACTGCTCGACATAAGCGTTACCGCTGCTGTCGATGGTCTTGGCCGGACCCTGCCAGACAATCTCACCCTTGTGGATCATTGCAATGTCATCGGCGATCTTGCGTGCCGAGGCCATGTCGTGGGTGATTGATATTGTCGTGGCACCCAGCCGTTTCACGCAATCGACGATAAGGTTGTTGATGACATCGGCCATGATCGGGTCAAGCCCGGTGGTCGGCTCGTCAAAGAAAATCACGGCGGGGTCGGCTGCGATGGCGCGGGCAAGTCCCACACGCTTCTGCATGCCGCCGGAAAGTTCGGCGGGGTAGAGATTGGCGACATCGGCGGTGAGCCCCACCTGTCCCAGCTTTTCGACCGCAATGTCCTTGGCCCGTCCACGTGCGACGCCGCGCCCCTGGATCAGCCCGAAGGCGACGTTCTCCCACACCGGCAGTGAATCAAACAACGCCCCGCCCTGAAACAGCATGCCGAAATGTTGCAGGTAATCGTCGCGCGCCTTGCCCCTGAGCCCCACGACATTCTGGCCGTCAACAGCGATCTGGCCTTCATCGGCCTGCAAGATGCCGAGAATACACTTGAGCATCACCGACTTGCCAGTGCCGGACCCGCCGATCACCACCAGCGAATGGCCCTTGTCCACCGACAGGTTGATGCCATTCAGCACCTTTTTCGGCCCAAAGGCCTTGCATACGTTGGAGAGTATGATGTGGCCCATCTGCTACTCCGCGAACAGCAACGACGTGAGTGCGAAGTTGGCGGCGAGGATTAGAATGGCCGAGGACACGACGGCATTGGTGGTGGCACGGCCAACACCCGCCGCCCCGCCTTTGGAGTTGAAGCCGTGATAACACCCCATCACCGCAATGATGAAGCCGAACACGGCGGCTTTGATGAGCCCCGAGGTCACGTCGGAGATCTCCAGAAAATCCACGGTGTTCTTGATGTAGGCAGCGCCGTTGAAATCCAGCGACCGCGTGCCGACGATATAACCGCCCATGATGCCGATGGTGTCGCCGATGGCGACGAGGACCGGCAAAGTGATAACGGCGGCGATGATGCGGGGGCCAACAAGATATTTGAATGGATTGGTGGCCAGTGTCACCAGCGCATCGATCTGTTCGGTCACCCGCATGGTGCCGAGTTCGGCGGCAATCGAAGCGCCGACACGGCCCGCCACCATCAGCCCCGCCAGCACTGGCCCGAGTTCACGGGTGATGCCCAAAGCCACGATGGAGGCCACTAGACTTTCAGCGTTGAAGCGCGATGAACCAAGATAGATTTGCAGCGCCAATGCGCCACCAGTGAAGAATGCCGTGAGACCGACAACCGGCAGCGAGAAATAGCCGATGCGCAATATCTGGCCGCCGATCTGGCGAGGGAAATACTTCGGCGTTAGCCCCTGCGCGAGGCCATCTTTAAGAAACAGCGAGACGCGCCCCACTTCCGAAAAAAGTGCAAGTGTGGCACGGCCAATGTGAGCGAGGATGTTCAAGCGCTGGGGTCCGATTCCCGTCCGGAATAGAGCCTTGCATAGCGGCTGCCGAGCCTGGTCAGCAACTCATAAGAAATCGTGCCGGCCCAGCCCGCGGCTTCATCGATGGTGATGTTGGATCCAAGAATTTCAGCACGGCTGCCACGGATGATCGAGCGTGGCGCAAGTTCGGTGATATCGATGGCCATCATGTCCATGGAAATGCGGCCGATGATCGGGCAGCGCCTGCCACCCAGAAACACCTCTGCCGGGCCCGTCTCCTGCTTCGAACTCAAGGCCCGCGGCACGCCGTCTTTGTAGCCCGCACCAAGCACGGCAATGCGTGTCGGGCGATTGGCTTCCCATGTTGCGCCATAGCCCACGGTGTCGCCCGCCTTCGCATCGCGCACCTGCATCACCGTGCCTTCGAGGTGAGCAACGGCACCCATCGGGTTCGCGGCTTCGGGCGTCGGGTTGCCGCCATAGATGGCAATGCCGGGGCGCACCAGATCATGGGTAAAGCCATCGCCCAGAAAAATGCCGCTGGAATTGGCAAGGCTTGCGGGAATACCGGGAAGCCTGCGCCGCACGTCGGCAAAGGCCGCGCACTGCCTGGCATTCAGCGGATGTGAAGGCTCATCGGCGCAGGCGAGGTGGCTCATCAGCAGGCTGATGTTGAGGCCTTCGAAGGTGAAGTTGTCGGCAAGCAAGGCATCAAATTCGCCCATCGCGAAGCCGAGGCGGTTGATGCCGGTGTCGACATGCAAGCGCGCACGGAAGCTTGCGGCCATAGACGCGCCCGAAGCTCGCCCACTCGCGCGCTTCCTCAATGGAAATGAGCGCCGGGCGCAGGTCGAGCTTGGCGTAGTATTCGGCTTGCCCTGCGAACAGTCCGTCGAGCACATAAATTACCGCCTGCGGCAGCAGCTTGCGCAGTTCCTCGCCCTCCTTGGGACGGGCCACAAAGAAGCTGCGGCAGCCGGCGCGCCACAGCGCATCGGCCACCGGTGCAATGCCCAGCCCATAGGCATTACCTTTGACAGCGGCCCCGCATTCGGCTTTTCCAGCGCGGACAGCCAGCGTTTTCCAATTGGCCTGCAGAGCTTGCAGATCAATGGTCAGAACGGCGCCGGCGAGGTCTTCGGGGGTAGGGGCAATCATGGCAGCGCTGCCATAGGGTCATACGCGCCGGGGATCAAGCCTACGACATCGCCAGCGATTGCTTTCGTTTGGGCGGCGGGAAAGCACGGTCGAGGGCGGCCAAGTCATCGGCATCCAGTTTCACATCGCGTGCCGTTGCAATCTCGCGCACCCGTGTCGGCTTTTGCGGATTTCGGAATGGGCATGACGCAAGGCTTCGACAGCAGGAAGGCTAGGGCGATGACGGCGGCAGACGTGTTGTGTTTGCGGGCCACCGGCAAAAGTGCAGGGTGGTCCACCAAATCGCCCTGGCCCAGCGGACAATAGGCCATGAGCGGCATCGAGCGCTTCTGCTGCCACGGCAGCAGATCCCATTCGACGCCGCGTGTGTTGAGTGCATATTGCACCTGATTGGCAGCGCAGCGATTGCCGTTTTCCACGCCAACCAGTTCTGCCATGTCATCGGCGTCAAAGTTGCTCACGCCCCAATGGCGGATCTTGCCATCAGCCTTCAGCGCCTCGAAGGCGCGAACAGTTTCTCTCAACGGCGTGCCGCCCCGCCAGTGCAGAAGATAGAGATCGATCACATTGGTTTGCAACCGCCGCAGGCTTGCCTCACAGGCGGCCAGTGTTCCCTTGTAGGATGCGTTGGACGGCAGGACCTTGCTGACGATGACCACCTTGTCGCGCTGCCCGGCTATCGCTTCGGCAACAACGGTCTCGGCGCTCCCATTGGCATACATCTCGGCGGTATCGATCACCGTGAGACCGAGATCGATCCCCGCCTTGAGCGCCGCCACTTCCGCCTTCCGGTTTGCTGCGCTCTCGCCCATGTGCCACGTGCCGAGGCCGAGGGCAGGGAGAGATTCGCCAGAGGGGAGCGTGATGATTTTCACTACTGAAACTGCTCCGGCAGGTAATCGGTGCGCACTAAATTCTGGAACTTGGTCAGCGTCGCGTCGAATTGCAGTTCGACGATGCCGGTGGGGCCGTGGCGCTGTTTGCCGATGATCACTTCGGCAACGCCGGTCACCCGGTTCATCTGTTCCTGCCACTCGAAGTGCTCTTGCGTGTTGGGGCGCGGTTCCTTGCGGGTCAGGTAATATTCTTCGCGGTAGATGAACATCACCACGTCGGCGTCCTGTTCGATCGAACCCGATTCACGCAAATCAGCCAGTTGCGGGCGCTTGTCGTCGCGGTTCTCGACCTGGCGCGAAAGCTGTGAGAGCGCGATCACCGGCACGGCAAGTTCCTTGGCCAGCGCCTTCAGCCCCACGGTGATTTCGGACACCTCTTGCACACGGCCTTCGGAAGCACGGCGCGACGAGCCGGAAAGAAGCTGCAAATAGTCAACGACCAGAAGGCCAAGTCCGCGCTGGCGCTTCAGTCGCCTGGCTCGCGCCGCCAGTTGCGCGATGGTAAGGCCACCGGTGGCATCGATATAGAGCGGCAGGGATTGCAACTCGCGGCTCACTTCAACGAGCCGGTGAAACTCGTCCTCGGTGATCTTGCCACGGCGGATGCGCTCCGATGAAATGCCCGACTGTTCGGCGATGATGCGGGTGGCCAGTTGCTCCGCCGACATTTCGAGCGAGAAGAAGGCAACGACGCCGCCATCGGTCACCTTCACTGTGCCATCGGCCTGGTGGTCGGCCTTGTAGGCCTTGGCCACATGATAGGCGATGTTGGTGCACAGTGCCGTCTTGCCCATGGCGGGACGGCCGGCGAGAATAATCAGGTCTGACGATTGCAGGCCGCCCATCTTTTCGTCGAGGTCCTTGAGGCCAGAAGAGATGCCGGACAACCCGCCATCGCGCTGATAGGCGTTGGCTGCCATATCAACAGCGTCAGTGAGCGCCCGGCCGAAGGGCTGGAAGCCCTGGCCATATTTCCCCGTCTCGGCCATTTCATAGAGCGTCTGCTCGGCGCGCTCGATCAGGTCCTTGGATGTCTCTTCAACCGGCGTGTCGAAGGACTCGTTGACCAGATCGCCGCCGATGGTGATGAGCTTCCGCCGCTGCGCCAGTTCATAAATTGTTCGGCCATATTCCTCGGCGTTGATGATCGTCGTGGCAGCGGCGGCGAGGCGGGCGAGATAGACCGGCCCGCCGATTTCCTTCAGCGTTGCGTCATTGTCGAAATAGGTTTTGAGTGTCACCGGGCTGGCCAGCTTGCCGGCCCGGATCAGCGTCGAAGCCGCCTCGTAGATGCGGGCATGTACGGCTTCCGAAAAGTGATCAGGCAACAGGAAAGCCGAAACCCGGTCACAGGCGTCGTTGTTGGTCAGGATGGCGCCTAGCAATGCCTGTTCCGCCTCGAGGTTGGCGGGTGGACTGCGATAGGCACCATCGTCGGCGTCAGCCTCGACGGGGCGTAGGTTGGGTTGTGCGGACATGGGCCTGTGTTAGCGAAACGCTGCGCAATGCGGTGCATTCGAATCGAATTGCCGGTGATTATGCGCGTTATCCACAGGCGCTGCAAAATCATCATTGCCGCCCTGTTTGGCCCGCCTCGCCATTTGTTGTGCAATATGCTAGGCTTACCGCGTTGACGCGAAATTCGCGCATGCCGTCCGCAGTTCAACCAAAATTCTAGCAGGGGAACAAGTCATGACCAAAGCTCAAGACATTGATGCCGCCGTTGCCGAACTGAAGGGAAATTTTGGCGGCGAATTGCTGCGGGCCGGAGACGCTGGCTATGATGCGGCGCGCAAAGTCCACAACGGATTGATCGACAAGAGTCCGGCTGTCATTGCCCGGTGCAGCGGCACGGCAGGCATCGTTGATGCGGTGAAACTCGGGCGCAAACTCGGACTGGAAATTGCCGTTCGCGGCGGCGGCCACAATGTCGCCGGCAGATCGACCGTTGAAGGCGGACTGATGATCGACCTTGCACCGATGAAGGGCATCTACGTCGACGCCAAGTCGCGCACGGTTAGGGTCCAGGGCGGCGCCAACTGGGGCGAGTTCAATCGCGAAACGCAACTGCACGGGCTTGCCACCACGGGCGGCGCCATTTCGACAACGGGCGTCGCTGGTCTGACGCTCGGCGGCGGCCTCGGCTGGTTGATGGGCAAGTATGGATTGACGATCGACAGTCTCATCTCCGCCGAGGTGGTAACGGCGGACGGTTCGGTTCTGACGGCCAGTGCGTCAGAAAACCCCGACCTGTTCTGGGCCCTGCGTGGCGGCGGCGGCAATTTCGGCGTGGTATCGTCGTTCGAATTCCGGCTGTTTCCGGTGGGTCCGATGATCACCGGTGGCCTTGTCGTGCATCCCTTCGAGAAGGCCGGTGAGATGCTGCGGTATTATCGTCAAATCACCGCCTCGCTTCCCGATGAGATGGTGGTGTTCGCAGCGTTGGGCCACGCGCCCGACGGGTCGGGAAACAAGATCGCCGCTCTGGTGGTCGCCCACTGCGGCAGCCTTGCCGACGGCGAGGCGGCGGTGAAGCCGATCAAGGCATTCGGACCACCGGTGATGGATGTGCTCGGCCCCATTCCCTACAGCGCCATCAACGCCATGCTCGATGCCAACAACCCCAAGGGCGCGCTGAACTACTGGAAGGCAAATTTCGTTCCGGAGTTGAGCGATGGCGCCATCGACACCGCCGTCAAGGCATTTGCGGCTTGCACCTCGCCCATGAGTTCGATCCTGTTCGAGCATTTCCATGGCGCCGCCTGCCGCGTGGCTGTTGGCGATACAGCGTTTCCACATCGCGCGCCGGGCTACAATATGCTGTGCCTCGGGCAATGGTTGGACGCAGGCGACACCGCCCGCCAGATTGGCTGGGTTCGCGACACCTACGGCGCCATGAAACCTTTCATGTCCTCGGGCCGCTATGTGAATTATATGAACGAAGACGAATTGGGCGAGGGTGCTGCCTCTGCCTATGGCCCCAACCATGCGCGGCTCAAGGAGATCAAGCGCAAGTACGATCCCGATAACGTCTTCCACCTCAACCAGAACATCAGTCCCGGCTGAGGGCCGGAAGCTTACTCGGCCGGAATGGATTTCAGCCGTGGCCGCTTCTGGTCTTCGGCGCGCATCATGTCTTCTTCGGAAATCATGTAGTTGCGCGTCAACGGGAGCGCGTTCTGGTTCTTGCAGAACTGGATCTGGAAGTTGTTCATGCCGGCGAAGCGGAAGGCGCATTCGGACGCCGCGAGGTAGAATTCCCACATGCGGCAGAAGCGCTCGTCGTAGATCTCCTTGGCCGCGCTCGCGGTTGCTCTGGAAGCGGTCGTACCATTCGCGCAGCGTGCGCGCATAATGCAGGCGCAGGATTTCAATGTCGGTGACATAGAGCTTTTCGCGCTCGAGGTGCGGCAGCACCTCCGAAAGAGCGGGAATGTAGCCGCCGGGGAAAATATACCTCTTGATCCACGCACTGGTTGCCCCGGGCCCATCGGAGCGGTTGATCGAATGCAGCACCGCCGTGCCGTCATCCTTCAGCAACGACTTGGCCTTGCGGAAAAACTCCTTGTAGTGGACAATTCCCACATGCTCGAACATGCCGACCGAGACGATACGGTCGAACTGTTCATTCAAGTGGCGATAGTCAAGCAGGCGGAAATTTGCGCGATTTGAAAGCCCGCGCTGTTGGGCGCGCTCGTTGGAAAGTTTGTGCTGTTCTTCCGAGAGAGTGACGCCGGTCACGTGCGCGCCAGTGGCTTCGGCGAGGTAGAGGCCAAGCCCGCCCCAGCCTGAGCCGATGTCGAGTACCTTCATTCCGGGCTTGATGCCGAGCTTGGCAGCGAGGTGGCGCTTCTTGGCAAGCTGGGCGTCCTCGAGTGATGAATCAGGAGCTTCGAAGTAGGCGCAGGAATATTGCCGGTCACGATCAAGGAACAGGTCGTAGAGCTTGCCCGAGAGATCGTAATGATGGGCGACATTGGCCTTGGCCTTGCCCACCGGATTGTATTGGTCCATGCGCTTCATGAAAATACGCAGACGATTGTAGAGCTTGGCGCCGGCCGGATAGGATTTCCGCTCGGCGTTGTCGATGAGAATGGCCAGCACGTCGTAGAGCGTGCCCTGCATCACTTCGAGGCCGCCAGCCATATAGGATTCGCCGAGGTTGAGATCGGGATCGAAAGCGATCTTGCGCGCCCAGGCGTGGGTGGTCACACGGAAAGCAACAGGCGTACCCGAACCATCGCCATAGGAATGCTGCAAGCCCTCCGGATCAATCACTTGCAAGGCGCCCGTCTTCACGACGATGCTCAAGACCCGGTCCAGCAATCCGTACATGGTACGCACTCCGCAAGCTTTCGCCGCGAGCCCCACACCCGCGGTTCTCGAAATCTTTAACGAAAGTTTAATATCACGCCGAGGCCCACGGCAAGGGGGCGAAAACGCAGGTGGTTAATGCGCCACGGGATTGGCCCCGGACTTGTGGAAATACTGCGGTGTTTCAGACACATGGCCGCAAACGTTTGGATTCCGCCACACGCATTCCGTGCAGCCGGTCACGCCCAAGGTTTACCAGGTTTCACTTCGTCACCGGGTTGGACGATCGGCAGTTGCGTCTCACCCCGGTGCCAGTTGTGGGGGTCGTAAGGGGCAATGTCCGCCGCTTTGGCCCCCGCGCCGCGTTGTTCCGCACTCCAGTGCACGGCCTCGCAGAACGAACCTGATTTCACTTTTTTCGCCGTGCGGAAAAGTTTTGGGAATGGCCCGCTGCCGCGCCGCGCCGGTTGATTGCCCATCAACCGCATCTGCGGCACCAATTTGCTGTGCAGATATTGCCAGCCCAGGGAGTTATACAAGACGCCTTGCCACTTGTTGTTGATGCGCTCGGGAAATGCTTCGCCGCCAAAGTCCGGCACGAAATAGTCCCACCGCTTCGGGTCGACCTGCAAGCCCGTGTGGCTCAGCGCGCGGGCGATCATCCAGCGCAGTGGCAAGTCGGAAATCTCGGTATCGGGATAGCCGCCGCCAATGTTGGCGTGAACGCCGGGAAACCACACTTGCTCGACAACCTGACCCTTGTTGGTTTCCTTTGGGCGCTGCCACAGCGTGGCGTCGAAGGGCCGCCGGTGCTCGTCAATAGCAAGGGCCTGAAAGGCGTTGCGCACCCGCTGCGACAGGGTCAGGTCATGAAACGCATAGCGCAGGCGGTTGAAGCCTTCCATCGGGCCGCCCGGAATGCCGAGAGAACCGACCGTATCCCAGATACCGAGGCAGGTGATCATGGTGTCGGCTGCAACGCTTTGCCGTATTTCAAGGTCAAATTGCTGGTCGGAACGGTCCTCGGGTTTCTGGCGGTAGAACCTCCACGCCAGTTCGAGCTTCGACAGCGCATCGCGCCGCAGCAAGCCGCGGCAAGCGCCAATGAACCCCGCCAGGCTCCGCGCCGTGAAAGCCCCGCGTGAAAAGCCGAAGAGATAGATTTCGTCGTCGGGCTCATGGTTCTGCGCCAGGAACAGGTAGGCGTTCTTGATATGCTTCTCCAGGCCGTTGCCGAAAGCCCCGCCCAGAACCCGGTCGAACCAGTTACCGGTGCCCACGCCGGCGTCATAGAAAACCAGCTGATGAATGCCCTTGGGGTCGGTCGGCGGAATCATCCGCGCCAGGCGCACCACATTGGTCGGGTTGCCCTGATTGTCGGCGGTGTTCCAAGTGCCGTCGAAACAAACGATAAGCCGTTTCATTGCGCTTTCCTCCAGCCAATGGGCGAACCGCCATTACTCTACGTAATTTCAAGGCAAAACAAAAGGGGCCGCAACGTGTGCGGCCCCTTGGATTTGATCGGTAGTGCGGATTACGTCGCTTCGTCCTCGGCATCGCCGTCTTCCGCTTCCTGTTCGAACAGGGCTTCGGCGGCGGCGCGGATTTCGGCGCGGTCGGAGGCCGGTCCCGTCAGCACTTCGCCACGGGATTGGGCTGCGGCTTCATCGGCCGAGCGGGCGACGTTCACCTTGATCTTCACCTCGACTTCGGGATGCGGCTGCACCACCACATCGTAGACGCCGATGGTCTTGATCGGTGCGTTGAGCACGATGTGGCCGCGATCAACGGCAACGCCTGCGGCTGTGGCCGCCTCGGCGATGTCGCGCGGGCTGACCGAACCGTAGAGCTGGCCCGATTCACCCGCCTGGCGGATGATCGTGAAGCTCTTGCCGTCGAGAGACTTGGCCTCGTCGGCGGCACCCTGGCGGGCTTGCGCGTTCTTGGCTTCAAGAACGGCGCGTTCGCGCTCGAACTTGGCCCGGTTGGCGTCGGTGGCGCGCAGCGCCTTGCCACGGCGCAGGAGAAAGTTGCGGGCATAGCCGTCTTTCACCTTCACCACTTCGCCGAGATGGCCAAGCTTGGAGACGCGCTCGAGAAGAATGACATCCATGTTGCGCTCTCCTTACTTCAACACATAGGGCAGAAGGCCCAAGAAGCGGGCGCGCTTGATGGCCTGGGCCAGCTCGCGCTGCTTCTTGGCGCACACCGCAGTGATGCGGCTCGGCACGATCTTGCCGCGCTCGGAAATGTAGCGTTGCAGAAGGCGGGTATCCTTGTAGTCGATCTTGGGAGCGCCATCACCGGTGAACGGGCAGCTCTTCTTGCGCCGGAAAAACGGCCGGCGGGCGGGTTGTGCGGTCGACATTATTGGGCCTCCCCGGTTGCTTCGCCACGTTCGTCACGGCGGCCACGGCCACCACCGCCGCCTCCGCCGCCAAATCCACGGCCACCACCGCCACCGCCGCCGAAGCCGAAGCCTCCACGGTCGTCGCCGAAGCCACCGCGCTCTTCGCGGTCTTCACGGCGGCGCATCTGGGCGGAAGGACCTTCCTCCAGCGCTTCGACCTTCACCGTCATGTTGCGGATCACGTCTTCGCTGATCGACATCTGGCGTTCCATTTCGGCAACGGCCGCTGGCGGGCTGTCGATGTTCATCAGCGTGTAGTGGGCCTTGCGGTTCTTCTTGATGCGGAAGGAGATCGACTTCACGCCCCAATATTCGGACTTGGTCACCGTGCCGCCACCGGCGGTGATGATGCCCTTGAACTGCTCCACCAGGGCATCGACTTGCGCCTGGGTTGCGTCCTGACGGGTCAGGAATACGTGCTCATACAGAGCCATGTTGAGAGTGCCTTTCTGTTACGTTCCACTTTCAGCCTCCGGCGCAGAGCCCCTTTCGAACCGGGAAAGGCTCGAAGGACCGTCAAACGAAAGAGCGGAGACACGGGAAGACGGAGTTAAACTCCTGATTTCTCTAAGTGTTTGGAGAAACCCTTCCGTTCAGCCCCCAGCCGGGTGACAAAAGCTGACGGGGGTATGGCGCAATGGGGCGGGGAATGCAAGTGGAAGAAGCCAACGCAGCAGGGCTGGTCTTCCGTTTGCCGCGATCCGGTGCGAAACTTTAACGACCTATGGAGGATCCAATGGTCCGTCTGTTTCTTTCCGCATCGGCTTTTCTGCTATCCACTATCGCATCCGCGCAATCCGAACCCAATATTGGTCCGCGCACCTTGCAGGTATTTCCGCAAGGCGAAGAGCGTTGCTACCGCGCCACATTTGAGGCGATGAAGAAGGGCCAGCTCGTGCAGTCCTTCCAGCTCTATCGCCTGCTGCGCCCCAATCCGGCGAAAGAAGACATTCGAGATAAGTGCGGCGGAGGAAGTGGCTTTCGACAAGCGCCCCGAAGCCGTGAACTGGGCGAACGTCGTGGTGCGTCTGAAGGGCCATGATGGTGTCTATGACCAGGGACTGTCGTGTTACGACGGCGAAGCCAGTGACCACCTGCGCTGCGGTGTCGATTGCGATGGCGGCAGTTTCATTGTCAACCCGGCACCGGAGGGTATCAGCATCGCTTTCGAAGAAGGCAACGGACTCTCCCTTAATGCCAGCTGCGGCGAACCCGATGACAGCGGCCACAGCCGCTGGCTCACCGGCGAGGAAGCGGGAAACTCGATGACTCTCGTGGCCCAACCGGCCGAAGCCTGCCTCGCCGATGACCGCGCAGCAAGACCATCGTTTGCGAAGGACGAAACGCCACTGCGCGAGCGGCTCGGCCCCGGCAAATGGAATTGCCTGTCGCGCGATTACGATGTAGCCCACCTCGCCAAGCACCCGCGCCAGAAAGTGAAGTCCATCGCCCTCGCAATCTCCGATGCGCCGAAAGCCGTGAGCGACGAATTCGGCTACCAGTCCACGACATTCGCCGCTGAACTTTCCGTCGTCCTGCGCGATGGCAGCAAGGGCTCTGACAAGGTGGAATGTTTCGCCGACGAGTACCAGTTCCGCTGCGGCGAAGCCTTCCGCCTGCGCCGCAATGACGGCACGTCGGCCTTGCTGCATCTCGGCGCCAATAGCGGCGACGGCAGCGAGAGTTCCGGACAAGCTCGCCGGAGTCAAGATCGGTAGCGACGACAAGGTATTCCGTCTCGACGGCTCAACCGCCAGCACTTGCCGCGCGAAGTAGAAGCCAATCGCTGTTCCAACCCGCGTAAACCTCCATCCAGTCTCTTCGCGGTTCGGTAATTTCCAATCGGTGATGGCGGGCGAAATCGGGGGCCTTGCCGTGGGCGGCCTCGGCGGCGAAAAGGGCGGCACCGGTTGCCGTGAGTTCCGGTTCGCCGATCACCGTAATGGCCTCGCCGAACATGCTGGCCCGCAATTCGACCAGCGCCCGCGATTGTGCCCAGCCGCCAGTGGCGTAAATCGGCGCAATTGGCACACCGGCGCGCGTCATGGCGTCAAAATGTTGCCGGGCGCGAAAAGCGGTTTCCTCAAGGGCGGCCCGCAAGCGCGCTGCGTTGCCGGTGAAGAGCGTCGAAGGCAGTTTTCCGGAGGGCGCTCCGGCAATCTCAGGCGCCGCCAGCAAATCGCGGAGCACGGCATCGTCTTTCACCGCCTCGCGCAGCGCCACGGTGAATTCGATGGGTCCGATGCAGGCGACTCCGGGACCACCGGCAGCCGGTACTGACAGATCGACGCCGCTTGCGGTAATCGACGCCGCCGGAAACATGGCCTCGCCATAAGTGGCATTGGCGGTGCCGAGCGAATTGACGCGGGCGTCGCGGTGAAGGCGGCGGATGGCCGAAGCCGCCATCGGGTGATCATGCCCCGCCGCCACAAGTAAGGTTCTGGCCGATGCCGCACCTGCCGCAGTCAAGGCATTGGGCCGCATGGTGCCGACGATGTCCCCCGCCCGGCGCAGCGGCGGCAGCGGTGGCGCGCCACTGGCCAACAGCAATTCCGGAATCCAGTCGCGCCCATAAACATCGAAGCAACCGGTACGCGGCGCAAGGGTTTCGCTGATGAAAGGAATGCCCGACCAGCGCACGGCGGGAAAATCGGTAATGGTGATCCAGTGTCCAGCGCCCCCCAAATCTGAAGGCCGTTCGCGGTTCAGCCAGCGCCATTTGCCCGCCGTCATGCAGAAGTCGAAGCGTATCGCCGGATGGTCGCGGGCGGCGGGCAGCAGGCCCACATCGGCGGAATCCTGTTCGCCACGTTTGTCGAACCAAGACAACGCCAGGCCCATCGGTTTGAGGTTCTGGTCCACCCCAACGCCATCTTCACCGATGCCGCTTGAAGCAATGGCCGCCAGTGGCCGCCCTTTGCCTGCCGCGCGCCAACCTTCGATGACCAGCGCCTCAAGCACGTCAAGAAGTTGCATGGCGTCAGTGACCGGCCCAAGCCCGTCGCTCTGTTTCTTCATCGCGACGGATTTGACCCAGGCGGTGCGGCCTTCTTCGTCGAGCAGCAACACCTTCACATTGGTGCTGCCGATATCGATGCCGCAAGTCAGTCCTGCCATGGCCGCAAACTAGCCGCCAGCCGCACAACCAGCCAGCGCAAAATATGGTTGTCCGGCGGACGCTAAGCCATCTTGCAGGCCGCGCCGATTAAACATAATGATTTATGTTACAAATTCTGTCTTCCAGACGGACAGGGACCATGCAAATCGGAAAATCGGGTAAACCTGAAAGTCACATATGCCAGGCGCATGCGGACCGCGTGGAAGTGCGGGGCAGGGACCTGACTGGCGATCTCATGGGCCGCCTCACCTTCACAGGCTATTTTCACTTGCTGCTCACCGGCCAAGAACCAACCGATGACCAGCGGTTTTTTCTCGATCTCCTGCTCATTGCCATTGCCGAACACGGCATGATGCCAACCAACATCGTGGCGCGCATGACGCTGGCCGCCGATCCCAATTCGCTTCACGGTGCTGTGGCGGCAGGTATACTCGGCTGTGGGCCGGTGATCCTTGGCACGGCGGAACACTGCGCGGCGCTGCTTGTCGAGGCCCGGTCGAAGGGTGGCGATGCGCAATCGGTGGCCGAAGACATGGCGGCCCGCATTCACGTCTCGGGTGGAAAGCTTCCGGGTTTCGGCCATCCCGTGCATAAACCGCTGGACCCGAGGGCCGAACGAATTCTTGAACTCGCCGATCAACGCGGCATCGCCGGGCCCCATGTCGCATTGGCGCGGGCTTTCCGTTCCGCCGCAGCCAAAACTTGGGGCAAACCGCTTACCATGAATGTGTCGATGCCGATTGCCGCTGTCATGCTCGATCTCGGCTTTCCCATTCATGTGGTAAAGGCCATCCCGATCCTCGCCCGCACGGCGAGCCTCCTGGCGCACCTCGCCGAAGAACGTGAAAACCCCATCGGCTTTTTCATGGCGGGCAAGGCCGAAGGAGCGATCTCCTACACACCGGAGAACGGCTGATGCTTTCGCCGGACGCCGAAACCCGCCCCTGGGCGGAGCAGACAGCGCACGGACGATGCCGCTTACCGGGCGCAACTCGAATATCTCTGGGCGCATTCAAAATTCTACAAATCGAAACTCATGGGCCACGACGCCGCCATTCACGGGCTTGCGCACATCCATGAACTGCCATTTACCGAGAAGAGCGAGTTGCGCGCCGTCCTGCACGTCGGACAACCCCATCGGCAGTCATCTCTGCGCCAGCCGCGAAGATATTGTGCGGGTGTTCTCGACCAGCGGCACGACCGGCACGCCAAGCTACATTCCGCTCACCGCACAGGATCTCGAAAACTGGAGTCAACGTTCGATGCGGACTATGCGGCCGTCGGGCGTGCAGAGCGGCGGCGAGCGCATCGTCTCAACCTACAATGCGGGTCCGTTCGCAGCCGGCGCGGCGCTGCCGGCCCATGGACCGGCTGGAGGCCTTCCACATACCGGTTGGCACCGGCAACACCGAGCGGCTGGTCAAAGCCATCGCTTCTCAAGCCCGAAGGCCGCCGTGCTGACGCCATCCTATGCCACCCATCTCGCAGAGTGGTGCACAGGCGCAGGGCATTGATCTCACGGCGTCGAGTGTCGAAACGCGTCATTGTTGGCGGGCGAACCGGGCGGCGGCGAGCCCGCGCTTCCGCGCCCGTCTGCAAGCGGCGTGGGGCGCCAAGGTTACGCGAGCCATGGGCATTGGCGATATCGGCATTTCGCTTTGGGGCGAGTGCGAACAGCAAGTGCGGCATGCATTTCGGCGGCCGCGGCTTCGTCCATGCCGAGCTGGTCGATCCGGCATCCGGCGCGGCGATCAAGATGGAAGACGGCGCGCGCGGCGAACTGGTGCTTACCCACTTGCAACATCAGGCCGCACCGCTGCTGCGCTTCCGCACCCGCGATCATGTGGAAGTCTGGACCAGCCCCTTGCAAATGCGGGCGCACCGCGCCACGGGTGCGCTGCATTGGCCGCACCGACGACATGCTGATCGTGCGCGGCGTCAATGTGTTTCCCTCGGCCATCCGCGAAGTGGTGGCGGAATTCATGCCAAAGGTCAGCGGCCATATTCTGGTGAAGCCCGCCACGCCGGGCGTGAAGCAGGAACCGCCCTTGCCCATTGCCGTTGAACTCGGCGAGGACCAGCCTGCCGATCCGGCACTGGCCGAAGCCATCAGGGCCAAACTCCGCAATGTTCTCGTCTTCACTGCGGCTATCGATCTCGTGCCCTTCGGGTCGCTGGCCCGCAGCGAATACAAATCCAAACTCGTGCAACACCAGGTATCCCCATGAGCAACGACATCCGCAAACTGCAAGTGCAAGGCGTTCATCACATCACCATCAATGGCGCCAACCGGCAGACCTCCATCGATTTCTGGGAAGGCGTGCTCGGCATGCCCTTCGTGTTCGAACAGCCCAATCTCGACAAGGCCTCCGAAAGCCATCTCTATTTCGATCCGGGCGACGGCCGCCTCATCACCATTTTCACCGACGAGGGCCGCAAGGCCGATCCCCGGCGCACGCCGAACGAACCGGGCTGCGTGCATCATCTGGCTTTCTCGGTTTCGCGGGCCACCTTCACTCCAGGCCGTGAAGCGGCTCGATGATCGCGGCATCAAGCATTCCGGCGTCAAGGACCGCGGCATCATCGATTCGATCTATTTCACCGACCCGCTGGGCCTGCTGATCGAACTTGCCTGCTACAAGTTCGAGCCGCCCCACCGGCCACACCCATGTCGACGTATCGTTCGCCGCCCACCACATGCGGGTGGCGCGCGGCGACTACAACATCCAGGAAGATCACATCTGCCGATGCCATCGAGCAGATGTGGACCGCCAAGCGCCGGGCCGCTGTCAGCCGACCGGTCGGCCAAGAATCCGTACTGAATCAACCAAGCCAAGGGAGGAACACATGGCTCAATTGACACTGCACGTGCTGAAACCGAGCGTGAACAACATGGCGGCCCGCGTCTTCGTGCGCGCCGCCAAGCTCGACTTCAAGGAAGACGATGTTTACGGCAAAACCCGCACGCCGGAGTTCCTGAAGAAGAACCCGGCGCACATGACGCCGATGATCGAAGGCAAGGGCCTGCCCAAGGGCACGTTGTGGGAAAGCTGCGCCATCATGCAGTATCTGTCCAACAAGCATGAACTCACGCAGTTTCTATCCCAAACCCGCCGCCAAGCGGGCGATGATCGACAGCGCCATGTTCTATCTGATCGGCACGCTCTATCCGCTGGTGGCGCGCGCCACCTATCCGGCGCTGGGCTTCGGCGCAATATGCAGGCGAAGTCGGGTCGAGCAACGCTCGACGCCGCCACCAAGGCCGAGGCCCAGAAGGCGGCAAGCGGCGGCATCGCCGAACCGCTCGATGTGTTCCACAAGTTCTTCATGGATGGCAAGCCGTTCATCGGCGGCGCCAAGCCGTCGATCGCCGATATCCGCCTTGGCGCTACGCTCGAATTCCTGGCGGTCATCGACTACAGCCTGCCGGGCTGGGCGAAGAAATACATGGCCGCCATGGAGAAGAGCGCTCGGCAAGGCCTATGCCGAACCGGCAGCCGACGTGCGCGGCTACATCGCCTATGTGAAATCGCAGGCGAAGTAGCATGTAAGCGGGCCGGGCAGGATCCCGGCCCTGCCACTACTGGCGAGGCGGCGGGCGCTGGCTCGCTCGAGGTCATGATCAGCATGCCCTTGCCGTTGTTGGTGGCCTGCAATTCGAACTTGCCGCCCTTCAGCAGCTTGTCGATCAGGAACAGGCCGTGGTCGGCGGTTTTGGCGCGGATTTTTTTGGGGGCGTTGGCGTCCATCGCCGTATCGCGATAGGCGCATTGGCCTTCGCCGGGTTCGGCGTCCTTGGCGGGAGCGGCGGCGGCGGTGAACAGCAGGGTCACCGGGCCCATGGCTCTGACGCGGGCCGACATCTTGCCGCCCGCCTTGCACACGATGGCGATTGCCTGTTCCTGGGCCAGGCCGCGGTGACGGGCGCAAACATTGCTCCGGCAAACAGCAGGCCGGCGGCGGCGATACGAATCAATTTCGTCACGTCAGTCTCCATTCTATGCGGTCGTGTCCCGGTCCCTCAGACCACCCAATTCGGGCTCAATTCAGGCAGCGCCTGTTTCGGCCTTCGCCATCGCATCGACGAAGCGCTTGAACAGATAATGGCTGTCCTGGGGGCCGGGCGAGGCTTCCGGGTGATATTGCACTGAGAACACCGGGCGGCCTTCAAGCGCAATGCCGGCATTCGAGCCGTCGAACAGCGACACATGGGTTTCGACCACGCCCTGTGGCAGGCTGTCGCGATTGACCGCAAAGCCGTGGTTCATCGAGGTGATCTCCACCTTGCCGGTGGTGAAGTCCTTCACCGGATGGTTGGCGCCATGGTGGCCCTGATGCATTTTTTCGGTCTTGGCGCCAAGGGCGATGGCCAGCATCTGGTGGCCGAGGCAGATGCCGAAAATCGGCTTGCCGGAATCCACGAGCTTGCGGATTTCGGGAACCGCATATTCACCGGTCGCCGCCGGATCGCCCGGTCCGTTCGACAGGAACACGCCATCGGGGTTCATGGCCAGAATATCTTCGGCGCTGGCGTTGGCGGGAACCACGGTCACGTCGCAGCCGGCACTCGTCAGACAACGGAGGATATTGCGCTTCAAGCCATAATCGACGGCGACGACCTTGAAGGCACCGCCTTCGGCGGTGGAATAGCCGGTCTCCCAGTCCCACAGTTTCTCGTCCCACTCCATGCGCTGGGTGAGGGAAACATCCTTGGCGAGATCCATGCCCTCAAGGCCCGGCCAGCCGGCGGCCATCTTCTTGAGTTTCGCCACATCGAACTTGCCCTTGGCATTGTGGGCGATGACGCCGTTGGGCATGCCCTTTTCGCGGATCATCGAGGTCAAGGCTCGCGGGTGTCGATGCCGGACAGGCCGATGATGCCGCGGGCCTTCAGCCATTTGTCGAAATGCTTTGCCGGCGCGATAGTTGGCGGGCTCGGTAACCGGAGCCTTGACGATGGCGCCGACCACTCCGGCTGACGCCGCGAGATTTGTGGTTTCGATATCGTCGTCATTGGTGCCAACGTTGCCGATGTGCGGGAATGTGAAGGTGACGATCTGCCCGGCATAGGAAGGATCGGTCAGCACTTCCTGATAGCCGGTCATCGCCGTGTTGAAGCAAACTTCGCCCACGGCTGCGCCTTCGGCACCCAGCCCCTGGCCTTCGATCACCGTGCCATCGGCCAGCACCAGTAGCGCCGTGACGCGTGGGCTTTCCCAATCGCCGAAAGCCGGGCGTGGCGGTGCTTTGGCCTTGGCGGCCTTCTTCGGGGCGGGCATGTCGAGTCTCCGGGAATTTGGCGGTGTATGGGGGAGAGGCGGGCGGGCCGTCAAGGTTGCAGTCACGGCCAAATCCGCCTAAGGAGCGGCTTTCCGGCATTGCCCACAGGATCAAGCCCCATGTCCCTCCGCGACACGATCAACAACGCCCTGAAAGACGCCATGAAGGCCGGCGACAAGCGCCGCGTCTCGACGCTGCGCCTGATGAACGCGGCGATCAAGGACAAGGACATCAACAGCCGCACCGATGGCCATGACTCGGCGCTGACGGCGGATCCGGGCCTCATCGACCTGTTCGCCAAGATGGTGAAGCAGCGCCAGGAATCGGTCGCCATCTACGACCAGGGTGGAAGGCCGGAACTGGCCGCAAGCCGAGCGCGAAGAGATCGACATCATCCAGTCCTACATGCCGAAGCAGATGAGCGAGGACGAAGCCAAGGCCGCCGTCGCCGCCGTCATCAAAGCGGTGGGTGCGGCGAGTGTGAAGGACATGGGCAAGGTCATGGCCGAGCTCAAGTCGAAGTACGCGGGCCAGATGGATATGGCCAAGGCCGGCGCCATCGTGAAAGCGCTGCTGGGTTAGGCGCTAAACGATCTTCGTCGTCACCTTCACGTTCTTGCGGATGGCGTGGGAGTAGGGGCACACCACATGGGCTTTCTTGACCAGTGCTGCTGCGGTGGCCTTCGGCACGCCTGGCAGACTGACTTCCAGTTTCACTTCGATACCGAAACCCTTCTTGTCGGCGCGCGGGCCGAAGCTGACATGCGCCGTGATCGATGAATTGGGCGAAATCGGCACCACCTTCTTCTGTTTGCTCGACACATATTTGATGGCGCCGAGCAGGCAGCTGGAATAGGCAATGGCGAACAGCTGATCAGGATTGGGCCCGTCGTGCTTGCCGCCGAGTTCCTTGGGATGACCGATCTTGAGATCGAGCATGCCGTCGGCGGTCTTGGCCGTGCCGCCGCCGCGCCCACCAACCGATGTTGCAATTGCCGTGTAGAGCTTCTTGATCGCCATGATTCCCTCCCTTGGACAGGCGGCTAAACTGTCACGCGGCCTTGCGGCTCGCAAGGGCCACGCCGAGGGCGGCCAGCGCGAAACCCAACCAGCCAGCGGGCGGCATCACTTCGCCAAGGATTGGCCAGGCCATGAGGGCCGCGACCGGAGGTACCAGATAGAACAGCGTCGAGACGCGGCTCACTTCGCCCGCCCTTATCATTGCCAGCAGCAGCGACATGGCGATGATTGAATTGCCGATCACCAGATAGGCGTAGGCCGCTACGAAACCCGGTGTCCATTCGAATTGAAAATGTTCGAAGGCCAGCGCCAGCGGCAGCGTGCCTGCAAGCCCCGCAACATATTGCACGCCATTGGAAACAACGGGGTGATGGCCGAGGCCAAAACGTTTCTCCCACAGGGTTCCTGCGGTGATGCCGAACAACGCGAAGATGGCGGCGATGACTCCGCTCGTGTTCTCGGCGGCGATTGCCGAGCGTGAAACGATGACGATAGCTGCACCGGCGAGGCCAAGCGCCAGTCCGAACCAGCGCAAAGGGCTTACCCGCTCGCCCGCGAAATGCGGTGCGATCAGCCCCACCAGAATGGGTTGCAGACACACGATGATGGCAACCCCTCCCGCCGAAACACCAGACTTGAAAGCGATGTAGGAGAGACCGAAGTAGACCGCTTGAATGAGAAAACCGACAACGAACAGATGCAACCAGTCCATTCCACGCCGGGGCAAAGGTGGCCGCAACGCCACATAAAACGGCAGCAGGATAATCAACACGGTTGCGTAGCGCAGCACCAGAAAGCTCAAGGGCTCGGCATGGAGAAGCCCGAGCTTCGCCACAGAAAATCCGCCGGACCACAGCACGAGAAAGATGATGGGCGCGAGGATGAGCCAAAGTGGCTTGTGGGAGAGCATGGACGTTTCTTAATTGCGCGGCAGCCTCGGGTGCAAGTGATCAGTCAAGCCGCAACATCATCAGCAGCTTGTCATAATAGGTGCCGCCGATAAAGGTAGCCCGCGGCTCGCAACCATAGGTCTCAAAGCCGCAGGAGCGATAAAGGTTTGTGGCGGCTTCGTTGCCGCTTGTCACGCTCAGAATGATCTGCCTGAGGGTGGGAATGGCGCGGGCCTCGGTGATCAGTTCACGGACCAATTGCCGGCCGATGCCGCTCCTGGCGAAGTCTTCATGGACGGCCATGCCATAGAGGCTGGCCTTGTGCCGCTCGGAAGCCCGCGCCCCTCCGCAAAGCCCCGCCGTGCCGATCAAGCGCTCGCCGTCGAATGCGCCGATCACGAAGTGACGGGAGTCGCCCGTGGTTTCGATGCGGCTCAGATACCAATCGAGAGGTTGGGCCGCAGCTTCGGCAGCGGTGGTCGTAAAGGCCGCAGGGAACCGGCTGAGCGCATGGATACGGAAGTCGCGGTATGCGGTTTCCTCGCCGCGCACCAGTTTCCGCACCGTGATTCCCGAGTTTCCCACTGCCCCTCCAACCCGCTTGACGCCCCCATCATATAAGAGTGTTGGTAGGCCATCATGCGCTTTCCGCCGTCATTCCTGGACGATATCCGTGGCCGGGTTTCCATCTCCTCGGTGGTGGGGCGCAAGGTCGCATGGGACCGGCGCAAAACCAATGCCGGGAAGGGCGACTACTGGGCCTGCTGCCCGTTCCATGGCGAAAAGTCGCCGTCCTTCCATGTCGACGACCGCAAGGGCCGCTACCACTGCTTCGGCTGCAAGGCGTCCGGCGACATTTTCACTTTCCTGGTCGAGAAGGAGGGCGTGAGCTTCCCCGAGGCCGTGGAGCGTCTGGCCCAGGAAGCCGGGCTTCCCATGCCGCAGGTCTCCGAAGCTGATGTGCAGCGCGAGGAACAGCGCGCAAGCCTTTATGATATCATGGAAATTGCCGCCAAATTCTTCGAGGCGGAGCTGCAATCGGCGCGCGGCGCCAAGGCCCGGGGCTATCTCGCCGACCGGCAGCTTTCCGTAGCCATCCAGAAAGAATTTCGCATTGGCTACGCCGCCGACGACCGCCAGGCGCTGCGCAATCATCTGGCGGAAAGGAAAGTAGCCCCCGAGCAGATGGTCGAGGCGGGTCTCATCATTCAGGGCGAGGGGGCGAGTTACGACCGGTTCCGCGACCGGGTGATGTTCCCGATCCGCGATCCGCGGGGCCGGGTGATTGCCTTCGGTGGCCGGGCGCTTGCGAAGGATGTTCCCGCCAAGTATCTGAATTCGCCGGAGACGCCGCTGTTTCACAAGGGCCAAGTGCTCTATAACCTCGACAAGGCGCGGGGGCCGGCCCACGAGCATGACGCCATCATCGCGGTTGAAGGCTATGTCGACGTCATCGCCATGCACCGGGCCGGGCTTCCCCATGCGGTGGCACCGCTCGGCACGGCGCTGACGGAAGACCAGTTGGCCATCCTGTGGCGGACCGCACCGGAGCCAACCCTTTGTTTTGATGGCGATAGTGCCGGACTCAAAGCCGCCTATCGGGCCCTCGACCTGGCCCTGCCGCTGCTCAAACCCGGCCATTCGCTGAAATTCGCGCTGCTGCCCGAGGGCCAGGACCCGGATGACCTGCTGAAATCCCAAGGCGCCCAGGCGGTGCAGGATGTGATCGCCGCCGCCCAGCCGCTCTCCGAGGTCCTGTGGCAGCGGGCGCTGTCCGAAAACGACCGGGCCACGCCCGAGCGCAAGGCCCAGTTCGAGCGGGATTTACGGCAACTTATCAATCAGATCGGCGATGATGTTGTGAAGAAGCATTATCTTGCCGATATGGGCGAGCGGCTGCACGGCGCTGTGCGGGAAGAAGGCGAATGGCGAATGGCGAGTGGCGAATAGGGGCAGGTCAGAAAACCACCATTCGCCATTCGCCACTCGCCATTCGCCCAACCAAAAACCGTGGGACACCCAGTCCCCCCCATCCCCCCAGCTCCGGGCTCTCGCCGGCGGCGGCCAGATGGCCCATGCCACCGAGCGCCGCGAGCGGATGATCCTGTTGTCCCTGATCAACCATCCGGAGCTGATCCACGACGTTCTCGACGAGATTTCCGCACCTCGAATTGACCAATCGCGAGCTTGACTCGCTCCGTACACAAATCATAGATAGCGCCGCTTTGATTTCCGGCCTTGACGGGCCGGGGCTCAAGGCCCACTTGCTTTCCAGAGGTTTGGGTCCGTTGCTGGACCGCCTCGAAACCCAGGCGAAACGCCTGAACGAATGGTTCCTTGGTGCCGGGGCAGCGCAAGATGACGCCCGCACAGGCCTTCGTCAGATGATCGCCCTGCACCGGAAAACCGTAACCCTCGAGCGGGAGCTCAAGGCGGCGGAAACCGCCTTTGCTGCCGAGCCGACGGAAGAGAATTTGAACGCGCTCAACGCGGTGCGCGAGCAATTGTCGTCCCATGCGGGATCGGAGGCCCAGATCGAGGGCTTCGGCGCCGCCTCGGGCCGCATGGTTGCCGACATCACTTGAGCGCGACAGGCGCCGCAAACAGGGTTAAGGGGCAGTTAACGGCCCCGACCCTAGTTTCGACGCCGAATCACTTCACTGTTCCGGCCCTCCAGCCGGCAACCGCAGGACGACAGACACATGGCCCGAGCCCAGGCGCGCGCAACCGCAACGACGACCAGGACCCGAAGGACCAGCAGGAAGAAACGAATCCGGACTGCGGCGGCGGCAGCCGCGATGGCGGCGACGGTGGCGACAGTCCGATTCGCCCGTCCTCGATTTGTCGGATGCCGCCGTCAAGCGGATGATCAAGCTCGCCAAGGCGCGGGGCTATGTGACGCTCGACGAATTGAACGCCGTGCTGCCGTCGGACGAAACCAGCCCCGACCAGATCGAAGACATCATGGCGATGCTCAACGAGATGGGCATCAATGTGGTCGAGAGCGAGGAGGAAACCGAGAACCTCGCCGCCAAGGTCGAACAGGAAGCCGAAGGCGAGTCGACCGAAACCGCCGTGGTCAAGGTCGAGGCCGCCAAGACGCCGACCGACCGCACCGACGATCCCGTCCGCATGTATTTGCGCGAAATGGGGCAGGTCGAGCTTCTGTCGCGCGAGGGCGAAATCGCCATCGCCAAGAGGATCGAGGCCGGCCGCGAGGCGATGATCGCCGGCCTGTGCGAAAGCCCGCTCACCTTCCAGGCCATCATCATCTGGCGCGACGAGTTGAACGAAGGAAAGATCCTGCTGCGCGACATCATCGATCTCGAGGCGACCTATGCCGGCCCCGACGCCAAGAAGAACCAGGCCCGGTGGCGACGCCCGCGCCCTACGTTCCGCCCAAGGAAGAAGTGAAGAAGAAGGCCGAGGCCAAGCGCCCGGAAAACCGCCGCGCCGCATGCCGGCGCGCAAGCCCGACGACGAATTCGGCGATGTTCTGTCGCCCGGAGGATTTCGACAAGCCGGTGGTCGAGGAGGAGGATGACGACGAGGGCGACGACCTCGGCGTGTCGCTCTCCGCCATGGAAGCGGAGCTGAAGCCCAAGGTTCTGGAAATCTTCGACTCGATCGCCCGGCAATACAAGTCCCTGCGCAAGCTGCAGGACCAGGAAGTGGCCGAGGTCGACCGAGCTCTCGCCGTCGCAGGAGCGGCGCTACAAGAAGCTGCGCGATGACATCATCAACGAGGTGAAGTCGCTGTCGCTCAACAACGCCCGCATCGAGGCCCTGGTCGAGCAGCTCTACGACATCAACAAGCGCCTCAACTCGCTGGAAGGCCGGCTGATGCGGCTGGCCGAGACCTACAAGATTCCGCGCGCCGAGTTCCTCAAGGAATACCAGAGCGAGGAGCTCGACCCCGAATGGCTGAAGCGCGTCGGCCGGCTCACCAAGTTCGGCTGGAAGAAGTGGGTCAACGACGAGAAGGAATTGATCAAGGTCATCCGCGACGAGATCTTCGATCTCGCCACCGCCACCGGCCTGCAAATTCCGGAATACCGCCGCATCGTCGCCATGGTGCAGAAGGGCGAGCGCGAGGCGCGCATCGCCAAGAAGGAAATGGTCGAAGCCAACCTGCGCCTGGTCATTTCCATCGCCAAGAAATACACCAACCGCGGCCTGCAGTTCCTCGATCTCATCCAGGAAGGCAACATCGGCCTGATGAAGGCGGTCGACAAGTTCGAATACCGCCGCGGCTACAAGTTCTCGACCTATGCCACGTGGTGGATCCGCCAGGCGATCACGAGGTCGATTGCCGACCAGGCGCGCACCATCCGCATTCCGGTGCACATGATCGAGACGATCAACAAGATCGTGCGCACCTCGCGCCAGATGATGCACGAGATCGGCCGCGAGCCGACGCCGGAGGAGCTCGCCGAGAAGCTCTCCATGCCGCTCGAAAAAGTGCGCAAGGTGATGAAGATCGCCAAGGAGCCGATCTCCCTCGAGACGCCGGTCGGCGATGAAGAGGATTCGCACCTCGGCGACTTCATCGAGGACAAGAACGCCATCCTGCCCATCGACGCGGCGATCCAGGCGAACCTGCGCGAGACGACGACGCGGGTGCTCGCCTCGCTCACGCCGCGCGAGGAGCGCGTGCTGCGCATGCGCTTCGGCATCGGCATGAACACCGACCACACGCTGGAGGAAGTCGGCCAGCAGTTCTCGGTCACCCGCGAACGCATCCGCCAGATCGAGGCCAAGGCGCTGCGGAAGCTGAAGCATCCGAGCCGGAGCCGGAAGCTGAGGAGCTTCCTGGACAACTAGCATCGAATGTGGCAGTCTATCGTTAGGAGAGTCACCATGTCCAAACCCTCGATCTTCACAGTTTCCGCTGCCTGGGACAGCGAGGCCTTGGTTTGGAGTGGCCATTGCGACGACATTCCCGCTGCGGCGGATTCCCCCGACACTGGACGAACTATCTGTCCAAGATTTCCATCATGGCACTCGATCTGCTGCCGGACAATCATCCGGGAGTCGAGCCATCTTCAGTGTTCGTGCAAATCACGGCGCTGCGCGAAGCCGAACCAGCGGCCGCGTGAATGGCACCGCAATTCGACCGGGCGCTGCGAGAATTCTTGGGCAGCTGGTTGCAGCTTTGCGCGGCAAGGGAAAGGCAGCCATGAGATTTGGCATAGCCCAATCACGAACAGGAATTTTGCTGTCCCGTCGGTATTCCAAGCAGCCATACGGCGAACGCTATTTTGCGGCAAGCGGGGCTGCCGAAAGCTTTCTGACGGTCTGTCTTCGATTCCCGTGGCACGCGGACCAATGGGCTGAGCTGTCGTGCCGCAGCTTACTCCGTCCCCTCGATGAAGCGGATATCTC
>CAVZHM010000001.1:0-445517 GCA_963775105.1 uncultured Alphaproteobacteria bacterium | reverse complement strand
GGGGGTGGCCGGATAGGCGATGTTGGTCGAGGCGGCGCACAGGCCGGAGTTGCGGGTCATATTGTCGGCGAGATCATAGGCGAAGGTGCGGTTCTCGGCGGAGAGGCCGCTGTTCGTGGCGGTCAGCAACCGGCCGAAGCCGTCGTAGCCATAGGTCCATGACCGCGTGGCATCGGCGGCCCCCGTGCTGGTCTTGGCGGCGATGGCGCTGATCTGGCCGTTGGCGAGGCGGGTGGCGGTCAAGGCGGCGATGTTGTAAATCTGGCCATTGTTGTGACGGAAATAGGTGAGATCAAGGCCGGGCTGGCGTTCGGCTCATCAAGCGGCACGCTCGTCGGCGCTACTGTTCACTGCTTCATGAACCAGTCTGGATCAAGCCGACCAGCCTTCCACTCCTTCAAAGTCATCTCGGCATTAAAGCCAATCTCACCCTCGCCATCCTTTGCCAGCCGTTCATAAGTTGCGAGCGCTAGCTTCGGATTGAAGGGGATTAGATTAAAGGCAGCTACGCTTACGACATAAGGTATCTCATGCGTCAGGAGTGAGGTAAAAAACTTCTCACCGCCATCTGGATGCGACAGTCTAATTGCCTTTGCAGCGACAATCATTCGATCATATGCCTTGTTACCCTTGCGATAGTCGTTGCCAGCACGAACTACCTCCAAAGCCTCTTTCAGGTATGTCTCTTCGTCAGAAATTTTTGGGATCTTGTTCATATTTTTTCATCTCCCTATCGAGGAGCTTCTTGCCGTACTCATATTGCTCTTTGAATGACTTGCCGTTCAACCAATCTCTGAAGTCTTGCCTTGGGTGAAAGGCAACTTGTTAGAGCTGTAGATGGAGTTTAGCCTCGCATTGACCTTTGTAGGAATAGCAACAACATTCTTGGTGTTGTGGATCATTTGCGAAGAGAATGAAGAACGCGTACATTTGCCCTGGCACCGCTCGACGATGTGATGCCATACTTTGCCGGCGCCAGCGGAGCCGAGAGCGGATCTCATCGCGTCCCACGACTTATGGCCAACTCCGCCACGAAGTGGATTTGCTAGACTGCGTAGAAACCCGACCCCCGCTGCTAAACCTTTTCCTGCTGCGCCCAAAGCCGTAACTGCAGTTTCTACTGCAACGTCTGCGCGCTGGTAGTTTGCACCCGATTGTAGTTCTGCCTTGTACTGGTCGATGAGCTTTTGAGTATCTTCGGCCCGGCTTGAAGGGCCTGTGCGGCCATTTGCGATGTGATCGTCGAGGATTTTTTGCAGGCTGGCGATATTCTCAACTGCTGCCAGATCAGCCTCTTTTGACCCAAGTATCTGACCTTCCATAGTATGCCCATTGGGATCGCTGCCATTGACCGGATCATTCCCCGCATAGGCATACCTGTTGAAGTCGACCCCGGCGAGGATGGGATCCCAGGTGTCGGGGGAGGGAAGCGGCCGAGGTTGGGGTCGTAATATCTCGCATGGAGGTACATCAGCCCGGTTTCGGCGTCGTAGCGCTCGTTGATGTATGATTTGCCGTTGAGGGGCGTGGTTGAGGTGCCGACGTCAGCGGCTGGCCGTAGGGGCCGTGGTCGAGGCGCTTGGGGGTGGTGGGACCATGGGCGACGGCCAGCCGGTTCGACGCCAGGTGGTCCTTCACCAGGTATTCGGTGACGGACCCGACGCGCTTGACGTCCGGGTGCAGGTAGCTGGTGAACAGCCCCGCGGGGTTGGCGGCGTCGACGGTGATCTCGGCGTCGGTGCCCATGTACCAGGTGGTGGTGGCCCCGGTGCGCTTCATCACCCGCTCGCCGTCGGGGCCATAGGCGAAGATTGAGGTGAGGCCGTTGTGGCCGACGGCGATGGGGCGGTTTTCGCCATCGTAGACCAGGGTGCGGGGGCCGATCGCCGTGCCGCTGCCGTCGCCGTCATAGCGAGGTCGCGTTCGACGCGGATCGCGGCATCATCGGCGGTGGCGGGGCATATTCGCGAAAATGACTGCCGGATGATCATTGCTCTTGGGCATCGGCAACTAGTTAATTGAACGAGCGCGCCATTTGTTCAAGCGCGTTAGCCCGATCTTCCGAGCTTTGATGGTGGAGATCCCGACGAGGATGTTGAGAGAGTTCCTCCAATACTGGTCCACATGCCTCATCTCCAAGCTTTGAAAGCGCAACAGCGGCCGCCGCTCGAGTTTCGATGTCCTCCCTCAACAAGTCACGAAGGACATTGGCACCCGCTGATCTCGTGAATTTTGCAAAGGCTTCAACCAGGAAAATGGGCGCACCCCGCGCTCTTGCTTCGGACTAACGATTCCAACACTGATGCATCGCGCTCTGTTTCGAGGAGTTTGATTGCACTCGCGGAAGCACCCCTAACAAATTTGTTCTCGTAATTATGGACCACGTGCAATAGAGCGTCCCAGACAATGTCTCTAAGTTCTGGACGGCTAACCGCATAGACTAAGCGCTTCAATGACCTTTGGCGGATAATCGCATTCAAGATGTTTGAGGAAGATTTTTGCTGTGCTTTCTGTCGCTATTTGTTTGGCATGTTCTCCAACAAATTCCCATGGGGAATTCATTGCTTACCGATAGCCAACGAATCTCTCGATATTCTGGAGTTGGCTAGTACTTCGTCTGCATCTTGCTCCGGCATTTCTTGTGCCTCCGCCAATCTACTCCTGATTCGATTGCACCGTCGTTTTGGACACCGTTATACCAAGTCCGTCGTCGGCAGGGTTAGTACGATAGAGATCAATCTTCCCTGAGTTCGCAAGATCCTGTACTTTCTTCGTGAGCTTTGTTTCAGGGGTAACAACAAGTCTGAACCTGCGTCCGGTTATCTCGGCAAACTCGATATACTTTCTGATGCTGGTCAATCCAACTGTATTCCTGCTTTGTGCACTTCGCGCTGAATAGTTCTTGATCTCGGTCACATAGGTATTGCTCAAATGGTCGATGCAGCCAACTCCGGGAACATAAGCTTCCACCTTCCCGCGCCAAGTGCATCTGCCACCTTGTCGCGAAAGCCGTTTCCCATTTTCGGCCCGAGTTTCCCGGCAGTAGTTGGAATCTTTTTTGCCAACTTTAACAAGTCAGTCCTTCAAGGAGCCAGTGTCACGATAGCAATCGCGAGGTCCAACTTAGTTTCGATCTCTGCGAAGGTTTTGAAATCTCCAACAACGGGAATCTGGTCAACGGCGTACGGTATCGATGCTCTCTCGGCATCGGCGAGACTGGATCATCTCCATGTCATAGTCGATTATTGGGTAAGCCATCTAGATCCCGCAACTTCCGGATCGCTGCCATTCACCGGATCATTTCCGGCATATGCATACCGGTTGAAGTCGACGCCTGCGAGGATGGGGTCCAAGGTGTCGGGGGAGAGGAAGCGGCCGAGGTTGGCGTCGTAGTATCTCGCATGGAGATACATGAGGCCGGTCTCGGCGTCGAAGCGCTCGTTGATCTAGGCCTTGCCGTTGAGGGGCGTGGTCGAGCTGCCCGACGTCAGCGGCTGGCCGTAGGGGCCGTGGTCGAGGCGTTTGGGGGTGGCGGGGCCATGGCTGACGGTCAGGCGGTTCGACGCCAGGTGGTCCTTCACCAGGTAGGAGGTGACGGACCCCACGCGTTTGACGTCCGGGTGGAGGTAGGAGGTGAGGAGCCCCGAGGGGTTGGCCACGTCAACGGTGATTTCGGCGTCGGAACCCAGGTACCAGGTGGAGGTGGTGCCCATGCGCTTCAGGGCGCGCTCGCCATCCGGGCCATAGGCGAAGATCGAGGTGAGGCCGTTCTGGGTGACGGCGATCGGCCGGTTTTCGCCGTCGTAGACCAGGGTGCGGGGCCCCACGGCGGTTGATGTGCCATCGCCGTCATAGGCGGTGGTGTTGCCGTTGGCGTCGTAACCGACGCCCGTGCCGCAGATCGACAGCGGCGCATGCGGGCGCAGGCTTTGGCCAAACCATTGAAGATGCTGGGTGCCGCCGGATAGGCGATGTTGGGATTGGCCGCGCACAGCCCGGAGTTCCTGGTCATGTTATCCGCCAGGTCATAGGCATAGGTCCGGCTCTCGCTGGCAAGGCCTGGTTGCTGGCCGAGCAGCCTGCCGAAGCCGTCATAGCCATAGCTCCACGACCTCGTGGCATCGGCAACGCCAGCCGCGTCCTTGGCCGCGATGGCGCTGATCTGGCCATTGGCGAGGCGGGTATAGGCGAGATCAAGGCCGGGGTTGGCGCCTGTGGTCTTGGCCGTACTGAGCCAGCCGCGGGTTGGACTGTAGCCATAGCTGACCGCCATGCCGTTGCCATAGGTGACGGATGTCGCCTGGCCCGCCGCGTTATAGCGCAGATCGGCGATGAACAGCTCGGGCTCCGCGGTCGAAGCCGTTGCGGCGTTGTCGAGCAGCTTCAGGCGGCCGGCCGGGTCATACAGATGCAGCCCGGTCCACGTGCCGTCGGCCATCTGCTTCCGCCGCAGCGCCCCCGAGGCATAGTACTCGCTCGCCAGCGTCCGGTCGGTACCCGCCACGCCCAATATGGCGCTCGCGCACCAGCCTGCCGGCCACGTCGTAGTCAAAGCGCCTTGTGACATTCAGCGCCGGGAACACGATGCTGGCGATGGTCTGGGCGGGAACCTGGCGGGTGGCATCGGTCAGTAGACCCGCGATTGCCATAGCCCGCGTGGCCGAAGCCGGCGATGTCGTCGTAAGCGTTGCTGGTGGTTTCGAGGCCAAGACCCGCACCCGAGACCGTCTTGGCTTTCACCCGGCTCAGGCCGTCGTAGGTGAGAGTGGTCACCACGTTGCGGGCGTCGGTCTGTTTGGTGAGCCTCGAGGCCACATCATACTCGTACTTCCAGGTGCCGAGGTCGGGGTCTTTCACTTCATAGCGCCGGCCTCCAAGATCGAACTTGTAGGCCCACTTGTTGCCGACGGGATCGGTGACGCCGGTAATGCGGCCGAGGCCATCGCGGGCGTAAAGCGTGGCGGCGGCCGTACCGAGCAGGCCCGTCGACTTGGTCCGCCGCGTCAGCTTGCCGTCCGAAATCGAAGCCAAAGGACTGGATGCGCGAGGCCTCGTCGGTGACTGTCACATTCGCCGTCTCAAGCCCGCTGCCGATGCTATGCACCAGGGACGTGAAGCTGCCGTCGGCGTTGGTGATCTTCGTCAGGCGGTCGAGTTTGTCGTAGCCGTAGTAGACCTCGTAGGCAGAGGTGGTGAAGCCCGGATAATTGCCGGCGGGCATCGCCGGACCATAGAACGGCAGGGTTTCGTAGGCCACGTAGCCGCGTGTATTGAAATCACGTTCCACCCGGATCGTCGCGTCGCTGGCCGTGGTGGCGGGGCCCTGCTTCACGGTCGCATAAACGCGGCCGAGACCGTCGCTGTAGTCGCGCGACCAGATTTCACCCGGCGCATCGCCGGGCGCGCGAACCCGCGTTTCCACATGTTGCGCATCGGGATTGCCGAAGTTGACATAGGCGGTCTTGGTATAGTTGCCGCCCGGCAGGTTTACCTGCGTCGGCCGGCACAGGACGTCATAAAGATAAGTTGTGGCATTGCCGTTGATGTCGGTCGAAGCCGAGGCGCGGCGCACAGATAATTCCAGGCCGTTGAGGTGGAGAACCGCACATTTGGCGCGGAGACCGGATCGACAGGTGGCAGTGTAGTGGTGGAGACGTAGAGTTTCAATGGGTCATAGGTGTAGTCAGTCGGGTTTCCGGCCGGATCGATTGTTTGGACAAGATTGCCATAGCCGTCGAACGTGTTCGTTGTTGCAGCATATTCACCCGGTTTTACGCCCTTCTCCACTTTCCAAGGTTGGCAGGATTTGACAGACAACTCCCCAGGCTTGACGAAGCTTGTCTTCGCGTCTGACAGCAGGTTCTCGCGGACAATTCCGTTGGCATCGACATAGGTGGAAGCCGCAGTGCCGGGGTAAATTCGCTCCGCGATACTTGCACCCAACCACATAGTCTTGAACATTCTCCACATGATCACTATCTGTGTAAGTCTCATCGCCTGCCGCTGCGGTATCTCCCAGGTCAGTCTCGGTTGCCACGTTTCCATAGTGCCCGAAAGTGCGGTCGACACGGGTCGACTTGGTCGTAGCGCCAACGGTTGTCGCGTTGATCGTCGTCACGTTCCGGCAGCGATAGGGGACCTTGTCGTTGACGTTGTAAACTTCGTCGCGGTAGGCCAGACGGTTGCCGATGCCGTCATACTGGCTATGGAATTCGGTGCGCCCGAAACAGCCCGATGTCTGGCTATAGGTGGTGAATTGAAGTGGGGCAACTTGACCCTTCGCCGGCGGCATTTGAACCTTCCGATGCCGCAATGCACGGAAGTTCCGCCCGTCACCACCCTGAACCCCATGAATTGGCGTTCTTCGCGGCTCCATTTGGCATCATTGTAATAATACTCGGTCACCGACTGGCTTCCGCGCCCGTCATCAACGGTGGTATTCTCAACGACTTTCATGCTGAAGGGCAATGCGCGCATTCTCTGTGAGGCCCGACGACATGTAGTCGACGGTTTCCTTGCCGCCGGAGGGAATCTTGATCGAACGCAACAGGTCGGCCACGCGCGCCATTGCTGCGTCGCATGTTGACGCCTGGAGTGCCATCATAGAAATCGGGAATTCCGTCACCGTCGAAGTCGGCCACGAACAGGCGAGCTAGGATAGTCGTCGTCGTTATGAGGAAGAACCCTGACGCCGGTATCCTCGAAGTATTTGGAGCGCGCAACGATGAAAGCGTAGGTCGTGCTGCCGAGAGCTGTTTCTTGAGCCTCGAAGCATCAAGTCCGCGCGCCCGTCGCCATTGAAGTCCCGGGCAATGACATGTTTTCCAGACAATGCACTGGGGATCCAGATCGGGAAACGCCGTCTCGTTGTAATCTGGGTTTTCGACGGCCGTGTCCGGAAAGTAGGAGCGATCATCTGAGTTTTCGAACCCGAAATGTCGAGATTGTTGCCCGAGGGATAATAATGCGCCTGACTCGGTATCTCTTTGGGCTCGCAGTAGTGCTGTGGGTCAGCCGACCACAACGTCTGAGAGTCCGTCCCCGTTGACATCGGCAACGAACCAGCAGGCGTAGTAGAAATTCTGGGTGAAAGGCAGGCTAAATTGTAGGTTGGGGCAGGAAGTTCTTGCCGTTGGAGAGATAGACCTTTCCTTTCCAGAATTCGTAGTCACCGGCCGTCCCGGGATCATCGGTTACCCACATTTCAATCAGATCAGTGCGACCGTCGCCATTGAAGTCGCCGGTCTGCACCTGCCGTTCACAGCGCATTGCTGATTTCGACCATGTTTCTGGGAAGTCGTTCCAGCTTGCCGCCATTGAGACGCCGGTACCGTTGGAAATAAACATCGTCGCTCCTAGCTGGTGACTGCCCGCGGGCGATGAAATCCTGTCGGCCATCGCCATTGAAGTCAGCGATACTGTCCGGATGTTCCAATCGCCCTTGAGGAATTCCGAGCCGCCCGCGTGAAACCAGCCCCACTCAGTGTGTTCTTCGTGGTTCGCCCCTGGATTGGTGATGACCCTATATTTCTTCTTGATTATGATGTCATCGTCAGATCGCCATCGAGATCAAGTAACTCGCTGCCAACCACTTCGCCCCCGGTCGCCCAGTTCGTCCCGACGACGACCTCGGATGCGGCCCCGAAGTTCGAACCTGTGGAGTGGCGGCGATAAGAGTTTTGTCGTCTGTTCGCCTTGCACGTGTCGCCGTCTGCAACCGCCACACGTCCATTTTCTGGTCACCATTGAGATCGGCCTGCCTCCAGCCCAGCGACGAAAAGATCTTCGGCCCAACTGTAACTATTGTATTCCGGCCCACCTTTAGGGCCAGGGGAGGAAGTGTACGTCATGACATAGGGTGGCAAAGATGTACCACCTGTTATGGTGTTGTCCGCTGCGAATATTGCGTCGCTGCCGAACTCTTGTACCTGTTTCAGGAGATCCAAATCCGTGGCCGCACTCTGCTCGTAAGTCAACTTATAGGCGCGGACCAGTCTGAGTTCTGTCGCGGCCGGGTTCCAATGATTGACGATAATCGTGTTTATGACGATTACCAATATGGCCGAGCCTTGCGCCAGCCCCGTAGGTAACCGTCGCTCCATCCGAAACAGGCATAGTGGAATTCAATCTGGATTCCAGCGCAGGTGGTTCGTCAGAGGTGAAGTACTGCACTGTTTTAATTACACATTGCCACCCGGCAAGTTCTAGTGCGACCACAGCTCTTGCATTCGCCTCTTTGCATTCCCAATCGAAGCTTGACCATGTTGCCATTGGGATCGCGTACCTCGGAGAGGTAGGTGCGTTTGGGCCGGGGGTTGCTGAAGGCCTGCTCGCGATACTCGAAAATGGTGCCGTCTTTGGCTGTCACTTCCCACGTGAAGTTACCGTTTGTCCCGCGCCTCCGGATTCTTTGATAGTTCTCATTTCTCGCCGTATAGGCAACGGCACCAGACGAGACCGGTGTGCTGCAGGACGGACTGTTTTCCGGATTCTGGACATCAGCGCATGCCAAAAGTCCTTCGCCGTCGAGCAAGAACATGTCGCCGGGCATGGGGTCAAGAGAAGTGAATAGTCGCCGAAACTTGGTACACCGCGCCCGCTTGGCGCCTTATCATGCTCCGGTTCGGATCGAAGTTGCCTGATAACCCTGCTCAATTGCCGAAACACCTTCGGAACTTCCAACCGAGGCCCACCATGCCGCCAGCGCTCGGAATATTTCGGACCCCGCGTGCCAAATCATAACTGAGTGCCAACTTGGGTTCGATCCCGTGGAATGCCGGAACTTTGATTTCAATCCGGTTTGTGTAGCTGCCGTTCCAGGCGATCGTCGGAGGCACTGGCCCGGCCCTATCCGGAGCTGACGGTGGCCCGACTTCTTGGGCGCGAGCGGCTACCGCAAAAATGACAGCGCCAAAGAACAGTGCAAAAACTCGTATCGCGGTCTTGAACATGCCATCCCCCGTCGCTATGACGTTAGGAGAGTAGACCTTGGGGCAATAATCAAGTGCTCAATTCCTTCCGATGGGCAATTTTCCACAAGTGAATTTGTATCTGACTTGAAAGGGGGGGGGCTTACGCAGTGAAAATATTCCAGACGAGTCCTGCTGGCGATATCCGTCGCTCGTCCTTGTGTGCACCCGCTTCTGCAGGTCAGGTCAATTTTGCCGTTTCAAACCAGTCTGGCCAGGCAGTCGTTTCTGTTGAGTTGCGTTCTCAAGACCGTCCAGACGCGCAACCGCCGATATTGGTCTCCCTGGGAACCGCAAATGGCGAACAACAGGAAGTGACCGCTGAAGCGTCCGATGATGCGTGCACATTCACCGCAGCTTCACCATGGCTGACAGTTCGCAACGCGAACGGGCCGATCTCGATCTTTGTGGATCTTTCAATAGTGTTAGTGGAGTGAGGTTCACAGCCCAGGATGGCTTTGTGAATGCCGGCGCAATGTTAATGCTACTGCGCTGTGGCCAATAGTGTCGGCAAGGTTGGCCAGCTCAGGTAGCCTCGCTTCGTGAAGTTCAAACCAATGTTCACCAATGGGGGCAAATGGCCGAGTTCGGTCCAGGTTTCGACATGCCCGTTGTTTCCAATGTATTCAAACTGTAGTTGCGCGACGCCCCGCAGCAGGACGATGACATTCGGCAGCGTGTCTTGCCCATCGCGCAGTACGCGGCGTTCGGATACGAGGCGGTTGCGGTCATCGACGTAGTATCTGACTTGCATCAGACCGCCGGTCTCGCGATCGCCGGACGAGAGGGTGACAAACTCGATTGAACTCGGGCTCGCCCTTGAAGCGCAGTACCGGCCGGCCCTGATCGTCCAGCCGGTAGACGCGGCACGGCACCCGACAGTTCCTGGCGCAGGTGGTCGGCGGCGGCATCGACTTCGGCTTGCGCGGCGATGATGTCCAGCCTGCTCCTGGGCCTTGCCGAAATAGAAGAACGACTGGACCGCGTAGACCAGCATGATCGCCATGATCGCCAGGGACACAAGAACCTCGACGAGCGTGAAACCGTCTTCGCCTTGAGTGCGTCCCATCATTGGGCCTTCGGGCCGAGCACGATTGTTTCCAGTGCCTGGCCGCGGCCATCCGGCCGGTCTTCAGCCACTTCGACCTTCCATGGCACTATATGGAAATGGCGCCTGCGGCGTCCGAGAGCCAACGGCGTGCTGATGCTGACGATCCAGGCGACACCATCGGTCGTTCCGCGAATCTCGCCAGCCATCAAGTTGGCCGCGCATTCGAACGGCTCGCGAGTTGACCTCGCAAGACACTCAGAACCGCTAGCTGATCTTCGCCGCCGGAGATGCGATCGAGGCCGTCACCGAAAACTCTGAAACCGGCAAGCAGGACGCCGGCGAGGACTGCGAACGCGACCAGTATTTCCACCAGGGAAAATCCGTCTTCGTTTCCGTGCAGATGGTCATGGCTCACTCGATCTCCTCTATCGCCACGGCGCCGGTAAGCCAGTTGACGGCAATTTCACGTGACGCGGTCTCCATGGAGAGGACAATGCTGCCGCCGGTCGATCCGCCATCCGGAAAAAAATCAGAAAGCGGCGGTCTTCGACGTGACGTCTGCGCCAGCTGAAGTCACCGCGACACTTCATCGTCATCGGGCAGATCGATGTTCGAGCCACCCGGCCAGTTTACGATGCGGTGTCTCAACATCGATCACCAGCTGCTGTTCGCGGTTGCTTGCGGTTGCGGCATCGCGTGTCATGCGCAGGGCAGACGCGATCTCCTGGGAAACGGCATTGAGTTGCCGCGCGCCCGTCTTCTCGCGCCGAAAATCGGGAACGACACGGCGGCCGCCATGGCGATAATTGCCAGGACAACCAGCATTTCAATCAAGGTAAATCCATTCTGAGTCGCCGAACCCGTCATGTCGCCGCGATGTCCGTGACCGACAGGATGGCCTGCATGATCGACATGACAATTCCACCGACCATGAGACCGAGTGCTATGGTCAACAGAGGCGTGAGAAGCGCCATGGTCCGCTCCAGCAGGCGTTCAAGCTTCTGCTCCTCGCCTTCGGCCACGAATGAGAGCATGGCTTCCAGCTTGTTGGTTTCCTCGCCGACGCCGATCATCTGCAGGGCGGGTCCATCGAGGACCGTAACCCGCGAAAGGGCCTTGCTGAGTTTCTTGCCGGTCGCAACGTCGTCGCGCGCCGCGATCAGTTGCTGTTGCGTGTTTCGGTGGAGGCGCCACGCCGCCGCCGACAAGCAAGGCTGTCTGCAGGTGGGCGCCACCTTTCATGAGAGAGGACAGCGACCGGCAGATGCGCGCCGCTTCGGCGTGGCGCCTGGCGGTTCTGACAAGCGGCAGCCGGAAACATCCGTACTGATGCGGCTTGCCGGACAGGGAGAGACCGAAGCCCGAAATGACGCCGGCCAACAAGCGAAGAATGCGCCGCCGGCCCAGATCGCTGGCTGCTCGGCAATGCTCGCTCGACAATCCATTGCATGGCGCGAAGAACGAGCGGCAATTCGGCCTTGGAGTTCTTGAAGACGGGTTCAAGGTTTGGCAGCAAGATCAATGCGATGATGAACAAGGTGGCGGGCGCAAGGGCGAGCAGCAGAGCAGGATAGGTCAAGGCGGAGACGATTTTGCCGCGCAGTTCAAGCCGCCGGTTGAGAAGCTCACCGAGTTCGGCAAGCGCGATTGCAAGGGCGCCACTTTGTTCGCCCGCGCGCACCAGGCCAATTTCGCTTGCGGCATAAGCCGGCCTTGGACTTTGCGAGGGCATTGGAAAGTGTGGCCCGGCGGCAATCTTCGCGACCGATGAACTGCAATGACAGCCGCTGTTCCTCGTGCTGCGACTGGCTGGCGAGAATGGCCAGGCTGCGGTCGAGCGGCACGCCGGCGCCGAGGAGTGCCGCAAGTTGGCGTGCCAGGGTTGCGCGCCATTTCAAAGTCGTAGCCGGAAAGCAGGCTGACCTTGATGTCGCGCAGCGGCACGCTGCTCGGATGCTGCCTCCGCATGAAAAGGTGTTAGCCCCTTCTGCCGCAGGAGTTCCAGCGCAGCGCCGAGGCTTGGTGCTTCGATTGTGCCGGTTTCGCTGTCGCCGGACACGGCAAGGGCGCTGTAGCGGTAGAGCGTCATTCGACGGGTGCCTGAACGGTTCGGAGCACTTCTTGCCAGGAGGTCGTGCCATCTCCGCGCCTTGGAAAGCCCGCTCTCGAACAGTGAGTCGTCATGCCCTCGGAACGGGCAATCTTCTCAAGTTCGGCATCGGAACGCCTGGCGAGACCGCTTCGCGTGATGGAGCCGGACAATTCGAGTGTTTCGTGGATGACGGTTCTGCCGCGATAGCCCGTGCCATGGCAGGCGGGACATCCGGCAGGGTCATGAAACCTGTCGCGATCGCCTGCTGCAATACCAGGTGGAGGCGCGCAAGCGATCTTGCAGGCATCGCAAAGTTTCCGCACCAGCCGCTGGGCGATGATGGCGCGCAGGCTCGAGACAATCAGAAAGTCATCGATGCCGATGTCGCGCAGCCGGGTGATCGACGACGCCGCCGAGTTGGTGTGAAGTGTCGACAGCACCATGTGGCCGGTGAGTGATGCCTGCACGGCGATACGCGCCGTTTCGGCATCGCGGATTTCACCGACCATGATGATGTCCGGATCCTGGCGCAGCACCGAGCGGAGCACCGCCGCAAAATCCAGTCCGATGCCGGGCCGGACCAGAATCTGGTTTACGCCCTTGAGGTGATACTCGATCGGATCTTCAACGGTGAACACCTTGTATTGGGGCTGGTTGAGTTGCGACAGGCCAGCATAGAGTGTTGTCGTCTTGCCGCTGCCGGTTGGGCCGGTGACGAGGACAATGCCGTTGGGTTGGTCGAACAGCCTTGCAACTGGCTCCGGGCCGCCTCTGCGAAACCCAGGGCCGCAAAATCGAGCGCCACTTCGCGCCGGTCGAGAACCCGAAGAACGATACTCTCGCCATGAAGCGTTGGCGATGTCGAGACACGAAAGTCGATGTCGCGGCCGCGAATGGCCAGCCGAATGCGGCCATCCTGCGGCAGCCGGTGCTCGGCGATATTGAGCCTCGCCAGATATCTTCACGCGTGAGGCGAGGGCGAGTTGCAGTGACCGGTCAAGCGTTTCGGCTTGCTGCAACGCGCCGTCCACCCGGTAGCGCACGGCCACAGCATCTTCGCCAGGCTCGATGTGGATGTCCGAAGCGCTGCGGTCGAGGGCGGCGGTGATGATGCGGTTCAGCAAGGCGTATGACCGGTGCTTCGCTGGCAATGTCGCGCAAGCGCTCGGCATCATCTTCGGCGATGTAGCCATCGTCGCTGTATCATGCCGCCGGACTTAGGCGCATCGCACGTTCAGCGAGGGACATTCAAGTGACGCGCAAGTTCGCTTACCGTTGCAACGCGGAGCAGAACTTCGCGGTCCAAGCATGTAGCCAATGGCCAGGGCCGCATCGTCAACCAATGGCCGAGACAATGCCAGGGTGATCTGCCGGTCATCGATATGCAACCGGCAGGATGGACATGCGCACCAGATAGTCCAACGGAATTTGTCTCCGCGTTGGAAGCTCCTGGGGAAATTCGGACGCCAAATGCGCGGATAGCCGAGGAACGCCGCAGAATTCGTCGGCGAGGCGCGTCTCCTCGATCAAGTCCCAGTTCGAGGAGAACGGTTTCGGCACCTTGGCCCGGTCGACGCCATGGCCGACTTGCACCCTCTGCAACCCCGGCTGTCAAGGATCGATTGCGCCAGAGATGAGACAGAAACGCCTGGGCCCTGACGGCCGCAGTCGGCTGCCCACGCAATTCCTGGCGTGGTCAGTTCATTCATCGGATCGCCAAAATAGCCTGTCGAAAACCGGCGCGGCGCTTGCCGCTGGGGTAACCATACTTCAAACGCAATGGAGATAAAGGGGATTGCCGGTGGCTTGGCGTGTTCTCAACACCTTGTTGCAGAAATTCGGCATTCCTTGCTGGCTGGACGTTCTCTTGCCGGTTCCGGAGCCATTTTCGGAACTCTGCCGCTTGCCTACGCCAGAACTCAACATCGGCAAGGATGGGTTACGGTCTCTATCGCAATGCCTCGCGTTTCAGACCCTCTTGATGAACGCTTCATGTCTGGCCCCTTCGATGATCCTCTCGCAGTTGGCCGTCCAATATCCTCAAGGGCGAACGTGTTGTCATTTCGATCGACAGGCAATTGTGCCTATGCCGTTCACTGGCGGTTCCCCCGGCTTCGCAGGGCGCGCACCGCGGCAATCCTTGAGCTGGAACTGGCGCGCGTGATTCCATTTGCGCGTGACAACGTTGTCGTCTTCGTCCGTGGACACCGGCAGGGCGCGCCAGGGTGGCAGCAGAGTTTTGGAGCATAGTTGTCATCCGGAAAAATGTCTTTGCCGAGTCGTGTGGAATGCATTGCTTGCGAACGGCGCCAGAGCCGTTGCGCTATCACCGTGAGAGAAGGCGCTTCCCCGGCGCTGCCGTTGGCCTTGGCGCCATCCGGCGGGCCATTTCGGCAAGCCGCCTTTGATACCGGCTCAAGATTGCAATGGCGGCGACTGGCGGCATCGGTCGCGGCAGGGCATCTTCGCGGTGTGGGCCGTTGCAAATCATGCGCAGCGCCGCATTGAAGGACTCGATGCCGCAATTGCTCAAGGCCCGCGACGAAGCAGCGCAAAGGTGACCGAGGCCCTTGAAAAGCAAAAGCAAGGCTCGCAGGCCCTGACGGCGCTTGCCGCGCTGAAGGCCAACCGATCCACAGTACTTGCGGCCATGGAGGAACTGAGCCGATTGCTTGCCGGATGATGCGTTTCTCGAAGGCATGACCGTCGACGGCAAGACTCTCACGGCCGATGGCGCCGCGGCGGCACCGGAGCTGCTGATCGCCGAGCTTGAGGCTTCACCGCTATTCGAAAACGTCGTGTTTGCGGCACCGGTGTTCAAGAATCCGGGCGAAATCAAGTCGCGGTTTTCGATCAGGCTGGAACTTAGCGGGCCAGCCGGATCATGAAATGGCTTGCGGCAACGAGGCACCGATCAGCTTGCGCTGGCTATGGCTGCCAGTCATATCCCTCTTCTATTCGGCATTGGGCTTCGCCGCACTGGTCCTTTCACAGTGACGGGACTGGCCGAGCAGGACAGAAAGATTGACGCAATTGGACCGGCTGCGGGCCGTGGCCGCCTATCGGCCAAAGCTTGATGCGCGAGCGACAACGACGTCGGCTTCCGGCATTTGCAGGCTCTTTCCTTGCCGGATGGGCCACCCGCCGTCGTTTCCGCCAATCTTCTTGACCTCTTGAAACAAATGGCGGCCATGCAAGGCGTTGAAGTGCTGCAGGCCGAAAGCCTGCCACCAAAGCCACATGGCAGGCCTTACGCTGGTTGGCGGCAAGGCTGCAGATGGTGGGGCAGATGCCGGCGGTCATGAACTTGCTCAAGGCCATCGAGAGTGCCGAGCCCGTTCTGGTGACCGAACGATTGTCCCTGCGCAACACCAGGCCCGGCGGTGATGAAGCGGCGGAAACCTACTCTGACTATCGAACTCCAGGTGTTCGGCGCCTTGCGGGGCGGCCTCGAAGCCGCAAGCGGTGAGGGCGGGTGATGCTCATCCGCGATCTCACCCGGCTGTCGGTGGTTCTGTTCGGTTCCGCGTCTCTTGGCCGCGTGGATCGGAGTCCATCAGCTGTGAGCACCGTTGCCCGATATCGCATCCCGGCCGGTTGCTCCCGTGGCAGCCGGAACTCGGTGCGCGAGCCTGAACTGGCAAATGGCCTGCCACGGAACTTGCAGGAAGTCTCTCGCAGGCCACTGTTCCGGGCCTCGCGCCGGCCATTCGATCCTGCGGCCGTTCGCCAACAACCAGAGCAACAGCTGGCGATTGCGGAACAAAGCTATTGAACCGCCGCCACCTGATGCCTCCCAACTGCTGGTCAAGGGCATCATGATGGAGGGCAAGAAGAAGCTGGCGCTGGTCGCCACCGTTGGTGCGCCGGAAGGAGTTTGGCTTGGGCTTGGTCGCAAGATCTCAGGCTGGACCATCGCCGCGCTTAATCGTCGACGGCATCACCCTGGAAGCAGGAAGTAGCCGCACCACGCTCAAGCTTTATGTGGACAACCCCTAGTTCCCCATGGGCAGCCGCTGCGTCAACACCTAGGTGTTCTCCATAGGTCATGTTCAGTCTTGTCGAGGGGACGCGTGGGGCCTGCTCGCCAGAGCGTGGTTACTGCATTGGCGCATTGCGGCGCTGCTGGTGCTTGGCGGCTGCACGGCGAAGCTTCCGGGCGAAGACCTTCTCGAAACCAAGACCGAAACCAAGCCAAACTCCAGCGCAAGCATCAAACAGGCCCGGCTCAACCGTTTTCTCGAGGCCAACGGCAAGCCGACAAAGGTGATTTCGACGGCGTCTATCAGCCGGGAACCGACCGCACCACGGGCTCGGGTGTTGATCTCGACGACCCCAACTTACGACAAGGATGCCGAAGACGTCACACTGAACCTCGTCGCCGCCTCGGTTCCGCAGGCCGCCAAGTCGGTGCTGGGCGACATTCTCGAACTCAACTATTCGGTCGATGGCCGGGTTGCCGGCAGCATCACCATCCAGACTTCGAAGCCGATGTCGCGCGTCAGGCTTCTCGAACTTTTCGAAGCGGCACTTCGCGACAATGGCGCGGCGATTGTGGCTGGCGGTGGCACTTATCGCGTGGTGCCGCTGCCGATGCGGGCCGGACCACGGCGTCGATTTCGTCGGGCAGCTGGAACCCGGAAAAGCCCGGGCAGCAGCCCCATCTCGTGCCGCTCAAATTCGTCTCCGCCGAAAACATGCGCGAAGTGCTGGAGCCCATTCTGCCGGCGGGCATGCTGGTGCGGGCCGACAGCCAGCGCAATGTGCTGATCCTCTCCGGCACATCGCGCGAAGTGGCGATGATCCGCCAGACCGTTTCGGTGTTCGATGTCGACTGGATGCAGGGCATGTCCTTCGCGCTGATCCCGGTGAAAACCTCGGCGCCCGCGGCCATCGTCCAGGACCTCGACCAGATTTTCGACACCAAGCAAGGGTCCGCTCAAGGGTGTCGTGCGCTTCGTGCCCAACAACCGGCTGAAGTCGGTGCTGGTCATCTCGTCGCGCGCCAAATACCTGAAAGAGGCGGCGCGCTGGGTAAAGAAGCTCGATGTGCTGTCGCAAACGGCGGAAGCGCGGCTCCATGTCTACAAGGTGCAAAACCGCAACGCCACCGAGCTCGCCAAGATCCTCGATGGCGTACTGAACGCCACCGGCCAGCAGCGGGCGGCGCCCAGAACACCGTTGCCCCCAAGCTTCCCGAAGTGACGACCGGCCTTGATCCGGCCTTGCCGATGGCACGCCCGTCGACGGTCCCGAAACGCCGCCAGGCGGCCTTGATTCGGGCGATGCCTATGCGGCGCTCGCCGAACGGCATGCCGGCCGTTGCCAATGTCCGCGTCGTCGCCGACGAAGGCAACAACGCGCTGCTCGTTTACGCCACCGAAAGCGACTATGAGCGCATCGAAGCCGTGCTTCTGGAAATCGAACTCGGTGCCGAACCAGGTGCTGCTCGAAGCGATCATTGCCGAAGTCTCGCTCGATGACGATCTCAAGTTCGGCGTGCGCTGGTTCCTCGGCGAAGGCAAGAACCACGGCGTGTTCTCGGATGCGCTCAATGGCGCCGTGAGTTCGGTGTTCCCCGGCTTCTCGTATTTCCTGAAGGCCGACGACATCGCCTTCTCGCTCAACGCGATTTCCAGCGTCACCCAGGTGAAGGTCCTGTCAGCGCCATCGCTCGTCGTTCTCGACAACAAGACGGCGACGCTGCAGGTCGGCGATCAGGTGCCGATCGTCACCCAGTCTTCGAACCGGAACCGGTGCCGCCGGCGCGCCGACCATCAACAAGGTCGAGTTGAAGGACACCGGCGTCATCCTCAATGTCACGCCGCGCGTCAATGACAGTGGCCTCGTCACCCTCGATATCGAGCAGGAAGTGAGCAACGTGGTGAAGACCACGACGTCCGGCATCGACTCCCCCACCATCAAGCAGCGCAAGATGAAGACCTCGATCGTGGTGAGCGACGGCGAGGCGCTGGCGCTTGGCGGCCTCATTCAGGAACGCCAGACCACCGGCAAGACCAAGGTGCCGATCCTGGGCGATGTGCCGATCCTTGGAGCCGCCTTCCGCCAGAAATCCGAGACCGGCTCGCGCACCGAGCTCATCATCTTCATCCGCCCGCGGGTGATCCGCGATCTCGAAGAAGCCCGGCAGGTGACCGAGGAGTTCCGCAAGCAGCTCAGCATCAAGGCCCCGCGCGTGTTCGATGCCAATCCCACGCCCGGCGAAGAGATCGTGCGCATTCTCAATTGAGGCAGGGTGCTGCGGCTTCCGGCATGGGCGGCGTCTCGCCCGGATCGCCACCGCGCTGCCACAGCAAAACCGAGTAGGGCCGGTCCGGCTGGCGTTCGAGCGACACCATCGCGATCCGCCGATATCGGATGCCATTGAAAAGCTCCACCATCACGTCGATCCGGAACATGCGGCCGGGCGAAGGCGACTGAAAGCGTTGCGCATCGGACCCCAGAAGCGACAGCAGAGACGTTGGCGCACGCGTAGGATCAATGCCCGGCTGCTGTGAAAGAGTGGTGGTCAGCGGCACCAGGGTCTTGAACAGATCACCGGTCATGCCCGGCAGCTGATCAAGTTCTTCCGGCACGGCGAAGGGCCCGTTCTTGGGGCCGAACGTCTGGCCCGGATAGGTTCGCGGCTCGCTGCCGCCCGACTGCGCAACCGAGTCGGCATCGCGAAAATCCTGCAATGCGGCAAACAGCGCCTCGGCTTTTCCTTGGTCTTTCGTCGCCGCCAGCAGCAACGCCCGCACCAGTTCCGGCGAACCGGTATTGAGGTCCACCAGCCCGCCCGCGTCCTGCACCGAGACGGAGGCGAGTGCCGTGTCATCCCACCGGCAGATAATCCGGCGCGCCGTTCAACGCATATACAGCATCAGGAGCCGCTGCCGCCGCCAGCCGGTAAGCCGCAAGCCGCGCCATCCCGTCGGCCGCCAGTTCCGCCCTCGCCAGATGCACCCGGTTCGCCGAAGACAGCGACTGCGACCTGACCACCAGCACAAACGCCACCGCCACCGCCGCCACGAGGCCGACGATCCACAACACCACGATCAGGATGAAGCCGGAGTTAGGGGAAGGTTTTCGGAAATCAATGCCTGGTTCAGCTGTGTTCACGCACCGAGACTAGGCTGTAGACTCATAAAAGCGAAGCCACAATCTCACGGCGGCGAGTTTTGCGAAAGCCAGGTAGGCTGAAGCTTTTCGGTCATAGCGTGTGGCGATGTGGCGGAACTGCTTGAGCTTGTTGATACAGCGTTCGACGAGGTTTCGCTTTCGATACTTGCGTTTGGAGAACGGGATGTCGTCGATCCTGTTGGATTTGGGCGGAATGACGGGTGTGCAGTCCTGATCTTCGATCATCTCCCTGATCCAGTCGGCGTCATAGCCCCGGTCAGCGAGGAGGCTGGTGCCTTTGGGCAAGTCCTGCAGCAGGAGTTCTGCCATCGGCGCGTCGTGCATCTGTCCGGGTGAAAGTTCGATCTGCAGGGGAAGTCCGAGATCGTTCACCCGCAGGTGCAGCTTGGTGATCAGTCCTCCGCGCGAGCGACCGATACAAAAATCTCCACTCTGTTTTTTTGGGCGGCAGCTTGTTGGTTTACCCGCACAGACGTCGAGTTGATATCTGCACTTTTTCGCCACGGGCCTTGTGGGCGGCGATGATGGCATCCATCGGTCTGTTCCAGACACCCGCTTTCCGCCAGCGGTTGAAGCGGTTGTAGACCGTTGTGTAGGGCCCATAACGTAAGGGTAAATCCGCCCAAGGCAAGCCAGACCGCAAGGTGAAAAAGATGCCATTCAGCACACGCCTGTCATCAACCCTCGGCACACCGCGTGGCTTGCTCGGCAACAAGGGCTGGATCGTCTTCCATTCAAACTCAGTCAGGTCGTAGCGTCCGTAGGCCATGGCAAACTCCTTTGCGGAGTTTGAATTATCTTTCAGCCGATTTGCCTATCGTTTATGATATGCGGCCTAACACGCATGAACTCGGCGGCAACTGGCCACACATCGCGGAGCATGAGAAACCGCTTGTCTCCAGCAGGGCATGTGGGCTGGAGGTGAATTTCCCTACGCTCTCACATAAGGGAGATCCGAATCTCTCGAAGCACACAATCGCGCGATAACTTGCTTTTGGCATGCTCTCTTCCTTCCTAGAGCATGATTCCCATTGGATGAATCGATAGAGGTTCACAAATCGGCTGCGGAGTGAATGAACAGCCGGCCGGATGGAGGCTGGCACGGATGAGCACATATAACTCCCTTGATCTTCGCTGGCGTGCTGCGGGCTTTTGCTTGAAGCATGGTTCTGGCAAGACGGCTGAAATATTCTCGATTGGCCGGGCCACGGCGGTGCGCTGGGCGCAGAGACTCCGCCAAACGGGCGATGTTGCGATTCGCAAGATGGGTGGGCATCGCCGTCCGGTGCTGGAGGCCCATGAAGACTGGATCCGGGAGCGCATTGCGTCTGAAAGTCATGTGAGCCTGAGCAAGCTTCAGGCCGAACTGAACGGACGCGGCGTCGTTGTCGGCTACGGCGCAGCGAGACGGACCGTGCACTGGCTTGGCCTAAGCTTCAAAAAAAAGCCTTCATGCCGAGGAGGCCACACGGCCTGACATTGCCCGCAAGCGCCGTTGGTGGAACCGGATCAAGGCACGGATCGAGGCCTCGCGGCTGGTGTTCATTGACGAAACATGGATCAAGACCACCATGGCTCCCTTGCGCGGTTGGTGCAGTCGGGGTCAACGGCTCAAGACGCGCATGCCCCATGGTCATTGGAAGACCTCGACCTTCCTCCCCGCCTTGCGGTTCGGCCAGGTGACAGCACCTTGCGTCTTCGATGGTCCGATCAACGGCGAATGCTTCCTCGCCTATGTCGAGCAGGTCCTGGTGCCAAGCCTCAAGCCGCGCGACATCGTGGTCATGGACAATCTCGGCAGCCACAAGGCCCAGGCCACGAAAGACGCCATCGAAAGGGTTGGCGCAAGGCTGATCTTCCTGCCACCCTACAGCCCAGACCTCAACCCGATCGAGCAGACGTTCACAAAGATAAAAAGCGTCCTGCGAAAGGCCATGGGCCGAACCGTCCAGGCTGTTGAAGCCGCAATCGCCGACGTCATCCCGACAATCACGCCAACCGAATGCAGCAACTACTTCAGAAATGCCGATTACGGCTCAGCCTAAATGGATCAGAGTTTAAAAAAGTCATATGCGATTCCAAATCCGTTGAAATGTGATTCAAGGTTTGCGGAGGTGATTTGTCATGCCGCAGCCATTGTCGAACGATCTGCGTGAGCGCGTTGTTGCGTTTGTCGAGGCCGGAAATTCCTGCAATGAGGCCGCTCGGCATTTTGACACGTCCATATCCTTTGCCGTGAACCTGATGGCGCTGTTGCGCGAAACGGGCTCGGTTAGCCCTGCCCGACAAGCGGGAGGGAGATTGGGCGAGAATTGCCAAGTACATTTACCTTGCTTTATCCGCCGACAATCGCCAGCACGTGGGGCCTGGCTTCGTCCCAGGTGTGGGTTCGGAGCGAGACGTAGTCCGGCCGCCGGCACGTGTCTTGAGAAGCGCTCGTCGTGCATGAAGTGGATGAGGTGGACGTTCGGGGGCGTGTTCAAATGACGAGGAGATGAAGTAGGGGCTGTCGTCGATGAACACGACGGGGCCTTCCATTTGCGCCGCGAGGTGTTTGATGGCCGGGCCCTTGGGGCCGGAGTTGGTGATGACCGGGAAGGGCAGGCCGAGGTCTTGGAGGTTGGCGCGGCGGTCGTCGCCGGCGCTGTGAGGGAGGTTGGTGAGCATGACGACATCGGCGGCTGCGGCGATTGTCAGGAGACTGTCGATGGCGCCGTCGATCGGTTCCATGTGGCGGGTGCGATCGGCGAAGAAGCTGTCGATGAGATCGCTGACGAGTGTGTCTTCGGCGGGGTGGCCGCCCTCGTGCCAGCGGATGTTGCCGTGCAACGCCAGGCTCGCCGCGTCGAGCCACAGGCCGCGGCTTGCCAGGTAGCGTTCGAAGTCGCGGGTGAAATGCACCACCACTTCGTCGACGTCGCAGATGACCAGCGGGCGGTGGCTGGCCAGTTGCAAGGCTGGCGAGTTGTTTTTCGGTTATCTCAGAAATCATGGTTGGCGCCCGGCAGGTGCCGCCTTGCCGCAACGGCGGTTTCGGGCTTGATGTCGGTATCGGCGCAGAAGGCCAAGAGCGCGACTGGTCGGCCAGCAGGTGGTCCATGACGCCGGCCAGGAACTGCGGGTCGGCGGCCATGCCGCGCAGGCTTTCCGGGGGAACGCCGCTTTGGGTCATGAAGGCTTCCAGCCGCTCGCCATCGGCGGCAACAAAGGCCAGCATTTGCAGGGCGATGGTTTCGGCATTCGCCGAGATATTGCCAAGTTTTTTAATCATTTTCGCGTCCGGTTAACCACCTGGCCCCATAACGTCGACAGGAATCCGGTCATCTTTAAACTGTTGGTTACCCGGCTTGGCCAATATCGCCGCGAGACAGCAATGGGGTTTGTAGGGGGAGATGGCCGAAGATGCCAGTCCTCTTGCCGGGAACAGAGAACGGGTAGACCGATGACATTTTCACTTAATGACGCCGGTGGGAAGCATGAATACACCCGGGGCCGATGCCCTCGGCCCAGAAGAAAAGTGCTGATCGTTGAGGACAACGAACTCAACATGAAGCTCTTCAACGATCTTGCTTGAGGCCAATGGCTATGCGGTCATCCAGACGCGCGACGGCCTGTCGGCGCTCGATCTGGCGCGCAAGCACCATGCCCGACCTCATTCTCATGGACATCCAGCTTGCCGGAGGTTTCCGGCATCGAAGTGACCAAGTGGCTGAAGGAAGACGACGAACTGCGGGCCATTCCGGTGATCGCCGTCACCGCTTTTGCGATGAAGGGCGACGAACAGAAAATTCGCGAAGGCGGCTGCGAGGCCTATATTTCAAAGCCGATCTCGGTGGTCAGCTTCCTGCAAACTATCGATGGTTTCCTGAAGCAGCCAAAATGACAGCCCGCGTCCTCGTCGTCGACGATATACTGGCCAATGTCAGGCTTCTCGAAGCGAAGCTGGCGGCGGAGTATTTCGACGTCGTCACCGCCATGAACGGCGTTGATGCGCTGGAATGCGTGCAGCGCACCAAGCCTGACATCGTGCTGCTCGACGTGATGATGCCGGGGATCGACGGCATCGAAGTGTGCAAGCGCATCAAGTCCAATCCCGCGACCCAGCATATTCCGGTGGTGATGGTGACGGCTCTCGACCAGCCGGAAGACCGGGTGCGCGGACTTGAAGCTGGTGCCGATGATTTTCTGACCAAGCCGGTCAATGACGTTTCGCTGTTCTGCCGGGTGAAAAGCCTCGTCCGCCTCAAGATGCTGACCGACGAATTGCGCACCCGTTCGATCGACGCGGGCTCGATTGGCTTGATCAGCCCGGCGCGCTCGCAAGATCGACGGCAAGCCGGGCAATGTCCTGGTCATCGACAGCCGCGGCGACCGTCGCCGAGCGCATTCGCATTGCTCTCACTGGCCGCCATAATGTGACAGTGGTCGAAGACCCGTCGCAGGCCATCGCCACCACCACCGGCCAGGCGGAGCGCTTCGAACTGGTCATCATCAATCTCGACATGGAGGGCTTCGACGCGCTGCGGCTGTGCTCGCAGCTCAAGTCGATGGAGCAGACGCGGCAGACGCCGATCCTGATCATCGTCGATCCCGACGATCACCAGCGGCTGCTCAGGGCGCTCGACATGGGCGTCAACGACTACCTCATCCGGCCGATCGACAAGCAGGAGCTTCTGGCCCGCGTCAACACCCAGATCCGCCGCTGCCGCTACACCGAGACGCTGCGCCTCAACGTGCAGGCGTCGATCGAACTGGCGGTCACCGATTCGCTGACCGGCCTTTACAACCGGCGCTATCTTGAAACCCATCTGGCGCCATCTGCTGGAGCATTCGGTCAACCGCGGCAAGACGCTGTCGGTGCTGACGCTCGATGTCGATTTCTTCAAGGCGATCAACGATACCCATGGCCATGACGTCGGCGACCGGGTGCTGCAGGAACTGGTCGGGCCGCATCAAGGCCAACATCCGCAATGTCGACATGGCCTGCCGCACCGGCGGCGAGGAATTCGTCGTGGTGCTGCCGGCAACCGATCTCGACGTCGCCACTGAAAATCGCCGAACGCATGCGCAAATCGGTGGCCGGCAAGCCGTTCAACTCCGGCGCCAGCGTGCCGCTTGAACATCACCGCGTCAATCGGCGTCGCCGCGCTTGAGGGCATCGACGACAAGGTCGAAGATATTCTGAAGCGCGCCGATCAGGCGCTCTATCGCGCCAAGCGCGAAGGCCGCAACCGGGTGATCCAGGCCGCCGCCTGAGCGCTTTGCCACAAAACCGGAACTGGTGTAGATGCCCGGCCATGGATGACCGGCATGTCACCGCCTTTGCCGGCGAGGCTTGCAGCAATGGGGCGAGAGGGGCACGGCGGGTGCGACCTTCGCCGGGCAATTGACCTTCGAAAACGTCACCCGGCGGTTTCGGCGGCGTGGCCGCTGTCAAAAATGTTTCGTTCGTGCTTGAAGCCCGGCGAAATCGCCTGCCTGCTGGGGCCATCGGGTTGCGGCAAGACGACGCTGTTGCGCATCGCCGCCGGGATCGAGCGGCCGAGTTCGGGCCGGGTGCTCTATGACAATAGCGAAGTGGCGGGGCCCGGCACCTTCGTGCCGCCGGAAAAGCGCAACATCGGCCTGATGTTCCAGGACTTCGCACTGTTTCCGCATCTCACGCTTCTCGACAATGTGGCCTTTGGCCTGCGCAGGCTGCGGCGCGCCGACGCCTTGAAGCTGGCGCTGCATGGGCTGGAGCGGGTGGGGCTGGCCAGCATGGCGGAGGCCTATCCGCACAACCTTTCGGGCGGCGAGCAGCAGCGCGTGGCGCTGGCCCGGGCCATCGTGCCGAGGCCGCAGGTGATGCTGATGGACGAGCCGTTCTCCGGCCTCGACCAGCGCCTGCGCGAAGTGGTGCGCGCCAAGACGCTGGAGCTGTTGCGCGAAACCCGCTCGTCCTGCCTGCTGGTGACCCATGATCCGATCGAGGCCATGGGCGTTGCCGACCGCATCTTCCTGATGCGGGCCGGGCGCCTGATCCAGGCCGGCACGCCGGAAGAACTCTATCAGCCATCCGGCCGATATCGAATCGGCGCGGTTCTTTTCCGATTTCAACGAAATTCAGGCGGGTGGGCAGCGCTGGCGGCGTCACCAGCCTGCCTGGGCGACTTCGCTGCGACAGGTATCGCCGCGGGCGCCAAGGCCACAATCCTCATCAGGCCGCAGGGCATCAGCTCCGGCAGTGGCCAGGGCGGTTTCGAGGCCCTGGTCACCGAAAGCCGCTTCCTGGGCGATGACACGGAATGCCTGCTGCTGGTGCAGGCGCGCGTCGTGGAGATGACGCTGCTGGCCCGCATTCCAGCCGGACTGGCGCCGACGCGCGGCGAAACCCGGCGTTTTGCCATCGATCCCGGCCACGTCCTGGTCTTTCCATCGCCGTGATCGCACCCCATATGGTGAGTGGCGGCTTTTGTTGCGGCGCGGATGGATTCTGCAATATTGCCGCCCACACATCCGGAGAGGGGCCCTCTCCAGCGCAGAGGAGTTTGTTCGATGGGTTCACTTTCAATCTGGCACTGGCTTCTGGTCATTGTCGTTGTCGTTCTGCTGTTCGGCCGCGGCAAGGTTTCCGACCTGATGGGCGACGTGGCCAAGGGCATCAAGAGCTTCAAGAAAGGCATGGCCGACGACGAGCCGGCCACCGCTTCGGGCGAAACCAAGTCGCTTGAGCAGCAGGCGCAGCCGCCAAGGCCGAAGCCGACAAGGTCAAGAGCTAAGCCCGCAAGGCCCTCGGCCGGAGACACCCATGTTCGACTTCGGCATCGGTTATACCGAGCTTTTTGTCGTGGCGATGGTGGCGATCATCGTCATCGGCCCCAAGGATTTGCCGCGCGTGCTGCGCGCCGTTGGCAAGACCGTGGGCAAGATGCGCGGCATGGCGCGGGAATTCCAGGGCCACCTCGACTCGCGCCATGAAAGAGGCGGGGCTCGAGGACGTGAAGAAGGAATTCCAGGGCCTGAAGATCGGCGGCCACCATCGATCCGATGTCAACGAAGTCGGCCAAGGACCGCGCGGCCGCCGAAGCCAAGAAGACCGAGGACGATTTCAAGAAGTTCTTCGGCGAGCCCGCAGCACGCCGAGAAATCCACGTACGGCATCATGACGCAGCACGATATCGACTCCACCGAAGCCCCGCTGATCGAGCATCTGATCGAGCTCCGGCGGCGGCTGATCTATTGCGTGGTGGGCTTCATCGTCGCCTTCATCGGCAGCTTCTGTTTTTCGTCCGACATTCTGCACTACCTCATCCTGCCGTTCAAATGGGGCACGGCGACGATGTGAGCCTGATTTCCATCAAGCTGCTCGGCGTGTTTCTGGTGAAACTGAAGATCGCGTTTCTTCGGCGGGCTGTTCATCACCTTTCCGCTGATCGCCGTGCAGATCTACCGCTTCGTGGCGCCGGGCCTCTATGCCAACGAGAGGAACGCCTTCCGGCCCTATCTCATGGCCACGCCGGTGTTCTTCCTGCTGGGCGCGGCGCTGGTCTATTTCTTCCTGCTGCCGGTGGCCATCGGCTTCTTCTATTCGCTGGCGGCGGGCACCGGGACGGACGGTGCGGCGGGCATCGAACTCATGCCCGATATCGAAGCCTATCTCGATTTCGTCATGATGCTGATCCTGGCCTTTGGCCTGTGCTTCCAGTTGCCGGTCATTCTCACGCTGCTGGGCCAGGTCGGCATTGTGAGTTACGAGCAGCTCAAGAGCGGCCGCAAATTCGCCATCGTCGGCGTGTTCGTGGTGGCCGCCGTGCTGACGCCGCCCGATCCCATTTCGCAGATCGCCATGGCCGTGCCGCTGCTGCTGCTTTACGAACTTTCGGTGCAGGCCGTGCGCTTCCTCGACGCCCGCCGCAAGAAGGCGCGCGACGCGGAAGAGGCGAAGGCGTAGGCCTGCACCGGCACTCTCAAGTCCTCTCCCGCTTCGCGAGCGAGGAGGAAAGGTGGTGCGACGTCTGATCGGCTCAAACGCTCTCATCCCGCCGTGAGCGGCGACAGCCTTGGCGGTTCCGCGCGATCCGCAGGGCTGGAGATTTCGGGCGGCTTTGCCCTCTGCCCAACGCCCTATAGAGAGGCCCGAACGGGAATCATCCATGCATGACATCAAGGCCATTCGCGAAAATCCGGAGGCATTCGACAGGGGGCTGGCGCGGCGCGGCCTGGCGCCGCATGGCGTCGGCAATTCTGGCGCTTGACGCCGAGCGGCGCGATCATCTGCAGAAATTGCAGGATGCCCAGGCGCGGCGCAACGCCGCTTCGAAAGAGATCGGCGAGGCGATGAAGGCGGGCGACAAGGCGCGGGCCGAAGCGATCAAGGCTGAAGTCGCAGCGATCAAGGATTTCATCGCGCAGCGGCGAAGAAACCGAGCGCGAGCTTGACCAGCGGCTCGGCGACATGCTCGCCGTCATTCCCAATATGCCGCTTGACGACGTGCCGGATGGCAAGGACGAACACGGCAATGTGGAAGTGCGGCGCTGGGGCGAGCCGCCCACTTGGAATTTCGAACCGCGCCAGCATTTCGATATCGGCGAATGGCTGGGGCAGATGGATTTCGAAACGGCGGCGAAAATCGCGGGCGCGCGCTTCATGTTCATCAAGGGCAATTGGCCAGGCTGGAGCGGGCGCTTGGCCAGTTCATGCTCGACCTGCAGACCGGCGTCAATGGCTACACCGAACACTTCGTGCCCTACATGGTGCAACGATGCAGGCGATGTTCGGCACCGGGCAATTGCCGAAATTCGCCGATGACCTGTTCCGGACGACCGATGGCCGCTGGCTTATTCCCACGGCGGAAGTTTCGCTCACCAACATGGTGCGCGAGAAGATCCTCGACGAAAAACACCTGCCGCTGCGCATGACCGCCTATACGCCGTGCTTCCGCGCCGAGGCGGGGGCGGCGGGGCGCGATACGCGCGGCATGATCCGCCAGCATCAGTTCACCAAGGTGGAACTGGTGTCGATCACCACGCCGGAACAATCGCGCGACGAGCTTGAGCGCATGACGCTCTTGCGCCGAAAGCATTCTGCAGAAGCTCAATCTGCATTACCGCGTGATGCGGCTGTGCGCGGGCGACATGGGGTTTGGCAGCCGCATGACCTATGATCTTGAAGTGTGGCTGCCGGGGCAGAATGCCTTCCGCGAGATTTCTTCGTGTTCGGTGTGCGGCGATTTCCAGGCGCGGCGCATGGATGCGCGTTACAAGCCCACCGACGGCAAAGGCACGCGCTATGTTCACACGCTGAATGGCTCGGGCCTGGCGGTTGGCCGCACACTCGTCGCGGTTCTTGAGAACTATCAGAATGCCGATGGCACGGTGACCATTCCCGACGTGCTGCGGCCCTACATGGGTGGCGCGGAAAAGATCGCGAGGGCCTGATGCGCATTCTGGTGACCAATGACGATGGCATTCACGCGCCGGGCCTTGAAACGCTGGAGCGCATTGCGCGCACGCTTTCCGATGATGTGTGGGTGGTGGCGCCGGCCGAAGAACAGTCGGGCGCCGGGCATTCGCTGTCGCTTGCCGATCCCATCCGCTATCGCCAGATCGAGAAGCAGCGCTTTGAAGTTTCGGGCACGCCCACCGATTGCGTGTTGATGGCGGTGCGCAAGATCATGCCGGGAATGCCGGATCTGGTGCTTTCCGGCGTCAATCGCGGCCAGAACATTGCCGATGATGTGACCTATTCCGGCACCATTGCCGCGGCCATGGAAGGCACCACGCTGGGCCTCAAATCCATCGCGCTGTCGCAAGTGACCGGCATTTTCGGCAATGGCTTTTCCTATGCGGTGGCCGAGCACTATGGCCCGGCCATCGTGGCCAAGCTTGCTGAAGATGGAATTCGGCCCTGGCGTGTTGATGAATGTGAACTTTCCCGATTGCCGGCCCGACGAAATGCAGGGCATGGAAGTGACGCGGCAGGGCAAGCGCGACCAGAACCTGCTGACCGTCGATGAGCGCGTCGATGCCCGCGGGCGAAATTATTACTGGCTGGGCTTCAAGCGCGAACGCGGCAACCCGCCGGCCGGCACCGATCTCAAGGCGGTGTTCGAAAAGCGCATTTCGGTGACGCCGTTGCACATGAACCTGACGCAGGTCGAGGCCATGGAAGCGGTGCGCGCCGTGCTGGACGCGAAGTGACGGAGATCGATCACCGCAAGATCCAGCTGCTGATGGCGCTGCGCAATCAGGGCATCCGCGACCAGCGGGTGCTTGAAGCCATCGAGAAAACGCCGCGCGAACTGTTCATGGCCGAGACGTTTCGCCGGGCGCTCCTATGCCGACGAGGCGCTGCCGATTGCCTGCGGGCAGACCATCTCACAGCCCTATGTCGTCGGCTTTCATGACCGAGAAACTTGCAGGTGACGGACCGCCACCGGGTTCTCGAAATCGGCACGGGATCGGGCTATCAGGCGGCGATCCTGGCGCAGTTGTGCCGCAGGCTTTATACCATCGAACGCTATCGCACCCTGGCCGATCAGGCGGCGGAGCGGTTCAAGGCGCTCAAGCTCAACAACATCACACAGATGGTGGGCGATGGTGCAAAGGGCTGGCCGGGGCAGGAGCCCTTCGAACGCATCATCGTGACAGCGGCGGCCAAGGAATTGCCGGACGGGCCTGTTTCGACCAACTTGCCGAAGGCGGCATCATGATCATTCCCGTCGAAGAGCGGCCGGGCAAGCAGGACCTTTATCGCATCACCCGCACGGCGGCGGGTCTCGACCGCGAGCATCTGCTGCCGGTGCGTTTCGTGCCGCTGGTTGAAGGCGTTGCAAAAGACATATAGCATGGCGAAAGGGAGAACGGGACATGGGCAAAGGAAGACTTGAAGCTTTCAGCGATGGCGTGCTGGCCATCGTCATCACCATCATGGTGCTGGAACTGAAAGTGCCGCATGGCGCCGAATTTGCGGCGTTGGCGGAACTTGTGGCCGGTGTTCCTGAGTTATGTCCTGAGCTTCGCCTATATTGGCATCTACTGGAACAATCACCATCACATGCTGCACAATGTTTCCGCGCGTCACCGGCGCGCATGCTGTGGGCCAATCTCCACCTGCTGTTCTGGCTGTCGCTCATGCCGTTCACCACCGGGTGGATGGGCGAAAACCATTTCGCTTCGTTGCCCGTGGCCGTCTATGGCGTGAACCTTCTGGTCTGTGCCGTTGCCTATTTCATCCTCCTGCGGACCATTCTTGCGGCAACAGGTTCCGATTCGGCGCTGGCCAGGGCGGTTGGCAAGGACTGGAAAGGCAAGGTGCCGCTTGTTGCCTATTCGGCTGGCATCGTGCTGGCGCCATTTGTTCCCATTCTATCCTGTGCGATCTACGTCGGTGTTGCCCTGATGTGGCTGATCCCCGACCGGCGGATGGAACAGGCTCTTCAACGCTAACAATGGAATGTATCAAATGACCCATATTCCTCGTTGTGCTTTTCCTGGCCGCATTTTCGGCGGTGCCCGCTTACGCCGACAACTGGAAGAAGGTTGGCAGCGTCACCTTCCTCGATCCCTTCCTGGAACAGGTCATTGCCATCCCCGCGGACTCGGGACATCTGCGCGCCGTGCGTTTCGATGTGAAGGGCAACGACGTCGAAGTTTCGAGCATCAAGATTCTCTACGGCAACGGCAAGAGCCAGGAGATCAAGGTGCGCGACGTATTCAAGGCGGGAACATCGTCGCGGCGCATTGACCTGCCGGGAGAGGTCATCTTGGTCAAGCAGATCACCGTGGTCTATCGCGCCAAGGGGCAGGCGACGTTCGATATCGTTGGCGACGTCAAGGCCGTGCCGCAGTGGGTGGAACTGGGCTGCAAGACGGTTGGCTTTTTCGTCGACCGCGACGTGATCACGTCCAATGCCGGCGACAAGACATTCACGGCCATCCGGTTGCGGGTCGCCAAGCTGCCGGTGGAGTTCAGGGAACTTACGGTGGTGTTCGGCAATGGCAAGAAGCAGAGCTATCAGGTGCGGGTGAAGGTTCCGGCCGGTGTCACGACAAACGCCATCGATCTCAAGGGCGATACGCGCGGCATCAGCCGCGTCGAGATGGTCTACCGGTCGCAGCCGACACAGAACAAGACCGCCGTGGTCTGCGTCGACGGCTACAGCAAACCCTGAACGGGACATTCAGGCCGGGTTCACACATCCGGGGCTACGTATCGGGCCATCGTTGGTGTTTCGTTTACTTGTGAAGGGTACTCTGAACACCACTTGTATCCGGAGTTGTGAATGTCGGTTTCAATCGAGATAACCGCTCCGGGGCCCGCCAGATAGGCCCCATTGGACCGTTCCGGCGCGCCCTGGGCGCGTGACTGGAGGTTCCATGCCTAAGTTCCGTTTGCTTGCTTTTGCCTTTTTAGCCCTCGGCGCCACCGAGGCCAACGCCCAGATGCTGTGCGGACAGCGCGCATCAATCATCGAAAGCATTGACCAGAAATACCAGGAGCGTCCCAACGCTTTCGGCATTTCCGGCGAAAAGACGCTGGTCGAACTGTTCACCTCGGAACAGGGGTCGTGGACAATGATCATGACGCGCCCGGGTGGCGTGTCGTGCATCATGGCTGTTGGCCAGTCGTGGGAGCAATTCCCGACGCCACCCGCCAAGATGACAGGGCTTTAGGCTCTCGGCCTTTCGTTACCGGGATCCCAGATTGATTCCGGAATGATGCGCGCCGTGCGGCGTTCGTTGAACACCAGGATCTCGAATTCGGTGCCATGGGCGGTTTTGCCTGGCGGCACATAGGCGAAGGCCAGGGATTTGTTGACCGTGTGGCCAAAAGCACCCGATGTGGTGACGCCCACCACCTTGTCCCGCGAGATAGACGGGCTCGTTGCCCATGCAATCCTAGTCGGTGTTGTCGACTTCGAGATAGACGAGTTTCATGCGGGGGCCGCGCTGCTGCATGGCGAGGCTGGCGGACTTTGCCGATGAAATTTTCCTTGTTGAGGCGAATGAAGCGTTCCATTGAGGCTTCTTCCATGCCGATCTCGTTGGTCAGTTCCGAGCCCCAGCCGCGATAGGATTTTTCCATGCGCAGAGCAGTTCATGGCGTAGGTGCCGAACAGGCGGATGCCATGGGGTTTGCCCGCCGCCATCAGGGCATCGTAGACCTTTGGCATTTCGGCCATGGGCACGTGCAGTTCCCAACCCAATTCGCCGACATAGTTCATGCGCAGTAAACGGACGTTTGCGACGCCGGCAACAGTTGCAATCTTGCCGGTGAGCCAGCGGAAGGCGGCGTTGGAGAGATCGGTTGAGGTGCATGGTGCGAGCACATCGCGCGACTTGGGGCCGGCCAGAACCAGCACGCCGTAGTCATCGGTGACGTCGGTGATGGTTACGTTTTCATTTTCGGCCTTGCGCCATGTCAGCTGATCGAAGTCGTGGTGCTGGGCCACGGCGGCGGAGAGCACGTAGAAATGATCGGCGGCAAGGCGGGTGACGGTGATTTCGGATTCGATGAAGCCGTTGTCGTTCAAGAGGTGGCCGAGGATCATGCCGCCATCCTTGGCGGGAATCTTGTTGGCGCAGATGCGATCGAGGAAGGCGTGGGCATCGCGGCCTTTGACGTCGAATTTCGAGAAGGTCGAGAGGTCCATGAGGCCCACGGCATTGCGGACGGCGTGGGCTTCCTCGCGCACCGGGCCCCACCAGTTGGAACGGCGGAAGGAATATTGCTCGCCGGTTCCGGACTTGTCGTACCAGCGCGGGCGCTCCCAGCCGAAGATTTGCGCGAACTGGGCGCCTTCGGCTTTCAGCTTTTCATAGAGCGAAGACTTGCGGAGGCCGCGGCCGACTTCATGCTGCTCGGCGGGTTTGTAGCAATAATACATGTGGTGATAGTCGGCGACCGACACTTCGGCGGTATAGTCCTTGGTGGCCCACTTGCCGAAGCGGCGCGGATCGAACTCGCGCATGTTGATTTCGGCCTGGCCGTGGACCATCCACTGCGCGAGATATTTGCCAGCACCGCCGCCCTGGCAGATGCCGATGGAAGCGCCGCAATGCATCCAGTAATTCCTGGGGCCGTGGGCGGGGCCTGAAAGATAGACGCCATCGGGCGTGTGGGTGATGGCGCCGGAGACGATGGATTTGACGCCGGCCTTGCCGAACAGCGGCAGGCGTTCCGTGGCTTTTTCGAGCCACGGCATGATGCGGTCGAGTTCCGGGGCTTCGAGTTCGCTTTCATAGTCCCAGCGCGGCGGCTTGCCATCCCAGCACACATGGGCGGTGGCGGTTTCATAGGGGCCGACGAGAACGCCGTTGGTTTCCTCGCGGAGATAGGCGTGGGCGTAGGGATCGCGCACCACCGGAAGTTCCGGTGCGAGATCGATCAATTCCTGCAAGGGCTCGGTGATGACATAGTGATGCAGCATGTTGGCGATCGGCACATTGTGGCCGGTCCACGCGCCGACGACATCGCAATAGGAGCCGGCGGAATTCACCACATGCTGGCAATCGATGTTGCCCTGCTCGGTGAACACCCGCCACTCGCCATTGGGCAGCAGCTTGATGTCCATGACGCGGTTGCGGCGGATGATGGTGGCGCCCAGTTTGCGGGCGCCCGCCGCCATGGCGTTGGTGATGTCGGCTGGCGCCACATGGCCATCGTGCACGGTGCGGAACGCCATCTTGACGCCGAAGGTTTCGAGGTAGGGATGGTACTGCTTGATCTCTTCCGGGGCCAGAGAGTTCGCACTCGTATCCGGCGAGTTTCGAAATGCCGTAGACGTATTTGAACCAGTTCACTTCCTCGTCGGTGATGGCAAGGCGCAAGCCGCCGCAGCCGTGCCACGAAACGGCGTGGCCGGTGAGCTCTTCCAGCTCCGAATAAAGTTTGGTGCCATACATGTGCACCTTGGTCATGTTGAGAGAGCCGTTGAAATGCGGGCACTGGCCGGCCGCATGCCAGGTGGAGCCGGAAGTGAGCTCGCCCTTTTCGATGAGCACGATGTCGCTCCAGCCTTCGAGCGCCAGATGGTAGGCGAGGCCAACGCCCATGACGCCGCCGCCGACAATGACCACCCGCGCATGTGACTGCATGTTTTTCTCCCTCAGGACACGCGGTTGGGTCCGGTGGCGAATTGATTTTTCTTTCTCCCTCCCCCTTGCGGGGAGGGATCAAGGGTGGGGGTCGCTCCGAACCAACAGTCCTTGGCTTGATGTATACTTACTTCCGTGTTTGGCACCACCAGACCCCCACCCCGGCCCTCCCCACAAGGGGGAGGGTGGAATAAGTCCGCGTTCGCCAAGTTCAATGTGTTCTAGCAGTTCGAGTGGTTTTGAGTGGTGGAAATTTGACGGGGCTGGTGAGGCGAATTGACCAGTTTCGGCCACGGCTTGCGATTTCGTAGAGCATCAGGGCCGTGGCGGCGGCGACGTTGAGGCTTTCGGTTTTGCCCGGCATGGGAATGCGGACCTGAACGGAGCAAGCGGCGGAAAGTTCCGGCGAGAGGCCGTTGTTTTCGCTGCCCATGACCAGAGAGCGTTGGTGCTGCATAGGCGCGGCGGAAGTCGTTGCTGGCGGACATGGCGGTGCCGACGACATCGCCCGGCCATTCGCGGGCCGCGGCGGCGAATTGGGCTTTGGTCATGCGAATGAGTGGCACGCCGAAAATCGAGCCGGTGGTGGCGCGCACGCAGTCCGGCCCCCATGGGTCGCAGCACTCGCCCACCAGAACGACGCCCGAGGCTTTCACAGCGTCCGCAGTGCGGATGATGGTGCCGAGGTTGCCGGGATCGCGGATGTCTTCGAGCGCCAGCCAGAGGCCATTGGGCGTGAGTTCCTTCGCCCATCGCTGGCGGAACACGCCGAGAATGCCCGGCGGATTGTTCTGGCTCGAGAGGGTGGCGATGATCTGCGGGGTGACTTCGAGAATGGCGGCCTTGCCCCAGGCTTTCCGTCTGGTGACGGGCGACAATCGTTTCCGGCTCCCAGCCTTCGGCCTTGGCGCGGGCCAGCATGTCCGGCCCTTCAGCGGTGAAGAGACCAAGCTCGCGCCGGTTCTTCTTGTCGGCGAGAGAGCGGATCGACTTGATGGTGGGGTTCTGCGGCGAGGTGATGACGAGCATGACGGCTGGTCTTAGAGCAAATGGTGTTTGGTGACACCACCCAAAACTCGTCATCCCGGCGAATGCCGGGACCCAAACTTACTATGCAAAAACTGCTAGATCAGCGCGTTTGAAGGGCTGGGTCCCGGCTTTCGCCGGGATGACGGGTTGAGGATGGATCGATCTCAATTTTCTGTCAGCATGGGGGAGGGGGAAGAAGAAACGCACTTTGCCGCCCGGTGCAAAAGCTGTTAGCGTCGAGGCTCGCGGGATTGTTTCCCGCTAACTGTGGGGAGGATCATATGAAGGCAATTGTATCGCGACGCATGACGGTGGTGGCTGGGCTGGCTGTGGCGCTGGGCTTCATGGGGGCCACTTCGGCGGTGGCGGACGAACTCGACGATATCGTCAAGGCTGGCGTGCTGAAGGTTGGAATTTTTGAGGATTTTCCGCCGTTCTCTTCGGCCGGTGCCGACATGCAATCGCAGGGCTATGACATCGATGTGATCAACGCGCTGGCGGCGGCACTTGGCGTCAAGCCGGAGCTGACCGGCATCACCGGCCAGAACCGCATTCCATCGCTGACCGAGCACAAGCTCAATCTGCTGGTGAGCGTCGGCGTCAGCGACGAGCGCAAGAAAGTGGTGGCCTTCACCGCACCCTATGCGCCCTATTCGATCGATGTGATGGGACCCAAATCCCTGATGGTCAAAGGCCCGGCCGATCTTGCCGGAAAATCGGTTGCCGTCAATCGCGGCACGCTTGAGGACACGTCGGTGACGGACGTGGCACCGGCGGGCACCGACATCCAGCGCTTCAACGACTACAATGGCGTGATCTCGGCGTTCCTGTCGGGGCAGGTGCAACTGATGGTGGTCGGCAACGACGTTGGCGCATCGGTGCTGGCGAAGCAGCCGGACATCGAGCCTGAGTCGAAGTTCCAATTGCTCAATTCGCCTTCGGCCATGGCCATCAACCAGGGCGAAGACCGGCTGCTCGCCAAGCTCGACGAGACGCTGGCGACGATGAAGAAGGACGGGACACTCGACGCCATTTCCAAGAAGTGGCTGTTCATTCCGTTGCCGCCGGAGTTGTAACCCGACATGGGCTATGAGCTCGATTTTGGAGCGCTGGCCCAATACACTGGATTGTTTCTGGAAGGTGCGGCGGTCACCCTCGGGTTGACCGCCGTTGCCGCCATTCTTGGTGTTGCATTGGGGATTGCTGGTGCTGTCGGGCGGCGCAGCCGCGTGAAGTGGCTGGCGAAGGCCATCGCCGCCTATGTGGAGGTGATCCGCAACACGCCGTTCATCGTGCAGATGTTTTTCATTTTCTTCGGGCTGCCGAGCCTTGGCTTGCGGCTTTCGGCGTTGCAGGCGGCGGCGCTGGCGATGGTCATCAACCTTGCGGCCTATGCCATCGAGATTGTGCGGGCCGGGCTGGAATTGATTCCGGAGGGGCAAAGCGAAGCCGGACGCAGCCTGGGCCTGAGGCCGGTTTTGCTCTTTGTACTGATCGTGTTGCCGCAGGCCATGGCCAATGTCTATCCGGCGCTGACCGGGCAAATCGTCATCACCATGCTTGAATCCGCTGTGGTTTCGCAGATTGCCGTTGTCGACCTTACCCATGTTGCCGATTTCATCCAGTCACGGAACTTCCGGGCGTTTGAAACCTATCTCGCCATCACCCTCATCTACCTGGTGCTGGCCGTGGGACTGCGGCGGCTGATGGCCTATGCCGGGCGCGGGCTGTTATGCGGGCCGCGTGCGATGACCGATATCACCCTGTGGGACATCGTGCGCAACCTGCTGCTGGCGGCGCGCTGGACGATACTGCTTTCGGCCATTGCGTTCGCGGGTGGCGGCCTTGTGGCGCTTCTGTTGCTGGTGGCGCGGATTGGCAAGGTGCGGTGGGCGCGCAATTTCGTGCGGTTCTATGTCGAAGTGTTTCAGAGCACGCCGCTGCTGATGCAGTTGTTCCTGGTGTATTTCGGACTGCCGATGATTGGCATGGATGTGTCGGCGTGGCTTGCCGCCGCCTTGTGCCTGACGCTTTATTCGAGTGCGTTCCTCACCGAAATCTGGCGGGGTTCGGTGGAGGCGGTGCCGCACGGCCAGTGGGATGGCAGTGCCAGCCTGGGCCTCCACCGTGTGGCGCAATTGCGGCTGGTGATCCTGCCGCAGGCGGCGCGGGTGGCGACGCCACCGACCGTGGGGTTCCTCGTGCAGCTGGTGAAGAGCACGGCGCTGGCGTCAATCGTCGGCTATCGCGAACTGACCAAGACGGCGCAAATCCTGACCAATGCGACGTTCGAGCCGTTCCTCGTCTACGGGCTGGTGGCGCTCATCTATTTTGCCATCTGCTATCCGCTGACCTGGTCATCGCGGGTTCTGGAACGGAAAATGGCGCGGGGCAGGGGGTGATACCATTGCCTCGGATTTCGGTTAGTCTGCGCCCATGAACATCCGCCCCAATATCAAGACCGGCATTTCGGTGTGCCCGCATGATTGCCCCTCGGCCTGCGCGCTGGAGGTGGAGTTGCTCGATGACCGCACCATCGGGCGGGTGCGGGGCGCCAAGGAGAACAGCTACACGCTGGGCGTGATCTGCGAGAAGGTCGGGCGTTATGCCGAGCGCATTCACCATCCCGACCGGCTGCTTTACCCGCTGAAGCGCAAGGGGCCGAAGGGGTCGGGCGAGTTCACGCGCATCTCCTGGGACGACGCGATGGCCGAGACGGCGGAGGCGATGCTGGCCGCCGAGAAGACGATATGGTCCCGAATCGGTGTGGCCGTATTTCTATGCCGGCACCATGGGGCTCGTCATGCGCGACGGCATCAACCGGCTGCGCCATGCCAAGCGTTATTCCGACATGTATGATACCTTCTGCATCACGCTGTCGTGGACCGGTTACCGGGCCGGGGCCGGGCAGGTGACGGGGGTTGACCCCCGCGAGATGCAGAAGTCGGACCTCATCGTGATCTGGGGCGGCAATCCGGTGAATACGCAGGTCAACGTGATGACCCACGCCATGATGGCGCGGAAAAATCGCGGGGCGAAGATTGCCTGTGTCGATGTCTATGACACCGGCACCATGAAACAGTCGGACGTCAAGATGCTGATCCGGCCGGGCACCGATGGGGCGCTGGCCTGCGCCATCATGCATGTGCTGTTTCGCGATGGGCTGGCGGACCGCGAGTATCTTGCTCAGTACACGGATTGTCCGGCGGAGCTTGAAGCGCATCTCAAGACCCGGACGCCGGAATGGGCGGCGAAGATCTGCGATATTCCGGCTTCTGAAATCGAGGCTTTTGCCAAGCTGATCGGCACCACCCAGCGCACGTTTTTCCGGCTGGGTTATGGCTTCACGCGCTCGCGCAATGGCGCTTCGAACATGCATGCGGTGACGTCGATCGCCGCGGTGACGGGGTGCTGGCAATATGAAGGCGGGGGCGCGCTGCATTCCAACAGCGGCATGTATCGCTGGAACAAGTCGATGATCGAGGGGCTGGATGCGCGCGATTCTGTCGGTGCGGTCCATCGACCAGAGCCGCATTGGCCCGGCGTTGCTGGGCGACCCCTATGATCTGGCGGGCGGGCCGCCGGTGAAGGTGTTGTTCGTGCAGAACACCAATCCGGCTTCGGTGGCGCCTGACCAGACCAAGGTGAAACAGGGACTGGCGCGCGAAGACCTGTTCACCTGCGTGCATGAGCAGTTCATGACGGAGACGGCGAAGTTCGCCGATATCGTGCTGCCGGCCACGATGTTTCTCGAGCATGACGATCTCTACCAGGGCGGCGGGCACCAGCACATCATGCTGGGGCGCAAGCTCGTTGAAGCGCCCGGCGAATGCCGCAGCAACCATGAGGTGATCTGCGATCTGGCGAAGCGGGTTGGGGCCGAGCATCCGGGCTTTGCCATGTCGCCGCGCGAACTGATCGACTGGACGCTGGTCAATTCCGGCCGCCGGGGGCTTGCGGACCTCGATGCCGAGAACTGGTTTGATGTGCAGCCGGACTATGACACCGCCCATAATCTCAAGGGTTTCGGCACGGCGGATGGCAAGTTCCATTTCCGGGTGAACTGGAAATCAATGCGCCACAAGGGCGGCTCGAAATCCATGGGGCCGGTCGAATCGATGCCGGATCTGCCGGACCACTGGGGTTCGATCGAGGAGGCAACCGCCGAATACCCGTTCCGGTTGACGACCAGCCCGGCCCGCACGTTTCTGAATTCGACCTTTAACGAGACGCCATCTTCCCGCAAGCGCGAGGGGCGGCCAACGGTGTTCGTGCACCCCGACGACCTGGCGGCGGCGGGAATTGCCGATGGCGGCAAGGTCAGGATCGGCAGTGCCCGGGGCGTCGTCACACTTCATGCCAAAGCCCATGACGGGCAGCGCCGGGGGGTGCTGGTGGCGGAATCGATCTGGCCCAATGAAGATTTTGAAGATGGTAATGGAATCAACACCTTGACTGGTTGCGACCAGCCGGCGCCGGCGGGTGGGGGCTGTTTCCATGACAACCGTGTGTGGCTAAAGCCGTCCTTAACATGAACCCTGTATGAATGTGGCCCTCAGGTCTCCGTCAGGCCTCGTGGGGTAGTGTGCCCTCAAGTTAACACGTTTACCTGACAGAGGACGGCACATGGACAAGGCGATGAACAAGCGGACCTTCACGATGATGGCAGTGGCCCTGACGGTGGCCACGGTGTTGACCGCAGCCACGGCCATGGCCCAGGACAAGAGCGACAGCCTGCAGCCCGGTGCCTCGCAGTCGGCCGCTGACGGCGCTACGCTGTCTTCGGAAGCAATCCTGCGCCTCAAAATGAAGCGCAAGTTCCGCACCCCGCAAGTGCCGACCGAGCCGCCGCCGGACATCAACAATCCCGACACGCCGTACCCGACCTACTCCAAGATCAAACTGCGGCTCATTCCGCGGACCCGCTGACGTTTAGGGCAGTCTGGCGATCCGTTCGGCCAGCAGGTTGAAGAAGCCCTCGGCATCGACGTGACGTAGCACCAGGGCGTTGTGGCGGCGTTCTGTCACCTGCCACCAGTCGATCACCGTCATGCCCATGGTGAGTTCCGACTCGCATTCCACCGCCACATTGCAATCGCGGCCCTTGAACAGCTCGGGCTTGAGCAGCCAAGCGATCACGCAAGGGTCGTGCAGCGGGCCGCCGTCGGTGCCGTATTTCTGTTCGTCGAAGCGCTCGAAGAAATCGAGCAGGGCGGCGATGGCGGCACCGGTGCGATTGCCCATGTCGCGGAACTTCGCCACGCGCTTCGCCGTGGTCAGCGCCTGATGGGTGCAATCGAGCGGGATCAGCGTGAATGGTATGCCAGCTTCAAGCACGATGCGGGCGGCGTGGGGGTCGACGTAGATATTGAATTCGGCTGACGGCGTCACGTTGCCGCCTTCGAAGAAACCGCCGCCCATGGCGACGATGCGGGCAATGCGCGAGGCGATGCGCGGTTCCTTGACCAGGGCGAGAGCAATATTGGTGAAGGGCCCCAGGGCGCACAGCGTGACGGTTCCGGCGTCGCGGCCCATCAATGTATCGATGATGAAGTCGACGGCGTATTGGCCCTGCAGCGGCATTGTAGGCTCGGGCAGCACCGGGCCATCAAGGCCGGTCTTGCCATGCACGTGTTCGGCGGTGACGAGATTGCGCACCATGGGGCGGATGGCGCCGGAATAGACCTTGATGTCGGGTCTTCCCGCCAGCTCGCAGATCTTGCGGGCGTTTTTTTCGGTGAGGGCCAGCGGCACGTTTCCAGCGACGGCCGTGATACCGAGAATTTCCAACTCGGGAGACGCCAGCGCCAGCAAAATTGCGACGGCATCGTCCTGTCCGGGATCGGTGTCGATGATGATGGGAAGCGGCTTGGCCATGTTCTTGATCCGTTGGTCAAATATCTCATAGTCGAGCGGCCGCGCTGGATCAATGTGTCAGGTCATGCAATGGGGCGTTTGGGCGCTTCCGCTATTTCATGGCTGTTGGCCTTGCGCGTTTGCGCAAATGGTGGGTGAGGGCCAGTGCCACACAGTGGCGCAGCGCCTCGGCATTCAAATCGTCGCCGGGGCCAAGCACGATGCTGCGATTGCCTTCAAAGTTCAGTTTGCCGCCGTAGTGGTCCCTGAACGAATCCACCAAACCGGACTGGCAGTGAAAAAAGAGTGCGAATTTCGACGGGTCTTGCTTGAGACGATCAAGCCGGATGGTGCTTCCGCTGCCGGTTTCCGGCGTGAGATAACTGGGCTGGCCCCAGCGCAGGGCTTCGTGAACTTCGCCCACCCCCGGTGTTTCCTTCGCCACGTCAAAAATCAACCGCCGGAGACGCAAGCAGCCTGGCTTCGCACCGCTGCAGGATAGGAGTTGAAGACGGCGGCGACGTTGGGATCGCTGAATTCAGGATTTGGCATGGTCTTCCCCGGATTGGCGCGAAGTCTACGTCTGGCCTGCTGACAACATGCTGTCAGCAGGCGTAGGCTATCAGGCCTCATGCGCCGCGCCGAACGATTACTCCAACTCATCCAGATTCTCCGCCGCCACCGCCGTCCGGTGACCGGGGAGACGATGGCGCGGGAGTTGGAAGTGTCGTTGCGCACAGTCTACCGCGACATTGCAGCATTGATTGGTGACCGGGTGCCGATTCGCGGCGAGGCGGGGATTGGCTATGTGCTGGGCGAAGGCTTTGATTTGCCGCCGTTGATGTTCACGCCCGATGAACTGGAAGCGGTGATGCTGGGCTTGCGCTGGGTGGCGCGGCGGGGTGACACCGACCTTTCGCGGGCGGCCCAGGATTTGGTGGCGAAGATCGGCACGGTGCTGCCGGAAAACCTCAAGACATTCCTGTTTGATGCGACACTTCTGGTGCCGCCGCATTTCCAGCTGGCGATTGACCGGGTGGATGTGGCGAAGCTCAGGACGGCGATCCGCGAGGGGCGCAAGGTGTCGCTGAGCTATCGCAGCGAGGACGGGCGGGAGACGGCGCGGGTGATCTGGCCGATTGCCGTCGCCTATTTCGATGCCCAGCGGCTGATCATTGCGTGGTGCGAATTGCGCAATGATTTCAGATCGTTCCGCACGGATCGGATGATTTCAATTGAAGTTCTGGCGGAGAAGTATCAGGGGCGCCGGAAGGTGCTGTTGAAGAAGTGGCAGGAGCAGGAGTCGCGCCAATGAGGCGCGGCCTCAGGTGGATATCTTCGCTTGAAGGTTTCGCGCCACTATTTCAAGGGCTTGCGGGTAAATCCTGTGTTCCTGGATGAGCACGCGGGCGGCAGAGTGTCTCGGGCGTATCGCCGGCCAGGACCGGCACTTCGGCTTGCAGGATGATTTCGCCGGCGTCGAGTTCGGCTGATACGAAATGCACCGTGCAGCCGTGGCGGGTGGCGCCATCGGCGAGGGCGCGCTCATGGGTGTGCAGGCCCTTGTAGGCGGGCAGCAGCGACGGGTGGATGTTCAGCATCCGGCCCTGCCAATTCGCTGTGAAGGCGGGCGACAGCACCCGCATGAAGCCGGCGAGCGCTACAAGTTCGATGCCGTGGCCTTCAAGAGTCGGTTTGCAGGGCGGTTTCGAAGTCTTCGCGGCTCGTGAAAGTCTTGTGGTCGACTAAGCTGGTGGCGATGCCATGGGCGGCGGCGAATTCCAGTCCTTTGGCATCCGGGCGATTGGAGAGAATGAGTACGATTTCAGCCGGGAAGTTGGCGGGCCTTGCGGCCTCGACCAGCGCCATCATGTTGGAACCGCGGCCGGAGATCAGTACGGCGGTACGGATGCGTTTCATCGCACCTTGAGCGCGCCGGAGAGTGCTACTTGTTCCTCCTGGCCCTTGCGCTTGCGAATGGTGCCGAGAGTCACGACCTTCTCGCCGGAGCGTTTGAGGCTTGCTGCTGCGGCTTTGGCGTGCTTGGGCGAGACGACGACAATCATGCCGATGCCGCAGTTGAAAGTGCGCAGCATTTCACGTTCGGCGACATTGCCCACGCCTTGCAGCCAGCCGAACACCGGCGTGAAGGGAACAGCATCAAGGTCGATATCGGCCACGGTTTTCTTCGGCAGAACGCGCGGGATGTTTTCGATGAAGCCGCCGCCGGTGATGTGGGCCAGGGCCTTGATGCCCTTCACCGCCTTCAGGGCCTTGAGAACGGACTTCACGTAGATGCGGGTTGGGGTGAGCAGGGCCTCGCCGAGCTTTTTGTCCTTGGCGAACGGAGCCGGGGCATCAAGTGCCACGCCGCTGACTTCAACCAGTTTGCGCACCAGCGAATAGCCATTGGAATGGGGACCGGAAGAGGCGAGGCCGAGGATGACATCGCCAGCGCCGACGTCCTTGCGCGGCAAGATCTTCTTGCGCTCCACGGCACCGACGGCGAAGCCCGCGAGGTCGTAATCCCTGCCCATGATACATGCCAGGCATTTCGGCGGTTTCGCCGCCGATCAAGGCGCAACCCGCCTGCTTGCAGCCATCGGCAATGCCGGCGATCACATCGCGGGCCGAAGCCACATCGAGTTTGCCGGTGGCGAAGTAATCGAGGAAGAACAGGGGTTCCGCACCTTGCACCACGAGATCGTTCACCGACATGGCGACGAGGTCGATGCCGACGCCGTGGTGAAGTCCGGTTTCGATGGCGAGGCGCAGCTTGGTGCCGACGCCATCATTGGCGGCGACCAGCACCGGGTCTTTATACCCGCAGGCCTTGAGGTCGAACAGGCCGCCGAAGCCGCCCAGCACCGAATCAGCACCCTTGCGGCGGGTGGACTTTGGCCAGCGGCTTGATGGCATCGACCAAGGCATTGCCAGCCGAAATGTCGACACCGGCCGCAGCATAGGTCAATCCCTTGGCTTTTGCTTGTTTCGTGCCGCCCATGCCGCTAGTTTGCCCCAATTATCTGTGGTTATGCCGGTTCGGGGCGTGCATAGCCCGAAGTGCAGCCCGAATAAAGCGTGTTGGACAGGTTTTGCGCGTCTCTTCATCGGGCGTTGGGACAATCGGAGTGGTCGGCGGAATGTTGGGAAGGAACGGGTGGCGCTTGCTGCTCGCTGCACTGGTGGCGGTTGGCCTGTCGGCGGCAGTTCTCGCCGCAGGCCCGGTCGAGACAAGCATTTTCGCGGTGCAGGGTGTTGATGTCGATGTCACCGCCAAGGACGCTTCGGCGGCCAAGGACCAGGCGCTGATGGATGTGCAGGTCATGGCCTTCAAGACGCTGGTGGAGCGGCTGGGTTCAGCTGACATCGCCGCCGAATACGCGGAATGGACGCTTGACGACGTGGCGCCCTATCTCAAGTCGCTGTCGATCGAGAAGGAAAATTCGGCGCCGGGGCGTTACATCGGCCAGTTCACGGTGCGCTTCATGCCCGGCAAGATACAGTCGCTGCTGGCCAAACATGGCGTGACTGTTCCCACCATGCAGGCCAAGGCGGTTATCGTGCTGCCGGTGTGGAAGGCCCCCGAGGGCCCGCAGCTTTGGGAAGACAACCCGTGGCGCAAGGCATGGATCGAGCTTGGCGCCGAACAGGCCATGGTGCCGATGATCGTGCCGCTTGGCGATCTTGAGGATTCCTCGGTTCTGACGGCGGCCGATGCGGTGTTGGGCGATCCGTTGAAAATCGAGGCGGTGCGCCGCCGCTATGATGCGCCGGGCATTGTCATTGCGACGGCAACACCGGCCGAGGGTGGTGTCCGGGTGTTGATTCAGGGTGAGACCGATCTCGGCCGGGTCAATTTCGACAAGGTTTACACCGCCGAAGACGGGACCCTTGAGGGCGCCATGCAGGTGGCGATCAAGCGTTTTGCCGGCGCCATGAACACCAAATACAAACAGGATGTGGCCAAGGCCGATGCCGAAGCCGATTCTCTCGCCACGGCCCGCAAGCGCAGTGCGGTTTCGGTTGCCGTGCCGTTTTCGAGCCCGACGGAATGGAACCGCATCCGCTCGCGCATCCTCGCTGCTCCCAATGTGGTGGGCGTCGATGTTGCGAGCCTTTCGGGCGATGGCGCTGTGGTGAAGCTGCTGTTTACCAACACCGTGGAGCGCCTGCAAAACAGCATGCAAAGTGCCGGCCTCAGCCTGTCGCAAATCGGCGGGACATGGGTTATCCAGCCGCTTTAGCAGTGCTAAGGTGGTAGCCGGGGGACCATGAACTTACCAAACATCATAACCATCGGGCGCATTCTGCTGGTGCCGCTGACCGTGTGGCTGATCATTTCCGGGGCCTTCGGTTTTGCCTGGCTGGCCTTCGTGGCGGCGGGCGTGAGCGATGGCGTCGACGGTTATCTCGCCCGGCGCCTCAACCAGCGCTCGGAACTTGGCGCCTACCTTGATCCCTTGGCCGACAAGGCCTTGATGGTATCGATCTACGTGTCGTTGGGATTCCTGCTGTTGCTGCCGGCCTGGCTGGTCATTTTGGTGGTGTTCCGCGATATATCTGATTGTTGGCGCGGTGATGCTCGCCTGGGTGATCGGCAAGCCGATGCCAATGGTGCCGCTGATGGTGAGCAAGGTGAACACGGCGGCGCAGATCGTTTTTGCTGCACTGGTGCTGGGGGTGCTGGCGCTGGACTTGCAGCTGGACAGCCTGTTGCTGGTGGTGATGGTGGTGGTGGCGGTTCTGACGGCGGCTTCGGGTGCGCTTTACCTTCGCGAGTGGGTGCGCCACATGTCAGGCCCGGATTCCAGCAAGGGGACGACATGAGTTTTCAGCGGCAAGCGGCATTCTGGTTAGGGGCACTCATTGTTCTCGCCGTGTTGCTGTGGATTTTCAGCGAAATTCTTCTGCCGTTCACGGCGGGGTTGGTGCTGGCCTATTTTCTTGATCCCGTAGCCGATGCGCTGGAGCGGCTTGGCCTGCCACGGCTGGCGGCAACATTGTTCATCCTGGTTTGCAGCATCCTGATTGTGGCGTTCGGTGCCGTTCTGATTCTGCCTATTCTCGGTGACCAGATCGGCAAGTTCGCCGGCGATCTTCCGGCGATCATCACATCGCTGATCACCCGCTTCAACGAATTGGCGCCGCAATGGATCAAGGACCTGATCGCGCAATCAGGTGCTGACGTGCAGGGCAATGCCACGGAATTCGCGGGCAAGGCAGCGGGCTGGATTCTGACACTGGTTTCGTCGCTGTTGTCGGGCGGCATGGCGCTGGTCAATTTGTTGTCGCTGATGGTGGTGACGCCGATCGTGGCGTTTTATTTGCTTGAGGACTGGGACAAGATTGTTGCCAAGGTCGATGGCTGGCTGCCGCGCCAGCACGCGCCGGTCATTCGCGGGCTGGCGGCGGAGATCGACGAGTCGATGGCCGGCTTCATTCGCGGCCAGGGAACGGTGTGCCTGCTGCTCGCCGCGTTCTATGCCATTGGCTTGACGCTGGTTGGTTTGAAATTCGGGCTGGCAATCGGGATCGTGGCCGGAATTCTAACCTTCATTCCCTATGCCGGCGCCATCATCGGTGGCGTGCTGGCGATCGGTGTGGCGCTGGTGCAGTTCTGGCCCGACTACGCGATGATCCTGACGGTCATCGGGGTGTTTGCTGTTGGACAATTCATCGAAGGCAACATCCTTTCGCCGAAGCTGGTGGGCGAGCGCGTCGGGCTACACCCGGTTTGGCTGATGTTCGCGCTGTTCGCATTCGGCTATCTGTTCGGCTTCGTGGGGCTATTGATCGCCGTGCCGATGGCGGCGGCGGCGGGCGTTCTGGTGCGCTTTGCCTTGCAGCAGTATCTCAAGAGCAAGCTTTACCTTGGCCCCGGCGAACCCATGCCGGCCGTGGCCGAACCCACAAAGCCGGCGCGGCGGCGCAAGGCATGAGTTCGCGGCAACTGGTGTTCGACTTGCCGCACCGGGCGGCACTGGGGCGCGAGGACTTTCTGGTGGCGTCGTCGAACCAGGCGGCGGTTGCGATGATCGACGACTGGCGCAACTGGCCGTCGCATTGTGCCGTGCTGGTGGGGCCGCCGGGCAGCGGCAAATCGCATCTGATGGAAGTGTGGCGCGTCTCATCCGGTGCCGCAGTGGTTGCCGCGTCCGGACTGAGCGAAGCGGCGGTGCCGGACCTTTTGGACAGCGGCGCCTTGGCGGTCGAGGATGCGCCGGGACCGGCACTCAACGAGCGCGCCATGTTTCACCTGTTGAACTATGCGAGGCAGGCGGGCGGCAAAGTGCTGATCACCTCCGCTACAATCCCCGCCGCCTGGGACATCACGCTGCCGGACTTGCGCTCGCGCCTGCGGGCGGCACCTGTCACCGAATTGGGGGCCGCCGATGATGCGCTGTTGCGCGGGGTTCTGGTGAAGTTGTTCGCAGACCGGCAGCTGGCGGTGGAAGAGCCGGTGATCAGCTATCTTCTGCTGCGCATGCCGCGATCCTTGGAAGCCGCCCGGCAGATTGTCGCAGCGCTGGATGAGGCGGCCCTTGCCAGCAAATCGGACATAACCCGGAGCTTCGCGGCCAAGGCACTGGCCGATGTCCTGGCGCCCCCGTTGTTTGGCGAGGATGGATAGAGCTGGGCGGCGCCACGGCATGAAAGGAAGCCGCGACTCGTGGCCCTGCCCCTCATCTGGCCCGCCGCAAGGGCGGCGAGCCGTCTTCCCCCGCGCGCGGGGAAGTTGTAACGATTTAATGGTGTTTCACGGAACTGTCATTCGTGGCTAGTATCTCCTCAAACCTGCACGACCGGAAGCTTCCCTTGAACGATATGGCAATCCAGACCGGGCCCATCGGCCTCACGGACAAATCGCGGTACATCAACCGCGAACTGTCGTGGCTGGGCTTCAACATGCGGGTTCTGGAAGAGGCGCGAAACCTCCACCATCCGCTGCTCGAACGGCTGCGCTTCCTGTCGATTTCCGGCAACAATCTCGATGAATTCTACATGGTGCGGGTGGCGGGACTGGCCGGCCAGATGCGCATGGGCGTTCTGGAACTTTCCGACGATGGCCTGACGCCATCCGAGCAACTCGAGAAGGTCAGGCGCTTCGCCCAGGATCTGATGGCCGAGCAGGACCGGCTGTGGCTGCAACTGCGGGCGGAGATGGCCGAAAACGGCATCAAGCTTGTCGAGGAGCCGGAGCTTTCGGCAGCCGAGCGGCACTGGATGGATTCGCGCTTTCTGGAGCAAATCCTGCCGGTGGTGACGCCGATCGCCATTGATCCGGCGCATCCCTTCCCGTTCATTCCCAATCGCGGCTTCATCATCTGCCTCGACCTCAAGCGCAAGCGCGATGGCGGCCAAATGAACGCGCTTCTGCCCATTCCGCAACAGCTTGTGCGTTTCATCCGGTTGCCCGCCGGAGAGCCAGCCAGCGGGGTGCGCTTCATCGCGCTTGAAACCATGTTGACGGCATTCATCCCGCGGCTGTTTCCAGGCTACGAAGTACTCGGCAAGGGGCTGGTGCGGATCATCCGCGACAGTGACCTTGAAATCGAAGAAGAAGCTGAAGACCTGGTGCGGGTGTTCGAAACAGCACTGAAGCGACGGCGGCGCGGATCGGTGATCCGCATGGAGGTCGATGCCGGGTGCCCGGCGGGGTTGAAGGCCTTTATCGCCGACCAACTCGATGTGCCGGAGGACGTGATTGTCACCTGTGGCGGGCTCGTCGGCTATTCCGACACCAAGCAGCTCATTCTCGACGAACGCCGCGACTTGCAGTTCAAGCCCTATATCGCGCGCTTTCCCGAGCGCATCCGCGACCATGGCGGCGATTGTTTTGCGGCGATCCGGCAGAAGGACATCATCGTTCACCACCCTTATGAATCCTTCGACGTGGTGGTGCAGTTCGTGCTGCAAGCGGCGAATGATCCCGAAGTGGTGGCGATCAAGCAGACGCTCTATCGCACATCGAAGGACTCGCCCATTGTGGCGGCGCTCGCCAAGGCGGCGGAAGCGGGAAAGTCGGTGATGGCGCTGGTCGAACTCAAGGCACGGTTCGACGAGGAAGCCAATATCCAGTGGGCGCGCGACCTCGAACGGGCCGGCGTGCAGGTGGTGTTCGGGTTCATCGAGCTCAAGACCCATGCCAAGGTTTCCATGGTGGTGCGCCGCGAGGGCGGGCAGATGCGCACCTATGTGCATTACGGCACCGGCAACTATCATCCGATCACCGCCAAGGTTTACACCGACCTGTCGTTCTTTACCTGCGACCCGGCGCTGTGCCGTGACGCGGCGCGGCTGTTCAATTTCATTTCGGGTTATGCCCAGCCCGAGGACCTCGAAAAACTTTCGTTGTCGCCGATCAATCTCAAGGACAAGCTGCTGCAAGACATTGCCGGCGAGATCGCCAATGCCAAGGCGGGGCTTCCGGCGCAGATCTGGGCCAAGATGAATTCGCTGGTCGATCCGGGGATCATCGACGCGCTGTATGCCGCTTCGATGGCCGGGGTGCAGATCGATTTGATCGTGCGCGGCATCTGTTGCCTGCGGCCCGGCGTTCCTGGCCTGTCGGAGACGATCCGCGTGAAGAGCATCATCGGGCGCTTTCTCGAACACTCGCGCATCGTGTGTTTCGCCAACGGCGCGGCACTGCCGCACAATCGCGCCAAGGTCTATATCGGGTCGGCCGACTGGATGCAGCGCAATCTGCACCGCCGCGTCGAAACCCTGATCCCCATCGACAATCCGACGGTTCATGACCAGATCCTCGACCAGATCATGATGGCCAACCTGCGCGACAACCAGCAGAGCTGGGAACTGTTGCCCGACGGCTCGTCGCGGCGCATCGCACCGGGGCCGGAAGAAGAACCCTTCAATGCCCACCAATATTTCATGGATAACCCATCGCTCTCTGGACGCGGGCGCTCGATCGAAGGTAATGTGCCGCCTGAGATCATCAGCAACAACAGGAAGAAGTCCAGGTCCCGCCGGTGAGTTGGCATTCAGGATTCAGAACCGAACCGCCGAAGTACCGGCCGGTGGCGGTCGTCGATATCGGCTCCAACTCGGTGCGGCTTGTCGTCTATGACGGTCTTCGGCGTTCGCCGACGCCGGTGTTCAACGAAAAAATTCTCTGCGGCCTCGGCAAGGGCGTGGCGCTGACCGGCAGGCTGGGCGATGAGGGGATTGTGCGGGCGCTGGCGGCGTTGCGGCGGTTCCGGGCTCTCGCCAAACAAATCGGCGCCAAGGAAGTTTATGCCCTGGCAACGGCAGCGGCGCGCGAGGCCAGCAATGGCGCTGACTTCATAGACCAGGCGGAGAGGGCGCTGGGCTGCGGCATCGACATTCTCACGGGCAAGGAAGAGGCGCGGCTTGCCGCGCTGGGCGTGATTGCCGGCATTCCCGATGCTGACGGCATTGCCGGCGATTTGGGTGGCGGCTCTCTTGAGCTGATTGATGTCAAGGATGGCAAGGTGCGCGATGGCGTTACGCTGCCGCTCGGACCCCTGAGGCTCATCGACTTGTCGGGCGGATCGATTGCCAAGGCGCGCAAGATCATCGATGAGCACCTGGAAAAAGCGGAAATTCTCGCCAAACTCAAGAACCGGGTATTCTATGCGGTGGGCGGCACGTGGCGTAACCTCACCCGCCTGCACATGGCGCAGACCAAATATCCGCTGCATGTGTTGCACTGCTACACGCTGACGCGGCAGCAGGCGGCGGGTGTTGCCGATCTCGTCTCCGGGCTTTCGCCATCTTCGCTCAAGGATATTCGTGAAGTTTCGCGGAGCCGGTCCGATACCATGCCGTTCGGGGCGCTGGTGCTGGAGCGGCTGCTTGAGCACAGCAAGCCGTCGCGCGTTGAGGTTTCGGTCTATGGGGTGCGCGAAGGCCTGATTTATTCCAGGCTGCCACAGCGCAAGCGCTCGTCGGATGCGTTGCTGGCGTCGTGCTGGGATTTCGCCAGGCGCTATGCACGCTCGCCCGAGCATGAGCTGGAACTGTGCGACTGGACCGATCAATTGTTTGGCGAGGGCCGCCTCAAGGAAACGCCCGAACAGCAGCGCCTGCGTTATGCGGCGTGCCTTCTGGCCGATATCGGCTGGCGGGCCCATCCTGACTACCGGGCCGAACGCTCGCTGGGCATGATCTCGCAGGCGTCGTTCGTGGGAGTCGATCATCCGGGCCGGGTGTTCCTGGCGCTGACGGTTTTCTATCGCTACGAGGGCGAGTTCAGTGACGATGGCCTGACGCGCATGCTGGATGATGACAGCCATGCGCGGGCGCACCTGCTCAGCAACGTATTCCGGCTGGCTTATATTCTTTCGGCAGCGATGCCAGGCATGTTGCCGAAAATCCGGCTGGAATTGGCGGAGGGCAAGAAGCTGGTTTTGCGCTTGCCCAAAAAGCTCGCCGATCTCAATGGTGAGCGCGTCGAAAAGCGGCTGGCCGGGCTGGCCAGCGAATTGGGCCGCACCGGACGGGTGGCGGTTGGTGTTGCAAACTGAGCGCCTTGCGCGGGCTCGAAATTGACGTTAGGGTCCAAAGTGACGGCGGAATTTTCCGCAGCATGGAGGAGGACAGCCGATGAAGGTGTTTCGGGCTTTTTCAATTGCCATGGCGATGGCCATTGCAACTGCCGGGGTCATGCCCATCGAGTCCGACGCGGCGGCCAAGAAAAAGAAAACCTACACCGCAGAACAACGCAAAAAGTTGTATGCGGAAGCCCTCAAGCTGTGCCGCAAATCGGGCTACCATGTTTCACGCGCTGACGTGAACTGGACGACACTCAAGGTGACGTGCTGGTACAGGTAACGGCTATTCGGCAGCCGCTGAAAGGGTGACGGGCGGTGTGATTATCCGCACCCGGCCATTCTGAAAGCCAATGAATGCTTTACCTTGCTTGATGTCGAGCGCCAGGTCTCCGAACAGTTCGCGGCGCCAGCCGTGCATCAGCGGAACGTCAGCGCCATCATCGGCAGCGATGGCTTCAATGTCGGCGGTGTTGGCCACGAGTTTGGGGGCGATGCCCTCGGATTCACAGACAACCTTCAATGCCAACTTCAATATTTCCGAGGCCGATTGCGCCTGATCGCTGAGTTCGTCGCGGCCGAAATCGGGTGCTGGCACGGCGTCGAGATTGGCAGCAAGTCCAGCCTGAACGGCCGCAATTATGGCGTCTCCGACGCGCGAGTTGGCAAAGCCACGGGGCAGGGCGCGCAGTTGCCCGAGGGCTTCGCGGGTTTGCGGCGTCTGCATGGCGATTTCAGCCACGGCATCGTCCTTGACCACCCGCGAGCGCGGCACGTTCTTGTCCTGGGCTTCACGTTCGCGCCAGGCTGATACGGCGATGAGAACCGCCATCTGCTTTTTCGATTTCAAGCGAACCTTGATGCGCTGCCAGGCGTCACCCGGTTCAGTGCGATAGGTTGCCGGATTGGTGAGGATATCCATTTCCTCTTTCAGCCAATGGGCGCGGCCGCTTTTTTCCAGCTGGGCATTCAGCTTTTCGTAGACGACCCGCAGATGCGTGACGTCGGACAAGGCATAGGTCAGCTGCTTTTCGCTCAGGGGACGGCGCGACCAATCGGTGAAGCGCGACGATTTGTCGATCTGCGCCTTGGCCAATTTGCGAACAATCGCTTCATAGCCAACCTGGTCGCCGAAGCCACATACCATGGCGGCGATCTGGGTGTCGAAAATGGGATGCGGCACGACGCCGGAACGGTGCACCATGATCTCGACATCCTGGCGCGCCGCGTGGAAGACCTTCAGCACCTTCTCATTGTTCATGAGATCGAAGAAGGGTGCCAGATCAAGACCTTCAGCATGCGGATCGACAAGGCCGTTGACCTCGCTTCCAGCCAGCTGGATGAGGCAGAGATCGGGCCAATAGGTCGATTCCCGCATGAATTCGGTGTCGATGGTAACAAATGTGTCGCCCGCCAGCGCGAGGCACAGTTCCGCCAATTCAGCGGTTGATGAAATCAATTGCATGCGGGCTAGATGCGCGAGTTTAGGCTTGCGGTCAATGGAGGGCGTGGCGATGGCATTGCTGCCGCAATTGCTGGGTATTGCGGGCGGGCGCAACGGGAATGCAACTGACCGGCTAATGGCATCATCATTTCAATGGCGATTCGGTCCGGTGGCGGCAAAACTCATGGCGGCTGCCAAATGCTGTTTTCTCGCGCTCACCGTTTTTCTGACAAATCCGCTGGCCTTTGCATCGTTCCGGGACGCTGCAGACATTGGCCAGATTGCGGTTCTCGCCGGGTTGTGGATTTTGTCGGCCGCCGCCCTCATCGCAGTGGTTGTCGAAGGCAATGGCCTGGCACGGATTTTCTGGGGTTTCGCAATTGCCGCTTCTGGTGCCTTTGCCTGGGGCTACAGTTCGGTGGGCCAGCGCGAACTCGATGTCTATGGCATCATGCTGATGTGGGACGCGCGAAACTTCACCGGCAATGCCGCAGCCAACCATGGTGGCCAGGTGCGATTGGCGGTGGTCTTCGGGCTTCTGACCTGGCTGGTGCTTTCACTGCCAGTGCTTCGCGCCAATCATGCCAGCCGCTTCACGCGATGGGCGCGGCGGATGCTGCCGCTTGCGCCGATCATGCTTATTGTGGCGCTGGTCTGGCGTGGGCCTGGCAGTTTTCCCGGCGGATTGCCCACGCAGTTCGCGCAGTCGTCGATGGCAGTGGCAATTGTTTTGAAAAAACTCCTGTACGCCAAGCCATTGCGCCGTGAACCGGCGATGGCGCTTGGCGGTAAGAGTGCTGTGCGCAAAATCGTCGTGCTGGTCGATGAGAGCATCAGGCCCGACTATCTTGACCCGGGCGGCGTAACGGGTGCGACGCCGGAGTTTGCCGAAGTGGCGCGGCGCATGGTGGATTTCGGTCCCGCCGTTTCCGGTTCCAATTGCAGCAGCTACTCAAATGCGATTCTGCGATTCACGGCGGCGCGGCGCGACTTGGGCCATGGCATCAACAGCAGTGCGAGGCTTTTCGCTTATGCCAAGCTGGCGGGCTATCGCACCGTCTATATTGACGCGCAGGCGCACGCGCTGCAGGGCAGCGACGGCTTGCAGAATTTCATGACGAAAGAAGAACTCCGCGATATTGATGGCTTCTATCCCTTGGCCAATGCCAGCCCGGATACGGCGGACCACCGGCTGGCCGATATCGTGGCGCGCGAGTTGAAGACAGATGGCAAGGTGTTCATCTACGCCAACAAGCAGGGTGCGCATTTTCCCTATGACATCAACTATCCGGCCGACGAGGCGGTGTTTCATCCAACGGTCACCGAACGGGGTGAGAAAACCTACGAAAGCAACATTGCATCCTATCGCAATGCCATCCGCTGGAATGTCGACCGGTTTTTTGGCCGGCTGTTTGCGATGGCCGATTTCAGCGAGACGTTTCTTGTCTATACGTCCGATCATGGGCAATCGCTTGATCCGCTTGGCCTTGCACATTGCGCCGCAAGCCAGCCCCACCCGCGCATGGGTTTGGTGCCGCTGTATGCCTATTCCGATGACCCGGTAACCATGCAGCGCCTTCGCCACGGGGCGAGACGATCGCAGGGCAGGGCCAGCCACTTCCAGATCGTCCCGTCGCTGCTGGCTCGCATGGGATATGCCGAGACCGGCATCGCCGCGCATTATGGTGAATCACTGACGGCGGGTCCGGCGGGCGACCCGGCGTTTGCAGTTGGCGATATTTTCGGATTGTTCTCGCGTTCGGCAATCCTGATGCCGGTCGATCTCAACCGCAGTTATGCGGAAATTCCGGCAGGTCCAGCGGGGCATGGGCCAACGGCGTCGATTGCGCCGCGCTGACGGGCCCTGGCGGGGCGGGCACGCTCGCCCGGCGGATGCGGCTAGGGGCTTGAAAACAAAGAATCATCGCCCTGGAAAATGCCGCAGGTGCAGGCCCAGACGCAGCCTGATGGGGCGCTTGACTTCACACCCTTTCCCTTGCATATAGCGCCGCACTCAAGGGCCCGGGCCACGCCCGGGCTTGTTGGCGTTTGGCTCTAGCATCGGTTTGCCCGCGTTCGGGGGTAATGCGGGGGAGTGTCCCGAGTGGCAAAGGGGGGGGACTGTAAATCCCCTGCTTATGGCTTCGTAGGTTCGAGTCCTACCTCCCCCACCACCGCTGGGGTTGGCTGGACGCCAGTGAGTACGAGGAGTTGGAACGACGCGGGCGGGTGTAGCTCAATGGTAGAGCAGCAGCCTTCCAAGCTGAATACGAGGGTTCGATTCCCTTCACCCGCTCCAAACTTTTAACGTTGACGCGCCGCTTCGGCAGACAGACAGGGTAAAAACATGGCCAAAGAGAAATTCAACCGCGACAAGCCGCATTGCAACATTGGCACGATTGGGCATGTTGACCATGGCAAGACGTCGCTGACGGCGGCGATCACCAAGGTGCTTGCCGAGACCGGCGGTGCGACGTTCACGGCCTATGACCAGATTGACAAGGCGCCGGAAGAGCGGGCCCGCGGCATTACGATTTCGACGGCGCATGTCGAGTATTCGACGAAGAACCGGCACTATGCCCACGTCGATTGCCCGGGGCATGCGGATTATGTGAAGAACATGATCACCGGTGCGGCCCAGATGGACGGCGGCATTCTGGTGGTTTCGGCGGCTGACGGCCCGATGCCGCAGACCCGCGAGCATATCCTTCTGGCACGCCAGGTTGGCGTTCCGGCTCTTGTGGTGTTCCTCAACAAGATCGACCTGGTGGACGATCCGGAGCTCGTGGAGCTCGTCGAGATGGAACTGCGCGAGCTGTTGACCAGCTACCAGTTCCCCGGCGACGAGATTCCGATCATCCGGGGTTCGGCGACCTGTGCCTTGAACAACACCAACCCCGAGTGGGGCCATGACGCCATCCTGAAGCTGATGGAAGCGGTTGATACCTACATTCCGCAACCGGTGCGGGCCAAGGACCAGCCGTTCCTGATGCCGATCGAGGACGTGTTCTCGATTTCGGGCCGCGGCACGGTGGTGACGGGGCGCATTGAGCGCGGCGTTGTGAAGGTTGGCGAGGAAGTCGAGATTGTCGGCCTTCGCGACACGGTGAAGACCACGGTGACCGGCGTTGAGATGTTCCGGAAGCTCTTGACTCTGGCGAGGCTGGCGACAACGTCGGGGCGCTGCTGCGCGGCATTGACCGCGAGGGTGTCGAGCGCGGGCAGATCCTGTGCAAGCCGGGCTCGGTCAAGCCGCACAAGAAGTTCAAGGCCGAGGCCTACATTCTGACCAAGGAAGAGGGTGGCCGTCATACGCCGTTCTTTGCCAACTACCGTCCGCAGTTCTACTTCCGCACGACCGATGTCACGGGTGTGGTGACGCTTCCGGAAGGCACCGAGATGGTGATGCCCGGCGACAACATCTCGTTCGACGTCGAGCTGATCACGCCGATCGCCATGGAGGAGAAGCTGCGCTTCGCCATCCGTGAAGGCGGCCGCACCGTCGGTGCCGGCGTCGTCGCCAAGATTACCGATTAAGACCAGCAGTCCGGTTTGTACCGAAGGCCGCTGGCGAGAGCTGGCGGCCTTTGTGTTTGGGCGTGGTGGCGCAGCGGAAGGAAGAACTGGACGGCGGACATCTGGCTCGAACCACACAATTCCGTTGAATGTGGCTTGGTTTCGGACCGGACTATTTCAGAACTGTCGTCATGCCCGGCTTTCGCCGGGATGACGGTCATAGGGTGGCTGGGTCGAAGTCCAGCCATGGAGGTCTGAGGGGCTTCAAACACCGCAAACCCCGTTGACGAAACCACTTCAAGTCTCTAAACGGCTGCCATCCCAAGCGACTCCGATGGCGGCAAGGCCTTGTACGGCCTCTGCCGCTCTTGTCGTGTGGAAAACGAAGTGGTTGATTTCAGGGCCAGAGTTCATATCTGCCAGAAGTCAAATAGGGGTATAGCTCAGTTGGTAGAGCGGCGGTCTCCAAAACCGCAGGTCGAGGGTTCGAGCCCTTCTGCCCCTGCCAATTAGAAGGAAGTTAGATGGCCAAGACCAACCCGTTCGAATTCATCCAGCAGGTGCGCGAAGAGACCCGCAAAGTCACTTGGCCGTCGCGCCGCGAGACGCTGATTTCGACCGCCATGGTTTTGGTCATGGTGGCGTTGGCGTCGGTGTTTTTCCTGATTGTCGATGCGATCATCAAGTGGGGCGTCGACAAGGCGCTTTTTGGCCTTTAACCGGCGGACAGGCAGCAGAGAGATATGACAAAGCGCTGGTACATCGTTCACGCTTACTCGAATTTCGAGAAGAAGGTGGCGGAATCGATCAAGGAACAGTCGGTGCAGAAGGGGCTCGGCGAGCTTTTCGAGCAGGTGCTGGTGCCGACCGAAGAAATCGTCGAAGTGCGCCGCGGCCGCAAGATCAAGAGCGAGCGCCGGTTCTTCCCGGGCTATGTGCTGGTAAAGATGGAGATGACCGATCAGGCCTTTCACCTGATCAAGAACACGCCGAAAGTGACGGGCTTTCTGGGTTCCGACAACAAGCCCATTCCGATCACCGATGCGGAAGCCTCGCGCATCCTCAATCAGGTTGCCGAAGGAGTCGAGCGCCCCAAGGCTTCGATCAGTTTCGAAATCGGCGAGCAGGTGCGCGTTGCCGATGGTCCTTTTGCTTCGTTCTCCGGCCAGGTCGAGGAAGTGGACGAAGAACGGTCGCGGCTCAAGGTGGCCGTGTCGATTTTCGGCCGGCCAACGCCGGTCGAACTTGAATACGGCCAGGTCGAAAAGATCCGGTGAGGTATTCGCCTCTCCCGCTGGCGGGAGAGGGAGGGGCCCACGGCGCGCAAGCGGCGTGGGAGGGTGAGGGGCCAAGGGAGCCGATCACTCGTTGACACCCCCTCATCTCCCCGTTGCTTTGCAACGGGTCCCTTCTTCTCCCGCGTTGCGGGAGAAGACAACAAAGTAACCCGTGGGAGGCTTCACCGCCGGACCACTAACCTCAGAAAGAGGGAACAGAGATGGCGAAGAAAGTCGTCGGCTACATCAAGCTGCAAGTGCCGGCGGGACAGGCAAATCCGTCGCCGCCAATCGGCCCCGCGCTCGGCCAGCGCGGCCTCAACATCATGGAATTCTGCAAGGCGTTCAATGCCGCCACGCAGAAGGTGGAGCCGGGCACGCCGGTTCCGGTGGTGATCACCGCCTTCCAGGACAAGTCCTTCACCTTCGAGATGAAGTCGGCGCCCGCGTCGTTCTATTTCAAGAAGGCCGCCAAGATCAACGCCGGCTCCAAGGAGCCGGGCAAGAACTATTGTCGGCCAGGTGACCATGGCCCAGTGCCGCGAGATCGCCGAGCAGAAGCTCAAGGGCATGAACGCCCGCGACGTCGATGCCGCCGCGCGCGAGATCGCCGGTTCGGCGCGCTCGATGGGCCTGCAGGTTGTGGAGTAAGACGATGGCCAAGCGTATTGTGAAGAACATGGAAGGCGTTGACCGCGCGAAGTTCTACGCCCTCGACGAAGCCGTGAAGCTGGTGAAGGCCCGGGCCAACGCCAAGTTCAACGAAACCATCGAAATCGCCATGAACCTCGGCGTCGATCCGCGCCACTCCGACCAGATGGTGCGCGGCGTCGTCAACCTGCCGAACGGCACGGGGCGCAACTTGCGCGTCGGCGTGTTCGCCAAGGGCGCCAAGGCCGAGGAAGCCAAGAAGGCCGGAGCCGAAGTCGTGGGCGCCGAAGATCTCTTCGAGATCGTCAGCAAGGGCACGATCGACTTCGACCGCTGCATCGCGACGCCCGACATGATGGGCCTCGTCGGCCGTCTCGGCAAGGTGCTCGGCCCCCGTGGCATGATGCCGAACCCGAAGGTCGGCACGGTGACCATGGATGTCACGGCGGCCATCAAGGCGGCCAAGGGTGGGGCTGTCGAGTTCCGCGTCGAAAAGGCCGGCATCGTGCAGGCCGGGGTTGGCAAGGCGAGCTTCTCGGAAGAGCAGATCGCCGGCAACATCAAGGCCTTCGTCGATGCCGTGATCAAGGCGAAGCCGTCGGCTTCGAAGGGCACCTATGTCAAGAAATTGTCGATTTCTTCGACCATGGGACCTGGCCTGAAGCTCGATCTGGCCTCTGTCACGGCCTGATCGCATACCAGTTTCCGATTGGGGAAAAGCGATTTTTCCCAATCGGTTAGCCAAAGTTCCAAAGACTTTGGTTCTACCTGTCCGAGATTGCAGGCGTGAGGGAAATCCTCGCTTAAACCGCCAAGCCTGCATGAGATGGGTGTCAAAACGGAATTCGGAACCCATATAGAGGTGTTCCCAAGTCGGTTTGGACCTCAAGACCCCAGCGTGCAAGCGCCGGGGGGACAGGCAAGTGAGCGCCGTTCGGCCTCATTGCCTTCTGGTGATGAGTTTGAACGGTTGGTCCAACGGTGCCGAAAGGCACCAATTAGGAGAGAGCAAGTGGAAAGAGCTGAAAAGAAAGAGCTCGTCGCATCGCTCAACCAGGTGTTCAAAACCACCGGGGTGATCGTTGTGGCCCACAACAAGGGCCTTACTGTGAACCAGGTCAACGACCTGCGTAACAAGATGGCCCAGGCGGGGGCGACCGTGAAGGTCGCCAAGAACCGTCTCGCCAAGCTTGCTCTGGACGGCACTGACGCAATCGGGATCAAGGACCTGTTCGTAGGTCCGACCATGGTGGCTTACGCCGCCGATCCCGTTTCGGCTCCGAAGGTCGCCGCGGCCTTCGCCAAGGGCAACGAAAAGTTCGTTGTTCTCGGCGGCGCGCTCGGCAAGACCGTGATGGATGCCGCTGCAGTCAAGGCGCTCGCGGAACTGCCCTCGCTCGACCAGCTGAGGGGCAAGTTGATCGGCCTTATCCAGGCTCCGGCCACCCGCATCGCGGGCGTGCTGGCAGCACCTGGTGGGCAGATCGCCCGCGTCATCAATGCCTACGCCACCAAAGAGCAAGCCGCCTGACGGCTCCCACCAACGTTGTAACCAAACCGACTGATAGAAGTGAGAAACACAAATGGCTGATCTCAGCAAAATCGTAGACGACCTGTCGAGCCTCACGGTGCTTCAAGCCGCTGAACTCTCCAAGATGCTGGAAGAGAAGTGGGGCGTTTCCGCCGCTGCTCCGGTTGCCGTTGCCGCCGCTGGCGGTGGCGCAGCTGCTGCTCCGGTTGAAGAGAAGACCGAGTTCACGGTCATGCTCGTCGCCGCTGGCGAAAAGAAGATCGAAGTGATCAAGGAAGTCCGCGCCATCACCGGCCTCGGCCTCAAGGAAGCCAAGGACCTGGTCGAAGGCGCTCCCAAGGCCGTGAAGGAAGGCGTCAACAAGAAGGACTCCGAGGACATGAAGAAGAAGCTCGAGGCGGTTGGCGCCAAGGTCGAGCTGAAGTAGTTGCGTAGGGGCGGCGTCCGTTCGCGGACGCCGCCGCACCCGTTTGTTGCCCTGTACGGCGGCTTTCGTGAATTCCGGGAAACCGGAGGTCATGAAAGCTGTCGATATTGCCCGTTATAGAACCCGCGAAGGAACCCACATGGCCGAGACACACACCGTCGCTAGCCGCAAACGCATCCGCAAATTCTTCGGAAAGGGAATCGAAGTCGCCGAAATGCCGAACCTCATCGAGGTTCAGCGCGAAAGCTATGACCAGTTCCTGCAAATGAAGGAACCGGCGGGCGGGCGCATCAACGACGGTTTGCAGGCGGTGTTCAAATCGGTGTTCCCGATTACCGATTTCTCCGGCCAGTCGATGCTGGAATTCGTGCAGTATGAATTCGAGCTGCCGAAGTTCGACGTCGACGAATGCCAGCAACGCGGCATGACCTATGCGGCACCGCTGAAGGTGACTTTGCGCCTCATCGTGTTCGAAATCGATCCCGATACCCAGGCCAAGTCGGTCAAGGACATCAAGGAACAGGACGTCTACATGGGCGACATGCCGCTCATGACGGCCAACGGCACCTTCGTGGTGAACGGCACCGAGCGCGTCATCGTTTCGCAGATGCACCGCTCGCCCGGCGTGTTCTTCGACCATGACAAGGGCAAGACCCACTCTTCGGGCAAGCTGTTGTTCGCGGCGCGCATCATTCCCTATCGCGGTTCGTGGCTCGATTTCGAATTCGACGCCAAGGATATCGTGTTCGCAAGGATCGACCGGCGCCGCAAGCTGCCGATCACCACGCTGCTTTATGCGCTGGGCCTTGACAGCGAATCGATCCTCCACACCTTCTATAAGACGGTGCCCTACACGCTGACCAATGACGGCTGGAAGACGCCATTTGACGCCAACCGTTTCAAGGGCATCAAGCCGTCGGTCGATCTGATCGACGCCAAGACCAAGCAGGTGGTGGTCGAAGCCGGCAAGAAGATCACGCCGCGGCTGGCCCGCAAGATCGCCGAGGACGGCGTGAAAGACCTGTTGGTGCGTGACGAAGAATTGCACGGCCTCTATCTCGCCGACGAACTCGTCGACGAGAAGACCGGCGAAATCTTCGCCGAAGCTGGCGACGAAATCAGCGAGAAGATGCTGGTTACGCTCAAAGGTGGCGGCTATTCCAAGCTCCGCCTTCTCGACATCGACCACATCAACACCGGCGCCTATATCCGCAACACGCTGAAGGCCGACAAGGTCGAAAGCTACGAGCAGGCGCTCATTGAAATTTACCGCGTGATGCGCCCCGGCGAGCCGCCGACGCGCGAAACCGCCGAATCGCTGTTCAACGGCCTGTTCTTCGATCAGGAGCGCTATGATCTGTCGGCCGTGGGCCGCGTGAAGATGAACATGCGCCTTGAACTCGACGTGCCGGACACCATGCGCATTCTGCGCCGCGAGGACATTCTGGCGGTCATCAAGACGCTGCATGAACTGCGCGACGGCAAGGGCGAAGTCGATGACATCGACCATCTCGGCAACCGCCGGGTGCGCTCGGTCGGCGAACTCATGGAGAACCAGTACCGCCTCGGCCTCGTGCGCATGGAGCGCGCCATCAAGGAGCGCATGTCGTCGGTCGATATCGACACGGTGATGCCGCATGACCTGATCAACGCCAAGCCGGCGGCTGCCGCGGTGCGCGAGTTCTTCGGCTCCTCGCAGCTGTCGCAGTTCATGGACCAGACCAACCCGCTGTCGGAAATCACCCACAAGCGCCGCCTGTCGGCACTTGGACCAGGTGGTCTCACCCGCGAGCGCGCCGGCTTCGAGGTGCGCGACGTGCACACCACGCACTATGGCCGCATCTGCCCGATCGAAACGCCGGAAGGTCCGAACATCGGCCTCATCAATTCGCTGGCGACCTATGCCCGCGTCAACAAGTACGGCTTCATCGAAACGCCCTATCGCAAGGTTTCGAGCGGCAAGGTGACCGATGTTGTCGTCTATCTCTCGGCCATCGAGGAGACCAAGCATTACATCGCCCAGGCCAATGTGCCGTTGACCAAGGACGGCAAGTTCAGCGAAGACCTGGTGCTGGTGCGCCATGCCGGCGACGTGTTGCAGATGCCGCCCGACAAGGTGGACTTCGCCGACGTTTCGCCAAAGCAGATCGTGTCGGTCGCCGCAGCGCTCATCCCGTTCCTCGAGAACGATGACGCCAACCGGGCGCTGATGGGGTCCAACATGCAGCGCCAGGCGGTGCCGCTGGTGCGCACCAACGCGCCGCTGGTCGGCACCGGCATGGAATTGGTGGTGGCCCGCGACTCAGGTGCGGCCATCGGCGCACGGCGTTCGGGTGTTGTCGATCAGGTGGACGCCAAGCGCATCGTCATCCGCGCCACGGAAGAAACCGATCCGTCGAAGTCGGGTGTGGATATCTACACGCTCGCCAAGTTCCAGCGCTCGAACCAGAACACCTGCATCAACCAGCGGCCGCTGGTGCGCGTGGGCGATGTGGTGAAGCAGGGCGACATCATCGCCGATGGTCCGTCGACGGATCTCGGCGATCTGGCGCTCGGCCAGAACGTGCTCGTCGCCTTCATGCCGTGGAATGGCTACAACTTCGAAGACTCGATCCTGCTCTCGGAACGCATCGTCAAGGATGACGTGTTCACCTCGATCCACATCGAGGAGTTCGACGTCATGGCCCGCGACACCAAGCTTGGGCCCGAGGAAATCACCCGCGACATTCCGAACGTCGGCGAGGAAGCGCTCAAGAACCTCGACGAAGCCGGCATTGTCTATATCGGCGCTGAAGTGAAGCCGGGCGACATCCTGTGCGGCAAGATCACGCCGAAGGGCGAAAGCCCGATGACGCCGGAAGAAAAGCTGCTGCGGGCGATCTTCGGCGAAAAGGCCTCGGACGTGCGCGATACCTCGCTTCGCCTGCCGCCCGGCGTTTCCGGCACGGTGGTCGAAGTGCGGGTGTTCAACCGCCACGGCGTCGACAAGGACGAACGTGCTCTCGCCATCGAACGCGAAGAGATCGAACGCCTGGCCAAGGACCGCGACGACGAACTCGCCATCCTCGACCGCAACTCCTATGGCCGCCTGTCGAACTTCCTGACGGGCAAGCCCGCTACCGGCGGGCCGAAGGGCCACAAGATCGAAGGCAAGATCACCGACAAGGTGCTGGAAGACATTCCGCGCTCGCAGTGGTGGAACATCGCGCTCGCCGAAGAAAAGCCGATGGCCGAACTCGAAGCCATGAAGCAGCAGTACGAAGAGTCGAAGAAGCGGCTTGAAACCCGCTTCCTCGACAAGGTCGAAAAGCTGCAGCGCGGCGACGAACTGCCGCCGGGCGTCATGAAGATGGTCAAGGTCTTCGTCGCCGTGAAGCGCAAGATCCAGCCGGGCGACAAGATGGCCGGCCGCCATGGCAACAAGGGCGTGGTGTCCAAGATCGTTCCGGTCGAAGACATGCCGTTCCTCGATGACGGCACCCATGTGGATATCGTGCTCAACCCGCTGGGCGTGCCGAGCCGCATGAACGTCGGGCAGATTCTCGAAACCCATCTGGGCTGGGCCTGCGCCGGCATGGGCAAGAAGATCGGCGAGATGCTCGATGCCTACAAGGACCAGGGCAACGCCAAGCCGCTGCGCAACGAGTTGAACCGCATCTACGGCAAGAACGCCGAACTTGATGCGCTTGACGACACGAGCCTTGTCGAATTGGCGCAGTACCTAGGCGCGGCGTTCCGATCGCCACGCCGGTGTTCGACGGCGCGCGCGAAGAAGACATCGCGGCGATGCTGAAGGACGCGGGGCTTCACAGCTCCGGCCAGGTGCAGCTGTTCGACGGCCGTTCGGGCGAGCCTTTCGACCGCAAGGTGACCGTCGGCTACATCTACATGCTGAAGCTGCACCATCTCGTCGACGACAAGATCCATGCCCGCTCGATCGGGCCGTACTCGCTCGTTACCCAGCAGCCGCTGGGCGGCAAGGCGCAGTTCGGCGGCCAGCGTTTCGGCGAAATGGAAGTGTGGGCGCTCGAAGCCTATGGCGCTGCCTATACGCTGCAGGAAATGCTCACCGTCAAGTCCGACGACGTGGCCGGCCGCACCAAGGTCTACGAAGCCATCGTCCGCGGCGACGATGCCTTCGAGGCCGGCATTCCGGAAAGCTTCAACGTGCTGGTCAAGGAAATGCGTTCGCTCAGCCTCAATGTCGAATTGCAGAATTCGACGCAGCAATCATGAACGAAGGCGAGGGGGACCGCCCCCTCGCATCCAACCGTTGCGACAAGAGTTTCGTCTAGACACCTGCGGGGAACCCGCAAAAAGGAGAAAGTGACCGATGAACCAAGAGGTCATGAACGTCTTCAACCCGGCAGCCCCGGCCCAGACATTCGATCAGATCCGCATCTCGATCGCCAGCCCGGAAAAGATCCTGTCGTGGTCGTTCGGCGAGATCAAGAAGCCGGAGACCATCAACTACCGGACCTTCAAGCCGGAGCGCGACGGCCTGTTCTGCGCCCGCATCTTCGGGCCGATGAAGGACTACGAATGCCTGTGCGGCAAATACAAGCGCATGAAGTACAAGGGCATCATCTGCGAAAAGTGCGGCGTGGAAGTGACGCTGTCGAAGGTGCGGCGCGAGCGCATGGGCCATATCGAGCTGGCGGCACCGGTTGCCCACATCTGGTTCCTCAAGTCGCTGCCGAGCCGCATCTCGCTGTTGCTCGACATGCAGCTGAAGGATGTCGAGCGGGTTCTCTATTTCGAGCAGTACATCGTGCTCGAGCCCGGCCTGACGCCGCTGAAGCTGCACCAGACGCTGACCGAGAGCGAGTACATCAAGGCCCAGGAAGACTACGGCGAGGACTCGTTCACCGCCTCGATCGGCGCCGAAGCGGTGCGCGAAATGCTGATGGCCATCAATCTCGACCAGCTGCGCGAGCAGCTGCGCGAAGAGCTGAAGACGGCGACCGGCGACCTGAAGCCCAAGAAGCTGGCCAAGCGCCTGAAGATCGTCGAGAGCTTCATCGAATCCGGCAACCGCCCGGAATGGATGATCCTGACCCAGGTTCCGGTCATTCCGCCGGAACTGCGCCCGCTGGTGCCGCTCGATGGCGGCCGCTTCGCGACGTCGGATCTGAACGACCTCTATCGCCGCGTCATCAACCGCAACAACCGCCTGAAGCGGCTGATCGAACTTCGCGCGCCCGACATCATCGTGCGCAACGAAAAGCGCATGCTGCAGGAAGCCGTTGACGCGCTGTTCGACAACGGCCGCCGTGGCCGCGTCATCACCGGCGCCAACAAGCGCCCGCTGAAGTCGCTCGCCGACATGCTGAAGGGCAAGCAGGGCCGGTTCCGCCAGAACCTGCTCGGCAAGCGCGTCGACTATTCCGGCCGCTCGGTCATCGTGGTCGGTCCGGAACTGAAGCTGCACCAGTGCGGCCTGCCGAAGAAGATGGCGCTCGAGCTGTTCAAGCCGTTCATCTATTCGCGGCTCGACGCCAAGGGCCTCTCCACCACGGTGAAGCAGGCCAAGAAGCTGGTCGAAAAGGAAAAGCCGGAAGTCTGGGATATCCTCGACGAGGTGATCCGCGAACATCCGGTGATGCTGAACCGCGCGCCGACCCTGCATCGCCTCGGCATTCAGGCTTTCGAGCCGGTGCTGATCGAAGGCAAGGCCATCCAGCTGCATCCGCTGGTGTGCACGGCCTTCAACGCCGACTTCGACGGCGACCAGATGGCGGTTCACGTGCCGCTGTCGCTGGAAGCCCAGCTTGAAGCCCGCGTGCTGATGATGTCGACGAACAACGTGCTGCATCCCGCCAACGGGCAGCCGATCATCGTGCCGTCGCAGGATATCGTGCTCGGCCTCTATTATCTCTCGATCATGCAGAACAACGAGCCGGGCGAGGGCAAGGCCTATTCGTCGCATGGCCGAGCTCGACCACGCGCTGGCCGCCGGCGTCATCACGCTGGCCACCAAGATCAAGGGCCGCGTCAAGGAAGTGGGCCCGGAAGGCAAGATGATCACCCGCATCGTCGAGACGACGCCGGGCCGCATGAAGATCGGCGAGCTTCTGCCGAAGTCGCCGGACATCTCCTACGATCTCTGCAACAAGCTGATGACCAAGCGCGACATCTCCAAGATGATCGACGCCGTCTACCGCCATTGCGGCCAGAAGGAATCGGTCATCTTCTGCGACCGCATCATGGGCCTCGGCTTCTACAACGCCTACAAGGCGGGCATTTCCTTCGGCAAGGATGACATGGTCATTCCCGAAACCAAGGAGAAGATCGTCAACGCCACGCGCGAGCTGGCCAAGGAGTTCGAACAGCAGTACATCGACGGCCTGATCACCCAGGGCGAGAAGTACAACAAGGTCGTGGACGCCTGGGCCAAGACCACCGACCGGGTGGCCGAGGAAATGATGCTGCGCATTTCGGCCGTGAAGATCGACGATGCGACCGGCCGCGAGAAGCCGATCAACTCGATCTACATGATGAGCCACTCGGGCGCGCGCGGTTCGCCGGCCCAGATGAAGCAGCTCGCCGGCATGCGCGGCCTGATGGCCAAGCCGTCGGGCGAGATCATCGAAACGCCGATCATCTCGAACTTCAAGGAAGGCCTGTCGGTTCTCGAGTACTTCAACTCGACCCACGGCGCCCGCAAGGGCCTGGCCGACACGGCGCTCAAGACGGCGAACTCGGGCTATCTCACGCGCCGTCTCGTCGACGTGGCGCAGGACGCCATCATCTCGGAAGTCGATTGCGGCACCAAGGCCTCGATCACGGCGCGTCCGATCATCGACGCCGGCGAAATCATCGCCTCGCTGGGCAGCCGCGTTCTCGGCCGCACCGCGGCGCAGGACGTGACCGATCCGGCAACGGCGGCGATCATCGTGCCGGCCGGCGAGGAAATCCTCGAAGCGCATGTCGAGACGATCGAGAAGGCCGGCATCACGGAACTCCGCATCCGCTCGGTGCTGACCTGCGAAACCAAGTTCGGCGTGTGCGGCAAGTGCTACGGGCGCGATCTGGCCCGCGGCACGCCGGTCAACATGGGCGAGGCGGTGGGCGTCATCGCCGCCCAGTCGATCGGCGAACCGGGCACCCAGCTCACCATGCGCACCTTCCACATCGGCGGCACGGCGCAGGTGCTCGATCAGTCCTTCGTGGAATCGAACCACGACGGCAAGATCACCATCCGCAACAAGAACGTGATGAAGGACTCGGGCGGCCGCCTGATGGTCATGGGCCGCAACGCGGCGATCATCGTGACCGACGGGGCCGGAACCGAGCGCGCCGTTCACAAGGTGGGCTACGGCACCCGCCTCTATGTCGACGATGGCGACATGGTGAAGCGCGGCATGAAGCTTGCCGAATGGGATCCCTATACCCGCCCGATCATGACCGAAGCCGACGGCACGGTCGAGTTCGAGGACGTGGTCGAAGGCGTCTCGGTGAACGAAGTGGCCGACGAGGCGACGGGCATCACCAACCGCGTCATCATCGACTGGCGCTCCAACCAGCGCGGCACGGCCCTGAAGCCGGCGATCGTGGTCAAGGACAAGGACGGCAAGGTGCAGAAGCTCGCCCGTGGCGGCGAAGCCCGCTACCTGCTGTCGGTCGAGGCCATTCTGTCGGTCGATCCGGGTTCGCAGGTGAAAGCCGGCGACATTCTTGCCCGTATCCCGCTGGAAAGCGCCAAGACCCGCGACATCACCGGCGGTCTGCCGCGTGTTGCCGAACTGTTCGAGGCCCGGCGTCCGAAGGATCACGCGATCATCGCCGAAATCTCGGGCCGCGTGGAATTCGGCCGCGACTACAAGAACAAGCGCCGCATCAAGATCGTGCCGCAGGAAGAGGGTGCGGAAGGCGTTGAATACCTCATCCCGAAGGGCAACCACTTGCCGGTGCAGGAAGGCGACTTCATCGAGAAGGGCGAGTACATCATGGACGGCAACCCGGCGCCGCATGACATTCTGGCGATCAAGGGCGTGGAGGAGCTGGCCTCCTACCTCGTCAACGAAATCCAGGAAGTCTATCGCTTGCAGGGCGTGAACATCAACGACAAGCACATCGAAGTGATTGTCCGGCAGATGCTGCAGAAGGTCGAGATCACCGACACCGGCGATTCGACGCTGCTGATCGGCGAACAGGTGGACCGCGAGGAACTGGACAGCGAAAACGCCAAGCTGGTGGCCGATGGCCGCAGCCCGGCGTCCGGCGTTCCGGTGCTGCTCGGCATCACCAAGGCGAGCTTGCAGACGCGTTCGTTCATCTCGGCCGCGTCGTTCCAGGAAACCACCCGGGTTCTCACCGAGGCGGCGGTCCAGGGCAAGATCGACACGCTGGAAGGCCTGAAGGAAAACGTCATCGTCGGCCGCCTCATCCCGGCCGGCACCGGCGGCATGCTGTCGCGCCTCGGCAGGTGGCCGACAAGCGCGACTCGCTGATCCTCGAGGAGCAGGCCAGAGCCGCGGAGCTTCCGCCCGCGGCGGAGTAAGGCATTCGATAACGCAGATTGGGGCCCGGTGAAGAACCGGGCCCTTTTCATTGGGCGATTGCGTAAACTCCCTTCATTGCCGTCAACACCGCGAGTACTGCGAGAATAGCCAGTACCCATTTCCGGAACACCGCCGGATCGGCGGACTTGAAGCTGCGGGCGCCGAGCCAGATGCCGGTGAGCAGGGGGAGCACGAACAACGCTGCAAGTGTGACGGCCTGCCATGTCACCAGGCCTTCACGAGACTGGTACACGAGGCCGATGGCATCGGTTGCCAGAAAGTAGAAGATAATCGAGGCGCGGCCGGCGATATTTCCGGCGGGAGTGGAAAAGTAAAACAGGATGACCGGCGGGCCGCCGATGCCGAAGGCGCCGTTGGCGAGGCCGGCGGCGGCGCCGACAGTGGCTGTAGCAGTGGTGCCTGGCATGGTTTTGATGGCGAAGCCCAGCCACAGCAAGACGGTTGCGGCGAGCACGAAGGCGGCAAGTGCGACTTGCATGGGTGCAGCCGGAATGTTGGCGAGAAACCACACGCCGAAGGGTGTTGCCAGGATGGTGCCGATGATCAGCGGCGCCAGCGAGCGCCAGTGAATGTCTTTCCAGATGCCGGGCAGCAGGTGCAGGCTTGCGGCGATTTCCAGCATGAAGATCGCCGGCACCACTTGGGCAGGCGGCAGCACCAGCGACAGGGAGGTGATGGTCAGCAGCGAAAAGCCAAAGCCCGAATAGCCGCGCACGATGGCGGCAAGAAACACGCACAATGCGCAATAGGCAAGGACGGCCAGTGACATGGCGGGAACCTACCGGCGCCGCGCCGCCGTCACCGAGTGCCAGATCGTGAAATGCGATGGTCCGCTCCCCCATACGCCACGCCGGGGAGCGGCTGGGGGCAGTCAATGGCGCAAGGATTGGCGAAAGTCCTGGCGGCATCGGGCTCGATCAGGCCGATGAGGGCGCCGGTCGAATCGCTGACGACCGCCAGCTTGCCGACGCCCGGAACCTTGGTGGCGGAGCGCATCACTTCGCCGCCCGCACTGGCGGTTTCGGTTTCGGCGCGGGTGATGTCGTCAACTTCCAGATAGGTCATCCAATGGGAGGGAATGCCCTCGTAGTCGGGTGCCGTCAGTTCAAAAACGGCGCCGACCGGCTTGCCGTCCTTGTGGGCAATCCAGTAGGCCGCACCTCCGGGCAGGGGGGCGGGCTCGAATTTCCAGCCCAAGGTGCGGCCATAGAAGGCCAGGGCCACCTCGGGCTCCCAGGTATTCAATTCGTGCCACCAGTTTCGACGGGGCATGTTCATCGTGAGAATCTCCCTCTGCTTCGATCTCATGAAGTCCCTGTCGCCGCGATTCGCGAAGGTGCCGCTGGTTCGGGGCGTGGCTGTGGCGCGATTGCGGCGAATTGTGGCGGAGCCGATTCGACGGCGCAGTTTCGGCTTTGAATTCCAGCGGATAGGCTTGTGAAATCCGGACAATTCGATTGCATTGCAGCAATGCCCAACCGCTGGAACCTGCTGTTTCACCCCAAACAATGGGAATTGCCGGCAAAAATTCGCCGCCAAAGGGGTTGACGCGCTGGGGTGGCCCGAGTAGAACCCGCTCGCTTTCTAGCGGCAGGCAGTCGGAGCTTCGCGCCCCGAAACGCTGGCAGGAAAGCAAAATAGAACTGTCAAGGTCAAGACCTCTGGGGCTGCCTGCTCCACCGGTCCTCTGGTTTTGGAACACTGCGATGGTCCCATGAACCCGGATCGCGCCAGTGTTTTTTGGTTATGTGCAATCGGGTTCGACAAAGTTTCGCGAAGGTAGAGACAAGGCCACAATGCCGACGATCAACCAGCTTATCCGCAAGCCCCGCCTTGCGCCGACCTACCGGAACAAGGTTCCGGCCATGCAGGCCTGCCCGCAAAAGCGCGGCGTGTGCACGCGCGTTTACACCACCACGCCGAAGAAGCCGAACTCGGCGCTTCGCAAGGTTGCCAAGGTCCGCTTGACCAACGGCTTCGAAGTGGTGAGCTACATTCCGGGTGAAGGCCACAATCTTCAGGAACACTCGGTGGTGATGATCCGCGGCGGCCGCGTGAAGGACCTTCCGGGCGTTCGCTATCACATCATCCGCGGCATTCTCGACACGCAAGGCGTCGTCAAGCGCCGCCAGCGCCGTTCGAAATACGGCGCCAAGCGTCCGAAATAAGAGCGGGGAGGGCTTTAAACCATGTCACGTCGTCACCGCGCCGAAAAGCGTCAGATCAATCCGGATCCGAAGTTCAACGATCTCGTTGTTTCCAAGTTCATGAACAACCTGATGTACGACGGCAAGAAGTCCGCCGCCGAAGGCATCGTCTACGGGGCCTTCGACAAGATCCAGTCCAAGGCCAAGCAGGATCCCATCCAGGTGTTCCACGACGCGCTGAACAACGTGGCGCCGGCCATCGAAGTGCGCTCGCGCCGGGTCGGCGGCGCCACCTATCAGGTGCCGGTCGAAGTCAGGACCGAGCGCCGCCAGGCTCTGGCTATCCGCTGGATCATCATCGCCGCTCGCGGCCGCAACGAAACCACCATGGTGGACCGTCTGTCGGGCGAATTGCTCGACGCTTCGCAGAACCGCGGCACGGCGGTCAAGAAGCGCGAAGACACCCACAAGATGGCCGAGGCGAACCGCGCCTTCAGCCATTACCGCTGGTAACAGGCAAGCAGGAATAAAGTATTATGGCCCGCGCACACGCCATCGAGGACTATCGCAACTTCGGCATCATGGCCCACATCGATGCCGGCAAAACCACGACCACCGAGCGCATCCTCTATTACACCGGCAAGAGCCACAAGATCGGCGAAGTGCACGACGGCGCCGCCACCATGGATTTCATGGAGCAGGAGCAGGAGCGCGGCATCACCATTACGTCGGCCGCCACGACCGCGTTCTGGAACGGCAAGCGCATGAACATCATCGACACGCCAGGGCATGTCGACTTCACCATCGAAGTCGAACGTTCGCTTGCGTGTGCTCGACGGCGCGGTGTGCGTGCTCAACTCGAACCAGGGCGTTGAGCCCCAGACCGAGACCGTGTGGCGCCAGGGCGACAAGTACAACGTGCCGCGCATCGTGTTCTGCAACAAGATGGACAAGACCGGCGCGTCCTTCGAGCAGTGCATCAAGGACATCAAGGAGCGCCTCGGCGCCAAACCGGTTCCGATCCAGCTGCCGATCGGCGCTGAAGCCGATTTCAAGGGCATCATCGACCTTCTGCGCATGAAGGCGGTGATCTGGGAGAACGAGGCGCTGGGCGCCAACTTCCACGACGAAGAGATTCCCGCCGACCTGATGGACGCCGCCGTGCAGGCCCGTGCCGACATGGTGGAAGCCTGCGCCGAACTCGACGACCAGGCCATGGACGACTATCTCAATGGCAAGGAAATCGCCAACGAGACGATCAAGACGCTCATCCGCAAGGCGGTGCTGACCGGCGCCTTCTTCCCGGTGCTGTGCGGCTCGGCGTTCAAGAACAAGGGCGTGCAGCCGCTGCTCGACGCGGTTGTCGACTATCTGCCGTCGCCGCTCGACCGCCCGCCGATCAAGGGCATCGACGGCAAGACCGGCGAAGAGACCGTGCGCCGGTCGTCGGACAGCGAGCCCTTGTCGCTGCTGGCCTTCAAGCTGATGGATGACCAGTATGGCATCCTGACTTTCTGCCGCATCTATTCCGGCACGCTTGCACAAGGGCGTGGCGCTGCTGAACTCGACGCGCGACAAGACCGAGCGCGTCGGCCGCATGGTTCTCATGCACGCCAACAACCGCGAGGAAATCGCCGAAGCCCACGCCGGCGACATCGTGGCTCTCGTCGGCCTCAAGGAATCGCGCACCGGCGACACGCTGTGCGATCCCAACAAGCCGGTGATCCTCGAAAAGATGGAATTCCCCGATCCGGTCATCGAAATGAAGGTCGAGCCCAAGACCAAGGCCGACCAGGAAAAGATGGCCGTGGCGCTGTACAAGCTGGCCGCCGAAGACCCGTCGTTCCGCGTATCGACCGACCAGGAGTCGGGCGAAACCATCATCAAGGGCATGGGCGAACTTCACCTCGACATCAAGGTCGACATCCTGAAGCGCACCCACAAGGTGGAAGTGCAGGTTGGCGCCCCGCAGGTCGCCTATCGCGAAGCCATCACCCGCAAGATCACCAAGGACTATACCCACAAGAAGCAGACCGGCGGCACCGGCCAATTCGCCCGCGTGATCCTCGAAATCGAGCCCAACGAAAAGGGCGCGGGCAATGCCTTCGAATTCGAAGGTTGTCGGCGGCACGGTGCCCAAGGAATATATCCCCGGCGTCGAAAAGGGCCTGAACTCGGTGCTTTCCAACGGCCCGCTGATCGGCTTCCCGGTCGTCGACATGAAGGTGACGCTGATTGACGGCGCCTACCATGACGTCAACTCCTCGGCCATCGCCTTCGAAATCGCCACCCGCGCCGCAATGCGCGAAGCCTTCGAACAGGCCGGTGCGGTGCTGCTCGAGCCGATGATGAAGGTCGAAGTGACGTCGCCCGAAGATTTCGTCGGTTCGGTGATCGGCGACCTCAATTCCCGGCGCGGCCAGATCGTCGGCACGTCGATGCGCGGCAACGCCAACATCATCAACGCGATCGTGCCGCTCGCCAACATGTTTGGCTACATCAACAACCTGCGCTCGATGAGCCAGGGCCGCGCGTCCTACACCATGCAGTTCGACCACTATGCCCAGGTTCCGGGTGCGGTGGCCGAAGAAGTCAAAAAGAAATACGCCTAATTCAGTCTGAGAACGGAGACATCCGATGGCCAAAGAGAAATTCAACCGCGACAAGCCGCATTGCAACATTGGCACGATTGGGCATGTTGACCATGGCAAGACGTCGCTGACGGCGGCGATCACCAAGGTTCTTGGCGGAGACCGGCGGTGCGACGTTCACGGCCTATGACCAGATTGACAAGGCGCCGGAAGAGCGGGCCCGCGGCATCACGATTTCGACGGCGCATGTCGAGTATTCGACGAAGAACCGGCACTATGCCCATGTCGATTGCCCGGGGCATGCCGACTATGTGAAGAACATGATCACCGGTGCGGCGCAGATGGACGGCGGCATTCTGGTGGTTTCGGCGGCCGACGGCCCGATGCCGCAGACCCGCGAGCACATTCTGCTGGCCCGCCAGGTTGGCGTTCCGGCGCTGGTGGTGTTCCTCAACAAGATCGACCTGGTGGACGATCCGGAGCTGGTCGAGCTCGTCGAGATGGAACTGCGCGAGCTGCTGACAGCTACCAGTTCCCGGGCGACGAGATTCCGATCATCCGCGGTTCGGCGACCTGCGCGCTGAACAACACCAACCCCGAGTGGGGCCATGACGCCATCCTGAAGCTGATGGAAGCGGTCGACACCTACATTCCGCAACCGGTGCGCGCCAAGGACCAGCCGTTCCTGATGCCGATCGAGGACGTGTTCTCGATCTCGGGCCGCGGCACGGTGGTGACGGGCCGCATTGAGCGCGGCGTTGTCAAGGTTGGCGAGGAAGTCGAGATCGTCGGCATCCGCGACACGGTGAAGACGACGGTGACCGGCGTTGAGATGTTCCGGAAGCTGCTGGACTCGGGCGAGGCTGGCGACAACGTCGGCGCGCTGCTGCGCGGCATTGACCGCGAAGGTGTTGAGCGCGGGCAGATCCTGTGCAAGCCGGGCAGCGTCAAGCCGCACAAGAAGTTCAAGGCGGAGGCCTATATCCTGACCAAGGAAGAGGGTGGCCGTCATACGCCGTTCTTCGCCAACTACCGTCCGCAGTTCTACTTCCGCACGACCGACGTGACGGGCGTTGTGACGCTGCCGGAAGGCACCGAGATGGTGATGCCCGGCGACAACATCTCGTTCGACGTCGAGCTGATCACGCCGATCGCCATGGAGGAGAAGCTGCGCTTCGCCATCCGTGAAGGCGGCCGCACCGTCGGCGCCGGCGTCGTCGCCAAGATTACCGATTAACCCAAGGTCCCAAGATGCAACGCCAAAACATCCGCATCCGTCTCAAAGCGTTCGACCATCGCATTCTCGATTCGTCGACGAAAGAGATCGTGAATACGGCCAAGCGCACCGGCGCCACCATTCGTGGCCCGGTTCCGCTGCCCACCCGCATCGAACGTTTCACCGTGAACCGTTCGCCGCATGTGGACAAGAAGAGCCGCGAACAGTTCGAAATGCGGACGCACCGGCGTCTTCTGGATATCGTTGATCCGACACCGCAGACGGTCGATGCTTTGATGAAGCTCGATCTTGCCGCCGGTGTCGACGTTGAAATCAAGCTCTAAGAGCTTACGAGGAGTTTAGCGATGCGTTCTGGCCTCATCGCACAGAAACTGGGAATGACCCGGATCTACACGGACGAAGGCACGGTTGTGCCGGTGACCGTGCTCAAGGTCGACAATTGTCAGGTCATTGCCCAGAAGACGAACGAGAAGCACGGCTATACGGCCGTCCAGCTCGGCGTCGGTGTGCCCAAAATCAAGCGTCTGAGCAAGGCCGAGCGCGGCCACTTCGCCGCCGCCAAGGTGGAGCCGAAGCGCAAGCTGCAGGAATTCCGCGTTTCGCCCGGAGAACACCATTCCGGTGGGCGCCGAAATCACCGTCGATCATTTCGTTCCCGGCCAGTATGTGGACGTGACCGGAACGTCGATGGGCAAGGGTTTCGCCGGCGGCATGAAGCGCTGGAACTTCAAGGGCCTCAGGGCCACCCACGGCGTGTCGGTGAGCCACCGTTCCATCGGTTCGACCGGCAACCGCCAGGACCCGGGCAAGGTCTTCAAGAACAAGAAGATGCCGGGCCATCTCGGCGCCGAGACGGTGACCACGCAGAACATTTCGGTGGTCAAGACCGACACGGCGCGCGGCCTCATTCTGGTCAAGGGTGCGGTTCCGGGCGTCAAGGGCGGCTGGGTTTCGGTGCGCGACGCGGTGAAGCGCAAGCTTCCCGATGGCGCGCCCAAGCCCGGCGCCTTCAAGGCTCCGGCCGAAGCGGCGAAAGTTGAAGGTTGAGTTCGATGAAGAGCGATATTCACACCATTGAAGCCAAGACGGCCGGCAGCGTCGAGCTCGCCGACCACATCTTCGGGCTTGATCCGCGCACCGACATTCTGCACCGCGTCGTGCAGTGGCAGCTGAACAAGCGCCAGCAGGGTACCCACCAGGCGAAGTCGCGCGGCGAAATCAACCGCACGACGCAAGAAGCTGGGCAACCAGAAGGGTGGCGGCACGGCCCGCCACGGTTCGCGCAAGTCGGGCATCTTCGTGGGCGGCGGCAAGGCTTTCGGGCCGCGGTTCCGCAGCCATGAGACGTCGCTCAACAAGAAGATCCGCGCTCTTGGCCTTCGCCATGCGCTGTCGAGCAAGGTGAAGGACTCTTCGCTGATCATTCTCGACAAGGCCGAAGTGGCCGGCGGCAAGACCAAGGTCCTGGTGCAGGCCTTCGCCAAGCTCGGCCTGGTCGAACGCGCTGATCATCGACGGCGCCGCGGTGAACGAGGGCTTCGCCAACGCCGCCCGCAACATTCCGAACATCGACGTGCTTCCGGTGCAGGGCATCAATGTCTACGACATTCTGCGCCGCAACAAGCTGGTGCTGACCAAGGCCGCCGTCGAAGCCCTGGAGGCGCGCTTCAAATGAGCAAAGAACATTACTACGACATCATCAAGAGCCCGGCGATCACCGAAAAGGGAACGCTGGTTTCGGAACACAATCAGGTGGTGTTCAACGTCCACATCGATGCCACCAAGCCGGCCATCAAGAAGGCCGTCGAAGGCCTGTTCGGCGTCAAGGTGAAGGCCGTCAACACGCTGGTGCGCAAGGGCAAGCTGCGCCGCTTCAAGGGCCAGAAGGCGCTGCTGAGCGACGTGAAGAAGGCCTATGTGACCCTCGAAGAGGGCCAGCGCCTCGACGTGACGACGGGGCTGTGAGGATCGTAACAATGGCACTGAAAACATTCAACCCCACCAGCGCCGGCCGCCGCCACCTGATCCAGGTGGACCGCAGCCAGCTGTGGAAGGGCAAGCCGGTCAAGGCTCTGGTCGAAGGCCAGAACAACCACGGCGGCCGCGGCAACTCGGGCCGCATCACCTCGCGGCGCAAGGGCGGCGGGCACAAGACGGCCTATCGCCTGGTCGATTTCCGCCGCACCAAGCACGATGTTGCGGCGACCGTCGAGCGCCTCGAATACGATCCGAACCGCACGGCGTTCATCGCGCTGATCAAATATGCCGATGGCGAGCAGTCCTACATCCTGGCGCCGCAGCGCCTGGCCGTCGGCGACGCGGTCATCGCCGGCAAGTCGGTCGACGTGAAGCCGGGCAATGCCATGCCGCTGGGCGCCATGCCGGTCGGCACCATTGTCCACAACGTCGAAATGAAAGCCGGCAAGGGCGGGTCGCTTGGCTCGCGCCGCTGGCACCTACGCCATGGTCGCCGGCCGCGACCAGGGCTACGTGCTGCTGAAGCTGAAGTCGGGCGAAACCCGCATGGTCAACTCCGACTGCATGGCGTCGATCGGTGCGGTGTCGAACCCCGATCACATGAACGAAGTGGTCGGCAAGGCCGGCCGCAACCGCTGGAAGGGCTTCCGCCCGGTATCGCGCGGCATCGCGCGCAACCCGGTCGACCACCCGAACGGCGGCCGTACCAACGGCGGCAAGCACTGGGCAACACCCTGGGGCCAGCCGACCAAGGGCAAGAAGACCCGCAAGAACAAGTCAACCCAGAAGTTCATCGTGCGTTCGCGCCATGACCGCAAGAAGTCGCAGTAAGAGGTAGACCCCGTGGCACGTTCACTCTGGAAAGGCCCGTTCGTCGACGGGTATATCTTGAAGAAGGCGGAAGCGGCCCGCGGTGGCGGACGCAATCAGGCCATCAAGACGTGGAGCCGCCGCTCGACCATTCTGCCGCAGTTCGTGGGCCTGACGTTCCAGGTTCACAACGGCAACAAGTTCATCCCCGTCCTCGTGTCGGAAGACATGGTGGGTCACAAGCTCGGCGAATTCGCGCCGACCCGGACCTTCCACAGCCATTCGGCCGGCGACAAGAAAGCCGCTCCGGCGAAGGGTTAAGTCATGAGCAAGCCAAAACGCCCACGCTCGCTGGCCGACAATGAAGCGAAGGCCGTCACCCGGTCGATCCGCGTCAGCCCGCGCAAGCTGAACGATGTCGCCGCCGAAATCCGCGGCATGAAGGTCGACAAGGCGCTGGCGCACCTCGCCTTCTCGCGCCGCCGCATCGCCAAGGACGTGAAGAAGACGCTCGAGTCGGCGATCGCCAACGCCGAGAACAACCACGATCTCGACATCAACAACCTGGTCGTCGCCCAGGCCTGGGTCGGCAAGAACCTGGTGATGAAGCGCTTCATGCCGGGAGCCCGCGGGCGCGTCGGCACGATCGAGAAGTTCTTCAGTGAGCTGACGATCATCGTGCGCGAAGTGCGTGAAGAAAAGGAAGCGGCATAATGGGTCAGAAAGTCAATCCGATCGGCCTTCGCCTCGGCATCAACCGCACGTGGGACTCGCGCTGGTTCGCGGGTTCGCGCGAATACGGCAAGCTGCTGCACGAAGACATGGCGATCCGCGAATATCTCAAGACCGAATTGAAGCAGGCCGGCGTCTCCAAGGTGCTGATCGAGCGCCCGCACAAGAAGTGCCGGGTGACCATCTACTCGGCGCGCCCCGGCGTGGTGATCGGCAAGAAGGGCGCCGACATCGAAAAGCTGCGCAAGAAGGTGGCCGAGATGACCGGCTCGGAAGTGCATCTCAACATCGTCGAAGTGCGCAAGCCCGAAGTCGATGCAACGCTGGTCGCCGACAACATCGCCCAGCAGCTCGAGCGCCGCGTGGCGTTCCGCCGGGCGATGAAGCGGGCCGTGCAATCGGCCCAGCGCATGGGTGCCGAAGGCATCAAGATCACCTGCGCCGGCCGCCTGGGCGGCGCCGAAATCGCCCGCGTCGAATGGTATCGCGAAGGCCGGGTGCCGCTGCACACGCTGCGCGCCGACGTCGACTATGGTGTCGCCACGGCCCACACGGCCTATGGCACCAACGGCGTGAAGGTGTGGATCTTCAAGGGCGAAATCCTTGAGCACGATCCGATGGCCCAGGACAAGCGCATGGCCGAACAGCCCGACAGTGGTCAGCGGCCGCGCCGCGACCGCGATCACGCGGCTTGAGTTTGAGAGTGAACTGACATGCTGCAACCGAAAAAGACAAAGTACCGCAAGGCCTTCAAGGGCCGCATTCACGGCAAGGCGACGAGCTGCAACACGCTCGATTTCGGCGCCTTCGGCCTCAAGGCCACGGAGCCGGATCGCCTCACCGCCCGGCAGATCGAAGCGGCGCGCCGGGCGCTGGCGCGTGGCATGAAGCGCGCCGGCCGCATCTGGATCCGGGTGTTCCCGGACGTTCCGGTGTCGAAGAAGCCGGCCGAAGTCCGCATGGGCTCGGGCAAGGGTTCGACCGAATACTGGGCGGCCCGGGTCAAGCCTGGCCGGGTGATGTTCGAAATCGACGGCGTGCCGCGCGCTGTTGCCGAAGAGTCGCTGGGCCTCGCCGCCGCCAAGCTTCCGATCAAGACGCGCTTCGTGGCGCGGCTTGGCGAATAAGGAGACCTGACCCATGAAATTCGCAGACGTCAGGGCCATGACCAAGGACCAGGTGAAGGACGAAGTCCTGAAGCTCAAGAAAGAGCAGTTCAACCTGCGCTTCCAGAGGGCCACCGGCCAGATTGAAAACACCGCGCGCATCCGCCAGATCCGCCGCGACATCGCCCGTCTCAAGACGGCGTCGTCGCAGCAGGCCGCCGCGAAGTAGGAGAGAGACGATGCCGAAACGCATCCTTGAGGGCGTCGTGGTGAGCGACAAGAACGACAAGACCATCGTGGTCAAGGTCGAACGCCGCTTGCGCCACCCGGTTCTGAAAAAGACCGTGCGCCTGTCGAAGAAATATCACGCCCACGATGAAACCAACTCCGCCAAGACCGGCGATGTGGTGCGCATCGAGGAAACCCGGCCCCTTTCGAAGCAGAAGCGCTGGACGCTGCTCGAAAAGGTGGCGGGCGGCCAGGCCTGAGAAGTGAACGGGTGATCCCATGATCCAGCAAGAAACAAATCTCGATGTGGCCGACAACTCGGGCGCGCGCCGCGTACAATGCATCAAGGTGCTCGGCGGCTCCAAGCGCCGCTACGCCTCGATCGGCGACGTGATCGTCGTGTCGATCAAGGAAGCGATCCCGCGCGGCCGGGTGAAAAAGGGTACGGTGATGAAGGCGATCGTCGTGCGCACGGCGAAGGACATCCGCCGCGCCGACGGTTCGGTGATCCGCTTCGACCGCAACGCGGCCGTGCTGATCAACGCGCAAGGCGAGCCGGTTGGCACCCGCATCTTCGGGCCGGTGCCGCGCGAACTTCGCGGCAAGAACCAAATGAAGATCATTTCGCTGGCGCCGGAGGTGTTGTGATGGCGGCGAAGCTCAAAATCCGGAAGGGCGACACGGTTGTTGTCACCACCGGCAAGGACAAGGGAAAGCAGGGTGAAGTCATCCGCATGTTCCCGGTTGAAAACCGCGCCGTGGTGCGTGGCCTGAATTTGGCCAAGCGCCATACGCGCCAGACGGCGTCGCAAGAGGGTGGCATCATCTCGAAGGAGATGCCCATCCATGTTTCCAACCTGGCACTGCGCGATCCCAAGACCGGCAAGCCGACGCGCGTGGGTTACAAGACCCTCGCCGACGGCAAGAAGGTCCGGGTGGCCAAGGGCTCGGGAGAGGTGATCGATGGCTGAGGATAAGGAAAAGAAGGCGCCGAAAAAGGACGCAGCCGCTGCTGCTCCGAAGAAGGACGCCAAGAAGGAAGTCGAAGAAATCCGCTCCCGCCGAGAAGTCGGCTGGTCCGGTGGAAGCGCTTCCTGACGGTTATGTGCCGCGCCTGCGCCAGCACTACGACGAGGTCGTGAAGCCGGAACTCATCAAGAAGTTCGGCTACAAGAACGTCATGGAAGTGCCGCGCCTGTCGAAGATCGTGCTCAACATGGGCATCGGCGAGGCGACGCAGGATTCGAAGCTGGTGCAGGTCGCCGCTTCGGAACTTGAGAAGATCGCCGGCCAGAAGGTGGTGATCACCAAGTCGCGCAAGGCCATCGCCCAGTTCAAGATTCGCGAGAACCTGGCGATCGGCGCCAAGGTCACGATGCGCAAGGTGCGCATGTACGAGTTCCTCGACAGGCTGATCAACATCGCGCTGCCGCGGGTTCGCGACTTCCGCGGCCTGGCCGACCGTTCCTTCGACGGCAACGGCAACTATGCCTTCGGCATCAAGGAACACCTCATTTTCCCGGAGATCGATTACGACCGGATCGATCGCGTCTGGGGCATGGATGTCATCATCTGCACGACGGCGCGCACCGACGAAGAGGCGCGCGCCCTGATCGAAGCGTTCAACTTCCCGTTCCGCAAGCCCGCCCGCAAGCAGGCCGCGTAACGGATACGATGAATTATAGGCTGAGGTAGCCCACATGGCGAAAACGAGTTCGGTAGAGAAGAACAACCGTCGCAGGAAGCTGGCGAAGCAGTTTGCCGGCAAGCGCGCGCGCCTCAAGGCGATCACCCAGAACAAGCAACTGCCGATGGAAGACCGGTTTGCCGCCCAGCTCAAGCTGGCGCAGCTGCCGCGCAATTCCGCGCCGAACCGCATTCGCAACCGTTGCGAAGTCACGGGCCGTCCCCGTGCCTACTACAGGAAGATCAAGATGTCGCGTCTGGCACTGCGCGAGTTGGCCAACTCGGGATTGATCCCGGGCATGACCAAGTCGAGCTGGTAACGGATACGGGCTTCAGGAGAGCAAGAAATGAGTGTCACAGATCCGATCGGCGATATGCTCGCCCGTATCCGGAACGCGCAGGAGCGCGGCAAGTCCAAGGTGGCGGTGCCCGCCTCGAGGCTGCGCGAGAACGTGCTGTCGGTCCTTCAGAACGAAGGTTTCATCCGCAGCTTCGCCACGGTGCAGCAGGGAACGGCCAAGGCCGAGATCGAAGTCGAACTCAAGTATTTCGACGGCACTCCGGTGATCCGCGAGATCCAGCGCGTTTCGAAGCCCGGCCGCCGTGTCTATGCCTCGGTCGCAACGCTTCCGACCGTCTACAACGGTCTCGGCATTTCGATCCTCTCGACGCCCAAGGGCGTCATGTCGGATGCCGAAGCGCGCGCCCAGAACGTGGGCGGCGAAGTCATCTGCACAGTGTTCTAGGGAGCCGATCAATGTCTCGTATCGGTAAGAAATCAGTTCCCGTCCCGGCCGGCGTCACGGTCAACCTGGCGGGCCAGAATGTCACGGTCAAGGGCCCGAAGGGCGAACTCAAGTTCGCGCTCGTCGAGCACGTGCTGGCCAAGATGGAAGACGGCGGCGTCAAGGTCGATCCGCGCGACCAGTCGAAGCTGGCGCGTTCGTGCTGGGGCATGTCGCGCACCATGATCAGGAACATGATCACCGGGCGTGACCGAGGGCTTCAGCAAGTCGCTGGAAATCAACGGCGTGGGTTATCGCGCGGCTGTTGCCGGCAAGGACCTGCAGCTCAACCTTGGCTACAGCCACGATGTGAAGTATCCGATCCCGGCCGGTATCGAGATCAAGACGCCGAAGCCGACGGAAATCGTGATCACCGGCATCGACAAGCAGCGTGTCGGCCAGGTTGCCGCCGAAATCCGCGAATTCCGCGGCCCCGAGCCTTACAAGGGCAAGGGCGTCAAGTACGCTGGCGAGTACATCTTCCGCAAGGAAGGCAAGAAGAAGTAACAGGTGGTTGCAATGGCTACGAAAACCAGTCCAATTCAGAAGCGCATGGCAAGGGTCCGCAAGGCCCTGGCGGCGCGCGGCAATCTCCGTCCGCGTCTTTCGGTGTTCCGTTCGTCCAAGAACATCTATGCCCAGGTCATCGACGACGCCAAGGGCGTGACGGTGGCGTCGGCCTCGAGCCTCGAGAAGGATTTCAAGGGCGCGAAGAAGACCGGCGCCGACAAGGCGGCGGCAATCGCCATCGGCAAGCTCGTCGCCGAGCGGGCGATCAAGGCCGGCGTCAAGGACGTGGTCTTCGACCGCGGCGGTTACATCTATCATGGGCGCGTCAAGGCGCTCGCCGACGCTGCCCGCGAGGGCGGGTTGAACTTCTAAGATAGGCGGAAAGCGAAAATGGCAAAAGAACATGGCGGCCGCGATCGGGATCGCAAGGACAACCGCGAAGAGCGCGACAGCGAGTTCATCGACAAGCTGGTGCACATCAACCGCGTCGCCAAGGTGGTGAAGGGCGGCAAGCGCTTTGGTTTCGCGGCGCTGGTGGTCGTTGGCGACCAGAAGGGCCGTGTCGGTTTTGGCCATGGCAAGGCGCGCGAAGTGCCGGAAGCGGTGCGCAAGGCCACCGAAAGCGCCAAGCGCGGGTTGATCCGCGTGCCGCTGCGCGAAGGCCGCACGCTGCACCATGACATCGACGGGCGCTGGGGCGCGGGCAAGGTTGTGCTGCGGGCGGCACCTCCGGGAACCGGCATCATCGCCGGCGGCCCGATGCGCGCGGTGTTCGAATCGGTCGGCATGCAGGACGTGGTCGCCAAGTCGAAGGGGTCTTCCAACCCCTACAACATGGTGCGCGCCACGTTTGACGCGCTGAAGAAGCAGGTTTCGCCGCGCTCGGTTGCAGCCCGCCGCGGCAAGAAGGTTTCGGAAGTACTGCGCCGCCGTGGCGGCGAAGCGGCCGTGGCCGATTAAGAGGAAATTTGATCATGGCCAAGACTGGCAAGACCGTCACCGTGAAGCAGGTTCACAGCCCGCAGCGCCGCCCGTGGGAACAACGCGCGACGCTCGTTGGACTCGGCCTCAACAAACTCAACCGGACCTCGACGCTGGAAGATACGCCGGCGGTGCGCGGCATGATCGCCAAGGTCGCCCACCTGATCCAGGTCGTGGAATAAGGAACGACGACAATGAAACTCAATCAACTCGCCGACAATCCGGGCGCCAAGCATCCGAAGAAGCGTGTCGGCCGTGGCATCGGTTCGGGCCTCGGCAAGACCGCCGGCCGCGGCGGCAAGGGCCAGACGGCCCGCAAGGGCGGCGCCAAGGCCGGTTTCGAAGGCGGCCAGATGCCGATCTATCGCCGCTTGCCGAAGCGCGGCTTCAACAAGCCGAACCAGGTGGCCTATAACGAGATCAATCTCGGCAAGGTTCAGGCGGCGGTCGAAGCCAAGCAGATTGATGTCAAGAACCCGGTGACGGTTGAGTCGCTGGTGGCTGCCGGCGTGCTGTCAAAGCCGCTGGCCGGCGTGCGTCTGCATCGGCAAGGGCGAGATCAAGGCGAAGCTCGCCTTTGAAGTGTGGCATGCCTCGAAGGGGGCCATTGCCGCGGTCGAAAAGGCTGGCGGTTCGGTCAAAGTTCTGCGTCCCGCCGAGGCTCCGGCGGAAGCAAAGTAGGCTTGTATGCGTTAACGGCCGGACCCACATAGAGTGGTCCGGGGCCGAACGCGAGGACGATGGAATGGCATCAGCTGCTGAACAACTTGCCGCAAATCTGAATTTCGCGGCAATCGGCAAGTCGGAAGAACTGAAGAAGCGCATCTGGTTCACGCTCGGTGCGCTGATCGTCTACCGGCTGGGCAGCTACATTCCGATTCCGGGCATCGATGCCATTGAACTCGGCCAAGTTCGCGGCGCAGAATTCCAGCGGCATTCTCGGCTGGGTGAACAACCTGGCGGGCGGCGCCCTTGGCCGCATGGCGATCTTCGCCCTCAACATCATGCCCTATATTTCGGCGTCGATCATCATTCAGCTGATGACGTCGGTGTCGCCCCATCTTGAAGCGCTCAAGAAGGAAGGCGAACAGGGCCGCAAGAAGATCAACCAGTACACGCGCTACGGCACGGTGTTGCTGGCCGTCCTGCAATCCTATGGCATCGCCGTGGGACTTGAAGGGCAGGGTGGCCTGGTCACCGATCCCGGCATGTTCTTCCGCATCTCGCACGGTGATCACGCTCACCGGCGGCACGGTGTTCCTGATGTGGCTCGGCGAGCAGATCACCTCGCGCGGCATCGGCAACGGCACGTCGCTGATCATCTTCTGCCGGCATCGTGGCGGGGCTTCCGGGCGGCGTCGCGGCCATGCTCGAGCTTGGCCGCACCGGCCAGATTTCGACCTTCGTCATCCTCGGCATCATCATCATGGCGCTGGCCGTCATCGCCTTCATCGTGCTGGTCGAGCGCGCCCAGCGGCGGCTGCTGATCCAGTATCCGAAGCGCCAGGTCGGCAACAAGATGTTCGAGGGCGACCGCTCGCATCTGCCGCTGAAGCTCAACACCTCGGGCGTCATTCCGCCGATCTTCGCGTCGTCGCTGCTGCTGGCGCCGATCACGGTCGCCAATTTCTCGCAAGGCCAGGGGCCCGATTGGCTGAACACCATGACCGCGCTGCTTGGCCACGGCCAGCCGCTGTTCCTGGTCGCTCTATGTCGGCGCTGATCATCTTCTTCGCCTTCTTCTACACGTCGATCATGTTCAATCCGAAGGAAACGGCGGAGAACCTGAAGAAGTATGGCGGCTTCATTCCGGGCATCCGCCCGGGCGAGCGCACGGCGGAATACATCGACTATGTGCTGACCCGCATCACGGTTATCGGCGCGCTCTATCTGGCGCTGGTCTGCGTGCTGCCGGAATTCCTGATCGGCTACAACGGTCGATGCCGTTCTACTTCGGCGGCACGTCGCTGCTGATCGTGGTCAGCGTGACGCTCGATACGGTTGCCCAGTTGCAAGGCCATCTTGCTGGCCCAGCAGTATGAGGGCCTGATCAAGAAGTCCAAGCTCAGGGGCCCGAAGAAGTGAACATCATTCTTCTCGGACCGCCGGGTGCCGGCAAAGGCACCCAAGCCAAGCACATCGAAGACAAGCGCGGCATGAAGCAGCTGTCGACCGGCGACATGCTGCGCGCCGCGGTGGCGGCCGGAACCGAAACCGGCAGACGCGCCAAGGCGGTCATGGACCGCGGCGAACTGGTTTCCGACGAGATCGTGGTTTCGATCATCGCCGACCGTCTCGACGCGCCGGATGTGAAGAAGGGTTTCATCCTCGATGGTTTCCCGCGCAACACGGCCCAGGCCGAAGCGCTGGACAAGATGCTCGGCTCCAAGGGCCTGAAGCTCAATGCCGTCATCGAGATGAAGGTCAATGACGAGGCGCTGGTCGAGCGCATTACCGGGCGCTACACCTGCGCCAAGTGCGGCAAGGGCTATCACGACAAGTTTGAGAAGCCGAAGGTTGCGGGCGTTTGCGACAATTGCGGCGGAACCGAATTCAGCCCGCCGGGCGGACGACAACGAAAAGACCGTCCGCGACCGGCTTGGCATCTACAACAAGCAGACGGCTCCCCTGGTCACCTACTACGGCGCCAAGGGCAATCTGAAGACCATCGACGGTATGGCGGATATCGCGCAAGTGACCCGCCAGATCGAGGAGGTGCTGGACCACGCGTGACGGCCCGGAATGTGGCTCCAAACGGTTGACGCGCAAGCGATTCCACCCTAAAGAGACCGCCAATCCAGGTCGACTGTAAGGCTGGCTTCGGGAGGGCAACCTCTGGAAGCGCGGCCTTATGCCTTTGATGGCTGAGGTCCGGCATTGCGGAACAACTGAAGTGCGATGGCGCAAGCCATTGATATAACTAGGAGAAAAAGGCGTGGCCCGTATTGCAGGCGTCAACATTCCAACCAACAAGCGCGCCGTTATTGCGCTGCGCTACATTCATGGCATTGGCCCGGTCAATGCCGTGGAAATCTGCGACAAGGTGAAGATTCCCCACTCGAAGCGGGTGAACGAGCTGACCGACGCCGAAGTGCTGTCGATCCGCGAAGTCATCGACCGCGACTATGTGGTGGAAGGCGACCTTCGCCGCGAAGTTTCGATGAACATCAAGCGCCTCGTCGATCTCGGCTGCTACCGCGGGCTTGCGCCACCGCAAGGGCCTGCCGGTCCGCGGCCAGCGCACCCACACCAATGCCCGCACCCGCAAGGGTCCGGCCAAGGCGATTGCCGGCAAGAAGAAGTAAGGGACCAGAACAATGGCAAAAGAAGCAGTCCGTCAGCGCCGCAAGGAACGCAAGAACATCTCTTCGGGTGTCGTTCATGTGAACGCCTCGTTCAACAACACGATGATCACCATCACCGACGTTCAGGGCAATTCGATTGTCTGGGCATCGGCTGGCAAGCTCGGCTTCAAGGGTTCGCGCAAGTCGACGCCCTATGCCGCGCAGGTTGCCGCCGAGCAGGTGGGCCGCGCCGCCATGGAGCATGGCATGCGCACGGTTGAAGTGGAAGTTTCGGGCCCGGGTTCGGGCCGCGAGTTGGCGTTGCGCGCCCTTCAGGCCTGCGGCCTGCAGGTGACGTCGATCCGCGACGTGACGCCGATTCCGCATAATGGCTGCCGCCCGCCGAAGCGCCGCCGCGTCTAAGCAATTTTGTGATGCCGCGGCTTTGTTTCGCGGCGCGTGTTTGAACAGGGACTTGAAATCCGGTGGCTCACTTGCAGTGGCCGGAATTGACGGGAAAGAAATAGATGCAGGTCAATCAGAAGAACTGGCAGGAACTGATCCGTCCGACGAAGCTTGAAGTGCAGCCGGGCCGCGACCGCCGCCGCATGGCGACGGTGACCGCCGAGCCGCTGGAGCGCGGCTTCGGAACGACGCTCGGCAACGCGCTGCGCCGCGTCCTGCTGTCGTCGCTGCAGGGGGCGGCTGTCACCTCGGTGCAGATCGACGGCGTTCTGCACGAATTCTCGTCGATCGCCGGGGTGCGCGAAGACGTGACCGACATGGTCCTCAACATCAAGGAAATCGCCATTGCCATGCAGGCCGAAGGCGCCAAGCGCCTGATGCTGCGCAAGGAAGGCCCGGGCATCGTCAGGGCCGGCGACATCCAGACGTCGGGCGACATCCACGTTCTCAACCCCGAGCATGTGATCTGCACGCTCGACGAGGGCGCGGAAGTGCGCATGGAATTCACCGTCGCCACCGGCAAGGGCTATGTCTCCTCCGAGCGCAACCGCCCGGAAGACGCGCCGATCGGGCTGATCCCGGTCGATTCGATCTATTCGCCGGTGAAGCGCGTGTCGTTCAAGATCGAGAACACCCGCGAGGGCCAGATCCTCGACTATGACAAGCTGATCATGACCGTCGAAACCGATGGCTCGATGACGCCGGAAGATGCTGTTGCCTATGCGGCGCGCATCCTGCAGGACCAGCTGTCGGTGTTCATCAACTTCGCCGAGCCGTCCAAGGTCGTCGCCGAAGAAGCCCGCCCCGAACTCGAGTTCAACGCGGCGCTTCTCAAGAAGGTGGACGAGCTCGAACTGTCGGTGCGTTCGGCCAACTGCCTGAAGAACGACAACATCGTCTATATCGGCGACCTGATCCAGAAGACGGAAGCGGAAATGCTCCGTACACCGAACTTCGGCCGCAAGTCGCTCAACGAGATCAAGGAAGTTCTCGCCCAGATGGGCCTCCATCTCGGCATGGAAGTGCCGAACTGGCCGCCCGAGAACATCGAAGAACTCGCCAAGAAATTCGAAACACACTACTGAGAACGTCGAGGGCGCCGCGCGCGCCCCGACTTGAAGGAGACTAGTCATGCGTCATGGTTTCAGGGGCCGCCGGCTCAACCGCACACCGGAACATCGCACCGCGATGTTCGCCAACATGTCGGCGGCGTTGATCAAGCATGAGCAGATCGTGACGACGCTTCCCAAGGCCAAGGACCTGCGTCCGGTGGTCGAAAAGCTTATCACGCTGGCCAAGAAGGGCGGCCTCCATGCCCGCCGCCAGGCCATGTCGCAGGTGCGCGACGAGACCCAGGTGAAGAAGCTCTTCGACGTGCTGGGCGCGCGCTACAAGGAGCGCAATGGCGGCTATCTGCGCATCATGAAGGCGGGCTTCCGCCATGGCGATTCGGCGCCGATGGCGGTGATCGAGTTCGTCGATCGCGATGTGAATGAAAAGGGCAAGGATTCCGGCCCCAAGCAGAACGCCGGAAGCGACGAGGCCCCGGTCGAAGCCGCCGCCTGATATTTCCGCTTATAGTCGATTGAGTTCAAAGGGGTAGCGTCGAAGCTGCCCCTTTCTGTTTGTGGCATTACGGGACGGCAGCCATGGCCCGGTTTTTGCACAATTTGTCTCAAATTGAGACTTTGATTTCAACCGGTGCTTATCCACTGCTAGATAGGGATGATGTTTATCAACCGCGACATGACAAACGCATTCGACGTTTTCAGCGAAGACCAGACGCCGTTCGGCAATGCCGATCAGTCGGCGCACTATCTGCGTTCGGCGCGCGAGAAGTTCAGCGTGCTGAACCTGTCCTACTGGTTCCTCGGCACTTCGAACCAGATGCCGGACCGGCTGACCTGGCTTTCGACCTATGACGAAGATTACATGTCGATCTACATGCGGGACTATACGCCGCTCGGCGATCCGGCCTTCAACATCGTGTTTGGCCGCCTGCTGCCGCTCGACTGGGCGGAAATCCGTGACGCCGATACCACAGCACAGGACATCCACCACGTCGCCAAGCAATATCGGCATCGGCAAGCAGGGCATCTCGTTCCCGATCCGCGATCCGGGTTTTGGCTCGGCCATGTTCTCGGTCAATTTCGAATGCGAGGACCGGCACTGGAGCGAGATCCGCAATGATCTGGTGAACGGTTTCCACCTGTTCGCCCACTACTTCCACCTGCGCATGAAGGACGTGATTTCAGGCCGGCCGATGACCGCCGAATACGATTTGAGCCCGCGCGAAAAGGAAGTGCTGAAATGGGCCGCCGACGGCAAGACGGCGTGGGAAACCTCCCAGCTTCTTCGGCGTCTCCGAACGCGCCATCCGGCTTTACACCGAAAACGCCATCACCAAGCTCAAGGCCAAAACCAAGACGCAAGCCGTGGCCATCGCGGTCAGGAACCAGATCCTGCATTGAACGGCCAGTAACGTGGCGCAATCGCCTTTGCAGCTATTGCGCGACGGTGTAACGGACCTCGGCACCAAGGATTTTAAAGTCATTTATGCACGTGTCTTCGACTGCGCCCGGCTGGCGGAAAATTTGCAGGATGAATGTGTCGCCGGGCTTCTGGCCGCTGAACGTGGCCGTCAGCGGCCCGCGGATTTCAAACGTCTTGCGCACCGCGACATGGGCCGACGGAATGGTTACGGTTGTCAGGCCCGGCGTTATGCGTTCGTCGGACTCGTGAGTGACGAAGCCTTGCCGGATGCGCTGCGAGTCATCCACGTCCAATACCACCGCGCAGTCGCCGTTGGAACTGCCCAGGAGCCGGAACTGCACCACCGTATTGCTGGCGTAATCGGCCGGCAGCCGGAAGTTCGCGGCGATACCCGGAGAGCCCGAATTGGCGAGAAAAGTTCCGCCTGCAGCATTGACTGCGATGCCCATTGGTTGAAGCGACGTGTAAGGCAGGAAGATGCTGCGTTTCTTGGCGGCGGCAGGAAGCGCTGTGAGCGCGACGGCCAGAGCGGCAATGGCAAGCACAATCGGACGGATCATGGTCAACCTCCAATTCGCGGCAGCTCAAGTGTACCCTGTTTTTGGCCCGGCGTGAACCAATTCAAATCGCCAGCACTTCGTCCACGTCCACAACCTTGTGGCCGCCGTAGCCGTTGAACATCGTCGAAGTGGCGATGCCGTAGGCGCCGAGGTTGCCGAACTCGATGTAGTCTTCATCCCGGATGGCGGCGGGCAGTTCCATGCGGTGCGGCAGCACGTCGAGTGGGTCGCAGGTCGGGCCGAACACCTTGTAGGACTTGGTTTCGCCGTGCAGCACCTCGCCATCGCGCAGCACGCGATAGGGCGGTTCGAGTTCTGGCACCTGCATCACCTCCATGAGGCCGCCGTAGACGCCATCGTTGATGAAGATGTCGTCGCCATCGGTGCACACGAGTTTGACGCGCACCAGCAGCGACATCGACGTGGCGACGAGGCCGCGGCCCGGTTCGCACTCGAGTTTCGGCTCCTTGCCCTTGCCGAAGGCCAGCGTGGCGGAGGCCTGGATCATGGCGAAGAAAGGGCCCAAGGGCCCGCCAGTTGAGCGCTGGTAGTTGGCCGGGAAGCCACCACCGACATTGAGCTTGGTGATTTCCACCCCCGCCGTGCGGGCAATGCGGGCCGCTGCCTCGATGTGGCGCTTGTAGACGAGTGGATCGCGGCTTTGGGAGCCGGGGTGGAAGGTGAGCAGCGGCGTGAAGCCCCGCTCTTTCGCTTCCTTCAGCAGTTCGACAGCAGATGTAATCAGCGGCGCCGAATTTCGAGGAGAAGTCGTGGGCCGATGAGGTGCGCTCGCGCGGCAACACAAAGCGCACGGCGATTTCAACGTCTTTCGGAGTGGTGACAATTTCGGCGATCTTGCGCAGCTCTTCACGGCAATCGACGGCGAAGCGGCGGCAGCCATGCTTGAAATAGGCGTCCTTGATCTCGGCGCGGGATTTGACCGGATTGTGATAGTGAAACACCGCATTGCGGCCGAGGCGCGATACGGCTTCCATCTCGTGAACCGAGGCCACATCCCAGTGGTCGACGCCGTAATCCGACATGGCCTGAAGCACGTCCGGCGAGGGTTGGACTTGACGGCGAAACTCACTTCGCCCGGGAAGCCTTTCTGGAACAGTTGCAGACGCTCCTCCAACTGCTTGCGGCTGAAGCAAAACACCGGCTCGGGCGGGGAAAGCTTCCGCGCCACTTCGCCCGCATCGGCGTAACCGTTTGTTTTTGCGTTTGATTTTACTGCGGCGAGGGCGGTTTTGGGCATCTGGTCCTCCGGCGGATGGAATACGGCCACTCTGACCGTCAGGCGCGTTGGATTACACACGGCATTATGCTGAAATGTGACGGATGAGTTGTCAGAACGACAAGATGATATACATAGCGACGAATGGCAAATCTCACACCCAAGGATGAGGAACTGATCGCGCTGCTGCGCGTTAATGCCCGCGAGCCGGTGGCTTCGCTGGCGCGCAAGCTTGGCTTGTCGCGCACCACGGTGCAGGACCGGCTGCGGCGGTTGGAGGAAAATGGCACGATCGCTGGCTATGCGGTGCGGCTTGGCGGCGACAAAGTCCACGATGGCATCCGGGCGCTGATCACCATCGCCATTGAGCCCAAGAAGCAAATCGATGCGGCGCGGATGATGATGCGCTATCCTCAGGTCGAAGCGCTGCACACGGTCAGCGGCAAATACGATCTGGTGGCGCAGGTGAAGGCCGCCAACTCCGAGGCCATGGACAAGCTGATTGACGAACTGGGGGCAGCCCCTGGTGTTACCCGGATCGAAACGGCGGTCATTTTGTCGACAAAGCTTGATCGCAGATAGCGATTACGGATCTAACCTGAGGACGGTCATGGGCCTGAAAGTCTGTTTGTTGTTGCTGGGCCTGGTGCTGTGTGCCGGGTCTGCCGTTGGCCGAGAAAGTGGCGCCGAAGTCGCTGCTTGACGTGCAGCTGTCGTTTGCGCCGGTGGTGAAGGCGGTGACGCCGTCGGTCGTCAACGTCTATGCCAAGGTGCCGGTGCAGCAGCGCCAGAACAGCATGTTCAACGATCCGTTCTTCCGCGAATTCTTCGGCGAGCGCTTGCGCCAGCAGCCGCCGCGCGTGCAGAACTCATTGGGTTCGGGGGTGATCGTCGACCCCAACGGATTGATCGTCACCAACAACCATGTGATCCGCGGGGCCACCGACATTCGCGTGGCGCTGGCCGACCGGCGCGAGTTCGAAGCCAAAGTGCTTGCTCACTGACGAGCGCACTGATCTGGCGGTTCTCAAGATCGAGGTGTCCGACGAAATGCTGCCGGCGTTGCAGCTTGGCGATTCCGACGATCTGGAAGTGGGCGATCTGGTGCTGGCCGTCGGCAATCCGTTCGGTGTCGGGCAATCGGTATCGAGCGGCATCGTGTCGGCGCTGGCGCGGACCGACGTCGGCATCACCGACTATCAATTCTTCATCCAGACCGATGCGGCGATCAACCCCGGCAATTCCGGTGGCGCTCTCGTTGACATGGCCGGGCAGGTGGTGGGCATCAACACGGCGATATTCTCGCGCACCGGCGGGTCCATCGGCATCGGCTTTGCGATCCCGGCCAACATGGTGAAAACCGTGGTTCAATCCGCCGAGGAAGGCAAGAAGTTGCAGCGCCCGTGGATTGGTGCTGACTTGCAGGATGTCACAGCGGATATCGCGCAATCGCTGGGCTTTGCGCGGCCGGAGGGTGCGCTCGTGGTGCGGCTACACGCCGACAGCCCGCTCGAGGCAGCAGGGTTGAAGCGCGGCGATGTCATTCTTGCCATCGAAGGCCGGGCCGTCGAGAATGCCAAGGAACTGAATTACCGTGTTGCAACGTCGGTAATCGGCGCCACGACGATTGTCGAATACGTTCGCGGTGGCGAGCGCAAGGAGACGCAGGTTACGCTGATTGCCGCTCCTGAAACGGTGGATCGCGACGAGACGGTGATTGACGGCAAGAATCCGCTGGCCGGCATGGTGGCCGCCAATCTTTCACCCGCTGTTGCCGAAGAGCTTGGCATGCCATCGTCGCTCAGAGGTGTTGTGGCGCTGAATGTTGGCAACGGCCCGGCCCGGCAATTCCTCAAGAAGGGCGATATCGTCATGGGCATTAATGGCATCCAGACGCTCGATGTCGATACGCTGCTCAAGGTGCTGGAAGACAATCTCGGTTATTGGCAGATCGCCATCAATCGCGGCGGCCGGGTGATGAATCTCACCGTTGGCGGATGAGCAACCTCTTCCAGGCGGCGGGCATGGGCAAGGACGCGCCGCGCCCGCTTGCTGATCGTCTGCGGCCGCAAAAGCTTTCCGATGTGGTGGGGCAGGATCATCTGACTGGCGCCGATGGCGTGTTGACCCGCATGCTGGCGGGTGGCCGCATTCCATCGATCATCCTGTGGGGCCCGCCCGGCACCGGCAAGACGACGATTGCGCGGCTGCTGGCGGGCGAAACGGGGCTGGCCTTCGAACAGATGTCGGCGATTTTTTCCGGCGTTGCCGATCTCAAGAAGGCCTTCGAGCAGGCGCGCATCCGCCGCGAGCAGGGCCGGGGCACGCTGCTGTTCGTCGATGAGATCCATCGCTTCAACAAATCGCAGCAGGATTCGTTTCTGCCCTTTGTCGAGGATGGCACCATCATTCTGGTGGGCGCCACCACCGAAAATCCGTCCTTCGAACTGAATGGCGCGCTGCTGTCGCGTTGCCAGGTTCTGGTGTTGAACCGGCTGGATGCGGCGGCCATGGCGTCGCTCATCGGCCGCGCCGAAATGTTCGAGCGGCGCACCCTTCCCGCCGATGACGCGGCGCGCGCCGCATTGGCCGCCATGGCCGATGGCGATGGCCGCTATATCCTGAACCTTGTTGAAGAAGTGTTCGCCAGCGTGGCCGAGGGCGGCACGGCATTGACGCCTGAGACCTTGGCAAAGACCGTGCAGCAGCGCATGCCGCTTTACGACAAGGCGGCGGATGGCCATTACAATCTGATCTCGGCGTTGCACAAGTCGGTGCGCGGGTCTGATCCTGATGCGGCTCTCTATTATCTCGCCCGCATGCTGGCGGCTGGGGAAGACCCGTTGTTCCTCGCCCGCCGCATCGTGCGCATGGCCTATGAGGATGTGGGGCTTGCCGATCCAGAAGCCGTGCATCAGGCGCTGGCCGCCAAGGACACGTTTGATTTTCTGGGTTCGCCCGAGGGCGAGTTGGCGCTGGCCCAGGCCGTGGTCTATGTGGCGACGGCGCCGAAGTCGAATGCTCTGTACACGGCCTTCAAGGCGGCGAGCCAGCGGGCGAAGGACACGGGTTCGCTGCCGCCGCCCAAGATCATCCTCAACGCGCCGACCAAGTTGATGAAGCAACAGGACTATGGCGCGGGTTACAAATACGATCACGACCAGCCCGAAGCGTTCTCCGGCCAGACCTATTTTCCCGATGGCATGGGCCGCGAGCAGTACTACACGCCGGTCGAACGCGGCTTCGAACGCGAGGTGAAGAAGCGGCTGGACTATTGGGCGAAGCTCAGGAAGGAACGTCAGCCGTAGTGATAACGGCAGGCAAGGACGACGAGGGTTTTGCCTTCCACCTTGTACACCAGCCGGTGCTCCTGATCGATGCGCCGCGACCAGCACTTCGCCAATTCGAATTTCAGCGGCTCGGGTTTGCCCAATCCCTCGAACGGATGTTTCATCACATCGTGGATGAGGTCGATGATCTTCAGTGCCTTGCGGCGGTCAATGTCCGACCCAGTACCGCAGGTCTTCGAGGGCATTGGGGTCGAGATTCAAGTTTCAAGGCCCATGGCCTTCAGTGCCCCGGAAGGCTTGCGCCGGCTTTTCGGACGCCGCACGGCTTCGAGAAGCCGGCTGGCATTGGCGGGCGAGCGCAGCAGATAGGCTGTCTCGGCCAATTACTCTATAGTCGCTGCGGGCGACGAGAACGACGTCGTCTCCCGACTGCCGTTCGACGATCATCGGCTCATGGGTCCTGGCAGACGCCGTCCAGGGCAGACTTGAGATTGGCGCGCAACCGGCTGTAGGTGATTGTGTTCATGGCGTTGTATTGTACAATCGTTGACTGTACAAACTGCAAGTGGCCGGGAACAGGTCCCGGCCACCAATGCGCAGTGTGGGGAAAATCTCAAGCGGCGCGTTTGGCGTCAATCGAGACGGGGCCAGCGCCTGCGGCGGCGAAATACAGGAACACGAAACAGAACATGATGGCGAGTTCGCCGCCGTTCTGGATCGGGAAGAAGGAGGCCGGCGCGTGGGCCATGAAATAGGCCGCCGCCATAAGGCCCGCCAGCACGAAAGCCGAGATGCGGGTGAACAGGCCGAGGGCGATGAGGATGCCGCCAACAATTTCAAGCGCGCCCGCCACGCCCATCATCGAGAACAGCGAGACCGGGGCCGCGAAATAGTCGGTGGCGGGCCAAGTGAAAAACTTGGTGGTGCCATGGGCGAGAAACAGAAGCCCGGTGATGACCCGCAGCGCCGACAGAATGTAGCCGGACCAGGAGGAGGGGATAATGCCAGTGTTCATGGGGATTGCCTTTCTTGGGGTTGAACTGTAACTGGTATATACACAGATTCGGTATTCGGTAGCAAGTGCTGTTACAATAATGCTGGTGCGACACGTTGACATTAGCTAAGTGGTTAGCTAAGTAAGCGCTATGACCATTGTGACCATCCACAAGGCGAAGACCGAGCTTTCGAAGCTCCTGAAGCGCGTCGAGGCGGGCGAGGAAATATTGATTGCGCGCGGCGACAAGGTGATTGCCAGGCTCTTGCCTGCGGATTCGCCGGCGAAAACGAAATCGCGCGGCCGTGAGGCGCGTTCAAGGGCAAGATCGAGATTGCCCGATAGTTTCTTCGATCCGCTGCCGGAAGAAGAACTGGCGGCATGGGAAGGCGCTTATGGATATACTCCTGGACACCCATACCCTCCTCTGGATGCTGCGGGACGATCCGAGGCTGGGGCCGAGGCAGTTCCAGGTTTTGGAGAATCCGGAAAACCGCCTGTTCGTTAGCGCCATTTCGATATTCGAAATCGCCACCAAGGTTCGAATTGGAAAGCTGCGGCTCGCCATGCCTGTGGCAGAGCTTATCGACCATGTGTTCACCGAACTCACCTACCTGCCGCTTTCCGTGAGCTACAGGCACGGCCAAGTAGCAGGGACACTTCCCGGCTCTCCACCGCGACCCTTTCGACCGGCTGCTCGCGGCGCAGGCGCTTGACGAGCGAATGCCACTGATGAGCAGTGATGACGCGAGTTCATAGAAGTTTCGGCTGTGGAGGATGGTGTGGTCGAGCGGCGTCACTCCGCCGCCTCGCGCTTGCCGCGCCTCAGCACGTCCTTGAGGAAATGGCCGGTGTAGCTGCGCTTCTCGCGGACCACGTCTTCCGGCGTTCCGGCCACGACGATTTCGCCGCCGCCGTCGCCGCCTTCGGGGCCGAGGTCGATGATCCAGTCGGCTGTTTTGATGACTTCGAGATTGTGTTCGATGACCACGACGGTGTTGCCCTGGTCGACGAGTTCATGCAGCACTTCGAGGAGTTTCTTCACGTCGTGGAAGTGCAGGCCGGTGGTCGGTTCGTCGAGCAGATAGAGCGTGCGGCCGGTGGCGCGGCGTGACAGTTCCTTGGCGAGTTTGACGCGCTGGGCTTCGCCGCCCGACAGCGTTGTCGCCTGCTGGCCGACGTGGATGTAACCCAGGCCGACGCGCTCCAGCGTTTCCATCTTGTCGCGCACGCTCGGCACGGCGCGGAAGAAATCCGCGGCTTCGGCCACCGTCATGTCGAGCACGTCGGCGATCGACTTGTCCTTGAACCTGATCTCCAGCGTTTCGCGGTTGTAGCGCTTGCCGTGGCATTCGTCGCAGGTGACATAGACATCGGGCAGGAAGTGCATCTCGATCTTGATGACGCCGTCGCCCTGGCAGGTTTCGCAGCGCCCGCCCTTGACGTTGAAGGAAAAGCGCCCCGGTTCATAACCCCGCGCCTTGGCTTCGGGGAGCCCTGCAAACCAGTCGCGGATCGGCGTGAAGGCGCCGGTGTAGGTGGCGGGGTTGGAGCGCGGCGTGCGGCCGATGGGGCTCTGGTCGATGTCGATGATCTTGTCGAGCATCTCGAGGCCATCGATGCGGTCATGCTCGGCGGGCGGTTCGCGCGTGCCCATGAGTTTGCGTGCCGCGGCCTTGTAAACCGTGTCGATGAGCAGTGTTGACTTGCCGCCGCCCGACACGCCGGTGACGCAGGTGAACACGCCGAGCGGAATTTCCGCCGAAATGTTCTTGAGATTGTTGGCGCGCGCACCCTTGACGCGGATCGAGCGGCCCTTCTCCCACTTGCGGCGATGAAGGGGCAGCGGCACCTGCTGGAAACCAGTGAGATATTGCCCGGTGAGCGAATTGGGATTGGCCATCACCTCGGCGGGCGTGCCTTGGGCGATGATGTGGCCGCCGTGAATGCCGGCGCCGGGGCCGATATCGACGACATAATCCGCCTGGCGGATGGCGTCCTCGTCATGCTCCACCACGATCACCGTGTTGCCGAGATCGCGAAGATGCACGAGGGTTTCGAGAAGCCGTGGCATTGTCGCGCTGGTGCAGGCCGATCGATGGCTCGTCCAGCACGTAGAGCACGCCGGTGAGGCCGGAGCCGATTTGCGAGGCCAGACGGATGCGCTGGCTTTCGCCGCCGGACAGCGTCCCGAGGTGCGCGACAAGTTGAGATAATCGAGGCCGACATCGACGAGGAATTGCAGGCGCTCGCGGATTTCCTTCAGGATGCGGGCGGCGATTTCCATATCCTTGGGCTTGAGCTTTTTCGGCAGCGCCTCGAACCAATCATAGGCATCGCGGATCGATTTCGATGTCACTTCGGAAATATGCAGCTTGTCGATCTTGACGGCCAGCGCCTGGGGCTTCAGACGCGCGCCCTTGCAGGCATCGCAGGGGTGGTCGGACTGGTACTTCGAAAGCTCCTCGCGCATCCAGGCCGAGTTGGTTTCGCGCCAGCGGCGCTCGATGTTGGTGATCACGCCTTCGAATGGTTTCTTGGTCTTGTAGGACCTGACGCCATCGTCATAGGTGATGGAGATTTCATCCTCGCCGGTGCCGAACAACACGGCGTCGCGGGCCTTCTTCGGCAGGTCGCGCCAGGGCGTGGCCATCGAGAACTTGTAGTGCTTGGCCAGTGCCTCCAGCGTTTGCGCGTAGTAGGGCGAGGTGTTGCCGGTCTTGGCCCAGGGCACGATGGCGCCATCGCGGAGGCTCAAGGTTTCATCGGGCACCACGAGATCGGGCTCGAAGCGCAGTTCGGTGCCGAGGCCATCGCATTTCGGGCAGGCGCCGAACGGATTGTTGAAGGAGAACAGGCGCGGTTCGATCTCGTCGATGGTGAAGCCCGAAACGGGGCAGGCGAAGCGCTCGGAAAACAGGATGCGCTCGTGGGTTTCGTTCTTGGATTTGTTGGCGCTGTCTTCGCTGGTCTGCGATTTTGGCAACGGCTTGTCGGCGAATTCCGCCACTGCCAGGCCATCGGCGAGTTTCAGGGCGGTTTCGAAACTGTCGGCCAACCTGGTGCCGAGATCGGGCTTCACGGCGAGGCGGTCCACCACCACGTCGATGTCGTGCTTGTATTTCTTGTCGAGGGCCGGAACCTTGTCGATCTCGTAAAACGTGCCATCCACTTTGACACGCTGGAAGCCCTTCTTCTGCAGGTCGGCCAGTTCCTTGCGATACTCGCCCTTCCGTCCACGGACGATGGGCGCGAGAAGATAAAGCCTGGTGCCTTCGGCAATCTCCAGCGTGCGGTCGACCATCTGGGTGACCGTCTGGCTCTCGATGGGAAGGCCGGTGGCGGGCGAATAGGCAACGCCGATGCGGGCGAAGAGCAGGCGCATGTAGTCGTAGATTTCGGTGACGGTGCCGACCGTCGAACGCGGATTGCGGCTGGTCGTTTTCTGCTCGATGGAGATGGCGGGCGACAGGCCGTCGATCTGATCGACGTCCGGCTTCTGCATCATCTCGAGGAATTGCCGGGCATAGGCCGACAGCGATTCGACATAGCGGCGCTGGCCTTCGGCATAGATCGTGTCGAAAGCCAGCGACGATTTGCCGGAGCCCGAAAGCCCGGTGAAGACAATCAGCTTGTCGCGCGGCAGTTCAAGCGAGATATTTTTCAGGTTGTGCTCGCGCGCACCCTGGATGGAGAGGACTTTCTTGTGTTCGGCCATGGGATGTGACTAGACCAAAAGGTGAACAGGAGCAAGGATGGAGCAATGACTATGGAGGTCCATATGGTCAGCAGGTGTCAGCAGATCACTTTTATCCACAGCATAGCCGTGTTGATGTTGGCGGGGACCACGGCGGCGCGGGCGGTGACATGGGACGATGTGCCGTTCACCATTGCTTCCAGCCTGCCGCAATATGTGTGGGATGCGTTGGATGAAGGGGCCAGGGACTACTCGGTTTCGTCGCATCTCAATCCCTTCTACCTGCAAGGCGACTTCGATGGCGACGGCAGCCGCGATACGGCGGTGCTGATCAAACAAATGAAATCCGGCAAGGTGGGAGTTGCCATCGTGTTCAAGGGCGGCAAAGTTCGCATTCTTGGCGCCGGGCAGGATATGGGCGAGGGGGAAAGCGATCTCGACTGGATGGACGCGTGGTTTGTGGAGCCCAAGGGCGCTGTGCAGCAGGGGGCCAGCGATGAAGCCCCGCCGAAACTCAAGGGCGACGCCATCATGGCGATCAAGACAGAATCGGCCAGCCGCCTTATCTACTGGGACGGCACTGGCTTCCGCTGGTACCAGCAAGGCGATTGATGACGGCGAAATACCAGATACTCCGCGAGACGTTTGGCTATGACGCCTTCCGGCCGGGGCAGGAGGAGATTGTCGACGGGCTGATCGCCGGGCGCCATGTGCTGGCGGTGATGCCGACGGGATCGGGCAAGTCGCTGTGCTTTCAGGTGCCCGCACTGGTGAAGGGTGGCCTCGCCATTGTCGTGTCGCCGCTCGTCGCCCTGATGCAGGACCAGGTGGCGGCGCTGAAGCTCGCAGGCGTTGCGGCGGAGACGATCAATTCCTCGGCCACACGCGAAGGGAATGTCGAGATATGGAAACGTGTGGCGTCGGGCGAGGTGCGCCTCCTCTATCTCTCACCCGAACGCCTGATGACCGAACGGATGATCTCGGCCCTGAAGCGCCTGGATGTGCGGATCATCGCCATCGACGAGGCACATTGCATTTCGCAGTGGGGGGCGTCGTTCCGGCCTGAGTACGATATGCTCCGTGGGCTGAAGGATGCGTTTCCGGGCGTGCCCATCGGCGCCTTTACGGCAACGGCCGATGAGGCGACGCGGCGCGATATCGTGACAAAGATATTCGGCGGCACGGCGGAGGTGTTCGTGGCGGGCTTCGACCGGCCCAACATCAAGCTTACTGTCGAGGCCAAGCAGAATGCCAAAAAGCAGCTGCTGGATTTTCTCGAAGACCATCGTGGCGAGAGTGGCATTGTCTATTCCCTGTCGCGGAAGTCAACGGAGGAAACGGCGGCGGCACTGGTGAAGGACGGCCACCGCGCCGTGCCTTATCATGCCGGGCTTTCGGCCGGCGATCGCGGCGACGCGCAGGACTTGTTCATGGCCGAAAAGGGGGTGATCGTGTGCGCCACCATCGCCTTCGGCATGGGCATCGACAAGCCGGATGTGCGCTTTGTGTTTCACACGGATTTGCCGTCGTCGCTTGATGCCTATTATCAGGAGATCGGACGGGCGGGGCGCGACGGGCTTTCGGCGGAGGCCCACATGGTGTTCGGGCTTTCCGACATTCAGATGCGCCGCCGCTTCATCGATCAGGAGGAAGGCGGCGAGGAACGGCGGCGGCGCGAGCACAAACGGCTTGATGCGCTGGTCGCCTATTGCGAGGCGCCGGAGTGCCGGAGGCAGGCGCTGCTGGCCTATTTCGGCGAGTTTTCCGAACCTTGTGGCAACTGCGATGTGTGCCTCGATCCTTCCGGGCTGATCGACGGAACGGCTGAAGCTCGGCATGGTGTTCGAAACCATGCGGCTGACGGGCGAGCGCTTTGGCGCCGTGCATCTTGTCGATGTTCTGGAGGGCAAGGCGAACGAGAGAGCCGTGGCGCTCAATCACACGGCGCTGCCGGTGTTTGGCGCTGGCAAGCAGCATAGCCGCGGCGAATGGCTGGCGCTGATCCGGCAACTGGTGGGTGGCGGTTATCTGGCAATCGATGTGGCGGGGTTTGGCGGCTTGTCGTTTGCGCCCAAAGCACGCTTCCTGATGAAGGGCGAGTGGCGAATTCCGTTACCGTCCACTGGTGGTGCGCAGCACCAAGAAGGCCAAACGCGTGGCGCGCATGGCGGAAGCGGTGGAGCAGGGCGGTGTTTCCGATGCGCTTGCTGCAGCGCCTCAAGGCATTGCGCGGCAAGCTGGCAAGGCAGCGCGGCGTTCCGGCCTATGTGGTGTTTTCCGACCGTTCGCTGATCGACATGGCGGCGAAGAAGCCGTTGACCAAGTGGGACTTCGGCGAGGTGCATGGCGTTGGCGCGGCGAAGCAGGCACAGTTCGGCGAAGTGTTCCTGGCGGAGATCAGGGACTTCGTTCAGGCTTCGGCGGCTTAGGCGTGATTGATATTTGGTGGCTCAGCCCAATTGCTGTCATCCCGGCGAAAGCCGGGACCCATTGGGCACATTCAATCAGCGCAGCATTTTCGGAGAATTCTCAGGGGTCCCGGCTTTCGCCGGGATGACGAGTCATGGATGGATCCATTCCACTTCAATTCCCCAGGAACTTCTTGCGCAGATCCGATACGGCGTTGGCGTGGGCGTCGAAGCCTTCGTATTCGGCGATGACCTTGGCGTGCTTCGCCAGTTCGGCGTAGGCGGCGGGTGAGACTTCGGCGAGCGAGGTGCGCTTCATGAAATCATGGACCGACAGCGCCGAATAGGTTTTGGCCCAGCCGCCCGTTGGCAGCACGTGGCTGGGGCCGACGACGAAATTTGCAAGTGTCGACGGTGTAGTTTCGCCGAGCAGCACTTCGCCGGCATTCTTCACCAGTGGCAGATAGCGGCGGGCATCCTTCGACAGGATTTGCAGATGCTCCGGCGCATAGTCATTGATGAAGGCGAAGGCTTCGATCCTCGGTCGCGGGCAATGACCACGCCGCCGCGTGTTGATGACAGCACGGCCTGCGTGAATCCCACACGTTGCGCGCTCATGTGTTGCCAATAGGCGGGGAAGGCGGCGAGGGCGTCCTTCGCCACCTGTTCGCTGGTGGTAACGAGGAAGGCGCCGGAATCTTCGCCATGCTCGGCTTCAATCAACAGATCGAGTGCAGCCAAAGCGCCGTCGGTGGTGGCATCGGCGAAGACGATGGTTTCGCTGGGGCCTGCCGGTGCGCCGGTATCGATGACATCGGCAACAAGGCGCTTGGCGGCGACGACCCAGAGCGAGCCGGGGCCGACAACCTTGGCATAGCGGCCGATGGTCTGTGTTCCGTAGGCCACGGCAGCCACGCCCTTGCGCGCCGCCGGCCTTGTAGACTTTGGAAACGCCCGCGGCTTCCGCCGCCACCAGTGTTGCGGCATCAATCGACCCATCGGGGCCGGGGGGCGTGATGATGCAGATGTCTTCGACGCCCGCGACGGTAGCCGGAATGCAGGTCATCATTACCGAGGAGGGAAAGGATCCCTTGCCGCGCGGAATGTAACAGGCAACTGACGGGATGGGAGTGATGCGTTCTCCGGCCAACACGCCGGGGCGCACCTCCTTCATCCACATCGCTTCCGGTTTCTGCATCTCGTGAAACTTGCGAATGTTGGTGGCGGCGAAGGCGATGGCGTCAAGAAGCTCCGGCGACAGGCCGGCGCGGGCCTTGGCGAAATCTGCGGGCGTGGCGGCGATGGCATTGGCGGCTGACCGGAGACTTGTCGAATTGGCGGGCAAAGCGGGCCAGCGCCTCGTCACCTTCGGCGCGCACGGCAGCGATGATGGGGCGCACCTTTTCGATGAAGGGCGTCAGATCGGCTCTCCGACCGGCGCAGAAGTGTGGCGCGTTGGGTTGCGGAAAGTTCCGCGAGGTGGAAGAGATTGACGTTGGCCATGGCTCACGGCTTGTCCCCGGAATTCGGCAAAATTGCAAGGGTGGGCGCCGGATTACGCCGCCGCATTGCCGCGCGGCGTTACCAGACCAGAGCCACGGAGATCGTGGCGAGGGACAGCCAGACCCAAGAAGAATTGATCTCGGCGAAAATAACGATGCCCCAGAGCACGCCGCACAGCGTTACGACATTTGCGGTAAAACTTGAGAACACCGGCCCGGCGCGTTCCAGGAGGACGAAGAACAGACCCCACCCAACCGCATTCAGCATGCCGACCCCGAAAAGCGACCATTCCAGCGTGCCCCACGGCCAGCCGAACGGCACGTAGGCGCCCGCAACAGCAACGATTGGCACGAGAATGATAGTGGCGGCGACGAACATGCCGGCGGTTTGCGCCACCGTATCGGTGTCTGTTGGGGCATTGCGCGACGAATAGATCCCCAGCACGGCGTAACACACGGCGGCAGCGAGGCCCGCAAACACCCATGGCAGCTGTGCCGGATCCGGCAGGCTGTCATCAGGCGTCACCAGAAATACCATGGCCAAGGTGCCTAGAACGACACCGGCAAGGCGCCGCCATGAGACGGTTTCAAGCCTGAGGGCCAACGCCGCAATATATGTGAGGATCGGGACGACGCTGACGGTGAGCGACAGGACACCCGCCGGCAAGCGGGAGGCCGCATAGAAAAAGGCGGTGCCGGGGATGACCATGCCCAGAACCCCGGTTATCACGTTGTAGCGCAGCAGCTTCCCCGAGTAGGTGATGGGCCGCCGCCGATAGACGGCAAGGATGACAAGGGCGAGCCCGGCAATCGCGGCTTCCCAGAATGTCATGCCAAGGGGATGGGCGCCGAGCGATGCGCCAATCCTGGCTATTGAGAAGCTGAGGCCCCAGGCGGCCCCCATGGTCAGCAGCAACGCCCATGACCAGAAAAGGTTGCGCCAGTTTCGTTCGGCTGCGGGTTCGGCGATGGACATGGCGCGTTCCTTCTCATGCATGGATAGCATGCGAGGGCCGCAGGTCCAGCGAGGAGTCCGCTTGCGGCGGCAGGTGGCACCACCTAAAAGGCGGCAGGTCCAAATCCCATGAAAATCACCCGCCCACAGGAAGCCGGAGCGCTGTTCCGGATTTCGCTCCCCCTCATTTTCGCCTATCTGGCGGATGTCGCCATGGTTGTCACTGCCAAGGCGGTGGTCGGCAAGCTTGGCTATCTGGAACTTGGCGCCGTCGGCATCTCGCTCGACATTTCCTATCAGTTCGCCATCGTCATCATGGGGTCGTTTTCGGTGGTGGGCGTTCTGGCCTCCACCGCACTTGGGGCAAAACGGCGCGAAGATGTGTTGCCGGCGCTGGCTCAAGGGTTGGTGCTGGCCACTGGCCTCGGCGCCGCGCTGACGCTACTGGTTTTGCAACTCGGCGCGGTGCTGGCCGCCGCCCGGCAAGACCCGGGGATCATTGCCATGGCCCGGCCGTTCTATGAACTCTTCGCCTGGTCACTGTTGCCAATGATCTGGTTTGCCGTCATGCGGGCCTTCGTTGCCACGTTGATGCGCACCGGCTTTGTGTTGTTCATCACTATCGTTACCGTGGTGATGAACTATTTCCTGATGAATGGCCTGGTGCACGGCGTCTACGGACTGCCGGCCATGGGGGTTGCCGGTGCCGGACTTTCATGGACCATCGCCATGTGGTTCAAATGCATATGTCTTGCTGGTTACTCGGCGTTCCTCATTCACCGCCAGAAACTGGTTTATCCGGGGCGCTCGTGGTTTCACGGGGCGCTGCACATGGGGCCGCTCATCCGCCTCGGACTACCGGTTGGCGGCATTGTGGCGCTGGAATTGGGGCTGTTCGCGGCGGTGTCGCTGATGTCGGGGACGCTCGGCACAATCGCTCTTGCCAGTTATCAGATGATGATGGCGTGGATCGCCATTCCGTTTGTTATCTCGCTTGGGTTTTCGGAAGCTGCCATGGTGCGGGTGTCCTATTGGGCGGGTGCGAAGAACGGTGCCGCCACCCGCCAGGCTGGAAATCTCGGCATGGTGATCGGCCTTGCCCTTCCGCTGGTGCTGATCAGCATTCCGGTGTTTGCACCATGGGTGATCACCGACATGTTTCTCAGCTCCGGCGATGAAGGATATACCGAGATCGCCGCACTGGTCGTTGATCTGTTGCTGATCGCCGCCGTGTTCCAGGTGTTCGATGGCTTGCAGGCGATCGCGTCACACGCGCTTCGCGGACTTCACGACACCGCCATGCCGCTGGCAATTGCCACAGCCGGCTATTGGTTCGTCGGGTTTGGCGCGGCGTATGTGTTAGCCTTCCCCATGGGCTACGGCGTGCACGGCCTGTGGTGGGGCTTGGCGCTCGGCCTGATTTTCACCGGGTCGCTTTTGGCCTGGCGCTTTGAGCGCCTGGCGAAAAAGCTTCCTGACTAGTGGACGGGCGGTTGTGTAGGGAGTAGATTGTTTCCTGCCAGGGAGCTTCCACCATGATTGCGCGTTGGCTCGTTTTCCTCGCCATGGTTTCAATGTTTTGTGCGCCGGCCGTTGCCGACATGCGGCCATGGACCAGTGGCGACTACTTCCGGCAATATTCGCTGCTTTACAATGGCAAGATTCCATTGCCGCATATTCGCAGTGCCGACCAGGCGTTGCTCTTTGGCCAATTGGTCAACTCGCGAAATATCTCGTCGATCCTGAATTCAGCCGATGCAGCCGATATCAAGGTCCGGGAACTGCGAAAAATCTTCGCGACCGTCGGCGCCTATCGCGCGTCGTACAATCTTGCGGTGTTCTACGGCGAGCCACTGCAGCAGGAACTGACACGTGTGCAGGTCTTTGGGCTGGAGGTTGCTGCCGCAGTGGCGAAGCTGGCGCGTCAACAGGATGGTGTTCCCTGTGGCGCAATCACCACCATGATCATCGGCATGATTGAATCGATTGGCGAGGAGCAACGCTATTCCGCCGACCAGAGCGCTGAAATTGCCGAAGCAATAGCTCGGTATTATCCGGAGATTGCACCAGTGCTTGCGGCTGATGACCGGACTCTGCTTGCGCGCCAAGGCCGAGGCGCTGGATGTTCACATCATGTCACGGACCGTCAGCGCGTGGCCATTGCGGCGATGTGGTCGGTGATCGCCTCCGGGCCGTAGCGCTAGTGCTGAATGAGTTCTTGATTGACTCACACTTGCTGTCGTCATTCCGGCGAAAGCCGGAACCCAGGCTTTCAAACGGCAGGACAGCGGAAAGTCTGGGTCCCGGCTTTCGCCGGGATGACGGCACAGGGTAGTACGATCAATGATCGTCTTGCCCTAATTCCCGCTGTGATGGGTGGTCGAGATGTAGGTCTCGTCTTCCTGGCCGTCGCGCTCGAATTTCAGGAAGTCCCAATAGCCGCAGCGGCCTTCGCCGGGAAATATGCGGCAGGTGGAAGGGCGGGCTTCATAGATCGTGCAGCGGCGCTCGGTGGTGTCGAAGAACTGGCAGATTTTGCCGAAGAGTTCGTCCTTCTGGCGGCGCATCACCCGCTTGTAGCCGTGGGCCGATTTGAAATATTTCTTCTCGGCCTGTTTCAGCGTCAGGCCGAAATGCTTGGCGATGCGCTCGGCATCGCGGTCCTTCACTTCGATCACCGGGTAGGAGCAGCAGTAGCCGGGGCATTTCAGGCAGTCGTATTTCTTGCGGGGCATGGGGTTCCGAATCTCGTGCGTTCCGGGAAACGCTAGAGAGGTGACTTGCCCCATGCAACGGCTGAGTTCAGGTTTTCGGCTGTTGTGCCTTGATGGCCGCGAACTTGCGGTTGGTTTCCAGCATTTCGCCCTGGAGCCACTCGCGGAAGGCGCGCGCCGGGGCGGTTTCCTTCGAGCCCTTGGCGCGCACGATCCAGTAGTGCCAGTGGTCCTTCATGTCGAAGTTGAAGGGCCGCACCAGCCAGCCTTCAACGAGGGAGTCGGTGCACAGGATCTGGTCGCTCAGGGCAAAGCCCTGGCCGGCTTCGGCGGCTTCGATGGCCAAGTGGTTCTGGAACGTTGCGCCGCGCCAGTCCTCGACACCGGTGACGCCGCAGGCGACCAGCCAATCGGCCCACCATTGCTTCCGTTGTTCATGCAGCAGATTGTAGTTGGCGAGATCGGCGGGCTTGAGCGACTTGACGCCGGCGATGAGTTTCGGCGCGCAGACCGGAAAGATCAGCGCGTCGGTGAGCTTGACGGCCTCGACATCGTCCCAGGTTCCGGCGCCATAGCGAATGCCGATATCGGCTTCGCCGGAGCGGAAATCGGCCAGCTTCGAATCGGGGTCGATGGACAGCTCGATGTCGGGATGCAGGTCGTTGAACCGGCCGAGGCGCGGCACCAGCCAGCGCGAGGCGATGGATGGCTCGACCGTAACCCTGCAACTGCCGGACGTCGCCCGCCGCCGCCGTATCACGGGTGGCCTGGGCGATGGCATCAAACAGAGGGGTGAGCTGGCTGCCATAGCGGCGGCCGGCGTCGGTCAGCTCCACGCCGCGGCCGGTGCGGGTGAACAGTTCGGTGCCCAGCCACTCCTCGAGATCGCGGATATGGCGGCTGATCGCGGCATGGGTGACAAACAGTTCGGTTGCGGCATCGGTGAAGCTTTCGTGCCGGGCGGCGGCTTCGAAGGCCTTCAAGGCGTTCAGGGAGGGGAGGCGGCGGGCCATGTTTCAGCCTGTAAGGTTTTGTTACAGGTATCGTAGGTTATTGCCGTTTGTGTTGCAAGAGCGAAAGGATCATATTGCTGTCATACACAGAGCCTATTGAAGGAGACGACACATGAACTGGATTCTCAACACATATTCAGACGTTTACGCGACTGCGATGATGTCTGACTCGAAGGGTGAGCGCCATGTTGCAACTGCGAAGGTCTCTGCTCCCAGCAAGCGCCCGGGCGTGTTTGGCCTGTTCCGCAAGCGCTAAACCCACGCCATTTCAGCGGCTCCGGCTCATGTGGCCGGGGCCGCTGCCACAATCGCAACCTCCACGCAGAGCCGAGGGTCGGCAAGGCCCGAGACGATCAGAAGCGTAGCCGCCGCCCGGTGGCCCTTCAGCATACCGGTCGCGGGTTTCGCGATAAAGGCCGATATGGCTGCGGTCGGTGATGAAAACATGGGCATCGACGATATGGCTATGGTCCATGCCCGCCGCTGCCAGAATGGCGAGGGCGTTTTCCCAACACAACTCATGTTGGCGCCGGGTCTTCCGGAATGTGCCCATCGGGCGTTGCTCCCACCTGACCGGCCACATGCAAAATGCGCGAACCGGGTGAAATCTCGATGGCCTGGGCATAGTTTGAAAACGGCTTCGGGGCGTTTTCGGTGAAGATTGTCCGGTTCATTGTCCCTCCATGTGGCATCAAAATTGATATGTGGTGGGCATGTTCACGCGTCTGCCTGTTTTTGCCGTGCTTCTTGCCGGTTTCATGATCACTTTTGGCACAGTTTCGAGCCAGGCCGCCAATCCTTATCGCGAGTTCGTGCAGGCGCGGCTGGCAGTGAAATCCGGGTTGACTGTGGCGGCGGCTGGGCTGGCCGAAGCGCCGCGCATCGTTGGCGGCGACAAAGCCGGACGGCTGACCCATCGTTTCCAGGCGGGACTTCTGTTTGCCGATGAGCCCGGAAATTTCGCGGCGTTCTTTTGCGGCGGTTCGATCTACCGCCGGCAATTTGTGATCACCGCCGCTCACTGCAGCGACTTCGTGACGGCGAAGTCAGTGCGTGTGCTGGCCGGCACGAACAAGCTCGATGGCTCGGGCAAGCGTTACCGGGTCAAGTCCATTGCTGTACATCCCAAATGGGATCCTTTGACCTTTGACTATGACATCGCCCTGTGGGTGCTCGACGAGGAAGTGCCGGGCCTGCCGGACGTCTATCTTTCGCGGCAGGACCCGCCGCTTGGAACCATGATGAAAGTGACCGGTTGGGGGGCGCTGGCGGATGGCGGCTCATTTCCCGTACAGCTGCGCAAGGTTCGTGTGCCGCGGGTGCACCGGGCAAACTGCAATGACGCGAATTCCTACAATGGCGAAATCACCAAACGCATGTTGTGCGCCGGATACGACGCCGGGGGCAGGGATTCGTGCTTCGGCAATTCGGGCGGGCCATTGACCAGGCCACGCAATGGTGGCGGGCGCATTCTCACCGGCGTCGTCAGCTGGGGCGAAGGCTGCGCCTTGCCCGACAAGTTTGGCGTCTACACGCGCATCAGCAATTCCGAAATCCTTGGGTTTATCCGCGACGCGACCTGGCCATGGCCGTTGTTGTAGGCGGATCGGCTGGCATTAATTGTGATCGGAAAACTGCTTGCGATGGCGTTTCACCAAGTGCATAATTCTGAATCGTGGGGCATCAAGTTCTGGAAAGGTTATCAGTAATGTCGAAATTCAAACTGACTGCACTTGCGGCTGCCGTCGGCGTGGCCGCCACAATGCTGGCTGGTCCAGCATTTGCCGGTGAGGGCAAGAACGCTTTCCACCAGTTGGTCCTGGATCGGCGTTGCCGCCATGAATGCGAAATATGGCATCACTGACAAAAGCGACGGCCAGGCGCGCATCGTCGGCGGCGGCATTGCTACCTCAACTGAAAACAAGTTCCAGGTTGGTTTGCTTGTCGCGGCCGAACCCGACAATTATCTGGCGCAATTCTGTGGCGGCACGCTCTATGAAGGCAAGTATGTAGTGACTGCCGCCCATTGCAGCGATTTCGTGCCGAGCCCGGGCGCTGTGCAGGTTCTTGTGAAGGCCCGCCGGCTTGACGGCACCGGCGTCCGCAAGAATGTGACCAAGATCTCGATCCACCCGAAATGGAATCCCGGGACATTTGATTATGATGTCGCCGTGTGGAAGCTGTCCAGCCCGGTATCCGGTTTGAAGACGCCGAAGCTGCCGACCAGCGATCCAGGCACGGGCAAGCTGGTTCTGGCCACTGGCTGGGGCGAAACGGAAACCGTTGTTCCGGAAACCGGCAACGGCTTCCCGAAAAACTTGATGTCGGTGAAGGTCCCGATGGCCGGCCGCACCAACTGCAATGATGCCAATTCCTATAGCGGTGCGATCACCGGCCGCATGTTCTGTGCCGGACTTGATGCCGGTGGCAAGGACACCTGCCAGGGCGATTCCGGCGGACCGATCAGCCGCAAACGGGCTGACGGCAAGATCAATCTTGTCGGCATCGTGAGCTGGGGCTCTGGCTGCGCCGAACCCAACTTGTTCGGTGTATATACCCGGGTGAGCAACACCAGCATCCGCAATTTCATCATCAACAAGACACCGTAAGCATTTCCTCGCACCTCGGGTTTCCGGGGTGCGAGAAAACATCTGGAACAAAGCACGAACATATGCTGTAATGCGTGGATAAGCGGGATGCAAATGTGGCGTCGCGCTTAGCTTTGACTAGTGTGCCCGGAACGCAGAGGAGAGTGTGATGGCAGGTTCGGTGAACAAGGTTATTCTGGTCGGCAATCTGGGGCGGGACCCCGAGGTGCGGCATACCCAGGATGGCAAGCCCATCGTCAACCTGTCGATTGCCACATCGGAAAGCTGGCGCGACAAGTCGAGCGGCGAGCGCAAAGAGAAGACCGAATGGCACCGGGTGGTGATCTTCAATGAGAACCTCGCCAAAGTGGCCGAGCAATATCTCAAGAAGGGCTCGACGGTTTATATCGAGGGCCAGCTGCAAACCCGCAAATACACCGACAAGGACGGCGCCGAGAAGTATTCCACCGAAGTGGTGCTGCAGAACTTCCGCGGCGAACTCACCATGCTGGGGGGCCGCCCTGGGGGCGCTGGCGAAGGCAGCTTTGGCGGTGGCGACGAATTCGGCCAGTCGAGCCCGATGGGCGGCGCGCGCGCCAGCGGCAAGCCCGCCCAGAGCTTCGCCCGCGATCTCGACGATGAAGTGCCGTTTTAGGGCAAATTGTGTCGATGCCGTTCATCTCTGGGTCACATTGAAAGTGATTAAACGCTCCAGAGAGCCGGACATGGTTTAGAATTGCTTCCGGCACGTAAAATCAGAGGGTTCATGATGATCCGTACCATTGCGCTTGCTTGCGCGAGCATTGCCTTGCTGTTGTCCGCTCCTGCCGCGAAGGCCGGGGACACGCTGTCGCAAACCGAGCTCCGTCAGCTCTTTCCTGGCAGCTTCACCGCTGTGGTGCGCGGCTATACCGTGCAAATATCGGCAAAGGGCAATGGCGTGCTGGTGGGCAGCGTCAACGGCCTGAAGGACCAGGGCAGCTGGAGCCTGCAAGGCGGCAAATTGTGCATCACCATGATGAGCTTTACCGGCGGCAAACCGAGTTGCTCGATGGTTGTCGCCGACAATGGGTGGTATCGTGGCCGGGGGGTTAAGTTCCGCAAGCTGTAAGGGCGAATGGGTTCAGACCGCTCCACCCAAGAACTTTCAGCCCGGCAAATGCCGGGACCCGCGGCCGCCATGGGCCCCGGCTTTCGCCGGGGTGACGGAATTCGGCCAGAAAATACGACCCAGACTTTGGCTGCTTTCGGGCCGCTTTTCCACGTAAAATCAGGCGCTTTTCATTGCTTCGGCGGGCTCCCCGAACTACACTCGGAAGCCTTCCGAATCGATGCTTTTCCCGTGTCGTCCGGCGGGCCCTGACAAGGGCTTTTTCACAGGTTTTCCGTGGCCGAGAACGACGACGACAAGAGCGGTCCGCCGCCCGCCAACCCATCCGAAATTTCGCCAATCTCCATCGAAGAGGAGATGCGGAAGTCGTATCTCGACTATGCGATGAGTGTCATCGTGTCACGGGCGCTGCCGGACGTGCGCGACGGGTTGAAGCCGGTGCACCGGCGCATTCTGTTCTCGATGTACGAGAATGGCTACGAGTGGAACAAGCCTTATCAAGCAAGTCGGCCCGCATTGTCGGCGACGTGATGGGCAAGTATCATCCGCATGGCGACCAGTCGATCTATGACGCGCTGGTGCGCATGGCTCAACCCTGGTCGCTCCGGCTGCCGTTGATCGACGGGCAGGGCAATTTCGGATCGGTCGATGGCGATTCGCCGGCCGCCATGCGCTACACCGAATCGCGCATGGAGAAAGTCGCCCAGTCCCTCGTCGATGACATCGACAAGGACACGGTCGACTTCGAACCGAACTATGACAATTCCGAACGGCAACCGGTGGTGCTGCCGGCGCGCTTTCCCAATCTGCTGGTCAATGGTGCGGGCGGCATTGCCGTCGGCATGGCCACCAACATGGCGCCGCACAATCTCGGCGAGGTGATCGACGCCACCATCGCGGTGATCGAAAACCCGGCGATCACCATCGACGATCTCATCGAAATCATTCCGGGCCCGGATTTTCCGACCGGCGGCATCATCCTCGGCCGCACCGGCATCAAGTCGGCGTTCCACACGGGGCGCGGCTCGATCGTCATGCGCGCCAGGGTGCACACGGAAGAAATGCGCAAGGAGCGCGAGGCGCTGATCGTCACCGAACTGCCCTATCAGGTGAACAAGGCGCAGATGATTGAGCGCATGGCCGAGCAGGTGCGCGAGAAGAAGCTTGAGGGCATTTCCGATATCCGCGACGAGTCCGACCGCCAGGGCATGCGCGTGGTCATCGAAATCAAGCGCGACGCCATGGCCGACATCGTGCTGAACCAGCTATTCCGGTTCACGGCGCTGCAATCGACCTTCGGCATCAACAATGTTTGCCTGACCGGCGGCCGTCCGGAAATGATGAACCTGAAGGACCTCCTCCAGGCTTTCATCGCTTTTCGCGAAGAGGTGGTCACCCGCCGCACCAAGTTCCTGCTCAACAAGGCTCGCGACCGGGCGCATATCTTGGTGGGTCTTGCCATTGCGGTTGCCAATATCGACGAGGTGATCGTCCTTATCCGCCGCTCGAAGGATGGGGCAGAAGCTCGCGCCGCTTTGATGGCGAGGACATGGCCCGCCAAGGACATGGCGCCGCTTATCACTCTCATTGCCGATCCGCGCCACCGGCTGGCAGATGATGGCACCTATCGCCTGTCGCAGGAACAAGCCCAGGCCATTCTGGATTTGCGCCTGCAACGCCTCACAGCACTTGGCCGCGAGGAAGTCGCCGAGGAGCTGGAAAAGCTCGCCAAGGAAATCGCCGACTATCTCGACATCCTGCGCTCTCGGGGCCGGGTGATGGCGATCATCAAGGGCGAACTTGCGGCGATCAAATCCGAGTTCAACACGCCGCGCCGCACCGAGATTATCGAGAATGAAGGCGAGGTCGAAGACGAAGACCTGATCCAGCGCGAAGACATGGTGGTGACCGTGTCGCACGCCGGGTACGTGAAACGTGTGCCGCTCTCCGCCTATCGCGCCCAGAAGCGCGGCGGCAAGGGGCGCTCGGGCGTTGGCATGAAGGAAGAGGATTTCGTCACCAAGCTGTTTGTGGCCAATACCCACACGCCCATTCTGTTCTTCTCGTCGGCTGGCATGGTCTATCGCCTCAAGGTGTGGCGCTTGCCGGTCGGCAATCCGCAGGCCCGCGGCAAGGCGCTGATCAACCTGCTGCCGCTCGCCCAGGACGAACGCATCACCACCATCATGCCGATGCCGGAGGATGAAGCCACCTGGGGCTCTTACCAGCTGATGTTCGCCACCACCTCTGGCGGCGTCCGGCGCAACGAGCTTTCGGATTTCGAAAGCATCAACCGGGCCGGCAAGATCGCCATGAAACTCGACGAAGGCGATCACATTGCCGGCGTCGAAATCTGCACGGCGCGAGACGATGTGTTGCTGACCACCGCCCACGGGCAATGCATCCGCTTTGCGGTAGACGATGTGCGGGTGTTCAAGGGCCGCGATTCAACCGGCGTGCGCGGCATCAGGCTTGAGGACGGCGACACGATCATTTCCATGGCGGTCATCCGCCATGTGGAAGCCAGCGCCGAGGAACGCGCCGCCTTCCTCAAAATGTCGCGGGCCGTGGCGGGCGAAGACGTGGAGCAGGGGGCAAGCGACGAAGAAGCCACCGCCGATACCGCACTGACCCAGGAACGTTATGCCGAAATGAGTGCAGCCGAACAGGTGATCCTCACGGTGTCGTCCAACGGCTATGGCAAGCGCACGTCGTCCTACGAATACCGCATCACCGGGCGCGGCGGCAAAGGCATCGTCGCCATGGCGGTGAATGATCGCAACGGGCCGCTGGTCGCTTCCTTCCCGGTTGATGACAGCGACCAGATCATGCTGGTGACCGATGGCGGGCAGTTGATCCGTTGCCCGGTGCATGGCATCCGCAAGGCCGGGCGCTCGACGCAAGGGGTTATCGTTATCAACACGGCGGATGACGAGCATGTGGTGTCGGTCGAGCGCATCAGCGAGGAAGAGGAAGAAAGTACTGAATCCTGATTGCACCATGGTGCCCTGGAGGATGGTGTGAATCCCGGCGACTTCCGCGCCTGGTCGCATCGCGCCGCCGACTGGGGCGCTGACTACCGAGAGACCTTGCGTGACAAGCCGGTGCGGGCCCAGGTGCAGCCGGGCGACATTGCCAGGCAGCTTGGTGCGGCCCCGCCGGAATTGCCCGAGGCGATGGAAGCGATCTTCGCGGATTTCGAGACGATCATTGCGCCGGGCATGACCCATTGGCAGCATCCGCGATTTTTCGCGTATTTTCCGGCCAATGCCGCACCCGCATCGGTGGTGGCCGAATATCTGGTCTCGGCGATGGCCGCGCAATGCATGCTGTGGCAAACTTCGCCCGCCGCCACCGAACTTGAAACCCGGATGATGGAGTGGCTGCGCCAGGCTCTCGGTTTGGCCGGGCGATTTCACCGGTGTCATCCACGATACGGCGTCGAGCGCCACCTTTGCCGCCGTGCTCACCATGCGCGAGAAGGCGCTGGGATGGAGCGGCAACAGTTCGGGTTTGTCGGGCCATCAGCAACTACGCATCTATGCCTCAGTGCAGAATCATTCTTCCGTCGACAAGGCCATCCGCATGTCGGGTATCGGCGAGGACAACCTGGTGCGTATTGCCGATGACGGGCCGCGCAAGGCCATGCGGCTTGCCGAACTTGAGGCCGCCGTTGTTAGAGACATTGCAGCGGGTTTCAAACCTTGCGGCATCATCGCCTGCGTGGGCGCCACCGGCATGGGGGCGTGCGACGGCGTTGCGGGCATTGCCGCGATCGCGCGGAAGTATGGCCTGCATCTCCACGTCGATGCGGCGTGGGCGGGATCGGCGATGATCTGCCCGGAGTTCCGGCATCTGTGGCAGGGCGTGGATGACGCCGATTCAGTTGTCTTCAACCCGCACAAGTGGCTGGGCGCGCAGTTCGATTGCTCGGTGTACTTCGTGCGCGATGCCGAAGCGCTGGTGAAAACCCTGGCGATCAAGCCGGAGTATCTGAAGAGCACCCGCCAGGTGGATGTCATCAATTACTCGGAATGGTCAGCACCGCTGGGCCGCCGGTTCCGCGCTTTGAAATTATGGTTCCTGTTGCGCGCCCATGGACTGGAGGCCTTGCGCGCCATGATCCGCAATCATGTGCGTTGGGCGGAGGCGCTGGCTGCAAACATCAGGGCGACGAAAGGGTTCGAGATTGTCACGGACCCCATCCTTTCGCTGTTCACTTTCCGCTATCTTGGTGACGGCAATGGCGACATCGATGCCCGTAACCGCGACCTCATCAACCGCATCAACGACGATGGCCGCATCTATGTGACGCAAACGCTTGTCGATGGAAAGTTCGTGATCCGCTTCCAGGTGGGTGGCTTCGAGACAACCGAAGCCGACGTCAATGACGCCTACGCCGCCATCTGCGAACTGGCGGGCTGAGCCAGCATCTTGTCGACGCGCAGCTTCAGCGCGTAGTTGGCGAATTCGATTTCCTGCTGGCTCTTCATCTCGTTGACCTTGGCCTCGAGATTCCGCGCCTTGAATTTGTTGATGATGATCTTGAACATGGCCGCCTCACGTCTGTTTCGTGGTTGATAAAACCAGAACGCGCGCCGTTAATCCAAGATTAACAGCGCGCGAGGTGAAGCGGTCGTTGCGGGGATCGCTACAGTTTTAGGAAATCAGGCAGCGGCGCGATCGACGGCCTTGCCATTGGCAATATCAATGTGCGCGGCAAAGGCAGCGAGGAAACCCACGAAAAAATCACGGGTTGTTTCGTTGGCAATCTTGCCGCTGGCGTCGACGACGCTGCCCGAACTGCCGATATAGGCCTCGGGCTGGCCGAGGGTCGGCATGTTGAGATGGGCGAGCGACTGGCGCAGATGGTGATTGGCGCCGAAGCCACCGACAGCGCCCACGGAGGTCGAAATGACCGCCGCCGGTTTGCCGTTCCAGGCACTCTGGCCATAGGGGCGGGAGCCATGGTCGATGGCGTTCTTGAGGGCGCCGGGAACCGAGCGGTTGAATTCCGGCGTCACGAACAGCACGGCATCCGCCGCCTTGATGCGGGCGCGGAGGGTCTTCACTGCCTCGGTTGGGGTTGCTTCTTCATCCTGGTTGTAGTGCGGCAAGGCGCTGATCTCGACAAATTCAAAGCTCATTCCTTTGGGTGCAAGCGCTTGAATGGCCTGGGCAATCTTGCGGGAGGCGGATTCCTTGCGGAGGCTTCCGACGACAACGGCGATCTTGGTGGTCATGTGTTTCCCTCTTAAGTAACTTAGTGAGTTACAAATAAGTGGGGTAACGGCTGGTTGCAAGAGCTAAAGTGAAACTTACAAGGTTATATTTTACGCCGCAAGCAGACTTTCGAACAGGGGGCGGCAGTCGGTCTTGCCATGCAGGGGTTCGATCATGTTTTCAGGATGGGGCATCATGCCGATGACGTTGCCGTCTTCGCTGACGATGCCGGCGATGTCGTTCATGGCGCCGTTGGGGTTGGTGCCATCGGCATAACGGAAAACCACGCGGTTCTCACCTTCAAGGCGCTTCAAGGTTTCGGCGTCGCAAATGTAGTTGCCCTCGCCGTGGGCCACGGGGCAGGAGACGATCGTGCCCTTTGCCGTCTTGTTGGTGAAAAAGGTCTGGTTGTTTTCGACCTTCAGTTTCACCTCGCGGCAGACAAAGCGCAGATCAGCGTTGCGCACCAGGGCGCCGGGCAAGAGGCCCGCCTCGGTGACGATCTGGAAGCCGTTGCAGACGCCAAGAACTTTCAACCCGGCCAAGGACTTGGTGCGAATATCTTGCATGATGGGTGAACGCGCGGCGATGGCCCCGCAGCGCAGATAGTCGCCATAGGAAAAGCCGCCGGGAACCACCACCAGATCGACCTTGGGCAGTTCGGTTTCGGTATGCCAGACGGAAATGGGCTTGACGCCGGTGACCTCTTCAAGCGCCAGCATCATGTCGGTCTCACGGTTGATGCCGGGGAAGGTGACGACGGCGGATTTCATGGCCTACCCCATTCCTCACCCTGAGGTGCGCCGCCGCAGGCGGAGCCTCGAAGGGTCATCGTTGCAACTCGTGGCGCATGCTTCGAGGCTCGCCTGACGGCTCGCACCTCAGCATGAAGGAGTTCACCGTCATGCCAACTCGATGTCGTAATTCTCGATCACCGTGTTGGCGATCAGCTTTTCGCACATGGCTTTGGCGGCATCCATGGCCTTGGCCTTGTCGGTTTCGGCGAGGTCGATCTCGAAATATTTGCCCTGGCGCACGTGTTCGACGCCGCCGAAGCCCAGATGCCCTAGCGCGCCTTCGATGGCCTTGCCCTGCGGGTCGAGAACGCCCTTCTTGAGTGTGACTTTGATTCTGGCCTTCATCAGGTGTCGCTCTTCACCAGTTTGGGCCGCGAGCGCTCGGGCTTTTCGCTGTCGGTGATGATCCCCGAGCGCCGGCCACTTCCTGATAGGCTTCGACGAGGCCGCCCATGTCGCGGCGGAACAGGTCCTTGTCCATCTTGTCGTTGGTCTTGGTGTCCCAAAGCCGGCACGAATCGGGGCTGATCTCGTCGGCCAGCACGATCCTCATCATGTCGTTCTCGTAATAGCGGCCGAACTCGACCTTGAAGTCGACAAGCTTGATGCCGATGCCGAGAAACAACCCGGTCATGAAATCATTGATGCGGATGGCCATGTGCATCATGTCGTCAATTTCCTGCGGGCTGGCCCAGCCGAGTGCAGTGATATGTTCTTCCGACACCATGGGATCGCCGAGCTGGTCGTTCTTGTAGTAGAACTCAATGATCGAGCGCGGCAGAACCTTGCCTTCCTCGAAACCCAAACGCTTTGACAGCGAACCGGCCGCGATGTTGCGCACCACGACTTCGAGCGGAATGATCTCGACTTCGCGCACCAGTTGCTCGCGCATGTTGAGGGTGCGGAGGAAATGGGTGGGCAGGCCGATTTCGTTCAGCTTGGTGAAAATGAACTCGGAAATGCGCTGGTTGAGCACGCCCTTGCCGTCAATTACTGCCTTTTTCTGGGCATTGAAGGCGGTGGCGTCGTCCTTGTAGTGGACAATGATGGTGCCCGGTTCCGGACCTTCATACAGAATCTTGGCTTTGCCTTCGTAAATGCGGGTTCGCCGGCTGTTCATTGTCAGTATCCTCATTCAAACCCTTATGGCCGCCGCCAGTGTAGACTGCGGCGGGTACGCGCACCATCCGAATGTCCCGGACATGAGGCGGAAAGATCAGCCCGCCGGGGCCGCTTTCTAGCCGAAGCTGTTGCAGCGCACAACCGGCAACAATGGTTGATTTGAGGGCCCCCACTGGCTATCTGAGGTCAACCCGTGAATTGCAGGAGAACCCCATGACCACGTTTGACAAGCGCCAGGAAGGTTTCGAGAAGAAGTTTGCCCATGACGAGGAGTTGCTGTTCAAGTCGACGGCCCGGCGCAACAAGCTTCTGGGGCTGTGGGCCGCTGAAAAACTTGGGCTTTCCGGTGCAGAAGCGGATGACTATGCCAAGTCCGTGGTGCGGGCCGATTTCGAAGAGGCGGGCGACGAAGACGTATTCCGCAAGATCAGGGCCGACCTCGACGCCAAGAAAGTCGATCAGTCGGACCATCAAATTCGCCGCACCATGGAAGAATTGATGGGCACCGCTGTGGCGCAGATTCAGGAAGGCAAGTAAGTGTCTTCGCAGCACTATGACTTGAAAGCGCGGCTCGCCACTGGCGAGCCGTTTCTTTTCACCTGGATGTCGATTGCCAGCCCGCAACTGGCGGGGCAAATGGCAAGGCTGCCGATTGAAGGTGTGTGCCTCGACATGCAGCACGGGCTTATCGGTTTTTCCGACGCCACGGGGATGATTGCGCAGATCAATGCCGCTGGCCGGCCGGCGATTGTCCGCGCACTGTGGAACGATCCGGGACTTATTGGTCAGGCGCTCGATGCCGGGGCCGCGGCGGTGATCGCACCGATGATCAATACCCGCGCCGAAGCCGAAGCTTTGGTGCGTTCAGCCAAATATCCGCCGGTCGGCGGACGCAGCTGGGGCGGATACACCATGCTGCAGGCATCCGGACTTGCGGCTGCGGACTATCTCAAAGAGGCCAATCGCATGACGCAGGTCTTCGCGATGATCGAGACCACCAAGGCCTTGGCCAACCTCGACGAGATTGCCGCGACGCCGGGGCTTGACGGATTGTTCGTGGGGCCCAGCGATTTGTCGATCACGCTCTCCAATGGTGCCGGGATTGACCGGCTGGGGGCAGCGACCATCGCGGCCATGACGCGCATCGCCGCCGCCGCGAAGAAGAATGGCCTTGTGGCCGGGGCCTTTGGTGGCGTGGCCGAACAGATCAATGCCTACATCAAGATTGGATATACATTTTTGTCGGCAGGGGTCGATGTCGATCTCCTGCAGTCGGGTGCGGCGCAACTCGTCAAGGCCGTCAAGGGCGATTGACAACTTCCGATCGTTGCGACAACTTCCGTAAGGGCCGATGATTTTGGGGAGCGACGGATGAACAAGTCCACGTTGAAGGCGGTACTTCGAATTCATGTGATGGCCTGCCTCGCTGGCGTCGCCATGTGGACCGGCCCGGCCAACGCCCAGGATTTTCCGGCAAACACGTTTCTGGCGACGATGCCGGCTTCGGCCGGATTTCAGATCAATGGCGAGACTGAGAATGGCCATCTTGGTTTTTCGCTGGCGACCGGAGATTTCAACGGCGACGGTTTCGATGATATCGTCATGGGTGCACCAGCTGACACGAGTGGTGATCCCTGTGCCGCTTACGTTTTCTTTGGCAGTTCCACCATTCCATCGGCAGTCCAAGACGTTTCGGCGCTCAATGGTACCAATGGTTTCAAAATCGCCGGTCTCGGCGTAGGTGCGGAGCTTGGCTACGCCGTAGGCAACGCTGGAGACGTCAATGGCGACGGCATCGAAGACCTTTTGGTTGGAGCGCCTTTTGATTCGACCGCCGGTACCGATTTTGGTTCGGCCTACGTGGTCTTCGGCAAGTCCGGCGTGGTTCCGTCGCTTCTCAATGTCACCAGCATTGGATCGGGGACTGGTTTCCGGCTGATTGGAGACAGCAACAATACACTGGCTGGCAATGCGCTCTCAGGTGCTGGGGACCTCAACGGCGATGGCTTTGACGACTTGGTAGCCGGATTGCCATTTGCATCTCCCGCCGGAAGTGCGTCTGGCGCGGCCTTTGCCGTTTTTGGCAAGGCTGGAAGTTTTGCTTCGCAGATCAGCTTGTCGACACTCAATGGCAGCAACGGATTCAAGATCAGCGGCGAGACGGGAGACGAAAACAATACGGCATTCCGCGTTAGTGGCATCGGTGATTTCAATGATGATGGCTTTGATGACCTAGGTCTCTTGGCCCCCAGGTTGTTCAGCGAAACGGACGAGCGAGGCGGCGGTTACGTTGTTTTCGGCAAGGCAAAGTTCAAGAAGAATCTCAACCTCTCAGTGCTCAATGGCACGAATGGATTCCAGTTCAATGGCGACGCCCCTAATGATCGTATCGGCAATTCAATTTCCAGGCTGGGCGACGTCAATGGCGACGGCGTAGATGATTTTTCGGTTGGCGCGACCGAACGTGATGATACTGCCACCAATGCTGGTGCCGCCTATGTACTGCTTGGCAAGACTGGCAGCCAGCCAGCGAACTTGAACCTTTCATCACTCGCTCCAGGCAAGGGCTTCAAGGTCTTGGGCAAGACAATTTTCGATGGTGCTGGCAGTAGTGTTGCCGGGCCAGCCGACGTGAATGGCGATGGTTTCATGGATATCCTGGTCGGCAGCAGTGGGTTTGATCTTTCGGGGCTGAACGAACGCGGCGCCGTTCACGCCGTGTTCGGCAAGGCCGCGTCGTTCGGCGGCGGCATTGCGCTTTCGACCATTGACGGCGGCAATGGGTTCCAGCTGACTGGCGAAAACACCTTCAACTATGCGGGCAGTGCGGTGGCGGCTGGAGACATCAATGGTGATGGACTGTCGGACATCATTGTCGGCTCACCGGGTTTTGACGTTGGCCTGCTGAATGTGGCCGGCACAGTGCATGTGTTCCTTGGCCGCCCACCTTCGGAGACGGCCGTGCGGTTGGGCAGCAAGGCGAACCAGTACATCTCCGGCGGAGACTTCACCGACTTTCTCTGGGGCGCTGGCGGCAAGAATGTGCTGGAAGGCCGAGGCGAGGGCGATGTTCTGCAGGGTACCAATGGCACAAGCACGGCAAGCTATGCACACGCGCCAGCGGGCGTGGTGGCTAGCCTCGCCAAGCCATCGAACAATACCGGTGATGCGGCGGGCGATCTCTATTTCAGCGTCAACCATCTCGAAGGCTCAGCGCTGAATGACACGCTGACCGGCAACGCCAAGGCGAACCGTATTGCTGGCGGCAAGGGCAAGGACGGCCTGCGCGGCGGCAAGGGCGGAGATTTCTTTGTGCTGCGCTCAGCCGCTGAAAGCCCGGCGGGAGCAAACGCCGACACCGTGCAGGATTTCAACCCCGGTACCGCGTCATCGGCGGTCGACCGCCTCGATGTCTCGGCGGTTGACGCCAATGCCGGAAAGAACGGCAACCAGAAGTTCAGCTACCGCGGGACCAAAGCTTTCACTGCACCTGGTCAACTGCGCATCAAGAAATCCGGCGGCGATATTGTGGTGCAGGGCAACACCACCGGCAACAGCGGTGCGGAATTCGAAATCCTGCTCAAGGGCGTGAAAGCTACGAAGCTGCGGGCCAACGATTTCAAACTTTAGCGGGGAGCAACTGCCCATACTTAACTGAAGTGACAAACCACTAAGATCGTCATTCCAGCCAAGCGAGCGGAACGCGAGCGCGAGCTGGAACCCCGCTTAACACCGTTGCAAACTGTGTGCATTCGAGAAGAAAAAAGTAGCGGTGTCCATATTCTGGCAAGCCGCTATCGTGACGAGCGACGCGCCGCAAGGCGTAGAGGCAGGCCAGGAAAATTGAGCTGGTTGAGCAGGTCGATATCCGGCCCGTCTCATGGCCACCAAAGCGGGGTTCCAGCTCGCGCGCGCTTTGCGCGCTTGGCTGGAATGACGAATTTTGAGGAAACGCCAACCCTTCGCAATCGCTTCGGGGGGTGTTATGGGTTCGGCCATGGACCAGCGCGCACCTTTGATCACCGGCCATGAGGCCATTCTTGACCGGCTTGCCGATATTGCGTTGAGTGCTGGATCGATCGCCAGCCAGACCGATAAGTATTTCACCAATACCAGCCGCATTGTCGGCGCCAATGGCGATGCCGAAGTGACCTTCGCGGTGTTCATGCGCCGCCGCGTGGTGGCGGCCCTTGAGCCGACGATCCGTCTGGTGAAGCGTTTCGTGCCGGATGCCCGGATCAAGCGCTTCTGCCAGGAAGGCGATGTTGTGCCCTCCGAAAGCAAAATGCTGGAAATCACCGGCTCGATGGCGAAGCTTTCGGAAATCGAAACGCTGCTGTTGCAGAAAACCGGGTTTCCCTGCGTGTCCGCCAACAATGCCTATGAAATGTGCCGGGCCATTCCCAATGCCGGTTTCATGGACATGCATGCCCGCCACGGCAGCGGGGCGGAAATGAATATTCTCGCCGCCTATGGCGCGGCAGTGGGCAGTGCGGCGGCGAAGAAAGCCGATCCGTCGGTCAAGGGTTTCATCGGCTCGTCGCAGGACCTGACGGCGCCGTTCTTTGGCGCGACGGCCGGCATGGGCACCATGCCGCATGCACTGGTCGGCTATACCAATGGCGACGTTGTGGAGGCCATGAAGCTGTTCGCCAAGACCATTCCCGAAGCGAAATCGCTGATCGCACTTGTCGACTATACCGGCGACGAGGTGCGCGATTCTTTGCGCTGTGCGAAGTGGTTCTACGAACAGGCACGGCTGCAGGACGATGGCAAGGAATTCGGCATCAGGCTCGACACCCATGGCGGCCGCTTCGCCGAGGGGCTCGACTACGAAAAATCGGTCGAGACCGTCGGCCAGTGGCTGGGCATGCATGGCGAATACAATATCGTCGAACAGGTGCTGGGCGGCCGGGCCTTCCAACTCGACCCCAACAACATCCTGGTCGACAAGGTGCGCCGCATCCTGTTCGGCAAGGGGGTTTCCGTCGCTTCCATCATCCATGTCCGCCGGGCACTCGATGCGGCGGGCTTCAAGGACGCCAAGATCGTCGCATCGTCGGGTTTCGATGCCCAGAAGTGCCAGGTCATGGGGGCCGCCAAGGCGCCTCTGGACATGGTGGGCACCGGCAGCTTCCTGCCGGCGACGTTAACCGAGACTTATGCAACCGCCGATATCATCGCTTATAACGGTGTGCGCCGGGTGAAGGTCGGGCGGGAGTTCCTTTTCGACCAAGGATAGTGTAACATTCGGGCTTCTGTTTTGAGGGGGCTCTCAACAGCTGGGACGATCATGAGAAAAATACTTGCAGTTTTTATCGCTCTTCTGGGGCTGGCATGGATTTCGGCTGTGCCGGTTGGCGCCGCAAAGCCGGGCAAGACCGTGCAGGTGACCATCGATATTTCGAGCCAATCGATGTCGGTCAATGTCGGCGGCTTGCCCTATGGCCGTTGGAAGGTTTCGACAGCCCGTTCGGGCTATTGGACACCGCGCGGCTCATACCGCCCGACGCGCCTGCACAAGGTTTACTACTCGAAGAAATACGACAACGCGCCGATGCCGAATTCGGTGTTCTTCCATGGTGGCTATGCCATTCATGGCACCAATCACATCAAGCGGCTGGGCTCTCCGGCCTCGCATGGTTGCGTGCGCCTGGCGCCGGGCAATGCCGCCAAGCTGTTCAGTCTCGTTCAGCGGCACGGTTTCCGCTCGGTGCGTATCACCATCGTCGACTGACGCCGAAGCCTTCTCAAGACTACAGAAAGCCCCCGGTGATGAGCCGGGGGCTTTGCCGTTGTTGCAGTTGTTTCAGTCGTTGGCTGATACGATTACGTTCAGCATCTTGATGATCGAGCCCGGGTCCTGGATGTTGATGCCCATCAACTGGGCCACGGTGACGGGGGCAGCGGGCTTGGCCTGAACGGTGAGCGACTTCGGGTCCTTCAGGAAGGCGTTGATGGCGTCCACCGTCTGCTTGGTGAATTCCGGATTGTTGAGTTGCATGAGGCCAAGCTGCGCCATGGCGCCGGCATTGGCGATGAGGGCCGCTTCATCACCCATGCCGGACATGGCGGCGGCCATCGGCAGCAGCTTCTTGGTGAGCGAGGCATCTTCGAAGCGCACCGTCAGGCCGCCGAACGAGACATTCATCAGTTGCGGCATCAGGGCGTTGAAGTCCGGACCCTTGCCGCCGCCCTGGGACTTTTTCATTTCGGCATAGGCGGCGATCGGAACACCCTCGGCGTTGAAGGTAAATTTGAGGCCGGCCATCTCCCGTGCGCCGACGCCGATGTCGATGTCCATGCCGATATTTTCCTCATCGATGCGGGTTTCGCCGGTACCCCGGACGTCTAGGGTGATCGACGAATAACCCATTCCTTTCAGCGTACCGGTTGGATCGGCCATTGCCAGCAACGATTCAGGGATGACAATGTTCGCGACCTTGGTGTCGAACGTGCCGGAACCGGTTTCCGGATCGCCGTCCCAGGTCGATTCGTAGCCGTCGCTGGTGATCGCCTGGCCCATGGCGTTGACGGTGATCGGCCCGGACGACATTTTCTTGGCGACGTTCATCGAGGCGCGCAACAGGTCGGCGGGCTCTGTGCTGTCGCCCGCGTCATAGAGATACCATTCCGTCGCGGTGCCTTGCGGCATGTTGGCCGTGAAGGCTTGGCCATCGTTGGTCTTGCCGTCGATCTTCATATCCTTGAAGATCGCTTCGCCGATTTCGTAGAGACCTTCGTCGCCATCGGACACATCGTTGAGCTGGATTTCACCGACAGTCACGGCCATCGAGACGTCGGGATTGCTGCCGGGCGCAAAGCTCAGGTTCTTGATGACGATGTTGCCATCGCCGTCGTCCTCAACCGATTCGAAGGTCGGCTTGATTGTCGTCTGCTTCTCGATATTGGCGAGCAGCACATCGACGATTTCCGGGTTTTCGGCATAGGCTGGGGCTGCCAGGGCGGAGGTGGCCAGGCAAATGAACAGGAACGTGCGGGGGGCTTTCAACATGGCAATCCTTTGGGTTGGAGTGGGGGCCCGTCTCTCAAGACCCAGCATATGTGATTGCCGGGCTTGCTGCAAAGGCCATTGATGAGTTGGCGCCGTTTGGCTAGGGTCCGCCACCTTTATGCTGAAGGAAGAGCGACAATGCGAAAATTGACGGCGATTCTGGCCATCCTTTTGGCCGGCTTTCTGATGACTCCCGTGGTTCAGGCGGCCACCGGGAAAGCGACGACGGTCGAACAGGGCGCAACCAAGAAAAAGAAGGTTGCAAAGAAGCAATGCCGGACATTCATCGAATGCCTGAATGCCAAGCCGCGCTCGACTTCTGCCCGGAACAGCAAGAAGGGCAAGACCAAAGGCGCTGCCGACCAGTCAACGGCGGAGGTCGTTTCCTGGGACAAGGCCGGCAAATACAGCCCGGGCTCCATTGTCGTCAGTACCCGTGAACGGCTGCTCTATTACGTCCTGGAAAACGGCAAGGCCCGGCGCTATCGCGTGGGCGTGGGCAAGGAAGGCTTCCAGTGGAGTGGCAATTCGAAGATCGTCGCCAAGACCGAATGGCCAACCTGGCGTCCGCCTTCCGCAATGATCGCCCGTGAGGCGGCGAAGGGACATATCCTGCCGGAGGAAATGAAAGGTGGCCCCAATAATCCGATGGGCGCACGCGCGCTTTACATCGGCGGCACGCTCTATCGCATTCACGGCACCAACAATCCGGGTTCAATCGGTGGCAATGTGTCGTCGGGCTGCATTCGCATGATGAATACCGACGTCATCGAGCTTTACGGCAAGGTGAAAGTCGGGGCTCGCGTCTACGTCTACTGAAAGTTTGCCGGCTAAACGAACGAGGGCCGCGATGACGCGGCCCTTTTCGTTTGCATGATGCGCCAGAAATGAACTGACCCCGGAGGCATTGCCGTCCGGGGTCCAGTCCTGAAGATATCGCTAGAAGCGTTAGATCTTCTTCTTCGCGGCCTTCTTACCAGCCTTCTTAGCGGCCTTCTTTGCCGGCTTCTTAGCAGCTTTCTTCGCAGCCATGTTCTTCTCTCCTAGAGTATTTGTGTTGTTAGAGCCCCACAACGCAGGTAAGCCACACATCAAACGGGCAGAAGATATTTTTTCCGTCCGTCATTGTTAAGTGTTGTGCGCTCCGTTGTGTGATTTGGCAATATGCCGTCAACATCTGATATATCGCCGGAACTCTCCTAAGATTTCGTAAACGGATGGAACGGCCAGCGACACCTTCCGTGTACGGACGAAATGCCCGGTTTGCGTGGTTTGCATGCGAAAAACCGGGCGAACTGCGGTCCGTCCGTATACGGAGGGAGTGCCGATTTTCGGCCTCCGGATGCGGAAGGCGGGGGCGAAGCAGGGTGTTGCAGATTTGCACACTCTAAAAAAATTGTGGATGACGATGACGCGTGACGCGTTATTCGCCGCTTGATAGCACTGCCTAAGCAATGATCGGAGCCAGTGATTCCTTCTCGATGCAAGGCATCGCCGGGTCGCAATTTCAGGGTGCCGCATGGTGGTGCGCGTCATCACGGGAGTGCACGACGCACCTTCCGGGCCGCCCCGATGGCGCCATAGTTCCCGCAAATCCGCCCAATTGGGCCCGAAGATTAGCCGCAGTTGCCGTTCAGTTTCCTGCTTGCCGCGCCGGTTCCATATGTTAGGTTTTATTCCGGGTGGGCATGCGCATGACTAGGAGGACGATGATATGACGGCGAAGACGGTATTTGGTTTGGTTTCAGGTGCCGCCGCAGCTGCGCTGCTGATTGCGGTTCCGGCATCGGCACACGATCCGAAAGGCAAGGGCGGCGTTCCGCCAGAAATTACTGAGCGCATTGCGGCGGGACGTGCGGCGCTTCTCAATCTGGACAGTTCCGATGCCGCAAAGGGTATCTATGCGAAATCCATTCAGTGGCCGCCGACTTATGCCAAGCTAAGGGTGTGCTTCATTGGCGGCAAGGACGCCAGCAATGCCAAGATTGCGGAAATCGGCGGCCAGTGGCTGAACGATGACCCGGCCATGGGCATGAAGTTTGATTTCGGCAAGATGAACAAGCCACGGCGTTGCGATCCGAAGTCCAGCCGCGAATCGCAAATCCGCATCTCCTTCGAGGACGCCGGTTACTGGTCGGTGCTGGGCCAGGTCAGCGTCGTCTACCTCAAGCAGGAAGAAGCCTCGATGAATTTGGCCGGCATGGGCGATGCGCCGATGGAAGCCTTTGACATTCCGGACGTGCGCGGCACCATCATTCACGAATTCGGCCACGCCCTTGGCCTGCTGCACGAGCATCAAAGCCCGGTTTCCACCTGCGCCAACGAATTCAACTGGGACTACATCGTCAAGTATCTCTCCGGTCCGCCGAACAATTGGAGCGAAGACCAGATCAAGACCAACATGGCAACCGAAGTGGGTGAAGACCTGATGATGACCGACTTCGATTCGAAGTCGGTGATGCTCTATTACTTCCCCGAAGAGTTCTACACGGCGGGTTCCAAGGCCAATTGCTTTATCCAGAAGCCGAATGACGATATTTCGGAGATTGATCGCGGCACGGTGCAGTTCATGTACCCGTCCGACTCGGCCCAGCGAGAGGCCAACTATGGCGGCGTGAAGCAGGCGTTCACGGCGATCATCGAGAAGGCCGCCGCCGAAGGCAGGAAATCCGCTGGCATCGACTTCATGGCCGCCTATTTCAGCGGCAAGGGTGTTGCCGCCGACGAAACCGACGAATAGTCCGAAACGCACCGCGCTCTCTAGGGCCCCGGCAATCTGCCGGGGCTTTTTTGCGCGATCAAAACTGCTTTCGCCCAAGGTGCAATCCCGCTATTTCCCGCTGCATGGCCGGAACCGACAAGACGCGGAATCAGACATTGGGGCCAGCACCCGTTGTGGTGCTGGTGAACCCACAATTGGGCGAGAATATCGGCACGGCGGCCAGGGCAATGGCGAATTTCGGGCTCAATGAGCTGCGGATCGTCAGCCCGCGCGACGGCTGGCCAAATGAAAAAGCCCTGACGGCTTCTTCCGGCGCAAACTGGATCATTGAAGGTGCTGCCGTTCATGAGACCCTTCAGGACGCCGTGAACGACATGCAATATATATATGCAACGACGGCCAGGCCGCGCGGCATGATCAAGGAAGTGATCACACCCGAACAGGCGGGAGACGACATGCGGGCCCGCATTGGCAGGGGCGAACGCATCGCCATTCTGTTCGGGCGTGAGCGCTGGGGGTTGAACAATGATGAAGTATCGCTCGCCAATGTCATCGTCACGGCTCCGGTGAACCCGGCTTTTGCCTCCATCAACATTGCCCAGGCAGTGCTGCTGGTTGGCTATGAGTGGTACAAGACCCAGGCTGAAAGTCTTGGCCAGCAAACACCGGAGCTTCCCGCCCTCGATGGTCCCGGCCTGCAAACGCCGGACACCCGCCTTGCCACCAAGGAGGAACTGAACGGCTTCATCGAACACCTTGAGCGCGAACTTGATGTTGCGGGTTTCTTCAAAACTGATGACAAAAAGCCTGGCATGGTGCGCAATATCCGCAATCTTTATGCCCGGGCGTCCCTCACCGAACAGGAGGTGCGATCATTGCGCGGCATGGTGGCTTCGTTGACACGGGCTCATGAACGCAGGAGGGAGGGGAAGCCATGACCAACCCCCGCATTCTGCTGTTCGACAGCGGTATGGGCGGGCTTACCGTGGCGCGTGCCGTTGCGGCGCAGCTTCCCGAAGCCCACCTCACCTATGCTGCCGACAATGCGGCATTTCCCTATGGGGCGTGGAAAGAGGAGGCGCTCACCAAGCGCATCGTCGAGGCCGTTGGACGGCTGATCGAACGTAGCGACCCCCATATCGTGGTGATTGCCTGCAATACCGCATCGACCATAGCACTTGCGGCACTGCGCGAGAGTTACAAGATACCATTTGTCGGCACTGTTCCAGCCATCAAGCCTGCCGCAGCGCAGACCAAATCCGGCATCATTGGTGTTCTTGCGACACCGGGAACAGTGAGCCGGGAATATACCCACGCGCTCATTCACACCTATGCCTTCCACTGCAAGGTTTTTCTGCACGGCGCCGGGCGCATGGCGGAAATTGCCGAGAACAAGCTGAAGGGCCATGCCGTGGACCTGCAAGAATTGCGCAGCGAGATTGAGCCCGCTTTTCGAATGCGCGACGGCAAGCGCACCGATGTGGTGGTGTTGGGCTGCACTCATTATCCGCTGCTGATGGACGAGTTGAAGCAGGTGGAGCCTTGGCCTGTCACTTACATTGACCCGGCCCCGGCGATTGCCCGGCGGGTGGCCGATGTGCTCGACGAAACGCCACGCCATGAGGCAGCCAACGAGGTGCCGCCGCACGGCACGGTGATCCTGACCTCGGCAAGGGGCAGCGCATCCGAATCGCTCGGCGCCTATGCGGCGATGGGGTTCCAGAGGCCGGAGTTTATGGAGTTGCCGGTTTAGGCTAGTGTTGTTTTCCCAAGGGAGGCAACCGATGTCGGAAACCTACGAGATTCTAGCCCTAAAGTACGCCGCACACGCCAATCGTCTGCGCATCGAAAATTTCATGTGGCCCGATGACCATGGAGGCCCGCAGCCCCTCGACTATTTCATCTGGGTTATCCGCAATGAAAACCGCACCATTGTGGTGGACACCGGAATGGACCGGCGCGAAGCAAATGCCAGGGGCCGCGACTTGCTGATTGAGCCTGCCGATGCCCTGCGGCAAGCCGGGATCGACGCTGCGGCAATTGACACGGTCATCGTGACCCATCTTCACGCCGACCACGCCGGGACGATGGAACATGTTTCCGGCGGCGCGTTTTCATATCCAGGAGGCGGAGGTTGCCTTCGCGACCGGCATTTGCATGTGCGATCCGATTGTGAGCCGGACATTCAATGTTGACCACGTGTGCAGTATGGTGCGGAACATCTACAGTGGCCGCGTGCAATTTCACGATGGCGATGGCGAGATTGCGCCAGGCGTTACGGTACACAGGGCCGGTGGCCACACCAAGGGATTGCAATGCGTGCGGGTGGCAACAACGTCAGGGGCCGTGGTGCTCGCCTCCGATGCCACGCATTTCTACGAGAATTTCGAAACGCGCCAGCCGTTCCGCATCACCCTTGACGTCGAACAGACGCTGCGCTCCTACACGCGGCTGGAGCAACTGGCGGCTTCGCGGGCCCATATCATTCCGGGCCATGATCCGTTGGTCCTGAAGCGCTATCCGGCGTGGAAGCCTATCACGCAAGGGATGATTCACCGGCTCGACGTGCCGCGGCTGAATTAGAACCGGCGGCCTGGCCGGAGTTAACGGGAGTTGGGGCGATGGCGATTGAAGGTGGGTGCCTGTGCAAATCAGTGCGCTTTTCGGTGGATGGTCCGCCGCTGACGGCGCGGGTGTGCTGGTGCCGGCTGTGCCAGTACCTTGGTGCGGGAAGCGGCATGGTGAGTGTTGGTTTCCGGTCGGAAACGCTGGATGTGCGAGGCAATGTTACCTGGTTCGAAAGCATTGCTGACAGCGGCAACCGGATGGCGCGGGGGTTCTGTCCAACCTGTGGCACGCCATTGTTCAGCAAGGCGGAGTCGCGGCCCCACCTGGTGTTCGTCCGGGCGGGCGCATTGGATGATCCCGATCTGATGGCGCCACAAATGTCGATCTGGACCGCCGAGGCGCCGGATTGGGCGTGTTTTGATCCGGATATTCCGCAGGTTGCGGGGCAGCCGCCGCCTGTCGCCTAGGAATTTGACATGCCCAGGTCCAGCGCCTATAGCCTGCGCCAGCACGGGGCCCGAACGCCCCGTGTTTGCTTGCCCGTGCGTCCTTAGTGAGCTGTCGGCCGGGAGACCGGTGATCAGGAGGGTGGGTCCAACTCATTGTTTGGAGACCGTAAATGACAAAGCGTCAAAGCGCCAAGTACAAGATCGACCGCCGCATGGGCGAAAACATCTGGGGCCGCCCCAAGAGTCCCGTCAACAAGCGCGAATATGGCCCCGGCCAGCACGGCCAGCGCCGCAAGGGCAAGGCTTCGGACTTCGGCATCCAGCTCAAGGCCAAGCAGAAGCTCAAGGGCTATTACGCCAACATTTCCGAGCGCCAGTTCCGCAAGGTTTACGAAGAAGCTTCGCGCATGACGGGTGACTCGTCGGAAAATCTCATCGGCCTTCTCGAGCGCCGCCTCGACGCGATCGTTTATCGCGCCAAGTTCGTGCCCACCATGTTCGCCGCCCGCCAGTTCGTGAGCCATGGCCACGTGAAGGTGAACGGCCGCCGGGTGACCATTGCTTCAATGCGCATCAAGGCCGGCGATCAGCTTGAACTGACCGACAAGTCCAAGGAACTCGCTGTGGTTCTGGAAGCCATCCAACTGGCCGAGCGCGACACGCCGGATTATGTGGAAGTCGATCACAAGGCGATGACCGCCAAGCTGGTTCGCGTACCGGGCCTCGCCGATGTGCCGTATCCGGTGCAGATGGAACCGCACTTCGTCGTGGAATATTATTCGCGTTAAGCGTAGTTGCGATAGCACAGGAATGGCCGGGCAATGCCCGGCCATTTCGATTCAGGGCTGCGTTTTCGCCGACTTCATGACACCATCACCGAAGGGATGGTCGATTACCATTTTCCATGATCCGTCTGCCTGACGCCGCAACACAGCGACCGACAGTGCCGACAGCGCGCCATCCGGAGTGGGCGCAGACCACTGCATGAGATGCAGGCCAATGTCTCCCGATACAACGACTTCGTGGCCGCCGTAGCTGAAGTTCACGCCGGATGTTACGAACTTTGCGAACATCTGGCGCAATTCATCGTGGCCGGCGGCGGGTTGTGCCGGGCCGGCAATGACCACCGCATCCCGCTCATAGGTTTGCATGATGGCCTCGATGTCACCCTTGGCGAAGGCCGTGGTCATCGTTTCGATGGTTTTCGCAATTGACTGTTCGTTCGGACATTTTGTCTCCGGCGGTGCTGGACGTGGACAGGGCTGCCAACAGAATCGTGGCGGCGGCGCATCTGAGAATTGACTTCATGGGTATTCCTCGTTGCTTTGGCCGGTCATCTGATGCAGGTATGCTGTGTCAATTTCTGGCAGTGGCCGTGTCATGAGAATTTTCCGTCTGCTCCGTCTCATGGACCAATTGCGGGTTCGCACCCAGCCGGTGACGGCTCGCGAACTGGCGGAACTCATGGAGGTTTCGGTCCGGTCCGTCTATCGCGACATTGCCGACCTGCAGGCCATGGGTGCTCCGGTGCGCGGTGAGGGCGGCGTCGGGTACGTCATGGAACGTGGTTATTTTCTGCCGTCGCTCGGCTTCGACAGGGACGAGCTTGATGCACTTGCCCTGGGCCTTCGTCTGGTTGCTGAACGCACCAGCGAGCAACTTGCGTCGGCGGCCGTCCGCGCAGCGGCCAAGCTTTCCTCTGCCATTGGCGAAGACGCGCGCGAGACATTGTTGACCGCACCGCTTGCTGCGGGGCCAAACGCAGCGGGAGAGCAGGCGCGGAGGGGCAGGTTCTACGAAGAACTTCGCGATGCCATACGCCACCGCACCATGGTGCGCATCGGCTATGAAGCGCTGTCAGGCGGAAAGTCGGTGCGGCTGGCAAGGCCCTTGGGCCTGACGGTTTTTGACCATAGCTGGCTGTTGACCATATGGTGTGAAACAGCACGGGACTTTCGCCACCTGCGGCTCGACCGCATCGTCAACATGAAGTTGACCGGCAGGACCTTCCAACACGAGCGCGGGAAACGTTTCGCGGACGACTTGCAGCGTGAGCGGAGCAAACGCGCCGCCGGCTGATTTCCCGCCGCTATTTTTTGGGACCGTCGAACACCGACCAGCCCATGTCATCGGCCAGCAATTCCAGCGCCAGGGTGCCGAGCAGGGAATTGCCATAGGCGTTGAGCCCCGGCGACCAGACGGCAATCGACGCGATGCCTGGCACCACGGCCAGTATTCCGCCGCCTACGCCGCTTTTGGCCGGAATGCCGACGCGGTAAGCGAAGTCTCCAGATCCGTCATAATGCCCGCAGGTGAGCATCAGGGCGTTGATGCGGCGGGCCCTTTCTGCCGAAATCACTTGCGCGCCGGTTCCCGGATGACGCCCGGCGTTGGCCAGATAGCGCCCCGCCAAAGCAAGCTGCTTGCAACTCATGGCCATGGCGCAATGGTGGAAATAAACGCCGAGCGTCATCTCCACCGGGTTGTCGAGGTTGCCGAAGGCCTTCATGTAATGGGCCAACGCCAGGTTCCGGTGGCCGGTTCGCGCCTCTGACACAGCGACTTTTTCGTCGATCATGATGGTGTCGTCTTCCGCCAGGAAGCGCACGAAGCGCAGAAACTCGCCAATCGCTTCGCGCGGCGCATGGCCGGCCAGAATGGCATCGGTGACGGCGATGGCGCCCGCATTGATGAACGGATTGCGCGGCACGCCGCGCTCATGTTCAAGTAACACAATGGAGTTGAAGGCGCTGCCTGAAGGCTCGCGGCCCACGCGGCTCCACAACGCGTCGCCGCATTTTCCAAGCGCCAGCGTCAGCGCGAAAACCTTGGAGACGCTTTGGATCGAGAAAGACTGTCCGGCATTGCCAGCAGAAAGAAAGCGCCCGTCTTGTGTTGCAACGGCAATGCCGAACTGGCTGAGTGTCAACCTGAGCCAGTTCCGGGATATAGTCTGCCGCCTCGCCGCGGTCAGCGAGTTGCGCGATGTGGCGGGCAATCTTGTCGAGCCGCGCCTGAAGGTCGGTCATGTCGCCTATCCAGTATATTGCCGGACGGGCCTGTTAGCCTGTTTTCTAGTGCAGCCGCCACTCGTGGCCGACGTGCTGGAAGCGCGACGGGGCTGACGAGTCCAGCGCAAGCGACGCGCACCGAAGCCAGTGGGCCGTCGAGATTGTGGGTCCAGAAATCCAGGAACTTGATGAGTTTGGGAAAGCGCGGGGCGAAATCGTATTCCTGCCAGACGAAGGTCTGCAGAATGGCGCGGTAGTCGGGCATGTAGTACATGATCTCGGCCGTGGTCAGACGTTCACCACGCAACTGACGCACAAATTCAATGTCGCTCATTGCAGTCCTCCGGTTGCGAACTCCTTTTTCTCTCGCAAGTGAAATCTTGCACTTCGGGCATGAATGGAAGCTTAATGGCGCGTGGCAGGCTCGGCGCCCGAGTGCTGCTATGGTTGCAGAGTTCTTGCCACCGTGGCATCGGCAAAAGCGAAGCAACCGGCGATGGTGGGATTGACAGGAAGTTCGCGATAGGCGCCGATGGCGCCTTCGGCGACGAGTTTTCCGGCAAGGCCGGGTACGTCTCCGCTCACCACCCAGATAAAACCAAATGCGGTTTCCTTGATGGGGAGTGCGCCGGCGCGGGTGAGTTTGGCGAAGATCTCGTCGGACGATGTGCCAGGCTCGAACACTGCCAGCATCACGCCGGTGGCTTCCGGCTGGCAGGGCAGACGCCCGCATCAACGCCGCCATGATAACCAGCCACAATACGATGATACTTCCGAACAGCATGAGGGCCAGCCGGTGCATGGCTCAGGCCGCGGCGAATTTGGGGGCGCGGGTTTCGCGGATCGGCAGGTTGATGATTGCCGCGAACAGGCTGAGTCCCACGCTCATCCACCACACCGGATCGTAGCTGCCGAACTGGTCATAGAGCTTGCCGCCCAGCCACACGCCGAGGAACGCTCCCAACTGGTGGCTGATGAACACGAAGCCATAGAGTGTTGCCATGTAACGGGTGCCGAACATCACCACCACCAGCCCCATGGTCAGCGGCACGGTGGAAAGCCACAGCAAGCCGAATGATGCCGTGAAGATCAGCGTAGTGACCGGCGTGACCGGCAACAGCACGAAGGCGGCGATGGCGAGGCCGCGCAACAGATAGATGAGGCTCAGTGGCAGGCGTTTCTGGTATTTGCCGCCGATGACGCCCGACGTGTAGGCGCCAACCACGTTGAACAGGCCGATGGCGCCCATGGCCAAACCGGCAAATTCCTTGGTGATGCCGTGTTCGGCGAGGTAGGGCGGCAAATGCACCAGCACGAAGGCCAGATGAAATCCGCACACGAAGAAACCGGCCACCAGCAGCAGATAGGACGGGTGACCGAAGGCGCTGCGAACGGCTTCGCCCATTGAAATCTCAGTCTCGCCGCTGGCCGCATTGCCTGATCCCGGCTTCTGATTCAGGAGTGGAATGGCCATTGGCACGATGAGCAACACGCTGGCGGCGAGGACGACCAGCGCGGTTTGCCAGCCATAGGCCGAGATCAGTGCGGCGGCCATGGGCGCAAAAATGAACTGGCCCAACGAACTGGCGGCGGTGACGATGCCGAAGACCCATGAGCGTTTTTCCGGCGGCACGATGCGGCCCAACGCCGCCATGACAATGCTGAATGACGAGATGGCGATACCCGTGCCGGCCAGCACGCCGCCGCCGAAGTGGAAGGCCAGCGGTGTTTCGGCAAAGGCCATCATCAATGTGCCAGCCGCGTAGATCACTCCACCCACCATGAGCACCTTGGCCGAGCCATAACGGTCGGCCACGGCGCCAGCGATTAGCGTGGCGAGCCCCCACAGCAGGTTCTGCACGGCCATGGCAAACGAGAACACCTCGCGCGGCCAGGCGTGGGCTTCGGAAATGGGCCCGGTGAACAGGCCGAAGCTTGAGCGCACGCCGAAATTCACCATGGCGACGAGGCAACCGGCGACGATGACCACGGTGGGAGTGAAGTACCAGGGAAGCTTTGCGAGCTGTATCGTTCATGGCGACCGGCATAAACTATGCGCGTTGCGGCACCAACCGCGTTCTGCGCAGCCGTGGCCCAAATTGGGCGAGGGCCACGCCAGCGATGATCAAGGCGCCACCGGCGATCAACGGCCAGGTCAGTTGTTCATCGAGGATCAAAATGCCGCCGATGGCCGCGACCACCGGCTGCACGAAGAGAAATATTCCGGCGACCGAGCTTTCCATGTGGCCCAGTGCGATAGTTCCAGGCCGATGTGGCGAGAAATGTGCCGAACACCACGACAAAGAACAACGCCGCCCATTGCGTTGAAGTGAGTGAGACAATCACCGGCGCGATATCTCGCGGCACGAAGAACACCATGGGCAAGGCTGAAATGCCGATTGCCAGGCAGGCGATCTGAAAGGGGCCATACTTGGCGGAGACCGGGCGGATGACCACGGTGTAGATGCCCCAGCCCATTGTACTGATTGTCACCAGCAGCACGCCCCACAGGCTGACATCGCCTGATGGAAGAAGCGTTGATCCCAGCATGAGCGCCGCAGTGCCTGACATGGCCAAAGCAATGCCGCCAATGAGCCAGGGTGTAAGGCGCTCACCGGCGAGAACGACCGCGAACAGGGCGATGAACACCGGCTCCAATCCAAACAGCAGCCCGGTCCAGCTGGCGGGAACGGTTTGCATGCCGTAGGCCGCAAGGATTTGATAGCCAAGATTGCCGGCAAGGGCGGCAATGACAATCCGCCCCCAATCGCGCCACTCGATCTGGCGGACGCCGACGATCAGCACGGCGATGATGGCGATGAGTCCGGCCGGATAGAGCCGCAGCACCATTGCAGTTTCCGGCGACGTGCCGAGAATGAGGTAACGCATGGCGACGGGGATCAGGCCCCACATGGTGACGGCGAAAATGATGGCGGCAAGGGCGGCGAGGCTGCCGCTGCCGCGCAGCATTGGACCGAACTGGGCAATGGCAACACCGGCGAGGATGAGCGCACCACCCGCCAGCATGCTCGATGTGATAGCTTCGGAGAGCATCGCAGCGCCCGCCGCAACGCCAATGACCGGGATCAGATAGAGGAAGGCGCCCGCCGCCGCCGATGGCATGCGCGCCGCCGCATAGTTCCACGTGATGGCGCCAAGGAATGTGGAGGGGATGACAATGTAGGCCATGTCGAGCCAGCTCTTCATGGTCATGGCGGTGAGCGTGTCGAGCGTTGAAGGTCTGGCCAGCATCGCCAGCATAAGGCCGGTGGCGATGATGATGGAGAGGGCGGAGATATTGAACGAACCATACTTCTGAACCAGCGGCTTGCTGACCACCACGTAGATGGCCCAGCCGATACCGCTGGTGAAAACCATCGCGCAGCCGATGGCGAAGTTCCAGCCGTTGCCAGCAAGCGCCAGGTCGCCCGACACCAGAATGGCGGTGCCTGCAAACGCCACCACCAGCCCGGCAATGGCGGCGGAGCCCAGCCGCTCCTTGGCAATGACCGCACCAAACAGCGCAATAAGAAGGGGTTGGGTGCCGATGATCAGGCTGCCGATGCCAGCTGAAATGCGCTCGAAACCGAAGGCCGAGCCGAGGTTGTAAACGACCATGCCGATCAGACGAGATGATCAGAAGCCGCGGCCAATCGGCCCTTGCGATGCGCCAGCCACCGGTCCACGCAAGGCCTGCGGCGAAAAGTATGCTGACCAGCACATAGCGGATCGCCAGATGATCGGCGGCACCCAGTTCCACCGAGAGATTGCGCAGGAACACCGGACCAATGCCCCAAATCACCACCGTGAGCAGCATGGCAAGAAGGGCGCGAGGTTCCACGCTCAAGCCCGGCGGAACAGGTTGGGCCCGAACTGCGCCAGCGCCACACCGGCGAGGATCATGATGCCGCCGGCGATGACGAAGAACGTCACATCCTCCTTGAGGATCAGCGCTCCGCACACCACAGCAACGACGGGGATCAAGTAAAGAAAGCTTCCGGTGACGCCGCCGGACAAATGCTTGCTGCCGTAGTTCCAGAGCAGGGTGCCGATGACACCGCTTGGAAGTACCAGATAGGCAACTTCCAACCATTGCCGCGCGTCAAGCCGGGCAGCCAGCGTGAGCAGCGGTTCGGTCGCAAGAGCGATCAGCATTGGCGCGGAGATCAGCATGGTCACCGCCGTCACCGTGAAACTCGAATAGGTTTCAAACAGCGGCTTGCACACGACCGTGTAGATGGCCCAGCACAGGCAGCAGATCATCAGATAGATGATGCCGCGCAGCGAGATGGGATTCTGCGCTTCAGCTGTCAGGTCGGGCCAGAACAACACGATGGCGCCCAAGTGCCGCAACGACAATGCCGCCAAACACAAAGGGTGTTATGCGTTCGCGCAGCAGGAACCAGGCGAGTACGGCAATCATCATCGGCTCCACCATGGTGATGATGGTGCCAACACCGGCTGGAACCAGTTCAAACCCGGCATTCACGAAGGCATTGTAGCCGCCCATACCCGCAAGTCCGGCGATGAGAAAGCGTACCCAATGCTCGCGGCGGATGCGCCAGCCACCGAGAATGGCAAGGCCTGCAATGTTTATTGCCGTGATGAACACATAGCGCAGCGCCAGTGAGTTTTCCGGCGACAGGCTGAGTGCCAGAGTGCGCATGAAAACGGCCGCTGACCCCCAGAATATCATGGTGAGCAGCAATGCGAGGGCGGCGCGGGTTTTGACAGATTCCATTTGGCCTTCCGGGTGGGACGCCATGGGTGCACGAGGCGGCGGGCGCGGTCAATGTCTTGCCACCCATGCAAGTTACGGATAGCAAGTGATGATGAAACATCTGGTTCCAGCGGCACTTGTCATATGTTCTTCTCGTGTCCGGCGGCTTTGCTGCACCCGCCGATGACGCTGTGGCGAAGGGCCGGGCGGCGATTCAGGCCATGGATATTCCCGGCGCCATGGCGGCGTTTACGGTCGCACTCAATGCTGACCCCAATCACGCCGCGGCTGCCTACGAACGGGGCCGCATTTTTTTGAAGATGGGCGACGGCAAGGCGGCGATTGCCGATTTTACAACGGCGGTGTTGAGCGAGCCCGCCAATGGCCGCGCTTTTACCCAACGCGCCATGGCCAAGCTGCTGATGAAGGATGGCAAGGGAGCGATTGCCGATTTCGATCAGGCGATCGCCGTTTCACCCAAGGACTACGAAGTGCATGTGCGCCGCGCCACGTTCCGGCTGGCCATCGGCAATGTCGATGGCGCGAGACAGGACCTCACGAATGCCAAGGCCGTGGCGGATGAGGCGACGGCCAAGCGCATTGGGGAGATGCTGGAAGGTTTGCAGTAGTTACGCCACGCCCTTGTCGGCCATGAGTTGCTTCAATTCGCCGGACTGGAACATTTCCATCATGATGTCGCTGCCGCCGACGAACTCGCCCTTCACGTAGAGCTGCGGAACGGTCGGCCAGTTGGTGTAGTCCTTGATGCCCTGGCGGATGTCGTTGGAGTCGAGCACGTTGACGCCCTTGAAGGTGACGCCAAGGTGATTGAGAATCTGCGTGGCCCGCCCCGAGAAGCCGCACATCGGCATGTCGGCGGTGCCCTTCATGAAGAGCACCACGTCGTTGGTCTTCACTTCATTGTCGATCCACTGGTTGATGTCGGTCATCTTTCACTCCGTCGGGATGCTGGTTTGTAACGCAAGCGCGTGAAGCTCGCCGCCCATGCGGCCCTTCAGCGCCGTATAGACCATTTGATGTTGCTGGACGCGGGTTTGCCCTTGAAGGCGGCGGATACGACGTTGGCCGCATAGTGGTCGCCGTCGCCCGCCAGATCGCGGATCTCGACGGTGGCGTCGGGCAGCGCGTCCTTGATGAAGCGCTCGATTTCGGTGGCGCTCATGGCCATGGGTCGTCTCCTAGATCTCGCCCGCCATGTAGGCCGGGAACCAGCCTTCATGGGCGGAGCGAAGTTCGTTCAAGGATATAGACGTGGTGCCGCCGAGATTCAATGTAAGGTCTGACGTTACCGTTCCAATGTTTGCACACCTCGAAGCCCGTGGCCGAGGCGATGATGGCGGCAGCCTTGGCGGCGGGGCAGGTGATGACGTAACGGGCCTGATCCTCGCCGAACAGTTCTTCGTGGCCCATTGCCTTGAGGCTGGCGCCGAGGTTTCCGGCGAGCGCCATTTCAACAATCGCCGAGGCCAAGCCGCCATCGGAAATGTCATGTACGGCAGTGACTTGGCCGGAAGTGATGAGGTTTCGCACGAAGTCGCCGTGGCGCTTTTCGGCGGCCAGATCGACGGGCGGTGGCGCCCCTTCCTCGCGGCCCAGAACCTCGCGGAGGTAGATCGATTGGCCAAGATGCGTGCCTTTGCCGCCGACCAGCAGGATCGCATCGCCCGCTGCCTTGAACTTGACGGTCGCCATCTTCGACAAATCGGCCAGCAGGCCGACGCCGCCGATTGTTGGGGTTGGCAGGATGCCCTGGCCGTTGGTCTCGTTGTAAAGCGACACATTCCCCGAAACGACTGGGAAATCAAGCGCGCGGGCAGCCTCGCCAATACCTTTGATGGCGAACACCAGCTGGCCCATGATTGCGGGGCGCTCGGGATTGCCGAAATTCAGATTGTCGGTGATGGCGATGGGATCCGCTCCCACCGCCGTGAGATTTCGCCAGACTTCGGCCACCGCCTGTTTGCCGCCTTCGAAGGGATCGGCCTCGACGTATCTCGGCGTCACGTCGCAGGTGACGGCGATGGCTTTCTTGTCGCGGATGCGAATGACGGCGGCATCGCCACCCGGAATTTGCGCGGTGTTGGACTGGATCAGATGGTCATACTGCTCCCACACCCAGCGCCTCGAACACATGTCGGGCGAACCGGTGATCTTGAGGATCGCGGCCTTGAGATCATTGGGGGCGGGCACATCGTTCAGAATGGCGTGCTTCTCCGGTTCCACCCACGGACGGTCATATTCCGGCGCTTCGTCGCCCATCTGTTTGATGGGGAGATCGGCTTTCACTTCGCCTTCGTGTTTAATCACGAAGCGCAGCGTGTCCGTCGTCTTGCCGACGATGGCGAAATCCAGCCCCCATTTGTGGAAGATGGCTTCGGCTTGTTTTTCCTTCGCCGGGTCCAGCACCATAAGCATGCGCTCCTGGCTTTCCGACAGCATCATTTCATAGGCCGTCATATGCTCTTCGCGGCATGGCACCTTGTCGAGATCAAGCTCGATGCCGAGATCGCCCTTCGCACCCATTTCAACGGCGGAGGAGGTGAGGCCCGCCGCCCCCATGTCCTGAATGGCGATGACGGCGCCCGACGCCATCAACTCAAGGCAGGCTTCGAGCAGGCATTTTTCAGTGAAAGGATCACCGACCTGCACGGTCGGGCGCTTCTCATCGGCGTCATCGGCGAATTCAGCCGACGCCATGGTGGCACCATGAATGCCGTCGCGACCTGTCTTGGCGCCGAGATAGACGACCGGCAGGCCGACGCCCTTGGCTTTGGAATAAAAAATCCTATCGGCACGGGCGAGACCCACCGCCATGGCGTTCACCAGAATGTTGCCGTTGTAGCGCGGATGGAAGTTCACTTCGCCGGCGACCGTCGGCACGCCGAAGCTATTGCCATAGCCGCCGATGCCGTGAACCACGCCCGACACGAGATGGCGGGTTTTGGGGTGATCGGGCGCACCGAAGCGCAGTGCGTTAAGGGCTGCGATGGGCCTGGCACCCATGGTGAACACATCGCGCAGAATTCCGCCGACCCCAGTTGCCGAGCCCTGATAGGGCTCGATGAACGACGGATGGTTGTGGCTTTCCATCTTGAAGACGATGGCGTCACCGTCGCCGATATCAATGACGCCGGCGTTTTCGCCGGGCCCCTGGATAACTTTCGGGCCGGAGGTGGGGAGTGTCTTCAGCCACTTCTTGGAGGATTTGTAGGAACAATGCTCGTTCCACATGGCCGAGCAGATGCCGAGTTCGGTGATCGTCGGCTCGCGGCCGATGAGCTTCACGAAGCGCTCGTACTCGTCGGGCTTGAGCCCGTGTTCCTTGACGAGTTGCGGGGTGATTTTGAGGGGTGGTGCGGCTGCTCATGTTGGGCTGCCGTTTAGCGGCTGGAAACGGGATTCACAATGCACAAATCGGGTCAGTCTTCACCCGCTCCCACTGTTCACTCCTGCCGCAGAGTGCTAGCAAAGCCAGCAGGGATTTCGGGAACAGGTTGCCATCATGAGTTTTGAGAACTGGGTTGCATTTGTCGCCGCCGCCACGGCGCTAGCCATCGTGCCAGGGCCGACGGTAACGGTCATTATCGCCAACAGCCTGCGTTATGGGTCGCGGGCTGGCTTGCTGAATGTTCTGGGCACCCAGGCGGGTGTCGTCATCTGGCTGGCCATTGCGGCGCTGGGTCTCGGTGCTGCCATCGAAGTGATGGGCGTGTGGTTCGACGTGCTGCGCTATGTGGGCGCGGCCTATCTGGTCTACCTCGGTATCCGGCTTCTGCTCGCCAAGGGCCAGTTGTCGTCGGGCACGGCCATGGACCGGAGCAAGGGCAATTTTTTCTTGCAGGGTTTCGTGGTGATTCTGTCCAACCCGAAGATGCTGGTGTTGTTCGGAGCGCTGATACCTCCGTTTATCGTGCCGGGCGAAGACCCGACTCGCCAATTGCTGACACTGGGGTTCACCTTCGCTGCTATCGCTCTCGTCGGCGACACGGTTTATGCACTGCTGGCTGGAAAGGCTGGCAGCTGGCTTTCGCAGTCGCGCGTCCGGGCGGTCGAAGTGGTCAGCGGCCTCTGTCTCACACTGGGCGGCGTTTGGCTGGCGCTGAAAAGCCGCTAGTCGCCGGCGAGTTTCTTTGCCAGTTCGTCGTTCCAGTATGACGCTTCGATCTTGTTGCCGTCGAGATCGCGCAGGAAGCAGCCATAGTAGGGCTCACCGTATTCGCGGCGGCTGCCCGGCGCACCTTCAGTCGATGCTCCGGCCCGCAGGGCGATCTTGTAGAACTCGTCCACTTCTTCGCGAGAGGCGGCCATGAAGCCGACATGCACGCCATTTCCAGTCGTGGCCATGGCGTTGTCGTAAGGTTCCTGAATCCAGAATTCGGGGAACTCTTTTCCAAAAGCCGCAGCTCCCGGGTGCTGCATGATCAACCGGCAGCCGATTGTTGCCAGAACTTCCCGATAGAAATCCCGGGCATCTTCAAACCGGTTGGTGCCGAGCGAAACATGGGAAATGCAAGAGGTATTCGTGTTGCTCATGGACCGTCCCTCCATAACCAAGTATACGCACGTCACCGCCGGTTTGTTGCAGCAGTGCGGCGTATAGCCTAAGGATTTTACCATGGCGCGCATCGGATTTTACCCCGGTTCCTTCGACCCCGTTACCTTTGGTCATCTCGATGTCATCGCCCGGTCGGCGCGGCTGGTGGACAAGCTGGTGCTAGGGGTGGGCGTACACCACGGCAAGCAAATGCTGCTCGATGCCGGCACCCGGATTGCGCTGCTCGAGACGGTGACCAAGCCCATCGCCGAACACACCGGCATCAAGATCAGTTTCGCGACATTCGATGGCCTTGCTGTTGATGCGGCGCGCAAGCACCATGCGGGGATTATCATCCGCGGCCTGCGCGATGCCAGCGACTTCGACTATGAAGTGCAGATGGGCCAGATGAACGGGGCGCTGGCGCCCGACATCGAAACGGTGTTTCTCGCCGCTTCGCCCGCCACCCGGATGATTGCCTCGTCACTGGTCAAGCAGATTGCCAAAATGGGCGGAGATATTACGCTGTTCATTCCGCCCGAGGCGAAGGCAGCGGTTGCGGCTGCCCTTACTCCACCGCCGCGTTGATTTCGACGATGTTGTTGTCGGGGTCGAGCAGATAGGCCTGGGCAAAGCCTGCCGGACTGGTGCGCCGGATCTCCAAGGACTTCGCATCTCCCGGCGGGAGGTCCTCACTGTAACCCTTGGCCTTGAGTTCCGAAACGGCGGCATCGAAGTCGGGCGTGTTCATGGCAAAATGCACGTCGGAAATATCGATCGTGGGCGTGCTGCGAAACGTGCCATGGGGGGACAGAATGATATGAACTTTCAGGGGCCCGGACGCAAACCACGCGCCCTGGGTGGAGAAGGCGGGTCGCGCAAGGCGCTTCAATCCTAGAACCCCTGCATAGAATGCAACGGACCGCTCTAGGTCGGCAGTAACTACTGCAACGTGATGTAGTGAAACGTCCATGACGGCTGCCTTCGCGCGCGGTGTGTGAAGGCAAGCTACGTGACCCCTCGAGACTTGGCAAGCCGCCCTGAAAAAGCCGTGTCATTGACTTTTCTTCGGGCCCGCTTCAGTTAGGCGCCCATCAACAACCGGAGAGTTCAATGATAAAGAGATTCGGTCTCGCGGCACTTGCCGCCCTGTGCCTGTCGAGCCCCGCGCTTGCGGTGGACTCGATCACCGTCGAAACCAGCAAGGGCTGCAGCTTTGCGATCAAGTTGCGCGCTGATCTGGCACCGAAGCACGTGGCGCAGATCACCAAGCTGGCGGCATCGGGCTTTTATGATGGCGTCGTTTTCCACCGGGTGATCGACGGCTTCATGGCCCAGACGGGCGATCCGACAGGCACCGGCATGGGTGGTTCCAACGAGCCTGACATTGCGGCCGAATTTACGCCCGAGCCCTTTGTGCGCGGCATCGTCGGCATGGCCCGCAGCCAGGATGTGAATTCCGGCAACAGCCAGTTCTTCGTGATGTTCGCCGAGGGCTCGTTCCTCAACAACCAATACACCGTGTGGGGCCAGGTGGACGAGACCGGCATGGCCTGCGTAGATCAGATTGAAAAGGGCGAACCGCCGGCCAGCCCCGACAAGATGACCAAGGTGACGGTGCAATAATGGCCGATCTCGAAAATACCTTGTTCCTCGACCTCGCCAACGCCAAGGGTGTTGCCAAAGGCCGGGTCACCATCAAATTGCGTCCCGATCTGGCGCCAAACCATGTGGCTCACATCAAGGCGCTGGCCCGCGACGGCTTTTACGATGGCGTGGTGTTTCACCGGGTGATCGAAGGCTTCATGGCGCAGGGCGGTGATCCGACGGGAACCGGCACGGGCGGCTCAAAAAAGCCGAACCTCAAGCAGGAATTCTCGAAAGAGCCGCATGTGCGCGGCGTGTGCTCGATGGCGCGCTCGCAAAGCCCGGATTCGGCCAATAGCCAGTTCTTCATCTGCTTCGATGATGCGGGCTTCCTCGACCGGCAGTACACGGTATGGGGCCAGGTGACGGACGGCATGGACATCGTCGATACCATCAAGCGTGGCGAACCGGTGCGCGAGCCCGACAAGATCGCCAAAATGCAAGTGGCGGCGGACGCCAAGTGACATGAAACGCCTCCTCGCCGCCTCCGCTCTGGTGATGGCACTTTCGGTTCCGGCGCAAGCCACCGAATGGCTGATCTGTGCGGCGGGTGAGGAGGCGTCTTTCAGCGTGTTGATCGGCTCGCTCGGAATAGGCACCGCCACCGATTTCGAAGTTTCGGCAGGCGGCAAGAGCTGGTCCACCAAGGACGGGCAGGGCACGCCGATCGTGAAGCTGCAGGCTTTCGAGGACGAAACCATGTTGATGGCTGACGTGGCGGCCGCAGACCTTGGAGCAGTTGTTGCCGAACTCCGGGTGTTCAAGGCCAGCGAAGGTGAGAGCTCTGCCTACGGCGGCACCCTTCGTGTCCTCGGCGTAGGGACCTGGGCCGTTAGTTGCGAAGGTTAGCCTTTGCGCGTTTCGGATTTTGATTTCGAATTGCCGCCGGAGCGGATTGCTTTGCGCCCTGCAACTCCGCGTGACACCGCCAAATTGCTGGTCGTGCGGCCTGGCCTTCTCGAAGACCGCACCATTCGCGACCTGCCGTCGCTGTTGCGCCGGGGCGATGTGCTGGTGTTCAACAATACCAAGGTCATTCCCGCCGCACTTTCTGGCCACAGGGTCGGGCGTGGCGGCACTGCCCCGAAAATTGAAGCGCTGCTGCACATGCGGCTCGATCAATCGCGGTGGAAGGTTTTCGCCAAGCCCGGCAAGAAGCTGCAACCGGGCGACCGGCTGCGTTTCGGTGGCGAAGGCCAGGTGTGCCTTCTCGGCTCGCTCGATGCCACCGTCGAAGCCAAGGGCGAGGCGGGAGAAATCACTCTTGCTTTTGATCTCGCGGGGCCAATGCTCGACGAGGCTATCGGCGCGGTGGGCGAGATGCCTTTGCCGCCCTATATCGCCGGAAAACGCGATACCGACGATCAAGACCGCGCCGATTATCAGACCATGTTCGCGCAAACCGAGGGCGCAGTGGCCGCACCCACGGCTGGACTGCACTTCACGCCGGAGTTGATGAAGGCACTGCAAGACGCTGGCATATTTCATGAATTCGTTACGCTGCATGTGGGCGCAGGCACCTTTCTGCCGGTTAAAGCCGAGGACACCGGCGATCACAGGATGCACGCCGAGTGGGGTGAGGTTTCAGCCGGCACCATCGCGCGACTGAAAGCCGCGCGGGCCGCCGGTGGCCGCATTGTTGCGGTCGGCACCACGTCGCTGCGGCTGCTCGAGGCTTCGGGGCTTGAGCCGTTCTCCGGCACCACGGAGATTTTCATCACCCCGGGCTATCGCTTCAAGGCCGTCGATCTGCTGATCACCAATTTCCATTTGCCGAAATCGACGCTGTTCATGCTGGTGTCGGCCTTCGCCGGGCTGGAGCGCATGAAACCGGCCTATGCCCATGCCATTGCCCATGACTATCGGTTCTATTCCTATGGCGATGCCAGCCTGCTATTCCCGGCGCCATGACACCGGAATTTTCCTTCACGCTCCACGCCACCGATGGCGCAGCCCGCCTTGGCACGGTGCACACGCTGCATGGCGATATCCGCACGCCGGCTTTCATGCCGGTTGGCACTGTTGGCACGGTGAAGGGGCTCTATCTCGATCAGGTTGAGGGAACGGGCGCCGACATCATCCTCGGCAACACCTATCACCTGATGCTGCGGCCTGGCGCCGAACAGGTGGCGGCGCTTGGCGGGCTTGCACAAATTCATCGGCTGGAAGCGGCCGATCCTCACGGATTCCGGCGGCTTCCAGATCATGTCGCTGTCGAAAATCCGCAAGATCACCGAGCAGGCGGCGGTGTTCCAGTCGCATATCGATGGCAAGCGCCATGAATTGTCGCCGGAACGCGCCATGGACATCCAGCGGCTCCTGGGCTCCGACATCCAGATGCAACTCGACCAGTGCATCGAATATCCGCACACGGAGAAAGCCGCCGAGAAGGCCATGCAGCTTTCGCTGCGCTGGGCCGAGCGCTCGCGCATCGCTTTCGGCAAGCAGCCGGGGCGCGGCAATTTCGGCATCGTGCAGGGCGGCATCAATCCGAGGCTGCGTGCCGCCAGCGCCGAGGGGCTCAAGTCCATCGGATTTGAAGGCTATGCCATCGGCGGGCTGGCGGTGGGCGAGGGCCAGGCGCTGATGCTGCAGACCATCGAGCACACCCTGCCGCATCTGCCGGAGGACCGCCCGCGCTATCTGATGGGTGTCGGCACGCCGGAGGACATTCTGGAATCGGTGGCGCGCGGCATCGACATGTTCGATTGCGTGATGCCGACGCGCTCGGGCCGCCATGGCCAGGCCTTCACGCGCTTTGGCAAGATCAACCTGCGCAATGCCAGGCATGCCGATGATCCGCGCCCGCTCGATGCCGAACATCCGTGCCCGGCGCTGTCGCAATATTCCCGCGCCTATCTGCATCACCTGATCCGCTCGGGCGAACTTCTGGGCATGATGCTGCTGTCGTGGGCCAATATCGCCTATTATCAATCGCTGATGCAGGGCATTCGCGCCGCCATTTCCGAAGGCCGTTTCGAGGACTTCCGCGATGCGACGAAGGAACAGTGGAAACGCGGCGACGTTGCGGCATAATCAGGTATCCTGGGAGGTACCCCCATGAAACTCGATGGCGAAGAAATCATCCCGGTCCCGCGCGACGTGGTGTGGAAGGCGCTGAACGATCCGGCGGTGCTGAAGCAGTGCATTCCCGGCTGCAAGTCGATCACCAAGCTTCGGACACCGACATGGAAGCGGTGGTGACCGTGGCGCTCGGGCCGCTCAAGGTGAACTTTCACGGGCAAGGTGAAGCTCAGCGATCTCGATCCGCCAAACTGCTACCGCATTTCCGGCAGGGCAACGGCGGCTTCGCCGGAAGCGCCACGGGCGGGGCCGATGTGAAGCTCGAGATCGGTGCCGGAAGGCACGAAGCTCATCTATGACGTGACGCGCAAGTGACGGGCAAGCTCGCCATCCATGGGCGCAAGGCTTATCGAGCCCGTGTCGCGCGAAACTGGCGGGCCAGTTCTTCGAGAAATTCGCCGAGCGGTCGGCCGGAGCCGATGACGGCTGAAGCGCCGAGTGCGCCGGCCAAGAAGCCGTCGCGAAGAAGCCGCCGCCAAGAAGCCAGCGGCCAAGAAGCCTGTGAAGAAGGCCGCGGTCGAAGAAAGCTGCGAAGAAGACCCGCTGAATCGCCAAGCTCCCGCGCAAGGAAGAAGACGTTAGCTCTACTTCCCCGCCCCACCGGTGTGCTCGCCTTCGCGCGTCAGGTAGTAGGCGGCGAGGATCGGGATGAAGGTCACGGCGATGACGAAGATCGCCACCACGTTGGTCACCGGCCGCTGCCGGGGCGGATCAGTTCGATAAGCATCCAGATGGGCAGCGTCGATTGCTGGCCTGCCGTGAAGGTGGTGACGATCACTTCGTCAAACGACAGCGCGAAGGCCAGCATGCCGCCGGCCAGAAGCGCCGAGCCGATTTGCGGCAGCACCACGTGGCGGAACGTCTGGAAGCCATCGGCGCCCAGATCCATGGAGGCCTCGATCATGCTGCCCGCCGTGCGCCGGAAGCGGGCCAGCACGTTGTTGTAGACGACGACGATGCAGAAGGTGGCGTGGCCGAGCACGATGGTCCAGGTCGAGAACGGAATGTCGAGCATCGCAGAAGGCCGAGCGCAGCGAAATGCCGGTGATGATGCCGGGAAGGGCGATGGGCAGGATGAACAGCAGCGAAATGTAGTCGCGGCCGAAGAACCTGGAGCGCGCCACGGCGGCGGCGGCACAGGTGCCGAGCACCAGCGCCAGGGCCGTGGCGATGGCCGCGACCTTCACCGAAAGCCACAGGGCGTCCCAGATGTCCTGCCGCTCCCAGACGACGGCGAACCATTTGCAGCGTGAAGCCCGGCGGCGGGAACTGCGTAGCTCTTCTCCTCGGTGGTGAAGGCATAGAGGAAGATCAGCAGCAGCGGCACGTGCAGGAACAGCAGCCCGCCGAGGGCGGCGAGTGGAAAGGCCGAGCGGGGCCTTCTGGCCCTTGTCAGAGCGCATCGAAGGCCCCCATGCGCTTGGCGATCGATGAGATAGATCAGCATGATGACGATGGGCACGACGGTGAAGGCGGCGGCGAGCGGAATGTTGCCGGCGGTGCCCTGCAGCGTGTAGACGGCATGGCCCAGGAATACTGAGGAATTGCCGATGATCTGCGGGATGATGTAGTCGCCGAGCGTCAGCGAGAAAGTGAAGATCGATCCGGCGATGAGCCCGGGAAGCGCCAGCGGGAATATCACCGTCCGGAATGTCTGGCGGGGCATGGCGCCGAGATCGGCGGAGGCTTCGATCAGATTGCCCGGCACGCGCTCGAGGGCCGCCTGGGTCGGCAGGATCATGAAGGGCAGCCAGACGTAGACAGAACACCAGAAACGTGCCGATGTAGCTGATCGACAGCGATGGCCCGCCGATCACCGGAATGGCGAGGATCGCATCGAGCAGCCAGTTGAGGTGCAGCCGGTCGGCAATCCAGCTGATGATGCCTTCCTTGGCGAGGATCAGTTTCCAGGCATAGACCTTGACCAGATAGCTCGACCACAGCGGCAGCATGACCAGCAGATAGAACAGCGCCTTCCATTTTCCCCGCGCGTAGCGCGCCGCGTAATAGGCAATGGGAAAGGCCATGGCGGCGCAGGCCAGCGTTACCGCCAGTGGCCATCATCAGTGCTGCGGAAGATGATGTCGAGATTGGCGAGTCGGAACAGTTCGGCATAGGTCGCGAGCGTGAACTCGTAGATGATGAGCCCGGAGAATTCGTCGATCGAATAGAAGCTGTGCAGCAGCAGCGCCAGCAGCGAACCGACATAGACGACGCCGAGCCAGAGCAGCGGCGGCGCCAGCAGCAGCAGCAGCAACCACAGGGCTGGCGGAACAGCGCGTCGGAAATGTTGCGGAAAATGCCGCCGCCGTCGAGAATGGCCGGATTGGCGCTCACGCTTCGCCCGCCATGACATGCAGCGCTTCGGGCTGCCAGGTGAGCGTCAGCGTTTCGCCTTCGCCGAATTTGCCGAGTGCTGCGAACCCGCTACGACATTGATCGGGTCGCCAGAAGCGGTCGACCGTGTTGAGGCGGGTGACAGCGCCCTGATAATGCACGGCCGTGACCGTGACTTCAGCGCGCTGGGTATCGCTTGGCGGCGCTTGTCCTTGCCGCGCAAAATGCCGATCTTCTCGGGCCGCAGGCTCGCCCATCTGGCGGGGCCGCCCGCCGCCTTGGCGAGCGACGGGTGACAGGACATTCGACGAGCCGACGAAATCGGCGACGAAACGGGTGTTGCGGCCGCTCGTAGATATCTTCCGGGTTTCCGACCTGGACGATCTTGCCATCGTTGAAGATCGCCACGCGGTCGGCCATGGACAGCGCCTCGCCCTGATCATGGGTGACGAAGACGAAGGTGATGCCGAGATTGCTTCTGCAGGGACTTGAGTTCGACCTGCATCTGCTCGCGAAGTTTGAGATCGAGTGCGCCCAGTGGCTCGTCGAGCAGCAGCACCTTGGGTTCGTTGACCAGCGCGCGGGCCAGCGCCACGCGCTGGCGCTGGCCGCCCGAAAGCTGGCCGGGCCGCCGGGCGCCGTAGCCGGGAAGCGCCACGAGGGCGAGGGCTTCCTCGGCCTTGCGGTCGCGCTCAGCTTTGGCAATGCCCTTGACCATCAGGCCGTAGCCGACATTTTCGCAGAATGGTCATATGCGGAAACAGCGCGTAGTCCTGGAACACGGTGTTCACGTTGCGGCGATAGGGCGGCACACCTTCGGCGGTCTCGCCGAAGATTTCGATGTGGCCGGCGGTTGGCTGTTCGAAACCGGCGATCAAGCGCAGGCAGGTGGTCTTGCCGGAGCCCGAGGGCCCGAGCATGGCGAAGAATTCGCCCTCGGCAATGTCGAGCGAGACATCATCGACGGCGCGCACGCTGCCGAAATAGCGGCGAGACGTGCTGGAAGGATACGGCAGTGGTCATGGGTGGGTTGCACCTTCTCGTTCTTCTCCCGCGTCTCGCGGGAGAAGGTGGCGCGAAGCGCCGGATGAGGGCCGGTGCGAGCACGCGGTGCGCTACCACCCTCGCCGCTCGAGCCCCTCCCCACAAGCGCTGGGAGAGGCTGGGAGAAGGCAGAGTCGTTACCGTGCCGCCCAGCACGGCGATCATGTCGGTGACCCAGCGATAGTAGGGCACGCAACCGGCGCTCTGGGTGGCGCACTTGGCCACCGGGGTGCGCCAGAAGCTGGATCTTGTCGAAGTTGCCGAGGCCGTTGGTGTCGCAACCGGCGTCGGTCAGCAGCGCGTTGCCCTTGCAGGCGGCGAGGTCCGCCGGCACCGAGCCGAACCAGGCGGCGAGATCGCCCTGCAGCTTCGGATTGATCGAGTGTTCCAGCCACATGTAGGCGCAGTTGGGGTGCGCGGCATCGGCATGCATCATGGTGGTGTCGGCCCAGCCAGTTGCACCTTCCGCCGGAACGGTGGAGGCGATCGGCGTCTTTTCCATTGCCGCCTTGTCGGCCTGCAGGATGTTCACCTGGAACGGCCACGACGAGGACGCGACAACGCCTTCGTTCTTGAAGTCGTCGATCTGGATGAAGGCATCGTGCCAGTAGCGGCCGACCAGTGCGCGCTGGGCGCGCAGCAGGTCGAGGGCCGCCTTGTATTGCTCTTCGTTCAGCTCATAGGGGTCCTTGATGCCGAGTTCGGGCTTCTTGTTCATCAGATAGAGCGCGGCGTCGGCGATGTAGATCGGTCCGTCGAAGGCCTGAACGCGGCCCTTGTTGGACTTGCCGTCGGGCAGGTTCTGTTCTTCGAACACCACCGACCAGCTCTTTGGCGCTTCCGGGAACACCTTGGTGTTGTAGGCCAGCACGTTGGCGCCCCACTGATAGGGCACGCCATAGTGCACGCCATCGACGGTATGCCAGGCGGCGTTCTGCAGGCGCTCGTCGACCGTCTTCCACGACGGAATGAGATCGGTGTTGACGGCCTGCACGCGCTTGCCGGAGATCAGGCGGAGCGAGGCGTCGCCCGAGGCGGTGACGAGGTCGAAGCCGCCTTCGTTCATCAGCGCCACCATTTCGTCCGAGGTGCCGGCGGTCTTGATGTTCACCTTGCACTGGGTCTTGGCTTCGAAATCGGTGACCCAGTCGATAGCCCTTGTCGGTTTCGCCGCGCTCGATGTAGCCGGGCCAGGCGACGATATCGACCTGGCCTTCGCCAGCGCCGATTTCCTTCTTCATTTCCTGGGCGGACGGCGATGCCCGCAGCGGCCGTCAAAGCGGCGAATCGAAACGATCGCGCGTTTCATGATTGTCATGATGTGTGGTTCTCCCTTTGGGCCTGTTGTGTGCTTCCGGCTTGGCAGCCCGTACCGGCCCGTGCGATGCTATTGTGAGCAGGACTCGCGGGGGCAAGTTCAACCCCCATGGATGGGACAGGGGGTTCATGGCCGAGCGGTGTTTATCAAGTCACCGCTGGCCATGCTGGCGGAGGGTGCGGCAGGCGGCGTGGTTGTCGCGAACGGCCGCATCGCCGAGCTTGTGCCAGCCGGTCGGCGCGCCTGCGCACGCCATGTCGATACGGTGTTCGATGCGTCGCGCCATGTGGTGCTGCCGGGGCTGGTCAACACCCACCATCATTTCTACCAGACGCTCACCCGGGCCCACCCGCAGGCCATCAACAAGGAATTGTTCGACTGGCTGAAGGCGCTCTATCCGGTGTGGGCGCGGCTGACGCCGGAGGCCATGCGGCTTGGCACGCGGCTGGCGCTGACCGAACTGCTGATGTCGGGCGTCACCACCACGTCCGATCATCACTATCTGTTTCCGGCGGGCTTGACGACGCCATGGACATTCAGGTTGACGAGGCCCGCAAGCTCGGCATGCGCATGACGGTGACGCGCGGCTCGATGAACCTGTCGGTGAAGGATGGCGGCCTGCCGCCCGACAGCGTGGTGCAGGACGAAGACACGATCCTTGCCGATTGCGAGCGGGTGATCGGCAAGTATCACCAGCGCGGCGATGGGCGCGATGATCCAGATTGCGCTGGCGCCGTGTTCGCCGTTCTCGGTCACCAAGTCGCTGATGTGCGCCTGCGGTGAGCTGGCGGCAAAACACGATTGCCGCCTGCACACGCATCTGGCCGAAACCCATGACGAAGATGCCTTCTGCAAGGCGACGTTTCGGCATGAGCCCGCTCGAATATCTCGAAGATGTGGGCTGGCTCAATGATCGCACCTGGCTGGCCCATGGCATTCACTTTTCCGATGCCGATGTGGCCCGGCTCGGCAAGCATGGCGTTGGCGTTTGCCATTGCCCCACCTCCAACATGGTGCTGGCGTCCGGCCAGTGCCGCACGCGCGAACTGGAGGCGGCGGGTGCCCCCGTGGGACTTGGCGTCGATGGTTCGGCCTCCAACGACAACAGCAACCTGATGGAGGGCGTTCGCCACGCGCTGATGATCAACCGGCTGACCTATGATGCCACGATCACCCATCTCGATGCCCTGCGCTGGGCCACGCAAGGCTCGGCGCGCTGCCTGGGCCGTTCCGACATCGGCGAGATCGCCGTGGGCAAGCAGGCGGATCTTGCGCTGTTCACGCTCGACGAATTGCGCTTTTCGGGCGCCGGCGATCCGATTGCGGCACTGGTGCTGTGCGGCGCCCATCGCGCCGACCGGGTGATGATCGGCGGCGCTGGCGGGTGATCGACGGCAATCCGGTTGGCGTCGATGTGGCGCAACTTCGCGCCGCCCATGGCGAGATCGCAAGACGTTTCTTTATAGGTGCTTCCATGAACCTTGACGCCGAATATGACAATCGCGCTTTGGTGCCGGACCATCCGGCCATCATCGCCCGTTGGCGAAAGGATGCCGCCGCTTTCCGCGCCAGTGGCAAGGGTGAACTGGATTGCGTCTACGGTGCCCGCGAGCGCAATCGCTATGACCTGTTCGGGGATACAGGGCAGGGGCCCGGTCGTGGTGTTCATCCATGGCGGCTACTGGCGGAGCTTCGATCACACGGTGTTCAGCCACAGCGCGGCGGGACTGGTGGCCCATGGTCTCACAGTCGCAGTGCCGACCTATACGCTTTGCCCTGCGGTCTCAGTTCCTGACATCATCGACGAACTGCGGCAGTTTACCATTCACCTGTGGCAGCGTTTGAAACGTCCAATGGTGATGTCCGGTCATTCCGCCGGTGGCCACCTTGCCGCAGCGATGATTGCTTCAAACTGGGAACACTTCGGCGCGCCGGCCGATATAATCCATTCCGGACTGGCGATCAGTGGGCTGTTTGATCTCCGACCGCTGCTGGCGACGACCATCAATGCCGATACCTGTCTCGATCAAGTGCAATGCCTGACGGCCAGCCCGCTGCTCTGGCCGCTGCCCCGGAAAGTGACCTTCGATGCGTGGGTTGGAGCCAATGAAAGCGCTGAATTCATTCGGCAATCTCGCAGTCTTGGCGGCGGCGTGGGAAGGGTTGGGCAGCACCTGTAGATTGGTCGAAATGGTTGATGCCAATCACTTCACGGCGGTTGACCCCATGCAAAACCCGGACAGCCCACTGGTGCGCCGCATCGCGCAACTCGCTAAAATTTGAGCATTTGGCACGGGCGCTGCAATGCTGGGGATAACTGAGTTTGGTTGTCCTCTGGAGGCACACATGGCGAAGAAGATCATAAAAGTGGGTGGATGGTACATCGCCTACGAGATCAGCTCGACCGCCGCTTTGGCCGCCATCGTCGCAGCAGGTTTCCGCATTCCCGGGTTTTGAATTCCACGGCACTGACACTTCCGTTGGTCCACTTGAGCCGCCTTAGGGCGGCTCTTTTTTGTCTGGCCGGTCAAAATTTATTGCGCCGCGTCAAGATATATTGCGTTGCAGCACGATTTGATGTACGGAACTCAAAAGCAACCAAGGACCCCAACTCATGAGCACGCAGACCATCCAGATTTCCGAAGACCAAGTTCGCGCCATTGCTTACACGCTGTGGCTTGAAGAAGGCTGCCCCGAGGGCCGCGCCGAAGCATCACTGGTTCAAGGCCAATGAACTCGCCACCAAGGTCACGGTGAGTTCCGGACCTCGCTGTCGCCAAGCCGAAGCGCAAGCCCGCCGCCAAGAAAGCCGGCAAAGCCTGAGATTTTTCAGTTACGCGAATTGAACAGGGCCGCCATGCGCGGCCCTTTGTTTTTGGCGGTCAAAAATAGAACACGAATAAGCTCTCCCATTTCGCCGCGAAGCAATTATATAATCGTATCCATGCCAAAGCGCGAACCAGGGAAGCCCGGCGACAATACCGGCGTCATCACCAGAACCGAGGCGAAGACCAAGAAACCTTCGCTCTACAAGGTTCTGCTGTTGAATGACGACTATACGCCGATGGAATTTGTGGTTCACGTGCTTGAACGGTTCTTCGGCAAGGATCGCGAGGCCGCCTACCAGATCATGATGCATGTTCACCAGAAGGGGTGGGCGTGTGCGGCGTCTACACGTTCGAAGTGGCGGAAACGAAGGTCACGCAGGTCATGGAGTTTGCCCGCAACAACCAGCACCCCCTGCAGTGCACGATGGAAAAGGAATAACGAGAGATGCCCACATTTTCTTCGAGCCTCGAAAAGTCGGTGCATCGGGCGATCACCATCGCCAATCGCCATCATCACGAATACGCAACGCTTGAGCATCTGTTGCTCGCCCTGATCGACGACAAGGATGCGGCCGCCGTCATGCGGGCCTGCAATGTCGATCTCGACGTGCTGCGCCACAGCCTCGAAGCCTATATCGGCGACGAGTTGAGCGAGCAGATGGCTGCCGCCCATGGCGATGCCAAGCCGACCGCCGGATTCCATCGGGTCATCCAGCGCGCCGCCATCCACGTGCAATCCTCGGGCCGCGAGGAGGTGACGGGCGCCAATGTGCTGGTGGCGATCTTCGCCGAGCGCGAAAGCCATGCCGCCTATTTCCTGCAGGAGCAGGACATGACGCGCTATGACGCGGTGAACTACATTTCCCATGGCATTGCCAAGCGCTCTGGCCTTTCGGAAGCCAGGCCGGTGCGCGGCGTTGACCAGGACCAGCAGAATGGCTCCGGCAACGGCGACGACGAACGCGAGGCGCCCAAGAAGAAGGGCGAGGCCGACGCACTCGACGCCTATTGCGTGAACCTCAACAAGAAGGCCGCCGAAGGCCGGATCGATCCGTTGATCGGCCGCGAAATGGAAGTGAACCGCACCATCCAGATCCTGTGCCGGCGCACCAAGAACAATCCGCTGTTCGTGGGCGACCCCGGTGTCGGCAAGACGGCGATCGCCGAAGGTCTGGCCCGCAAGATCATCAAGGGCGAAGTGCCGGATGTGCTGAAGGACTGCACGGTATTCCAGCTCGACATGGGAACGCTGCTGGCGGGCACGCGCTATCGCGGCGATTTCGAAGAGCGCCTGAAGGCGGTGATCAAGGAAATCGAGGCGAAGCCCGGCGCCATCATGTTCATCGACGAAATTCACACGGTGATCGGGGCAGGGGCCACTTCGGGCGGCTCCATGGATGCGTCCAATCTGCTGAAGCCGGCGCTGGCGGGCGGCGCGTTGCGCTGCATCGGCTCCACCACCTACAAAGAATACCGCCAGCATTTCGAGAAAGACCGCGCCCTGGTGCGGCGCTTCCAGAAGATCGACGTGAACGAGCCGTCGATCCCCGACGCCATCGCCATTCTCAAGGGTCTCAAGCCCTACTACGAGGAATTCCACAAGGTACAGTTCACCGACGAGGCCATCGAAAGCGCGGTGCAGCTCGTCGTCGCGCTACATGAGCGACCGCAAGCTGCCGGACAAGGCCATCGACGTGATCGACGAGACGGGCGCTTCGCAAATGCTGATGGCCGCAGACAAACGCGCCAAGGTGATCGGTGTGCCGGAGATCGAAGCGACCGTCGCCACGATGGCGCGCATTCCGGCCAAGACCGTATCGAAGGACGACGCCACGGTGCTACGCAATCATGAGTACTGAGTTGAAGCGCCTGGTGTTCGGCCAGGATCAGGCCATCGAAGCGCTTGCCGTCATCGATCAAGCTGGCGCGCGCTGGGCTTCGCGAACCGGAAAAGCCCATCGGCTGCTATCTGTTCTCGGGCCCAACCGGTGTTGGCAAGACCGAAGTGGCAAAGCGGCTTTCGGAAGTCATGGGCATCAACTTCCTGCGCTTCGACATGTCGGAATACATGGAGCGGCATTCGGTGTCGCGGCTGATCGGCGCGCCTCCCGGCTATGTCGGCTTCGACCAGGGCGGGCTTCTGACCGATGGCATCGACCAGCACCCCTACAGCGTGCTGCTGCTCGACGAGATCGAAAAGGCCCATCCCGACCTGTTCAACATCCTGCTGCAGGTGATGGACCACGGCAAGCTGACCGACCACAACGGCAAGTCGGTCGATTTCCGCAATGTGATCCTGATCATGACCACCAATGCCGGCGCCCAGGACATGGCGCGCGAAGCCATGGGCTTCACCCAGAACGTGCGCGAGGGCGACGATCAGGAGGCGATCAAGCGCCTGTTCACGCCGGAATTCCGCAACCGGCTCGACGCGGTCATTGGTTTCGCGCATCTGGGGCCGGATGTGGTGCGCCAGGTGGTGCAGAAGTTCGTGCTGCAGCTCGAAGCGCAATTGTCGGAGCGCCAGATCAACATCGAGCTGTCGTCCGCTGCCGCCGACTGGCTGGCCGCCAAGGGCTACGACCAGCAGATGGGCGCCAGGCCGCTGGCCCGGGTCATCCAGGAACACGTCAAGAAGCCGCTGGCGGAAGAGGTGCTGTTCGGCAAGCTCGCCAAGGGCGGTACGGTGCGCATCATCCTCAAGGGCGATACGCTCGACTTCGAGTATCTCGACCGCGAGGGGGAGAAGGCCCTGCCAAAGCCGCCCGAACGCAAGGCCCTGCCGCGCGCCAGAGCGGCGGCCAAGAAGAAGCCGCCTGCCAAAACGAAAGCCAAATAGTGCCAGTCATGACCGGCGCTTCGCCGGAGCCACATCAGCAACCCGGCGAAGTGACGAATTGCAAGATCGTTTTTTCTTGCTAAGGTGCCGGTCAAGCGAGGCCCGCGAAGAGGCCCGGTGAGGGAGATGGCGTGTTGGCACAGGCAGTCCAGGCCAACGGGGCAGACCGCCCGGTGGCGGTCAAGGTCGATGACCTGCACAAGCACTTCGGGCAACTCGAAGTCCTGAAAGGCGTTTCGCTCGACGGCGCGCGAAGGCGACGTGGTGACGATGATCGGCGCGTCGGGCTCGGGCAAGAGCACCTTCCTGCGCTGCATCAATTTCCTTGAAGCGCCGACCCGGGGCCAGGTCGAAGTGACCGGCGAACAGCTGGCGCTGGCCAAGGGCAAGGACGGCAACCTGCACCCCACCGACCGCAAGCAGCTGGAACGCATCCGCACCCGCCTCGGCATGGTGTTCCAGAGCTTCAACCTGTGGCAGCACATGACGGTTCTGCAGAATGTCATCGAAGCGCCGGTGCATGTGCTTGAGCCTTTCCAAGGCGGAGGCCACGGAGCGGGCCGAAAAGCTTCTGCACAAGGTCGGCCTCTATGAGAAGCGCGACCAGTATCCGGCCTTCCTGTCGGGCGGCCAGCAGCAGCGCGCGGCGATTGCCCGGGCCCTGTGCATGGAGCCCAAAGTCATGCTGTTCGACGAGCCGACATCGGCGCTCGACCCCGAACTGGTGGGCGAAGTGCTGAAGGTCATCCGCGATCTGGCGGAAGAGGGCCGCACCATGATCCTCGTCACCCACGAAATGAAATTCGCCCGCGACGTGTCGAGCCACGTGATCTATCTGCACAAGGGGCTGATCGAGGAGGAGGGGCCGCCAAAGCAGGTGTTCGGTGCGCCGAAGAGCGAGCGCTGCCGCCAGTTCGTCGCCGGAATTCACTGAGAGACATGGTTTTCAATCGCAGCCCCAGAGAGGGCGCTGCAAACACAGGGAGAGTAGTATGAAGTTATCGCGTCGCGTTTTGTTTGCCGCTGCCGCCGCCGCCATGATGGCGTCCGGCTGCGCCGGCCATGGCCGATCTCAAGTTCGGCGTTGCCGCCGAGCCCTATCCGCCGTTCTCGTCGAAGGATGCCTCGGGCAAGTGGGTCGGCTGGGAAGTCGACCTGATGGATGCCGTGTGCGCCGAGATCAAGGAAAAGTGCGAAATCGCCGAAGTGGCATGGGACGGCATCATTCCGGCGCTCCAGGCCAAGCAGTTCGACCTGATCTGGTCGTCGATGTCGATCACCGACGAGCGCAAGAAGACCATCGACTTCTCGGACATGTACTACAACACGCCGACCATGATGATCGGCGCCAAGAACGGCGACATGGACATCACACCGGCCCACCTTGACGGGCAAGATCGTCGGTGTGCAGGTGTCAACCACCCATGAGCGTTATGCCGATGAAATTCTTCGGCGCCGCCGGTGCCGAGGTGAAGACCTACGCCACCCAGGACGAAGCCAATAACGATCTGGCCGCCGGCCGCATCGACTATGTGCAGGCCGACGCCTCGGCGCTCGAAGCCTTTACCAAGACCGAGCAGGGTGCCGCCTGCTGCGAGGTGAAGGGCATGGTGCCGCATGATTCCGAAACCCTTGGCGAAGGCGTTGGCGCGGGCATTCTCAAGGAGAACACGCGCCCTCAAGGATCGCATCAACGGCGCCATCGCCGCGCTGGCCAAGGCCGGCAAATTCACGGAAATCACCGCCAAGTATCCCGAACTTGTCGGCAAGATGATCGTACCGTAATCCAACGGTGAACGGCCCGCGGCGCAAGCCGCGGGCCTTGTTCTCCGGTTCCCAGCATGGCGGAAAAACCTAGGCTTCCCGGAAATTCTCGCGTTCAGCGACACCGGATATGGCGACGAACTGGCGTGGGGCGCGCTCGTCACCCTGAGCATCGCCGTGTTGGCCTATGGCGTCGGCATTCTCATCGGCTTCGCCGGGGCCATGGGCAAGCTGCACGGCAGCCCGCTCACCCGCAACATACTTCTGGGCTACACCACGCTGGTGCGGGCCGTTCCCGAACTCGTCCTGATCCTGATCCTGTATTATGCCGGCAGCACGGCGCTGAACGCGGTGCTCGAGAAGCTTGGGTTAGGGTCCTTCGCCATCAATGGCTTCGCGGCCGCCGTGTTCGTTCTGGGCTTCGTGCAGGGCGCCTATCACACGGAAGTGCTGCGCGGCGCCATCCAGGCCATTCCGATTGGCCAGCTTGAAGCGGCCCGCGCCTATGGCATGTCGCCATTGCTCGAATTCCGCCGTGTGACCTTGCCGGCCATGCTGCCCTTTGCGCTGCCGGGGCTCTCCAATCTCTGGCTCATCTGTCACCAAGGATACCGCACTCATCGCCGTCGTCGGCTATGCCGAGCTGGCGCTGACCACCCGGCAGGCGGCGGGCAACACCAAGATGTATCTCACCTTCTTCCTGGTTACCGGCGCCATCTATCTGGTCATTTCGCTGGTGTCGCAACAGGGCTTCGGCCTGCTGGAGCGGCCATGTGCGCCGCGGCCAGCGGACGCAGAATTGAGGGCCGCGACATGAACTGGTGGCTCATCAAGACCATCGTCAAGAGTGCTGATCCTCGGCTTTCTTGCGCTGTTCGCCATTGGCATTCTCTACTGGCTGGCCTTTGCTTCGGACTGGTCGTGGCTGCCGAAATATTTGCCGCTGCTGCTGAAGGGCCTGTGGCTCACCTTGCAGTTGCTGGTGTTCTCGGTCTTCTTCGGCATGCTTGCTGGCTATTCCGATCGGCCTCGTGCAGGTCACTGGCCCGTGGTGGCTGGCCGTTCCGGCGCGCTGGTTCTGCACCATCATTCGCGGCACGCCGCTGCTGGTGCAAATCTGGCTGATCTATTATGGCCTCGGCTCGCTGTTCCCGCTCATTCCGGAACTGCGCAACAGCTTCCTGTGGCCGATCCTGCGCGAAGGCTTCTTCTACGCCGTGCTGGCCTTTACGGTGAGTTTTGCCGGCTATGAAGGCGAGATCATGCGCGGCGCTTTCCTCGGCGTGCCGCGGGGCGAACTGGAAGCGGCGCGGGCCTTCGGCATGTCGCCTTGGAAAGTCTTGACGCGGGTGTGGTTCCCGCGCGCCGTTCGGCTGGTGCTGCCGACGCTGGCGGGCGAAACCGTGCTGCAACTCAAATCCACGCCGCTCGCCTTCACTGTGGCAGTGATGGACCTGATGGGCGTCACCACGAAGATCCGCCAGGACACGTTCCGCATCTTCGAACCCTTGATGCTGCTGGCGGTCATTTACATGTGCCTGACCTTCGTGATCGTCTGGGCCTTCAGCTTCATCGAGCGGCGGGTGCCGCAGAAGCGATGATCGAGGAGCGCATCGCGACCTATCAGCCGGAGCTTGTGGCCATCCGCCATGATCTCCACGCGCATCCCGGAACTGCAATTCGAGGAAGTTCGCACCGCCGCTATCGTCGCCCAGCGAACTGGCGCGCCATGGCTTTGAGGTGACCACAGGCATTGCCAAGACCGGGCGTGGTCGGCACGCTGCGCAACGGCAGACGGCAAGTCCATCGGCATCCGCGCCGACATGGATGCGCTGCCGATCCACGAAACCACCAATCTGCCCTATGCCTCGAAATCGCCGGGCAAGATGCATGCCTGCGGCCATGACGGCCACACCGACCATGCTGCTGGGGGCGGCGCGCTATCTGGCGGAGACGCGGAACTTCAAAGGCACGGTGCAGCTGATTTTCCAGCCTTCGGAAGAAGATTACGGCGGCGCCCAGAAGATGATCGACGAGGGGTTGTTCACGCGCTTTCCCTGCGATGCGGTGTTTGCGCTTCACAACCTTCCGGGTGACGAGGTTGGGCAGGTGTCGGTGCGCCCCGGCGCCATCACTGCGGCGATCGACATCGTCACCGTGACGATCCGTGGCGTCGGCGGCCATGGCGCCCTTCCGCACCGGTCGGCTGACCCCATTGTCGCGGCCTCGGCCGTTGTCATGGCACTGCAGACGCTCGTGTCGCGCAATATCGATCCGCTCGAATCCGGCAGCGATCACCGTCGGCGCCTTCAACGCCGGCGATCTCGCAACCGTCATTCCCGGTGAAGCGGTTATGCAGATCGGCGTGCGCACCTGCACCAAGCCGGTGCGGGCGCTGGCCCGCCAGCGGCTCATCGATCTCGTCACGGCGCAGGCCAAGTCCTTCGGCTGCGAAGCCGACATCCGTTATGGCGAAGGCTTTCGCCTATCCGCCGGGTTTCAATTCGGAAGCCGAGGCCAGGCTGGTGCGCGAGACGGCCCTCGCCATGGGCCAGGACGGCGGAGAAGGTCGACATGCGCGGCCCCTTCATGTTCGCCGAAGATTTCGCCTGCATGCAGGAGGTGGTGCCGTCATGTTATTTCGGCCTCGGCAATGGCGACAGCCGCAGCCTGCACGACGCCGGCTACGACTTCAACGACGCGCTGCTGGTCAAGGGCCCGGCCTTCTGGGCCAGGCTGGTGGAGCGGTTCCTGGTCTGAGAACTGGTGAGCCCGTCGGGGATCGAACCCGAGACCCTCTGATTAAAAGTCAGATGCTCTACCGCTGAGCTACGGGCCCACAATGGCGGGGCTTGTAGTTCTGGGGGAAGGCGGGGTCAAGTGCGGGTTTGGAGCCATAAATCAGCCCGTGCAGCGGATGTGAAACCCTCCATTAACCCTCTAGCCGCCACATTCCCGCCCCACGGTCCGGGCCTTGCTTTGACCGAAGGGCGAATCCTGAAATGACACAGGCCGCATGACCGAACTCGCCATCATCGTGCTCGCCGCCGGCAAGGGCACCCGAATGAAATCGGCCCTGCCCAAGGTGTTGCACCGGGCGGCAGGGCGCAGCCTGTTGGGCCATGTGCTGCATGTGGCGAAGGCGCTTGGCCGCCGCCCGCACGGTGGTGGTCGCCGGGCCGGACATGCCGGAAGTCGCGGCCGAGGCCCGCGCGATTATTGCCGAGCGCGGTTACCGCCATCCAGAACGAGCGCAGGGGCACCGGCCACGCCGTTTCGATGGCCCGCGAAGCGCTTTCCGGCTTCTACCGGCAAGGTTCTGGTGCTCTATGGCGATGTGCCGCTGATCAGGACGGAAACCGTCTCGCCGCCTTGCCGGCAATCCCGCCGCGCCGCTGGCGGTGCTGGGTTTCCGGCCGGCGAACCCGCAAGGCTATGGCCGCCTGATCCAGAACGCCGCCGGAGCGCGTCGTCGCCATCCGCGAGGAACTTGATGCGTCGCCGAAGAGCGCAAGATAAATCTCTGTAATTCTGGAATTATTGCCGTTGATGCAGCGCTGCTCTGGAAGCTCATTCCGCGCCTTTCGCGACGACAATGCCAAGAAGGAATTCTACCTGACCGATCTGGTTGGCCTGACCGTCGCCGAGGGCCTGGCCGTGGGCCTCGAGGAATGCCCCGAGGCCGAAGTGGCGGGCGTGAATGACCGCGCTGCAACTCGCCGGCATCGAAGCCGAATTGCAGGCACTACCGCCGGCAGCCACATGCTGAATGGCGCGACGTTGACCGCGCCGGAAACCGTATTTTTTTCCGCCGATACGCGTGATCGGCGAGGACGTGGTGATTGGCCCCAATGTGGTTTTCGGCCCCGGTGTCACGGTCGCGCGACAATGTCGAAATCCATGCCTTCAGCCACATCGAAGGCGCCACCATTGCGGATGGTGCCCGCATCGGGCCCTATGCCAGGCTGCGCCCCGGCGCCGAAATCGGCGAGGATGCCCACATCGGCAATTTCGTGGAAATCAAGAAGGCGCGTGATCGGCAAGGGCGCCAAGGCCAATCACCTGGCTTATATCGGCGATGCCAGGGTTGGGCCCAAAAGCAACATCGGGGCAGGCACCATCACCTGCAACTACGATGGGTATGACAAACATCTGACCGAGATCGGCGCCGATGTGTTCGTGGGCTCCAACACCGCGCTGGTGGCGCCGGTGAAAGTGGGCGATGGCGCCAATATCGCGGCGGGCAGCGTCATCACCAGGGACGTTCCGGCCGATGCGCTGGCCATTACCCGCGCCGAGCAGCAGGTGAAGGACGGCTGGGCCGCCAAGTATCGCGAAATCAAGAAGGCCCGCAAGGCCGCCAAGGCCAAGAGTTGAGGAGCAAAGCATGTGCGGAATCGTCGGCATCCTCGGCAAGGGCCCGGTTGCGGAAAACATTGTCGAAGCGCTGCGCCGGCTCGAATATCGCGGCTATGACTCGGCGGGCGTCGCCACGCTCGAGAATGGCGCCATCGACCGCCGCCGCGCCGTCGGCAAGCTCAAGAACCTCGCCGAGGTTCTGCAGAAGGAACCGCTGAAGGGCTCCTCGGGCATCGGCCACACCCGCTGGGCCACCCATGGCGGGGTGACCGAAACCAACGCCCATCCGCATATCGTTGGCGATGTCGTCATCGTCCACAACGGCATCATCGAGAACTTCCGTCAGCTCAAGGACGAATTGATTGCTGGCGGCGCCACATTCACCACCCAGACCGACACCGAAGTCGTGGCCCAGCTAATTGCCCGCGAGCGCAAGGCCGGCAAGAGCTCCGCGCGAAGCAGTGCGCGATGTGCTGAAGCGCCTGCATGGAGCTTTTGCGCTGGCCATCCTGTTCAAGGGCGAAAACGACCTGCTGATCGGCGCCCGCAATGGCCCGCCGCTGGCCGTTGGCCATGGCGCCGGCGAAATGTATCTGGGATCGGACGCCATTGCGCTTTCGCCGTTCACCAACCGCATCACCTATCTGGAAGATGGCGACTGGGTGGTGCTCACCCACACGTCGCTGGAAATCCGCGACGCCGATGACAAGCAGGTCATCCGGCCGATGAGCTTCTCGCAAGCCTCCTCGATGCTGGTGGACAAGGGCAACCATCGCCACTTCATGGCCAAGGAAATCGCCGAACAGCCGGAAGTCGTCGGCCACACGCTCGCCGAATACATCAATTTCGCCGAACGCACGGTGCGCGTGCCGGACAAGCTGCCGTTCGATTTCAAGGCGCTGGACCGCCTCACCATCACCGCCTGCGGCACGGCGTCCTTGCCGGACTTGCCGCGAAATACTGGTTCGAGAAAGTGGCGCGGCTTCCGACCGAAGTCGATATCGCCTCGGAATTCCGCTACCGCGAAGCGCCGCTGCCGAAGAACGGCCTCGCCATTGTCGTTTCGCAATCGGGCGAAACGGCCGATACGCTGGCGGCGCTGCGCTATTGCAAGTCGCAGGGCCAGCACACGGTGGCCATCGTCAACGTGCCGGAGTCGACAATCGCCCGTGAATCCGAGCTGGTACTGCGCACTTACGCAGGGCCGGAAATCGGCGTTGCCTCCACCAAGGCCTTCACCTGCCAGTTGACGGCGCTCGCCTGTCTCGCACTGCTGGCGGGAAAGGTGCGCGGCACGCTGACACCGCGAGAAGGAAAACGAATATGTCAGCGCGCTGGTCGAAGCGCCGCGCCACATGGCGGATATTCTCAAGGACGAGAAACACATCGCCGCCGTTGCCCGCGAAATCGCCCACGCCAAGGACGTGCTCTATCTCGGCCGCGGCATCAATTATCCGATCGCCCTCGAAGGCGCCCTCAAACTCAAGGAAATCTCCTACATCCACGCCGAAGGCTATGCGGCGGGCGAACTGAAGCATGGGCCCATCGCGCTGGTCGACGAGAACGTGCCGGTCATCGTCATCGCCCCGCGCGACGAGCTCTACGAGAAGACCGTCTCCAACATGGAAGAGGTGGCGGCGCGCGGCGGCAAGATCGTGATGCTGACCGACGACGCAGGGCTCGAGGAAAACGCCGGCCGCCTGTTCCAGCGCATCCGCGTGCCCCATGCCAATGCCTTCATCAGTCCGCTGCTGTTTGCCGTTCCCGTGCAACTCATTGCCTATCACGCGGCAGTATTCATCGGCACCGATGTCGACCAGCCGCGCAATCTGGCGAAGTCGGTCACGGTGGAGTAGGGGCTTCCTTCTTTGTGAAAATCAGTACACCGACAATCGTTGCGGCGAGCATCGCGGCGGCGATGTAGAATGCCATGCCGGTTGAGATCACAGGGGCCGTGGGTTGGAGGAAGTAGCCGAACACCTGGGCGAAGAATACCGAGCCGATCACCATGGCGAGGTTCTGCAAGCTGGCAATGCCACCCTGTAATTCGCCCTGGGCATCGGCGGGTGCAGCGTGTGACATGATGGCGGTCAATGCCGGATGCACGAAGCCTTCGGGCGAGTGGATGACCAGCAGGATCATTACAACGAGGAGGCTTGGCGCCAGGCCATATCCGGCGGCGGCGATGGCTGCCACCACGAGGCCGAAGATCACCGTGCCGCGCTCGCCCAGCCATTTCACTGTTGGCCCGGTGAGCGCTCCCTGAACCACCGCCATGCATAGACCGAAGGCCGCCAGCGTCAATCCGATGGTCGATTCGCTCCAGCCAAAGGCGGCGATGCCCCAGAAGGCCCAGATCGCCGGGTAAACCGATGTCGCCAGAAAATAGACGAACATGGTGGCGGCCAGCGGGATCACGCCCTTGTAGTGCTTGAACACCACCAGCGTGCCGATGGGGTTGGCGCGCTTCCATTCGAAGGCCCGGCGGTTTTCGGGCTTCAGGGTTTCCGGCACGCCGAAATAGCCGATACAGAAATTCAGGAACGAGAATCCGGCGGCCACGAAGAACGGCACACGGGAGCCCAATTCACCCAACAGACCGCCAATGGCTGGACCGATGACGAAGCCCAGGCCGAATGCCGCACCCATGTAGCCGAACACCTTGGCGCGGTCTTCAGGGGCGGTGATGTCGGCCAGATAGGCATTGGCGATCGACATAGGAGGCGCCGCACAAGCCAGCGACGATGCGGCCCACGAACAGCCAGACCATGCTGGGCGCAAAGGCCATGATCAAATAGTCGACGACCAGCCCGACCACCGACAGCAGCAGCAAGGGCCTGCGGCCATAGGCGTCCGATAGATTGCCGAGGGCCGGCCCGAACAGAAACTGCATGCCGCCATAGGCAAGGAACAGCCAGCCGCCCATGATCGAGGCGCCGGCAATATCGGTGTGTCCCACCTCTTCGATGAGTTTCGGCAGCACCGGCATGATGAGCCCGAAGCCCGCCATGTCGATGAAAACGGTGATGAAAATAAACCAGATTGCCGTACGATTGCCGCGCGCTGCTGTCATGGCAGGGGGTTCTACTGCAAGGAAACTGGCGCGTCACCCAGGACGTCAGGTGATGGCGCTCGCCACATCCTTCAGCGTGGTTTGGGCCAGCGAATTGGAGAGTGCGCTTTCCGCAGCGCGCAATGGGCCGGTGAGAATCTTGCCGATCTGTGCCGCGACAGGGCAGACAGCATCTGGCGAAATTTTGTGCATGCGGAATACCTCTTCGTCTTCCACAGCGCGATAGACGTCGGCGAGGGTGATGGTGTCGGCCTGGCGTTCAAGCTCGAAGCCGCCGGAGCGGCCGGCCACGGCCCGCACCAACTGGGCCTTTTCCAGTTCCGACATCAGGCGGCGGATGACCACGGGATTGGTGTGGACGCTTTCGGCAACGGCTGTTGAGCACACGGGCCCCTTGCCCGCCGCGCGGGCGAGAACGGACAAGGCATGAATGGCGACGATGAAATCGGCTGCTTGATAGCATTTCAGTAACTCCGAAGGTTACATCGGCACTATACCCGAAATAATCAAGGTTTTGTATACACGCTTCGGCGCTTACCTTTTCTTAACCACGGGTGCCCAGAGTCGCCAAATGCAATCGCGCCGCTTCGATTTCGCCGTCAGCCTCGTCTGTCTGACGCTTTTGGGTTACTTCGCCTGGCATGCCAACAAGGGGCCGCGCGGCTTTGGCTATCAGTCGGGACTTGAGGCCCAGGCGGCACTGCTGCAGGACGAGTTCGACGGAATCCAGCAGGACCGGGTGCGCCTGGAACACAAGGCCGGGTTGCTGCGCCCGGAAAGCCTCGATCCCGACATGCTCGACGAAATGGCCCGGGCCCAGCTTGAAGTATTGGCGCCCAACGAGATCGTTTCATTCCAAAAGCCGTGAGAATTCGTAGCGATAAACCGAAATCCGGTTAATCTGCTTTTTTGCGAGCCATGTCAGCACTTTAATGCTATCAACCTAGGTGGATTACCCACCGGGAGGATGCTTGCATGGCGGTCAAGTCGGCCTATATCGCGCGCAAAGGGGCCAAGGGCGAGAAGGGCGAAAAACCCGAGCTTCGCAACACTGGCTTCACCTCGGAGCAGGAACTCCAAGCCTATCGCGACATGCTGCTGATCCGCCGCTTCGAGGAGAAGGCGGGCCAGCTCTATGGCATGGGTTTCATCGGCGGCTTTTGCCACCTCTACATCGGCCAGGAAGCCGTTGTCGTCGGCATGGAGATGGCCCAGAAGGAGGGCGACCAGGTCATCACCTCCTACCGCGACCATGGCCATATGCTGGCCTGCGGCATGGACCCCAAGGGCGTGATGGCGGAACTGACCGGCCGGCGCGGCGGGTTATCCAAGGGCAAGGGCGGCTCCATGCACATGTTCAGCCGCGAGAAACAGTTCTTCGGCGGCCATGGCATCGTCGGCGCCCAGGTGCCGCTCGGCGCGGGGCTGGCCTTCGCCAACAAGTATCGCGGCAACGACCATGTCTCGGTTGCCTATTTCGGCGACGGCGCGGCGAACCAGGGCCAGGTCTACGAGACCTTCAACATGGCCTCGATCTGGAAACTGCCGGTGATCTTCGTGATCGAGAACAACCGCTACGCCATGGGCACGGCGGCGCCGCGCTCCACCGCCATGTCCGATCATTTGGGCGCGCGCGGCGCTGCGTTCGGCATCGCCTCGGAGCAAGTGGACGGCATGGATGTGCGCGCCGTGAAGGACGCGGCCGACCGGGCCGTGGAACATTGCCGGGCGGGCGAGGGGCCCTATATTCTCGAAATGATGACCTACCGCTATCGCGGCCACTCCATGTCCGACCCCGCGAAATACCGCTCCAAGGAAGAAGTGCAGAAGATGCGCGAGGAGCACGACCCGATCGAGCAGGTGAAGGCGCGCATCATGAAGGCAGGATTCGCCACGAGGACGACCTGAAGAAGGTCGATGCCGATATCCGCGCCGTCGTCACCGAAGCCGCCGAGTTTGCGCAAGGCGATCCGGAGCCGGACGCGAGCGAGCTCTATACCGATATTTATCTGACGCGTGAGTGCGTGTTGACCATGCTAGCAACTTCATGGTCGTTTTTGGGCTTGAAGCCACTGGCAGCCTGGCTAGTGGCGGTCATGCCGGCTACCTCGGACATCGTCGGACTGGCGCCGAGGGGCAGAAGCTCAAGGCCTACTTCAATCTGGTTGGTGGCGGTTTGCACGCGTCGAGGAAATCGCCGCCCCGCCGCCGTGCCCCACATCAACCGGCTATCGCATGGCCTGCTCGCTTTCTTCGCCTCATTCTCATGGCATCATCGCCATGGTCTTCTTCCACATTCGAACGGCAAGAACTAGTCGCTGGACCTGACCTGCCCAACTCCATGCCGCCCTGCGCCCACATGGGTGCTCTGACGCCAGATGGCTGGAAACGTACACGCTTCGGTGCCTGGCCACACGTCGCCTTGTGCCCGACTAGCGCGATGGATGGAAACGCGAGCGGTTCAAGGCCCCTCGGGATGCCATCGAACCCAACCTTTTGTTTCTCCACATGGCGCGCATGTGGTTCGCTCGATCCCTGGATGAAGCGCCTTCTACACGCGTAGTCGCCACGTCAGATGTGCCGGAGATCCCTGGTTGCCGCCTTTGGCGAACCGCTGAAGCAGGGACGCGCAGCGACAACTGATGCGGCATCTACGACGATGTATGCGGTGCGACCATGATCTGGCTCCTCAATTTTGTCCCTCGGCGACGCGGACTATCGCTTTCGAAGTGTTTCAAGCTTCGCAGGTTGGAGAAGGATTGGGCTCCTTTGACTCGACCAGTACCAATTCGCTGACGTCGACGACAACGACAGCGTCTCGGCCCCGCACATTCTCGACGCCATCACTTTTGCACCTCACCTTCAGGATGCTCCTCTTTGCCCTTGCCTGACTACGCCACCGACTTCCACTGACAAGAGACCTGAAGTCGATCCATGCCCAACATCCTCATGCCCGCCCTTTCGCCCACCATGGAAGAGGGCAAGATCGCCAAGTGGCTGAAAAACGTCGGCGACATTGTGAAGTCCGGCGACATCATCGCCGAGATCGAGACCGACAAGGCGACGATGGAAGTGGAAGCCGTCGACGAAGGCCCGCTGACGGCGATCCTGGTTCCGGCGGGCACCGAGAATGTGAAGGTGAATACGCCGATCGCGGTGATCGGCGTGGCGGATGCGTGCCTCACCCGCCGCCTCGCGCGAGACGGTCCGAAGGCTGCGCAGCAGGCCGGGAGAGCAGGGGCGTCACCGCATCTCTTCCCTCTCCCGGCGCTGGCGTGCCATCGCTCGCGCCGCGAGGGGGGAGGTCGGACGAGCTGAAATTCCCGCCGGCACCGAGATGGTCTCGATGACGGTGCGCGAGGCGATCCGTTCGGCCATGTCGGAGGAAATGCGCGCCAACAAGGATGTGTTCCTGATGGGCGAGGAAGTGGCCGAATACCAGGGCGCCTACAAGATTTCGCAGGGCATGCTCGAGGAATTCGGCCCGCCGCGTGATCGACACGCCGATCACCGAGCATGGCTTCACCGGCATCGCGGTGGGCGCGGCGTTTGCGGGGCTCCGGCCCATTGTCGAGTTCATGACCTTCAACTTCGCCATGCAGGCCATTGACCACATCATCAACTCGGCGGCGAAGACGCTTTACATGTCGGGCGGCCAGATGGGTTGCCCCATCGTGTTCCGCGGCGCCAATGGAGCTGCGGCCCGCGTTGGCGCCCAGCACAGCCAGGACTATGCGGCATGGTATGGCGCGATCCCCGGCCTCAAGGTGGTGATGCCCTACACGGCGGCGGACGCGAAGGGACTGATGAAGGCGGCGATCCGCGATCCCAATCCCGTGATCTTCCTCGAAAACGAAATCCTCTATGGCAAGAGCTTCGATGTGCCGAAGCTCGACGACTGGGTGGTGCCCATCGGCAAGGCGCGGGTGGCGCGGGCCGGAAGCATGTCACCATCGTCGCCTTCGGCATCGGCATGACCTATGCCCATGCCGCCGCCGACAAGCTGGCCGCGGACGGCATTGAGGCCGAGATCATCGATCTCCGCACCATCCGCCCCATGGACCTTGAAACGGTTCTGGCGAGCGTGAAGAAAACCAATCGCTGTGTTTGCGTGGAAGAGGGCTATCCGCAATTCTCGGTGACCAGCGAACTCGCCGCCCAGATCATGACCCACGCTTTCGACTACCTCGACGCGCCTGTCGCACGCGTCGCCGGCAAGGACGTTCCCATGCCCTATGCGGCCAACCTGGAAAAGCTGGCGCTGCCCAATGCCGATGAGGTGGTGGCCGCCGCGAAGAGAGTTCTTTATGTCTGACCACGACCATCACCACCACGACCACAGCCACGAAATCCATCCGCACCAGCTGGAGCCGCCGCATGAGGTGTTCCACGATCCCAAGGCCGGCGAAGTGGCGCGCATCTGGATTTCCAACGGCAATCTGACCATGTCGCTCGCATGCCATGGCCTTCGGCAAGCCCGATATCTGGGGCCATGTGCTGGCCGGCATCGCGCAGCAGGTGGCGGCGACGATGCGAGGAAATGGGCCATGGCAAGGCGGCCGGCGAATTTCGACGCCATCCGCAAGACGCTCAACGAAGACCTCGGCAAGGTGGCCGGGCAGCTTTCGGCGTTGAACAACAAGGCATAGCCGATGGCCGATCCCGCCAAGCGCCAGGCAACCTACGCCGATCTCGAGGCGGTGCCGCCGCATCTTGTGGCGGAGATCATCCACGGCGCGCTGGTGACGCATCCACGGCCTTCGCCCCGTCATGCCAGTGCGGCGACTTCGCAATGAGTGCCAGTCTCGCGCCGGGCAATCAGTGGGGAAAAGGCGGGCCCGGTGGATGGGTATTCATGAGCGAGCCCGAACTCCACTTCGGCGAAAATGTCGTCGTGCCGGACATTGCGGCGTGGCGCCGTGAACGGCTTCCGAGCTTGCCAGAGACTTCCTGGATCGGAATTGCGCCCGACTGGGTTTGTGAAATCCTGTCAGACTCGACCGAACGCCATGACCGGAATGCCAAGCGCAATATCTACGCGGAAGCCGGTGTCCCGTATCTCTGGCTGCTCGACCCGCGGACAAGGTTGCTGGAGGTTTTCCAGCTCACCGCCGGTCATTGGCTCCTGGCCGCGACCTTCTCGAGCGCTGCAGGTGGTCAAGGCCGTACCATTCGAACTGCAGCCGTTTCCGCTTGCCGATCTTTGGCCTTTCGACCAACCCGACGTAACTTCAGTTGCCGAGGTAGATCCCATGCCCATCCAAATCCTCATGCCCGCCCTTTCGCCCACCATGGAGAAGGGCAAGCTCGCCAAGTGGCTGAAGAAGGAAGGCGACAAGGTCAAGTCCGGCGACATCCTCGCCGAGATCGAAACCGACAAGGCGACGATGGAAGTCGAAGCCGTGGACGAGGGCACGCTGGGCAAGATCCTGGTGGCGGATGGCACCGATGATGTGTCTGGTCAATACGCCGATCGCGGTGATCCTGGGCGAGGGCGAGAAGGCGGCGGATATCTCGCCGCTCCCGCCGCGCTCCGCAGCCACCCTCCCCCATCAAGGGGGAGGAGAAGATCGGCAGCAGCCCTTCTCCCTCCCGCTTGCGGGGGAGGTGCGCGCGAAGCGCGGCGGAGGGGGGACAGCCGCGTCTTCGCCTCGCCTCTCGCCAAGCGCATCGCCAAGCAGAAGGGCATCGATCTCGCCGCACTCCTCGGCTCCGGCCCCCATGGCCGGATCGTGCTGAAGGATGTCGAGAACGCCAAGCCGGGTGCTGCCCCCGCACGCCGAAGGCCGCCGCACCGGCGCTCGCGCATGGGCATGAGCGAAGAGGCCGTGCTCAAGCTCTTCGAGCCGGGCTCCTACGAGCTCGTGCCGCATGACGGCATGCGCAAGACCATCGCGCGCCGCCTCACGGAATCGAAGCAGACGATCCCGCATTTCTATCTGTCGGTCGATGTGTCGCTCGACAATCTGCTGAACGTGCGCGAACGCCTGAACCTGCAGGCGCCGAAAGACAAGGACGGCAAGCCCGCGTGGAAAGTCTCGGTCAACGACTTCGTCATCAAGGCCATGGCCATGGCGATGATGAAGGTGCCGGACGCCAATGTGTCGTGGACCGACAGCGCCATGGTGAAGCACAAGACACGCCGATATCGGCGTCGCCGTGTCGATCCCCGGCGGCCTGATCACGCCGGTGGTGCGCAAGGCCGAAACCAAGGGCCTCGCGCAGATTTCGCTGGAGATGAAGGACTACGCGGCCCGCGCCAAGGCGCGCAAGCTCGAGCCCGAGGAATATACCGGCGGCTCGGCGGCGGTGTCCAACATGGGCATGATGAACGTCAAGAACTTCGCGGCCATCGTCAACCCGCCGCACGGCTCGATCCTGGCGATCGGCACCGGCGAACGCCGCCCGGTGGTGCGCGGCAATGACATCGTCATCGAACAGCAGATGACGATTACGCTGTCCACCGATCACCGCTGCATCGACGGCGCGCTGGGGGCGGAGTTCATCGGGGCGATCAAGATGTATCTCGAAGAACCGGCGCTGATGCTGGTGTGAGCTGAAAGGAGGACGCTGCCATGCCGAACACCGTCAAACTCCACCGCGTGCTGAAAGCGCCGCCGGAGCGGGTCTACAAGGCTTCACCGATGCTGCCGGAATGGCCAAATGGATGCCGCCCGATGGCTTCACCTGCACCGTGCACCATTTCGATCCGAAAGTTGGCGGCACGTTCCGCATGTCATTCACCAACTTCGCCACGGGCCACGGCCATGCCTTCGGCGGCGAGTTTCTTGAAATGAAGCCGGGGGAATTCCTGCGCTATACCGACAAGTTCGACGACCCGAACCTGCCGGGCGAGATCATGGTGACCGTCAATCTCAAGGCAGTCTCCTGCGGCACCGAAATCAACATCACCCAGGAAGGCATCCCGGACATCATTCCGCTGGAGATGTGTTACCTCGGCTGGCAGGAACTCGATGCGCCAGCTGGCGGCCCTCGTCGAAACTGCCGCGCCATGAAATCCATCCTCGCATTCGGTGACTCGCTGACCTGGGGTTTTGTTGCCGGGACGTGGGAGCGGCACCCGTTCGAGACGCGCTGGCCCAATGCGCTTGGCGGCGGGGCTTGGTGGCAAGGCGCGCGTCATCGAAGAGGGCATGAACGGGCGGACCACGGTGTTTCCCGATCCGACCGACGGGGCCGAGCGCAATGGCGCCGTGGCGCTGCCGATGCTGCTGACCACGCCATCAGCCGCTCGATCTCGTCATCATCATGCTCGGCACCAATGACATCAAATACGCCAATCGCTGCCGCGCCTTCGATGCGGCGATGGGCATGGGGCGGCTGGTCGAGATCGTACAGTGCTATCCGTGGATCAAGACGGCGTCACCGCCGCAAGTCCTCATCATGTCGCCACCCGCCCTGTGCAAGACCAATGACGAGTGGTTCAACGATCTGTGGGGCCATGCCATCGAAGAGTCGAAGCTCTTCGCCAAACACTACAGCCGCGTGGCCGAGGAGATGGGCGTGCATTTCTTCGATGCGGGCAGCGTGGCGAAGACCGATCCGACCGATGGCGGGCATCTCGATGCAAATGAACACTCGCGCCATTGGCGAAGCGCTGGTGCCGGTGGTGAAGAATTTGGACTCTGCAACACCCTCCCCCGCGGGGAGGGTGGCGAGCAAGCGAGCCGGGAGAGGGGCTTGCCTGCCACGAAACCCCTCTCCCGCTTCGCGGGCTTTGCCCGCTCCGCACCCTCTCCCGCAAGGGGAGAGGGTTGAAGAAAGAGGAAAGTCATGGCCGACAACGCATTCGACATCATCATCATCGGCGGTGGCCCCGGCGGCTATGTGGCGGCGATCCGGGCGGCACAGCTGGGGTTCAAGACGGCGGTTGTCGAGCGCGAGCATCTCGGCGGCATCTGCCTCAACTGGGGCTGCATTCCGACCAAGGCGCTGCTGCGCTCCGCCGAGATTTTCCACTACATGAAACACGCCAAGAACTATGGGCTGTCGGCGGACAATATTTCGTTCGATGCCGCCGCCGTGGTGCAGCGGTCGCGCGGGGTTTCGGGACGATTGAATGGCGGCGTCACCATGCTGCTCAAGAAGAACAAGGTGACCGTCATCTGGGGCGAGGCGAAACTCACCAAGCCCAATGAGGTGGTGGTTTCGAAATCCGCCAAGGCGGCGATGCAGCCGCAGCATCCGGAACCCAAGGGCGCTGCCGGGGCCGGAACCTACACGGCCAAGCACATCATCGTGGCGACCGGTGCACGCCCGCGTGTGCTGCCCGGCCTTGAGCCCGATGGCAAGCTGGTGTGGACGTATTTCGAGGCCATGGTGCCGGCGGACATGCCGAAGTCGCTGCTGGTTGTCGGTTCCGGCGCCATCGGCATCGAGTTCGCGTCATTCTACAATGCCATGGGTGTTGATGTGACGGTGGTCGAGATCATGGATCAGGTCATGCCGGTGGAAGACGCCGAGATTGCCAAAGTGGCGCAGAAGCAGCTTGAGAAGCTGGGCCTGAAAATTCGCCTTGGCGCCAAAGTGGCAAGCCTCAAGAAGGGCGCCAACAACGTCACTGCGACGATCGAGGCGGGCGGCAAGAGCGAAACACTCACCGTCGATCGCGTCATCTCCGCCGTTGGCGTTCAGGGCAACATCGAAGGCCTTGGCCTTGAGGCACTGGGCGTCAAGACCGAGAAGGGTTGCATCGTCATTGATGGCTATGGCCGTACCAATGTGGCTGGCGTCTATGCCATCGGCGATGTGGCGGGCCCGCCGATGCTCGCCCACAAGGCCGAGCATGAGGGCGTCATCTGCGTTGAGAAGATCAAGGGCCTCGATGCCCATCCGATGAAGAAGGAGCAGATTCCCGGCTGCACCTATTGCCACCCGCAAGTGGCGAGCGTCGGCCTCACCGAGGCCAAGGCCAAGGCGGCCGGATTCGAACTCAGGATCGGCCGCTTCCCGTTCCTCGGCAACGGCAAGGCGATTGCGCTGGGCGAGGATCAGGGCCTGGTCAAGACGATTTTCGACGCCAAGACCGGACGGCTCATCGGCGCTCACATGGTGGGGGCGGAGGTGACCGAACTGATCCAGGGCTTCGTCGTCGCCATGGGGCTCGAGACCACCGAGGAAGAGCTGATGCACACGGTGTTCCCGCACCCCACCCTTTCCGAAATGATGCACGAGAGCGTGCTCGACGCCTATGGCCGCGTCATACACATGTAGGCAAAAGCGCTTGAATGGGCGTGCCACGTGCGCCATATCTGACACGATGGCTTTTGGCCATTTGAACCTGAGGAGGGGACTATGAATAGCCTTATGGATCTTGGTGGTGGCGTGGGCTGGATCGGCACGTTGCTGATCGGCGGCCTTGCCGGCTGGATCGCCGAGAAGGTGATGAAGACCGACATGGGCCTGATCATGAACATCATCGTCGGCGTCATCGGCTCCTATATCGGCGCGTTCCTCGCCAATGCACTTGGACCTCCGGCTTGGCGAAATTTTCGGTGGCTGGTTCCTTGGCAACCTGATTGTAGCCGCGGTCGGCGCCATCATCCTGCTGTTCGTGGTCAAGACGGTGAAGGGACGTTCGGCATGAGCTGGATTGTGTGGATCGTCATAGGCGGCTTGGCCGGGTGGATCGCCGAGAAGTCTGATGAAGTTCGATACGGGTCTGGTCATGAACATCGTGCTCGGTATTGTCGGCGCGGTGGTCGGAAACTTGTTGCTGGGCCTGGTTGGCGTCACCATGGGCGGGTTCATCGGCCAGCTCATCGTGGCGGTCATCGGCGCATGCCTTCTCATCTTCATCTATCGCATGGTGAAGCAGAAACAGGCCTGATGGTCACTTTGCTCGACACGAAGGAGGGGCGGCCCCGCCACCCGGAAAAGGCGCACCGGCCGGATACGCCGGTGCTGCGCAAGCCCGAGTGGATTCGCGTGAAAGCGCCGGGTTCTCCCATCTATGCCGAGACGCAGAAGATCGTGCGCGAGAACAAGCTCGTCACGGTGTGCGAGGAAGCGGGCTGCCCCAACATCGGCGAGTGCTGGTCGAAGAAACACGCGACCTTCATGATCATGGGCGACACCTGCACAAGGGCATGCGCCTTCTGCAACGTGAAGACCGGTATTCCCGGTGCGCTTGACGGGCGACGAGCCGGAGAAAGTGGCCGATGCGGTGGCGCGCATGGGACTGATGCATGCGGTGATCACCTCGGTTGATCGCGACGATCTCGATGACGGCGGCGCCGAGCATTTCGCCCGAACCATTCGCGCCATCCGCGCGGCTTCGCCGCAGACCACCATTGAAGTGCTGACGCCGGATTTCCTCAAGAAGCATGGCGCGCTGGAAATTGTCGTCGAGGCCAAGCCCGATGTCTTCAACCACAATCTCGAAACCGTGCCGTCGCTCTATCTGCAGGATCAGGCCTGGCGCGCGCTACTTCCATTCGATGAGGCTGCTGCAGCGGGTGAAGGAACTCGATCCCTCGATGTTCACCAAATCCGGCATCATGGTGGGGCTTGGCGAGACTCGCGAGCAGGTCATGCAGGTGATGGACGACATGCGCTCCGCCGATATCGACTTCATCACCATCGGCCAATATTTGCAGCCGACGCGCAAGCACGCGGCCATCGACCGCTTCGTGACGCCTGACGAGTTCAAGGGCTATGAAACCATCGCCTATGCCAAGGGTTTCCTGATGGTGGCGGCAACACCGCTGACGCGTTCGTCGCATCACGCCGGTGATGATTTCGCCAGGTTGCGCGCCGCCAGGAATCGCCAAGGCCGGGATTAACTGAGGATGACGAAATTTACCGTGAGCCGCCATGTCGCCTATTCCGCGGACCAAGTCTACGCCATCGCCAGCGATGTTTCGTCGTACCGGCATTTTCTGCCGCTGATGAAGAAGTCGGATGTATTCAACGACAAGGACAACCCCGATGGCACGCGGGAATTCGATGCCGAGCTGATGATTTCCTACAAGAAGCTCGGCATCAACGAGACGATGCGCAGCCACGTGGTAGCCAATGACGCAGAAAATGTGGGTTAGCGCTTCATCGCGCAAAGACGGGCCCATCGACAATCTCGAAGCCAAGTGGGTGATCAAGCCGGAAGACGGCAGGGCGCCTCGATCAACCTCAACATCGACTATACGATGAAAAGCCGCAGCCTGCAGTTCCTGATGTCCGGCATGTTCGATCTGATGATGCGCAAGATCATGACGTCGTTCGAGGAACGCGCCGCGAAGCTTTATGGCCCCAAGGCCTGAGTCCTCGCCAACTGCAGCATTGCTGCAACGTGACTTGAGCCGGATCGCCTGGCGGTCCAACGGACCGAAATCAAGACGGTGGTGGCAGTGATCGGCACCACGCATGGCGCAGGCGATGTGAACGAGTCCCACCGGCTTCTCCGCGGTGCCGCCACCGGGGCCCGCAACACCGGTGACGCTGATGGCGATATCGCGCTTCGCTGTTGGCAAGCGCTCCTTCGGCCATGGCGCTGGCCACCTCTTCGCTGACCGCACCATAGGCGGAGATAAGGGCTGCGGGAACGCCGAGCATCTGGGTTTTCGCGGCATTGGAATAAGTGACGAAGCCCCGGTCGACGACGTCCGACGATCCGGCGATGGACGTGAGAAGCCCCGCCACGAGGCCGCCGGTGCAGCTTTCAGCGGTTGCAAGCCGCATTCCCCTAGCGCGGCACAGGTCGAGCAGAGCCTTCGGCGTCGCGCAGCAGATCCGGCGAAAACAGGCTCACGGCAGCCGACCAGTGCGACAGCCATGGCGGCGATGCCTTCGCCCCGTCCCAGTGCGCCGAGTTTCTCGGCCGTCGTGGCCTTGATGGCGATGCGATCGACCGATATGCCCGAGTACGCCGCGACAGCACGCGTTTCATGGCGGCAAGATGTGGCGAGATCTTTGGCGCTTCGGCGATGATGGAAATATCGGCGTTGGCGATCATCCCACCCCTCGCCCGCACAAGTCCCACGGCCTTGGCGAGGAAGATGGAGGAGGCGGCTCCTTTCCATCGTGGTTCGCTTGGCGGAAAGTGCACACCGATGTCGCCCTCGCCGATGGCGCCAAGTATGGCGTCGGTCAAGGCGTGCATCGCCACGTCGGCATCGGAATGGCCGGCAAGTTTCTTGTCGAATGGAATTTTCACGCCACACAGGGTCACCGCCGAGCCCTCCGTGAACGGATGAATATCGAAACCCTGGCCGACGCGGATGTCAGGCAAGTTCGGCGAGCGACCTGGCGGAGAGCAGCCGGTCGGCGTGATCCACATCCTCGGCGGTGGTCGACCTTGCGGTTTTCGCTCGCGGCCGGGAATCATGGTCACCGCAATGCCAGCGTGTTCGGCCACGGCGGCATCATCGGTCAGGGTGTCGATACCCTCGGCCCAGGCCTTGCGATGGGCGGCGAGAATGGGCGCGAAGTGAAACCCTTGCGGGGTTTGTGCCGTCCACATGGAGGTGCGGTCCACGGTCGCCACCACCTGGCCGCCGGGAGCTTTCTTCAATGTTTCGGCGACCGGCAAGCCGGGCAGCACCGCCGGGTGCCGGTCGAGCCAGGCGATGACATGGCTGATCAGATCGCGGGAGGCGAAAGGCCGGGCCGCGTCGTGAATTATCACCTTGTCCGGGGCGAGGCGCTCAAGGGCTTCCAGACCCCTGCGGCATGAGTTCCTGGCGGGTGGCGCCACCAATGACCGGTGGCAGAATTGGCAAGTCCTGCCCGTTGCCTCGGCAAACATCTCGTCGTGATCATCGCCGATCACCACCTGCACATGGGACACGCCGGGGTGCGAGGCAAAGGCGTGAATTGTCCACCAGATCAGCGGCTTACCCCCGACCAATTGATACTGCTTGGGTTTTTCGCCGCCAGCCCGGAGCCCCGAACCGCCAGCCACGATCACCACCGCCACTGTCATGGAACCGGCATAGCAATCGCTTAGTGCACCTGCAACAAAGGCGCTTGACGCACTGCAGCATCATTGTAGTGTTGCTTGTGAAATTCGACCAACAACAGGAACTGCCTAATTTATGGGCATTCGCATCGGCCATATCGAAACACGCAACCGGGTTTTCCTCGCACCCATGTCGGGCGTGAGTGACGAGCCGTTTCGCGCCATGGCGCACGCCCAAGGGGCGGGGCTGGTGGTTTCGGAAATGGTGGCCAGCGAGGAACTGGTCAAGGCCCGGCCCGACATGGTGCGCCGCGCAACGGGCAGTGAAAAAGTTTCGCCCTTCGTCATCCAGCTTGCGGGCCGCGAGGCCCACTGGATGGCCGAAGGCGTTCGCGTGGCGCAGGATCTGGGGGCCGAGATCATTGACATCAACATGGGCTGCCCGGCCCGGCAGGTAACAGGCGGCCTTTCGGGTTCGGCGCTGATGCGCGATCTCGATCATGCCATGACTTTGGTAGAAGCTACGGTTGGCGCTGCCGATGTGCCGGTCACCCTCAAGATGCGGCTGGGCTGGGACGACGACACGCTCAACGCGCCGGAGCTGGCGCGCCGTGCGGAACAGGCGGGCATTGCCATGGTCGACCGTTCATGGCCGCACACGTTGCCAGTTCTATGGCGGCAAGGCCAATTGGCAAGCCATTGCTCGCCGTGCGCGAGGCAATCTCAATTCCACTCGTCGCCAATGGCGATGGTCAGTCGGCTGACGATGCAGTGGCAATGATGAAAGCTTCGGGGGCGGACGCGGTCATGATCGGCCGTGGCGCCTATGGCAGGCCGTGGTGGCCGGGTGTTATCGCCAACCGGCTCGATCCAGGCACCGGCATCGAAGAGCCATCATTGCAGATGGAGCGCCATATGGTGCAAAGCCACCATGCCGCCATCATCGATTTCCACGGCGCGCTGCACGGCAATCGCATCGCCCGCAAGCATGTTGGTTGGACCATCGACCGGCTGGCCGAACGGCATCTCATTTCTGCAGACGTTGCTGCGCAATGGCGCAAGCGCCTGCTGCAAATTCACGACAATCAGGCGGTCGCCCGGGGACTTGCCGAACTTTACGACAGCGCAACCATGGAGAAGGCGGCATGAGCCTGGCCACCGAGGCGCACGCGCCGCCACTGTCGCGGATCATTCTTGACGCCATTCCCAATCCGCTGATCGTCATCGACGAGCAGGATCGCGTGGTTCTTGCCAATTCCGCCGCTGAAAATTTCTTTCAGGCCAGCAGCGTGATGCTGCAACGCCTGCGGCTTGCCGACCTTGTGCCTTTCTCAAGCCCGGTGTTCGGCGCCGTGTCGCAGTCGCGCGCTTCGGCCAGCGCCGTTAACGAATATTCCGTCGGCGTCGGCAGCCCGCGGCTAGGCGGCGAACGCATTGTCGATCTTCAAGCGGCACTGGTGACCGAAGACCCGCGATTTGCCGTCATCATGCTGCTTGAGCGCTCGATGGCGCACAAAATCGACCGGCAGCTTACGTCGCGTGGCGCCGCACTTTCCGTGTCGGGCATGGCCACCATGCTGGCCCATGAAATCAAGAACCCGCTGGCCGGCATTCGAGGCGCCGCACAATTGCTGGAACCGGCGCTTGGCGCGGAAGACCGGGCGCTGGCGCGGCTGATCTGCGACGAAACCGACCGCATCCGCGATCTTGTCGACCAGATGGAAGTTTTCTCGGACGAGCGCCCGCTCGACAGCAGGCCAGTAAACATACACGTGGTGCTGGAGCGGGTGAAGCAACTGCTGGTGGCGGGACTTGCACCCGGTGTAATCGTGCGCGAGGACTACGATCCATCGCTTCCGCCGGTGCTTGGAAATCGCGACCAACTCGTGCAAGTGTTTCTCAATCTCGCCAAGAATGCCGCTGAAGCGATCTCCGGCGGCGGTGAGGCGGGCGAGATCATTCTCACCTCCGCTTTTCGCCCTGGCGTACGCCTGACGGTTCCGGGTTCGGGCGAACGCATCACGCTGCCTCTTGAAGTTTGCGTTCATGACACGGGGCCAGGCGTTCCGGAAGAATTGCGCCAGAACATCTTTGATCCCTTTGTGACCACCAAGCCCGGCGGCAAGGGACTGGGTCTTGCACTCGTCGCCAAAATCGTGCGCGATCACGGCGGCGTTGTCGAATGTTCGCCGCGCGACCGGGGAGCAACGTTTCGCGTGTTGTTGCCCATGCTGCGGTCGGGAAGCGACGGCTTTGCCGGCGAAGAAGGAGTGAATTCATGAGCGCAAAAACCATTCTCGTTGCCGATGACGACAGCGCCATCCGCACGGTGCTCACCCAGGCCCTGAGCCGGGCTGGTTACAGCGTGCGCTCGACGGCGACTGCCACGGCGCTGTGGCGCTGGGTTTCGGAAGGCCAGGGCGATGCCGTGGTGACCGATGTGGTGCTGCCTGATGAGAACGTCTTTGATGTCATTCCGCGCATCAAGAAGATCAGGCCCAATCTGCCGATCATCGTGATGAGTGCAAAAAACACAATCATGACGGCGATCACCGCCGCCGAGCGCGGCGCCTACGACTATTTGCCAAAGCCATTCGATCTCAATGTGCTGGTGCAAACCGTGGGCCGGGCAGTGGAACAATCCACCAGGCCTGTCGCCGCCAATGCCAATCCGGCCCCTGAGCAGTTGCCAATCATCGGGCGCTCGGCGGCGATGCAGGAGATTTATCGGGTCATTGCACGGCTTACCCAGACCGAATTGACGGTGATGATCGTCGGCGAATCCGGCACCGGAAAGGAACTGGTGGCACGGGCGCTCCATGACTATGGACGCCGCCGCAAGGGACCATTTGTTGCCGTCAACATGGCGGCGATCCCGCGTGAACTGATTGAGTCGGAACTTTTTGGCCACGAAAAAGGGGCGTTTACTGGGGCGACGTCACGGGTTGCAGGGCGTTTCGAGCAGGCGGAAGGCGGCACGCTGTTTCTCGACGAAATCGGCGACATGCCGCTTGAAGCGCAAACTCGCCTGCTGCGCGTGTTGCAACAAGGCGAATACACCTCAGTCGGTGGCAACACGCCGATCAAGACCAACGCGCGCATCGTCGCCGCCACCCATCGCGATCTGCGGCAACTCATTTCCGAAGGTTTGTTTCGCGAAGATCTGTTTTTCCGTCTCAACGTCGTACCCATGCGGCTGCCACCGCTTCGTGAACGTACTGAGGACATCCCTGATCTGGTGCGGCACTTCCTCGCTTCAGCCATCAAGGAAGGGCTGCCGCGCAAGGAACTCGCCGCTGAAGCCATCGAGGCGCTGAAGGCCTATCGCTGGCCCGGCAATATTCGCGAGTTGGAGAATTTGCTACGCCGCCTCGTGGCGATCGAGATCGAGGACCAGATCGCTGTAGCCTCGGTGATGCGCGAACTATCGCAATCTGCCCCGGTCCAGACGTCCGCCGCCATGGCAGCGGGCGATTCAACGCTTTCGGAGTTTGCAGAGAATTATCTCACCCGCTATTTTGCCGGCTTCGGGCAACAATTGCCGCCGCCGGGCCTCTATGACCGCATGCTGGCCGAGCTAGAACCGCCGCTGTTGCGGGCGGCCCTTGCTGCCACGGGTGGAAACCAGCTGCGCGCCGCCGATCTGTTGGGCATTAACCGCAATACGTTGCGCACTAAGCTGCGTGACCGCAGCATCAAGGTGATGCGGGGGATGTAGATGCACACCGCCTCGACGGTGTAGGATACTGCGAACTGTCGCAAATCCGCCACGTTTGGTGTTGATTTTATGCAACAGTCCATGCCATCTCGAATTCCCATGACGACATTGAACGAGTTGCGATTGTCCGAGCGCTTGCGCCGCCTAACGGGTTGGGCGGGGTTTGCGCTTGTGCTGTTCGGCATTATCAGCGGCATCTCGACATTTGCCATCCTGACGGGACTCACGCCGGTGAGGCCGACTGCGGAAATCACCACGTTGCTGTTGGTATTCAACGGCGTGTTGTTGTTGGTGATGACCGTCATGGTGCTGGGGCAGGTGCTGTTCTTGTTCATGGAACAGCGCCAGGGCACGGCGGGTGCCGGGCTGCACCTTCGCTTCGTTGCGCTGTTCAGCCTGATTGCCATTACACCGGCCATTGTGGTCGCAGCCTTCGCGTCGGTCACACTCAATCGGGGCCTCGATGCGTGGTTTTCGCAACGTACGCAGGCCATTGTTGATGGCGCGGTGAAAGTTGCCGAGGCCTATGTGAAGGACCATTCGGAAGCCACCCGTAACGATGTCGCCGCCATTGCCAGTGACATTGCCCAACAGAAGACCCTGTTCGATACCGACCGCCAGGCTTTCGTGCGCCGCATGGCGCGGCACGCGGCCATTCGCGGTTTGCCGGCCCTGTTCATTTTCAGCCCGGCAGCCAAGCGGCTGGACACCAATGTAACCGCCAACAACACCATTCAATTCGTGGCGCCACAGCCGGCGTGGGTCGAAAAGGCAGCCAAAGGCGAACTGGTCATCGTCCCGCCGGGGCAGGGTGGCAATATCGTGCGCGCCCTGTTCAAGTTACAGGGCTACACCGATGAGTATCTCTACATCTACAAGCCAATCAATGGCACGGTGATCGACCAGCTTCTGGCCACCCAGGCGGCGAAAAACGAGTACGATCAACTGAAGGCCCAACGCTCTGGCGTACAGCTTACCTTTGCCATGATGTATGGTGTTGTGGCTTTTGTTTTCCTGCTGGCCGCCATCTGGATCGGTTTGTGGTTCTCGGACCGCCTGGTGGCGCCGCTGGTCAAGCTTCTTGATGCGGCGCGGCGGGTTTCAACAGGCGATCTCGAAGCCAAGGTCGATGCCATCGAAAGCCCCGGGGATCTCGCCACGTTAGCGCGCACTTTCAACCTGATGACCGGCCATATCAAGGAACAGCGCGATCAATTGATCAACACCAATGAAACGCTCGACACCCGGCGGCGTTTCACCGAGGCGATGCTGGAAGGCGTCAGCGCCGGCGTCATCGGCATCAATCCCGAGGGCAACATCTCGCTGGTCAATCGTTCAGCCTTGAATTTCCTGGGGCTCAAGGAGGCCGGCCTCATCGGCAGAGCTGCGGAAGACGTTCTGCCCGACTTCAGGGCGCTGTTCGAGTTGTCGCTGTCGCGGCCCTCGGGCTTTGCTGAAGGCCAAGTCGACATGAATGTGCTGGGCATCGACCGCGCTTTTTTTGCCCGCTTTACCACCGAAGCATCGAACTCCGAGTCGCATGGCCATGTGCTGACATTCGACGACATTACCGACCTCGTTTCAGCGCAGCGCAATTCCGCCTGGGCCGACATTGCCCGGCGCATTGCCCATGAGATCAAGAACCCGCTGACACCCATCCAGCTTTCGGCCGAGCGATTGAAACGCAAGTATGGCGGGCAAATTCATACTGACAAGCAGATCTTCGACCAGTGTACGGATACCATTATCCGTCAAGTTGGAGATATCGGCCGCATGGTGGACGAGTTCTCGTCCTTCGCGCGCATGCCCAAGGCCGTGCCAGAACCGCAGAAATTGGCCGCTGTGGTGCGCGAGGCCACCGTCCTGCAACGGGTGTCATCGGGCGATATCGACATAGATGTGGATGTGGATGAAGGCGAGTTTGTATTTCACTTCGACCGGCGGCTGATCACCCAGGCGGTTACCAATCTCGTCAAGAATGCCCAGGAAGCCATTGAAGGCCGCCAACAGCACCAACCGCAACCGCGCGGCAAGATCCGCGTCGAGGCCGGCCACGGGCCCCTGGGACCATTTATTCGCGTCAGCGACAATGGTACCGGCCTGCCCAAAGAAAATCGCCATCGCCTCGCCGAACCCTACATGACGACGCGCGAAAAAGGCACGGGGCTCGGCCTTGCCATTGTCAAGCGCATCATGGAAGAGCATGGCGGCCGCCTTATGCTTGAGGACGCGCCACAAGATTTCGCCGGGGGCCTCGGGGCCCGCGTCACACTGCAATTTGCGGCGCTCACCGAGCCCGCCGACCAAACCGCATGACCTGGAACAGCACATGGCCGCAGACATACTGATCGTTGACGATGAAGCCGATATCCGCGAACTGATCGCCGGTATTTTGCAAGACGAGGGTTATGAAACCCGGCTTGCACACAACAGCGACGCGGCGATTTCCGAAGTGGACCAGCGCCGCCCGTCATTGATCGTGCTTGATATCTGGCTGCAGGGTTCGAAGCTCGATGGCCTCGATCTCCTGATGGTCATCAAGGAGAAACATCCGGAAGTTCCGGTGATCATCATTTCGGGCCACGGCAACATCGAAACCGCCGTCGCTGCCATCAAGCGTGGCGCCTATGAATACGTTGAAAAGCCGTTCAAGGCGGACCGCCTGCTGCTGGTGGTTTCCAGGGCACTTGAGACCACCAGGCTTCGTCGCGAGAACGAAGACCTGAAAGGCCGCACTGGCGCCGACAACGAGTTGCTCGGCAATTCTGCCGCCATGCGGCAGTTGCGCTCTCTCCTGAAGAAAATTGCGCCTGCCAACAGCCGGGTGCTGATTGCCGGTCCCATGGGCAGCGGCAAGGAACTCGCCGCCCGGGCGCTGCATGGTATGTCACTGCGGGCCAGCGGGCCGTTCGTGACGCTGAGTGCAGCCACCATGGCGCCAGAGCGCATGGAAGAAGAGCTATTCGGCGTCGACGATGCCACGGGCTCGGCCAAGCGCGTTGGTGCGCTGGAGGAGGCCCATGGCGGGACGCTATACATTGACGAGCTTGCCGACATGCCGCTTGAGACCCAAGGCAAGGTGCTGCGGGTTCTGGTCGACCAGACGTTCCAACGGGTTGGCGGCGCGAAGAAGGTGAAGGTCGATGTGCGGGTCATTTCCTCGACCAGCCGCGACCTTGCGGCGCTGATCGGGCAGGGGCGGTTCCGCGAAGACCTCTATCACCGCCTGAGCGTGGTTCCCGTGCAGGTGCCCGGCCTTACCGAGCGCCGTGACGACATTCCCGAACTGGCCGCATATTTTGCCAAGAGCTATTCGCTGGCCTCCGGCCAACCCTTGCGCAAGTTCGCCGACGACGCCATGACTTTGCTGCAAACGCGGGAATGGCCCGGAAACATCCGTGAGTTGAAGAACAATATCGAACGCATCATGATTCTGGCAGGTGGCGAGCCATCAAGCGAGATTACCGCCGCGTCCTTGCCGTCCGACGCCACCAATGCCACACCCACCACCGTCAACTTCAGCGGCGAACACCTGCTGGTGCTGCCGCTCCGTGAGGCGCGCGAAGCTTTCGAGCGTGACTATATCACCGCCCAGCTGTCGCGATTCGGCGGCAACATCTCGCGCACCGCCGGCTTCATCGGCATGGAGCGTTCGGCGCTGCATCGCAAGATTAAACTCCTTGGCCTGTCCGGGAAGGGCGACGAGGAGGAGGCCCCGGCTCCCTGATTTGGCAACCCGGAAAATTGTGCTAGATTCACCCCGCCCCTCAGGCCCCAAAAGACGAGAAGAGCAATGGCCCAAGAAAAACAACAGAACCTCCAGGACACTTTCCTGAACCATGTGCGCAAGCAGAAAGTTCCAGTCACGGTGTTCCTGGTGAATGGCGTAAAGCTCCAGGGAGTCATCACCTGGTTCGATAATTTCTGCGTGCTGCTGCGCCGGGACGGCATGTCTCAGCTGGTTTACAAACACGCCATTTCGACAATCATGCCGGGCGGGCCGATCAGCCTGTTCGATGAAGAAACGGCGGCCGGGTGAGCAAACCGAAGCGGCTGGCGCCGGGCAGCGGCGTCGATTTTCAGATCGAAGGGCCGCAGGCGACCCGGGCCATCGTGGTTCATGTGGAGCGGAAGGACAGGGGCCCCAATGCCCAGTCGGACCGCGACGCGCAATCGCGGCTCGACGAGGCCGTAGGCCTGGCGCTGGCCATCGATCTCGAGATCGAGGCCCGCGAGATCGTGCCGCTCTCCAAGCCCAAGCCTTCGACCTTCATCGGTTCCGGCAAGGTGGACGAACTCGCGAAAACCATTGAGGCCACGGAGGCCGAGCTCGTCGTGGTCAACGCCCAGCTCTCGCCGATCCAGCAGCGCAATCTCGAGAAGGCGTGGAACGCCAAAGTGGTGGACCGCACCGGCCTCATTCTGGAAATCTTCGGCAGGCGGGCGTCAACCCGCGAAGGCACGCTGCAGGTTGAACTCGCCCATCTGCAATATCAGAAGAGCCGCCTCGTCCGCACCTGGACCCATCTTGGAACGCCAGCGCGGCGGCTTCGGCTTCCTCGGCGGCCCTGGCGAAAGCCAGCTGGAAGCCGACCGGCGGCTCATTCAGGAGCGGATCGCCAAGATCGAGAAGCTGCTGGAGTCGGTCGTGAAAACCCGGGCGCTTACATCGCAAGGGCAGGGCGCGCGTGCCCTATCCCGTCGTGGCTTTCGTGGGTTACACCAACGCCGGCAAATCGACGCTGTTCAACCGCCTCAGCGGTGCCGAGGTTCTTGCCAAGGATTTGCTGTTCGCAACGCTTGATCCCACCATGCGGGTGATCGGCCTGCCGCATGGGCGGAAAGTGATCCTGTCGGATACTGTCGGTTTCATTTCGGATCTGCCGACTTCGCTGATCGCCGCCTTCCGCGCCACGCTGGAGGAGGTGCTGGAAGCCGACATCATCCTGCATGTGCGCGACATCGCCCATAGCGAGACCGAGGCCCAGGCCGCAGGATGTCAACCGCGTGCTCGGCGAACTCGGCATTGACGAAGCGCGGCGCTCGCACATCATCGAAGTCTGGAACAAACTGGACCTTCTTGCACGCCAGAAGAACGCCAGGCCCGCGCTGCGCAAGCCCAGCGCACAGGCGAACTGCGCGCTGATCTCGGCGGTCACCGGCGAAGGCCTTGACCGCCTGCTGGCCGACGTCGAGAACCGGCTGGGCGCTGGCCACACGGTCTATGAATTCGTACTCGAACCCAGCCGACGGCGACGGCTCGCCTGGCTGCACGAATGCGGCGAAGTGCTGTCGCGTGCCGCCGACGACAATGGCCACACGCACCTGCAAGTTCGCCTCACCGCCGACAAGGCGGGGCAGGCAACGTCACGATTCGGAACGGCAATGAAGACAATGGGAACGCAGCAGGCAGCGGAATAGGGGTCAGGATTTTCCCTTTCGCCTCGTTCCACAGTGCGTCCATTTCTTCGAGGTCCGACTCCTTCGGCGCCTTGCCGCGTTCGGCAAGCTTTGTCTCGATATAGGCAAAGCGCCGTGTGAACTTGTCATTGGTGCCACGCAAGGCTGCTTCAGGGTCGATGCCCAGATGCCGCGCGACGTTTGCCATGGCGAACAGAATGTCGCCGAACTCTTCGGCCTTTCTGTCTTCCGGTGCTGTGCGGAACTCTTCGATCTCCTCGGCGATCTTTTCATAGACATTGTCAACCGACGGCCAGTCGAAACCGACTTTGGCGGCCTTGGCCTGAAGTTTAACGGCGCGGGTGAGGCCGGGGAGGGCAACGGGCACGCCATCGAGCACACCAGCCTTTGGCTTGCCCTCGCGCTCCTTTGCCTTCATGCTCCTCCCAAAAACCCTTGGCGAGTTTCGCGGAGCGCGCCTCCTCATCGCCGAACACATGGGGGTGCCGGCGGATCATCTTGCGGCACACGGCTTCAATCACGTCATCGAAGGTGAAGGCCCCTTCCTCATCGGCCATCTGGGCGTGATAGACCGGCTGCAACAGCAGGTCGCCCAGTTCCTCGCACAACTCGGCGCGGCTGCCGCGGGCGATGGCGTCCGCCACTTCATAGGCTTCCTCGATCGTATAGGGGGCAATGGTCGCGAAATTCTGTTCGAGATCCCAGGGGCAGCCGGTCACCGGCGTGCGCAGCGCCTTCATGATGGCACGAAGGGTTTCGATATTGCGTGGGTCGAGGGTGGCGGGATTGTCGGTCATGGCCGGAGAGGTAGCCCAATTGCCGCTGCCATGCTACCGGCCTTGGCGATGATCGACAGGCTCTATCACGATGGCGCGCTGGCGCGGTTCTATGACCTCGACAATGGCTGGGGCGAGGACTTGACGTTTTGTGCGGCCTTGGCGGCGCAGGCCGGTTCGGTGCTCGACCTCGGCTGCGGCACTGGGCGGTTTCCGGCATCTCTTGCCGGCAAACGCGTGGTGGGCGTCGATCCGGCTGGCGCCATGCTGGACATTGCACGGCGGCGGCTTGGCGGCGACAAGTGACATGGATCGAAGCCGATGCCCGCGGCCTGCGGCTGGGCAAAACATTTGAACTGGTGGTGATGACCGGCCATGCCTTCCAGACCATGCTGACCGACGACGACCAACTTGTCGCTGTGTCAAACCATCGCCGCCCACCTGGCGCCGGAAGGGGTGTTCCTGTTCGACTGCCGGGAACCTGCCTCAGCCGAATGGCGGGACTGGACGCCGCAACACACGCAACGCCACTTCACTGATCCGGAGTTCGGTGAGGTCCGTGCCTTCAACGACGCCCACCACGACCCGGCAACCGGCATTGTGACCTATGGAACCTATTACGAGGGCGCACACTGGCCAGTTCTGGGAGGCCCAATCGCAAATCCGGTTCACATCCCAGGCCGATATTGCGCAGCACGTGGCGGAAGCGGGGCTCAAGGTGGATCGCTGGTTTGGCGACTGGCAAGGCAGGCCGCTGAGGCCAGACAGGCCGGAAATCATTGCCATTGGCGGCTTGTGCCGCTGACCATAAGCCCCATAATGCAATTCGCATAATATATATTATGGAATATTATACGATACATCAAATGCGCGGAAAATCAAAGCGCGCCAAACCTTTGGCGGGCGCGCCTCGCATATCACATCACTTCAATGGTGGCTGCTTCGTCCATTCCTTGGGCTTGCACTCCGCCACCTTGTTGTAGTTCTCGTCCCACACCTGATGCATGCAGTCGAACCAGTACGGCGTGCTCTTGGCCCACGTTGGTTTCCTTGAACTTCACTTGCAGAAGCTCCTGGGCGGCCTTGGAATATTTGCCATGGCCACCATGCCAGCGGCAGCCGTAACGCGTGGTGCGGACTGCCAGCGCCAGCGCCTCCGGCGCGCCATCGTCGCCCTTGCTGGCCTTGCCCCAGCGCACGGCGGCCTCGGTGAGCTTCCGAGGGCCGCTGGGCGCCTTGGCCAGCGCCGCCAGTTCCTTCCAGCCCGCCGTCTTGACCATTGGGTGCGCCTGCATGGCGGCGTCGCGCTTTTGCTCAAGCTCGGCCAGCAGCGTGTCATCGAGCACCGCGGTCACGCGGCGGCGCGACCAATCATCGTCTTCGGTGAGATAGCCGATGCCCGTCATCAAGTCGTATTCGCTACGCAGGCCGCCAAGCTGCCGGTCAGGCTCATAGGGGCACCACCAGTTCTTGTCGTTCACGTCCCAGCTGTCGATCTCGTTGAAGTCGGCGCGCTGCATTTCGATGCCGTCATAGATATCGGGCGCCGTTACCAGTATGCCGTAACGCGGGCTGCGCAGTATGGTTAACAGCCGGGCGCGTTCGGGGCCGATCTTCGGGATAGTCGGCTTTCACCTTGTCGGCGGTCTTTTGCAGTTCCGGATTGAGCGTCATCAGCTTGGCTGTCGACTGGTCCGATATCTTGCGGCCAAGCGCATATTCGCGGGTCCAGGCGGCGCGGGCCATGAGGGCGCGCTGCTCGGGCGCTCAACATGGTGTTGTCCGACATCTCCCACAGCTTCTTCACCGGCAGGAAGTTCAAGAGCTGGTGCGACGTCTTGCGGCTGTGCATGGCCAAAGCCGCATTCCACTTTGCCTCGTCTTCGGCCATCCACAGCATCTGACTGGCGAAAGAATCGATGGTGAAGCTGCGGCGGGTTTCGGGAATGGCCTGCAGGAATGCCGGCGTCAGCAGCGTGTCGCGGTAGCGCCGTGCCTCCACCACATTGCCCTGCCCCATCAGATACTCGCCAAGCTTCATGCACGGCGCCATCGATGAAGGCGTTGCTGGCCTTGAACGGAACCTTGGCAAGTTCGGCATAGATATCTTCGAACTTTCCGGCCTGGGCGGAAACCCGCACAGCTTCGGAGAGCAAGTAACCCGCCGCCGCCGTCTGTGCGTCAACGCCGCAGGAGTTTTCGGCCGCAGCAATTGCCGCCTTGGCCTTTTACCACAGCGCCGGGCGGGTGGCATCGCCGGGGTTCGCGGTCAACGCCAACAGCATGTCGCGGGCGCCTTTCGGCATATCCCGCGGCGGATGGCAAGCGCCATGGCCTTCATGGTCATTTCGGACAATCGGCCGCGCCACTTTTCGCCCATCAACGGCCCACGGCATGGCGCTGCCGTATTGATCAGCACTCTTGCCGGCCATCATCCACAGCACCATGGGGTTGGTCCGCGCGGTATCGACCAGAGCCTTGGACAGCGTCGGATTCTCCGGCAGCTTGCCATCGAGCCACCAGTCGTCCTTCTTGGCATCAACGCCGACGTAGCCGATGTCGTTCAGGGCGAAGGCATATTCGTTTTTGGTTTCGTCGCTGGCGGTGATCGCGGTTGCAGGCTGTTCGATGATTGCCGTTGTGTCGTTGATCAGATCAGTCCAGCCCTGGGCGGTGTCTTCAAGGTTGGCGATATAGCCCAGCAGCTCCTTGGTGATGGCATGCACGCTGGCCAGCGACTGATCGGCCAGAATGGCCCTGGCTTCGGCGCGGGCTTCGACCAGGCTCTTGCCGTTGGCCAGCAAGTTAGCAACATTGTAGCGCGCCGAGGCCTTGTGCGGACTGTCGCTGCCGCCGATCGCCTTGAACAGTGTGATGGCCTTCGGCTTGTCGCGGTAGAAGGCAATCGTCGCCTCCTGATAGGCGCGGTCCTGCTGTTGCAGCTTGGCCAGTTCCGGCTTCACCTCGAGGGATCGGGCAACTTGAGATCGGCCGCGCCCTGCTCCGTGCAGGCTTGCAACACCGTGTCCTGAACCCTGAGCCATTGCTTCACGTAGGGATCATCCTTCGCGCCATTGACGAGCGATGCGCTGCTTCAACACCTGCAATGGATAGCCGATGCGGCAATCATAGCCGAAATTCGTCAGGAACTTGCCATCGGGCGAAATGCCGCCCGCCAGCCTTTTCCAGTCCTCCTGTGCGGACCAATAGTCGCCGCCGCGCGAATTGGCCTCGACCATGGGGTCGCCGAGGCCCTTGAGCATGCGCCAGCTGCGGGGACCAAAGGGATCGCTGGCATAGCGGTCAATGGCTTCAGCCAAGCTTGGCGGGTTCGCATTGGGCTTGCGCCAGCACCGGTCCGGACAGGCAGGTGAGGGCGCAAAGCCCGGCGACGAGGCGTTTGAACATGGGTCTGTTCCTTCTCAGTTCAAGAAATGGTCAGCGACATGCCATCGAAGGCCGGCTCCACGTGGGGCGGAAGTTCGGCCCGCAGTGTGTCGAAATCGAGATCGATATGCATGTTGGTGATGATCGCCCGCTTGGGTTTCAGGCGCTCGATCCAGCCGAGGGTTTCCGGCAGCGCGAAATGGCTGGGGTGCGGCGTGCGCTTCAAGGCATCGACGATCCACAGGTCGAGACCTTCAAGAGCGGGCAGGCTTTCATCGGGAATGCCATTGACGTCCGGCGTGTAAGCGGTGTTGCCGATGCGAAAGCCGAGCGCATCAATGTTGCCATGGTGCAGGCGGAAGGGCAGGGCGGTGATGTCGCCCCCTGCCCCTTCGATCGTCGACCGGCGTTCCGGCAATGATGCGGTTGAGGCCGAGGGTGGGCGGATAATCGCTGCCAGGTGCGGTGTAGAAGCAATAGCCGAAACGCGTCATCAGCATCTGGCCGGTCACTTCATCGGCCCACACCGGAACCTTGCGGCGCGTTCTTCAGGTAGATGCCGCGAAGGTCGTCAATGCCGTGGGTGTGGTCGGCGTGTTCATGGGTATAGAGCACCGCGTCGACATTGCTGATCGCCGGCACCCAGACAGCTGGTCGCGCATGTCGGGCGAGGTATCGATCAGAACGCCAGGTGGTTCCTGCGGCACTCTTCCTTTCGATGAACACCGAGCAGCGCCGCCGCCGGTTCTTTGGGATTGTCGGGGTCGCACTGCCCCAATCGCCGCCGAAGCGCGGAACGCCACTGGACGAGCCGCAGCCCAATATTGTCAGCGTTGTCGTCATGCCACCGCCTGGAAGCGCTCGGGCCGTGGCACCTTGGAGAACAGCCGGAAGAAATTGTCGCTCGTTGCCTGCGCCATGGTCGGCGGTGGAAACGCCCTTGGTGGCCGCCAGGGTTTCGAGCGTCTTCACCACGAAGGCCGGTTCGTTGGATTTGCCGCGATATGGCACGGGCGCAAGATAGGGCGCATCGGTTTCAACCAGCAGCCGGTCCATGGGAACTTCGGCGCGCCGCATCGCGCAGGTTCTGGGCGCTCTTGTAAGTGAGAATGCCGGAGAACGAGACGTAGGCCCCAAGCTTCAAACCGGCGCGGGCCAGCGAAACATCGGACGTGAAGCAATGGAGCAATGGCTTGAAGGCGCCCCTGGCCATTTCCTCTTCGAGAATGCGCGCCGTGTCGGCTTCGGCCTCGCGGCTGTGGATGACCAGCGGCAGGCCGGTTTCGCGGGCAGCCGCAATATGCAGGCGAAAGCCCTGCTCCTGGGCAGCGCGCGGGCTCAGGTCATAGTGATAGTCGAGTCCCGCTTCACCGATCCCCACCACCTTGGGGTGGCTGGACAGCCGCACGAGTTCGTCAACAGTCACGTCCAGTTCCTCATGCGCATTGTGAGGATGGGTTCCGACCGTGCAGAAAACATTGGCATTTTCTTCAGCGATCCGTGAGCAGCCGCTCAAACTTCCGCACCCGGGTGCCGATCGACACCATCAGCCCGACGCCAGCATTTTCAGCGCGGGCGATCACCTCCGGCAGGTGGTCCACCAGCCCCTCGTAGTCGAGGTGGCAATGACTATCGACGATCCACATCACTCAGGCCTTCGGCGCTTCGTCTTCAACGTAACGCGGGAAGATGGCGGTTGGAGCGGGCAATGGTGTGCCGGACACCAGGCGAATGCCACGTGCCGCAAACGTCCGGTCATCCGGGCCGACAGCCAGCAGATCAAGAAGTTTGTTGGCGGAGGCCGGGACATAGGGTTGCGTCATGAGGCCGACGAGGCGCAGCACTTCAGCAGTAGTATAAAGTACCGTTTCCATGCGGGTGGGATCGGTCTTTTTCAGTGCCCATGGTTCCTGCCCGGCGAAATAGCGATTGGCGTCGGCCACCACTTTCCAGATCGTATCCAGTGCCTTGCTCATCGCAAAAGTGTCATGGTGGTGGCGGGCCTCGACATAAATGGCGTCGGCGGAACTCAGGACTTCGAGATCAGCGTCCGACAACTCGCCCTTCTTCGGCACCACGCCACCGCAATTCTTGGCGATCATCGACAGCGAGCGCTGGGCGAGATTGCCGAGGTCATTGGCGAGATCGGCATTGATTCGGGCGACGATGGCCTCATGGCTATAATTTCCGTCCTGGCCAAACGGCACTTCGCGCAGGAAGAAATAGCGGGTCTGATCGACGCCATAGTTGCGAACGAGATCGGCCGGGGCTACGACATTGCCCACCGACTTCGACATCTTCTCGCCCTTGCTGAACAGGAAGCCGTGGACGACGATCTGCTTCGGCACGGGCAGCCCTGCCGACATCAGGAAGGCCGGCCAATAGATGGCATGAAAGCGCGTGATGTCCTTGCCGATCACATGGGCATCGGCTGGCCAGTAACTGGCGCGCGGCGCATTGGCATCAGGAAATCCAGTGGCCGAAAGATAGTTGGTCAGCGCATCGACCCAGACATACATCACATGCTTCGGATCATCCGGAACCGGGATGCCCCAATCGAACGTGGTGCGGCTGATCGACAGGTCATTGAGCCCGCGTTTGACGAAGGCCACGATCTCATTCTTGTAGTTTTCCGGCGTGACGAACTGCGGATGCTTTTCGTAGTGTTCGAGCAGTCTGTCAGCATAGGCAGAGAGCTTGAAGAAATAGCTCTCCTCTTCCACCCATTCGACGGGCGTTCCGGACTTCACGGCGAAGCGGCGGTCATCGCGCACTTCGGTTTCATCTTCAGCGTAATAGGCCTCGTCGCGCACCGAATACCAGCCGGCGTATTTCGACAGATAGATGTCTCCCTTTGCCGCCATGCGGCGCCAGACTTCCTGCACTGACTCCTTGTGGCGTTGCTCGGTGGTGCGCAGAATGTCATCGGCGCGGGCGTTCAACTGTTCGCCCATCTCTTCGAATTGCGCCGCCGTGCGGTCAGCAAGTTGCAGCGGCGTCAGGCCTTCGCGGGCCGCCGTCTGCTGCATCTTCTGGCCGTGCTCGTCCATGCCGGTCACGAACAGCGTGTCGAAGCCATCGAGCTTCTTGAAGCGCACGATGGCATCGGTTGCCAGGCGCTCGTAGGCGTGGCCGATGTGGGGGGCACCGTTGGCATAGGGAATGGCGGTGGTGATATAGAATTTCGGTTTCGTCATGTCCAATCGCTATCAGGAAGCCTTGAGCGCGTCACCGAGCAGCATCAAGGCGTCGACGACCGTCTGGCGGCGGTCGAGGTTTAGGGCATCTGTCTGGCGAATGGAACGGGTGATTTCATCATGGGCGCGGGCAAGCGCCACGCCTTTTCGGGCCCCCGCGAAGCGCCGTGCTTCCTCCGCTGTCCAACCGGTCAGAAGCTCGGAAAACACCGCGAAATCCTCGGCATTGTCACGATGGGCGAAGTTCATGCCGAGGCCCACGCATGCCGCTGGCGTCAGGCGTTTCGTGGCACGAAATGCTCCAAAAGCCTTGGCGCCTTTCGAATCAAGGAGTTGCAGGGCACGGCCCGGGCTTCCCTGGGAGAGCCGTGCTGCCTCGGCAATGGCCTCGGCCGAAGTCTCGCTGATGCCGCGCAAAACACGCTCGGTTTCAGCGACAGTCAGCGCCTTGAGGGGCAAGTGAATGCAGCGCGAACGGATGGTAGGCAGCATCTTGCCCAAACGGTGGGCAACAATCAGTATGACAGCTCTTTGCAGGTGGCTCCTCGATGATCTTCAACAGCGAGTTGGCGCTCTCGGCGTTCAGATCGTCGCCGCTGTCGACGATGCACACCCGAAAGCCGCCAAAGCCGGCAGTGAGTGAGAAGAACTGACTCGCCATGCGGGCATCGTCGACAGCCACTTCGGCTTTCAATTTCTTGTCCTTTGGCGTCGACATTGCGCTCAATCACCAGAAGATCGGGATGAGTTCCGGCGACAACCAGTCTGGCCCCGACTCCCGCCTGATCACCTGCCATGTCTGTTGCGCCTGGTGTCAGCAAAAACCGGGCGAAACGATAGGCCAGTGTCGCCTTGCCGATGCCCTTGGGGCCAGACAACAGCCAGGCGTGGTGCAGCTTGCCGGATTTCACCGCCTGCAAGAGATGCGCTTCTGCTTCGGCATGACCAACCAAAGTCGTCTGCCGCCGCGGATGTAGCGGCGTATCGCGCGGATCAGTGAAATCGTCAGCCATCAGAGCAGGTCTTTCACCGCCGCCCATACGGCGCTTTCCACATCTTCCACGTTCTGCGAGGCGTCGATCACCCGGCAACGCTGGGGATCGTTGCGGGCGATATTCAAAAATCCCTCACGCAGCTTTTGATGAAAGCCGAGTCCCTTGCGCTCATAGCGATCCTCGGCTTCGGGCCCGCCGCGCCCCTTGGCCCGTGCGAGCCCTATGGCGGGATCGAGATCGAAAATCAACGTACGGACGGGACGTGTCTCACCGACGATATCGCGTTCGAGATCGCTGATGGTGTGTTGGTTCACGCCGCCGGCATGGCCCTGATAAGCTTTGGTCGAATCCATGAAGCGGTCGCAAATCACCGCATCGCCACGCGCCAGCGCCGGTCGTATGACACCTACCAGATGCATTTCGCGCGCTGCATAATTGAGCAACGCTTCGGCCATCGCCGTCCAGCGTCCCGTATCGCCGTTCACCAAAAGAGACCGGATTGACTTCGCCTGCCTCCGTACCGCCCGGCTCACGGGTTTGGACAACGGTGCGCCCCTGGCTGCGCAACCGTTGCTGCCAGCCGTGCCGCGTGCGTCGACTTGCCGGAGCCTTCGCCGCCCTCGAAGGTGATGAAGATGCCGGCCATTTCAGCCGCCGAACGCCATCATCAGCACACTGTCCATGGCCCTGCTCCACATGGATGCGACCGGCGCCACATCACCGCCTGTCACAATGGGGGATTCGGAAATGACCACGCCATTGACCATGACTTTGACAGCACCCACCTGATCGCCTGCCTGCACCGGCGCCATCAGTGGGCCGGTGTATGTCATGTTCACGGTCACCACTTTTTGTTCGGGTGGCGATAGCGCCACTTTCAAATCTTCGGCGGCAATGAGTTCCACGGCGCGCGTTTCGCCGCCCCACACGCGGGCGGTGCCGATCCTGTCGCCCTTGGCGTAGACTTCGAAGGCGCGGAACTGGCTGAAGCCCCAGTCCAGCATCTTCTGGGCTTCCTGGCGGCGCTCGTCGATGGACTTCAGACCGGCAATGACCATGATGAGGCGGCGGCCACCGCGCGAAGCGGTGCCAACCAGGCCATAACCCGCCTCCTTGGTGTAACCAGTCTTCATGCCGTCAGCACCGGGATAGTCTTTCAGCAATGGATTGCGGTTCTGCTGGGTGATCTTGTTCCAGGTGAACTCGGGCTGGCTGTAGTATTTGAATTGCTCGGGAAAATTATTGACGACGTAGCGCGCCATCACAGCGAGATCGCGGGCGCTCATGCGATGCCCGGGGTCGGGCAAGCCAGTGGCATTCTTGAACACCGCATCCTTCAATCCAAGTTCGCGCGCCTTGGCCGTCATCTGTTCGGAGAAGGCGGCTTCGCTTCCGGCCATGCCTTCGGCGATAACAATGCAGGCATCATTGGCCGATTGCACGATGACACCCTGAATGAGGTCGGCGAGTTTCACCCGCGAATTGAGTTCGGCATACATGGTGGAGCCGCCGGAAGACGCTCCACCGCGCTTCCAGGCGTCTTCGCTGACCAGGAACTCCTGGTCGAGTCTGAGTTTGCCGGCCTTGAGACCCTCGAAGACCATGATCATGGTCATCAGCTTGCTCATGCTGGCGGGCGGAATTTGCGTGTCCGCGTCCTTGGCGAACAGCACATCGCCGGAGCGGGCGTCGATCAGGATTGCCTGGGGGGCCTTGGTGACGAAGGCTTCCACTTGAGCGAGGGCGCTGCCGCCGAGGCTGAGGAATATCAGGACAAATGCAAGGGCACGGAACATACCCGGAAACCTAAAGGGGTTCGCGGCCTATTGCAACGCAGCCTGCATCGATTGGGCAATTATCATCCGGGCATCGTTGTGGCCAAGGCTCTGGGCGTGTTCGAGGGCGGTATTGGCGTCGTCCTCGTTGCTCAGGGGGCCTACCCGCACCCTGAAAATGGTGCCGTTGTTGCCATCAAGCTGCAGCATCTGCACCGGCCACACCGACGCCAGTTCGGCCCGCGCAGCCTCGGCATTATCGGGGTCCGAGAAGCTTCCCACCTGAATGTAGTAGTCCTCGCCGATCGACGGCACCGGCATCTGTAGCTTCTTCTTCGGTTTCACATAGGCCACGGTTTCAATCGCCGGAGCCGCCACTTCCGGCTCAGCTTCCGCCACCATGACATCGCTGTTGCCACCCTTGCTGCCATTGGCGCGGGCGATCATGCGCTTCATTGACGTGCCGTTTTTCAGTTCGCGATTCATGGCCATCAGATGCTGGCCCTTGTCGTCAAGCGGCGCCTTGCCGATGTATTGCACGCGCACATTGGCCTTGCCCTGCTCCTTGAAGCCCAGGACCTCGGCGGAGCGCTTCGACATGTCGATGATGCGCGGCCCCACGAAAGGCCCGCGATCATTGACGCGCACCACGACCTCACGGCCATTGTCGAGATTGGTCACCTTCACATAACTGGGCAGTGGCAGCGTCGGGTGTGCCGCCGTCAGCCGCGTCATGTCGAACCATTCGCCGTTCGATGTCATACGGCGGTTGAAGGCTTCGCCATACCACGAGGCAGGGCCCTTCTTGTCGTAGCCGGGTTGTTCTTTCGGGTGGAACCAGCGGCCTGCCACCTGATAGGGCTTGCCAACGTGATTACGGCCCCCGCCCCACGGCACCGCACCTTTTTTGCCGTAATAGGGACTGCCCGTTCCAGCAAAGGGATCGAGCTTTGAACTTTTCTTGCCGCCGTTGCCGGAACAGCCGGACAACACCAGCCCAATAGCCACCAGCACAATCGGAACCCACGACAAACGACGCATACTGACAAACTCCACGCCGGGAAGCCGTCCCCAACGTATCCCAAAATCCACACTCCCAGTTTTTGCGCCGGGAGCGTGAGATTTCCGTTACGAAGTTTGGTTAATCAGGGGTTAGCCGAAGCGGCGGCGGGTTGCAGTCGCTTGAGGTTTTCCGCTGCTGCCACATTGCCCTTGGCGGCGGCCTGCTTGTAAAGAGCCACGGCCTTGGCGGCGTCCTTGGCGGTGCCCCAACCCACTTCATGCATGCCGCCGAGATTGTTGAGACCCCAGCCATCGCCCTGCCCGGCGGCAAGCTCGAACTGCTTGAGGGCCTTGCCGAGATCGCGGGTAACACCCTTGCCGTTCAGATACATCATGCCGAGATTGTTCTGGGCGTCAGCGAGCTTCAAATCCGCCGCCTTGGTGTACCACTCCACGGCCTTGGCTTCGTCCACTGTTGCGCCCTGGCCATTCTGCAGCATCTTGCCAAGGGCGTTCATGGAGGGGCCGTGGCCCTTGGTGGCGGCTTCGCGGTAAAGCTTGAGCGCAGTGGCGTAATCCTGCTTCAGGCCCTTGGCGCCCTTGGAGACGATGGCCGCCAGCCGGAACTGGGCATCGAGATTGCCTTGCAGGCCAGCCTGGCGATACCATTTGGCGGCCTCGGCCAGATCGAGCTTCGCTTCGGTGCCAGTTTCATAGGCTTGGCCCACGGAAAACTGGGCATCGACATCGCCGACCTTGGCAAGTTTCAGGCGCTTGTCGAAAGGCAACTCGCTCAGGCTTTGGGCCATGGCGGGAACCAGCGCCATCACCATGAACCCCGCCGCCAGGAACTGGCGCAAAGCCGTCACTGGGTGACAACTCGCTCAAACGTCATGTCCTTGCAGAACACCAGCACGCAGCCTTCGACAATCATCACATCTTCGTTCTTCAATTTCATATTGGAATCGTAAGTCTTGCCATCATCGGCATTGTAGATCGTGCCCTTCCAGCGGTTGTCGCCGGCGGGGCGCATGTCGTTGATGATGGTCAGGCCGATGACCGGACGCTTGCGCAGGGCCTTGTCGGGGTTTTCCCTGTCGCGTTTCGGCTTGCCGCGCTTGTTCAATGGCTTGTCGAGGCCGACGATCGTGCCGCAGAAATTCTCGCCGCACTGGGTCACCTCAATGGTGACCTTTCCCGAGTCCATGCGCCAGGTGCCGATGGGGTCACCACCGGCAACTGCCGCTGATGCCGCGCCGAGGGAGACTGCCAACAGGGTTGCAGCAAGCAACTGGTATTTCATTCGACTATCCCTTTGCCTTCGAGCTGTCAGTGAACACGTTCCATGCCAAAGTCAATCGTGCGCGCCCGGATGGTCCGGTTCGTGCGATTCCCTATCGCCGCGAGGCATGGCACCACCGTGACGCCGTTGTGGCGGTATTGCGGCCTTAGTTTGTGGTGTATTCCACCTTTACAGACGTAGCAGCGGCGCTGCCCGCGCATGTGTCAGACCCGCTCGTACCGTTTCGGCCAAAGACCACGATGACATTGTCGCCAGCCTTTTGGTTGGCGATCGACCCGCTGCCAACAGGTTTCACGGTTATTTCCTTCACAAACGATTTGGGCACCATACTTGTCAGTGTGACGACCGCCGAACCCGAAACTTGAGCTCCGCTGGCCGGCCCGAGTCCTATAGAAGGTTCTGCACCAACGCGAAGCCTTACTGCACCATCGACCGTCAATTCAATGCTGCATGCCCCGACCCCAAGAAGGTACCGGACTTTCAGCTTGATGGTTGAGTTCTTCTTGTAGTCCTTGGGTATCAAAAAGTTGATAGCGCCACTCGAGTCAACACCAGAGGGGAATGTAATACCGACGGCGGACGGCGTTGCACCGGTGTTGTTTTCAATAAGATTTCCAGCGATGGTGAAGTTGCGCGTTGCCGCAAATGCGCTAGATGACGCCACAAAAAGCCCGGCGAGGGCCAGGGTACTGATTCGATAGGTCTGCATGTTTTTGGCTCCGTTCAAGAAGCCCCCTCAATCGCACGTTCTAGTCACATCAAGGGGGCAGGCAACAGAATTCGGCATACTTCGGGCAATTGCACGCCGCGCCGAGGGAGACTGCCAACAGGGTTGCAGCAAGCAACTGGTATTTCATTCGGCTATCCCTTTGCCTTCAAGCTGTCAGTGAACACATTCCATGCCAAAGCCAATCGTTCGCGCCCGGATGGTCCGGTTCGTTCGATTCCTTATCGCCGCGAGGCATGGCACCACCGTGACGCCGTTGTCGCGGTATTGCGGCCTTAGTTCGTGGTGTATTCCACCTTTACAGACGTCGCGACGGCGTCGGTGGTGCAAGTATCAGAAGCGCCCTTACCTTTTCGGCCAATGACCACGATGATGTTATCACCAGCCTTTTGGTTGGCGATCGTCCCGCTGCCAACAGGTTTCACGGTTATTTCCTTCACAAACGATTTGGGCACCATACTTGTCAGTGTGACGACCGCCGAACCCGAAACTTGAGCTCCGCTGGCGAGCCCAAGTCCTACAGACGGTTCCGCACCAACGCGAAGCCTTATTGCACCGTCGACCGTCAATTCAATGCTGCATGCCCCGACCCCAAGAAGGAACCGGACTTTCAACTTGATCGTTGAGTTCTTCTTGTAGTCCTTGGGTATCAAAAAGTTGATAGCGCCACTCGAGTTCAGCACCAGAGGGTAATGTAAGACCGACGGCGGACGGCGTTGCACCGCTGTTGTTTTCAATAAGGTTTCCAGCGATGGTGAAGCTGCGCGTTGCCGCAAATGCGCTAGATGACGCCACAAAGAGCCCGGCGAGGGCCAGGGTAGCAATTCGATAGGTCTGCATGACTATGGCTCCGTTCTAGAAGCCCCCTCAATCGCACGTTCTAGTCACATCAAGGGGGCAGGCAACAGAATTCGGTATACTTCGGGCAATTGCACGCCGCGCCGCCCGGGCCTATTATCGCTCTACCAAACCCGGAGGCAGTCCATGAACCGCATTTCCACCCTGAAGCCGAGAACCGCCCATGAAGCCGACGAATGGCAGATGCGTATCGACCTTGCGGCGGCATTCAGACTGGCTGTGCGCAACGATTGGCACGAGGCGGTGGCCAATCATTTCAGCCTGGCGTTGTCGCCAGACGGCAAGAAATTCCTCATGAATCCGCGCTGGAAGCACTTTTCGCGAAATCAGGGCGTCGGACCTGATGCTGCTCGATGCCGAAGATCAATCGACGATGGACAAGCCCGATGCACCGGACCTGACCGCCTGGTGCCTGCATGGCCGTTTGCACGCCGCCCTTCCCCAGGCGCGCTGTATTCTGCATCTGCACCCGCCTTATGGTACGGCCGTCGCCTCGCTGGCCAACCCGGATATTCCGCCCATCGACCAGAACGCAGCGCGTTTTTTCAATCGTATCGCCTTCGACATGGATTACGGCGGCATGGCCAACACCGAAGAGGAAGGCGACCGGCTGGCCCGCCTCATGGGTAACAAGCAGATCATGATGATGGGCAACCATGGCATTCTCATATGCGCCGCAAGCGTGGCCGAGGCCTTCGACCTGACCTACTATCTCGAGCGCGCCTGCCGCAATCTGGTGCTGGCTTATCAGACCGGGCAGAAGCTGCACGTGATGACGCCAGCCGTCGCCGAAAAGACCGCCCAGGAATGGGAATCCGACCGCGACCAGTACCATTCGCACTTTGCCGAAATGAAAGCGATCCTCGACAGCGAGGATGGGACATACGCGCAGTAGGACTAGCGGCCGAGTGACATTGCGCCGAACCTGACGGTCAAGCGTGTGTCAGAGCTGCTGGCCTGGCGCTCATGGTGTTATGTAGGTGATTTTCACCGATGTGAAGACGATCGGGCTGGTGCATGTGTCGCCGCCACCATTGCCATCCCTTTCAATGACGATCAATACATTGTCTCCCGGGAGCTGAGACTGGATCGTTCCGGAAGCTGCAGGTTTGAGGACGAACTCCCGGGTGAACCCTTTCCCGGCTGTTCCCGGCACACTGGCGGAATTCGGAGCCAACAACCTTGAAGCCGCTATTAGGGCCAATGACGGTTGAAGTGACCTTGCCAGTCCTGAGCCTGACCGCTCCTGCGCCTCGAATGGTTGCGGCGCAGCCAGTTTCTTGCGTGACAAGCCGGAAGAGGAGTTTGACCTTCGTGTTCTTCTTGTAATCCTTCGGCAGAATGATGCTTGCCGCCCCCGTTGAGTCCGAGTCTCCGGGCATGGTTAGCCCAGCTACTGATTCGGTCGACAGTCCAGCATCGCGCACGAGGTCGCGGCCATTCAGGACAAAACTGCGTGTTCCCGCGCTGGCCTCACAATGCATGCATGCAGCGATTGCCAACGAAGCCGCAACGGTGAAAATCGGTTTCATTCTGGGGTCTCCCGGATTTTTGAGTTACCCCCTCACATGCGCACAATACAGCAAGCGCTTCCAGTTACAATTCCAGCAACAACGAATGTAATTACTTCAGCGTGTACTTGAGTTTGGCGCCAACGATGTACAGGGGATTGGGGCACGTGTCGGTGGCGTTGCTGTCAGCAAACCGGCGGAAACTCATGACGATAACGTCGCCGGGTTTTTGGCTCGTGTAGGGCGCTTCAGTATTGGCCTTGAGCTTGTATTCGCGGACGAACACATTCTGCGCCGTGGACGGTGGTGTGAACACGACCGGGCTCGCAGTGGTCAGGCCGGATGCCGAGCCCGAAATACCATATTTTGTCAGGCCTGGACGGTAACGCGTCGTGCCTTCGGGAAGGAAATGAACCGTGCAGTTGGTGTCCTGCGTGTACATGAGGAGCTTCACCGTGATGGCGGTGTTCTTCTTGTAGTTCGGCGGCAACATGATGTCGACGTCGGCGCCGGGCGTTCCGGTGCCGGGAAGCGATACGCCATCGGCAAGCGAGGAATTGTAGGTCGGCCGAATTCCGCCGACCGCAATGCTGATGGTCCGTGTGGCGCTTTCAGCTGCCGTTGTCGCAATTGCGAGAAACAGCGCCAGAGGAAAAAATTGTTTCAATGTCAACTCCGTGTTCGCGCCCTTTCTCAAGCATACTGACAGAATTAAATGACAACAACAACAAGTATTGTTGTTAATATCACAGTTATCCGTAAATAATGCATGTCGAAACAGGCTCTGCGCGGTGCAGGACCCGTTTTTTGCACGGCGTTTTGGCCATCAGGGTGTTTTGTAAGTGATGCGAATGGACGACACCAAGAGGTCGCCACCGCATGTGTCAGCAGCCGCGCCGGCATTGCGTTCGAATATGACGGTGATCTGATCCCCAGGCTTCTGGCCCTGGATCGAACCCGCTGCCGTGCTGGAGAGATTGAATTCCTTGACGAACGTCGCGCCGACGGCCGCCGGAACCGACGTTGCCCCAGGCGAGACGGCAACCAGTTGGCCTGCTGCGGCCGGAAGAACCGAGGGCGACTTGCCTTTGCGCATGCGCAACACAGCGACGGCACTGAAGTCCAGCGTACATCCAGTGAGATCCGCGACCATGAAGACTTCTCACCTTCACCACAGAGTTCTTCTTGAAGTCCTTTGGCAACACGAGGTTGATCCCGACATCCGGGTCGGCCGCGTCGGGCATGATGACGCCAAATCCAAGGAAAGCAGCGGCGCCGTCGCCAAATACCATGTCATCCTGATCGAGGATGAGTGTTTTTGTTCCGGCCTGGGCGGTGGCCGCTGCGGCTATAAACGCCAAACCAACGGCGGCTTTGAGTATAAAGTTGTGCACTTGAGTGATCTCCCTTTTATTGACGTGATGGCGCCTGAATGCCGCCACCAGCCTGAACCGGAATTGAACCACGCCGTTGTCTGGCGTTCATGTGTGACTGCTCCACCAGATGTGGCGCAAATGAAATGAAACGGCCCCTGCAATTGCAGAGGCCGCAAAAGCATTGTTCGCTGTTGGCAGATACTCTACGGCGTCGGATAGATCAGTTGTGCGCCAGTAATTGTCAGACCGTCCACACACGTATCGGCAACTGAGGCAGCGCGGCCAATTACCACGCCAACCGAATCGCCTTTACGCAGGCCAATCAGTGGCCCGGAAGTGAGCGGCAGAATTTTGAAATCCTTGGTAAAAGCTTTACCCGCCGTGCCCTGAGCCGCCGTCACCCCGGCCACTACCGGGGCAAATCCTCCAGCTGGGCCGCTTCCTCCACTGACGACTTTGCCAACGCGTACGCGAGTTGAACCGACCGCGACCAGATCAAAATTGCATCCGGTATCACTGGAAACCATCGTGAACCGGATGATAGCCTTCTTGTCCTTCTTGTGGTCTTTCGGCATATCGAATACGATTCCGCCCAGTGTAGCGCTGCCGTCGGCGAATGAAAGATAGCCGCCGTCGGTTGCTGTAGTTGGAATGCCGATGAGGTCGCCCGTATCCAGCTTTAGTTTCTTGGTGCCCGCGAGTGCTGGCGAGGACACCGCCAGAACCGTTCCAATGACAACCGACGTCAGGAATGTGCTCGTTTGCATTTGACTGTCTCCATAAGAATTATGAGCGTGCCCCCGCATGTGTACGAGACCACACTGAACAGTAAGCCGCAACCACGAATTGCGAAGAATGCCGCCACAAACGCCGGGGCTGGCAGCGGATGCCGCTCAATGCAAGCGGCTTCGAAAGTGTCGGACGACCGAGTGAACTTACGAGCCCTGACCAAACACCACAAACGGCTCTTCCACCGCTCGCCTGAGCAGTTCGGCGCATTTGCTGTGGTGCGCTGAACCGGGCTCCAACTTTCCCAGCGGCTGGTCTTTAGGGTCGCCCTTCACCGGCACGAACACGATCGGCGTTGCCACCGGCAGGAGCTGCGGGCCCCGGCCCGATTGCAGGGTCGTCAGTATACCGAACATTTCTCCGGCAATGGTTGGCTTGGACAAGATGATGAGGCGATACTGTCCGAGCTTGTTGGTGACAAGATAGACGAAGCCCGACTGATGCGGCACGGACACGTCGCCTTCCTGGGTGTAGGCGGCATCGATGCGTTCGGATTCGCGGAACACCAGGTGCGAGTTTTCGGCTTCCCAGGCGATGGCCGTGCGGTAGGCATAATAAGCGCCGGGCGTTGAGAACGATGGGCGGATGGCGAGATAGTCGCCCTCGATCCACTTCACCGATGCTCTGGCGTAGGAGCCGAGCGTTTCCGGCGCGATGCCGGGAGCGCGTGCGTCTGCCGTAGCACCATTGCCGCGCAAGTCGCGTTTCAAGGCCTCTTCAAGCCGCACCACCGTTGCCAGAGTGAATGGCCGCTGACCAGCCAGCGCCTTTTCCAGCGTTGAGAGCGAAAGCTTCGCCGTATCCGCGAGTTGCTGGCGGCTCATGCGCCGCCGGGCCAGTTCTTCGCGGATCGCCTTGGCCACGCTTTCAGATTGGGTGCCGGTGAGATTTTGCTCGGTCATGGTCACGTACTTGTTTGCACCGATTTGCAGGAATTTGCCACTCCCCAGCATGGCGGCAACGGCTTGCCGAAGATCACGGGAAACAACGCTGCCCTGGCAACCGCGACTCTTACAAATGTAGCGTCGCGGCCACTCCCTCCCCGTCCGCACTGGAGCCAAAAATGCATACCCTCTCTCTTCCTCGCCTGGCGGCCTTCACCGCAGGGCTAATTGCCACGTTCGGCACGGCCCTCGCGCAGGCCACTCACTACGTCTCGCCCAACGACATGGGCACAGGAGCACTCCTGTTCAAATCCGATCAGCCGGGCAAATATGTCGAAGCCCCGGCGGTGGCCACCGATTTCGAAGTCACCGTTACCGGCCCCATCGCCCGCACCCGTGTGACACAACGCTTTGAGAATCCGGCCGATGGCTGGGTCGAAGGCGTCTATGTGTTCCCCCTGCCCGAAGGCTCGGCTGTCGATACGCTGAAAATGGTCATCGGCAATCGCGTCATCGTTGGCGACGTGAAAGAGAAGCAGGAAGCCAAACTGATTTACGAAGAGGCGAAGGCCCAGGGCCAGAAGGCGGCCCTGCTGGAACAGGAACGGCCAAACCTTTTCACCAACAACGTCGCCAATATCGGCCCACATGAAACCATTGTTATCCAGATGGAATATCAGGAGGCCGTAGCGCAATCGGGCAGCACGGCATCGCTGCGCGTGCCGCTGGTCATGGCCCCCAAGTACAATCCTGCTCCGGAAGCAGTGCTGAGCGACGGCAATGAACTGGTGGTCCTACGCGACCCCGTTGCTGATCGCGAGCGCATCGAACCGCCGGTGCTCGATCCGCGTGACAGCCCGCCGGTCAACTCCGTCTCAATGACCATTCATCTCAATCCGGGCTATGTGCTTGGCGGTATAAGCAGCCCCTATCATTCGATCTCGATCAAGGATGAAGCAGCGGCGCAAAAGACCATCACGCTGAAGGACGGCACTATTCCCGCCAACCGCGACTTTGCGCTGAGTTGGAAACCTGCTGCGGGCAAAGAACCCGCCGTTTCACTGTTCACCGAGATGGTCGGCAGCGACACCTACGTGCTGTCCTATGTGACTCCGCCCGATGCCGCGTCGGCCCAGAAGCGGCTGCCCCGTGAAGTGGTGTTCGTCATCGACAATTCCGGCTCGATGGGTGGCACGTCGATGAGCCAGGCCAAGACCAGCCTCATTTACGGGCTTGGCCGTCTCGATCCCGCCGATCATTTCAATGTCATCCGGTTCGATGACACCATGAATACGGTCTTCCCGCAGGCGGTCATTGCCTCGCCTGAAAACGTTGGTATCGCCAAGCACTATGTCGGCGGTCTCGAAGCCGAAGGTGGCACGGAAATGATCCCGCCGCTGCGCGAAGCCTTGAACGACCCCAACCGCATGGACGTGACAACACTCCGCCAGGTGATCTTCCTCACCGACGGCGCCATCGGCAATGAGCAGGAAATGTTCGATACACTGGCAACGAAGATTGGCCGCAGCCGGGTGTTCATGGTCGGCATCGGCTCGGCACCAAACTCCTACCTGATGACCCGCGCATCCGAAATTGGCCGTGGCAGTTTCACACATATCGGTTCGGGCGAAGAAGTCGAAGCCCGCATGCGCGAACTGTTCGGCAAGCTGGAAAGCCCTGTCGCCACCGACCTGAAGGCTACTCTCGATGGCATTGCTGAACTGACGCCCAACCCCCTGCCCGATCTCTATCGCGGCGAACCGCTGACGTTGCTCGCCAAGCTTGAAGGTCCGGCTACGAAGCTTACGGTGTCCGGTACGCTTAATGGCAAGCCTTGGCAGGAAGCCGTCGAACTCGCTACCGCAATTGAAGGCTCGGGCATAGGCAAACTGTGGGCCAGGCGCAAAATCTCGGATGCGGAAGTCGCATCGACGCTTGGCAGGATCAGTCCGGAGGAAGCCGACCGCCGTATCCTCGCTTTGTCGCTGGACCATCATCTGGTCAGCCGCGTCACCAGCCTTGTGGCCATCGACAAGACACCGTCGCGCCCTGCTGATGTTGCCCTTACCCGCGCCGAGGTTCCGCTGAACCTTCCCCATGGCTGGGACTTCGACAAGGTGTTCGGCGAGAAGCCGAAGGCCAAGCGCGCCTCGGTCGATGCAAAACTCATCCGCATCGCGTCGAAGCCGGTGACCATCACCAAGGGACTGGAACAGCTGCAACTGCCTCAGACTGCCACTCCGTCGCAGTTGCTGATGTTGCTGGGACTTGTGCTCACGCTTGCCGGTCTTGGTCTTGCCGTTACCGCGCAGCGGAGGCCTGTGTGACCGCGCATACAAACTTCTCGGCGCGGCGGCTTTCGCCGCGCTGGGCTTCACGCTGCTGGGCCAGGGCCTTTACATCCAGGCCAAAGCGCAAGTCGCGCAAATCCTGCTCGAACGGGCCTTCAGCGAGGCAATAGCGACAGGCCATGCGGTGAAGCCGTGGAGTTGGGCCGACACCTGGCCGGTGGCCAGACTCCGCGTGCCACGGCTTGGCGTTGAAGAAATCGTGCTAGCTTCCGGAAGCGGGCAATCACTCGCCTTTGGCCCCGGCCATCTTGCCGGAACGCCGGAGGCGGGCGAGCGCGGCACGGCGGTCTATGCCGCCCATCGCGATACGCATTTCAGCTTCCTCGGCGAACTTCAGGCTGGCGATGAAATCCGCGTCACCCGCGCCGACGGCACCATGTACAGCTACCGTGTAACCGGCACAGAAGTGGTGCAGTGGGATAGACCGAACATCGACAGCCACGCCCCGGGCTTCAACATTGCGCTCACCACCTGCTGGCCGCTTGACGGAAAGTTCAGTGGCCCGTTGCGCTACGTGGTGCATGCGGCATTGGAGCGGTGATCAATTGGTCCTGCAAGATCACATCAACCATGTGGAGTTGCAGTGACGAGGTGCATATATCGTCAGGATGCGCCCCGTCGCGGACGAATTTGAGCGCAATGAGGTCGCCGGCCTGCTGAGTCAGGATTGGCCCCACATTCGCGGGCCTGATCTTGAAAGTCTGGGTAAAATGACGTTCCGAAGTTTCGGGCATTGGCACAACCTGCGATATCGCGACCGAGGCTCCGCCATTCTGCGCAAAATGGAAAGAACCGACGCGCCCAATCCGGCCGCGCTTGACGGCCAAGGGTGTCACCACGACATCGCAGGCGACGTCAATGCTTGACAGCTGCGCACGCACCGTAATGGCCGAGTTTTTCCGGTAGTTGGCGGGCAGCCGGAACGTTACGATTACGCCGGCTGCAGAGTTGTCTGGGAAATTGATGTCCTGATCGTCAGGTTCGTAAATGGCGCCATCAAGCGCAATATCCTGGGGCGCAAAACTCAAGGTTCGGGTTCCGGCCATGGCGGGGGCAGTCAGCAGTGCGGCAAATGCGAATTGCAAGGCAACCGAAAGCTTCATATTCATGCTCCACCGATCGAAAAGGGCAAGCATAGATGACCCCGTTGAGAAATTCCACAGCCGCTGCTATTGCCCACCCCGCGCACCTTGCGGAGGGGTGGCAGAGCGGTCGATCGCGGCGGTCTTGAAAACCGTTGAGGATGCAAGTCCTCCGGGGGTTCGAATCCCTCCCCCTCCGCCATTTACCGGAATATTGCCCCAGCCTTTACGAAGGCCACATCGGCGTTGCTCCAAGTATTGGTCGCCTTAGTCGCGAACCTTGTAACTGAGCCTCGCCGAGACAAGAAGTATCGATTCATCACATGTGTCGAGCTGGTCGGAACCCTTCCGGATAAACCCCAATCTGAATGTGTCGAATGGCCGGTGGCCGACGACTGTGCCCGTGCTCATGGGTGTTATGCGAAAGTTCTGAACGTATAGCGTATGGTGATCACGATCGAGATGCTTTGGGCTATCGGATGCGTTCGTAAATCCTCCAACAACGGCATTTTGCGGCGAATAGACCAGGCCTCTTCTCATTCGCGTGATACTCATTGGCAAGAAGACGATGTCGCATGGAGCTGATTCCGTGGACATGAAATAGACCTTCAGGGTCGCTCCCGTGTTCTTCTTGAAATCCGCAGGAAGTGTGAGGCCTACAGAAACACTTTCACTGTCGTCATTTGGAAGCGTAATGAATTTCTGAGATGTGAGTGCATCTGGCGAAACCGGAGACATGTCCGATTGCGGCAACACGAGAATCTTGCTCCGTGCATGGGCGGGCACGAATGAACTCCAAATACCAATTGCCCAGATCAGAACAAGCAGCACGCGGCGCATGATTAGCCTCCCTTGGAGAAGTCCCGGGACTTTTAGGCGCCCCTCAGGCAAGAGTAGTCAATTTTGCTGTTCCGGGCCAGCCTTGAATGGTGCTCGTTGCGATGCAGGAATACTGCCTCACGGCCCATAACCAGACGTTGAACGCGATCAAATCCTTGCCGCGCCTGGCGTTTGCATTATCGGTGTCGGCGCGATCCATCAATGGCATAGGAAATCGCAATTGCGGGCTCGCCCGGCGGAGGCGCATAGGGTATTCTCGGGAATCGCTGATGCGGAGTCTAGTGTATGAAGATTCGATCCCCGCCGGTTGCCATGTGTGCCCTCGTTGCGGTGCTGGCTAGCGCCTGCCCGCCCAGGCTCTGCTGCCCTTCTGACAACCGCTTTCATGGTTTGAAGTCACTTCTTGTAGAGAACAAACATTTCGCCGTTGGGGACATCCGTGAAAACACCATCGTCAGCGGTCTGCGGCTGGTGCCCCTGACGTTTTCAGTTCGGCCCTTGTAGGTTGCACCAGAAATCACCAATGTTACCCGGCACGATGACGGGCTTTGTTTGATTGTACCGTTCCCCCCATCATAGCTCCCGTTGCTGATGACATAGTCTACCGACCCCGTCTGATGCAAACCTTGCAAGCGCCAAGTACCGTTCAACTTGCTGGTGCCGCAGCCGGCCTGGGCGGTGGCAGCCGAGGCTGCGAAAAGTGCAGCGCCGACAATAAACTTCTTCATGTTCCATGCTCCAACTTTAGGGTGACATCCACCCGGATACCGGTGTTTCGAGACGTTTGCATGGTCCTGCATATGAGACAATGTTGGAATCAGGCAGTTTGCGTCTGCCAACTGGTTCAAATACGGTCCGCTTGTCGCCGAAGCGCTGCCCGATCGCAGCACCTGGCATGGCAAAAACGATGCCGGGCAAAAGATAAAAGCCGATGAGCAGGCCGATATCGGCAAGACCGAGACCAAAACCTTCCATCATGAAAGGCGAGAGAGCGGCAGTGGCCTGAAACTGGATCGCCATGGTGACGCGAAGGCCGAACAGCAGGGCAAGAATGGTCCAACGGTTGGACATGAGCGGCGCCTCGCGGAAATTGATGTGTGAAGATGGGCGCGCCCGGCCGCATTTGGAGGCCGGTGCGCAGTGCTTCAGAACGCAGATTTCCACTGCTCGGTGTCGATGAACCAGCGTTCTTCGCAGACCTTGTCGCCTGCAAAGCGGAATAACACCGCCAACTGACTGCCTTGCTGGGCATTTGTCGGCTTTTCCAGTCGATGACCGAGACGACGTCGCTCACCATCGGCGATCTGGCGCATGGCGGTGATATTGAAACCGGGCGGCAAGGCCGCGCCGATATTGTCGAGTGCCGAACGGAACGCGGCTTTGCCGTGCAGCATGTCGGCCTGGCCGGGCATCACGAAAACCATGTTCGCGGTGTAGTCGGCGATCAGCGCATCCCAGTCGCCCCGGGCCACCGCCTCCCATCCGCGCTGCACGATTTCGGCATGGCTGGCGATATCGCTGATCGATCTTGCTGTCTGTGGTTTGGACATATTCAGTCTCCATGGGTTTGGGTTGCGTCCCTTGGTTACGCGGACCTCCCCTGGGCAGGTATCGTGCGGCTGCTGTATTCTGCGCCCGGCAGATGTAGTATTCGGCATACGGCAAATGCCGCGAAGGGATCGAAGTGGACAAGTCCGGGATGGAGATTGAGGAGCTCAGCCCCAGGGAAAGCGAAATCGCCAAGGCGTTTTCGGAGGGCGAAACCTATCAGCGATATCGCGACGCGTTTGTACCTGGCGCCGTCCACGGTCCGGACCCACCTGACGACCGTCTATCGCAAGCTCGCGGTTTCCTCGAAGCTCGAACTGCACCGGTATTTCGAGGCCAACGGCAAGGCGCCCGAAACCTCCGCCCTTCCGCGGCCGCAGCGGCCGGACAAACCGTCGATTGCGGTGCTCGCATTCGAGAACATGTCGGGCGACCCCGGGCAGGAATTTTTCTCGGATGGCATCACCGAGGACATCATCACCGCGCTGTCACGCTCGCCCTGGCTTTTCGTGATCGCCCGCAACACGACTTTCACCTACAAGGGCGAGAGCATCGATGTCCGGCAGGTGGCCGATGAGTTGGGTGTCAGATACGTTCTCGAAGGCAGCGTACGCCGGTCTGGTGACCGGATCAGAGTGACAGCCCAGTTGATCGACGGCACCACCGGCGGGCATGTCTGGTCGGAGCGCTATGATCGTCAGGTTGCCGATGTTTTTGATCTGCAGGACGAGATCACCCGCAATGTGGTCGCGGCGATTCTGACCAAGGTTCATTTGACTGCCAGCGACATTCCGCGCGGGCGTGGGGCGCGCCCCGACCTGACGGTATGGGAACTGACCATGCGCGCCTGGCACCTGCTCTATGATTTTGCGCCGGACAGCTACGTAACTGCCAAAGGCCTGCTGGAACAGGCACTCGCTCGCGACCCTGACAGTGCCGAAGCAACAATGGTGCTGTCGCTGGTCCACCATCACATTGCGCTGATGGGTTTCACCGATGACCCGGCCCCCGCTTCGTCAACCGCCTGCGAACTGGCCAGGCGGGCGACGCAGCTGGATGATCGCAATGAATATGCGTATTGGGCTCTCGGTATCAGCTCATGGGGCCTGCTCCGGCATGATGAAGCCATCGCCGCCCTCGAGCGGGCGGTGGAGATCAACCCGAACTGCTCGGTTGCCTACGGCAGCCTTGGCACGGCCTTGGCTTTGGCCGGGCGCCTCGACGAGGCGATTGCCAACCAGGAAATCGCCATCCGTTCGAACCCGCACGATCCAAGCATCTTCACGCGCTTTACAGGAATTGCCTTGGCCCATCACCTGGCCGGGCGATACGACAGTTCGATCGAATGGGCCTCGAAATCAATCCACCGTAGGCCGCTATGGTTCTATGGCTACTTCCTGCTTGCCGCCAGTCACATCGAAGCCGGCCGCCAGGAGCAGGCCGAGGCCACGATTGCAAAGTGTTGCGAGATTCTACCCAATGCGGCAGTTTCGCAACTTGATCGCTATCCGCTGAAAGACGCCGTCAGGATGGAACGGATGCGCGACTGTTTGCGCCAGGCGGGGTTGCAGGGATAGCCAGCGCGCCACCTTTTCGCCGGTATCTTGGATTGTTGGGACTTCGCAACTTGAGCAATTGCCAAAATCGGTGCGTTGCTCGGGATCGACTTCGCCTTTGGGCGCGCGTGGGCTAAAATCCCGAATCACCATGAAACGCATTCTGCCAATACTCGCCGCTTTGGGCTTCAGCGCCCACTTTGCCACACCCGCCAACGCCCTGCTGCCGCTGTGCCATCCGGTTTCCAAAGGCGGCATGCAACAAGCGGCCTCGGCGCCCTTTCGGCCTACAAGGCGCAGCGCTATACGGTGGCGTTCCAGCGCTTCCGGTCGTTGGCCGAAGGCGGCAACCCCTATGCCCAGAACCACCTCGCCATCATGTATAATCGTGGTTTTGGCGTAGCCCGCAATTACCGCATCGCTTCCGAATGGTGGGAGAAGGCCGCCCATCAGGGCCAGATCACCGCCCAGTGCAACCTTGGCATGATGTATCTCTATGGCCAGGGCGTTCCCCAGGATGATGTTCTGGCCTATGCGTATTTCAGCCTCGCTGCGGGGCGCGGCTCGAACGACGCCCGGCGGCGCATGGACATGATGGAAGCCTGGCGCATCAGCCGCGTTGAGCGGGCCAAGGCGCAGGAATTGACGGATCAATGGATGAACGGCAACTTCTCCAAGTAGCCAACCATCCGAACGGGGACATTTATGGATATTCTGGTCATTGGTGGCGCCGGCATGGTCGGCGCCAAACTTATCAATCGCCTGTGTGCAAGCGGGCAATGTTGGCGGCAAGGCCATCGGCAAGATCATCCGGCATGATGTTGTGATGGCTGGGCCGCCGCCCGCTTCATGCTTCCCGGTCGAAACCTTCATGGGCGATCTGTCGGAGGCGGGCGAAGCCGAGAAGCTGGTGGCCAGCCGCCCCGATCTCATCTTCCATCTCGCGGCCATTGTTTCAGGCGAGGCGGAGGCCAATTTCGAGAAGGGCTATCGCATCAATCTCGATGGCACGCGCAATCTATTCGAAGCCATCCGCAAAGTGGGTGATGGCTATAAGCCGCGCGTCATCTTCACCTCGTCCATCGCGGTGTTCGGTGCGCCCTTTCCCGAGGCGATCGGCGACGAGTTCTTCACCACGCCTCTCACCAGCTATGGCACGCAGAAGGCCATCGACGAATTGCTGCTGTCGGACTATTCGCGGCGCGGCTTCTTTGATGGCATTGGTCTGCGCTTTCCGACAATTTGCGTGCGGCCCGGCAAGCCCAACCTGGCGGCGTCGGGTTTCTTCTCCGGCATTATTCGCGAACCGCTTTCGGGGCAGGATGCGGTGCTGCCGGTTGGCGAAGACGTGCGCCACTGGCATGCCAGCCCGCGCGCGGCAATCGGACTTCCTGATGCATGCCGCCGCCATGGATTCGGGCGCCGCTTGGCACCAGGCGCAACATCACGCTGCCCGGTGTTTCGTGCACGGTTGGCGAGCAGATCGCGGCGCTGGGGCGTGTGGCTGGTCCGCAGTTCACCAAGCGCATCAAGCGCGAGCCCAACGAAACGATCATGAAGATCGTCGCCGGCTGGCCGCGCAATTTCGATCCCCAGCGCGGGCTCGCTCTCGGCTTCACCGTGGAGACGTCTTTCGACGACATCATCCGCGTGCATATTGAGGACGAGCTTGGCGGCAAGATCGGCGCTTGATGTGAACTGCGCCGCCATGTCCTCGATCATGACCGCAACTTCGCACGAAAACCGCATCGCCGGCATACTGTGGATGCTCGCCACGATCTTCTGTTTCATCGCACTCGATGCGGTGATGAAGTATCTGATGGACGACTATTCCCTTGTGCAAGTGACCTGGGCACGGTTTTTCTTCGCCACTGTGGCGGCATTTGTCATTTGCGGAAGGCGGTTGCCGGAATTGGCCATCAGCCGGACGCCGGGTTTGCAATCGCTGCGCTCGGTTATTGCTGATGACAACCACCGGCCTGTTCAACGCCGGCATCAAAACGACGCCGCTGGCCACCGCCACAACCATCATGTTCCTGTCTCCATTGCTGATTACCGTGCTTTCCATTCCTTTGTTGGGCGAAAAAGTGGGTATTCGGCGCTGGGCAGGTGTCATCATCGGTTTCTTGGGCGCTCTCGTGGTCGTGCGCCCGTGGAGCAGCGGCTTCGGCGGCGTCGGCAGCCGGTATGCTGTTCCTTCTGGCCGCAGCCTTCACCAATGCCAACTACCAGACTTCTTACGCGCAAAGTCGGGCCGACGATCCCGTTGACCTCGCTGTTGTTCACGGCGACGGCGGGTGCGGTTGTCACCAGCTTCATGGTGCCGTGGTTCTGGACGTGGCCAACGGCCATGGGCTGGCTGCTGTTCGCAGCCTGCGGATTGTTCGGCGGGCTTGGCCATTACTGTCTTATTCATTCCCTGAAAGCTGCACCCGCCTCGGTGGTGGCGCCGTTCAATTACTCGTCGATCATCTGGGCCACGCTGTTTGGCCTGGTCATCTGGAATGAGTTTCCGGACGGCTGGACGTGGGCGGGTGCGGCGCTTATCATTGGCTCTGGCCTCTACATCTTCCACCGCGAAAGGGTTACCCATGCAAACGGTTGATTTCACCGCCATGAAAGATGGCACGAAGGAAGAATATCTGTTCCTGCAAGCCGCTGGGAGACAAGTCATTTGAAGGGCACGGCGGACCGGGTTATCCGCGAGCTTCGCATGCAGGAAGAAGAAACACTTCCCGGCTACAAGATCACCCGGCTGCAACATGGGCTGCAAGCCGCAACCAGAGCCGAGGCTGAAGGTGCTGACATCGATTGGATTGTGGCGGCCGTGTTGCACGACATCGGCGACGGCCTGGCGCCCGAGAACCACGACCAGTTTGCGGCGGAAATCCTGCGGCCATTCATGCGCGAAGAAGTGGTGTGGACCGTCGCCCACCACGGCGCATTCCAGATGTACTACTACGCCCACCATTATGGCTGGAACCAGCACGAGCGCGAAAAGTTCCGGGACTCGCCCTACTATCAAAGTTGCGTGGATTTCTGCGAGCGCTGGGATCAATCGTCGTTTGATCCCGGACTACCCCACCCAACCGCTCGACGCATTTCATGCCGAGGTCAAAGAGGTCTTTGCCCGCAAGGCCCATGCGCCCAGAAGTTATTCAGAAAGGCGCGGTGAAGGGCCTGCCGAAGCTGTGACTTCTACTGAGAGGCGAGCGTCAGACCGAACGCCGTCGGGGTCCGAGCATCGAAACCCGCCATTGCCGCGGTCGATCGTAACGCCGGCTTGCAATAACCGGTTCTCTGTTGCGGCCAAATCCTGCGGATGACAGTTCAATCGTGAAGCCATCGAGGCCGGCGGCATCCCTGGGCGCCTTCGGCAGATTGCGGCCTCCCCAGGTGTTGAAGGCCACCATGTGCCGCCGCCTCGCGGTTCCGCAATCAAAGAAATTCATGGCGGCGGAAGCAATGTGAGGCATGAAACCAAGCACTCCGGTATAGAATGCCAAGGCGGTTTCCGGGGCATTGGAACGCATGTGCATGTGCCCGAGAAATGTGTCCGCCGGAAACAGATCCGCCGCCATCGGCCTGCGCCTCGCGTTCGCGCAGCAACCCGTCGATATCCAACGGCTCAAGACCGGAGTGGATGCTGCCATCGGCCGCAATCAAACGGACTTTACCATCTGATGTGTCGAGCCTGGCGCGATGTGGGGTGTCGAAACATATTTCGATGCCGTTGCCATCGGCGTCATTGAGGTAAAGCGACTCCGACATCATGTGGTCCTGGGCACTGTGACGGCGGCCAGAGGCCCGCAATCGTGCGGCGGCATGCGCCAGCTCAAGCCGCGAAGGAACGTGGAGTGCCACATGGAAGAGGCCGACGTGTTTTTGCCAGCCGTGTGACGTGGCGATTTCGCGAAGAGAGACAAGCACGCGCCCACCGGCGCCAAGATGCGCCACGCCATCGCGCCGTTAGGACTGACAGGCCTACAATTGAAGTCCAGACCGGGATCGAGTTTTCGAGGTCGACCACGCGCAACTGAGCTGAGCCCAGTCTTGCCGTGTCCGAAAGTGTTACCGGTGCTGCCGTCATGAACATTCCTCCCGCATCGTGCGTGTCAAACTATGCAGCTTTGACTCGATGTCCAATACTGCGCCGGCCCGGACTGCGGCAATTCGGCCCCCGGCGCTTGCAGACCAACCATGCCGCAATCCGCATGGCTTGTCTGTATCTTCACAGGCAGTGTCGGCCCGTGACAGCTGACCACCAGAATCGTCCGATTATCGGAATCGTCTCCCTTGCCCTGGGGGTCATCGTGTTTTCGGGCCAGGACGCCATCATCAAGAAGCTGAGTGGCGACTATTCCGTCACTCAGGCCGTTTTCGTGCGCTGCGTCGTTGCTATCCCGCTCTTCTTCCTCATGGTGCATTATGAGGCTGGGTTAAGCGCCCTGAGGAGCCGCTACACTTGGCCGCTCGTGTGGCGCGGCGCAGTGCTGCTGGTCGCCTACACGACCTATTTTATGGCCATTGCCGCCCTGCCCTGGCGGAAGTTGTGGCGCTGTTCTTCACCGCGCCGGTGATTGTTACGCTGCTGTCACGGCCATTGCTTGGCGAACCGGTGACGCTGCATTCCTGGATCGCGGTTGCACTGGGGTTCGTCGGAACGCTGGTCATCTTGCGTCCCGGCAGCGGCGTCTTTGAACCCGCCGCCCTTCTCGCCATACTGAGTGCCGCAACCTATGCCTACGCCATGGTGCTGAGCCGCAAGATGGGCGACACTGAAGGTGCAACCGTCATGACGTTCTACCAGAACGGTGTCTACACGGTGGGCGCGGTACTGATTGCCGTCACTATACAGCTCACTGGCATCACGGCGTCGCCCCATCCAAGTCTCGACTTTCTGGTGCGCCCATGGTCCACGCCGCCGTTGTTCGATTTTCTGCTGATGGCGGCCTGCGGTGTCATTGCTGCTCTTGGTGCAACACTGCTTGCCCATGCCTACAAGAGCGCCAGCGCCACGCTGGTCACAGTGTTCGAGTACACCGGCATGATCTGGGTGCCGTTGTGGGGGTTTCTGTTCTTCCAGGAGGTGCCCTCGGTCACCACCGCCGTCGGCATTGTGCTGATTGTCGGCGCCGGGCTTTATGCAGCCTTCATGGCGCGAAGGCTGCACCGGACGGGCTGAACGAGAACGCAGGGAGCAACAACGCATGACCGACCATGACCCCGCCGATGGCATTGCCTATGTCAACGGTATCTATGTGCCCCTCGCCGAGGCGACCATTCCCCTGACCGACCGCGGATTTCTGCGTAGTGATGTGACCTATGATGCCATTCACGTTCATGGCGGCAGGTTCTTCCGGCTCGATGATCACCTGCAGCGTTTCCAGCGCAATGTCGAGGTCTTGCGGATGAGCCTTCCGTGCAGCACCGGTGAATTGCAGGCCATTCTCGCCGAATGCGTTCGCCGTACCGGGCTTCGCGACGCCTTTGTAATGGTCATCCTGTCGCGCGGCGTCGCCGCGAAAGGCACACGCGATCCGCGCCTAAGTGTCAATCGCTTGTATGCTTATGCACAGCCATTTGTGTGGATCGCCAATGCCGAACAGCGCGCGAAGGGATTGAGACTCGCCATCAGCGATCGCCGCCGAATCCCGCCGGAGTCGCTCGATCCGGGCATCAAGAACTTCCACTGGCTCGATATGACCATGGCCGTCCTCGATGCCTATGACCAGGGTCAGGACACTCCAGTCCTGCACGACGGCAATGGCAATGTGACCGAGGGCCCGGGCTTCAACATTTTCATGGTGAAGCACGGCAAGCTCGTCACTCCCGATGCCGGGATGCTGGACGGGCTGACACGCCGAACCGTTCTCGATATTTGCACGATGAACAACATTCCCTGCGAAGCGCGCCCGCTGCCCATCGCAGAACTTCGCACTGCCGATGAAGTGTTCCTGACCTCCACGGCCGGCGGCATCATGCCCGTCACGGTGATTGACGACGTGCCAGTCGGCAACGGCCATCCGGGGTTAATGACCGGACGCCTCCATGACATCTACTGGCAGCTACACGACAGCGGCTGGAAATCGGTCGCCGTCAACTACGGACGTTGAGTTAGCCCCCTGATTTCCGCCGCCACCAGCTTTTGCAGCCGCCACAGATATTCATCGTGGATGCCCAGCTCGGCGAGGTGGGTCACGGTCTCGTGCAAATAGGCGGCGCCTGAGCCGCCATGGCCAGCGGCGCGGGCCAGCATGTGCGCCTGTTCGTGGATCGACAGGTGCACGAAATAGCCGTCGCCTTTCATCCCGGCGTAGAAGGTCAGTGCGCGTTTCGGGCCGTCGCGGTCGCGCACTTTAATCCAGCGAAAACCGGGTCTCGTCCGGCGATAGGGAATTTCACGGCGCAACAGTTTGCCGATTTGCTCGCGTTCGTGGCCGGGCACGATATCGAAGAGTTCGCCCGCGCACTGGCCACCGAGTTCCAGTGCCATCATCAGGCCCGGCTGGTCCACCGAGCCGCGCCAGCGATCGATTTTCATACAGAAGCTGCGGTGCCAGCCGAAGGCGCGGGCCGGCCAACGCGACGCAAAGTCAAACCCCGGTTTCCACAACAGCGAACCATACCCAAAGACCTGCAAAGGCTCTCCGCCAAGGCTGGTGGCGATTTCATCGACGCACCGGGCATAGTCGTCGTCCGACATGGGGATGCGTTCGGGGTCCGGCGGCGGCTCGGGAATTACTCGGTGAACCAAGGCGACCAGGTCAGCAGACAGGTCCAGGGGTTTGCGCATGGACCAAGACTATTGGGAGTCGCCACCCGCGCCAAGCTGGCGCAGCATCAAAAGCATGGTGGCATGGGCATCGCCGTCGCCGACATTGACGATCTGGTGCGGTTTGTCGCCCCGGAAGCGCAAAGTTTCGCCGGCTTTCACGCTGCGGGTTTCGTCGGCTGTCGTCACTTCGAGTTCGCCCTTGAGGATGTAAAGGTGCTCGACGGTTCCCGGCGGATGCGGGTCAGATTCCAGTACTCCGCTGGGCTTGGCCTGAAAATCATACCACTGCACGATTCCACAAGGTTCAAGGGGCCGACAATCGCCAGCCGGCAGAGCCCGTCCTGACTTTCCAGAATGGGCACGCTGGAGCGCGTCTGGTGCTCGAGGAACAACTCGCTTTCGTCGGCCTTCAGAACTTCCTCGATGGTCGTGTCGAGGGCCCGCGACAGGCGGTAAACGGTCGCCAGAGTGGGGTTGGTTTCGTTGCGTTCGATCTGCGAAATGATCGACTTGGCCACCCCGGACTGCTCCGAAAGCTCGCCGAGCGACATGTTGTAGGCTTTACGCAACCGCTGGATGGTCTTGCCCAGCGCCGGAGCCGGGTCACTTGCCTGTGAAGTCCGGCTCTTTTTTGCTTCGGCGCGTTGACATTTTGCCCGTCCTGTACTTAGAACTAGTGTTCGGAATAACGAACAGTCAGGTTCTGTCCTGACAGTTCCAGTGGGTTCAGATAGCGCCGTTTCGTTATGTAAATCAAACGAATTCGCTGATTTCCGGGCCTTACCGTACTGAATATCGAACGTTTGTCGAAGCGAACAAAGGTCGAAAAATGAACACGGTGAACGCCATTTTGACGAGGAAGGAATAGGCCCATGCGGTATTTTCCTGTGTTTCTCGACATGAAAGGCAAGACGGTGCTGATCGCCGGGGGCGGCGAGGAAGCCCTGCGCAAGGCGCGCCTGTTCGCCAAGACCGGGGCAAAGATCGAAATCGTGGCCGCCGAACTGACAGCTGAACTCGCGATGTTGCCCGCAGTCACCCGGAAAGCCCGTCAGTTTCGAAGAAAGTCATCTGAAAGGTGTCTCCCTCGTTGTTGTTGCGGAGGCGAAGCCCAACATGGCAGTGATCGAAGCAGGACGGGCGCGTGGCATTCCGGTCAATGTGGTCGATCATCCGGAACTTTCGAGTTTCATCGTGCCTTCGATCATTGATCGTGACCCGGTGGTGGTGGCAATTGGAACCGAAGGCATGGCCCCCATCCTCGGCCAGGGCCTGCGCGCCCAATTTGATGCTCTCCTCCCCCAGAAGCTGGGGGCCCTCGCCGCCCATGGCGGAAACCTGCGCGGCGCCGTTGCCCAGTCTCTCCCTCCGGGCAATGTGCGGCGCAGTTTCTGGCAGCGCTTCTTCTTTGGCGATGCGGGCGATGCCTTCCTCAACGGCGAAAGCTCGCGCTTTCGATCTGATCACCAGCCGCCTGCTCAACCAGCAAACGGTCGAGACCCTGTCGCGGATTTCCTTCGTCAGTGCGGGCGACGGCGATCCGGAACTGCTGACGCTCAAGGGCCACCGTCGCCTGCAAGAAGCCGATATCATCGTGCATGATGCCGATGTTCCGGCTGCGGTGCTGGAACTGGCGCGCCGCGATGCGGTCACGGCGTGGTGTCAGACCGTGATTTCACTGCCAATGTCAGCGCTCTTGCCGCCTATGCGCGGGCTGGAAACCTGGTGGTGCGCCTCAGCCTTGGCGGCTATGCCGTCGAAGAGCTTGCCAACCTCGCCGCCGATGGCCTTGCCGTCGAAGCCATTCCGGGGGCTGGCGAAAACAAATCCTGCGAAATCATTCCCTTCCCTCACCGTGACGAGACTCCTGAGGATTGCATCATGACCGCCGAAGAGAAAGGGCCAGATCATCACCGCCAACCGACTGCGCGATGGTATTGCCGTTTTTCTGACACGCGCCGGCCAATGGAGCGAGAAGATCGACGAGGCCGTTCTGGCGCTCGAGCCGCAGGCCGCCGCCGCACTTGAAGCCCGCGCCAAGGACGATGAAAAAGCGACCCTCGTCACCGGCTCCTATCTGATTGACGCCGAACGCCGCGATGGCCGGGTGCGCGCCGCGCATATTCGCGAGCGCATGAGAACTTTGGGCCCGACGGTCCGGCTTGATCACGGCAAGCAGGCCGAGGGAACGGGCGGCGGCTTCGCGGCCCCCGAAGGAGCTTGAGACGATGTATCGTTACGATGAATTCGACCACCAGTTTGTGAACGAACGCACGGCGCAATTCCGCGACCAGGCGGAGCGCCGCCTCAAAGGCGAATTGACCGAAGACGAGTTCCGCCCGTTGCGCCTGATGAACGGGCTCTATCTGCAGCTTCACGCCTATATGCTGCGCGTTGCCATTCCCTATGGCACGCTGTCGTCGCGCCAGATGCGGCAGCTGGCGATGATCGCCGACAAATATGACAAGGGCTATGGTCATTTCACCACCCGCCAGAACATCCAGTACAACTGGATCAAACTCGAAGACACCGCCGACATTCTGCAAGCCCTCGCCGACGTCGAGATGCATGCCATTCAGACCTCGGGCAACTGCATTCGCAATGTGACCACCGACCATTGGGCAGGGGCTGCCGCCGATGAGATCGGCGATCCGCGCCCGGTTGGCGAACTGCTGCGGCAATGGTCGTCGCTGCATCCGGAATTCTCGTTCCTGCCGCGGAAATTCAAGATCGCCGTCACCGGTGCACCCCACGACCGGGCCGCTGTGCGCGTGCATGACATTGGCCTTCGCCTGCACAAGAACGACAAGGGCGAACGCGGCTGGGAAGTGTTCGTGGGTGGCGGCCTTGGCCGCACGCCGATTGTCGGCGTATCAGTTCGCGAATTCCTGCCCGAGCACGAGATCGTCTCTTATCTCGAAGCCATCATGCGCGTGTACAATCTGCATGGCCGCCGCGACAACAAATACAAGGCGCGCATCAAGATCCTGGTGCATGAACTCGGTGCGGAAAAGTTCAAGGCCGAAGTTGAAGCCGAGTATGCCCGGAAGCCGCGGCAGACCACCGAAGTGGAAGAGCGCGAGTTGAAACGCATCGCCGCCTATTTCGCACCCCCGCAGTTCGAAAAGCTGCCGCGCTGGTCGGCATCATACGAAGAAGCCAAGATCAAGCACCCGGATTTTGCCCGCTGGACGCGCAACAATCTCGCCGCCCACCACACTGATGGCTATACCATCGTCAATATCTCGCTGAAGCCCGAGGGCGGCATTCCGGGAGACGCCACGGCCGATCAGATGCGGCTGATGGCCGATCTCGCGGAGAGATATGCCCACGACGAATTGCGCGTCAGCCACGCCCAGAATGTCGTGCTGCCGCATGTCAAGAAAGACGATGCCTTCGCCATCTGGCAGGCGCTTGGAAACGCCGGTCTCGCCGCCGCCAACTATGGCTTGGCGGGCGACATCATCGCTTGCCCCGGCCTCGACTATTGCGCCCTGGCCACGGCGCGCTCCATTCCGATATCCCAGGCGATCTCACGCAAATTCGCGAGCCTCGACTTGCAGGAAGATATCGGCCCGCTCAAGATCAATATCTCGGGCTGCATCAATGCCTGCGGCCATCACCATGTCGGCCATATTGGCATCCTCGGCCTCGACAAAAAGGGCGAGGAATTTTACCAGATCACGCTAGGTGGCTCGTCCGCCGAGAACTCGTCAATCGGCTCGATCCTCGGACCGGGCTTCGCAGGCGAGGAAGTGGCCGACGCCATCGGCACCATTCTCGACACCTACCGTGGCCTTCGCGAGCCCGGCGAAACTTTCCTCGCCGCCTATCGCCGCGTTGGCGCCAAGCCCTTCAAGGAGGCTCTCTATGCCACTGCTTAAGAACAACGTTGTCGTTTCCGACACGTGGACTCATCTGGGCACGGATGACGCGCTTCCCGCTGAGGGCGACATCGTGGTGCCCTTCGCCCGTTTGCTGAAGGACTGGGAGAGTTTGAACGCCCATGCGGGCAAGCTCGGCGTTTCGGTTGGCAACGCTGATCGCGCCGAGGCGCTGGGGACATTCCTGCCACGCCTGTCGCTAGTGGTTCTCCCCTTCCCCGCCTTCAACGATGGCCGCGCCTATTCCATCGCCCGGCAAATTCGCGAATTCGGTTTCAAGGGCGAACTTCGCGCCACCGGCAACGTGCTGCCCGACCAGTTGCAATTCATGCTGCAGGTGGGTTTTGATGCGTTTGAGATCGGCGAACGCTTCCCGCTTGAGATGTGGCAGAAGGCCTCGAGGCAGATGTCGCTCGCCTATCAGCGCGGCCTCTACCGCCGCAGCAGCGAGGCGGAAGTGTGGACCGAACGCCACACCGACGCGGAACCCTGGTCCGAGCAGCCACACGCGGGTTAGGGACATGGACAAGTCGATCTTCGAGAACTACGCCGGATTGGAAGGTGCCGAATTGCTGGCGCCGATCCTCCGCGATTTCGCAGGGAGCGTCCGCCGTGGTGTCGTCGTTCGGCGCAGAGTCGGCGGTGCTGCTGCACATGGTCTCGCAGGTCAATGCCGCCACGCCCGTTATTTTTCTCGATACCGGCAAACATTTCTGGGAAACCCTGTCCTATCGTTCGCAGTTGATTGACCGGCTGGGCCTGACGGACGTGCGCTCCATAACCCCGGACGAGGCCGATCTCGCGGCGCAAGACCCTCAAGGATTGCTGCAAAAGACCAACGCCGACCAGTGCTGCCACATTCGCAAGACGTTGCCATTGCAAAAGGCGCTCGCCGGTTTCGATGTCACCATTTCCGGCCGCAAGCGCTACCATGGGTCGGCGCGGGCCACGCTCGACTTTCTGTCGATTGCCGATGACCGGTTGAAGGTCGAGCCGCTTGCCGGTTTCTCGGCGCTTGATCTTGCGGGCTACATGAAGACCTATGAGCTGCCCACCCATCCGCTCACCGAGATTGGCTATTTCTCCATCGGCTGCGAACCCTGCACTGAGCCCGGAGGCAGCGCCGCCGATCCGCGCGCCGGCCGTTGGGCTGGTAGCGACAAGACCGAATGTGGCATACACTGGACGCACAACGGACGGCCCATCCAAGTCATAGGCCAGATGCAGTAATGGCCGGATAGCCGGGGGGCACATGTACGACTTTCTGATGTTCGCAGCCGTGGGTTTTTTCGCCCAGTTGATCGATGGCGCGCTGGGCATGGGCTATGGCGTCATCTCGTCGGTGGTGCTGCTGGCCACCGGCGTTCCACCGGCCCACACTTCGGCCAGCGTTCATGCCGCAAAGCTTTTCACCACGGCGGCGTCAGGTGCGTCGCACATTGCCCATGGCAATGTCGAGAAGCGCCTGTTCATTCCGCTGGCGGCGGCAGGTGTGATCGGCGGCATCGTTGGTGCCCTGGTGCTGGTGAACCTCAATGGCGGCAGCATCCGGCCCTTTGTGTTCGGTTATCTGATGATCATGGGGTTTGTCATCATCTGGCGCGGCCTCATGTTGCCAACAGCCAGAGTCGTTCCCAATAATTTCGTCGTTCCGCTCGGCACGGCGGGCGGCTTTCTCGATGCCATCGGCGGCGGTGGCTGGGGACCGGTGGTGACTTCAAGCCTCATCGGTGCTGGTGCCTCGCCGCGCCAGGTGGTCGGCACTGTCAATGCGGCGGAATTCGTCGTCACTTGCGCGGTGGTGGCGGCGTTTCTCGCCACCTTCCTGTCCGGCGTCTGGCAGGAAGCGGGTGGATTGATGGACCATGCAACGGCGGTGGCCGGGCTGGTGATTGGCGGACTGCCGGCCGCATTGGTGGCGGGCTGGCTTTTGAAGAAAGCGCCGCGCAAGCCACTGATGATCGCCGTGGGATTGCTGGTGGTCGGGCTCTCGGCCTACGAGTTGTCGAAGCTGTTCTGAGCGTTCTCTGCTACTTCCCGATTGCCTGTTTCACATCGGCGATGAGATCGCCGGTGTCTTCCAGCCCCACCGATAGCCGCAGCGTGCCATCGGTAATGCCCATCAGCTTGCGCGCCTCAGGGCCGATGTTTTTGTGCGTCGTTGTCGCCGGATGGGTGATCAGCGATTTGGCGTCGCCGAGATTGTTGGAAATGTCGATGATGCCGAGGTGGCGCAGCACGTTGAATGCCCGCTCCTTGCCGCCGGCCACATCGAACGACACCATGGTGCCGCCCAGCTTCATCTGCTTTCGCGCCAGCTTCACCTGCGGGTGGCTGTCGTGATGCGGGTAGTAGACCCGTTGCACGCTGTTGATTGACGACAGCGCCTCGGCAATGCTGGCGGCACTGTGGCTCTGGGCCTCGACGCGAAGTTTCATCGTTTCCATGCCCTTCAAGAGCACCCAGGCATTGAACGGTGAAAGCGTAGGCCCCGTGTGGCGGAGGAACGGCTTCAACTGCTCTTCCTTGAACTTGCGGCTTGACAGAATAGTGCCGCCGAACACCCTGCCCTGGCCATCGGTGTGTTTGGTGTTGGAATAGAATACGATGTCGGCGCCCATCGCCATCGGCTTCTGCAAAATGGGCGTTGCGAACACGTTATCGACGATCAGCTTGGCCCCACCCTCGTGGGCGACGCCGGCGATCATCTCGATGTCGAGAATTTCGAGTAGCGGGTTCGATGGCGTTTCGAGAAACAGCACTTTGGTGTTGGGCTTTATGGCGGCGCGCCAGGCGGCGGCGTCATTGCCGCCCACGAAATCATAGGTCATGCCGAACTTCGGCAGGATCGACGTTATGATCTGGTAGTTGGAGCCGAACAGGTCCTTGGAGGCAACGATGTGATCGCCCGCCTTCAACTGACAGGCCAGCGAACCAAAGGCCGCCGACATGCCGGAGGCGACCGCATAACAGGCTTCCGCGCCTTCCAGCATGCGGAAACGTTCTTCAAGCATTGAAACCGTGGGGTTGCCATAACGGCCGTAGACGTAGCCCTCTTCCTCGTTGGCAAAGCGGCGTTCGGCGGTTTCCGGATCTTCGTAGACATAACCGGAAGTGAGATAGATCGCTTCCGAAGTTTCGCCGTGGGGTGAGCGGTCCAGTCCGCCACGCACGAGTTTGGTGGCATCACCCCAGTTCTCGGGGTTTTGCCGTTTGGTATACTTGGCCATCAGCTTTGAACCCAGGGAAGTCCCGCAGCCTTCCAGCCGCCGATGCTGCCGCGATGACCAGTCCCATCCTTGTCGCCTTCAAAACCCTGCGCAACGTTCCAGGCGTTGCCAAAGCCCGCCTGGGTGAGGGCTGAAGCCGCCGATGCCGACCTTGCGCCGGAACGGCAAATGCACAGGATTTCGCGTGTCCTTCGGCAAGCCCATCTGCTCGATTTCGGCCACGAACTGGGCGTTCACCTGCATGGCTGGAAACACCTGCCAGGACAGCCTGATCAGGCGCTCCACGGCTGGCACGCCGACAAACACCCACTCCGGCTGGGTGCGCACGTCAATCAGCACCGCTGCGGAATTGTTCTGCAGCCGCTGATAGGCTTCCGCCGGTGAAATATCGCCCTGATGCATCGTTCGTTCCGTTCTTTCTTTCGACCGTAACTAGCCGAAAGAACGCAACGCTGCAAAGGGATTTGACCGTCGAGCCGCTTGCCGGACCTATTTGGCGGGCAAGTCAACGACGACGCTTCCGGACACCGGATCAGTGACGCCAAGGCCACCACCCAGGTCCTCAAGCATTCCACGAAACTTGTCGAGCGTGGCAACCATGGCCGGCCGGGCTGCCGCGATCTTGTCCATGCTCGCCCACTTGCCGATGAGGCAATAGGTCCGGTCGCCAGTCTTGATCAGGGCGCCGCCCATCATGCCGTCGAAGTCCCTCACCTCGTGGTGGGCGTCCTCGAAACTCTTCTCCATTCCAGCTTTCACACGAAATCGCACGACATTGTATGCGGTCATGGTGACCTCCCCGTTGTGCTTCCCCCCGGCCAAGCCACTGTAGCACACTGTTGAGCCTTTGGCACAAAGGCGTGAGGCAGTCTGGCGCTTTCCCGCCAGGCACCGGGGTATGTAACAAGGACACACCACCCAGAATGCGGAGTTCGCCCATGTCAAAGCCCCTGCCCCAGCGCGCCGATGTTGTCATTGTCGGCGGCGGCATCGTCGGCGCGTCGATTGCCTATCACCTCGGAAAAGTTGGGATCGGCAACACGGTGCTGCTGGAACGCAAGCAACTAACCTCCGGCACCACCTGGCATGCGGCGGGCCTTGTCGGCCAGCTTCGTGCCTCGCGCAATTTGACGGAACTGGCGAAATACACCGCGACCCTGTTCGAGGGCCTCGAAAAGGAAACCGGCCAGGCCACGGGTTTCAAGCAGAACGGCTCGATCTCCATTGCCTTGACCGAGGGCCGATTTGAAGAACTGAAGCGCGGCGCCTCCATGGCCAAGAGTTTCGGCCTCGCGGTTGACGTGATCTCCACCGCCCAGATCAAGGAGCGGGTGTCCCACTACAACATGGAGAATGTGGTGGGCGGCGTGTTCCTGCCGAAGGATGGCCAGGTCAATCCCATCGACGTCACCCAGGCGTTGGCTGCGGGGGCGCGCACACGAGGAGCGCAGGTTTTTGAAAACACCAAGGTCACCCGTATTCTCGTGCAGAATGGCGCCGCAATTGGCGTCGAAACCACCGCCGGCACGATCATGGCCGACAAGGTGGTGATCGCCTCTGGCATGTGGTCGCGCGATCTTGGGCGTTCCATCGGCGTCAATATTCCGCTACACGCTTGCGAACATTTCTATATCGTTTCGGAACCCATTGCCGACTTGCCGCGCAACATGCCGGTGGTGCGGGTCCCCGACGAATGCACCTATTACAAGGAAGATGCCGGCAAGCTGATGGTTGGCGCTTTCGAGCCCAAGGCCAAGCCGTGGGGCGGCGGCGGCATTGACGAGGAACATGCCTTCGTGACCCTGCCCGAGGACATGGATCATTTCGAGCCCATTCTCGCCGCCGCCATCAATCGCGTGCCGCTGCTCGAAACCGCCGGCATTCAATTGTTTTTCAATGGCCCCGAAAGCTTCACGCCGGACGTGCGCTACTATCTCGGCGAGGCGCCGGAGGTGAAGAACTGTCTACGTGGCCACCGGCTTCAATTCCATCGGCATCCAGTCATCGGGAGGTGCCGGCCTGGTGCTGGCCGACTGGATCAAGAACGGCCATCCGCCGATGGACGTGAACGGCATCGACATCCGCCGCATTCATCCGTTCCAGTCGGTGAAGTCCTATACGCGCGATCGCGTCTCGGAATCCCTCGGCCTGCTCTATGCCATGCACTGGCCCTACCGCCAGGCGGAGACGGCGCGCGGCGTCCGCCGCTCGCCGATCTATCAGTACACGAAGGATTTGGGCGCGGTGTTCGGCGAGGTGAATGGCTGGGAGCGCCCGAACTGGTATGCGCGCGACGGTGTGAAGCCCGAGTATGAATACAGCTACGGCCGCCAGAACTGGTTCCCCTGCGCCGATCACGAAGCCAAGCAGCTGATGACCAGCTGCGCCTTTTTCGACCAGGCGAGCTTCGCCAAATATTCGGTCGAAGGCCGCGACGCCTGCACGGTGTTGAACCGCATCAGTGCCAACAACATCGATGTCGAGCCGGGCCGCATTGTTTACACCCAATGGCTCAACGAACGCGGCGGCATCGAGGCGGACCTCACGGTCACCCGGCTTGAGGAGAACAAGTTCCTTGTCGTTACCGGTTCCGTGCCGCAAACCCGCGACATGGCGTGGCTGAGGCGCAACACGCCCGATGGCGCACACTGCGTGGCCACCGACATCACCTCGGGCCTGCCAATGATTGCCGTTATGGGCCCCAAGTCCCGCGCCCTTCTTGAAAAACTCTCCGGCGCCGATCTTTCAACTGCCGCTTTCCCATTTGGCACATCGCAGGAAATCGAAATTGGCTATGCCCGGGTGCGGGCGAGCCGCATCACCTATGTTGGCGAACTTGGCTGGGAACTCTACATTCCGGCGGAATTCGCCGCCCACGTGTTTGAGCGGCTCATGGAGGCAGGACCGGAGTTCGGCCTCACTCCTGCCGGCATGCACACCATGAACAACTGCCGCATGGAAAAGGCCTATCGCCATTGGGGCCACGACATGTCGGACGAGGAAACGCCGTTGCAGGCGGGTCTCGGTTTTGCCGTCGCCTGGGACAAGGCCGGTGGCTTCATCGGCAAGGAGATTCTGGAGAAATCGCGCGCTGCGCACAGGGTGCAGCCCAAGCGGCTTGTCTGCGTGGCGCTGGACGACAACTCTGCGTCGGCGCCGATGATCTATCACGAGGAACCGCTCTATCGGAATGGAACCATTGCCGGCGCGACGACGTCAGGCGCCTGGGGACATCGCGTTGATCGTTCGCTAGGCCTCGCCTATGTGCACAATGCCGAGGGCGTCAGCCGCGAGTGGATCGAAAGTGCCGTATGGGAAGTGGAACTCGCCTGGAAGCGCTACCCGGTTAAGGTTCAACTCAAATCCTTCTATGATCCGAAGGGACAACGGATTAAAGTCTAGTTTATTGCAAAAGAGGGGAAAAACAGAAATGAAACTCAAGTTCGCAACCATCGGCCTCGCCACATTCGCACTGGCCACCTCCGCCCATGCCCAAGCCAGCCGCACGTGGGTCTCGGGCGTTGGCGATGATGCGAACCCCTGCTCGCGCACGGCTCCCTGCAAGACGTTTGCCGGGGCGATATCCAAAACCGCTGCCGGTGGCGAGATCAGTGTTCTTGACCCTGGTGGATTTGGCGCGGTGACGATCACCAAATCTATCAACATCGGCGGACCGATCGAAGGCAGCATTCTGGCGGCGGGAGTCAACGGCATCATCATCAACGCCGGTGCCGCCGATGATATCTATATCCGCAACGTCGAGATTGAAGGCGTTGGCACAGGCTTGAATGGTGTGCGTATATTGAAAGCCGGCAGTGTGACGCTGCAGGGCGTGAATATCCGGAACTTCACGACAACCGGAATTGATATCAATTCGACAACGAACGTCCGCACCTATTTGACCGATGTTTCCGTTCACGACACGAAAATCGGCCTAAGCGTCAAGACCACCGGAGTGCTCACCAGCACAGTTTTCACCGACCGTTCACGGTTTGCGCAGAGTGCAACAACCGGCATCAAAGTTGATGGCTCCGGCGCGGTCGTTGTGCTGAGCGATTCCGTGCTGACCAATCCGGGATCGGATACGTCCATCGTCAATGGCGGAACAATCCGGAGCTATGTTGACAACGTGATCCGCAACGGCAACCCGAACGATACCACCGCCTACAAATAGTTGCTTCAACGCCAAGACTTTGCAGGCCTGCTGAACTGCTTCACTCTTGCTGCCTCAAGTTCCAGCGCGTCGCGCTTCTTGAGGTGGCGAAGTTGGGCGGCAGTTATCAGTTCGGCATGGGGCGCGCCGTCGAGTTCGGCCGCGATGTTCCAACAGTCGCGCTCATTGGTGATCCAGTCTTGCGGGCGGAAAGAGCCGATGTTGAATGGTCTCGCTGAAATGCGGCGCAGACTCTTGTCGTCATGGCGGATATATTCATGGAAGTAGCTCATGGCGAGTTCTCGCACGGTACGATAGACGGGGTCGCGCCAGCGCAGCCAGATCGAGTTGCTTTTTGAAATTGCCCCCCAGCAGCCGTCGCGTTTGAACAGCGCCAGCACGTGGTCGTCATCGTCCTCGGCCTGGAAATCCAGCAACAGTGCTTGTTCGTCATGCAGCATCAGGGCACAGGCGGCAATGAAGGCGCCCTCGATGCAGTGGCATTCGTTGCGCGCCAATGCCGTGCGCACCGAATGGCAGGTATCGCCACCCGGCTCGAAGTTCACCGGCATGGCAGAAATGAAATCCTGAATGAGATGCGGCGTCTTCAGTGACCGGAAAATTCTGGTCTCTTCTGCTGTCAGGCCAATGGCGCGGGCCAGTTTTGCGTCAAAGGCCACCGCCCGCCCCATGCGTTACATTGTAGTCGCGCCGCGCCGAGAAAATCGAAATCGAATAGCCCGCCACCACATCGATCAGCGCCATGACAGTCAGCAGGAAGAACGTTGCCGTGCCGCAGTAGTCTACGAGCAGGAAACAGACCAGCGCCACCACGAAGGCAAGCGTCGACAGCATATGATCGATGATGGTGCCCGATCCCAGCCGCGCCGCCTTCAGCATCTCGAAGAACAATGCGATGAGCCCGGCCAGAACAAAGAAGTCTCCGGCGCGAAGCGCGAAGGGCGCGCCCGAGGCGAGCGTCGCCGTATAGGCGTCGGCCTCCAGCATCAGGCCGCCGCCCATGCCCATCACCAGATAGGCGGCGATCACCAGAGCCAGAACTGGAATGGAGAGCAGATAGCGCATGGATCGATCCCCCTGTTTTGCCAACCATGCCCAAGCTTTGCAATTCCCGCAAAGCGCACCTGCGTCTCACACCAGCCGGATTGTTCTTTTTATCGAACGGTACTATATTGTGGTTACAACAGAGGAGGCCACCATGACACTGCAGATTGGCGATATCGCTCCTGATTTCGAGGCCGATACCACCGAAGGCCGCATCAAGTTCCATGATTATGCCGAAGGCGCGTGGATCGTGTTCTTCTCGCACCCCAAGGATTTCACGCCAGTGTGCACCACGGAGCTCGGCTCCATGGCGAAGATGAAGCCTGATTTCGACAAGCGCAACGTGAAGCTCATCGGCATTTCGATCGACAGTGTTGAAGACCACAAGCGCTGGAAGCAGGACATCAAGGACGTGACCGGCGGAGCTGTCGATTATCCGATGATCGGCGACACCGAAATGACCGTCGCAAAGCTCTATGGCATGATCCACCCGAACGCTTCGGGCAATGCCTCCACCCGCACGGCGGCCGACAATTCCACGGTGCGCAATGTCTTCGTCATCGGGCCGGACAAGAAGATCAAGCTCATCGTCTCCTACCCGATGAGTACGGGGCGCAACTTCGACGAAATTCTGAGGGTGATTGACTCTCTGCAACTCACCGCCACAAAGTCGGTGGCAACGCCCGCCAACTGGAAACAGGGCGAAGATGTGATTATCTTGGCGTCGGTTTCAGATGAAGCCGCGAAGGAGAAATTCCCTGGCGGCTGGAAGACCCTGAAGCCCTATCTCCGCATGGTGCCGCAACCGGGGAAGTAGGTGTTCTACCCCAAATTCCCGGCGATGGTGCAGGTGAACTCGATTTTGTCTTCGGCTTTGAGGACGAAAGAGACTTCCGGAACCGTGCCGGGTTGGAACGCCATGGGTGCGGTCAGGCCATAGAGCGGCACATTCACCACACGGCTGGCCTGGTCGAACTCCTCGCTACCAATAAAGCGCTGGCCGTAGGTTCTGAGGCCCTTGGTGATCGACATTTCGATCCGGCGCAGTGGCGTGGGCGATGCCCACTTGCATGACAGGTTTTCCAGCTTCACCATCGAACCCGGAGATGGAATGGACGAAAACCGCGCCGAACATAACCTGCTGCCATCGCAGTCCTTGGTGATGGTTTCCATGTAGTGGCTGCCGGCAATCACCGGATCGGCGTGCGCCTTGACGGCGAAGGCCAATGCGAATGGCAGGGCGGCGATTGCCAGGCCGATGCCGATGGGCATGAATCGGAAATCGCTCATGTCGTCTCTCCCGAAATGAAACAGTCGGGAGGTGACGAGCAATCCCCGTGCCGTTAACCCTTCACCACCACTGGGGCGCCGTGTAACCGCCAGCTGCCTGTTCGATGGCATGGGCGGTCTGGAACAGGGTTTCCTCGTCGAAGGGCTTGCCGATGAGCTGCAATCCTAGCGGCAACCCATCTGACGACATGCCGGCCGGAACGGCGATGCCGGGAAGTCCCGCCATGTTCACGGTCACCGTGAAAATGTCGTTGAGATACATCTGCACCGGATCGGTGATTTCGCCGGGCGCAAAGGCGGGGCTTGGGGTGGCAGGAGTCAGCACCACGTCCACCTTGTTCCAGGCCTCGTCGAAGTCGCGCTTGATCAGGGTACGGACCTTCTGGGCGCGCACGTAATAGGCGTCGTAATAGCCGGCCGACAGCACATAGGTGCCGATCAGGATCCGGCGCTGCACTTCGCGCCCGAAACCGGCGGCGCGCGAGTTTTCATACATCGACACAATATCTTCACCTGGCACCCGCAGGCCGTAGCGCACGCCATCGTAACGAGCGAGGTTTGAAGAGGCCTCAGCGGGAGCCACGATGTAATAGGCAGGCAGCGCATATTTGGTGTGTGGCAGGGAGATATCGACGATCTCCGCCCCCTGCTCTTTCAGCCACTGCGCGCCCTTGGCCCAGAGGGCATCGATCTCGGCGGGCATCGGGTCAACGCGGTATTCCTTGGGAATGCCAACACGCAGGCCCTTGATCGGGCGACCCAGCGCCGTCTCGTAATCGGGCACTGGCAGATCGACAGACGTCGTGTCCTTGGGATCAACACTCGCCATGGATTTGAGCATGATCGCCGCATCGCGCACGTCCCGCGCAATAGGGCCCGCCTGATCGAGCGACGAAGCAAAAGCTACGATGCCCCAGCGCGAACACCGGCCATAGGTTGGCTTGATGCCCACCGTGCCGGTGAAAGCTGCCGGCTGACGGATCGAACCACCCGTGTCAGTTGCCGTTGCTGCGGCACAGATATGCGCAGCGACCGCCGAGGCTGATCCGCCGGACGAGCCACCCGGCACCAGTGCGGCGTTGGAATTCTTGCGCTTCCATGGATTGATGACATTGCCGTAGTAGCTCGTCTCGTTGGACGAGCCCATGGCGAACTCATCCATGTTGAGCTTGCCGAGCATGACAGCGCCATCGCGCCATAGATTGGAAACAACGGTCGAGTCATACTCGGGTTTGAAGCCATCGAGCACATGGCTGCACGCCTGGGTGTGAACGCCCTTGGTCGCGAACAGATCCTTGATGCCGAGCGGAATGCCTTCGAGTGCCCCCGCTTCGCCCTTCGCCAGCCGTCCATCAGACGCTTTCGCCATCGCCCGCGCCTGCTCCGGCGTCTCGACGATGTAGGCGTTGAGAATGCGGGCCCGTTCCATCGCCGCGAGATAGGCGTCGGTGAGTTCGAGGGCGGAAAATTCCTTCCGGCGCAACCCCTCGCGGGCGGCGGAAATGGTGAGGGCGGTGAGCGTGCTCATTCCACCACCTTCGGCACCATGAAGAACGCATCTTCCTGGGCAGGTGCATTGGAAACGATTTTCGCCGGGTAGTGCCCGTCGGTTACTTCGTCCTTGCGCATTTTCATTTTCATCGAGACGACCGACGTGAGCGGCTCGACCTTCGAGACATCGACCTCGTTCAATTGCTCGATCCAGCCCAAGATGCCGTTGAGTTCGCCGGCCAGTTTCGGCAGCTCCTCATCCTTCACCTTGAGACGCGCAAGGCGCGCCACCCGTTTGACGGTAGCCTGATCGACCGACATTCCTTAAATCCTTCAACAAATCCGGGCGCTGGATAGCACCCGATCACGCCACCTGCAACTTGGCTTTCTGGCGGCCTTCGGCGTCGAAATTTTCCGGCTTCAGCCACGTTTCGAAGCTGTCGCGCACCCGGTGCCAGTCCTTGTCGAGCATGGCATACCAGGCGGTGTCGCGGTTTCGCCCCTTGACGATCAAATGCTGGCGGAAAATCCCTTCGTACTGGAAACCGAAACGCAGTGCGGCCTTGCGCGAAGGTTCGTTCAGGGCATCGCATTTCCATTCAAGGCGCCTGACGCCTAAGTCATCGAAGCAGTGGCGGATCATCAGGTAGATTGTTTCTGTTGCTTCGCGGGTCTGTTGCAGGCCGGGTGACATCCAGATGTGACCGATCTCGATCACACCGTTGGGCGCATCGCAGCGCATGAAAGCCCCCATGCCCACGGCCTTGCCCGTGGCGCGATTCACGAAGGCATAAAACCACGGGTCACGGGACGCTTCACGCTCCTTCAGCCAGGCTTCGAACTGTTCAAAGCTCTGCCACGGGCCATAGCCCATGTAAGTCCAGATATCGCCATTGGGATCCTTGCCATCGAAGCTTTCATAGAGCGCGGCGCCATGCTTGGTGGCGGAAACGTGTTCCAGCCACATCCACAAGCCGTGAATGGGCCGCATGTCTGGCTTGTTGCCCACGGGCAGCGGGTCCACCTTCGGTCCCACGGGGCGATTTTTCTTTGTCATGCCAAGGCCTCCCTTTGAAAGGCTTATACAAATCGGCTAGGGGAACACCATGGCCACTTCCGATGCCCCACTCAAGACCACCCTAGCCACGCTTCCCCCGGACGCCCGGTTGATGGGCCTTGATCTTGGCTCAAAGACTATAGGCGTCGCCACCAGCGATTTAACACGGCAGATTGCAACCCCCATCGAAGTGATCGCTCGCACAAAATTCACCGATGATGCCAAACGTCTGCTGGTGATTGCGGCGCGTGAGAATATCGGTTTGATCGTTTTGGGCCTGCCTATCAACATGGATGGAAGCGAGGGTCCGCGCGCCCAATCGACCCGCACCTTTGCCCGCAATCTGGCGCGCCTCACGCCGATCACCATCGCGTACTGGGATGAGCGCCTTTCGACCGCCGCCGTCGAGCGCATGCTGATCCAGGCCGATGCCAGCCGCGCCAAGCGCGATCTTGTCATCGACAAGCTGGCCGCTGCCTGGCTGCTGCAATCGGCGCTGGATTCGCTGAGATGACCGCCACCTTTACAGCTCTTCTTCCCGTCTTCATGCTCATTGCCCTTGGCTATGTGCTGCACTGGCGTAACATCATTCCCGACGAGATGTGGCGCGGCGTGGAACTGCTGGGCTATTGGGTGTTCTTTCCGGCACTTCTTGGCGACACACTGATCCGCTCCGACATCGCCAACCTGCCGCTCACCGGAATTGCCGTCACCATGATCGGCACGTTTCTGACCATGGCCTTTGGCCTGTTGCTGGCCCGCCAGCATGTCATGTCGGCACTGGCCATCGAAGGTCCGGCCTATTCCTCGGTGTTCCAAAGCGCCACGCGTTGGAATGGCTTTATCGCTCTCCCCGTCCTCGCCAATCTCTATGGCTCAGAAGGTGTTGCGCTGGTCGCCGTCATTATCGGCGCGCTGGTGCCGATTGCCAACATCATGGCGGTCTATGTGGTGGCGCAGAATGCGGCAGGCCGCGAGCTTGGCTGGGGCGAAACGACTTACATCGTGTTTCGTAATCCCTTCATCTGGGCGACAGCCATTGGCCTTGCCATCAATTTTGCTGGCATTCCAATCTATCAGCCGGTGATGGATGCCATGGGCATGCTGGGGGGTGCCGCTATCGCCTCGGGCCTCCTCATGGTGGGAGCTGGGCTTGCGACACAGGAAACCATCAGACCTTCCGCCGCCGTGTGGACGGGAACGGTGCTCAAGCTCTTCGGTACGCCGCTGATCGTTCTGCTGTGGAGCCTGGTTACCGGAGTTTCCGGTACGGCCTTCGTCGCATGCGTCGTATGCGCCTCGGTGCCAACGGCGATGAGCGCCTATGTGCTGGCCCGGCAGATGGGCGGCGATGCGCCACTCGTTGCCGCCACAGTGACCGCGCAGACCATCGTCTCGTTCTTCTCCATCCCCGCCATGATCTCGCTGGCGAGGCTTTTGCAATGATCGCTGCTTTCGTAGCCCTTCTGCCGGTGTTTCTGGTGATCGTCGTGGGTTATGGGCTGAGGCGAACCAAACTGATCGGCGATGATCATTGGGTGGCGGTCGATCACCTGTGTTACTACGTGCTGTTCCCGGCGATCATGTTCAAGGAAATCGCCGGGGCGGATTTCACCGGTGTTCCGGTGTGGAGCATGGCTTTCGCCATGATGCTGGCGATCATCATCATGAGCGCCAGCCTGTTCGTGCTGCGAAAGCCGATACAGACGGCCATGAAGCTCGATGGACCCTCTTATTCAAGCTTCTTCCAGGGCGCCACGCGCTGGCACACGTTCATCGCGCTGGCCATCATCCCTGTCTACTTCGGACCGCAGGCGCTGGCCATCGGCGGGCTGGCGGCGGCGGTCATGACGCCGCTGCTCAACGTCATCAATGTCGCCTTGATCTCCTATTCAGCCAAAGGCCATGCGCCATCTTCTTCCGAACTGGTCCGGGTTTTTGTCCGCAATCCCTTTATCATCGCGACGGTCACTCCGGTTCTGTGGCGGACAGTTGGCCTCCCCACGCCCGAACTCGGGCTAAAGATGCTGGGCATTGTTGGCAGTGGAGCCTTGGGTTTGGCGCTGCTCGCGGTGGGCGCGGGCTTGCGCGTCGAAGAAGCACTCTCGACGAAAGCACCGGTGTTGCTGGCGACATTCCTCAAGCTTCTCATCATGCCGGTGTTGATGGCGCCTGTGCCTCACACTCTTCGGCGTCACCGGCCAGGCCTTTGCCGTCGCCATGCTGTGTGGGGCCGTGCCCACCGGGTCGGGCGCCTATGTGCTGGCCCGCCAGATGGGCGGCGATGCGCCACTTGTTGCCAACATTCTCACGCTGCAAGTGATCTGCGCTGTGGTCACCATCCCGCTGGTTTTGGGCTGGTTTGCCTAATCCCCGCCGGATGGGCTAAACTGCCAAAAAACAGGGGAAAATCTTGGACATCAGGGAATCGCTGAACTGGCTGGAAAGCCATGAGGACATCAAGTCGTCTGCGCGCCGCCGTGTGCGATCTCAATGGCGTCATGCGGGGAAAGCGCATTCCGTTGGAACAGGCGGAGAAGGTTCTGAAGGGCGGCCTCCGCATGCCACTTTCGGTGGTTGGCGTAGATATCTGGGGCGAGGATATCGTCAACAACCCGCTGCTGTTCACAACTGGTGACGCCGACGGCCTTTGCGAGTCAACCGGCCGCGGCATTCTTCCGACCACTTGGACGGCAGAAGCCTCCGGCCTCATCCCCCTGTGGCTCCGCGAAGAGAGTGGCGTGCCTTTCGGTGGAGATCCGCGCCGCTGCCTCGCGGCCATTACTGAGCGTTTCGCTGCCCACGGACTCACACCCGTCGTCGCCATGGAACTGGAGTTTTATCTCTATGACCCCAGCAATTCGCGCCCCGTAGCTCCTGTTTCGCCGGTCACCGGCAAACGGCTCGACGCCGACAGCGTTCTCTCCATTGATGAACTTGACGATTTCGGCGCCTTCTTCCGCGATGTCTATGCGGCGTGCGAGCAACAGGGCGTTCCGGCGGATTCGGCCATCGCCGAAAACGGCATCGGCCAGTTCGAAATCAACCTGATGCATGTCAACGATCCGCTGAAGGCGGCGGATGACGCCATTCTTTTCAAGCGCATCGTCAAGGGCATTGCACGCAAGCATGGGTTTGCCGCCTCGTTCATGGCCAAGCCCTATGGCGGGCGCTCGGGCTCGGGCCTTCATGTGCATTTCAGCCTGCTCGACAAGAAGGGCAAGAACGTCTTCAATAATGGCACCGACCAGGGCAGCGCCACCATGCTGCATGCAGTTGGCGGCTTGATTGACTCGATGGCCGAAACCACGCTGCTCTATGCGCCGCACGCCAATTCCTATCGCCGCCTGCGTCCCGGCACCCACGCACCGTCGGCCGCCGCTTGGGGCTATGAAAACCGCACGGTCGCCGTGCGTATTCCCGGCGGCTCCTACGAAGCCCGCCGCATCGAGCATCGCGTGGCGGGCGCCGACGCCAATCCTTATCTGATACTGGCCGGCATTCTTGGGCGGTGCCCTGGTTGGCATCGAACGCCAGATCGCTCCGCCCGATCCAGTGATCGGCGATGCCTATGCTTTGCGCCTCAAGACCCTCCCTCCTGATTGGGCCTCGGCCATCGCCGCGTTTGCTTCAGGAAGCATCGTCGCCGAAGCTTTCCCGGTGATGCTCCGCGACATGCTGGTGGCCTGCAAACAGCAGGAAATGAACACGTTTGCGCTTGCAGGTGACGGACTTCGAGTATGAGACGTATCTGGATATGGTGTGAGGCCGAAGTTGTTCGACGACCCCGTCCTGGCCGTGTCAGATTTGCCTCAAAGGCTGATATCGGCCCACACTGCCGCGTGATCTGATGCGGACGCTCTTCAACTACCGATTCCTGTAAGCCGGTAGGCCGCCGGTGACTTGGCTAGTAGTGTCCCGTCGTTGCAACATACCGCTTACGGCGATCGGCTTTTCAGGCCTTGGACACGAGGACATAGTCAATGGCGTTGAATTTCTTTCGGCTCCAATAATAGTAGGTCCAGCGGTCGGTCTCGGGGAGGCTCGGCGAGGTCATGAATGTTGAACAGATTTTCGGCTCCGGCCAATGGTGAAATCGGATGCTGCCGGGTCGTATTGAGGCCTGTTCCGTCGACGATCACCAGATCGGTTTTCAGATTGTATCGCGTTTCCAGTATTTCCGCCACCCGTGTGGCTTGATTTGTTGGCTTCGGACTTCACAGGTGTCCGGTCCTTGGCCTTGAAGTGGTTTTGCAGCACATGCAGCGGTTTGCTCCTCCAAATCGAACGTCACCTCCAGGCAATCGCGCGAAACACTTCACCTTCGCTGTCCGCTCGAAAATATTGGTTCTGGCTCGAGGATCGGAAAGCGCTTGTCGGCGGCATGCCACGTCGATGCCGCGCGGGTCATTGCCATCGATCACCAGCGGCTTCGAACCGGCTGGATCAGAATCCGGTGTTGAAAGAGCACCTTCGGTTTTGACCAAATCCCAGAATGTGGGCTTTACCGTCTTGATAGCCGCGGTATTCATGACTCTGCGCTTCATCAATTCGGTCCTAGCGGACGGCGGATCCTCCATCGCCGCGCCCGGCGATCAATTTTCCTGCTAATAATTGCGGCCTGGTCTACGCAGGTATGCCAATGTAAAGAATGCCAAGTAGAGTCGCAGATACTCCTGCAAACCTGAATAGCTGGCCGGTCCATAACGAGTTTGAAGCGGGTCCCTGAGCAATTGCCTCTTGGTGCGTTGTCCCGGAGGCCGAAGGCGTCAAACAGGCCCCGACGTTGAACGTACTGACACCATATTTGGCATGAGGCGAGCCCTCCGTTAAGTAGACCTAACGCTCAACTGCCGTAATGGCAAGTGCTGTTCCGAGGCGCGCAACTTCTCCACACCTCGTGCTCACCCCTTGCCCTTCCGCCATTTCCCCCCTACACAACCACTTTAATGACATCGCAGCGCCGCAGTCCCCTCCTCAAGGCCCAGCATCTTCTGGCCATTGACGGACATTTCCCCCATTGAAATCAAAGCCTTGCTCGATCTTGCTGACACTTATGTTGAAGTGAACCGGCAGATCGAGAAGCGCCATGCACTATTGTCCGGGCGCACCCAGGTGAACCTGTTCTTCGAGGCCTCGACCCGCACCCAGAGCTCATTCGAGATTGCCGGCAAGCGCCTTGGCGCTGATGTCATGAACATGGCGGTTTCGACTTCGGCCATTTCCAAGGGCGAAACGGTGCTCGACACGGCGATGACCATCAATGCCATGCACCCGGATTTTCTGGTGGTGCGGCATCAGTCTTCGGGAGCCGTCGAACTTCTCGCTCAGAAAGTCTCGTGCTCGGTGATCAATGGTGGCGACGGCCAGCATGAGCACCCGACGCAGGCCCTGCTCGATGCCCTGACGATCCGCCGCCGCAAAGGGCGTTTGGAGGGCCTGATCGTTGCGATTTGTGGCGACGTACTGCATTCACGCGTGGCGCGGTCAAACATTCATTTGCTGAACAAGATGGGGGTGAATGTACGCGTGGTGGCGCCATCGACTTTGCTACCCACCGGCATCGCCAATTTTGGTGTCGAAGTTCACCGCAACATGGTGGATGGGCTGGCCGGTGCCGATGTGGTGATGATGCTGCGCCTGCAATTGGAGCGGATGAGCGGGGCGTTTGTGCCGTCGCAGCGCGAATACTACCGTTTCTTTGGCCTCAATGAAGAGAAGTTGAAATACGCCAAGCCCGATGCGCTGGTGATGCACCCGGGGCCCGATGAACCGCGGCATCGAGATTGACTCAAACGTCGCCGATGGCGTCCAGTCGGTGATCCGCGAACAGGTGGAGATGGGCGTGGCCACCCGCATGGCAGTGCTTGACGCGCTGGCCCGCAATATTCCGGGTGGGGGTAACGCATGATCTCGCCCTCGGCCCGCAACACAACGAACCGCCGCGCCTATTTGAACGCCACCATCGTTGCGCCGGCGCAGGGTCTCAATGGCAAGGGCGGATTGCTGATCGAAGATGGCTGGATTCTGGCGGCGGGCCCCAAGGTCACGCGCGACAGCGCGGGCAGCGGCACGCAGATTGTCGATTGTTCTGGCCTGACCCTCATTCCCGGCCTCGTTGATATGCGGGTGTTCACGGGCGAACCTGGCACTGAATACCGCGAAACGCTGGCGAGTGCGTCCCATGCGGCGGCGGCGGGAGGCGTGACCACGATGATCGTCATGCCCAACACCCAGCCAGTGATCGACGATGCAGCGATCGTCGATTTCATTCTGCGCCGGGCGCGAGATACGGCAGTCGTTCGCGTCGCCCCCATGGCGGCGATCACCAAGGGCCTCGCGGGTGAATTGATGAGCGAGATCGGCGGGCTCAAGGAAGCCGGCGCCGTTGCCATTACCGACGGCCTGCGCGCCGTCGCCAATGCCAACCTGTTCCGCCGTGCGCTAACCTACGCCAAGGATTTTGGCATGCTGGTAGTACAGCATGTGGAGGAACCGTCGCTTGCAACCGGCGTGATGAATGCTAGCGAAATTGCCGGACGGCTTGGCCTGTCGGGCATTCCCGCCATGTCCGAGGTCATTCTGCTGGAGCGCGATCTTCGCCTCGTGGAGATGACAGGAGGGCGCTATCACGCCGCGCAGATTTCCAGCGGCCTTTCGTTGGAGGTGATCCGCGCCGCCAAGGCCAAGGGCCTGCCCGTCACCTGCGGCGTGTCGATCCATCACCTCTGTCTCAATGAAAATGATGTTGGCGCCTATCGCACCTTCTTCAAACTGTCGCCACCGCTCCGCACTGAGGAAGACCGGCGGGCGCTGGTCGAGGGCGTAGCCGATGGCACCATTGATGTGATTGTGTCGGGCCACGATCCGCAAAGTGCCGATACCAAGCGGCTGCCGTTTGCCGAAGCAGCGTTTGGCGCCATCGGCCTTGAAACCATGCTTTCGGCGGCGCTTACACTTCACCACAACGACGGGCCTGCCTTTGACTCGCATCGTCGAAGCCATGTCGTCGAGCCCCGCCGCCATTCTCGGACTTGAAGTTGGCCGCCTTGAGGCTGGAGCGCCCGCCGATTTCTGTCTCGTCGATCCCACGCTGTCGTGGAAGGTGGAAGACAGCAGGCTACGGTCTCTCTCCAAGAACTCGCCCTTTGAGCACCGCACGCTGGAGGGCCGCGCCGTTGAAACCATCGTTGCGGGCGAGAGCGTTTACACCTACCCTCGCAACCCTTGAGGGGGAGTGCCGATGGAACTCAACGCACTTGAAATGATCGTCTCGCTTGTGGCGGGCTATCTGTGCGGCACCATTCCGTTTGGCCTCGTGCTGACCAAGTCAGCGGGACTTGGTGATGTGCGGCAGATCGGTTCCGGTAACATTGGCGCCACCAATGTGTTGCGCACCGGCAACAGGAAGATCGCTGCACTCACGCTGCTGCTGGATGGCCTGAAAGGCACCGCCCCTGCCCTGTTCTTCGGCTGGCTGTTCGGCGAACAGGCCGGCATCCTCGCCGGGCTTGCGGCGTTTCTCGGCCATCTGTTTCCCTTGTGGCTGGGCTTCAAGGGCGGCAAGGGGGTGGCCACCAACATCGGCGTGTTGTTCGGCCTCGCCTGGCCCCTGGGCTTGATTTTCGCTGGTGTGTGGATCGCCATGGCGTTCCTGTTCAGGCGTTCGTCGCTGGCGGCCTTGAGCGCCAGCCTGTTGACGCCGCTGTGGGCTTGGTTGCTCGGCAGTACCACATTGATCCTGCCAACGGTCCTGATGGGTGTTGCTATCTGGCTCACCCATCGCGCCAACATCGCGCGGCTGTTGCGTGGCGAGGAACCGAAAATCAGCCTCGGCAAGAAGGCTTAGGTCATGGAACTTACCGGCAAGGAACGCCGCGACTGGTTGCGGCTCAGCCTGTCGGAAAATATTGGCCCGGCGACGTTTGGCAAACTCGTCGCGCGCTTCGGCACTGCGACCTTGGCTCTGGAGGCGTTGCCCGGACTTTCCGCGAAAGGCGGCATGCGCCGTCCTTTGCGCATTGCCGGATTGGATTTTGTCAACGAGGTGATGGACAAGGCCGAATCCTGCGGCGCGCACTATGTGATGCCCGGCGAAGTGGGTTACCCGGAGTTTCTCCGCCACACCGAAGGCGCTCCCACTTTCCTATGTATCAAGGGTAATGCCGAACTTGCCAACCGTTCGGCCATCGGCATCGTCGGTTCGCGCAATGCTTCTGCCGTTGGCCGCAAGTTCACCCGGCAGCTGGCGGCGGAGCTGGGTGAAGCAGGCCACGTCATCGCTTCGGGGCTGGCGCGCGGCATTGATACGGCGGCGCACGAAGCCTCTCTGGCCACAGGAACAATTGCCGTTGTTGCCGGCGGAATCGATGTCATCTACCCGCCCGAGAACGACAAGTTGCACGCCGAAATCTGCAACCATGGCCTTATGGTCAGTGAGATGATCATGGGCTCGGTGCCCAAGGCCGAACATTTCCCCCGCCGCAACCGCATCATTTCAGGATTGTCGCGGGCTGTCGTGGTGGTTGAAGCCGCACTTCGTTCTGGGTCCCTTATCACCGCACGGCTCGCCGCCGAGCAAGGCCGAGATGTCTATGCGGTTCCAGGCTCGCCGCTTGATCCGCGCAGCGAAGGCACCAACAAGCTTATCCGCCAGGGCGCGACTTTGCTCACTTCGGCGCGCGATATTCTGGAAGATATTCAAAGCGAGTTCACGCCCGTGCACAAGCCCGTCTTCTGGAACCGCCTTCTGCGCCGTTGATTGCGCCACCGAGGTGAGCGAGACTGATCGATCGCGCCTCCTGGCGCTGCTCTCGCCAACGCCCGTCGCCGTCGACGATCTGGTGCGCGAAAGCCGCCTGGCGCCCGCCGCCGTCAGCGAAATCCTGCTTGAACTGGAACTTGCGGGCCGCGTCGCCCGCTACCCGCAAGGCACAGTGGCACTGGTGTAGCGCCGTCAGTCGACTTCGTCGGACGGCACGATCCACGTTTCTTTCAGCGCCGCTTCCTTCCAGGCAACGAAGCCTTCTGTGGCCATCACGTTGTCCATGTATTCGCGAGTGTCGCGGGCGACAGTGATGTCATAGGTCTCGAAGCGCGAGACGACCGGGGCATACATCGCGTCGGCGATAGTGAATTTGCCGAACAGAAACTTGCCGCTCTTGGCGTGCTTGTCGCGCGCCGCGCGCCACAAGGCCTCAATGCGCGCAACGTCTTTCCAGACAGGGGCTTCCATGATCACCGTTCTCCTCGGGCGGCGAATGTTCATCGGGCAGGCATTGCGCAGCGCGTGAAAGCCCGAATGCATTTCATTGCACATCGAGCGTGCCAGAGCGCGGGCGGCCATGGTGTTGGGCCACAGGCCCTTTTGCGGAAAGGCCTCGGCAAGATATTCAAGAATAGCGAGTGAATCCCAGATCGCCAGCTTGCCATGATGCAGCACTGGAACCCGTCCGGCGCCGGAATGCTTGGCAACTGCGGCGGCAAACTCCGGTGTATCGAGCAGGATGATGGTTTCGAGAAACGGCAACTTGGCCATGGTCAAGGCTATCCATGGCCGCATCGACCACGATGAATAGTTCTTGTTGCCGATCACCAGATGCAACTTACTCATTGGCTTCCCTACCTGCCCTTATTCTTTTCGCAAGCATGCCGTCCTTGTCGCTAATGCGTCAAGATTTAACGTGTTACATGGATCACATCGAACGCGGCAAATAGCGCCATGACAGCGCGCCGATGACCGCAAGCCCCGCTCCCATGATGACGAACACAACACCAATGCCAAATTGCAAGAGTGCCAGCGAAAACAGGAAAGCCGGGATGAGTTCGGAGAAATCGATGTAGGTGCGATACACCGGTGTCATGCGCTGGCGCTCATGGGGCTTTACGGCGCGCATGAATGGTATTCCGCCTACGCCATCGAGGGCTGCGGCGGCAAGCGCTCCGATCAGCAGCAAGCCGGATGCGAGATAGGGCTGATTGACGCCGGCAACGCCGGCGGCGATAGAGACAATCGAACCAATCGCGAATGCCAGCGCCACAACAATGCGCACGCCATGCACCTGAGCCACGCGGCCAAACAGGTAAGCTGACAGCAGCAACACCTGGCTGCCGGAAATCAACAGGCCGCCATAAGTTTTTGGCAGACCAGACTCCACCATCATGATCGGGCCATAGATAAAGAAAGTAGTCCAGAACATGGATCGCCCGAAGGCGATCAACCAGGCGAGACGCAAGCGCGGCTGGGCGATGAAGTGACGGATGTTCTGCCAGGGGTTGGCAGTATTGCGCGCCGCCACGGCGCTAACAGGCGCGTCGTGCAAACGCAGATGCCAGAAAACCGCAAGCAGCACGGCAGCCGAGGCGACAGCCACGATCTGTGGTCCAGCCGGCCCCAGATCGTCATAGAGCCAAACGCCGAGAGCCGGTCCGATCATCCATGAAAACGTCGAAAGACTGAGACGCAAAGGTTCGCTTTTGGTCAGGTCGCTGCGCTTGATATGTTCGAGAATGTAAATTGACAGGGTGATGCTCATGATCGCAGCACCGCAGTTGCGCATGAACATGCCGGTTCCCTGCCCCACCAGCGAGAAAGTGGAAAGGGCAATCGAGGCATTGATCAGCAGGCCGATGCCGATGGCATAGGCATAGCGCTTGGGCATTCGCTTGAGGAACTGCGGCAGGAACAACGTGGTAGCCAGAACTGACAGGGCAACGGCCGTCGACAGCAAGCTTACCCGCTGGCTTGTTCCCAGAATGTCATAGGCCTGGAGCGAAATGACCGTGGAGTTCAACGCTCGCACCAGGGATTCGAGCGCGAATATCAGTGCAAAGGTCACCGGCCCCGCCTTGGGGGGTGGACGAAGGGTTTGGTTTTTGGGACTGGTTGCCATGGTTCGCCGTGGCGGCTTAAGCAGCACAGGCAAGCATTGCGCCGCAAGGTGTCAGAACACCAATCTACCCTGCGGCCAGCGTATGGCTTGCAAGGGGTGCTTCGCGCCTCTAGAGCAGAATTGGTTGCCACCAGCCCTCATCCGGCCTGGTGGCCGCAGTCTCAACTTCCCGAGCCCTGGCCCAACGCATGTCCACTTCCGAGAAACAATCCGTCGCTCTTGCGTCCATGGCCGCCAGTTTTCTGCTGGCTGTAAGCAAACTGTTTGCCGGTGCGTTCACGGGTTCGCTCGGCATCCTGTCCGAAGCCATTCACTCGGTCATCGATTTTGGCTCGACAGTCATCACCTGGTTCGCCGTGCGCTATAGCGACCAGCCGCCGGACGAGGAACACCACTACGGCCACCAAAAGGCGGAGAGTGTCGCAGCTCTGGTTGAGACCGGGCTACTGTTTCTGACCACCGGATGGATCGTCTGGGAAGCCGCCCGCCGGTTGTGGGGCGGCGGGCATGAGGTCGAAATCACCTGGTGGGCGGTTGTCATCATCGCCGCCTCCGTTGTCATTGATCTCAACCGTTCGCGGGCGCTGTCGCGGGTGGCAAAAAAGACGTCGAGTGATGCGCTCGAAGCCGACGCCCTGCATTTCAGTTCCGACATGTGGAGTTCCATTGTCGTGCTCATCGGCCTCGGTGCCGTATGGTATGGCGTGCCCGCAGCCGATGCCGTTGCCGCCCTCGTCGTATCGGCTTTCGTAGGGTTGGCTGGGTGGCGGCTGGGCCAGCGGACTCTTGCCACGCTGCTCGATCAGGCGCCGGAAGGCTCAACAGAGAAAGTTCGAGCCATCGTGCGCGAGGCTGATGGGGTGTTGCGGCTCAAAACCCTGCGCATCCGCCCGGCTGGCCCCACGCTGTTTGTCAGTGTCGTGGTTGAAGTCGCTCGCACCATGCCGGTTGACGATATCGTGGCCCTCAAGCAAATGCTGCTCGACCGGGTGCAAGGGCTTTATCCCAATGCCGACATTACGGTGACTGCCAACCCCATCGCACTCGACAATGAAACGGTGTTTCAGAAGGTGATGCTGATCGCCTCGCAGCGGGCGATTGCCATTCACCATCTGACGGTGCAGCACATCGGCGACAGCCTGTCGGTGAGTTTCGATCTCGAAGTGCCGGGTGATACGCCGCTCAAGGCCGCGCACGGCAAGGCCTCGGCTCTGGAAGCTGCCATCCGCCGGGAGTTGGGTCCCAAGGTCGAGGTTGAAAGCCACATCGAGCCACAGCCTGAAGTGATGATCGAGGGCACACGGGCAAAGCCATCCGAACACAAGGAAATCGCCGACGCGCTCCTGAAGTTCTCAAAACGCCAGACGAAGCTGAGTGATGTTCACAACGTGCGGGTGCGGAGAACGGCTGAAGGTCTTTTTGTTCATTACCACTGCCGGTTCATGGGAACGGAAACTGTCGATACTGTCCACACCGCCGTCGATCACATCGAAAACGACTTGCAGGCTGCCTACCCTAACATCCGCCGGGTCGTCGCCCATGCCGAGCCGCTGGGCCACGCGCGTCACGTCCCGTGAGGATTTTGCGGCCTCGTGACTACAAGGTGATGCCGTGGAAGAATGGTGGTGGCACCACAACGGAAATCATGGTCTGGCCGGAAGGGGCCAGCGTCGCCAGGGGGTTCGACTGGCGCGTCAGCACAGCGAATGTCGCCGGCGATGGGCCATTCTCGCTTTTTGGAGGTTACAGGCGGAAGCTGATGATATTATCGGGTGAGGGTCTGGCCCTCCAGTCACCGGCCTTTGGCGAAGTCAAGTTGCGGCGGGCCGACAAAGCTTTCGAGTTTGACGGCGGCGCGGAACTTTCGTCGCGCCTACTGGGTGGTCCGGTTTGTGATTTCAATGTCATGTACGCCACCAGTGGCAAGCATCAATACAACGCCGCGCTGCACAGAAAGTGGGTAAAGGGTCATTCGAGCCAACGTCTCTTGGCTGATTTCGAACTGCTATATGCGATCACAGGTTGTTTCCTTGCAGATGGCGAGGCCGTTGCGCCGGGCGATACATTGGTCGTCCGCAAAGGCGAAATCACCGGTGCTTGACGCTGTCGGCCCGGCAATGGTCATTGCAGCGACCATTTGGGAGGATACCCGCTGAGGCCAACTTCATCCTGAAGTTCATAAGCAATTTGTGGTTGCTTTACAGTTGCCATTAAAGATTGTAGCAATCTTAATTGCAACTTAAAGGAACTCCATGGCCATCCGCCAACTCCGTCACGCCGCTGGTGATGTCTATAGCCCGCTGGCCAAAAACGCCGCTCATGGCGTGGCTCATTCCCATGCGATGATGATGTTTGGCAGGATGCGATCTACTCGATGATCCCCAAGAATGCCTGCTCGACATTACGGCTTTCGATTGCGCTGGCAAATGGCGCCATCAGCCACCCGCGCGAGTGGAAGTGGATTCACAAGAACAACGAAACCTTCAAACCCGGCTTGCGTGAACTCTTTGACGCGAACTACACGTTCGCAGTGTTGCGTTGCCCCTATGCGCGGCTGGTCAGTTGCTTTGCCGACAAGATCGTATCCCGCAGCCGTGAAGCGTGGAATTTCAGCGAGGTGGCGGGGCTTGACGGGCCGCTGGCCCGCGTCACGTTCCGGAAATTCTGCCAAGCCATGTCGCGGCCAGAGATCCGGCAGGCCAATATCCACTGGCGTCCACAAACCGACCTTCTGGTTTATCGCGATTATGACGACCTGTTCTGCGTGGAAAACTTCGACGAAGTGATCACGCGGCTGCACCGGAGAATTGGCCTTGAGGTGGTCGACTCGCGCTCATTCGTGCGCCACGATGCAATGCAGTGCCGCACCGTTTATCACAACCGCAACTGGGCCGACACCGAGGCCTGGGACCTTGAAGCCATGAGGCTGCGCGGCGAACGGCCGGATCCTCGCGCCTACTACGACGATCAACTCGCCGATATCACCGAAGCCGCCTTTGCCGCCGACTTCGGCCTTCATCGCGAACATTTCCCGGGTCTTGGGCTGTTTGATACTCAGCCAGCCAGAGTGAAGTTGTCGGTCGTTCAGGGATGAGAAAGCGTCCCGTTGAACTGGAGGCTTGCTGCTACTCGGCAGCAGCCGGGCGCCGTTCTTTTTCTTCCGTGCTGGCGCCGTCTTCGTAGGACTTCCCTACTTCAGTGAGATAGGCGAGCCTTTCGAGCTCCGCTTTGGGCACGTCCACGTGGTTGGCAATACTGAAAGCCTCGTAGTAGGCGAATTCAAGTGGCACCATGATTTTGTGCAGCTTGGAAGTTTTTGCCATATTGCGGAGTTCGAGGATCATGTCCGCCAGATAGTGAGCGATGTCCCGATCCTGAGGGCTCGGCCCGGAAACTCTATCGGAGCGGGTATCTTCCGCGATGTTGACCGCTTTGATGGTTTCATTGGGCGAAATTGCGCCTACCGTGCCCGTCATGTGCCGTCTCCGCATCAAATTTCAATACACTATAATAGCGAGTATACGTTACGTTAAGCATCTAGAAATTGCAGATCGTTGCATTCAGTTGGCGCCACTTGGCTTGCGGCCACGGAAAGATGCCTATATGAGGCGGGCCCGACAAATCCAGGATACGGAATGACCGTCGTCGTCGTTGAATCGCCCGCAAAGGCAAAAACCATCAACAAATACCTCGGCAAGGACTTTACCGTCCTGGCCTCCTACGGCCATGTGCGCGACTTGCCTGCCAAGGATGGCTCGGTGCGCCCGGACGAGGATTTCGATATGTCCTGGGAGGTCGACACCAAATCCGCCAAACGCGTGGCTGATATCGCCGCAGCCCTCAAGGACGACGACCGGCTGATCCTCGCCACCGACCCGGACCGCGAGGGCGAGGCTATTTCCTGGCACGTGCTGGAAATTCTAAGAAGAAGGGTGCGCTGAAGGGCAAGTCCGTGCAGCGCGTGGTGTTCAACGCCATCACCAAGCAATCGGTGCTGGAGGCGATGCAGCATCCGCGCGATGTCGATGCCGCACTGGTCGATGCCTATCTGGCGCGCCGGGCGCTGGATTATCTGGTTGGTTTCTCGCTTTCGCCGGTCTTGTGGCGCAAACTGCCGGGGTCGCGCTCGGCGGGGCGGGTGCAATCGGTGGCGCTGCGGCTGATTTGCGACCGTGAACTCGAAATCGAAGCCTTCCGCGCCCAGGAATACTGGACGATCGACGGCACCTTCACCACGCCGCAGGGTGCGGAATTCTCGGCCGGCCTCAACGCCATTGGCGGCCACAAACTCGCCAAGCTGGAGATCAAGGACGCGGCATCCGCCAAAGCTATCGAGCAGGCGCTCAAGGGCGCCACGCTTCTCGGTCGACTCAATCGAAGTCAAAACCTGCCAAGCGCCACCCCTACCCGCCGTTCCGCACCTCGACGTTGCAACAGGAAGCTTCGCGCAAACTCGGCTTCACGTCGTCGCGCACCATGCAGATTGCCCAGCGGCTCTATGAAGGTGTCGAAATCGACGGCGAGACCGTGGGCCTCATTACTTATATGCGAACCGATGGCGTCGATATGGCGGGCGAAGCCATTGCCGCGGCGCGCAATGCCATTCTCAAGAATTTCGGCGAACCCTATCTGCCTTCGGTTCCGCGCCGCTACACCACCAAGGCCAAGAATGCCCAGGAAGCCCACGAGGCCATCCGCCCGACTGACATGTTCCGCCATCCGGCCTCGGTGCGAAAGACCCTCGATGCCGATCAGCTGGCGCTCTACGATCTCATCTGGAAGCGCACGCTCGCCAGCCAGATGGAGAGTGCCGACATGGAGCGCACCACGGCGGATATTGGTGCCGATGGCAATGATGGCAAACGCTACACCTTCCGGGCCAATGGGTCGGTGGTCAAATTCGACGGCTTCCTGAAAATTTATCACGAAGACCTCGATGACGAAGAAGACGAGGACTCGCGCCGCCTGCCCAACATGGCGCGGGCCGACCGCATCGGCGTCAAGTCGGTTCTCCCCGTCCAGCATTTCACCGAGCCGCCGCCGCGCTATTCCGAAGCCTCGATCATCAAGAAGCTGGAAGAATTGGGCATCGGCCGGCCTTCCACCTATGTGTCGATCCTTTCGACGCTGCGTGATCGCGGCTACATGCGGCATCGACAAGAAGCGCCTCATCCCCGAGGACAAGGGCCGCGTTGTCACCGCCTTTCTCGAAAGCTTCTTCCGGCGCTATGTGGAATATGATTTTACCGCGGACCTTGAAGAACAACTCGACCGCGTATCGAACGGCGAAATCGACTGGAAGCAAGTGCTGCGCGATTTCTGGAAGGATTTCACGGCGGCGCTCGACGAGACCAAGGAACTGCGCATCACCAATGTGCTTGACGCACTGAATGATGTTCTGGCGCCGCACGTCTTCCCGGTTCAGCGCCGATGGCGGCGACCCCAGGAAGTGCCAGTCCTGCGGCACCGGGCAACTGTCATTGAAGCTCGGCAAGTTCGGTAATTTCGTCGGCTGCTCAAACTATCCCGAATGCAAATATACGCGGCCCATGACGGCGGGCAGCGGCGACGCCTCCGCCGTTCCAGCCGAAGGCATCGAACTTGGCGCTGATCCAGAAACCGGCGAAAAAGTCACCCGCCGGGCTGGCCGCTTCGGGCCGTATCTGCAATTGGGCGAGGCGGTTGAGGGCGAAAAGCCGCGCCGGTCGTCGATCCCCAAGGGCTTTGATCCCAATACCATCGACCTTGAAACGGCGCTCAAGTTCCTGTCGCTGCCACGCGAAATTGGCATTCATCCCGAAACCAGCAAGGAGATCGTCGCCAATTTCGGCCGCTTCGGGCCTTTCGTGCTGCATGACGGCACCTATGCCAGCCTCGACTCGGCGGAAGAAGTGTTTACCGTCGGCATCAACCGCGCGGTCGATCTTCTGGCCGCAGAAGAAAGCCAAGGGCTTCTCACGCCCCAAACAGGGTGCGCTCAAGGATCTTGGGCCCCCACCCGGAAGGCGGCGGCAACATCGAGGTGATGTCCGGCCGCTATGGGCCCTATGTGAAATTCGGCAAGGTCAACGCCACGCTGCCGAGGGACTTCGACCCGCAGACCATTTCGCTGGATGAAGCCGTCGCCCTGATCGCCGAGCGCTCGGGCAAGGAACCGAAGCCGAAGAAGAGAGCCGCGGCAAAGAAAGCTCCGGCCAAGAAGGCAGCGGCGAAGAAGACCCCTGCCAAGAAAGCTTCAAAGCCAAAAAAATCCATGCCTGCGGCGGCGGAGTAATGGCATGAGGTTCGCGTTTGCCATTGGCGCACTGCTTATCGCCACTCCCGCCTCCGCAATGGACCTGCAATCCTTCCGTTCGCCGTCGGACAATATCCACTGCATGTTCATCACCGATGGTGGTGCGACATCCGTCGAATGCGAACTTCGCAGCCGCACCAACGCAAGGCCTGCCCTGCCCCAGCCAGCCGATTGCGATCTCGAATGGGGCAATCGCTTCGCGCTTGATGCCAAGGGCAAGGCCGGCATGGTTTGCCATGGCGATACGCTGATTGATCCATCAGCACCGGTTGTCGGCTATGGCGAGGCAGGTCCACCAATGGCATCACTTGCCTGTCGGAAGAAACGGGCCTGACCTGCAAGAACCGCAAGGGCCGGGGGTTCAGCCTGTCGCGGGCCAAACAGCAAGTGTTCTGAAGTCAGCCGATGCCGAGCAACAGGGCCGCCAGTTCCGGTTCAGCCACGGCATCCGCCGCCTGTTCCGGGGTCATCCACTTGCGGATGCGCTCGCGCGCTTCGGGCCAGATGTCGTGTTCGGGTGGACATCAAGGCGGAACACATCGACGGTCAGGGGCAGAAGCGTCCCACATTTCTTGCGCTTGTCATAGGCAAAAGAACCAATGGGCTTGCCAGCGACTTTGCCTTCAACGCCCGCCTCTTCAAACGCTTCGCGGGCTGCCGATTCGGCATCGCTCAGCCCTGCCATGGGCCAGCCCTTGGGGATCACCCAGCGCCTGGTCTCGCGCGAGGAGACGAGCAGCACTTCAAGCTTTCCGCCCATCCGGCGCACCGGCAGGGCGGCATATTGTTTTACGGCAAGGGTCAGATCGCTCATGGTCCGTTCCGGATTCAGTCCACGGACGATATTAGCGCCTGAATTCTGAAGCGAAGATGAACTAAGATTCCGAAAAGCCTGGCCGCCCAGTAAAACAGCGCCGCCATCATCGCCGCCGCCGGCATGGTAATTATCCATGCGTAGACGATGCCAGCCGCCACGTTCCAGCGCACCGCCGAGAAGCGCTTGGCCGAGCCGACGCCGACAATGGCGCTGGTGATCGTGTGGGTGGTCGACACCGGAATGCCGAGATAGGTAGCGCCGAACAGGGTGATGGCGCCCGCCGTTTCGGCGCACGAGCCCTGCATGGGTGTAAGCCGGGTAATCTTCGATCCCATGGTGTGGACGATACGCCAGCCGCCCATCAGCGTGCCAAGGCCCATCACCGCGTAGCATGACAGGATGACCCAGCCGGGCACCGTGAATTCCGAATATACGCCGTGCGAAAACAGCAGCACCGAAATGATGCCAGCGGTCTTCTGCGCGTCGTTGCTGCCGTGGCCGAGTGAATAGAGTGCCGCGGAGATCAACTGCATCTTGCGGAAGAACCCGTCGGCAAAAGCCGGGATTGGCGCGAATAAAAGCCCAACTCACCAGCAGCACCATCAGCAGCGCCAGTACAAAGCCGGTGAAGGGCGACAAAACTATGGCGTAAATCGTCTTGCTGAGGCCGGACCAGATGACCGCCGAGAACCCGGCCTTTGCGACACCAGCGCCGACGATGCCACCGATCAGGGCATGCGAGCTCGACGACGGAATGCCGCCCCACCAGGTGATGGCGTTCCACGAGATGGCTCCGGCCAGCGCGCCGAATACCAGCGCATCGTCGATCATGGCTGGGATCGACGATGCCCTTGCCCACGGTGTTGGCCACATGCACGCCAAACACGAAATAGGCGGCGAAATTGAAGAATGCCGCCCAAATCACGGCATACTGCGGCTTCAGACACCCGCGTCGATACGATGGTGGCGATGGAGTTGGCCGAGTCGTGCAGGCCATTCATGAAGTCGAAAGCCAGCGCCACGAAGATCAGGAACACCAGCGAGAAGGTGACGAATTCCATGGCGTCACACGTGCTCGATGACGATGTCGCTCATCACATGCGCCACGTCTTCGAAACGGTCGCACACCTTTCTCAAGGTGATCATAGAGTTCCGATCCGATCGACGAAGGCCATGGCGTCCTTCTTGCCCTTGCCCTTGTAAAGGGCGCGCAGGCCCTCGTCGTTCAACTGGTCACTTTCGCCTTCGAGGCGGGTCAGCTCGCCGGTCAGCGTATGGAGCTTGGCCGAGTGCTGCGCCGACATTGCGCATCAGCGGCAGGCCTTCGGCCACCAAATCGGCCATGGCGATCACCTTGTCGGCCATCGCCTTCATGTTGGGCTCGAAACTCTCGACGTCATAGAGCATGACGGTCTTGCCGGTCTTGTTCATCTGGTCGATGGCGTCGTCAAGCGCCGCCGAAAGGTTGTTGATGTCGGTGCGGTCGAAGGGCGTGATGAAGCTGCGGCGGATCGCCTGCATCACTTCGTAGGAGATGGTATCGGCTTCCTCTTCCTGCTTCGAGAGTTTGGCGCAGTTAGCGGCTACGTCCTTGCCGCCATCGACAATCGCCCGCAGCGAGCGCGCCGCTTCCTTGCGCCTTGACCGCATGGGCTTCGAAGAGATCGAAGAACTTCTCTTCCTTCGGCATCAGTTTCTTGAACCAGTCGAACATGGAAGCCCCCTCCACCCCTCCTATATTTCGATCCAGCTAGCGCAATTTACGACCGTCACAATACTGTCAAATGGCCGCAATCCCCGGAATTGCGCTGGACGCGCCTGCCCGGCTATGGCATGCGCCATGGCCAAACCCAAGCCGGGGCTTCCGAGCGAATCCCAAATCCTTGAATTCATCCAGCAATCACCCGGCCTCGTGGGAAAGCGCGAGATCGCCCGGGCTTTTGCCATCAAGGGGGCGGACAAGATCGCTCTCAAGGCGCTGCTCAAGCGACATGGCCGAAGACGGCAAGCTCGCCAAGAAGCAACGCCGCCTGGTCGATACGTCGACCCTGCCCCCGGTTACGGTTCTGGAGGTGATTGGCCTTGATGCTGATGGCGAAGCCTATGGCGAACCAGTCGAATGGGACGAGAAGTCAGCCGGAAAGCCGCCACGGGTACTGATTGAAGGTGGTGAAGCGCCGCGCAAGGGCGACCGGGTGCTGGCCAAGATTTCAGCCATCCGCGACGGCCACTACAAATTCAAGGCCAAGGTCATCCGCAAACTGACCGACCAGTCGCGCCGGGTGCTCGGCATATTCCGGATCGCCAAGGGCCAGGGCGCCCGCATCGTTCCGGTCGACAAGAAGGCCCGGCACGAATTGCAGATTCATGCCGGCGATGAAAACGGCGCGCAGAATGGCGAACTCGTCGAAGCCGAGATCATCAAAGACCATTCACGTGGACTGCCGCGTGGCCGGGTGCGCGAGAGGCTGGGCGAAATCGGCAGTCAACGGAACATCTCGCTGATCGCCATTCACCAGCATGGCATTCCCAATGCCTTTCCGGAGAAGGTGATCCGCGAGTTGGAGGCGCTCAAGACTTTTGCGCCCGCCCGCCGCACCGACCTTCGCCATGTGCCGCTCATCACCATCGATCCGCCGGACGCCCGCGACCATGACGATGCCGTGTGGGCCGAGATCGATGCCGAAACCGGCAAGACAAATGTCATCGTGGCGATTGCCGATGTCGCCACCTATGTGCGGCCAGGCACAGCGCTTGACCGCGAGGCGCGCATTCGCGGCAATTCGGTGTATTTCCCGGACCGCGTGGTGCCGATGCTGCCGGAACGCATTTCCAACGACCTGTGTTCGCTCCGCGAAAAAGAAGATCGCCCGGCGCTTGCCTGTTTCATGACCTTCGACAAGAGCGGCAAGAAGATTTCGCACCGCTTCGAACGCATCATCATGCGCTCCGCCGCCAAGCTCTCCTATGAGGAGGCCCAGGCGGCGATTGACGGCAACCCATCGCCCAAGGCCGAGGTGCTGCTGGAGGGCGTGCTGAAACCCCTGTGGCAGGCCTACGCCATCGTGCTCAAGGGCCGCAATGCCCGAGAGCCGCTTGAACTCGATATCCCCGAGCGCAAGCTCATTCTCGATGCCCATGGCCTGATCGAGCGCGTGGTGACGCCGCTGCGCCTGGATGCCCACAAGCTCATCGAAGAATTCATGATCCAGGCCAACGTCGCCGCCGCCGAGGAACTTGAAGCGAGAAAGTCGCCCCTGCTGTTCCGCGTCCACGACCATCCCTCGCAGGAAAAGCTCCGGGCCCTTGGCCAGTTCCTCAAAACTGTGGATCAGCCATTTCCCCTGGGGCAGATCGTAAAGCCGAAGCATTTCAATACGTTGTTGCGGGATGTTGCGGGCAAGGATTATCAACATCTGGTGAACGAGATGGTACTTCGCACGCAGGCCCAGGCCACATACTCGCCTGCAAACATCGGTCACTTTGGCCTCTCGCTTCGGCGCTATGCGCATTTCACTTCGCCCATCCGGCGCTATGCTGACCTGATCGTGCATCGCGCTCTCGTCTCAGCGCTCGGTTTTGGGGAAGACGGACTGTCGGGAGAAGACATCTCCCGCCTCAAGGAAACCGCCGATCTCATTTCCGATTGCGAACGCCGCGCCATGGCGGCCGAGCGCGAGACCGTGGACAGGCTGATCGCCACCCATCTGGCGGGGCAAACCGGAGCGATTTTCCGCGGCCGCATCGGCGGTGTTGTTGGTGCCGGGCTGTTCGTGAAACTTGATGACTCTGGGTGCCGATGGCTTTGTGCCGGTTAATTCTCTTGGTGCCGAGTACTTCATCTATGACCAGACGTCTCACAGCATGCGCGGCGAACGCAGCGGGCAGCTTTATCAATTGGGAGACCGGGTGGAAGTGAAACTCATCGAAGCCGCTCCTGTTTCTGGCGGCTTGCGCTTCGAGATGGTGTCCGGTGGCCGCCAGGGAGTACCCGCCAAACGGCAGACGTCGCGGTTGTCAAAGCAAACCCCGAAGAAGGGGCGGCGGAAATGACCCTCACCATCCAGGCCGATAGACACCCTCCCCGCCCGTTCGCGCAAACAGGCGATGGCGCGCGGGTTTTTTCGCCGCTGCCCGAACTGCGGAACTGGAGCCTTGTTCAATTCCTATCTCAAAACCGTTCCTGCCTGCAGCCCATTGCGGCGAGGAACTTGCATCACGAGAAGGCCCACGACGCGCCACCCTATTTCACCATGACAATCGTCGCCCACATCGTCGTTCCGGCGCTGTTCATTGTCGAAAAGCTATGGGCCCCAAGTCTCTGGATCCACGCTGCCATCTGGTTGCCGCTGACGCTCGTCCTCACGCTGGGTCTTCTGCCCATGGTGAAGGGCGCCATCATCGGCCTGCAATGGGCCAACCGCATGCATGGCTTTGGCGGCGCTGCGGACGATAGCCAATGACCTACGATCACCCGGAATTCGCAGGCTCGAAACTGCACGACAAGGTGCAGATTCCGAAGGATTCCGCCACGCTCATTTTGGTGCGCCATGACGACAACCACCCTCGCGTGCTCATGGGTCAACGCAGTGCCGCCCATGCCTTCATGCCGAACAAGTTCGTGTTCCCCGGTGGCCGTCTCGATCCCGATGATTGCAAATTGAAGCCGGGCCGCGACCTGCATCAATCAACACTTTCGCGTCTCATGATACGCATGCGTGGCCGTCCATCGGCGGTCCGTGCCCGCGGACTCGCGATGGCCGCCATCCGCGAAACGCTGGAAGAAGTCAGGTCTGCTGTTTGGCCGCCGTGCGCCTGATGATGCGCCGGACTTGTCATCAATTCACTTCTTCGCCCGCGCCATCACGCCTCCCGGCCGCACCCGGCGCTTCGACAGCCGCTTCTTCGTGGCCGACGCGGCCCACGTCTCAAACCTCGACACGCCAGTCCATATCGGAACCGAAGAGCTGCTGACCCTCCGTTGGCTGACGATTGCCGAAGCGTTGACGCACGATCTGCCGCTCATCACCGTCGACATTCTCGGCCGCCTGAAACCCTACCTCGACCGCCGCACGCTCCCGGCCCCCGGCGAACCCGTCAGCTTCCAGTACCAGCGCGGCAAAGCGTGGCGAGAAGAGATGATATAGGCGGGTCAACTGTCTGCCATGTTGACCTGCTCTTTGGTTTGCCCAAGTTCATAGGTCAGTTCAATTCAGGTCACCCGCATCCTCGGACCGAGTTTGTCATCGAAGCGACTGCTCAGGCGGGTCTGGCACCGCCAGTTCCGCCCATGGACGAACGGCGACGCAGATCATCGCGGCTCCCGCCAGTGCAAGAATTGCAATCATACCGGGCAGACCCCAGATCTGAATGGCGAAGCCTGACAGCAGGGGACCCGCCAGTCCGCCGATTTCGAGGACAAGGCTCGCGGCGGAATTGGCTCCGGAGAGTTCGGCTGTCTGGAAAACGCGGCCGATCATCGTCAATGGCGGCCGTATAGCTGCCGGCCAGGAATCCGCCCCACAGCGTCAACACAGCCCAGACCATGACGCCGGAGTGAATCGTGAGGGCCATGCCTATTACGCCAAGGAACTGCACCAGGCTGCAAATCATCAGGAAGCGCTTTGCGTCCCAACGGTCAAGCAATCGGCCGATGGGATACTGGAAGACGACGTTGCCGCCCGCGAAACAGGTTAGAAGGAACACGGCGTTGTCCTCCGCGAGGCCGGACCGGACACCATAGACGGGCAGAAGTGCCATGATCGTCAACCAGATGAAACCGACGAGCAGGATGCTCATCATCACATGCGGTGCCCGGCTGAACGCATCGCGCAACCGCATCGTGGCGTGATCGCGCAGGCCCGGTGCGCCGTTGCGCATCGCCAACGGCACAGCCACGATCGAGGCCGCCATGATCGCGGCGATGACGATGAACGGCAACGCGCCTTCACTGCCGAGCCACCCCACCAGCAATGGCCCCACCGCAAAGCCCAGTGTGAACGCCGTGATGGTGAGGCCCATCACCGTGCCGCGGAGCTGCGGGGTCGATAGCGCAATCGCCCAGGTCTGGCCGACGACAAGGGTGATGCCGACGCCAAGCGCCATGACAAAGCGGAGAACGAACCACCAGGGCCCTGGATCGAAGAGCGGGAAGAGCAGGAGCACCGCCGAGGCAAAAACAATTGCCATGGCCATGCTCTGGCCTGCCCCGAGGCGTTTGATAATCAGCGGGATCGCCGCGCTCATGCAGATGACTGCGAGGGCTGGCGTTGCGCCCATCACACCAATCCATGACGAGGCAAGACCGGCCCGCTCGAGATTCAGAGTCAGCAGTGGAGCAAGTCCGGTGAGAATGATGCCGACGGCAAGGGAGCTGAGGATTACGCCAGAGATGCCACCCCACCGCGGTGTGGCCGGGGCCTCGCCAGAGCTGGACGCGGTCGCATCGTCCATTCCGGCCTCTCCTGTTCGAAGATCAGCGGCAACTCTCATATCTTGAGTATGGCGATTGCGCAATTGACGCGGAATTGCGGGTTGCACGGGAAAATGCGGTAGTTGCGGTTATTTTGGTGCCAGTGCACGAAACAAGCCGGATTCTTCAATGTTTCGCTTACAAGAGCATCGCAAAACCATTCGCAAAAGCGTATTGCTGTTCACATGCCACGACGCAGAATTTTGAGGCAATTCCAAAAAATGGGCTGGGAATTCGCCACGCCCCGAATGCTTGACTTTCCATCGGGTTTGGGGTCTATCCGGCGCCAAATCCCATTCGGAGCACATTATGGCCAAAGGCAACGTCATCAAGATCAAGTTGGCATCGACCGCCGACACCGGTTACTTCTATGTGACCAAGAAGAATTCCAAGACCAAGACCGAGAAGATGTCGCTGAAGAAGTATGATCCGGTGGCGCGCAAGCACGTCGAGTTCAAGGAAACCAAGATCAAGTAATTCGCCACTCAGGCGAAACGAAAAGGGCACCCGTTTCGGGTGCCCTTTTGCATGTGGTGCCGGCCCGGGGTTGCCGGATTCGAGGAGGCCACTCTAGTCCGTCCCGGACCGGCTGACCCCTCGTATCAGGAGATGCGGCGGACCTGACCCGCGGGGTATCGGGATGTTGACTAAAATTTTACGGGACCGCCCGCCGGAAAGCCAGCGTAAGTCATGGTAAACGCTAGGATTCCGGTTAACAGGATGAAGCGTTAGGGTAAACTTGCCCTCAGGCCGGCTCGTCGCCCTCGGGCAGGTGCATTTCGAGCGGCATTTGCGTCTCGGTGCCATCCAGCGGGTCCTCGTCGGTCGTCAGTTCGTCGCTGGCACGCGGCATCGGCATATCGAAACCAGGCGGCAGATTGGCATCGAGCAACCCTGCGCCCTTGAGCTCCGCAAGGCCCGGTAGGTCATTCACTTCATTCAGCCCGAAATGGGTGAGGAAAGCCTCGGTGGTGCCATAGGTCACGGGCCGGCCCGGTGTGCGCCGCCGCCCGCGCATTCTCACCCAGCCCGCTTCGAGCAGAATATCGAGCGTGCCTTTGGAAATCGTCACGCCGCGAATATCCTCGATTTCGGCGCGCGTCACCGGCTGATGGTAAGCGACGATGGCCAGGGTTTCGAGGGCGGCCTTCGAGAGCTTGCGTTGCTCCAGCGTTTCACGGCGCAAAATGAACGCCAGGTCCCCGGCGGTGCGCAATGCCCAGCGGCCGGATACCTCGACAAGGTTCACGCCACGGTTGGCGTAGTTGTCCTTCAGATCGGCCAACAAGGCCGGCAAATCGGTTCCTTCCGGCAGGAAACTGGCAAGCTTTTCGACTGGCACTGGCTCGGCTGCGGCAAACAGTGCCGCCTCGATAATGCGCAGGTGCTGGTTGCGGCCGGCGCGCGGATGAATGGTCACCACGGCGCCCTCTTCTCCGGCTTCGGTCTCACCGGCGATCAATTCCACCTCGGGGGCAACGGCATTCGCTTGCGACATGGTGAAACTCCTGCTCAGGCGGCATGCGCCTTGCGGCGCAAGTAAATGGGTTTGAAATGCCTCGTCCTGGCGGATTTCAAGAATACCTTCGCGGGCGAGTTCAAGGCTCGCGGTAAAGCTCGAAGCGCGTACCGACCGGCGCATCGCATGGATCGACCAGATATTCCTCAAGCCAGATATCGAAAGCGCCCCAGTCGTTCATGCCGCCCATCATGCGCTCGATGGCACTGCGGGCCTCGACGATCGACCAGGTCGGCAGCTTGCGCACCGTATAACTCTGGTGGCGCACCTTCAGCTGCCGGCGCTGGGCATAGGCCTTCAAGAGATCGATGAGATTGTCGCCATATTCGCGCTTGGTATCGAACACCAAAGGCTCCGGCGCGCCTCGCTGAAACACATCGCGGCCCAAAAGATTGCGCGCCATGAGTCGGGCCGAAGCTTCGCGCATGGCCTGCAAGCGTTGCAGGCGGAAGGCGAGACGTGCCGCCATGTCTTCGGCCGGAACATCCTCGGTGCCCGGAGGAGCTGGGAATGAGCAGGCGCGATTTGAGATAGGCAAGCCAGGCCGCCATCACCAGATAGTCGGCGGCCAATTCCAGTTGCAGTTTGCGCGCACCCTCGATGAACTTGAGATACTGCTCGGCCAGCGCCAGAATGGAAATCTGCGCCAGATCGACCTTGTGATGGCGGGCAAGTTCCAGCAACAGGTCGAGTGGTCCTTCGAAGCCATCGACATCGACGATCAGCGCATCTGAACCGGCGAGCCCCTGCTCGGCGCGCAGCGGCGCCTCGCCATCCGGCCAGGGCTTGTCCTGTGTGTCGTTCGTCTCTGTCTCGGCCAATCGCTTAAACCCCCGAATCCGCCTTGGAAATTAGCAAGTCCGGCGGATTGATTCGATGGTGCCCCGTCAGCTTATCCCCAGTTTCACCCGGGCGCCATGGCTTCCAGGTCCGCCAAAGCGGCTTTCCGGTCGAAAGGCAAGGGTTTTCGCACGTGCTTCAGAGCCGCCCTCGCCCGTCGCAACGCTTTACCCTTCAATGGCCCCGCTGCTGCGGCGACTTCTTCCATCTCCGCCGGAACTCCAGGCAATAGAGTACCACGTCGCAGCCAGCCTTCAGCGCTCGCTGCACCTTCTCAGTGAATGTGCCGCCCAGGGCCTTCATCGAAAGATCGTCGGTCATCAGCAGGCCATCGAAGCCGATTTCACCGCGTATAATGCGCTTGATGACTTTGCCGGAAAGTGTTGCCGGGGCCGTCTTGTCGATCGCTGTGTAAACCACATGCGCGGTCATCGCCATCGGGCAGTCGGCGAAGGCGGCGAAAGGCGGAAAATCGGTTTCGCGCAGTTCTTCGAGGCTGGCATCGACCACCGGCAGATTATGGTGGCTGTCGACTTTGGAGCGGCCGTGGCCGGGAATGTGTTTCATGACCGGCAGCACGCCGCCATCCATCAGTCCTGCGGCATGGGCGCGGGCCAGACGCCATCACCTGCTCGCGGTTTTCGCTGTAGGCGCGGTTGCCGATCACGTCATGGCTTCCGGCTGCGGCACGTCGAGCACCGGCAGGCAGTCGGCATTGATGCCGCAGGCCAGCATGTCTTCGGCCATCAGACGCGCCACACTGCGCGCCGACCGCAGGGCACCGAGAGCGTTGGTGGCATAGAGATCGCCGTAGGCGCGGGCCGGGGGATACTTTCGCCAGCTGTTTGACGGCGGCCCCAGGCGTTGCACGCGGCCGCCTTCCTGATCGACGAACACCGGCGCGTCCTTGCGGCCCACAGCCTTGCGGAAGTCGCCGGTCAGCTTCAGAAGTTGTTCCGGCGTTTCGCAGTTGCGCTTGAAAACAATCAGGCCCCACGGTTTGGTGCGTTCGAAGAAGGCAGATTTCGGAAGCAGAAAGCACCGGGCCAGCGCAGCCCGAAATGAAGGCGCCAATTGTCATCGAGTTGCGATTCCCGAAGCTTTACTGCTTGCGGACAATACAATCGCGTTCGCCGCTCGCAAGCAGGGAACCACAAATCTTCGACGCTTCATCGCGTGAGGCCAGCGGGCCAACGCCAAGGCGATAGCGCGTACTGCCGGCAACTGTGGCTGTTGAGATATTGGCCTGCTGGCCGCCGATGATGTCGGGATATTTGCCACGCAGGCGGCCGAACTCGGTCTGGGCTTCGCCCTGCGAGCGGAACGAGGCGAGCTGGGCCACATAGCCCGAGCCACCGGTTGGGTCTTGGCGGCCTGCTTCTGCTGGTCGGGTCGCTGCCGCCGGTTCATCGAGCGGCATTGGTGTTGCTGGCGACTTGGGTTTCCGTGGCCTCGGGAGCCGCCGTATCACTCGCATTGGCGTCCTTGCCCTTGAACAGATCGAAGATTGTCTTCTTCTTTTTCGACGGCGGGCCGCTGCCCCGCATCCTGGGTTCCGACTGATCCACCGCCGATGTCGATTGCCTCAGCCGTAACGCCATCCTGCAGGCCGGCGCATCTTGCGACGGCGGAACCAGGACCAAAGGTTCATCTGCCGCGGTTTCTTCGGTCTGTGCCTTGGCTTTCCTTGGCGGCTTCTTCTCCGGCTTGGCCGCGGCTTTCTTGACCGGCTTCACAGGCTTCAACGGCTTTCACTTCCGGTTCGGCGCGGCACCTGGCCGATTTCTTCCGTGGCGGAACAATATCAGTACTCGCCGGCTGGTTCCCTGGCCAGCGGCCGCCGGCGTTTCGCCAGCGGCGGAAGTATCGGTTGCCGACTTCTGCACCAGGCTGCCGATCGTTTCGGAGCCGTTCCGGACCGATCACTGTTTCGGTCGCTGTTCCGGTTGCTGCCGGCAGCACATTGGTGCCGTTGAGGTTGCCCTGGGTGTTGCTGTCATCATCCCGGGCGGCGGCGGCAGCGGCAAGGGCTCGGCTGTCGTCGATCCCCAGATGTACCGGCTGGCGCCGGAATAAGTTCCGTGCCGGTTTGCGGGTCCTGACCGGTAGTCTGGGCTTCGGGCTGGAGCGGTGTCTGTTCAGTTGGCACGAGCTGTGTCGCACCGGAAACTTCCTGATCGCCGACGATGCGGTCGTAGATCTGTTTCTTGTTGGCCGGTATCAGAACGGCAGGCTGTTCCGCTGGGGTTTCGGCGGCGGTCTTCGCCGGGTCTTCAGGCGCCGTGCACCACGGGCACCGATTTCGTCGGTCGTTCCCGTCGTCGTTGAGCCACCGGCTTGATCTTGGTCTGGTAGTACCAGACGATGCCACCCGTCGCGACGGCGGCGAGCAGCAGGGCAAACAACAACAGCCACGGCCCGCCGGACCGGCGGCGGGGTTCTTCGTAACCCTCCTCGGCTTCGCGATAGGCGGCGTTATATTCGGCGGCACTCGCCTTGCGGCGATTCTGGGCGGTGGGCGGCGGAAGTTGATCTTCAAAAACATCGTCGCCTTCTTCCGGCAACGGGCGCTGGCGTGCCATGGACCGCGTCAGCCGGGGATCGCTACGCTGATCGTCATCCTCCGGATGATAGCGCGGGTCGTCGTACGGCGGCAGCGCCTGACGCCGGCCGGTTGGCAAGTTTGAGCCCTGGGCTCCCCCCAGCGGCGGAAAGCTGCGGCCCGACAGGCCTGCAGGCCTGGTGGGATAGCCGGTTGCCGGGTCAATGGGGCGGAAACCACCGGGAAGCTCTTGACGGAAACCGCCGCCCTGCGGCGCGAAATTGGCGCTGCGGGCCGAAAAGCCAGGCGCCCTGTCGCCGCCAAGTGCAGGACGTGGCGGCATCAAGGGGGGAAGGCCATTGGAATTCTGCTTGGGCTGGAAGGCCGGTGGGACCTGTTCGTCAGCAAAAGAGAATTTGGGCTTGCCAGACGCCGCAGCCGGCTTGCCGCCAACCGGCGGCGTCGAGAGCTTGGGTTCAGTCGCAATCCGTCCTTCAGCACGCTCACGGGCCGCAGTGACGCGCTGGGCAGCCAGGCGCTCGGCGGCTTCACGTTGGGAGCGCAACTTTTCGGCAAGGGCCGATTGCTGCGGTTCGGGAGCGCGCGGTGTTACATTGCGCGGCGCCATGGGCGCCGGCCTGGCGATAGGCTTCGGCGCCTTGACGCCTGGAGAGCCGAGTTCTGGTGCTGCGCGTTCCGATTTGAATTCATCGGCAATTTTGGGCATATCTTTAGTGCCAATCCCCAGGCGTTCCCGCCAGTTGCGTTTATCTGTTACCGAGCCGTTCGACGAATTTTGGTCCATTTTTAACCGTTTCGCTTCACATCTCTTCGGCGGGCCTGACACCGAGAATTCCAAGGCCATTGCTCAAAACATAGCGAATCACGCGCAAGAAGGCGAGACGCGTTGTTGTCCTCTTAACGTCATCCTTCAAAATAAATCTTAATTGCGGCGACTCTTTGCCCCTGTTCCACATTGAGTGAAATTCCGCAGCAAGATCATACAAATAAAAGGCGATTCTGTGGGGTTCATGGGCCAGTGCGGCGGCTTCAAGATGGCGCGGATAGCTGGCAATGAGGCGGATCAGGGTCAATTCCTGTGGATCGTCAAGTAGCGTGAAATCGATTTCATCTCCGCAGACCCTCTCCAACGCTGCATTGCGCAGCACCGAACACGTTCTGGCATGGGCGTATTGGACATAGAAAACCGGGTTGTCCTTGGACTGTTCGGTCACTTTGGCGAAGTCGAAATCGAGCGGCGCCTCGTTTTTGCGGAACAACATCATGAAGCGGATGACATCGGGACCGACCTCATCGACGAGTTCGCGGAGCGTGACGAATTCCCCTGCCCGCTTCGACATCCGCACCGGTTCGCCGGCCCGGAATAATTTCACAAGCTGGCAGAGCCGCACAATCACCTTTACGGCACCTGGGCCGGCATTGGCGGCGGCCACGGCTTCGAGGCGTTTCACATAGCCACCGTGATCAGCGCCGAGCACGTAAATCAGTTCCTTGAATCCGCGCTCGATCTTGTTGCGGCTATAGGCAACGTCGGATGCGAAGTAGGTGTACGAACCATCGGATTTGAGCAAGGGCCGGTCAATGTCGTCACCGAAATCGGTGGCCCGGAACAGAGTTTGCTCGCGGTCCTCCCAATCTTCCGGCACTTCGCCCTTTGGTGGCGGCAGCGTGCCCTGATAAACATGCCCTGCGGCGCGCAATTGCGGCGACCGTTCCGGCAACTTCGCCATTGTCATGCAGCGACTGTTCAGAGAAGAACACTTCGTGATGGATGTTCAAGGCGGCGAGATCGTCGCGGATCAAGTCCATCATCATGGCCATGGCCTTGGTGCGGACCACCGGAAGCCATTGCTCTTCGCTCATGCCTAGCAGCGATTTTCCGTGTTCTGCCGCAAGTGCCGCACCCACTGGCTTCAGATAGTCACCGGGATAAAGTCCTGACGGAATTTCTCCGATGGTTTCGCCGAGCGCCTCGCGGTAGCGAAGAAAACACGAGCGGGCGAGAACATCGACCTGTGCTCCGGCATCGTTGATGTAATATTCCTTGACGACCTTGTAGCCTGCTGGGTCAGCAAGTTGGCGAGCGCGTCACCGAACACAGCGCCCCGGCAATGGCCGACGTGCAGTGGTCCAGTGGGATTCGCCGACACGTATTCGACATTGGCCTTGAGTCCGCCGCCAAGTTGCGAGCGGCCAAAGGTTTCGCCAGCCTGCAACGCGGCACTGAGGACCTGCGGCCATATCGACGGTTTGAGCCGAATGTTGATGAAGCCAGGTCCGGCGATTTCTGCCGTGGCGACGTCTTGGGCAGCTGCGAGGCTTTTGGCAAGGGCATCCGCCATGGCGCGCGGCGGCATTCCCAATTGCTTGGCGAGAACCATGGCGGCGTTGGTCGAAATGTCGCCATGGGCTTCGTCGCGCGGCGGCTCAACGGCAAGCTTGGAAAAATCCAGATCGCCAGCGGCGCCACGTCCGGCGGCGAGCACCTGAACATGATCCTTGATAAGCGCCCCGTAGCGTGCAAACAGGTTCATAATTCTTCTTTAAGCCTTTGAAATTGCTAATTTCGACCCGGCCTAGCGGAAAACAGGATCAAGGTCAAACAGGCGCTTGTGCTGGTCGAGCGCATAGCGGTCAGTCATTCCGGCAATAAAATCGCAAACTTGCCGGGCAAATCGGCTGCTGTCGTCGGTTGCCGAGTCCTCACGCCAATTTTGCGGCATTTGTTGGGGATCATTGAGATAGGCTTCAAAGAGGTCGCGGATCACCCGCCTTGCCCTTGCCATGGTGGCGGCGACTTCGGCATGCTGATACATGCGCCGCGACAGGAATGTTTGCAGAACCCGGTTTTTTTCCGCCATCTGGGCGCTGAACGCCACCAGTGGTTCGCCAAGATCGCGCGCTGCATCGGCGGATTTCGGCTTGAGCCTCGCGATGCGACGTTTGGTTTCGGCCAGCACGTCCTGAACCATGGCGGAAATAACCCGGCGCACGGTTTCATGCACCAAACGCCGCTGCTCTATGCGCGGGTGCAGCTTCAGCACATCGGCCAGTGCTTCACCGGCCAGCGGAATGTCACCCAAGTCAATGACCCCGAACAGCCCGGCGCGCAGGCCATCGTCGATATCGTGGGCGTTGTAGGCAATGTCGTCGGAAATCGCCGCCACTTGGGCTTCGGCGGACGCAAACCGCCAAAGTTCGAGATCGTGCAGGCCAGCATACTCGACAATAGCAGCTGGCAGCCCCTGATCGCGATAGCGGCCCAGCGGATCGCCATTCCTGTCGACGATTGGACCATTGTGTTTGACCAGCCCCTCCAGCGTTTCCCAAGTCAGGTTCAGACCGTCAAAATTCGCATACTGCCGCTCCAACCGTGTAACGATGCGCAGCGATTGGGCGTTGTGATCGAAGCCGCCGTGGGGTTTCATCAACTGGTCGAGTTCGCGCTCGCCGGCATGGCCAAACGGCGTATGGCCAAGATCATGGGCCAGCGCCAGGGCTTCGGCCAGATCCTCATCGAGGCCCAACGCCCGCGCCAGAGAGCGCGCAACTTGCGCCACTTCAATGGTGTGGGTCAGCCGGGTGCGGTAATGATCGCCATCGTGATAGACGAAAACCTGGGTCTTGTCTTTCAGGCGGCGAAACGCCGTGGAGTGGATGAGCCGGTCGCGGTCGCGGGCAAAAGCCGTGCGCGGCGGGCTCGCCGGGCTCCGGAATCACCCGGCCCCGCGATGCTTCATGGTGGCATGCAAACGGCGCCCGCCCGCTCATTGTGTTTCCCGGCAGTTGACACAGACCCCAAGCCGCACGACATATGCGGCATGACCGAGACCATCACCGTGACCGACCGCGCCGCTGCCCGCATCCGCGAGATCGTGGCCGCGACTCCCCAGGGCTTGGGCCTCCGCCTGTCTGTCAATGGCGGCGGATGCTCGGGATTTCAATATGATTTCTCGATCACCGAGCCAACCGGGCGATGATGACCTGGTGCTGGAACACGCCGGCGCCAAGGTGTTCCTCGATTCGGTCTCGCAGCCATTTGTGGCCGGATCGGAGCTCGATTTTGTCGATGACCTGATCGGCCAGAGTTTCCGGGTGAAGAACCCCAATGCCACCGCATCCTGCGGCTGCGGCACCAGTTTCTCGATCTGACTGGCTTGCCATGGCTTTGGCCGAAGGCCATCATGCCGCCATGCAAATCGCCACATGGAACGTCAATTCAGTCAAGGCCCGCGCCGATCTGCTGGTTGCCTGGCTGAAGGAAAGCAAATGCGATGTGGTCTGCCTTCAAGAGCTGAAATGCGAAGACCAGGCCTTTCCCACTGCGATGATTCGAGGACCTCGGCTACAACGTGCTGGTCCACGGCCAGAAGACCTACAATGGCGTGGCGATTCTGTCGTTGCACCCCGATGGAACTGGTGCGCCGGGGGCTGGAAGGCGACGCCAGCGATGTGCAGGCCCGCTATCTTGAGGCGCTTGATCTTACCCGCAGGCGCCGAACCATTCGGGTTGCCAGCATCTATCTGCCGAATGGCAATCCCACTGGGCACCGAGAAGTTCGACTACAAGCTGCGCTGGATGGACCGGCTTGCGGCACATGCCAACAGATTACTTGCCGATGAGGAGGCCGTGGTACTGGCCGGGGATTACAACGTCATTGCCATGCGCGATCGATGCCCGCCATCCGGAGAACTGGTTGGGCGACGCGCTGTTCCAGCCGCAATCCCGGCAGAAATTTCATGGTTTGGTTAATCAAGGGTGGACGGATTCGGTGCGCCACGTACTTGGCCAGACGCCCGGACATCTTCACCTTCTGGGACTATCAGGCCGGGGCCTGGCAGAAGAACAACGGCATCCGCATCGACCACCAGCTGCTTTCGCCGCGCGCCCTGGACCGGCTTGCAGACGGTGCAAATCGACAAACACGTGCGCGGCTGGGAGCACCCTTCGGACCACGTTCCGGTGGTCGTTTCGCTCCGCGCCTAAAGCAAGCCCCCGCAAGCTGGCGCTCACGGGGGCTCGAACATTCAGGCCTTCAGATTCTTACTTCGGTGCCTTGACGCCGAAGGCTGCGAGGCTGGCTTCGAAGGGCTTCGTGGCGTCCTTGGCGGTGGCCACCCACTTCTCGTTCAACTTGCTGAAATGGCTGACCAAATCTTCGTAGGCTTCCTTGGCAACGGTCTGCTGGACTTCCAGAGCCTTGTCGAACGACTTGGCGGCCAAAAACCTTCTCGACGGCGGCAGTGCTCTTCTCGAAAGACTTCTTGGAGAACTCAACAGCGTCCTGGGCTACAGCCTGGAAGCCCTTGGTCAGGACAGTGGTCGAGGCAACATAGGCATCCCAGCCTTCTTTGCTGGCGTTCTGGAATTCTTCGTAGGATTTGAACATGGCGTGCTCCACAGGGTTCAAGGCGTTGCTTCACTTCATGAGATGAAATATATGCACTGCAACATTGACTGTCAATGATTTCTATTGCAATGCAGCATGGAGTAAACAGTCTGTTGAGAAAAATGAATTATCGATTTACTGGGTTATGCTTTCGGTGCGTCCTTTGCGGTGGCCCGGTGCCGGATGGAGATGCTGTGGTCACATTTCAACCCAAAGCACTGGATAGCATGTGGCGAGCCAAGGGCGTATGGCAGGGACAGGGTGGATTGTTGATGTTTGATAGGGTTTGGGGCGGTCCGAAAGGCGCGGCTGGCTGGTGGCTCAGGCCGATGCTGCTGGCCACAATTGTCGCCATCGTATTTGCTCTCACAACTGCGCCTTCGCACGCGGCGCCCAAGTTCTCGGCCATCGCTGTCGATGCGCGCAATGGCAAGGTACTCTACTCCGTTGATCCCGATGGTTCGCGCTACCCGGCCTCGCTGACCAAGGTCATGACGCTCTACCTGTTGTTCCAGGACCTCAAGGCCGGCAAGGTTTCACTGAAAACGCCGCTCAAGGTTTCGTCGCAGAGCGGCAGGAATGCCGCCGTCGAAGCTTGGGCTGAAACCCGGCAGCACAATCACCGTCGATCAGCGCCATCCGCGCACTTGTCACCAAGTCCGCCAACGATGTCGCATCGGTCGTTGGCGAAAACCTTGGCGGAAGCGAAGCGCAGTTCGCCACCCGCATGACCAAGGTTGCGAGGTCGCTTGGCATGAGCAAGACCACCTTCAGGAATGCCTCCGGACTTCCCAATCCTGGCCAGGTCACCACGGCGCGCGACATGGCAACGCTGAGCTTGCGCGTGCAACGTGACTTCCCGCAGTACTATCCGTACTTCCGAACCATGTCTTTTACCTACAAGGGCCGGGTCATCCGCACCCACAATCGCTTGCTCGGCAACTATGAAGGCACCGACGGTATCAAGACTGGTTATATTAACGCATCGGGCTTTAATCTCACAAGTTCGGTGCGGCGCGGTGACAAGCGGCTCGTCGGCGTGGTGCTCGGCGCCAAGTCAGGCACGGGCCGCAATGCCTATATGATGGGAATGCTCGACAAAGCTTTTCCCAAAGCCAAGGGCGGCAAGACAATTGCCGCTGTCGCGGGTTCTTCGAAAGGTGCCGTGGATCCTGTTGCGGCAACCGAAGAACCCAAAAAGAAAAAATCGATTGCCGATCTCATTTTGAAGCCCAAGGACAAGCCAGCCGAACCCGATGGCGAAGCCACGGAGCTCGCTGCAGCTGACTCGGCGTGCACTCTGTGCCGGGCACGGAGCAGCCGCAGAAGTTGAACAGGGATCGACGTTCCAGGCCGTTGAATCGTCCGCCAGCGGCGCGCCGCATGTTCTCGAAGCCAAGATTGAAGATGGCGCCACCCCTGCCGATGTTCCTTTTGAAGTAAAGCCCGAGGTCAAGCAGGACGATGTCACGGCGTCATTGGACGGCGTCCAGCCGAGTGGCTGGAATGTTCAAGTTGGTGCGTTCCGGAAGAAGACTGACGCGCAGAAAACGCTGCTCACCCTGAAGAAATCGCAGCCAACGTTGAAAGACAAGATGGCGTTTACGGTTACCGTTCAGCAAGGGAACAGCACAAGTTACAAGGCACGCTTCTCCGGCTTTAACGAGGAAGACGCCAAAGCCCTGTGCAGCAGGCTCAGCAAGCAGAAAGTGGATTGCCTGCCGGTTGCGCCGCAGTCTTAGCCCAGCATGTCCTTCGCCTGATTGATCTTTGACGCGAGATAGTCGGTTCCGCCCCGGTCGGGGTGAAACTGCTTCATGAGATTTCGATGGGCGGTCTTGATGTCCTCAGGTGTCGGATCACCCCCCAAGCCCAGTATGGCGATTGCCTCTTGCCTGCGTCATCTTGGCGGATGACGAAACATGGTTGTCTCTCTTGTTGCCCGTCGTCGTGATAGCCGGGCCGGTTTCGCTGCAGCCAGGCTTCGAGTAACGCCATGCTTTGGTCGGCGGCCGATGCGCACTGGGCGTGGAGTTGCGAGAGTTCGCCATCCACAAGATCGAAGAGCTTGCGGCCTTTCAATGGCCCGGCTAGCACGGTGCCGCTCATCGTTCCGGTGTCGTGATCCAGTTCCATCTCGATGATCGATGTCCGGACCTTTGACTTCTGCCCCTCGGCCTTTTTCCAGAACGCGCCGTTCTTAACAAATGCGCCGACATTGCTGAACATGCCAAGGCCCAGCACGAACAAGGGGCCGGCAATCTGCATGGCGCCGCGCATGGCGAGAACCGCGGCGGCCAGCATCACGCCAGCACCTGCCGCTTTTCCGCATCATGGTTCTGATTTGCGCCGGTTGTGCCTTGCCGAGTTGCGCGGAGCGCCCACCAGCCGCCGATCACCACGGTCAATGCAATGAGAAGGTTCACCATCTCGGCGCGCTGAACCTAGAGCTGCTGCAGCAACAGGTGTGACGACCTGTTGCCGGTGGATTGTAGCTGTGCCATGGCCGCCCTGCCGCCCGAGGCGTAGGCCGCAACGGCAGCCAGAAGTTCGCCCAGCACACCGGGTGACGAACTGTCGAATTGGTGAAACGCGCCGCCGCCCAATCTGGCCATTTCGCGGAATGCTTTCTCGGCGCCCACGTCGTTACCCTCAAGAAACATGAACAGTGGCGTGCCAAGCAATCCGATTTCACCCGCCTGCTGGCATAGGGTGTCGATATTTTCTTCTACAGCGTCACCGACGTAAATGACGGCGTTGACCTTCTTCTGCGCCGCTTCGATGGCAACGTGGCGAAGCAGCCGGCCGATCTGGGTATTGCCACCGCGGCAATCCACCCGAGACATCAGCTTCGCCAGTGTTTGCGCATTGGTGGTCCAGCCTGACGATCTGCACTCGTCGAAGCCGCGAAAATAGGCAAGCTGAACTTCAAGTCCCGAGAATTTCGCGGCTTCGGAAAACATGCTGTGCTGGATCGCCATGGCGCGATCCCATGTCGGCTGGCGGCTCATCGTCGCGTCAAGCGCCAGCAGAAGCCGCCCTTTGCCAGCACCTGCCTGAACGGGCGGAAGCTCGTTCACCGTCTTGAGAAAGGCGTCAACGTTCAATTCGGTGTTTGGCTTCGGCAGAGTTGGTCATAGCACTGTTTCGTCATTCGCATTTTTCGGCATCGAACAACTCAAGCTTGGACAACGTTCCGCTCATCTTGAAGGCGCCGTAGTCCATGTGCAATCCCGTCGCCACGCCATTTTCAAACAGGTCGAAGGCGATGGAGTAGTTGGCGACATCCTGATTGTCGCCGGAAATATCGTAATAGCTCATGGTCACCGGCCAGGCGCGCAAGCTGCGGAGCGGACCAAGTTCGGCGTTCGCGGTGTCGAGACCGGCTTCGCTTCCGGCCTTTTCCTTGCCGATGAAAGTTATGGTGCGGATCGGTTTGTCGTCTTCCGAGCCGTCGAATACTGTGCTGACGTCCCTTGCAACGCCTTTGCTTGCCAGATCCATGATCCGCACCTGGTGCTGAATTGGAAACAAGGCGCCTGCATCGAGCGAAAATTCCTTGGCGCTGGGCAGGCTGATACTGCCGGTTCCGGCGGCGCCAGCGTTGTCGCGGTTCACCTTGAGCCGGATTCCGATTCCAGCTTCTGGTTGAGGAAGGTCTTTTCACGATAGTCCAATTGGGTGCCGCTGGCGGTTTCGTAAGCCGTCGACTGGGTATCGACCAAGCGCACGTCACCTTCCAAGGGCTTGTAGCGGTTGGCCATGCGGAAGCTGACGGTCCACCCGTCGCAGCCAGCTTCAGACACTTCAAACGCCAGCAGGCCGTCGACCGACGCCAGGTTCGAGTCGGAACCCCTGCTCTCCATCTGCAAGTTGTAGATGGCGCGGTGCGGCGAGATGGCGCCAGCCATGGCCTGGGCGGGGAGCAACGCAAGTATTGCCGAAGTCAGGACTATTCGCATAAATGCCGCCTCTTCATATACCGGGGCTTGTGTTCGAGCCGCCGGCAAAAGATAGTAACCATCACGCTGATTTGCAAAGTATCTGTTTGGGAGGTGACATGGGCCAGATCAACAACCGTCTTGCGGAATTGGGGCATCGTCCTGCCGGTTCCGGCCAAGCCTGTGGCGACCTACGTCGGCTGGGTGAGGACTGGCAATCTGGTGTTCACGGCAGGCCAGGTCCCGCTTGTCCGACGGCAAAATCGTGTATCAAGGAAAGGCTGGCGCCGAAATTTCGCTGGAAGACGCCAACAAAGCAGCGCGGCTGTGTGCGATCAACATCATTTCACAGCTTCGGGACGCCTGTGGCGGCGACCTCGACCGCGTCGTGCGCATTGTGAAGGTCGTCGGTTTCGTCAATGCAGTGCCCGAATTCACCGATCACCCGAAGGTCATTAACGGTGCTTCCGATCTGCTGGTGGAGGTGTTCGGCGAACGCGGCAAACATGCGCGTTCAGCGGTGGGATCAGGATCCCTGCCGGTCAACGTGTCGGTTGAAGTTGAAGCCATCGCCGAGATCGCCTGAGGCATGCGGTTTTCGCCTGAACTCAGACGGCTCGACTGGCTGGTGAAACGGCCAATCGCCCATCGCGGACTGCATCTGATTTCGGCGGGGATTGTCGAAAACACCATGGCGGCATTCGAGGCAGCCATGAACGGCAATTATGCCATCGAGTGCGACCTGCAGTTATCACGTGATGGCGAGGCGATGGTGTTCCACGACCGAACGCTGGACCGTGTCACTTTAAGTTCGGGGCGTGTCGATGCGTTCACCGCCGGACAACTCAAAGCTGTTGCCTACAAGGTCTCGCAGGACCGCATGCAAACACTTGCCGAGTTGATGACGCAGGTGCGTGGCAGGGTTCCATTGGTCATCGAAATCAAGTCGCGCTGGGATGGCGACGAGCGGTTGACGCTTCGGACACTGAAGGTTCTGGAGACTTATGCAGGCCCTTATTGCATCATGAGTTTCGACCCGCATGTAGTGGAAATCGTACGCCGCGAGTCTCCGGTCACAGTTCGCGGCATTGTGGCGGATCGGATCAAAATTGAAGAGTATCACCAACTCACGGTTTCGCAGCGGCTGGAGATGCGCTCGCTCTCGCATCTGCCCGCACCCAGCCCGATTTCGTATCGTATTATTGGCACGAACTGCCATGGGCGCCGGTGAACCGGTTCCGGCAGGCCGGAAATCCGGTGCTCGCCTGGACCATCCGTTCGCCAGAAGTGGCAGCGATAGCGCGGCGGTATTGCGACCAGATCACCTTCGAGAGGTTTCTGCCCTGAATGCTCACCGCGCACTCATCGGTTTTCGATGTGGGCCGCGACGATTGGGACCGGCTGGCCCAGCCGTTCAACCCGTTCACGTGTTTTGATTTCTTCGCGGCACTTGAGAAGTCCGGCTCGGCAACGGCCAAGACCGGCTGGGCCGGGCGGCATCTGGTGCTGAAAGAGAATGGCGTGGTGACCGGGCTGGCGCCGTGTTTCCTCAAAACCCATTCGCAGGGCGAGTATGTGTTCGACCATGGCTGGGCGGAGGCGTTTCACCGGGCGGGCGGGAGTTACTATCCCAAGCTGCAGGTTTCGGTGCCGTTCACGCCAGCGACGGGCCCGCGGCTTATGGGTGATGCCGCCAAGCTTGGCTGAAGGGCTGGTGGCGCTGTGTGCGCAGGAGGATGCATCGTCCGTCCACATCACGTTCACGCCGGAGCTTGACCTTGGCGCCCGCTGGCTGCAACGCACCGATATTCAGTTCCATTGGCACAATGCCGGATATGGATGACTTCGCGATTTCCTCAAGAGCCTGTCGTCGCAGAAGCGGAAGAACATCCGAAAAGAACGCGACAGTGTTGCGGCTCTTGGCATCACGCTCGAGTGCCTCACCGGCGCCGACATCCGCGAAGAGCACTGGGATGCGTTCTTTTCGTTCTATATGGACACCGGCAGCCGAAAGTGGGGCCGGCCCTACCTGACGCGCAAATTCTTCAGCCTGATCGGCGAGACGATGGCGCAGCACATCCTGCTGGTGATCGCCAAGCGCTCCGGGCCGGATGATTGCGGGGGCTCTGAATTTCATCGGCACGGACGCGCTCTATGGCCGGAACTGGGGGGCGTTGGAGCATCACCCCAACCTGCATTTCGAGGCGTGTTATTATCAGGCGATCGACTGGGCGATTGCCCATAAGCTGGCGCGCGTCGAGGCTGGTGCCCAGGGGCCGCACAAACTGGCGCGTGGCTATCTTCCGGTGAAGACCCATTCGCTGCATTATCTCGCTCATCCCGGCCTGTCGCGCGCCGTGGCAGACTATCTGGCGGCGGAGCGCAAGGCGGTTGACGAAGAGCGCGACGCCCTTGCCGCACATGCGCCGTTCCGGCACGAACAGGATTTCTGAGGAGGCTTCGATGGACTACGATCCCGGCAACATCTTCGCCAAGATCCTGCGCGGCGAAATTCCGTCGCACAAGGTCTACGAGGATGAGGCGACCTTCGCCTTCATGGATGTAATGCCGCAAGTGGATGGGCACACGCTGGTGATCCCCAGGCAGGGCTCGCGCAACCTGCTGGACGCCGACCCAGCGCTGCTCGGTCCGTTGCTGGCGACGACCCAGAAGATCGCGCGGGCCGCACAGAAAGCCTTCAACGCGGGCGGCGTGCTGATCAAGCAGTTTAACGAGCCCGCCGCCGGGCAAACGGTGTTTCACCTGCATTTCCATGTGCTGCCGATGGTCGAGGGCGTGGGGCTCCGGCCGCATTCCGGCAAGATGGCGGACCACGAGTTGCTGGCGAAACACGCCGGGATGATCCGCAAGGCGCTTGGTCCTTGACGAAGCCTGATCGTGAATGGCTGTTGTCGTTGCTGCCCGGAGCCGAGGTGCTCGATGTGGCGCTCCCCGGGAATGCCAAGGTGGACCGCGCTACTTTGCTGAAGACCGCCACGGGCCATCTGGTGGCGAAGCGGCTGGGCCTTGGCAATTCGACGATCACACGGCTGCCTGCGGATGCCGCCGAACGTCTGTTCACGGAGCTTCATGGCGCGGGATGCGGCACGGTTGTTGCGCCGGTGCCGGTGGCCGGGCGCTTCGTGCACCGCCGGGGCGATGAGGCCGTGGCGTTTTTTCCGCTGGTGGGAACGCCCGCAATGATCGGCAAGCGGCAGGCCTCGCCCACGGATGCTGAACTCTTCGGCGCAGCACGTGGCGCCGCCACGGATTTGGCGGTGGTGAGCCCCGCCACGCGCATGGCGTTTCGCGATGCCGGGATATTTCAGAACGTAGCGCGGCTGGCGGAGGCGGAGTTTCTGGCGGGCCAGACCTTCGCCGCACTGTTCGCCGTGGCCGATGTGACGCCGGTACTCGCCGCCCTCAGAGGCTTCGATGCGGCAGCGCTCGATCATCTGGTGCACGGCGATTTTCACAATGGCAATGTGGTGCGCGACGAGGTGGGCGCATTGCGGGTGATCGATCTCGACTCGCTGCAATTGGGGACGCCGCCTTCTGACCTGCTGAAGATGCTGATCTGGCGCAACGCCAGCGAGGCTCTGATCACCAGCGAAATGGCACGGCTTGAGGCGGGCCTCGGCCGGGCGCTCAGCGCAAACGACGCGGCGTTCGCTTTCGGTGCATGGATCCTGTGGTGTGAGGAAAATCTCGGCCGGCCGTTTCGCGGCAAAACGATGGAGCCCGCGATGTTCGAAGTTGGGCTGGGCGCAGCACTCACCTGGTTCCGGGAACAGTGGCGGCCCGATTGGAAATAGCTGATGAGATTGTCAAAGAGCGGCATGCTTTGCGACACGACTCCTCGTTTGTGGAAGCGGCATAATCCGCCCCCGGAAGGTCTTTCCCCTCTCCGCCCATAGAGAAGGGAGGCGCGGGCGCTGCCCGGCGCAGTATGCCGGCCCTATATGGACCGGCGGGATGGCGCTGAAACAGCGCCCGCGCTGACGGGGTTTCGTCGCTGTCCGGTCTCCGCTTCGGCTCTGTCCAACCATCGGGACTGCCTAACTGCCTGCCAGAGGCGCGGGGGTCGTAGTGTCCCCGGAGGAAACCGGAAGCCCCCGGGAATGATGGCTACGTCATCCACCATCCGCGGGCCCGCCGCCCTCCCCATCCTTGATCACCGTCATGACCGGGACCCCTTCTGGGAAGGACGGATGGGGCGTAGAACATTGCAAGAACATTGTCAAGGAATTATTTGCTAGGCGTCCATCCGGCTTGACTACATCTGAACTAGAACATAATATGAACACTTGTTCTGCTTTAGTGGCTGACGCAACTGCCCCATCATGGACCCATGGAGAATCAGGCTCTTGTACCCGACGACATTCGCCAGCGTTTCGAGGTGCGCGAGTGGCGGAACGGGCTTGCCATTCTGGCGGCGGCGCGGCCCGCCGAGTGGGCCGATATTCTTGCGGTGCTGCGCGGTTTCACCCTGCTCCGCAGTGACATTCTCAAACCGGGTGGCGCCAAGTCCGATATCGCCGGAAAACTCGATGGCCATTTTACCAGGCTTGGCTGGATCGAGAAGCAGTTCGACACGCGGATTGTGGTGGATAAGGTCGAGTACCACACGCCGACCCACAAGGTGGACTGCTACAAGAACCGGGTGGCGCTCGAAGTCGAGTGGAACAACAAAGATCCCTTCTATGACCGCGACCTCAACAACTTCCGCCTGCTGTTCGACCTGCGCGCCATCGATGTCGGCGTCATCGTCACCCGCTGCACGGAACTGCAGACGATCTTCAACGGCCTTAACAAGGGGCCGAGCTACGGCAATTCGACCACGCACATGGACAAGCTCGTGCCGCGCCTCGAAGGCGGCGGCGGGGGCGGCTGCCCGGTGGTGGTGTTCGGCATCCGCAAAGAGGCTTACGTAGACGATGGACAAGCTCAATAACACGATCATCGATCTTGCCGCCTCGCTCAAGGGCCGCAAGTTCCACACCGTGCTGGCCGATCCGCCGTGGCGGTTCACCAACCGCACCGGCAAAGTGGCGCCGGAACACCGGCGGCTGACGCGTTATGAGACGATGACCACGGCGGATATCTGCCAGTTGCCGGTGGCGACGTGGTGAAGGATCCGGCGCATCTTTACATGTGGGTTCCCAATGCGCTGCTGCCCGAGGGGCTCGCGGTGATGAAGGCCTGGGGCTTCGACTACAAGAGCAACATCATCTGGCACAAGATCAGGAAGGACGGCGGCTCGGACGGGCGCGGTGTTGGGTTTTATTTCCGCAATGTGACCGAGGTCCTGCTGTTCGGCACGCGCGGCAAGAATGCAAGGACGCTGGCGCCGGGGCGGCGGCAGGTGAACATGATCGAGACGCGCAAGCGCGAACATTCGCGCAAGCCCGATGAGCAATATGAGGTGATCGAAGGCTGCTCACGCGGGCCCTTCCTGGAACTCTTCGCGCGCGGCACGAGGCCCGGCTGGACCTATTGGGGCAATCAGGCCACGGACGACTACACGCCGACGTGGGAGACGTATGCGAACCACTCGCAGGCGGGGCGGGTGGCGGCGGAGTGAGCGCTTTTGTCGATCACTTGCGGGGGCTGATCGCGCAGGATCTGTTCGAAATATCGGCGCATGCATTTGCCGAACTGAACAACGACGGACTATTGGCGGAGGATATTGTGTCTGGCATTCCCGATGCAGTTGTTGTGGAGGAGTATCCAGACTATCATAAGGGTCCGTCAATCCTCGTCTTGCAGCGGGACCGCTACGGCAATCCGGTGCATGCACTTTGGGGAATAGCCAAAGGAACATCGTCACCGGCTTTTCTTGTCACCGCATATAGACCGGCACAAGCAAGTGGTCGGACGATTCACCTGAAACGGAGGGTGAAATGACCCGCACGCGCACGCAATTGATCCACGAAGGACCGTTACTGCGGCTGAGGTTGAGGTGCGGCATTGTCAATTCAGATATCACCATGGGCCCCTCTAGTGTGACAAGTGAAGATGTTCAAGGCGGATCGCGTGCGGCTGGCGCTGCGGCGCGGCGATGTGAAGGCGGCGCCTGCAATGGAGGCGAAAGTGTTCGAGTTGTTGCCGCTGGCGGCCGACTAATCTAGAGCCCCACTTGACCTGCTCGATAGTGCGTTTAGCGTCTCTAGATGTTCAGTCCCGGCATTTGATGGTACGAATTTGACCATCGAATGGAAGGACGCAATATGGGCCAGATACTTCACGGGAGCGCCACAACGACAGAGGCAGTCCGTCGAGCGATACAACGTAGTCGAGAGAGCATAAGGGCGTTGGCTGTTGCGCTGAAACCTGCTTAAGAGATTTCGACTGTCAGCCGCAGCTTAAGTCAACGAGAATGAAGAAGCACCTTGCATAAACCTCTTGTCAAGACGGTTCACGATTTCTTCATGGATATATCCAAAGCACCACAAGCGGCTTCATCAAAGCTCTCCACTCCCTCAATTATTGTTTTGAGATTTGCCCTGACAGAACTGACTGTATGCTCGTTTCTTATCGCTTTGAAACTGTGGGCAAGTTCAAATATCCAACCCCTCCTCACTCACAAACTCCGCCCGTTCCGTGATGAAATTGAAGCGCTCTTCGGGCTTGTTGCCCATGAGTTGTTCGACGACCTTGGCGGTATCGTAACACGTTCGGCTCTCGTCGACGCTCACCCGAAGTAGCAGTGCGCTTGCCGGGGTCCATCGTGGTTTCCTTCAGCTGCGCCGGCAGCATTTCGCCCAGGCCCTTGAAGCGCCTGACTTCGACCTTGGCGCGGCCGCACATCTCGCCCTTCAGCAATTCCTCCTTGTGCTGATCATTCCGCGCATAGGCGACTTTGGCTCCTTGCGCCAGCTTGTAGAGCGGCGGCACGGCGAGATAGAGGTGGCCGCCGTCGATGAGCGCGGCATCTGGCGGTAGAAGAAGGTGATGAGCAAGGCTGGCGATGTGGGCGCCGTCGACGTCGGCATCGGTCATGATGATGATCTTCTCGTAGCGCAGATCGTCTTCGCGGTAGCTGGCGCCGGTGCCCGCACCCAAGGCCTGCATCAGGTCGGCAAGCTGCTGGTTGCCGGCGAGCTTGTCCTTGGTGGCGTTGGCGACGTTGAGGATCTTGCCGCGCAATGGCAGCACCGCCTGGGTGGCGCGGTTGCGCGCCTGCTTGGCGGAGCCTCCGGCGCTATCGCCTTCGACGATGAACAGTTCCGAGCCTTGTGCTGGGTGGCCGAGCAATCCGCGAGCTTGCCGGGCAAGCGGAGCTTCCGCACCGCGGTCTTGCGGCCCACTTCCTTTTCCTGGCGCGGCGCTTGATGCGCTCCTCGGCGCGGTCGATGATCCAGTCGAGCAGCCGGTCGGCCTGGGCCGGATGGCCGGTGAGCCAATGGTCGAAATGATCGCGCACCGCGTTTTCGACGATGCGGGCGGCCTCGACCGTTGCCAGCTTGTCCTTGGTCTGGCCCTGGAATTCCGGCTCCCGGATGAACACCGAAAGCATTGCGCCGGTCGAAGTCATCACGTCGTCCGCGGTGATGACCGCTGCGCGCTTGTTGTTGGCGAGTTCGGCATAATTCTTCAGTGAGCGGTGCAGTGCGGCGCGAAAGCCCTGCTCATGGGTGCCGCCATCGGGCGTCGGGATGGTATTGCAATAGGACGACGTGAAGCCATCGTCGCCGCCGAACCAGGCCACCGCCCATTCGACCGCTGCCGTGGCGGCCTTCCTTCTCGACCTTGCCCGAGAAGATTTCGTCGACGACGCGGGTCAAGCCGTTGAGCCGTTCCTCGAGGAAATCCTTGAGGCCGCCGGGGAAATGCAGCACGGCCTTTTCCGGCGTGTCCTTGTCCTTGATGAGGGAGGGATCGCAGCTCCAGCGGATTTCGACGCCGCCGAAGAGATAGGATTTGGAGCGCGACATCTTGTAGAGCCGGGCGGCGGATGAAGGCGATGTTGCCCTTGCCGAAAATCTGCTCGTCGGGCTGGAAACGCACGGTGGTGCCGCGGCGGTTGATGGCCTTGCCCAGGTTCTGGCAATTTTGCCGGCCGGCTTGCCGCGCCGGAATTCCTGGCAATAGAGCTGCTGGCCGCGCGCCACTTCGACGACGACATGATCGGAAAGCGCGTTGACGACCGAGACGCCGACGCCGTGCAGGCCGCCTGAGGTTTCATAGGCGCCTGAGTCAAACTTGCCGCCCGCATGGAGCGTGGTCATGATGACTTCGAGCGCCGACTTGTCCTTGAATTTGGGGTGGGGATCGACGGGAATGCCGCGGCCGTTGTCGGTGACCGAGAGATAGCCATCAGCCGGTCATAGTCGCACCTCGATCAACGAGGCGTGGCCGGCCACGGCTTCATCCATGGCGTTGTCGAGGACTTCGGCGAAGAGATGATGCAGGGCCTTCTCGTCGGTGCCGCCGATATACATGCCGGGGCGGCGGCGCACCGGCTCGAGCCCTTCCAGCACTTCGATGTCGGCGGCGGTATAGCTCTCCTCGCCCCGCGATTTGGCCGGCACCCTTGGCGGGCTTCTGCGGCTCGGGCAGGTCGTCAAACAGGTCTTTGGATTTGGCGGGCTTGGCCATTCTTCTGTTGTTCCCGAATCGTTTCGGCGCAGTATGGCGGGGCGGCGGTGCGACTACCAGCACGGCCCGAGCGCGGTGAAACCCTGACGCGGCGAGACGTTCATGCTTCGCTTGACTTTCGTCGAAGTCGGGTGTTTCCTGCCATCAAAATAAGTTGCCCCGCAGATAAATGGGGAATCAGGGCGGGCGCGTTGCGGGGACCAAAGCTCGCGCCCTTGGGAGGGAAGAAACGATGGGCGACAATATCACGACGCTGAATGTCATATTCACCGAGTTCTACTACTGGGTGACGGTGGTGTTCATGTTTCTCATCCATGTGGGGTTCTGCATGTATGAAGTGGGCGCCTCGCGGCGGAAAAACCATCTGCACACGCTGCTGAAGAACACCATGGCCATCCCGCTGGTGACCATCACCTTCTATTTCTTCGGCTGGTGGATCTATTTCGCCTTCATCAACGGCCCCGGCATCTCGACGGGCGGCCTTGTTTCGGCGCAATTCGCCGAACCGTGGAGCCCGCTGATGGCGACCCATCTTTCGGGCCCCTCGCCAGCGCTTGGCGTACCCGCCGACGGCCTCGAAGGTGCCGCCTACTGGCACCGGCTGAATGGCGTGTTCTGGGCGGCGTTCCTGCTGTTCTCGATCACCACGGCCTCGATCATTTCGGGCGCCATCATCGAGCGCGCCAGGGTCGGCGCCTTCTGGATCGTCGCGGTGCTGATCGGTTCGGTGGCGTGGATCCTCGATGCCTCCTGGGGCTGGCACTCCGCTCGGCTGGATGGTGAAGCTGCTCGGCTATCACGACGCCTACGCGTCAGGCGTGGTGCATGCCATCGCCGGCGGCGCCGCACTCGCCGTTCCTGATCGTGCTTGGGCCGCGCACTCGGCAAATTCCGCGCCGATGGCACGCCGCGCGAAATTCCGCCGCATAATCCTTGGCTGGTGACGATCGGCCTGTTCCTGATCTACACCGGCTTCTGGGGTTTCTACGCGGCCTGCAACATTCCGATGATTTCGCCCGCCACTATTGCCGGGCAGATCACCGGCGAGACCTGGACGGCGACCAACATCTACCTGGCGCCGACCACGCTTTCGGCGATCACCTTCAACTTCCTCATGTCGCTCTCGGGCGGCATGCTGGCGGGTTATGTGATCTCCAAGGGCGACGCCTTCTGGACCTATTCCTGCGGTCTGTGCGGCGTCATCGCGGCTTCGGCCGGCAACGACCTGTATCACCCGATCCAGGCCATGCTGATCGGCGCCATCGTGCCGTGCATCGTCTACAAGCTGCACTACTGGGTCGAGCGCCGCTTCAAGATCGATGACGCGGTGGGTGCGGTGGCCGTTCACGGCTATGGCGGCTTCCTCGGCGTGGTGGTGGCGGGCTTCATGCTGTGGGGCCAGCCGTCCTCGCCCTATGAAGGCTATGCCACCATCAATCCGCTTGGGCAACTTCATCGGCGCCTGCATCATGTTCGCACTGGGTTTCATCCCGACTTTCATCGTCGCGAAGATCCTCAACAGCATGCACCTGCTGCGGGTTCCGAGCGAAGTCGAGCTCGTGGGCCTCGATTTCGCGAACAACGAAGCCTACGAAGCCGCCGTTGCCGATGTCACCGCCGCCGAACGCGCCATGGTCAAGTGAGGGAGATTCGACATGTCAACCAATGGAATGACAAGCTGGGCCGTCGATCTGAAAGACGTCGGCGCAATCTATCCCTTCCAGGGCACCGAAACGCTTCTGGTGATCATTGGCCTGGCGTTCTGGATCGGCTGGCACGTCTGGCAGATCCGCCACGAGAATGCCGAGCTCGAAAGCGAAAAGCTGCGGGCTACGGGCGATAGAGCCAAGAAAGCCATCGACCGGTATTAGGTGACGCTTTCCACGCAATTGCGGGGCCCGCCCTTGTGGCGGGCCTTCGCTGTCTTCGGCCAGGAGTTGGGGCCAGATTGGGCTTGCCGCTCTGATTTTTACTTCTGCTACGGGGAATAGTGCGGAATTGCTGTTGAGCGGCCCGCAGATCAACGAGGCCCTTGCTGGCCACATTTTCCGGCACGCGGACAATTCCAATACAACCCTGCAAAGCTTTCGCACCGATGGCGTGACCTACTACTACGAAGGCTCGGCCCAGTCCGAAGGTAGATGGGAAGTGCGCAAGGACCAATATTGCGGCAGATGGCAACAACAGAAGAACTGGTATTGTTATTCCGTTATTGCCAGTGGCGCAGAGCTCACCTTTATTTCCGCCGCGCGGGTCCGCTACACGGTGCAGCGGATTGACTAGCGGCCTTGCGAAGATTCCACTTTGCGGGCCGCGGCATTTTCCCCTATAGCGCCGCGTTCTTTTGAACACGACCACAGGAGTTCCGATGACATGACCAACTGGCCCGTGCACGCCACCTGGACCGGCCCCATTGTGATGATCGGCTTCGGCTCGATCGGCCGGGGAAGTCTTCCCCTCATCCTGCGCCATCTCAAGTGCGAACCTTCGCAGGTGACGGTGATTGATCCGGATGCGTCATGGAAACATTTGGCGGACAAGCAGGGCGTGACGTTCATTCAGGAAGGCCTGACGCGGCAGAACTATGCCCGCGTGCTGAAGCCATTGCTGACGGCGGGACCATCGCCCGCTTTCGTGGTCAATCTCACGGTCGATGTTGGCAGCCTTGATATCATGGCTTTGGCGCGCCAGTGCGGCGCTCTTTATATCGACACGGTGATCGAACCGTGGACAGGGTTCTACTACAACAACAAGGTGGACAATGCGGCGCGCACAAATTACGCGCTGCGCGAAGGCCTGTTGGCGCTGAAAGCAAAGCTCGGCAAGGGCACCACGGCGGTTTCGTGCTGCGGAGCCAACCCCGGCATGGTGTCGTGGTTCGTAAAACAGGCGTTGCTCAACATTGCCGGCGATCTCAAGGTGAAGGTGGCGGAACCCACAAGCCGCGACGGCTGGGCGAAACTGATGAAGAAGCTGGGCATCAAAGGCATTCATATCGCCGAACGCGACACGCAGCGCTCGAAGCACCCCAAGCCTCTCGACTGCTTCGTGAACACCTGGTCGGTGGAAGGTTTCATTTCCGAAGGCCTGCAGCCCGCCGAACTGGGCTGGGGCAGCCACGAGAAGAAGCTGCCGCCCAAGGGCAAGCGCCACAAGAAGGGCTCGGGCGCAGCGATCTACATTGAAACGCCAGGCGCCACCACGCGCGTCAAGACCTGGGTGCCGAACGTGGGCCCGCAGTTCGGCTACCTCGTCACCCACAACGAAGCGATTTCGATTTCCGACTATTACACGGTGAAGAGCGGCCGGACGGTCTCCTATCGCCCGACCTGCCACTATGCCTATCACCCATCGAACGACGCCGTGCTGTCGCTGCACGAGATGTTCGGCGCCGGCAAACCGCAATCGCGCCGCCACATTCTCGAAGAGCACGAGATCGAGGACGGCGGCGATGCACTTGGCGTGTTGCTCTATGGCCACAAGAAGGGCGCCTATTGGTATGGCTCGCAATTGCAGATCGAGGAAGCGCGCAAGCTGGCGCCCTACCAGAACGCCACCGGCATGCAGGTGACGTCGGCGGTATTGGCCGGCATGGTCTGGGCCATCGAAAATCCGGAATCCGGAATCGTCGAAACTGACGAGATGGATTTCAAGCGCTGTCTTGAAATTCAGCGGCCCTACCTCGGACCGGTGGCGGGCTTCTATACGGACTGGACGCCGCTGCAGGGCCGGGGCGAATTGTTCGAAGAAGACATCGATCGCCGCGATCCGTGGCAGTTCAAGAACTTTCTTGTGGGTTAAGCTCCCTATCGCCTCCGCCACGCGTTTCTGGAAATAGTGCACGCCCTGTTCGTGGCGGGGCGACAGCGGCCCGGCGCGATAGGCGCCACTGGCGTAGTTCTTGTGGGTTTCAACGCAGACCTGATAGTCCTCGCGCACCACGGCGAGATTTCCAGCGATGGTTTTGCTGGCGCGCCGCCAGGTGTCTTCCGAAACATCGGCAAAGTAGAAATTGTAGAGCTGTTCGGTTTCGGCAACGCCCAAGGGATTGATGCGCGAGGTATTCATGCCGCCTTCGAACAGCGACAGCGTCCAGTTCGGCCACATCCACAGCCACTTGCCGCGATAGAACAGGCCTTCGCGCGGCGGCGCTGTCATGCGGATGAAACCCCTGTGGGCAGTGGTCTTGAAGGCTTCGAAATCAATGGCCGCAAAGAACGACGGGTGGGTTCCGGGGATGTGATAGCCCTCGACGAAATTGTCGGTGTAGATTTTCCAGTTGGCATCGAAATGAACGCGGGCATTGCCGGCCGGTTGATAAGTTTCCATCGGTTCATCGGCCAGCTCCGCAACCGACATCGCCAAGCTGATCGAGCAGGCTTTCGACGGGATCGATGGCGGCAAACAGCAGCCCACGCCAGGTGTCCACATGGATGGGTTCCAGCGGCCAATCTTCCTTGCGGAATTCCGGGTCCTCGCCGAACCATGGCGCGTTCACGAGGCGCGCCGTGATCGTCATACACCCATTGGTGATAGGGGCAGCGGATGGTGGCGCATTTGCCCGGCGCCGTCGGCCAGCAGCATGGCGCCGCGGTGGCGGCAGACATTGCGAAAGCCGCGCAGCTGCCATCGCGGCCGCGGATCGACGAAGACCTTGTCGCCGGCAATATCGGCGGCGACATACTGCCCGCGGGCTGCCACCTGCGACACGCGGCCCAGCATCTGCCAGCTGCGCCGGAAGATCGCCTGGCGTTCGCGCGCGAAGTGCATCGGGGGAGACATAAAGGCCGGGATCGAGGTTCAGCATGGCCCAGAATATGGCGCGGGCTGGGCTTGTCACCCCCTTGGTTCGGCCCGAATTTGCCCCTAAGCGCTTGAGGAAACAGCCAATGGGGATGACCATGATTCGGAAGACCACCCTGCTCGCCCTGGGCCTTGCTCTTGCCCTTTCCTCGAGCGCGTTTTGCCGCGCCGAAACATGGCATTGCCATGCATGGCGAACCGGAGCTGGCGGCGGATTTCAAGAGCCTGCCCTATGTGAACCCCGATGCGCCGCAGGGCGGCGAGTTGCGCCAGGCGATCACCGGCTCCTTCGACAGCGTCAACCCGTTCATCGTCAAGGGCATCGGCGGCCTTCGGGGTGCGCACCTACACGTTCGAGAGCCTGATGGGCCGCAACTGGGCCGAGCCGTTTTCGCTCTATGGCTTGCTCGCGGAAACGATCGACGTGACCGATGACCGCAAACTGTTCACCTTCAAGATCAGGCCCGAGGCCAAATGGTCCGACGGCAAGCCGGTGACGGCGGCGGATGTGGTGTTCACCATGGAGACGCTGCGCGACAAGGGGCGGCCGAATTTCAAGAATTCCTATTCGAAAGTCACCAAGATCGAAACGCCGGACGAGCGCACCGTGGTGTTCCACCAGGAGGTGGGCGACCGCGAGCTTGCCGCTGATCATCGGCGTGATGCCCATTCTTCCCAAGCACTTCTGGGACGGCAAGGACTTCGACGACATCGACGCTCGAGCCGATCATCGGCTCCGGCCCCTATGTGATGGCGGAGATCAAGCCGGGCGAACGCATCACCTACAAGAAGAACCCGGACTATTGGGGCAAGGGCCAGCCGATTGTCCGTGGACTGTGGAATTTCGACACGTGAAGTTCGACTACTACAAGGATGCCAATGCCACTTTCGAGGCCTTCAAGAGCGGGCATGTCGGACGTGCGCACCGAGAGCGATCCCGACACGCTGGGCCACGGGCTATGATTTCCCGGCGGTGAAGGACGGCAAGGTCGACGCTCGAAAAAATCGAGCAGAAGTCCCCTGCCCCCGCCTCGGGATTTGCCTTCAACACGCGGCGCAAGATTGTTCGAAGATGTGCGGGTGCGCGAAGCGCTGGTCATGGCCTTCGATTTCGAATGGGCCAACGCCAATCTGTTCTCCAACGCCTATCCGCCGCACTTATGGATATTTTTCGGGCTCCGTGCTTTCGTCGAAGGGCGTCAAGGCCGACGGCAAGGAATTGGCGCATCCTGGGCGATGCCGCCAAAGTCGCTGCGACCGGACATGCTGGATGGCAGCTATGCGTTGCCGGTGAGCGACGGTTCGGGCCGCGACCGCAAGATGCTGCGCAAGGCGGTGGATCTGCTGGCGCAGGCCGGGTGGAACATCGCCGATGCCGGGCTGGTGAACGCGGCGGGCGAGCAGTTCGCCTTCACCATTTCGGTGCAGAACAAGGACCAGGAAAAAATCGCGCTGCACTATCAGCGCACGCTGCAGACGATCGGCATCAAGGCCGAGGTGCGGGTGGTGGACAGTGCGCAATTCGCGGCGATCCAGACGACCTATGACTATGACATGATCCCGGCCACCTGGTTCAACTCGCTGTCGCCGGGCAACGAGCAGAAGCTCTATTTCGGCTCGAACGGCCGCACCACCGAAGGCACGCGCAACTATCCCGGCATCGCCGACCCGAATGTCGACCGGGTATCGATGCCATGCTGACGGCGACCACGCGAGAGGAACTTCCAGCACGGCGGTGCGCGCCGAAGACCGGTTGCTGGTTTCAGGTTTCTACATCGTGCCGTTCTATGACGCCGGCGGCCAGTGGGTGGCGCGCTGGAACTACATCGGCAGGCCCGAGCAGCAGCCGCTGCCGGGCTTCGAGGCCACGACACTGTGGCGTAATCCCTGACCTTCGCCGGCCCGCTGCCGCCGCAGCGCGCCGCCAATGGCAAGCTTCTTCGAAAGGCCTTCTTCCATGAAGGTTTCCATCGATGTCGTCTCGGATGTCATCTGCCCGTGGTGTTTTCTCGGCAAGCGGCGGCTGGACAAGGCGCTGACGCAATTTGAGGGCTGGAGGTTGAAGTGGCGTGGCGGCCGTTCATGCTCGACCCGACGATCCCGACCGGGAAGGCAAGAGCCGCCGTGATTATCTGGTGGCGAAATTCGGCGAGGAACGGCTTTCAGACCATCCACGATCCGCTGCTCGCGGCGGCCAAGGAAGATGGCGTGCCCTATCGCTTCGATGCCATCACCCGCACGCCGAACACGCTCGATGCCCACCGGCTGATCCGCTGGGCGCACCCAGCGGCAAGCAGCACGATCTGGCCGAGCGCCTGTTCATGGCCTATTGGAATGAGGGCAAGGACGTGGGCGACCACGCCGTGCTGGCCGAGTGCGGCCGGCCGTGGGGCATGGATGGTGCGCAAGTTCTGGCCGATCTCGCAACCGATCTCGACAGCGACAAAGTCATGGGCGAAATCGCCATGGCGGCTGGCGCATGGGCGTGACCGGCGTGCCGACTTTCGTCATCGGCCGCAAATACGGCGTGGTTGGCGCGCAATCAGCCGAGGTGATCGCCGACGCCATCCGCAAGGTGGCGGTGGAGGGGAAGGCTGTGAAAGCCTGATTTTACAACAATTGAGGTGCGCCCCTCAAAAGCGTTGATCGGGCACTCGAATTCCTCTATCGCCACTGGCGACAAATCAATCCGACCAGGAGAACTCCCATGGCCCGCATCACCCTTCGCCAGTTGCTCGACCACGCGGCGGAGCAGAACTACGGCGTTCCCGCCTTCAACATCAACAACATGGAACAGGCGCTGGCCATCATGGCGGCGGCCGACAAGACCGACTCGCCGGTCATCATCCAGGCTTCGCGCGGCGCGCGCTCCTATGCCAACGACATCATGCTGCGCCACATGATGGACGCCGTCACCGAAATCTATCCGCACATTCCGGTGTGTGTGCATCTCGACCACGGCAATGAAGCCGCCACCTGCATGACCGCCATACAGTCGGGCTTCACATCGGTGATGATGGACGGCTCGCTCAAGGCCGACGGCAAGACGCCGGCCGACTGGACCTACAATGTCGGCGTCACCAAGGAAGTCACCCGCATGGCGCATTTGGGCGGCATTTCGGTTGAAGGCGAGCTTGGGGTTCTGGGTTCGCTCGAAACCGGCGAAGGCGAAAAGGAAGACGGCCATGGGGCCGAGGGCAAGCTTTCCCACGACCAGCTTCTGACCAACCCCGATGAAGCCGTGAAGTTCGTCAAGGAAACCGATGTCGATGCTCTCGCCATCGCCATGGGCACCTCGCACGGCGCCTACAAGTTTTCGCGCAAGCCCGATGGCGCGGTGCTGGCCATGCATGTGATCGAAGAGATTCACAAGAAGCTGCCGAATACCCACCTCGTGATGCACGGGTCTTCGTCGGTGCCCGAGGATTTGCAGGAGATCATCAACAAGTTCGGCGGCAAGATGAAGCCGACCTGGGGCGTTCCGGTTGCGGAGATCCAGCGCGGCATCAGACACGGCGTGCGCAAGATCAACATCGACACCGACAACCGCATGGCCCTGACCGGCGCCATCCGCAAGGTGTTCGCCGAAGACCCGAGCGAATTCGACCCGCGCAAATATCTGAAGCCCGCCATGGAGGCGATCTCCAAACTCTGCACCCAACGCTTCCAGGAATTCAATACGGCGGGCCAGGCTTCGAAGATCAAGAAGGTTCTGCCGGTCGCTGAAATGGCCAAACTCTACGCGAAGGGCGATTTGAAGCAGAAGTTTGCGTGAGGGCGGCGGCTACGCCGCCAGCTTCACCAGATTCTGCATGAGCTGGCGCGTGCCTTTCAGGCGCTCCTCGGCGGTGTCCCATTTGCGCATGATGACCAGCTTCATGTCGGCAGGCCGCAGCTTGGCGAGAGTGCCCTGACCGGTGATCCACTCGACCAGTTTCGCCGGGTTGGCGAACACGCCATTGCGGAAGGCGATGGTGGCGCCCTTCGGCCCGGCATCGATCGAGGCCACATTGGCGGCGCGGCACAGAAGCTTGATCGAAACGACATTCAACAGGTGGTTTACCTCTTCCGGCAAGACGGCCAAACCGGTCGTGCAGTTCAGCACCGAAGCCATCGAGCGCCTGCTGGTCATGCAGATCCGCGAGGCGGCGATAGAGGCCGAGGCGGGCCTGCAAGTCTTCAACATAAGTTTCCGGGATCAGTACCGAAGTGCCGATGTTGATCTGCGGTGACCAGGTGCCTTCGGCTTCCAGTGACTCCTCGCCGGTGCGGAGTTTGGCGACGGCTTCTTCCAGCATCGTCTGATAGAGCTCGTAGCCCACTTCCTTGATGTGGCCGGATTGTTCCTCGCCCAGAAGATTGCCCGAGCCGCGCAGATCGAGATCGTGGCTGGCCAGCGTGAAGCCCGCACCGAGACTGTCAAGTGATTGCAGCACTTTCAGGCGCTTTTCTGCTGCCGCCGTGAGGGTGCGATTGGCGGGCGTTGTGAACAACGCATAGGCGCGCTGTTTCGACCGCCCGACGCGGCCACGCAACTGATAGAGCTGAGCGAGGCCAAACATATCGGCGCGGTGGATGATCAGCGTATTGGCAGTCGGGATATCGAGGCCCGATTCGACGATGGTGGTCGATAGCAGCACATCGAACTTGCGGTCGTAGAAGCCCGACATGATGTCTTCGAGTTCAGTGGGCGCCATGCGGCCATGGGCCATGCGGAATTTCACTTCCGGCACATTCTCGCGCAGGAAGGCGGCGATTTCATCAAGGTCGGTGATGCGCGGCACGACATAGAAGCTCTGCCCGCCGCGGAAGTGCTCGCGCAGCAGCGACTCGCGGATGATGACGGGATCGAAGGGCGAGATGTAAGTGCGCACCGCCAGCCGGTCGAGGGGCGGCGTGGTGATCAGCGAAAGTTCGCGAACCCCGGAGAGCGCCAGTTGCAGCGTGCGGGGGATTGGCGTCGCCGTCAGCGTCAACACATGCACGTTGGCGCGCATTTCCTTGAGCCGCTCCTTGTGCTTGACGCCGAAGTGCTGCTCCTCGTCGATGATCATCAGGCCGAGATCGCGGAACTTGATGCTGGCGGCGAGCAGCGCATGGGTGCCGACGATGATATCGACTTCGCCCTTGGCGAGGCCGTCCTTGGCGGCCGTCGAGGTCCTTCTTGGGCACCAGCCGCGAGGCTTGGGCAATCACCAGCGGCAGGCCCTTGAAGCGCTCGTTAAAGGTTGCAAAATGCTGGCGCGACAGCAGCGTGGTCGGCACCACGACGGCGACCTGCTTGCCATTCATTGCGGCGATGAAGGCCGAGCGCAGCGCCACTTCGGTTTTGCCGAAACCAACGTCGCCGCACACGAGACGGTCCATCGGCCGGCCCTTCTGCAGATCATCGAGCACGGCTTCGATGGCTGTGAGCTGATCTTCGGTTTCCTCATAGGGGAAGCGGGCGCAGAATTCGTCGAAGGCGCCTTCGGGCGGCGGCAGAATGTCGCCCGGCTTCAATTCACGCGCCGCCGCTGTCTTGATCAGCGCCTCGGCCATTTCGCGGATGCGTTCCTTGAGTTTGGCCTTCTTGGCCTGCCAGGCGCCGCCGCCCAGCTTGTCCAATTGCGCGCCCTGCTCGTCCGAGCCATAGCGCGACAGCAGCTCGATGTTCTCAACGGGCAGGAACAGCCGGTTGTTGTCCGCATACATCAGGAACAGGCAATCGTGAGGCGCGCCCTGCACTTCGATGGTTTTCAGCCCCTCGAAGCGGCCGATGCCGTGGTCGACATGCACCACGAGATCGCCGGGAGAAAGCGATTGCAATTCCGAGATGAAGTCCGACGCCTTGCGCGATCTTACGGCCCCGGCGCACCAGCCGGTCGCCGAGAATGTCCTGCTCGGAGATGAGCACAAAATCATCGGTCTCGATCCCCTCCTCCAGGCCCAGCACGACGAGACCAAGGATGGACTTGTCCCAGGCTCGGAACGCCGCCCAATCACCTGCTGCCGCCATGGGGGCGACGTCATGGTCCTTCAGTATGGTTTGCAGGCGGTCGCGGGAGCCTTCGGTCCACGATGGCGATCGCAACGCGCTTGCCTGCCTTGCGCAGGGTTTCGGTGTGGGCTTTTACTGCCTCGTAGACATTGCCGGACTTCTGCTCGCGCTCGGCAGCAAAGCTCCGCCCGCGCTTGCCACCGAAGGAGATGGCGGACGAGTTCGGGGCTTTCGAAAGGCGAAAACTGCAACGTGCAATGATCGGCAAGGCGCTCCGTGAATTCGTCCTGGGATAGATAAAGTGCCTCCGGATTCAGCGGCTTGTAGGGTGCCGCGCCAAAGTTCTGCTTGTCCAGCGCTTCGCGGCGGGCCGTGTGAAACTCGGCGATCTGATCGAGCCGGGCGGTCGTGGCTTCCGCCGATTTCAAAATCGAGGGAAATGACGGCATCCGGCAGATAGTCGAAGATCGTATCAAGTTGCGCATGGAACAACGGCATCCAGTGTTCCTGGCCCTGATAGCGCCGGCCACTGGTGATGCTTTCATAGAGCGGATCGGAAATGTCGATGCCGCCAAAGGCTTCGGCATAACCCATGCGAAAACGGCTAATGGCTTCGGTTGTCAACAGCACTTCGTTGGCGGGGTTCAACGCAAAACGTTTCAGCGTGACCGTGGAGCGCTGCGACTGCGGATCGAAACTGCGGATCGACTCCAGCGTATCGCCGAAGAAATCGAGACGGATCGGGGCCTCGGCGCCGGGCGGAAAGATGTCGATGATGCCGCCCCGGACCGCGAAGTCGCCGGGATCGACCACCGTGCCGGTGCGCGAGAAACCATTCTCGGCGAGGAAGGCAATGAGTTTGTTGGAATCGAGCGACTGGCTGGGGACGGCGGCGAAAGTGGCCGAGGCGATGGTGGATTTCGGCACCACGCGTTGCAGCACCGCATTGATGGTGGTGAGAACGATGAGTGGACCCTTGGCGGGCGCAGCCAGCTTCGCAAGCGTCGCCAGCCGTCGGGCGATGATTTCGGCGCGAGGCGACACGCGGTCATAAGGCAGGCAATCCCAGGCAGGAAAACGCAAGTATCTTCAGACTTGCGGCGCGAAGAAACCGATCTGGTCTTGCAGCAGCGCCAGGCGTTGATCATCCTGAGCGCCACATGCAGCAGCACCCGCGAGCCAAGCGCCTTGGCGATCTCCGGCAGCAACATGCAATCGAAGCCCTGCGGCACGCTTGAAAGCTGCACACGGCCCGGAACCTCAAGGCGCGGAATGAGGCGGGAGAGATCGATCATAGGCGGAAATTCAGGACGGCACGGAGCATCGGGCTGTTCTGGCTTGCGGGCATGGGTTCTTGCCGGGTGGCCCAGGCCAGCAGTGTCTGGTCGGGAATTTCGATTATCGCCTCAAGGCAATCGAGATCGCTGTCACGCCATCATCGTGCCAGCACGCGCGCGCACGTATCCACCGAGGAGAATATCCATCTCCTTGATGCCGCGGTGGGTGGCGCGCCACAGACAGTTTCTTGCGGCGGGCCTCGATGTCGGGTCGGTTTCACCTGGCCATGGCGGCGCTCGTTTGCCCGATCCGCCCTTGCGCCGCAACCCATTCGGATGGACATTGCAGGGCATGCGGCCATCGATCCTGACACCCCTGTTCGCCAGCGCCACCAGCCTCAAGGGCATAGGCCAGAAGCTTGACAAGCTGCTGGCTGATTTCCTGCGGCCTTCACATGCGTCGGGCGAAGCGGCACGGATTCTCGATCTGTTGTTCCACATGCCGTCGGGCCTCGTCGACCGGCGTTTCCGGGCACGCATATCGCAATTGCCGATACAGGGCGTGGTGACGGTTGAGGTGACGGTGGGCAAACACAAGCCGCCGCCGCCGCAGAACAAGCGCCTGCCCTACCGCGTCGAGGCCCATGACGACACCGGCAAAATGACGATCGTGTTTTTCCATGCCTTCGCCGACTCGATCAAACGGCAACTGCCGGAAGGCGAGACGCGATTCATTTCCGGCAGCCATCGGCTGGTATGGTGCCGAAGCGCAGATCGCCCATCCCGATCATATCGTGACGGCGGAGGAATTCGCCAAGCTGCCGCTGATCGAACCGATCTATCCGCTGACCGAGGGCTTTCCGGCAAGATCTTGTCACGGGCGCATCCGCGAGGCGCTGGGCAAACTGCCGGAAATGCCGGAGTGGCAGGATGCGGCCTACCGGCAGCGCCACAACTGGCCGGATTTCACCGTGGCGCTGCGCGCCATGCACCACCCGGAAACGGTGGCGGCATTGGGGCCCGATTCGGTGGCCCGCAAGCGCCTGGCCTACGATGAACTGTTAGCCAATCAACTGGCGCTGTGTCTGGTCGAACCCACATGAAGCGGGCAGCGGGCCGCGCCATGCGGGGCACCGGCGGCATGCGCGAGGCGATCACCGCCGCCCTGCCCTATGCGCTGACCGGCGCGCAGCAGTCGGCGATGACCGAAATCCTTGCCGACATGGCGAAGCCCGAACGCATGTTGCGGCTGCTGCAAGGCGATGTCGGTTCGGGAAAGACCGTGGTGGCGCTGCTGGCGCTGGCGGCGGCGGTGGAAAGCGGCGCCCAGGGCGCCTTCATGGTGCCCACCGAAATTCTGGCGCGGCAACATATGGCGACACTTGGCGCCCTTATTGCGCGGCGGCGGGCATCGATGTGGCGCTGCTCACCGGCCGGGAAAAAGGCAAGGCGCGCGACGATGTGCTGCGGCGGCTGGCCGATGGCGACATCGACATTCTGGTCGGCACGCACGCGCTGTTTCAGGATGAGGTGGCATTCAAGGACCTGGGGCTTGTGGTGATCGACGAGCAGCATCGCTTCGGCGTGCATCAACGCCTGGCGCTTGCAGCGCAAGTCCGAAGTGCCGGCCGATCTGCTGGTGATGACGGCGACGCCGATCCCACGCACGCTGGCGCTGACGGTCTATGGCGACATGGATGTGTCCAAGCTCACCGAAAAACCGGCGGGGCGGCAACCCATCGATACCCGCGTGTTGCCGATGGCGCGTATGGATGAAGTGGTGGAGGGCTGGCGCGCACCATGGCGCAGGGCCACCGGGTCTATTGGGTTTGCCCGCTGGTCGAAGAGAGTGCGCATTGTCGATCTCGCGGCCGCCGAGGACCGGTTCAAGGCGCTGGCGGGCGCTTTCCGGAAGCAGGCGGGTTTGGTGCACGGCCGCATGAAGGGCGCCGACAAAGACAGAGGTGATGGCCGAGTTCAAGGCGGGTGAACTTTCGCTTCTGGTTTCAACGACGGTGATCGAAGTGGGCGTCGATGTCCCGAGGCGACGGTGATGGTGATCGAGAACGCCGAGCGCTTTCGGACTGGCGCAATTGCACCAGTTGCGCGGCCGGGTGGGGCGGGGCGCGAGAAGTCGTCGTGCCTGCTGCTCTATCAGGAGCCGGTGGGCGAGACGGCGAAGGCGCGGCTGAAGATCATGCGCGAGACCGAAGACGGATTCCGCATCGCCGAGGAAGATTTGCGGCTGAGAGGGGCCGGGGAAATGCTGGGCACGCGGCAAGCGGGCTTGCCGCTGTTCCGCATGGCCGACCTTGCCGCTGACGGCGAACTGCTGGCGGCGGCGCGCGATGACGCGGGGCTGGTGCTGGCGAAGAGACCCGAAACTCCTGATCGCCACGCGGCGAAGCGCTCCGGGTGCTGCTCTATCTCTTCGAGCGTGACGAAGCGGTGCGGCTGCTTTCAGCGGGATGACACCGGATGCAGTCGTGCTAGGTTAGTTGGCCAATGGGGGAGGATCATGCCATGCCTGACGGCACAAAGACGCCGGTTCACTTGTGGATTGTGGGTGGCCTGTCGCTGCTGTGGAACTGCTTCGGCGGCTATGACTATGTGATGACGCAAACCAGCAACGCCGCTTATCTGGCGAAATGTTCTACGCCGGAGCAGCGGGCTTTCTTCGACAGTTTCCCGCTGTGGATGGAAGCCACTTGGGCGCTTGGCGTGTGGGGGGCGCTGGCCGGTTCGGTGCTGCTTCTGCTGCGCAGCCGTCACGCGGTGACGGCCTTTGCGGTTTCGCTGGCGGGCCTGGCCTTGAGTACGCTGTGGCAGTTCGGGTTTTCGGGGCCGACATCGGCGCGATTTTCGGGCCGCCGGTCATCATCATGAACCTGGTGATCTGGGCCGTGGCAATTGCGCTGCTGTCTATGCGCTGCGGCAACAGGCCAGTCGGCGTTTTGAGTTAGCACGCTCCGCGCCGTTTGCGGCATCCTTTGGCGGCGCCATTTCGGGATAGCCGCGGGCGACAGCGGACGCTCCGGCAGCACCAAGCCCATGGAGATCACGAACTTGAGGCCGTCTTCCACTGTCATGTCGAGAATCTTCACATCCGCCTTGTCGGCGAAGAACACGTAACCACCGGTGGGATTGGGCGTGGTTGAGATGTAGATCGCATACATGGCGCGGCCTTCTTCGAGACCCACCTCGGCGCCATCCACTTCGCGCGAGACGAAGGCGAAGGACCAGATATCGCGGCGTGGCCATTCCACCAGGCAAACACTGCGGAAGCTCGCTTCCTTCTTGGAGAAGATCGTCGTGAAAATCTGCTTCGAGCCCTTGTAGATCGAACGCACGATGGGGGTTTTGTTGAAGGCCTTTTCCCACATGCCGATCAGCGTGCGGCCAACGAGATTGGCGGCGATGGCACCGACGAAAGTGATGGCCACGAGGGCGATGATCAGGCCGTAAGCCTGGAACCTCGAAGGGCAAATAGGTGTTGGGATTATAGGCCGCCGGGAATGAAGGGCTTTACCCAGGCGTCGAAAAAGGTGACGAACCAGTAGGTGGCCCAGATGGTGATGGCGATAGGCGCGGTGATGACCAGCCCGGTGAAGAAATAGGCGCGCAATTTGGCGAACACTGACGATTGAGTCTTGGGCTCAACGTCTACAACCTTGAGGTTGTCTTTGGGATCAGGACTTGCCATATGCTGGACGTCATTCGCATGAACTGTCCCGCTCCCGCAAGTCACTTCAAGGATATGCTTTAGACCGATGGTCCGCCCGTTCTATCTGGCAATTGGCTGGCTTTCGGTGGCATTGGGCGTGCTGGGTATTGTCATTCCGCTGTTTCCGACGACCCCTTCCTGCTGGTTGCCGTCTGGGCGTTCTCCAAGTCATCGCCGGAGCTTGCCGAAAAGCTGCGTAACAATCGTTACGCCGGCGCCTACATCCGCGATTGGCAGGACAATGGTGTGATCCCCATTCAGGCCAAGGTGGCAGCCGTCTCCATGATGGCAGCGGCGGTGGCCTATCTGCATTGGGGTACGGTGGCGCCTGTTTGGGTGGTGGCCGTCGTTGCGGTCAGTCCTGTTGGCGGTGTCGGGTTTTATCGTGACCAGGCCAAGCCTGCCGCCGGAATGAACCTGCGGCATGAGCCGGTTCACCGCTGGCGTGTCCGTCCAATAGTTCTGCGCCTTTTTTTTCTTGGCGGGTACTGGTCGTCCAGACCTTGGCGCGGGCGGCGGCTTCGAGGCGTTCGTCTTCAGTGGCGTCGGCTTCCAGGGCCTTCAGCGGGCTACGAATTTCGGGGTTCTCATCCTTGTGGGCGGAACGGGCGGCGAGCATGTACCACATGACTGCCCGGGTGCGGTCGGCCTGCACGTATTTGCCCTGCCAATAGAGTTCGCCGAGATAGGCTTCGGCCGGGGCGTGGCGCTTTCGCGCCGCGGCGATCAGCCATTTCAGGCCCTGCTGCGGGTTCTGCTTCATGCCCTCGCCCTTGAGGTTCATCACCCCAAGGCCATATTGCGCCGCCGGATGGCCATAAGTGGTGGCCATGTTCAGGTAGGTTCGCGCCGCGTTCTGCGGATTGCGCTTGATGCCGGCGGAGGACACGCCGTTGCGCTGATAGTCGGCAACGCGGATCATCGAATCGACGGCGATGCGCAAGCGGTTGTCATTCTCCTCGCTCGCCTCATACTGCTCGGCGACGCGCGCATAGTAGGAATAGGCCATGGCATCGTCGCGCTCCACCCCGCGGCCCAGGCGATACATGTGGCCGAGATACCAGTCGGCGACCATTGAGCCTTCTTCGGACGCGTTGCGAAACAACTTCAGGGCCTTGCGATATTTTTCGTCACGATAGGCGGAGCGGGCCTTTTTCAGATCGTCGGTCCAGAACGGGATTTTGAGCTTGGGAAGCTTAAGGTCTGGTGCGGCGGGAAGGTAGCAATGGAATTCCGGACAGGATGCCGCCTTCCTCGTCCTCGGCCGCAAAGCCGGACGGGGCAGAAACAGGCCCAGACCAGAAGTGCCAGAAGCATGGCCATGGCAACCGCCAACCATTGCGCTCACGCAACACTTTGCCGTTCCATATCGGCAAAAAAACCACGATCTTCAAACCTCCTGGGCCAGGTGCCCCGGCCCAAGGCCAGATTCGTGAACCCTCGCGCCCCGCGATTTCATCAACATTCCGGCCACCTCAAAGCGCAACGCTATGGGGCAATTGGGGCAGATGAAAGGTTCAAAACGGGTAGCCATTTTGGCAGCTCGTCGACAAATCCCTGCGCTTGTTGCAAAGTTACAACAGGTGACCAGCCGGGTGGGCCTCGGGATATGTTAGGTCATGAACGACTCTCTCGCTCCGCACCTCTCCGCTGCGCACGCTCGAGGCGAGAGCCTGCACTTCGCCTATGTGCCGAAATCCGGGGCTTGTGCAAGCTCACTATGGTCAACTTCCTGCTGGGGATCGTGACCCTTACAATCTACCGGTTCTGGGCCAAAACCGAGGTGCGAAAGCACATCTGGTCGTGCGTGCACATCAACGGCCAGCCGCTGGAATATACCGGCCGGGGCGGCGAGCTGTTCAAGGGCGCGCTCATCGTGTTCGCGGTGTTCGGCTTGCCCGTGGTGCGCTCTCACCTTCTTGCGCTGGCCTATGGGCCGGAGCACCCGGCGCTGGTGGGCATGCAGGGCATGTTGTTCCTGGTCGCTGCTGCTGTTCTGGGGGGCGGCGATCTATCGCTCCGGCGCTACCAGCTTTCGCGCACTCTGTGGCGCGGCATTCGGGGCTCGCTCGAAGGCTCCGCCACCACCTATAGCCTGCTGTATTTCGGCAAGATGCTGGCCCGCGGCATGACGCTGGGCTGGGCCACGCCGGTTCTGAACCTGTCGCTGCAGGAACATATCGTCGGCACGATGAAGTTCGGCGACCTGCCGTTCAAGTTCAAGGGCCGGGCGGGGCCACTCTACCCTTCCTATGCCCTGCTGGTTCGGTACGATGCGCGGGTTCATTTTCGCTCGCCATTGCTTGGCAGCGGCATCGTCGGCGGAGTTTTCGGCGAGCGACCTGACGGCCATCTTCGGCGACATTTTCAACGAACAATCGCGAACCGGCACAGAGAGCAAGGCTGGAACCTGGCGATGCTCATCCTCGGCATTTTCGCCATCTATCTGGTGTTCTATGCCATCTACCCGGCGATCTGGGCCCTCTATTCGGCGCGCGAGATGGCGATTTTTGCCAGCTACACGACGGCGGGCAGGCCCGTTTGCCATGGATGTGAAGGCCTGGGACATGATCAAACTGATGTTCGGCAACCTTTCATCACGGTTCTCGACCCTTGGCATCGCCTCGCCCTTTGTGCAGCAGCGCAATGTGCGTTTCATGTGCGACCGGGTGAAGGTTTCGGGGTCGGTCGATGTTGACAGCATCCGGCAGTCGACCGCCGCCGCTCGACAAGACCGGCGAAGGCCTGGCCGACGCCTTCGATGTCGGTGGCCTGTGACGCCGCGCCGTCTTCTTCGACGGCCGGGTGGCGGCCGACCGGGTGGTGACCGTGGTGGCAACCGCCTCGGGCATCCGGTTTTCGGGAGACGGTGTCGCCGAGACGAGCTGGCCTCTGGCGGCGATTTCGGCGGTTGATCCCTATGTGCCCGGGCGGCCGTTGCGGCTTTCGTCGGACCTTGCGCCCGGCGCCCGGCTGGTGATCGCCGACGATGACTTCAGCGCCGAACTCATCGCCAGAGCCCGGCATTTGCGCGGGGGCGTGAATGTTTCGCGGATGGCCCGGCTGTTGTCGTGGATCGCCGGCGGGCTGATCCTGGTGGCGGCGGCGGCCTATCTCACGGTGCAGTTCGCGCCCAAGCCCATTGCCTTCCTGCTGCCGGACAAATGGCGCGACCGGGTGGGCGCCCAAATCGAGGCCTCGCTGACCGAGGGCGCGGCGGTGTGTTCCAACGCCGCAGGGCAGCGGGCCCTTTCGGCTATGATGGCGCGCATCATCGAGGGCAACCCGGATCTGCCGCCGGTGCAAATCCGGGTTTACGAAATTCCCATCATGAATGCCTTCGCCATGCCTGGCGACCGCATCGTGATCACCGCCGAACTGATCGCCCGCGCCGAAGCGCCCGGAGGAAGTGGCGGGCGTGCTGGCGCATGAGCTTGGGCCATGTGGCGAACCGCCATTCGGAGGCACAATTGGTTCGCGCCACCGGCCTGCAGATCCTGTTCGCCATCGTCGACCGGTGGCGGCGGCGGCGACACGGTGAGCCAGTTCGCGGGGCTTGCCGCGATTCTGAGCTATTCGCGCGCCGCCGAAGAAGAAGCCGACAGCTTCGCCATGGAGGCCATGGTCGCATCGGCCATCGATCCCCTGGGCCTCAAGAGCTTCTTCGAAAAGATCCTTGCGGAAGAGAAGGGCGACGGCAGCGGCAAGGACCTTCGGCCAGATCGGACAGATCTTCGCAACTCATCCGGGCACGGAAGAACGCATCGGAAAATCATCCCCCTGCCCGATGGCATCACGGCAAGCCGGTGATGAGCGAGGCGCAATGGCAGGCCCTGAAGGGAATTTGTACTTAACATTTCCGATAGTGCAGGTTGAAGGAGCCCATTCGACGGGAAAAGAGACCTAAGACTCGCCATGCCCGCCTTCAATCCCTCGTAGACCGCCTCCTCCGCCGTGCGCGGTGTCAGGCAGTCGCCGATCAGGTGGTGTTCGATGCCTTCCGCCGCGAGCGCTGCCGAGAGCGTGTCCAATGGCATGTTGGGGGTGGCGAGCACCAGCGTATCGACGTTTTCCATGATCACCGGCTCGCGCGACGGCGTGTGGATGAAATAGGCGGTGCGTGCCATCGGCGCCATAGAGGCGGAGCCAGGGGATGACCTCGACGCCGGCCTTGTGCAGGCGGGCCACCGTCTCGAAGCGGATATAGGTTTGGATGTTGGCGGCGGCACACACGGCATTGACGGCGAGGCGCACGTGCACGCCTTCGCTGGCCAGGCGCTCGGCGATGCCGGAGCCCAGCCACTCGCCATGCCAGTCATAGATGACGGCGCGGGCACCGGATCTGGCGTGGCCCGAGAGAATGTCAACGGCATGCAACATATGCGCCGCCTCGCCTTCGATCACGGCCGCATGCGGCACGCTGCCGGTCGCGAGGATGACCGCATCGGGCCTTTCGCGGCGGATCATCGCCATGTCAACTTCACTGCGCCGGTGGATCGTAACGCCTGCCAGTTCCGCTTCGCGTGTGAGGTTCGTTGATGATGCCGCCGAACTCGGCGCGGGTTGGAAGCAACTGGGCCAGCCGCGCCTGGCCGCCGAGTTGGCCTTCGCGCTCGTGCAGGTGCACTTCGTGGCCGCGCTGGGCCGCTACGGTTGCGGCCTTGAGGCCGGCGGGGCCGCCGCCGACCACCATGATCTTGCGCGGTTTCGGTGCCCGCGGCTTGTTCTCGAACTGCAATTCGCGGCCGGTTTCCGGATGCTGGATGCAGGAGATCGAAAGGCCCAAGCTGGAAGTGGCCGATGCAGGCCTGGTTGCAGCCGATGCAGGCGCGGATGTCATCGGCCCGTCCATCTCTCGCCTTGTTGGCCATTTCGGGATCGCAGATCATCGCCCGCGTCATGCCGCACATATCGGCGGCACCTTCGGCCAGAATCTGTTCGGCGATCTGTGGCTGGTTGATGCGGCCTGCCACGAAGACTGCCGCTCCCGTCGCCTGCTTCACCTTGCGCGCGAAGGGCGCCACATAGCCATGGGCGTTGGCCATCGACGGCACGATATGGGCCGCACCCGAAGCCGAGGCCGAGGTGCCGGCGATCACGTTGAGATAGTCGACATCATCCTTCAGGGCGCGGGCGATCGCCAGCGAAGTCATCCTCGGTCAGCCCTTCGCCATCGTACTCGTCGCCGCTCATGCGCAGGCCGACGATGAAATCGGCGGGCACCTGCGGCGCGAATGCTGGCGGCGGCTTCGCGGGTGAAGCGCAGGCGGTTTTCGAGGCTGCCGCCATATTGATCGGTGCGGCGATTGACGAACGGGTTCATGAACTGCGACGGCAGATAGCCGTGGCTGGCGACGATCTCGACGCCATCGGCACCGGCTTCCGCCATGCGCCGCGCCGTCTGGCCAAAACCTTCGACCAATTCGCCGATCAGTGCCGTTGAGAGTTCGCGCGGCACCACCTTGAAGCGCTCGGACGGCGAATGCGAGGGCGCGTAGGCGGGCTGCACCACGCCTTCGGGGCGGCCCAGCAACTCGCGGCCGGGATGGAACAGCTGCACGAAAACTTTCGTGCCTTCGGCGTGGATCGCTTCGAACAGGCGGCGGAAATGCGGAATGCAATCGTCGCTGGTGCCCATCAGCAAGGCGTCGGTATATTGCGCGGTGTGGTGGATGCCGACCACCTGGATGACGATGAGGCCGGCACCGCCACGGGCCCTGGCCCGCTGATAGGCGATCAGGGCGTCGGACGGCAGGCCGCCTTCCGGCAGATAGGTGTCGTGGCCGGTCGAGAAGATGCGGTTGCGGATTTCGGTTTTCTTGAGCGTGAAGGGCTGGAACAGGTTGGGAAATTTCATGGCCTACTGTGCCAAGGCGGCTACGGCCTGTCCAGCGCCTGCTCCTCATGGCCGACGAACCATTCGACCATTTCCGTCCACAGGGTTTCGGCCAATGCCGGATCGAGCTTGTGGGCGCGAGCCAGGATGCGGGCCCGGTCGACAACCTTGTCAATGCGGGCCTGGTCGCGGGCGGGAAGGCCATCGCGGCGCTTCACGTCAATCGCCTTTTCCACCCAGCGCTGGCGCTCGGCCAGCAGCTTGATCAGGGCTTCGTCGATGCGGTCGATCTCGCTGCGGATTGACGCCATGGTGTGGTGCGGTTTCGTCGTCATCGTCCATGAAATGCCGCAGTTTGGCGCATTGGCTGACCACGCGCATGGCAGGCAAGCGAAATCAATATCCCTTCCGAGGCGTTTCTGATGCAGATTGAATCGGACTTTGCCGAGCGGAGACATGGTTCATGGATTTTCAGCACCTCAGCGACAATCTTGATGCACCTGGTCGCCGCCTGGATGCCCGGCCGGGCAGAACGCATGGCACGCAAGGCCCTCGACAAGGCAGACTTTGATGCGCTCGCCGGGGCTGGCCTGACGCTGACAGGCGTGCCTGCGGAACTTGGAGGCCTGTGGCAGGGCCCGGCACAATCGGCGCGGCCGGTGGCGATGTTGCTGCGCAAATTGGCCAGCGTAGACCCATCGCTGGCGCTGGTGGCGTCCATGCATCCGACGGTGCTGCTGATGTGGATGACCGAGACCAAAGATGGCGAGCCCTCTGGCTGGAAGAAGCATCGCGATGATGTGCTGGGTGCAGCGAGGGAAGGCCACTGGTTTGGCACCATCGCTTCCGAGCCTGGCATTGGCGGCGATCTTCTCGCCACGAAAGCCATTGCCAAATCCGGCGCTGATGGATCATGGCGCATGAGTGGCGACAAGTTCATGGGCAGCGGCTCAGGCATAACGTCATTCATGCTGACGGTCGCCGTGCCGGAGGGCGAGCAGCGGCCTGACATTTTTCTGCTCGATATGCGCGGTTTGGACTGGGATGGAACGCAAGGGCTCAAAATCGTGCGACCGTGGGATGGCATGGGGATGGCTGCCACGCAAAGCCACGCCTTCCGTTTTGATGATGTTCGCGTGGCACGTCACGGCCTTGAGGGCGGCGCGCTCGATCTGCTTCCGGAGATCGGTCCGGTCATCGGGTTCATGTTTTCGGCGGTGTTCGTTGGCATTCTCGATGCCGCCGCCGCCGAGGCGAAGCGCCTCCTCGGCAAGCGGGCGCAACACTTGTCGGGTTTCGAGCAATCGAGCTGGATCAAGGCCCAGAACCACATCTGGCTGGCCCAACAGGCTTTCGAGGGAATGGCCCGGTCGATGGAAACCGCCAGCGCCGGAACCGATGTCCTCCATGGCAAACTGGCGATTGCCGATCTCGCGGAAACCGCATTGAACGGTCTGAGCCACGCGGTTGGTGGCGCCAGCCTGTCGCAGGCCAGTCCGTTTGGCCAATGGATGCAGGATGTCCGCGCCCTGGGCTACCTGCGGCCACCGCGCGCCCTCAGCTATGCGCGCATTCTTGGCGGACTTGTCACAGTCTAGGGCATTGGTGTGTAAGCCTTCTGGCGCGGGCGGGGGCGCACCACCCAGGGGCGCTCGCCCTGCAAATCGCGGGCGGTGACGACCCTGACAGTATTGGCATCGATGTGCAGCGCATGGGTGCCGCTGCGCCACACGCTGAAACGGTCGATGCGGGTTCTCACATCCCGGCAATTTTCGCGCAGCGGAAAACCGGCGATGACGATATCGGCACCCTGTGCAATCGAGCGGCAGTTTCACGCCCTCCATGACCGCAAGGATGGATTTGCCTTTGACGTTCGCCATGCAGCGGAACTCGCCGCAGGTCCAGCCCTGGCGTTTGGCGGCGTCGGCCGGTGTCGACTCTTCGCCATTGGCGATCAGCCAGCGTTCCACCGCAAAGCGGTCCTTGCGGGCGAGCATCGGCACCAGTTCACCCTGCTCGTTTAGCAAGGCGGTGTTGCTGGCGACGCGGTTGACCAGTATGTCCGGCATGGTGGTGCGGGTCCGAGACTTGCGCCAACCGCAATCATCAGTACACCGATCATCCTGGCCTTGCCGTTGAGCAGCGCCAGGCACACCGCGCCGAAGGCTGAAAGCATTGCGGCGTATGCTGCCTGTTGCGGCAACACGGTTTTGGCGCCGGGCAGTGTGGTGACCCAATCCGATATGGCGATGGTGAGATCGAGTCCCTGCCCCATCACCCACAGGGGCCAACGCTCGAGCCCCAGCGGCATCAGTAGCGCCGAAACGAGGCCCATGGGCATGACAACGAGGCTGATCACCGGAATGGCGAGGCCGTTGGCGACGACGCCATAGGGTGCGATGCGGCCGAAGTGATAGGCGGCGGGGATCGACGACATGAAGCCCGCAACAAGCGTGGTGGCCAGCGATATGCCGATGGCGGCGATGATTTTCCCGGTGGCGCGGCGGGAGAACGAGCGGTGCTCGTGAACCTCGTCATCGCGATCACGGCGCCACCGCGCCCATGCCTCGAAAAAGGCGGCAAGTCCCAGAACGGCGAGGAACGACATCTGGAAGCTGGCCTGAATCGCCGCTTCCGGCTGCAGCAACAGGATGACCAGCGCAGCAATTGCCAGATTGCGCAGCGATAGTGCAGGCCGGTCCACCAGCACGGCGAAGAACACCACGGCGATCATGATGTAGGAGCGCTGGGTGGCCACTTCGGCGCCGGCCAGCAGCATGTAGAACAGGCCGGCTGCCAGAGCCGCCACGGCGGCGAACTTCTTGATCGGCCAGCGCAGTGCCGCTGCCGGGAACAGCGCCAACAAGGCCCGCACCAGCCAGAACACCCCACCCGCCACCAGAGACATATGCAGGCCGGAGATCGACAGCACATGGGCAAGGCCCGAGGCCTGGAACGAGGTGTTGAGGTCCTGCGAAATGGTGCCGCGTTCGCCGTCGATCAGAGCTTCGGCGATGGCTGCGGTATCGCCGTCCAGTACGGCATTGATGCGGGCATTGATCGTCGTGCGAATGTCTTGGAGCTTGCCCGTTAGCATCAGCCGCAATCCGGCTGGCGCAGGCGCTGAGGGTCATCGGCGACGTCATCCGTCCCGAGCCGCCAATTCCCTCGAAATAGAGTTGCCGGCCATAGTCAAATCCCCCGGGAATCACCGGCCCTGCCACCGGTTGCAGCCGCACCTTGGCACTGATCTGGTCGCCCGGGCGCGGCGTGCCCTGCTTCTGGAAAGCCGTAAGCCGCAGACGGCGGGGCACTTCATCAGGCAGCAGCCCCTCGATGGCGCTTGGCGCCACCACCAGAACCAGCCGTTTGCCCTGGGCGTTCACGTCCATCACCTGCGCGGCGATGACCACTTCGCCAGTGGTGGCGTGCAGCAGCGGCGTTGCCACCCATTCGGTGCGAAACTTGGCCATGGCAAAGCCCGCCAGCAACATGGCGAGCAACAGCACCAAGCCACGGTGGCGCCAGATCAGCAGGATGAGAGTTGCGGCGGCCAACGCAGCAGCAACCATCCACGGCGGTTCCTTCGCGAGACCGAAATAGACCCACACGCCCAATACAAACGCCACCGGAGCCCACAGGAAAGCCCGGCCCGCTGGGCTTCCAGGACGGCGCGCCAGCCGGCCAGGCTTCTCCGCCGCCTCGTCGCTGCCCCACGTGCCCGCCACCATGGGCCATCCCCTTACCCGCCGTGGTGGACTGTGCTAATCCGCGCCACGGGTTAAAACCCACATTCCCCAAAGTCAGCTTATACGGAGAAGTGCCTGAATGTCATCGCCCGTCATCACCCGCTTTGCGCCCTCGCCCACCGGTTACCTGCATATCGGCGGCGGGCGCACGGCGCTGTTCAACTGGGCGTTTTCCAAGAATACCGGCGGCAAGATGCTGCTGCGCATCGAGGATACCGACCGCGAGCGTTCGACGGCGGCCGCCATTGACGCCATCCTCGATGGCCTGACGTGGCTGGGGCTTGAGTGGGAAGGCGAAGCCGTCTCGCAATATGGCCGCGCCCACCGCCACCGCGAAGTGGCCGAATTGCTGCTGGCCCAGGGCAAGGCCTACCGCTGCTATTGCTCGCCAGCCGAACTCGACGAGATGCGCGCCAAAGCCGAGGCCGAGAAGCGCCCCATCCGTTATGATGGCACCTGGCGCGACCGCGACTCCTCAGAGGCGCCCGCCGGCGTCAAGCCGGTGATCCGTTTCAAATCGCCCCAGGAGGGCGAAACGATCATCGACGATCAGGTGCAGGGCCGCGTCGTCATTCCCAACAAGGATCTTGACGATCTCATCATCCTGCGCTCGGACGGCAACCCCACCTACAATCTCTCGGTCGTCGTCGATGATCACGATATGGGTGTGACCCATATCATTCGCGGCGTCGATCATCTGACCAATGCGGCGCGGCAGATGCAGATTTACATGGCGATGGGCTGGCGGGTGCCGGAGATGAGCCACATTCCGCTGATCCACGGGCCGGATGGCGCCAAGCTGTCGAAACGTCACGGCGCACTCGGCGTCGAGGCGTATCGCGCCATGGGATATTTGCCGGCAGCGATGCGCAACTATCTCGCCCGGCTCGGCTGGAGCCATGGCGACGACGAGATCTTTTCGACCGAGCAGCTGGTGGAGTGGTTCAACCTCGACAGCATCGGCAAGTCCCCGGCGCGCTTTGATTTCGCCAAGCTTGAAAACCTCAACGGCCACTATATCCGGCATACGCCCGACGCAAGTTTGCTGGCGCAGTTCCTGGAATTCCTGCCTCATGTGGAAGGCGGAAAGATCATTGCTGGCGGCCATCGACGAACCGATGAAGGCGAAACTCCTGAAGGCCATGCCGGGCCTCAAAGAACGCGCCAAGACGCTGGTGGAACTGAAGAACGAGTTGCCAATACCTGTTCGCAAAGCGGCCTCTGGCGATGGACGACAAGGCCAGGGCCATCATCGCCGATGGCGGAGGTGCGGCGCTGGCGGGCGTCATTCCGGTTCTGGAGGAGGCTGCGCGATTGGCCAGCTCCGGTGCTGGAGGCGGCCGTGAAGGCCCACGCTGAAGCGCAAGGACTGAAGCTTGGCAAGCTTGCCCAGCCGCTGCGCGCGGCCCTGACCGGCACCACGGTTTCACCGGGAATTTTCGATGTTCTTGAAGTGCTTGGGCGCGACGAGGCGTTAGCCAGACTAAAGGATCAGGTCAGCTAGATTGACCTTTCTTTGTTGCAGTGCAATAGTTCTGAAAACAGAGTGAATGGGAGTCTTTCATGGCTGATGCAGCAAAGACGGCGACCCTAATCTGGCTGGCAAGACGTTGGACCTGCCGGTGAAATCCGGTTCCATCGGCCCCGACGTGATCGACATCGGCAAGCTTTACGCGCAAACCGGCGCGTTCACCTTCGATCCGGCGTTCACATCAACCGCCGCCTGCGAATCCAAGATCACCTATATCGATGGCGACGAGGGCGTGCTGCTGTATCGCGGCTACCCCATCGAGCAACTGGCCGAACAGGGCGACTTCCTCGAAACCTGCTACCTGCTCTATTACGGCGAACTGCCGACGCCTGCCCAGCGCAAGGAATTCGAGAAGAACATCACCTACCACACCATGGTGCACGAGCAGATGACCCGGTTCTTCCAGGGCTTCCGCCGCGATGCGCACCCGATGGCGGTGATGGTGGCGGTGGTCGGCGCCATGTCGGCGTTCTATCATGACTCGACCGACATCAACGATCCGCGCCAGCGCGAAATCGCCTCGCACCGGATGATCGCCAAGCTGCCGACGATTGCCGCCATGGCCTTCAAGTATCACATCGGCCAGCCCTTTGTTTATCCGCAGAATAGCCTGTCCTATGCGGCGAATTTCCTGCGCATGTGTTTTGCCGTGCCGTGCGAGGACTATGTGGTGAACCCGGTGCTGGCCCGCGCCATGGACCGCATCTTCATTCTGCACGCCGACCACGAGCAGAACGCCTCGACATCTACCGTGCGTTTGGCCGGCTCATCGGGCGCCAATCCGTTTGCTTGCATCGCGGCGGGTATTGCCTGCCTTTGGGGGCCAGCCCATGGCGGCGCCAATGAAGCAGCTCTTCAGATGCTCAAGGAGATCGGCGATCCGGCGAAGGTCAGCGACTTCATTTCCAAGGTGAAAGACAAGACGTCCAATATCCGCCTCATGGGCTTCGGCCATCGCGTCTACAAGAACTACGATCCGCGCGCCAAGATCATGCAGAAAACGGCGCATGAGGTTCTGGCCGAATTGGGGATCAAGGATGACCCGCTGCTGGAAGTTGCCCGCGAACTGGAAAAGGCGGCTCTTTCCGACAGTTACTTCATTGAGCGGAAGCTTTACCCGAACGTCGATTTCTATTCGGGCATCATTCTGCGGGCCCTTGGCTTTCCGACGTCGATGTTCACCGTGCTGTTTGCACTGGCCCGCACCGTGGGCTGGATTTCGCAGTGGAAGGAAATGATCGAGGACCCCGGCCAGAAAATCGGCCGCCCGCGCCAGCTCTATACCGGCGAACCGCGCCGCGACTACCGGCCGATGACGAAGCGCGGAAAGTAACGGTTCAGACGCCCCTTTCGTTCATCAGCATGGCGCCGATTTCGGCTTCGGCGACCTTCTTGCCGTCGACATGGGCCTCGGCCCAGTATTTCCACACGGGCACGCGTTTGTTGGTGAGTTTCACCTTGAAGTGAACCGTGTCGCCCGGCAGCACGGGCTTTCTAAAACGGCACTTGTCGATCGACATGAAGAACACGAGCTTGCCCGCATGTTCATCACCAGCGTTTTCGAGCACGATGGCGCCCGCGGTTTGCGCCATGGCTTCCACCAGCAACACGCCCGGCATGACCGGCCGGCCGGGGAAATGGCCCTGGAAGAATGGTTCGTTGATGGTGACGTTCTTGATGCCGGTGCCGCTCTTCTCGCCGTCAATGTCGACCAGCTTGTCGATCAGCAGGAAGGGATAGCGATGCGGCAGCAGCTTCATGATGCGCAGGATGTCGGCGCTCTTCAGAACCTTGCCTTCGGTGGCTTCCGTCATCGCTGCCTCACATGAAAAGACGGCCGGAACGTTTCCAGCCGCCTCAGCAATACCAACTCCCCGCCGCCTAAGTCTAGAAGCTCGTACCGATCGAGAAGTTGAACCACTGGGTTTCGTCATAATCGGCCTTGAGCAGCGGCCAGGCAAGGTCAAGACGCAAGGGGCCGAATGGCGACTGCCAGATCACACCGCCACCCACCGACAAGCGAAGATCGGCCGAGTCAAAGACTGTGCAGGGCCTGCCTTTCTTGCGCGTACAGGTGCCGGAGCCCGAGGCGAGCGTACTCTCCGGCGCATTGAACACCGTGCCGAAATCCGAGAATGCCACGCCACGGATGCCCCACTCGTCCGGCAGACCGAGCGGGAAGGACATTTCGACCGTGCCGATGGCATAAGTCTGGCCGCCAATGGCGTCTGTTTCGCCATCGTTGCCAATCTGGCGCGGGCCGATACCCGACTTGGCAAAACCGCGGAAGGTATCGGCGCCCATGAAGAAGCGGTCCTGCAACGGCACGCGCTCGCCCGGCAAAGGCTCCATATGGCCGGCATTGCCTTCGAGCTTGAGGACCAGCTTGTCCTCGTAGATCGGGATGAAGTACCAGCCGTGGGCTTCAATCAGGCCGTAGTAGGTATCGCCACCAAGGCCTGCCACTTCGCCTTCAAGCTGGCCACGGAAGCCGCTGGTGGGAAGCACCGGGTTGTCGAGATTGTCCCAGGTGTAGGTGGTGCCCAAAGTCGATTTCCAAGTCTCGCCCTCGGTGGCAATGACGGCCGGCGAGGCTTCGTCCACTTCAATGCCGTCGATGCGTTGCCACTGCAGGCCGTACCTGAAATTGAGCGACGAATACTCATCGAGGTTGAACCCAAGGCGCAGGGCACCACCGATCTGTTCGCTCTCATAGGACGAGATCGCCGTGTTATCGAGTTTGGTTGCAAAGGCATCGACGCCGGCAGCAATCGGCAGCCCGAGGAAATACGGTTCGGTGAAGCTGAAATCGAGTTGTTGGCGGGTGAAGCTGAGCGTCGTGTTGATGCGGACGTTTTGGCCCTTGCCCATGAAATTGCGTTCTTGCAGGCCGATTGAGCCGACAACCTGTTCGGTTGTCGAATAACCGATCGAGAACGTGATCTGGCCCGTCGATTTTTCCACAACCTCAACGGTCAACGCGATCTTGTCAGGGGCTGAGCCCGGGTCTTCGCGGAAATCGATGCGCTCGAAATAGTCCAGCGCCGTAAGACGGCGGCGCGCGCGGTCAATCAGGATGCGGTTGAAGGCATCGCCTTCGAACAGCTGCAACTCGCGGCGGATCACCTGATCCTCGGTACGGGTGTTGCCGACGATGTCGATGCGTTCGATGTAAGTGCGCGGGCCCTCGACGATGTCATACCGGATGTTGATGGTATTATCGCCTTCGTTGCGGGTGATCTCGGGATTGACGCGGGCGAAGACGAAGCCCTGGCGGGCCGCTTCAAGCGTCAGGTTCTCGACGGTCTTGTCAACCTTGCTGGCGTCGTACTTCTGGCCGACACCGGTCTTGACGCTGTCGCGCAGATCGTTTTCGTCAAGGTTGGCGCTGCCGACATTTACCGCAACATCAGCCACTTTGTATTGCGGGCCTTCGCTGACGTTGAAGGTGACGATGAAGCCTTCGCCATCGGCGCTCAATTGCACGTCTGCTGATTCCACCTGGATGTCGGCGAAGCCGCTTTTCAGGTAATACCGGCGCAACAGTTCCTTGTCGTATTCAAGCCGGTCCTGATCATAAGTGTCGGCCTTCGACAGAAATTTCCACCAGGCATTTTCCGAGGTGGCGATCTTGCCGCGCAGTTCACCATCGGAGAACGCGTCGTTGCCTTCAAAGTTGATTTCCTTGACCACCAACTCGTTGCCTTCGTTGATCTCGAACACCAGATCGACGCGGTTTTCGGCAAGGCGGATGAGTTTTGGCGAAACGGTGACGTTGTAGTAGCCGGTGCGGCGATAAAGCTGGACGATGCGCTGCACGTCTGACTGGGCACGGGCCCTGGTGAACATCATGCGTTCACGCAGTTCCACTTCCTTGGTGAGATCGGTGTCCTTGACTTCCTTGTTGCCCTCGAAGTTCACCCGGTTGATCATCGGGTTTTCTTCGACCTGAATGACCAGTTGCGAACCGCGCTGGAACACCTGGACGTCGGCAAACAAGCCGGTCTGGAACAGGGCCTTGACGGATTCGTCGATGGCCTCACTGTTGAACGTGTCACCGGGGCCGATGCGGAGATAGGACAGGATCGTCTGTTCCTCGACGCGCTGGTTGCCCTCAACGACAATGCGGGAAATGGTGGCGGCATAGGCGGAGTTGACACCGCCCACGACCGGCAACGCCGGAGCGACAGCCGTCAGGAACAACGCCAGAATTCCAAGTATTACAAACCGATAACGCATCAAAACGGTATATACCCCTGCACCGCCGTCCCTAACCTAGTCCATCACCGATGGCCGTTTTAGCTGCTTTCCCTTTGATTGCAAATGAAACTTTGCCTTTTTATGTGCCCCCGACATAGTGATTTACGACTCGGATGGCATCATTGAAAAAGCCCAGCAACATCAACATTACGACCATCGAAAGGCCGATCCGGAAACCCCACTCCTGGGCGTTGGGGCCGAGCGGTTTACCCCGCACGGCTTCAATGCCGTAATAGACGAGGTGGCCACCATCCAGCATCGGAATTGGGAAAAGGTTAATCAACCCGATGCTGATCGACAGGAAAGCAATTGCCGACACAAAGCCCATGATGCCGTTGGAGGCGGCGTCGCCCGCCACTTTGGCCATGGAAATCGGGCCGCCGATCTGCTTGGCGCTCTCTTCGCCCACGAAGATTTTGGAGATATACTTCATGGTCAGGGAGACGATCCGCCAGGTGCGCTCAATGCCTTTTTCGAACGATTCGATCACGCCGTAGCGCTTGAATTCGCCAGCATCTTCCGTACTGCTTTTGACGCCAAGCAAGCCGAACCTCTTGGTGCCACCGAAACCATCAGGCTCTTCCTTGAGCTGCGGCACGAGAACCAGCGAGATTTCAGCGTCGGCACGGCGAATGATGATGGTCAGCTGCTCGCCCGGCCGGAACATCACGGCTTCCTGCAACTCGATGAACGAGTCGATTTTCTTGCCGTCTACCGACACGAAGACATCGCCTGCCTTGATTCCTGCCTGCTCCGCCGCCGAGCCAGCCAGCACATCGGCCACACGGGCTTCGGGAACCGGCACGCCAACAATTGAATAGGCGGCGGTAAAAATGAGAATCGCCAGAATGAAGTTGGCGATTGGACCTGCGGCCACAACAGCCGCGCGCTGCCACACGGGCTTGCTGTGAAAGTTGCCGGGGGTGCGCCTGGCCGCTTCGGTTGCAGCGCCGTCGGGCATGCTGGCGGCGTTGGCATCGCCTTCGAATTTCACGTAGCCGCCGAGCGGAATCCAGCAAAGCTTCCATCGGGTTCCATATCTGTCGTTCCAGCCGGTGATTTCCTTGCCAAAGCCAATGGAGAAAGCCTCAATCTTGACCCCGCACCAGCGGGCGACCTGAAAGTGACCAAACTCATGGACAAACACGATGACCATGATCGCCACCAGAAACGGCAGCGCGTAAAACACGATCGTCGTGACGGGCAATTGTACGATGCTCAAAAAATCCATGGACCCTTCTCGTTTTGCTTCGGCATGTCATGCTTGCGCACTGTGCCGCCTTTTTCCCCAGGACCAAGCCCTCGCAAGGTCCGTGCCAAAGCCCCATGGAGCTTTACGGATTATTAACCACAAGAGACGCGATTTAAGTCAACATTTCGGCAAATTATGGTTACCACACCAGAAGGCCTGTGGCCGTGGCTTCCGGGCCACCCCGGAGGTATCCGATGAGTGCCGCCGCCATGGCCACAGCTATCAGGCCGTCAACCCGGTCGATCACGCCGCCGTGGCCGGGAATGAGGTCGCCCGAATCCTTGACGCCATGAAAGCGCTTCCAGGCCGATTTGAAGAGATCACCGCCCTGCTCGACAATGGCGAGCAAACCGGCAATGGCCGCCAACGCGGCGATACCGCCATAGCCTGCGGTCCAGCAGAACAACGCTGAGGCGATGGCGCTGCCAGCAATGGCACCGCCCAAACCGGCCCAGGTTTTCTTCGGTGAAATGGCGGGCGCAAGTTTAGGGCCGCCGATGATGCGGCCGGCAAAATAGGCCAATGTATCCGCCGACCACACGGTGATCAACAGCCATACGATGGCTGACAGGCCATGGGCGGGATCATCGCGCAGCATGGCCAGCGCCACTGCGGGCAAGCCAACATAGGGCACGCCGAGATAAGACCAGCCGATGTTCACCGGATTCTGCCAACGCGCGGCTAGCGCCGAGCAGGCCCACAAGATACCGATAGCAATCAACGCCGAACCGGTTCCGGCGTGGGTGGTCAGCAAGGCGCCGGCCAAAGCCGCCGCACAATGAAGTGCGAACTGCAATGAATTGTTGCGGTGGGTGAGCAGGGTCCACTCATGGGCCATGAGCACGGCGAGCAATGCCACGAAGACTTCGAACCAGATGCCGCCCATATAGACATCGGCGAGCACCGCTGGAATAAGAACAACAGCCGACGCAGCACGCAAGCCGAGGTCGCCCCATTTGGCGGATGTTTTCGGCGGGTTTGAAACCATCAGGCGGTTTGCGCTTTCACGCCGCCAAAACGCCGGTCGCGCGACGAAAATTCAGCAAGGGCGCGGCTGAACACCTCGCGCGAAAAATCCGGCCAGTGTTCATCGACGAACACAAACTCCGTATATGCGCATTGCCAAAGCAGATAGTTGGACAACCGCTGTTCGCCGCCGGTGCGGATCAACAGGTCGGGGTCGGGCATGCCGCCAGTATCGAGATGGTTCGACAGCACGGCGGGCGTGATGTCGTTGGGATCGATCTTGCCTTCAGCCACCTTGCGGGCGATGGCTTTGGCGGCGCGGGTGATTTCCTGACGGCCGCCATAGTTGAAGGCGATGACCAGTCTCAGCTCGGTGTTCTCACGGGTCAAATTTTCGGCTTCGGCAAGAAGATTGACGAGCGAAGGCTCGAGCCCTTCGCGCTCGCCGATTACCGTGATCTTCACCTGGGACTTGTGCAACTCCGCCACATCCTGGCGGATGAAACGGTGGAGAAGATCCATCAGGAAGGTGACCTCGGTCCGGGGCCGTGACCAATTTTCGGCGCTGAAGGCATAGATCGTCAGATATTCGATGCCGAAATCCGCCGCCGCGCGAACCGCTTCGCGCAGCGCATCCACACCCTTCTTGTGGCCAGCTGAACGCGGCAAGCCGCGGGCGCGGGCCCACCGGCCATTGCCATCCATGATGATGGCAACGTGGCGCGGCGGGTGATTGGCTGAAGTGCTTGCGGCCATGGATGGCGTCAGACCTGCATGATCTCGGCTTCCTTGGTCCGCAGCGTCTGATCGACGTCCTTGATGGTTTCGTCGGTCATCTTCTGGACCTCTTCGGCCTTCTTCTTGTGCTCGTCTTCGCTCATCAGATGGTCCTTTTCGAGGGCCTTCAACTGGTCCATGCCGTCGCGGCGCACATTGCGAACGGCCACCCGGGCCTTTTCGGCATAGGTATGGGCGACTTTCACCAGTTCCTTGCGGCGATCCTGTGTCAAATCCGGCATGCGCAGGCGGATGACCTGGCCTTCGGTTTGCGGGTTGAGGCCGAGGTTCGAGGCGCGGATGGCCTTCTCGACGGCGATCACCAGGCCCTTGTCCCACACGCTGATCTGCAACAGCCGGGCTTCCGGCACCGAAATCGAGGCCACCTGGGCCAGCGGCATGCTGGCGCCATAGGCATCAACATGGATGGGCTCGAGCAGGCTGGTTGAAGCCCGGCCGGTGCGTAATCCGCCGAAGTCGTGTTTCAGGGCATCAACGGCGCCTTGCATGCGGCGCTTGATTTCGGTTCCGTTAAAGGGGGCAGGTTGGGCCATGGCTCAGTCCTTCGTGACAGTGGTAAAACGCCCGGTGCCATGGAGCGTTTCAAGCACGGCGCCGGGCTTGCGGATGGAGAACACCACTACCGGAATCCCGTTATCCCGCGCAAGGGCGATTGCCGCCGGGTCCATGATGCGGAGGTCTCTCGCCAGGATTTCGGTGAAGGTGATGCGTTCGAAGCGGGTGGCCTTGGGATCGTTCTTGGGATCCGCCGAGTAGATGCCATCGACACTGGTGCCCTTGAACAGGGCGTCGCATTGCAACTCGGCGGCGCGCAGAGCCGCACCGGTATCAGTGGTGAAAAACGGCAGGCCGGTGCCCGCCGCGCAAATGACCACCCGGCCCTTTTCGAGATGGTGGATGCCCTTTGACGCCGAATAGGTTTCGCACACGGTGGGCATGGCAATGGCCGACAGCACCCGTGCATCGACACCCTTGGATTTCAGCACCCCTTGCATGGCGAGCGCATTCATGACGGTGGCCATGATGCCCATGTGATCAGCCGAAACCCGGTCCATGCCCTTGGCGGCCCCGGCCATGCCGCGAAAAATGTTGCCACCGCCGATCACCAGCGCCACCTCGGCGCCCGCCTTGGTGCAGGCGATCACCTCGTCGGCCACCCGGCCCACGGTTGCGAGATCGATGCCGAAGGCCTGTTCGCCCATCAGCACTTCGCCGGAGACTTTGAGGAGGATGCGGTTATAGGCGAGTTTCGGCATGGAAGGCCCCGGATGCTTTCGCCGCATTGTAGCCGGGGGAGGGTTGATTCGCGCTATGGGGCGCGGCGCGAAACTTTCCAGTTCGGCTAACGCCTGCGAGAGGCCTTGCGCTTCGGCTTGACGTTTTCCGGGCGTGGGTCAGGCGGCAATGCCATCGTCGGCACTGCCGGCACCTTGGATACCCAGTCATCGACATAGGTCCGGAATTCCAAACTCATATGGCTCTTCATCATGTTCCACGCCACCCGCCGTCCGGGCACCGACATGACGGTCTCGAGCATCGTCTGGAGACTGGCCCAGTCGCTTTCCCTGATCGTGCCGATGCTGTGCTGCATGTAGGCGTTCTCGACGCGTTGCATGAAGCCCAGGGTATCAAACCGGAAGCGGGCCTTTTCGACCCGGTCGAGCGATTCAAAATCATCACCGCCACGCAGGATGAGGCTGCACAACTCGCCATTGCGCGCCAGTTCGTCGAGCTTGCTGGTGTTCGACGCCACGAGATTCTGGAATGCGGCGGCACGCACCGCACGGGTGTTGTTGCGGATCTGGATGGCGACGTAGATGAACGAGGCGATGACGCCGACGCCGCTCGCGGTGCCGCCCAGTTGCGCCAGTTCCTGCAGAGTCATGGTGATCCTCCTGGGGCAGTTCGGTAAGACTGCGCTGTCCGCGTTTCAGGTCGCATGTTGCGCCGAAGTTTTCGAGAACCGCAAGGGCGAAACGCGCCAGCCACCAAGCTCTTTCGTTTCGCTGGTCCAAAAGCAAAAGGCCCCGATTGCGGGGCCTCTTTTCTTTTTGTGTATGCAGATCAGCCGCCCGACATCTTCGCCACTTCCGCGGCGAAGTCGTCTTCTTTTTTGTCGATGCCTTCGCCCAATTGCATGCGGATGTAGCCGGTGAGCTTGACGTCGGCGCCCGCCGCCTTGGCGGCTTCGGCGATCGCTTGCGTCACGGTTTTGGCGCCGTCGTGCACATAGGCCTGTTCGAGGAGGCAATTTTCCTTGGCGTAGGTCTTGAGGCCCGAGGCGACGATCTTTTCAAGGACGTTGGCGGGTTTGCCCGCGTTCTTTTCTTCGAGGATGGCCTTCTCACGGGCCAGCGTTTCAGGGGGCACGGCGGAGATGTCCATGGCGACGGGGTTAGTGGCGGCGATGTGCATGGCGAGCATGCGGCCGAAGCTTGCGAGCTCATCCTTGTTGCCTGTGGACTCAAGCGCCACGAGGACGCCGATCTTGCCCATGCCGGGGGCGGCCTGGTTATGAATGTAGGACGCGACGACGCCATCACTTCACCGACACGGCGGCGGTGCGGCGCACCGTCATGTTTTCGCCGATGGCCGCCACCATTTCGGCGACGTATTCGGCAACCGCGTGGCCGGAGCCCGGGTACTTCATGACTTTCAGCTTTTCGCTGCTGCCGCCAGCGGCCAAAGCCAACTTGGAAATCTCGGCGACCATGGCCTGGAACTTTTCGTTCCGCGCCACGAAGTCGGTTTCCGAATTCACTTCGACGACCGCACCCGTGGTGCCCGCCGTGGCAAGTCCGACAAGACCTTCGGCGGCGACGCGCGTCGATTTCTTGGCGGCCTTGGCCAGGCCCTTGGCCCTGAGCCAATCGGAAGCGGCTTCGATGTCGCCGTTGTTGGCGGCAAGCGCCGCCTTGCAGTCCATCATGCCAACGCCGGTCTTTTCGCGCAGGTCCTTGACCATCGCAGCTGTAATCTCAGCCATGTCTTTCACCTATTGAAGCAGTTGAATGGGTCCCGGCTTTCGCCGGGATGACGGCTGAGCGGGTTACGCCGGGATTTCTTCGGCGGCGGGTTCCTCGACAGCCCCCATATCAACACCATGCCCCGTCTGGGCCATGGAGATGCCTTCGATGCAGGCGCGGCTGATCAGGTCGCAATAGAGCGCCACGGCGCGGCCGGCGTCGTCGTTGCCGGGGATCGGGAAGGTAACGCCAACCGGATCGGAGTTGGTGTCGATGATGGCGATCACCGGAATGTTCAGGCGATTGGCTTCCTTGATGGCCAGCGCTTCCTTGTTGGTGTCGATCACGAACAACAGGTCGGGTGTTCCGCCCATGTCCTTGATGCCGCCCAGGGCCTTGTCGAGCTTCACCTTCTCGCGGTTGAGGGTGAGCAATTCGCGCTTGGTGAGGCCCGAGGTTTCCTTGCCCAAAGTCTCATCAATCGTGCGCAAGTGCTTGATCGAATTGGAAATCGTCTTCCAGTTTGTGAGCATGCCGCCAAGCCAGCGGGAGTTCACATAATACTGCGCCGAACGCCTGGCGGAGTCGGCGATCTGCTCGGCGGCGGCGCGCTTGGTGCCGACGAACAGCACGCGGCCACCCTTGGCCACGGTTTCGGTTACGGCGACCAGTGCCTGGTGCAGCAACGGCACGGTTTGCGCGAGGTCGATGATATGGATGCCATTGCGGCTGCCGTAGATGAACGACTTCATCTTAGGGTTCCAGCGATGGGTTTGATGTCCGAAGTGAACGCCCGCTTCGAGGAGCGCACGCATGGTGAAATCTGGCACGGCCATTGGTCTTATCCTTTTCCGGTTGATCCGCCGCGTGAGGTGTGTGGCCCGTTGCCGGGCACCGGATGGTTCAGGCGCTATGTGGAGGGTTTCCCCCCGTGCGACTGAGCCTTCCCACGCGTGTGAGTTAAGTTGCGGGGCGGCATATAGCTGTGCGTGGTGCGAATGGCAAGGGGGCTTTCCGGCCGCCCCCAGTGCCCGCTCAGCGTGCGTAGATGCTGGCCGTTACTGAATGGCTGGCATTGAATTGCGGTTGGCCTGCGCCTGCGAAGAACTTGATGTTGTAGGTGCCAGGGCCGACGTTCTTCGTGAAACGCCAGTGGGAGAGCAAGTTCTGTATATCCGCTGTTCCGGAAACAAGTCCGGACCGGACGAACATAACGCCATTGATCGACGCATTGCCGCCCATTGTAGCCGAACCGATAGTTTCACTGATTGTCGTGCTCACTCTCCAACCCGTCGTGATATCGAGTTCGATCATGCACTTTTTTACTTTCGCCGGGCATTTGAGCGTGACTGCGGTGTTGGCCAATTCCACGTCGGCATTGTCGACGAATATACCGGGCGGTGTGTTGGTGGTGGAGCGGCTGATTGTCTTGAGCAGCCGCTTGCCGCTGCCACTAGCGAACGCCTGACCGGCAAGTATGGTCGCTGCCGCTGCAGCAACAACAAATGCAGTATGAACGGGTTTCATTGAGAGTTCTCAGCCTTTCCCAAGCAATCGCGCCCGGCACTTTGATTCAGTTGTTATTCGACAGGGAGGCAAACGCCTCTCGATGAACCTACTTTCCAGCCCTGCAGAGCGCAATGCACTTCGCTGGTCAGAGTTTGCAGAGGCCGTATTGCGCCGAGAGCAGGACAAACTTTACCAAAGCCGACTTTGGCGTTAGAGGCTATCGCCTCCGCCGGATCAGCTAGACTTTCCGCGCCATCGTCAGGCCGTCGCAGAGCGGGAGCAGGCAGAGTTCGATCCGCGTATCTGCAACGATCTTGGCATTGAGGGCGCGGATGGCATTGGTGTCGGAATCGTCCTTGCCGGGATCGGCGACGGCGCCACTCCACAGGGTGTTGTCGATGAGGACCGCGCCGCCGGGGCGCAACAGCTTGAGCGCGCCTTCGTAGTAGCCATCATAGCCCGTCTTGTCGGCGTCGATGAACACAAGGTCGAAGGTGCCAGTACCGGCCGGGAGCAGCCGGGCGATCACCGCGTTGCCGCCATCGAGGCTGAGATCGATGCGGCCATCGACACCAGCCTTCTGCCAATAGCGCCGGGCGATGGCCGTCCACTCGCCGTTGATGTCGGCACAGGTGATGCGGGCCTCGGTGCCGAGCGCCATGGCAAGGGCCGAGTAACCGGTGAAAGTGCCTATTTCGAGAATGCGGGAGGCACCCATCAGCTTCACAAGCATGTTCATGAAGGCCCCCTGCTCCGGCCCAATTTGCATCATCGCCTGGGCGAGCTTCGCCGTTTCCAGGCGAAGGTCGCGCAGCACGTCTGCCTCGCGATAGGCGTGAGCAGCGTAGTAGGCGTAGAGTTGGTCCGAAAGGCCGATGGTTTTTCCGGTCATGTGCTGCTGCCCTAGCGTGCGTAGATGCTCGCAGTGATGGAGTAGCCGCTCAGATACTGCGGTGAGTCAGTGGCGGGGCGGGCTATAGCGGGGCGGTGCGGCAATGGCAAGGGGGGCGGAAGCTACCGCTTGTAAAGCCTGACCACCACCGAATAGCCCCAGAACTTCTGGGCGCCCACGGCGCCGGCATAGACCTGCACGACGTGGCTTCCTGGGCCGACATTCCGGGCCCTGCTCCAAATGGAGTTCAGCGACGTTCCGGTGGCGCCGCCCACTGTGCCACCGTTAATAGTGACATCCGTGCCGTTAATTTTGACCACTTGATAGGCAGGCCCGGGAAATGCATCCATTTCCCAATCCAATACGACCTGGACCTCGATCAAACACCGTGTCTTCGCGGGGCATTTCACTGTGGTCCTGGCGTCGGTCAGTTCTTCTTCGGTATCAGTGATCGTTGCCGATGTGTTGTTGTATCCGGTTTTGACAACGGTCTTCAGCAGTTTCCGGGCGCTGTGGGATGCCTGGTTGTCGGTGGTGACGGCAGCATCGACGGCCGCCGGATGCATTATGACCGCCATCGAAGCGGCGCAGATGATCGCTGCAAGGTTCCTCATTTTCAATCTCCCCGTCCGCAACTGCGGAATCGCCAGTTGCCACAAGGAAAATAGTTGCACAGCAACCGCCGTAATACCAGCCAGCATAGAGCATCAGGGCTTGTAGACGCTGTATTGGCCGAAGTACTGCGCGTAAGACGTGGCCGCGCCCGCCTGCACCAGAACGGTAATATTGTGCTTGCCCTTGGAGACCTTCGCCACGACGCTATTTGCGAACATCTGATAGTAGTCGTTTTGGAGATTGCCCAAGTTGCCACAAGGCGAAACGGAATTTCCGTCGATACTCGGACAAATCGTGACACCCGACGCACCGCCGGTATTTGCGAACTGAACTTTCACGTCGATCACCACATAACATCCGCCAGGGCCTGGGCACTTGATGGTGGCGGCAAGTCCCGGAATCGCCACATAAACTCCACCAGCAATCGGGTCATCGGGCCCCAATCCCCGGAACCGTACCTTGGTGGAAACGTGGCGGCCAAGCGTTGGGCTGGCAAGGCGCTCTTCGCCTGCGAAGGAAGGCGCGGGCAAGACAAATACTCCGCCCATTGCGGCGAGTAGCGGTATCAAAGCAATTTTCAGCATCGCGTTCTCCAAACTTCGATGCCCCGTCTCTGCGGTGACCATAGGGGGGAAAATTAGGGCGTCCAACAGATTTGGCAACGGATGACGAAAGGCGGCTCCGTTACAATGCAGACGTCTCAAGCTTGCCGATGAAATCCATTTTGCCGAGCGGCACGCCGTTGTGGCGCAAGATGGCGTAGGCGGCGGTCAGGTGGAAGTAGAAGTCCGGCATGATCATGTGGGCGGCGTAGGTTTCGGCGGGAAGACCGCGACTCGGGTCAAAGAACGTCGGCACCACGCGGCCGGCGCGCTCGTCCATCACTTTGGGATCGATGGATTTGAGATAGGCGACGGCGGTTTTCAGGCTGTCATGCACTTGCGCGAAACTCGCCTCCTCATAGCCGACCTTGGGAGCCGCTTCGGGTGCAAAGTGCTGGGCGAAGTCGGCGGGGATAAACAGGGCATATTGCAACTGCTGGATCAGGCTGAACATGTCGGGATAGAGCCTGGAATTCAGAAAAACTTCGGGCTCGATCTTGGCGCCTGCTGCGTGGGCTTCGGCCTTGCGCAGAATGTCATCGAGGTTTTCGAGGGCGGAAATCATCGGCACGATGGTGAGGCGGTGGAAGGCGCATGCGGGGGTCATGGGCATCTCCTTGTGCAGTCTGCACTGGAGTTCACCACATAACGGTTGGCTTGCCAACTATTGAACGCGCAGCTGCCTCGACCCCGCTCACGCAGTGGCAGTTTCTTTCCGCGCCTGCCCGATCAGTTTACCGCTTATACAGGCGGATGATCACCGAATAGTTCCACATGAATTGTGGTTCACCCACCGCAACGGCTTCAACGCGCACCTTATGCTTGCCGGCGTTCACACGAGCGCCAACGGCAGTGTTGACTGAAACGTCAGCACCGATGACCGTTGACGAGCCAGCATCTTGAGCGACCAGTGCGTCGTCTACAAAAATATTCTGGCCAAAGATGTTGCCAGTCGCCAAGGCAATCTGATTGCCGTTGATATCGCCCGATCCGAAATCCGCCGCCGCCTGAACTGACCATGCACTGCGCACTTCAACCGTCACCAGGCATTTGGTCTTGGCCGGGCAAGTCACAGTTTTGGCCGTGCCCGGAAGCAGAAAGTCCACGACATCCACCAATGTGGCACTTCCTGCATCCGACACTGCCCAGGTCTTCAGCAATTTCAGTCCCGTGGTACTTTGCAGCGCCTCACTCCGGGATTCGCTCGCCAGCTTGCGCATCGCCATGGCTTTGCCCAGCGTTTCGTCCGCAAGTGCCGCCCCTGGCAACAACAGGGCCAGCCCGGTGATTGCTGCGAAAATCTGTTTGATCATGTGCCGTCTCCAGTGATTCAATTGCAAATGCGAACTTGCTCTCGCAGAACCTAGGGTTGCATGGCATGGCGCAAAATGCAACATGCAGCGACTTCAGGCGGGCTTCAGCACGAACTTCTGATAGAGCCAGCCGATGGCCACCAGGCACAGGCCCAGGCCAACAAAGCTGGCGATGCGGTAGAGGCCCTCGAGGCTTGACATGTCCCACAGGAACACTTTCAGCACGACGAGCGTCATTACCCCAAGCCCGGCATAGCGCACCACCTGACGCCGCAGCCTGATGCCGGCCACGAAAAGAGCCAGCGCCAGCACCAGCCACACGGCAGAGTAGGCATAGCTTTCGGCAATCGATTCCGATTGCGCCACCAGCACCGGACCCTGGAACACCCGTTTGGTTTCCAGTGTTACATAGACGAACACCAGGCCGAGCGCTAAAAGACCGGCGGCCGGGCGCAGCATTTCCCAGCCGATGCCGGAAAGCTTGCGGGCGATGAGGCCAAGCAACACCACCGGCGCCAGATAGGCCAACAGCAAGGCATTGAACACGACATTGCCGACGACCGGTTCTTCGGTCACCACAGGATTGAGCGCCAACAGGCTGAGCAAAACCACACCCGCCGCCGAAGCCGCCAGTAGGACACGCGAGCCCCACAGCGAGATGAACGACGAGTAGATTTGCTGGCGGTACATCAGGCCATAGGCCGCCGCCATCCAGGTGAGGACGTGGGCAGCCACTTCAAGAAGCGCTGGTTCATCAGCGCCGATGCCGCCGGCAATCAGTACACGGAGTTCCAGCGAAACCAGCGACATGGCGAGGCCGAGGCTGATGCCTTCCAGCGCCACGGCGGAGCGCAAGTGCCCCGACGACTTCAGCCAGCGGCTGGCAATCAGGAACAGCACGGCCGGCAAGCCATAACCGTAGAGTGGCCAGTGCTGGCCAAGCGGCAGGGTGCGGTCGTCGTTCCACAATTCGCGCGACACGAAGAGCTTCACGGCAACGAGCGATGCAAGTGTTGCCGTGACCGGTCCCATCAGACTTGCCTGCAACAATCGGCTGCCGAATGCGTAGCCAGCCGCCAGCACGGCGATGGCAAGCGTCAGCCAGACATTGTCGAACAGGCGGTCAGCGGCGAAAATCAGGAGCACGGCCGCGCCTGCCGCCAGAATACCAGCAGGAAGATTGGCGCCACCCACTTCCTTGTGGTTGGTTTTGGCGACGGCCAGCAGCACGGCGGCGGTAACAACAGCAATGACCAGCCACACCGTTGGCGACAGCAGCGCATCGACCCGGCCCCAGGCGCCGACAATGTAAAGCACACTGGCGAGGCTGGCGAGCAACGCCCACAGCCACTTCTCCGGGCGAAGCTTGACGCCCGCCAGGCCTGCAACGGTGAGTGCGGCCCCTGCCCCGAGTGTCCAGTTGAGGAAGCGTGGCGCATCGCCACCCAGCAACGAGGACCAGAAGCCCCTCTCATCCATGGCCAATTCATGGAAGGCCACTTCATCCCAGACCATCATGGCGGCAAATCCCAAGCCAGCCGCAACCGGCGCCAGCACCGAGGCGCCGGGCTTCAACCAGGCAATGGCGGCGAGGCTTGCCACGCCGAGGAAGAACAGCACCAGCGCCGTGTTGGAATGGCCCGATATGTGAAGCAGCTTGAACAGAATAATGCTTTGCGCTGCAAGACCCATGAAGCCGATGGCAAGTGGCTGCCAATTGTCAGCCGAGAACAACCGTGAGCCCGGTTCGTCGCCAAGGTTCGCCCGGCCGCGCAAGCCGTAGAAGGATACTAGCCCCACGACATGGGCGAACAGGCCGATGATCAGCGTGTCTTGCAGCGCGTAAGGGCCAAGGAACCAGCCAAGTGTCCACAACAGGCTTCCGGCCACGGCGGCAAAGCCCAGCCACCACCAGTTGCGGCCGCGCAGTGTGAACAGCGAGGCCCCAAGGATGACGGCAAGATACGGAAAGAAACCCAGCGCCGACGGGCTGTCGGTCGAAACAAGCGCCGGTGTTGCATAGGAGCCGATGAGGCCAAGGGCGGCAATGAATGGTCCCTGCACCCGCGACAGCGCCATGGCGCCGAGGCCAACGAGCGCCAGCCCGGCGAAGGCGGTGGTTGGGCCAACGAGTTGATAGAGCGCATAGGCGGCATAGATGGCGGCAAAGGCGGTGGCGATGCCGGCGGCGGACAGGGCGGCGGGAACATAGTTGTCTGGCGCAGCGGCGGGATCGCGGCGGCGCAGGAATTCGCCCGCCGCCACCAGTACGGCGGCAATCATCAGCCCAAGGATGATTTGCAGGGTGGGCGAAATCAGCCCGTTGTCATAAGCATATTTCACGAACAACAGGCCGCCCACGGCAATTGCCACGCCGCCGATCCACACGAACCAGCGCGAAGCGAGCGCTTGCTCCATGTCGCGGATGGGCTTGGGCGGCTTTGGCGGTGGAAGTGGCGGCAATTCCGGTGCAGCGTTGGCATTGGCCGGGGCTTCGGTGATGATTGGCTGCTCGGGCGGTGGCGCTATCAGGGCTTCGGCGACGGCCGCAACCTCGGGCTCCGGTTCGGCTGAAGGTGCGCTGCCATCGCGGCGCAGTTTCGCCAGCTCTTCTTTCAACTGTGTGAGCTGCATCTTGAGTTGGGCGGTGACGGTGTCGAGTTTCGCCGTCTTGTTGAGGGCGATGATGGCCATCACGAAGCTGGCAATCACAATCAGGAAGCCAATACCGTCCATGCGATTCTCCTCCTGCCCCTCTTGAAGAAATACACCGCTTGCAGGGAAATGTCGAAAGTGGTTCAAGCGCGGCCTGTGACAACGCGCGATCTCATCCGGTCTTCCGTATATGCGCCTGGCCCCGTGGCGTGGGAGGTTGCGCCCGGCCTTGTGCCCTATGAGGCCGCACTCGCCCGCATGGAAGCGGAAGTCGAACTGATTGCCAGCGGCGAGGCCCCAGAGCGTGTCTGGCTTCTTGAGCATCCACCACTCTACACCGCCGGCACCAGTGCGAGACCCGACGACCTCGTCGAGCCTGATCGCTTTCCGGTGTTCAAGGCGGGGCGCGGCGGGCAATACACCTATCACGGCCCCGGCCAGCGCGTCGCCTATGTGATGCTCGACCTCAAACGCCGTGGCGCCGACGTTCGGGCATTCGTGGCGGGGCTGGAAGACTGGATCATCGCCACCCTTGCCGAAATGCATGTGATGGGAGAGCGGCGCGAAGACCGCGTCGGCGTGTGGGTCAGGCGCGGCACGCGCGAAGACAAGATCGCCGCCATCGGCATTCGTGTCAGGCGCTGGGTGAGCTTCCATGGCGTCAGCCTCAATGTCGATCCCGACCTCACGCATTTCACCGGCATCGTGCCCTGCGGGGTGAGCGAACATGGCGTGACAAGTCTGGTGGATCTTGGTTTGCCGGTCACCATGGCGGAAGCGGATGCAGCACTGAAGCGTACTTTTGAAAAGGTGTTCGGCCCGACAGCTACGCAAATTCCATGATCACGGCATCGACGGCGAGACTGTCGCCTTTCTTGGCGTTGATTTTCTTCACCGTCACATCGCGTTCGGCGCGCAGGATGTTTTCCATTTTCATCGCTTCGACGACGGCGAGAGATTCGCCGGCCTTCACCTCCTGGCCCTCGCTCACGGCAATCTGCACCACGAGGCCAGGCATCGGACACAGAAGTTTTCTTGACGTATCGGTGACGGTTTTCTCCGGCATGAGTTTGGCCAGTTCCGCCTCGCGCGCCGTAAACACGTGGGCTTCGGCGACAACCCCCTGGTAACTCAGGCGATAGCCATTGAGCACTGGCTTCACCTGCACCGTGACGCTTTCGCCATCGATGGCGCCAGCAAACACCGGCTGGCCGGGATACCATCCGGACTGGTCGGCAAGAGCATCGATCTCCGGCGAGACTTCGACGTCGATCCAGTCCTTGCCAAGCCTGACAACGCGCTTCAGCGAGAATGAAACCGTCGGCCCCGACATCTGCACATTGATGCGGCGCTTCCTGCGGTTTTCGATGTGATCGAGGACCGTTGCGACCTTGGACAGTGTGGCCTTCAAACCGGCGGTCAGCGCATTGCCGTGGAAACCATCCGGGAATTCCTCGGCGATGAAGCCGGTCGAAAGATTGCCCGATTGCCAACGCGGGTTCTGCATGATGGCCGACAGGAACGGCACATTGTGCTGGATGCCTTCGATGTAAAACGCATCGAGCGCCTTGCCCATGGCATGGACGGCCTCCTTGCGGGTGGCAGCGTGGGTGCACAGTTTGGCGATCATCGGGTCGTACCAGATGGAGATTTCACCGCCTTCGTAAACGCCGGTGTCATTGCGGATGGTGATGCCACCTGCCTGTTGCTCCGTAGGCGGACGATATTTCACCAGCCGCCCCGTGGATGGCAGGAAGTTGCGATAGGGATCCTCGGCATAGATGCGGGATTCTACTGCCCAGCCGTTGAGCTTCACGTCGGATTGCCTGAGCGCCAGCTTTTCGCCGGCCGCCACACGGATCATCTGCTCCACGAGATCAATGCCGGTGACAAGTTCGGTGACCGGATGTTCGACCTGGAGTCTGGTATTCATTTCGAGAAAGAAGAACGAACGGTCCTGCCCCGCCACGAACTCCACGGTGCCCGCCGAGTCATAGCCCACCGCCTTGGCAAGGGCCACGGCCTGCTCGCCCATAGCTTTGCGGGTCTTGTCGTCGAGCAGTGGCGACGGGGCTTCTTCAACGACTTTCTGGTTTCGGCGCTGGATCGAGCATTCGCGCTCGCCGAGATAGATCACGTTGCCATGCTTGTCGCCGAGCACCTGGATTTCGATGTGGCGCGGGTTGACGATGAATTTTTCGAGAAACACCCGGTCGTCGCCAAAGGAAGATTTTGCTTCCGACTTGGCGCGCACGAAGCCATCGCGCACTTCCGCCTCATCAAACGCCACGCGCATGCCCTTGCCGCCGCCGCCAGCCGAGGCCTTGATCATCACCGGAAAGCCGATCTCGCCAGCGATCTTCACCGCCTCATCGGCATCTTCGATAATGCCCATGTAGCCGGGAACGGTCGAGACATTGGCGGCAGCGGCGGTCTTTTTGGACTCGATCTTGTCGCCCATGGCGTCGATGGCGTGCGGGTTAGGGCCGATGAAAGTAATGCCCGCCTCGGCCAGCGCCCTGGGAAAGGCCGAGCGTTCGGAGAGGAAGCCATAACCGGGGTGCACAGCCTCGGCCCCGGTCTTGCGGCAGGCCTCGACGATCTTGTCGATCACCAGATATGAAAGTGCTGCCTGCGGCGGGCCGATGTGAATGCGCTCGTCGGCCATTTCGACATGGAGCGCCCGGGCATCGGCATCGGAATGGACAGCCACCGTGGCAATCCCCATCCGGCGCGCCGTCTTGATCACGCGGCAAGCTATTTCGCCGCGATTGGCGATCAGAATTTTCTTGAACATGGAACCCCTTAGCCCGGTCTTGCAGCGGTTCTAGCCCCCTGCCCCGGTTCCCGCAACCCGGCGAAGGATTACGGTCCAGGCACCGGCGTGTAACCATTGTCATTGAGGAATGCGGCGAGGGCCTGAGGAAATGGAATGGCCTTCAAATCTTCGACGGCGCATTGTTCGACGGACTTGCCGGAGGCGCAGGATTGCGGCCCAAAACCGGAGTCGCGGTCGTAGCTTTTCAGCATCTTCTTCCACGCCTCGTCGCCTTCGCCGAGCAGGATCTTGGTGGCGACCCAGGGTGCGAGGAAACCGTTGGAGCGCCAAAGCTCCGGTTCCATTTTCGCCATGAAATCCTTGCCCGCCAGGTCCTGGGCGATGCGGCTTCGCCACTTGCTGTCACGCGGAACCGCCTCCACCACGCCATTGCGCAGGCGATGAACCTCGATGGTGGCGAAAGACCCGGCATAGGACTCGAAGGCATAAAGAAAGGCGTTGTCGACGCTCAGCAGCTCGTAGGCAGCATCGCCGTCCACGTCCTCCAGCCAATAGCCGCCGCCATCGAGCATGGCGCCTTCGGAGAGTTGCCAGGCGCTGTCCTTCTTCGCCGCAAACCACGTGGCGACGCAGCAATGGGCGCCGCCGGTATATTGCGTGAGCATGGTTTCGGGCTCGGGCGATAGGGGGTCGAGGTTGGCCAGCCGCACGGTGGTGCCGAAGTCGGAATAATAATCCGGTTTGGTTGCAAGGTCGAAAGCCTCATTGGCATTGTCCATGGCGCGCAGCCGCACCGATTGCGTTTCATTGGCGATGGTGGCGGTGGCGGTCACCTGAAACTCTTCGGTGCCGGTTTCGACCGGGGCCGTGACGGTCACTTCAATGGCCTTTGGGGTCTGCGGATCGGGGGCCCATACGCCATCTATATAGTTATTGCCGCGCGACCACACGGCATCGCGGGGAATTTCCGGCCAACCCTGATAGGCCGCCTTGAAGGCCGCGAGCGAGGGCTGAGGTGTCGGCCCGAGGATCACCGCGTACCAGCCGCTCTGGCTGCTCACCACCTGGGCGCCGTCGCCATAAAGCCTTGCGATGCCGATGGCCTCGTCAAGGTTTTTCGCACTCGCCAATGCCACGAAGTGTTGTCCCCGGGGTGCGGTAAAAGACCCGGCATGGGCGGCGGTAGCGGCGAAAAACACGGCAAGGCAGAAAGCGGCGGTTTTCATGGCGGTCAACTCCTGCCGCCACTCTAGCCGCATCCGCGCGGCGAAAACAGTTCCGCCTGCGGGCCGTGGCGGCTATAGCACCGCCATGAGCGACGAAAATGATTTGATCTATGGCCTTCACCCGGTGAGCGAGGCGCTGCGTAATCCGAAACGCAAGCTTGTCAGTCTCACGGCGTCGAAGAATGCCGCCGACCGGTTGCTCGAGGAACTTGGCAGCCTCAGGCTGGAGCCGCAAATCGTTCACCCCCGTGATCTCGACAAGCGGCTGGGGGCCGACGCCGTGCACAATGGCGTGCTGCTGGAAGCCAGGCCGCTTTCCCAGCCCGGCCTCGACGAGATCGAGAAATCCGGCATCGTGGTGATGCTCGACCAAGTCACCGACCCGCACAATGTCGGCGCCATCCTGCGCACCTGTGCCGCCTTCAATGTCACGGCAGTGGTGACCACGGCGCGGCACAGCGCGGAGGCAACGGGCGTTTTGTTCAAGGCCGCCTCGGGCGCCTACGAGCATGTGCCCTTCGTGAAGGTGACCAACCTTTCCCGCGCCATGGCGGAACTGCAAGACGAAGGCTTCCGCCTCGTCGGCCTTGACAGCGAGGCGCCGGAGGTGATTTCGGCCATCGACCGCACGCCGCCCTTGGCGCTGGTGCTGGGAGCCGAAGGCAAGGGTCTGCGGAAGCTGACCCAAGACAGTTGCGACCATTTCGTGCAGGCTTCCGCTTTCGGGGCCGATCAAGAGCCTCAACGTCTCCAACGCCGCCGCCGTGGCGCTCTATGCGTTGACGCAGTAAGCGCAGACGCGATTATGAGCGGGCCACCACGCCGGCTTAGCTCAGTTGGTAGAGCACCTGATTTGTAATCAGGGGGTCACAGGTTGGAGTCCTGTAGCCGGCACCAGTTGCTGAGAGGGTTCATGTTCAGGGGTTTGGTGCTCGGGCTGGGGTTGGTTCTGATGACAGGCAGCGGTATTGCGGGTTCAGTTTCGCTGGCGGGCACAAGCTGGAAGCTGGCCGGGAACGCCTGAACGGACCATCGCATTTTTGGCAAGTGGCCGGGTGAGTGGCAATGGCGGGTGCAACCGGTTTTTCGGGCGTTATACAGAGGATGGTCCGGGCCTTCGCATCTCCAACATCGGCGCCACGCGCATGGCCTGTGACAAGTCCCGCATGGTTGCCGAGAGCGAATTCTTTGGAAAACTGGGAGCAACGCGGGCATTCTCCGTTGAGGGATCGGCACTGAAACTGCTAGGAGCGGGCAAGAGCGTGTTGGCAACGTTCGGCAAGCAATAGGCGCACCATGCAAACCGAATTCGACGGCAAACGCAACAAGCGCGGCGACTGGGTGCCGGAGGTGCCATTGCACTATGCGCCGGTCATGCAATGGCCCTTCAAGCCACTGGGCAGTGCTGAAATGGCTGTTCGGATATCCCGGCTATTTCCTGCCATGGAATGTGGTCTACATGGCGCTGCCGGTGGTGATCTGGGTTTATTTCACGCCGCCGCTGGCCGAGATGAAAACTTTTGCAGCCGGATGGATTATTTATCTGCTGGTCCGCAATCTGGTCTGATCCTCGCCGTGGCGGGCGCCTGGCACCTCTGGCTCTATGTGCGCAAAGCCCAGGGCAGCGACTGGAAATACACCAGCAAATGGCTGGCCCGCGACAATCCCGTCTTCCTGTTCCGCAACCAGGTTCTCGACAATCTGTTCTGGACGGTCATCAGCGCCGTGCCGATCTGGACGGCGTGGGAGGCGCTAACCTATTGGTTCTATGCCAACGGCTACATTCCCTATGTGTCAATCGAAGAGCACCCGATCTATTTCCTGTTCATGCTGGCGATCATTCCGCTGCTGCGGGATTTGCATTTCTATTTCATCCACCGGCTCATCCACTGGGGGCCGCTCTATCGCTGGGTGCACTACCTGCACCACAATAATGTGACCTATGGCCCGCTGTCGGGCACGTCCATGCACCCCGTCGAGCATCTTCTGTATTTTTCCGGCGTGGTGATCCACTGGATCGTGCCGTCGCATCCGATCCATGCGCTGTTCCATTTGCAGCATGCGGGGATAACGCCGGCCCAGGGCCATGTCGGCTTTGATCGCGTGGTGCTGGCCGATGGCGTGGCAGTAAAGACCGGAGACTTTTTCCACTATCTGCACCATCGATATTTCGAGTGCAATTACGGCATCGACGGGCCGTTTCCGCTCGACAAATGGTTCGGCACCTTTCACGATGGCACCGAAGCTTCAACCACAGCGATGAACGAGCGCTTCCTGGCGCGGGCCCAGCAGAAGGCCGCTGCGGAAGGCGAAGACTGATAGCGAATTTCCCCTCACTTTGGAGCAGATGCGATGAGCAAGCGGATCGTTTTTACCGGCGGAACGGGCAAGGCCGGGCGCCATGCGGTGCCCTATCTCGCCGCCAAGGGCTACAGCATTCTCAATGTTGATTTGAAGCCGCTGGCGCTTGCCGGCGTCAACACGCTGATTGCCGACATGACCGACAGCGGCCAGGTGTTCAACGCGCTGACCATGCATTTTGGCTTCGAAGGCTATGACGCCGGAAAGCCGCCCTCGCCGCCCGACGCGATCGTGCATTTCGCGGCAATCCCGCGGGTATTGATCGAGCCCGACAACAAGACGTTCGCCGCCAATGTGGTGAGCACCTACAATGTCATCGAAGCGGCGATGAAGCTTGGCGTGCGCAAGGTGGTGATTGCTTCGAGCGAGACGACCTATGGCGTGTGTTTCGCCGAGGGCGACAAGGATTTCAAGCAGTTTCCGCTCGACGAGGACTATCCCATCGACCCGATGGACAGCTATGGCCTCTCCAAGCTGGTGAACGAACAGACGGCGCGGGCCTTCGCGGCGCGCTATGGCGCCGACATCTATGCGCTGCGCATCGGCAACGTGATCGAGCCCCATGAATATGACCGCTTTCCCGGCTTCGTGGCCGATCCGCGCATCGCGCAAGCGCAACGCCTGGAGCTATATCGACGCCCGCGACCTCGGCGAGATCGTGCATCTGTGTTTGCAGAAGGATGGGCTGGGCTATCAGGTGTTCAATGCCGTGAACGACACGATCACCGCTGACTTGCCGACGGCGAAATTCCTGGCGCGCTATTGCCCCGGCGTGCCGATGACCCGCAAGATGGACGAACACGAAGCGCCGATTTCAAACCGCAAGGCGCGCGAAGTGCTGGGGTTCAGGGAACAGCACAATTGGCGGAAGTATTTGCCGAAGTGATGAAATTCACACCCCGGCGGACGCCGCTTTCAACTGCACGCTTTCGCCGCAGCCGCAGGCGCCGGTCTGGTTCGGGTTGTTGAACACGAAGCCGGATTTGAGGGCACTCGCCTGATAGTCCATTTCGGTGCCGAGGAGGAACAGCACCGCCTTCTGGTCGATCAGCACTTTCACGCCCTTGTCCTCGATCACTTCATCGAAGGGCGCGGCGGCCTCGGCCCAGTCCATGGTGTATTCCATGCCGGCACAGCCGCCGTTCTTGACGCCGATGCGCAAGCCCGCCACGGGCTTTTCGGAGCGCGACATGATATTGCGCACGCGTTCGGCGGCGGCTTCGGTAAGGGTCATTACTTTGGGGATCGGGCGGGCCATTCTTTCACCTTACCACATGTTCATCGCGACGCGGGCTTCTTCGCTCATCCGGCTGTGATCCCAGGGGGGATCGAAAACCAGATCGACTTTCACCGACTTTACACCGCCAACCGTTGACACGGCGTTCTCAACCCAGCCCGGCATGTCGCCCGCCACCGGGCAGCCGGGGGCGGTCAAGGTCATTTCCACGGCCACATTGCGGTCGTCGTCGATATCGACCTTGTAGATGAGGCCCAATTCATAAATATCAACGGGAATTTCCGGGTCATAGACCGTCTTCATGGCGGCGACGATGTCATCGGTCATGCGCGCCAACTCATCGGCGGGAATGGCCGAGGGGTTCGGGGCATTTTCAACCGGGGCGGTGACTGTGGCGTCCATCATCCAAATATCCTCCGGGCAGAGATAAGGGCTTCGGCCAGAACGTCAACCTCCTACCAATGGTGTTGTACATGGCGAAGGAGGCGCGGCAGGTGGCGGTGACGCCGAAACGGGCGAGCAGCGGCTGGGTGCAATGGGTGCCGGCGCGGACGGCGACACCGGCCCGGTCGATCACCGTCGCCACGTCATGGGCGTGCGCCCCTTCCATGTTGAAGGAGACGATGGCGCCCTTGTTCCTGGCGCGGCCGAAGATGCGCAGCGAATTGATGGCGGACAGCCGCTCCATGGCATAGTCGCGCAATGTCGCCTCGTGGGCGGCGATGTTGTCGAGGCCGATCGCCTGCATGTAGTCGAGTGCGGCGCCGAGTCCGATGGCCTGCACGATGGCCGGGGTTCCCGCTTCGAAGCGGTGCGGCGGGTCGTTGTAGGTGATGCCATCGGTTGTAACTTCATTGATCATCTCGCCACCACCCTGATAGGGCGGCATGCGCTTCAGATGTTCGGACTTGCCATAGAGAACGCCGATGCCGGTGGGGCCATAGGTCTTGTGGCCGGTGAACACGTAGAAATCGGCGTCCAGCGCCTGCACGTCGACGGCCATGTGCACGGCGGCCTGGCTGCCATCGACCAGCACCGGAATGCCGCGGGCATGGGCGAGCTTGATGACCTCGGCCACCGGAACGATGGTGCCCAGCGCATTCGACATCTGGGTGATGGCGACGATTTTGGTTTTGGGCGTCAGCAGCTTTTCAAACTCATCGAGCAGGAAATTGCCGTCGTCATCGATGGGCGCCCATTTGATGACCGGCACCCTTCCTCTCGCGGTGAAAATGCCACGGCACGATGTTGGAGTGGTGTTCGAGGATCGACAGCACGATCTCGTCGCCCTCGCCGATCACCAGCGAGCCGAAAGATTGCGCCACGAGGTTGATCGCCTCGGTGGCGTTGCGGGTGAAGATCAAATTGTTGGCGGATGGCGCATTGATGAAAGCGGCGCACGCTTTCGCGCGCATCCTCGAAGGCCTGCGTCGACGCATTGGACAGGAAGTGCAGGCCGCGATGGACGTTGGCATACTCCTCGGTATAGGCCTTCATGATGGCATCGAGCACCGGCTTCGGCTTCTGGGCCGAAGCGGCGTTGTCGAGATAGACCAGCGGCTTGCCATAGACCTCGCGGGCGAGGATGGGGAAGTCAGCGCGGATGGCTGGTGACGTCGTAGTCCAACGCCTCTCCCCTTGCGGAGAGGGTGCGCGCGCAGCGCCGGGAGAGGGAAGTGTCATGCCAGCCCTTCATCCGGCCGCCGCTTCGCGGCGTCCACCTTCTCCCGCAGGGAGACGGGTGTTGGGTGTGAGTTGCAGCCAATCTCGGCATAGGCCACGAGCGCCTCGCGGACGCCGTCATGGGCGATGGTCTCGAAGGCTTCGCCCACGAAGGCGGCGATCAGCAGCGACTTGGCTTCGGCTTCCGGAATGCCGCGCGATTTGAGATAGAACAGGTGATCGTGGTTCAAATCGCCCGAGGTGGCGCCATGGCCGCAGACCACGTCGTCGGCGAAGATTTCGAGTTCGGGCTTGGCGTCGAATTCGGCGTGTTCGGACAGCAGCAGCGCGTGGCTCGACTGCTTGCCATCGGTCTTCTGGGCATCGGGGCGGACGATGACCTTGCCCTGGAAAATGCCGCGGGCAGTGATCGTCCATCACGCATTTGAACAGTTCGCGGCAGAGGCAGTGCGGCACCTGATGGTCGACGACGAGGCGGGTGTCGGCGTGTTGCTTTCCCGCCAGCAGATAGGCGCCGGAGACGCGGGCCTCGGCCCCCTGCCCGGCAAAAACATAGGTGCCGTTCTGGCGGTTGAGCCTGGCGCCCGAGGTGAGGGTGAAATCGTTGAGGCGGGCGTTCTTCGCCAGCGTCACGTGGGTGTGGGAGAGATGCACGGCATTGGCTGCCTCGTGTTCCACCTTCACGCGGTCGAGCCTCGCGCCCTCGCCCACGCGGATTTCGGTGACGCTGTTGGAGAGGTAGTCGCCCTCGCCCAGATGGGTTTCGATGAGGGTGACGGAAGATCCTGCCGCGATCTCGATCACATTGCGCGTGGCGATGGCGCGGGCGGCGCCATTTGTGGTGATGAACACCAGTTCAATGGGCGTATCGGCGGTGCCGGAGAGTTGCAGTCTTGCGCCATCATCGGCGAAGGCGGTGTTCATGGCGATGACCGGCTCGTCCGGCACGGCGTGCGATGCGGCCGCGCCATTGGCGAGCTTCGAGTGCGCCGTGTCGAGAGCGCCGTTGACGAACACCATGCGGGTGGCGGCGATGGCGGCGAAGGGCGACGACTTGAGCAAGCGCGCAATATCGGCGGGCTTCGCTTCAACCTTCTGGCGCGGCGGATAGGGCTGGTCGATCAACTGGCGCAAATCGGTCCAGCGCCAGTCCTCCATGCGCCGGTGCGGCAGGGACACGCCGAGGGCCGTTTCGGCGGCGGTTTTGGTGAGCACCAGGTTCATGCCGCGTCCTTGGCGAATCCGGCATAGCCCTTTTCTTCCAATTCCAGCGCCAGATGCCTGTCGCCCGACTTGACGATGCGGCCTTGCGAGAGAACGTGAACGAAGTCCGGCACGATATAGTCGAGCAGGCGCTGATAGTGGGTGATGACCACCATGGCGCGGTCCGGCGAACGCAACGCATTGACGCCATCGGCGACGACGCGCAGCGCATCGATATCGAGGCCGGAATCGGTTTCATCGAGAATGCACAGCGCGGGTTCGAGCACCGCCATCTGCAGAATTTCGGCGCGCTTCTTTTCGCCGCCGGAGAAGCCGACATTGACGGCGCGCTTCAGCATGTCCTGCGAGACGTTGAGCTTCGCCGCGCGGTCCTTCACCAGGCGCATGAAATCGGGCGTCGAAAGTTCCTTCTCGCCCCGCGCCTTCTTCTGGGCGTTGAGCGCCACCTTCAGGAACTGCATGGTGGCCACGCCGGGAATTTCGATGGGGTACTGGAAGGCCAGGAACACCCCCTTGGCGGCGCGCACGTTCGGCTCCATGGCAAGCAGGTCCTCGCCCTTGTAGGTGACGGAGCCTTCCGTCACCTCATAACCGTCGCGGCCCGCCAGCACATAGGAGAGCGTCGATTTTCCGGAGCCATTCGGCCCCATGATGGCGTGAACTTCGCCGGGCTTCACGTTAAGCGTCAGCCCATTCGGATGATCTCGCGGTCTTCATCGTCGAGTTTGACGTGGAGGTTGTTGATGGTGAGCATATTGTTCTTGCGCCGCTCCATGTTGCAGGCCGGGGTCCCGATGCGCGAGCGTCATCCGACACTCCCTCCAGCGAAATGCCGATCAGCTTCTGCGTCTCCGCCATGAACTCCATGGGAAGCTGCTGCAGCACGTCGCGCACGAAGCCGTTGACGATCAGGGCCACGGCTTCTTCCTGGCGTGAGCCCGCGCGACATGGCAGTAGAACATCTGGTCGTCGGAGATTTTCGAGGTGGTGGCTTCGTGTTCGAACTGGGCGGTCGAGGTTTTGGCTTCGATGTAGGGCACCGTGTGGGCGCCGCACTTGTCGCCGATCAGCAGCGAGTCGCACTGGGTGAAGTTGCGGGCGTTCGTCGCCTTGCGATGCGCCGAGACGAGGCCGCGATAGGTGTTGTCGCTGCGGCCCGCGGCGATGCCCTTGGAGATGATGCGGCTTGAGGTGTTCTTGCCGAGGTGGATCATCTTGGTGCCGCTGTCGACCTGCTGGCGGCCGTTGGAAATGGCGATGGAATAGAATTCGCCGCGCGAGTCATCGCCGCGCAAGATGCAGCTCGGATATTTCCAGGTGATGGCCGAGCCGGTTTCAACCTGGGTCCAGGAAATCTTCGAGCGCGCACCCCGGCAATCGCCGCGCTTGGTCACGAAATTGTAGATGCCGCCCTTGCCTTCGGCGTCGCCCGGATACCAGTTCTGCACCGTCGAATATTTGATCTCGGCATCTTCGAGCGCGATCAATTCGACCACGGCGGCGTGCAGCTGGCTCTCGTCGCGGGTGGGCGCGGTACAGCCTTCGAGGTAGGAGACGTAGGCGCCCTTGTCGGCGATGATCAGGGTGCGCTCGAACTGCCCGGTGTTCTTGGCGTTCATGCGGAAGTAAGTCGAAAGCTCCATCGGGCAGCGGGTGTTCGGCGGCACGTAGACGAAGGAGCCATCGGAGAACACGGCGGAGTTCAATGCGGCATAGAAATTGTCGCCCTGCGGCACGACGGAGAAGAGATACTTCTTCACCAGTTCAGGATGTTCGCGCAGCGCTTCGGAGATTGAACAGAAGATGACGCCAGCCTTGGCCAGTTCGGCCTTGAAGGTGGTGACCACCGAGACGCTATCGAAGACCGCATCGATCGCCACCCGGCCCGAGCCGTATTCGCCGCCGCCTTCGTTGTCGAGTTCGCTCTTCTCGCCCTGCTTCCTGACGCCGGCCAGGATTTCCTGCTCCTTCAGCGGAATGCCGAGCTTGGCATAGGTTTCGAGAAGCTTGGGATCGATCTCGTCCAGGCTCTTGGGCGCCGCCATGCTCTTGGGTGCGGCGTAGTAATAGAGGTCCTGGAAATCGATCTTGGGATAACTGACGCGGGCCCAGGTGGGCTCCACCATATCGAGCCAGCGGCGATAGGCTTCAAGGCGGGCGTCGAGCATCCACTGGGGCTCGCCCTTCTTGGCCGAGATGAAACGGACGATGTCTTCATTCAGGCCCTTGGGCGCGAAATCGGATTCGATGTCGGTGGTGAAGCCGTATTTGTATTTGTCGACTTCAATGTCCTTGACGAGTTCGATGGTGTCGAGATCGGCCATATTCGTTCCTATGCGGCGGCGCGGGCCTGGTGGCGCGCGACGATGCGCCGCCACGCGGCGATGAAGTGTTCGATGTCCTGCCGGGTGGTGTTCCAGCCGAGGCTGATACGGATGGCGGCCTTCGCCAGTTCATTGGGAACGCCCATGGCGGCCAAAACATGCGAACGCGCCACCTTGCCGGAGGAACAGGCGGAGCCCGAGGAAACGGCGATTCCTTCGAGATCAAGCGCCATCAGCAGGGTTTCGGCATTCAGGCCGGAATAAGCGAAGCAGGTGGTGTTGGGCAGGCGTTCGGCGTTCTTCCCGAAAATGGATGCGCCTTCAAGCGAAGTTTCAAGGGTATCGCGCAACGTGCTGATATTGTGCAGTTTCTCTTTCGCAACTGCGGCAAACCCGGCGGCAGACGCAAGGTTTTCGGTTCCGGCCCGGCGGCGCAATTCCTGGCCACCGCCATGGATCAACGGCGCGATCGCCAGACCATCGCGGATGACCAGTGCGCCGGCGCCCATGGGGCCGCCCAGCTTGTGAGCGGAAACTGTCATGAGATCGACGCCGAGCAGGCCAAAGTTGACGGGGATTTTGCCCAGCGCCTGCACGGCATCGGTGTGAACCAGCGCGCCATGGGCATGCGCCAGGCCGGCGATTTCGCGGATGGGCTGGATGACGCCGGTTTCATTGTTGGCGAGCATGACGCTGACCAGCGCCTTGGGGCCGGGCAGCAGCGCGCGCCAGCGCATCGAGATCGACAACGCCGTCGGCATTCACCGGAATGGTTTCGACGTTCTGCCGCCAGCCTTCGCCGCTTCGATGACCGAGGGGTGTTCGACGGCGGAAACAATCAGGCGCTCCACGGCCACACCCTTCAGCGCCATGTTGTTGGCTTCGCTGCCACCCGAGGTGAACACCACCATGGGCGCAATAACACCAACAGCCCGCGCAATGGCATCGCGGGCATCATCCAGAAGCTTCCGCGCGGCGCGGCCTTCGCCATGCACCGACGAGGCGTTTCCGGCGATTTCCATAGCCGCCAGCATGGCCGCCCGGGCTTCGGGCCGTAGCGGACTGGTGGCGTTATGGTCGAGATAGGTTCTCACGCGCCAACCTTTACGTGGCGGTCCTTGGCTTGCTTGATAGACGCGGCAAGGGCCAGGTTGCGCTTGGCGACGACATCCTCAAGAGTGATAGAGCCGAGGAAGTACATCATCTGGCGGCCGAGTGACGACCACAGGTCGTGGGCATTGCACTGCTCGCCCTTCACGCAGCCGTCCACGGCATCGCCCTCGCAGCGGGTAACGCGGAGTTCCTCGTCGACGGCCTCGATGATGGCCGACACCGGAATTGACGCAGGCCCGTGGGCCAGGCGATAGCCGCCGCCGGGGCCTCTGGCGCTTTCGACCAATCCGGCCTTCCTGAGCTTGCCAAACAGCTGCTCGAGATATTCCTGGCTGATCTCCTGGCGCTCGGCGATTTCAGCCAGCGACACGGGTTCGCCGCCGGAGTGGGCGCCGATATCGATCATCGCCATGACGGCGTAGCGGCCCTTGGTGCTCATCTTCATGTGCACGAAATCCTTGCTTTTTGCCCCCCACCCCATGCTAAAGGCGGGTTCCTTGTGGTGGGGCGTCACCCCGCCTTTTCTTGAACAGTTCTAAACTGGATATATAGAAATCCCGACTACCAGAGTCAACTATTTGGTGGGATTATGCATGTTTGATCGAGGATTGAGAGTTTGAATGCCTGAAGTGATTTTCAACGGTCCGGCGGGACGAATTGAAGCCCGCTATCACCATTCCAAGGCGCCGGGTTCGCCGATTGCCATCATCCTGCACCCGCACCCCACTTTCGGCGGCACGATGAACAACCCGATCGTGCACTCGCTCTACCAGATGTATGCCAGCCGCGGCTTTTCAGTGCTGCGCTTTAACTTTCGCGGCGTAGGCCGCAGCCAGGGCATTTTCGAGAATGGAGCGGGCGAACTCTCCGATGCCGCCTCGGCACTCGACTGGCTGCAAAGCTTCAACCGCGAGGCCAAGGTGTGCTGGATCGCCGGGGTGTCTTTCGGTGCGTGGATTTCCATGCAGCTTCTGATGCGGCGGCCGGAAATTTCCGGCTTCATTTCGGTGGCGCCGCTGGCCAAGCACTACGACTTTTCGTTTCTTGCGCCATGTCCGGCGTCGGGGCTTTTCGTCAACGGCGAAAAAGACTCTGTCACGCCTCCCGAAGCCATGCACAGCCTGGTGTCCAAGCTGAAGACCCAAAAAGGCATTGCCATCGAGCACAAGGTTATTGCCGGCGCGAACCACTTCTTCCAGGACAAGATCGAAGAATTGGCAAAGCTGTGTTCGGTCTATCTCGACAAGCGCATGGCACGCGAAGGGCAGATCTGACAAGAAACGGGTTGAAGTGTCCTGATTGCTGCCCAATAAGGCGGCTGCACTCATAGGATTCATCGATGAAATCCACGTCTCCCACCATGAACCTTCAGGACTGGGGCCTGTTGATTTTCCTCTCGATCCTGTGGGGCGCTTCCTTCATGTTCATCGGACTGGCGGTGAAGGAACTGCCGCCACTGCTGATCGTCGTGTGCCGGGTGGCGATCGCTTCGGCGATCCTCTTGCCCATCCACTGGATGCTGCAAGGGCCGCTGCCGCGCGATGCCAGAAGCTGGGTGAGTTTCGCCGGCATGTCGATCACCAACAACATCATTCCCTTCACGCTGTTCGCAGTGGGACAGTCGATGATCTCGAGTGGCCTCGCCTCGGTCATCAATGCAACGACGCCCTTGTTCGCATTCTCGATCTTGGCGCTGACGGGTCGCGAAGTATTCAGCATGCGGAAAATCATTGGCGTGATCATTGGCCTCGCCGGTGTTGCGGTTCTCAAAGGCGTGAAGTTGCTCGGCGGCGGCGCGGAAACGCTTGGCATATTCCTCTGCCTCCTGGCGGCAGTGAGTTACGGTTTCGGCAGCCTGTGGGCCAAGTTGCGGCTGATGGACATTCCGCCGATGACGACTGCCACCGGGCAGTTGCTGTGTTCAACCGTATTCGCCGGCATTCTGGTTCTGCTGTTTGACGATCCCTCTCGCCTGGCGGATGTTTCGGCCACCGGCTGGAGCGCATTGTTGGGGCTGGCGGCGTTCTCGACGGCGCTCGCCTACATCGTGTTTTTCCGGCTGATCACCCATGCGGGACCGGCAAACGCCAACTTGGTCACCATGATCATTCCGGTGTCGGCCATACTGTTGGGCTACTTCGTCCTTTCGGAAAATCTCGAGCTTCGCGAAATCATTGGCGCCGCCGTTATCATCGTCGCCCTGGCGATCATCGATGGCCGCATACTCAGCCTATTCCAGCGACGCCAGAATGCCACCTGACATTGGCTCCGGTGCCCGTGTGGTACCGGGGAAGGTGATCGGCAGGCCGCGCATCGACCTTACAGCCAGATAGGCCCAGGCTTCGGCCTCCATGGCGTCGCCATCGAAGCCTGCATCTTCGGCGGTGAGAAATCCATTCAGACGTTTCATGAGCGCTGCATTCTTACGGCCGCCACCACACACAATCCACAACTCTGGTGGCGCCGGAAACCAGTTCGACGACTGAAGAATGCTGCGGCAGGTGAATTCGAGCAGCGTTGCGGCGCCGTCGGCATCGGAAAGATGCTCCATGCGCAAGCCGGCAAAACTGTTGCGGTCGAGGGACTTTGGCGGCGGCTCTTCGAAATAGCCATCGCCAATCAGTTGCGCGACAACGCCTTCATCAATACGGCCCCGCGCCGCCAGTTGCCCGCCTTCGTCAAATGGCTTGCCGATGCGTTTCTCGCACCAGTCGTTGAGCAACGCATTGCCCGGCCCCGTGTCGAAAGCCAGCACGTCACCATCGCCGCCGATCCACGTGACATTGGCAACGCCGCCAATGTTGAGGAAGGCCACGGGGCGTTTGGCGAGTGAGGCGGCAAGGGCGCGATGATAGACCGGCACCAGTGGTGCGCCCTGCCCGCCCGCCGCCACATCGGCCGCACGGAGATCGTAAACCACCGGCGTCTTGTGTGGCCCGCGCCAGAGCCGGGCCATCGCCCAATTGCACCGTGAGCCTGATCTCCGGGCGATGAATGACGGTCTGGCCGTGGAAGCCGATGAGATCAATGGCGCCGGGATGGTGCGCGGCGCGGAAGGCGGCGACAGCTTCGGCATGCCAGGCGGTGAGCGCCTGCTCGGCCTTCGCCAAACAGCCGGGCCGTGTTGTGCGCCCGGTCATGGCCTTGGCATCTGTGATCGCCCGGCGCAACAATTGGCGCTGGGCGTCGCTGTAGGGATAGGTCGCCGAAGGCCCGCGCTCGCACGAGGTTCTCGCCATCGGTGACGATCATCGCCACGTCGATGCCGTCGAGCGAGGTGCCAGACATCAGGCCGAGGGCGGTGAGAGGTTTTGACACGCTGTTGTCCCGTGCTAAGAGCCCGCCACTTCACGAAAGCAGCTGATGATGAGCCAGTTCAAGTCCGATTTCCTCAATGTTCTCTCGGAACGGGGATTCGTCCACCAGATTTCCGACCCTGAAGGTCTGGATCAGGCGGCGAAGGCGGGACCGATCTGCGGCTATATCGGATTTGATGCGACAGCACCCAGCCTCCATGCCGGATCGCTGGTGCAGATCATGATGCTGCGCTGGATGCAGAAGACCGGCCACCGGCCGATCACCCTGATGGGCGGCGGCACCACCAAGATCGGCGATCCCTCGTTCAAGGACGAATCGCGCAAGCTTCTGAACGATGGGCAGATTGCCGCCAATCTTGCAGGCATCAGACAAGTGTTCGCGCAGTTCCTGAACTTTGGCCCGGGCGCCACCGATGCGGTGATGGTCAACAACGCCGACTGGCTGGACAAGCTCAACTACATCGAATTCCTGCGCGACTATGGCGTGCATTTCACCGTCAACAAGATGCTGGCCTTCGATTCGGTGAAGCTCCGGCTGGAGCGCGAGCAACCGCTCACCTTCCTCGAATTCAATTACATGATCCTCCAGGCCTATGACTTTCTTGAGCTCTCGCGCCGCGAAAATTGTGTCTTGCAGATGGGCGGTTCCGACCAGTGGGGCAATATCATCAACGGCATGGAGCTTGGCCGCCGCATTGATGGCAAAGCAGCTTTACGCCCTCACCTCGCCGCTGCTCACCACTTCGTCGGGCGCCAAGATGGGCAAGACAGCGGCTGGCGCCGTGTGGCTCAACGCCGACCTTTTGCCGCCCTATGGCTATTGGCAATATTGGCGCAACTCGGAAGATGCCGATGTCGGCCGTTTCCTGAAGCTCTACACCGAACTGCCGCTCAGTGAAGTGGCGCGGCTGGCGGCCCTTGGCGGCTCGGAAATCAACGAAGCCAAAAAGGTTCTGGCGACCGAAGCCACCACCATGGTGCATGGCCGCGAAGCAGCCGATGCCGCCGCCGAAACGGCGCGCAAAACGTTCGAGGAAGGTGAGAGTGCGGAAGGATTGCCGCGCATCACGCTTGATCTCAAGGCGGGGGTTGGCCTGCTCTCAGCGATTGTCGCTGCGGGATTTGCTAATTCCAACGGCGAGGCGCGCCGCCATGTTCAGGGTGGGGCCATCAAGGTGAACGATACGCCGTTGCCGACGACAAGATGCAACTTTCACAGCGCCAGTTGGGCGATCAGACGGCGTCATCAAGCTTTCGATGGGCAAGAAGAAGCACGTGCTGATCGGCCAGGCCTGAATCACTCAGTTGCTGGAATTCGACGTCGGCCCCGGCGGCTTCGCCTTGGTGCCGCTTTTCTGGAACTCGAAAATCTTGCGGAAGAAGCCGGGTGCAATGGCCGAAACCGGATTGACCTGGAAGTCCGGGTTCTCGAACGTGCCGCCAAGCGCGAAGGTGATGCCGATGATGCCTTCGCCCTTGCCGCCGGTGAGGATGTCGCCGAGGATCGGAATTTCGCCGACCGCCGAATTCAGCGCATAGGCAGGAATGATGGTGCCGACGATATCGACGGCACTGTCGCTTCTTGCGGATGATGCCGCTGCCGAGCACGCCGAGGTCCGGCCCCTTGGCGAGGCTGTTGCCGATCCGCACGAACTGGTCGTCGGCGGTGAACGGCAGATTGAGGCTGCGGAACTGGATGCCGCCTTTGCGCGGGCCGGATTTCTTTGGCTTGCCCTTCTGGTCGAGCTCGGCGAGGGCCGCTTCGTTGCGCACTTCGAAATCGCGGATGTTGAGGCGGCCGTTGCGCACGGTCGAACGCTTGTCGCCCACCAGCAGCGCCGAGAAGTTGAAGCTGCCCGCCGGCCACTTTCGAATAGAGATTGGAGGCGCGAAGTGCGGCCCCGCGTCTCGGCCGGTGACTTGCAGTCTTGCGGCCTTTTTCGACCTGTTCAATGCGCAGCACGATGGGCTGGCCCGACAGGAAGGCGCCGGTAATGTCGGCGGACTTCACCACGCCACCCACAGACGTGATGCTGGCGTTGACGCCGGTGATCTCTTCGCCGCGGAAGGCATAGACGCGATCGACATCGGCGGTGATCTGCAAGGGCGTCTTGTCGGTCAGGCCGCTGCCGTTGCCAGCGCTGAACATGTTGCGGATGATCGGCCGGGCATCGAAGCGCTTGCCCTTGAGGCTGATCAGCGTGCCTTTGTCGGTGGGTTTGACCTTCATGGCGAAAGAATTCTCATCGCCCAGCACGACCGCTGGAGAGGTTGGCCTCGCGCATGCCGCCCTTGTTGTCATGAAGCGCAATCGCTCCCTTGATTGAAACGCCAGGGCCCTCGATTTCGAGATCCTCGACCCGGCGGCCGCCTTCGCCGCCGGCATAGAAGTTAAACTTGGCACTGGTCTTGGGCGTCGCCTTGCGTGTCCAGTTGATGGCGGCAATCGACATCGACACCTTCGACAGATTGGCGGAGATGGCCACCGGAGCCGTCTTGTCGCCCAGGTCGTTGAACTCGACGCCGATACCGGAATCGGGCCTTCGAGGAAATCCGACAGATCAATGCCGATTTTCTTGCGGTCGTCGTCGTCGAGTGTGGTCTCGATCTTCGCCGACTGCCGGGCGCCTTTGCCCGGGTCGCGATGCCAGACGATCTCGACGTCTTTGCCGTTGAGCTTGGCCTTTGCCGGTAGCGTCCAGTTCGCCCTTGGCAAGCGTCAAGTCGAAGGTGCCTCCGGTGATGTCGATCTTGTCGAGCGCGCCCTTGATCGTGGTGTTGGTGAGCTTGGCCCTGGCGGTGGCCACAACGCGGTCGCGCGGCACGTCCTTGATCAGCGGCATCTTGAGATCGACGGTAAACGCCGCGTCGGCGTCGATGCGGGTGGTATCGACGCCGGCCGTCTTGATCAGCGACAGCGCCGGAAGATTGAGGAATTCCAGTGCCGCCTGGCGCCTTGCCGGTTCCTTCCAGCGTGTAACTCGCCATGGTTTCCTGCGCCACCAGCCCGGTAAACTGCAATGCGCCCTTGTTGATCCGCAGCTTTGCCGCCGGAGGGGACGGCTAGGGTCGACGCACCGCGCATGTGCAACGCGAAGTCATTGTCGAGCGAGCTGGGCTTCGCCCGCTTCGGCCGAAATCGCCGGCAAGTCCTTGTAGTAGGTGGAAGTCACCTTCTCCATGGCGAAGCGGATGTCCATCGAACCCTTGGGGAAACGGCGCTCGCCGCGCGCATCGGCCAGCACATTGGCCGGCAGGTTCAATTGCATGGTGCCATCGGTGATCGGCCCTTCTTGACATTGGCGGCCACCCAGTTGCGGGTTTTTGGGGCGATGATCGGCGGCCACAGCTTCTTGAGGAATTCCGCCGACAGCCCACGCACCCGGCCCGACAGCATGAGGCCCGGCGAGCGTTCGCCGCCGGTGATCTTGCCGCGCAGTCTGACGCCGGAGTCGCCGGACATGATCACGAAGTCGTCGATGTTGAACTCGGCCTGCGCGATGCCGGTGTTGCCCTTGAACTCGATGCGGTCGACCGTCACCGGTGACACCGCCGCCACGCATGCTGGCGTTGCGGGCGCTGAGACTGATGTCGATTGACAGCAGGCGGCCATCGGGGCCGCGCACCGGCACGAAACCGCCGGTCAACTCCGGCGCGCGATCCGCCGACCAACAGCGATAAATCGCGGATGAGAACGCCACCGCTCGCCGGATCGTAGTCGGCATGCAGCGAGCCTTCGTCGACGATAATCGGCTGGGCGACATATTCCGGCAAGCCCGACTTCGCCCGCTGCTGCCAGCGAATTCGCGGTAGCCTTGGTCAAAACGCCGTCCTGGGTGAGTCTCCACTTCGGCGTGACCCGACAACGGCACCTTGCACCCGGGCAAACTGCGCCAGTGCAAAGATCTTTTCGGAAATATTGGCGGGAACCAGATCGAACCATGCGGGCGCTGATCGAGAACGATCTGGCTTCGCGGCGGTAGCTTGCCGAAATTTCGATGCGCCAGTGTGCCTGGCTGCGAACCATTGGCGACGTTGGCGGTGGTGACCACCACAAAACCATAGGGCATGCGCCGGAATGCGAGATCGGCCTGGGGGGCATTCCAAACGGTGTTGTTGGGCTCGTCGAGCAGTGTGAAGGAGGCACCGGAGACGCGGATTTCCTCGACGGTGCCGATCCCGCCGCACGATCTCGCCGGGATTGCCGGACAATACCTGAAGCAGAAATTCACCGGTGACGTCGGGGACCACTTCGCTGCTGGCTTCGCCGGTCGGATTTGCCGCGCTGAGATTGTCACCGGCCGGTAGTCGGAGTCGCCATCGGGGCCCTCCTGAGCGCCGCCGAAACCCAGTTCGAAGCCCCCCTGCAGGTTGCGCTTCATGGAAATGCGCGGGCCGATCAGCTCCAGGGTCTTGGGCACCAACGCCCCGGTCCATAATTGGCTTCGTCGACACCTACGGCGGCGCGCGGAGCGCGGGCGATAACTGCGCCGTTGTCGTCGCGAAGCACCAGATCGCGCAAGCGGAACCGTGGCAGTTCATCGCCCGGCGGACGTTCGATTACCACGCCGCCCACCGACATGGTCATGCCACGCAGGCCGGAGTTGATGCGCGACTGCACAGTCTCGGTCATGAAATCGAGCGAAAGCGGCCCCTGGCCAGCCGCAGGTAGAACCCGCCCAACCAACAGCCACGGCCAGTACCGCAACTGAAAGAACGGCGTAGGCCGATATTTTGAAAACCTTTCTCCGCACCTCGATACTGCCTGGCCCGTTCCTCTCATTCCCGCCGCGCGAGAGCCCCCTGCCAACGACCGCTTCGGGCGGAAACGCCCCCGCGCCTCCCCTTGGCGGCAAAGATAGGCCAAAGCGTGACCGAATCCCGGCGCCATTGGCATGCTAACCACGTCCTTCGTGTGCTTCCAAGTGCCGGCTCGCCATGCGCCAATCGGGCAAAAGCCAGCAAAACGCCATGACAGCACCTTACGCAACAGCTATTCATTACACATAGGAGAGAGTCGGCCCGGGGACGGCGGGTAACTGGCCTCCCATAGGGGCTCGGGAAAACATGATTTTCAAGCGCAATCGCGACACCACGAACGACAACGTTCCGTCGCCACGGGGCCCGGCCTCGGTGATCGCCGCCGACATGGTGATCGATGGCAACATCGTCAGCCAGGGAGAGCTGCACATCGAGGGAACTGTGCGGGGCACAGTTGACGCCGAAATCTGCGTTGTCAGCCGCGACGGATCGGTGGAAGGCACCATTCGCGCCAGCGAGTTGCTGGTGCAGGGCCGGGTGCACGGGCCCGATCTTTGCCGGGCATGTGGAGTTGCACGACGGCGCAAGTGTCGAAGGCGATGTTGTCAATGGATCAATCGTCATGCAAAGCGGCGCGCATTTGCGCGGTGCCGTATGGCAAAGCGACAACCCGCTGGGCATTGATGAGCGCGAAACGCCGCGGGCAGCCGGATCTTCGTTCGTCAGTTCACCGCTGTGGTCCGGCGATGACGATGTTTTCCGGCCCCTCAAGGTGATCAAGCCGCGTTGAGACCCGCAACCGCCACTTGCGCAACGGCTTTTCAACCAGTTCATAGGTCAGAACGGCAAGCAGGCCGCCGATGACGACAGTTGCGGCGGCGGTCAGCCACGGATCATCATAATCGCGCATGGCGCGGACCACGAGATAGTGCCACAGATAAAGCGGATAGGATATCAGCCCGACATAGGCCACGGGCCGCCACGACAACAGCCGAGCCAGCAGCGTAGCCGCCGGAGCCATGACCGACAGGACCAGCCCCGCCGCCGCCAAATCCACCAAGACCGCCGGCAGCATCAGGCTGTCTTCGGTTGTGCGATTGAGTGTTGCGAAGGACCAGGCCAGCGCCGCGAGGCTGACAAACCCGATAGCCGATGCACTGCGTGGCCCCGGACGCCACGGCAAGACCGCGATGGCCGCGCCGAGGATGAGGCCACTCAGGCGGGTATCAAAACGGTAATAGGTTGCCTTCATGTCGCCGCCGATTTCCATGTCGAGAATGCGCCAGGCACTGGCGGCAATGAACGCCGCCCAGAAAACCATCAGTGCATGACGCGGGCAGAAGCGGGCAACCGCCAGAACAACGATGGGCCAGACCAGATAGAAATGCTCCTCCACCGACAGCGACCAGGTGTGGATGAGATAGGTTGGAGTATCCCAGAAAGCCTTGGAATAGTCGGTGAGATAGAGAACCGACAGCAGCACTTCGACATTTGGTTCGCTTGTGCCATCAACGAACAGAAATGGCGCCAGCGCCAGAAATACGACGAGCACCAGCAGCAGCGCCGGCCACAGGCGCATGATGCGACGCAGATAGAAGCGCCACAGGTCGATGGTTCCGGTTTTCCCGACTTCGTCAAACAGCATGCCGGTGATCAGGAAGCCCGACAACACGAAGAACACGTCGACACCGACAAAGCCACCGGGCAGCACGTCGCGGCTGATGTGAAACGCCATCACCGCGCATACGGATAGCGCTCTGATGCCATCCAGTGCCGGATTGTGTTGCATGGCCGCCTTTCGCGTGAACCGCCCATAAAACGGCGAAAGGATGAACGAAGTATGGGTAACCTCCGATCAAAGTAGCAAAAGCCGTTAACTTTGCGTTACCGACAAGCTACTCGATATCCTCAACCGTCTCTTCCCCGCCCTTGATGCGGTGGGCGAGCGAGGCCTGGATGAAATCGTCGATGTCGCCGTCGAGCACGCCGGAAGGTGCCGTGCTGGTGTGGCCGGTTCTGCAGGTCTTTCACCAGCTGATAGGGCTGGAGCACATAGGAACGGATCTGGTGGCCCCAGCCGATCTGGGTTTTCTTGGCGTTCTGGGCGTCGATCTTTTCCTGCTGCTTTTGCAGCTCCATCTCATAGATGCGGGCCTTCAGCATCTTCCACGCCGTGGCGCGGTTCTTGTGCTGCGAACGCTCGGCCTGGCAAGCGACGATAATGCCGGTCGGCAGGTGCGTGATGCGCACCGCCGAGTCGGTGGTGTTGACGTGCTGGCCACCTGCTCCACTCGCCCGGTAGGTGTCGATCTTGCAATCGCTTTCGTTGATTTGCACATCGATCGTGTCGTCGATGACCGGATAGGCCCACACCGACGAGAACGAGGTGTGGCGGCGGGCATTTGAATCATACGGCGAAATACGCACCAGGCGGTGGACGCCCGATTCGGTTTTCATCTTGCCGTAGGCATTGTGGCCCTTGAACTGCAGGGTGCAGGACTTGATGCCGGCTTCTTCACCTGCATGCTCATCCAGAATATCGACCTTGTATCCGGCCTTGGCCGCCCAGCGCGTATACATGCGCATCAGCATCGACGCCCAGTCCTGGCTTTCGGTGCCGCCGGCGCCGGCGTTGATCTGTACGAAGGTGTCGTTGCCATCGGCCTCGCCCGACAGCAGCGCTTCGATTTCGGTCTCGGCGACTTTCGGCTGAAGCGCCAGCAGGGCTTTCTCAGCCTCGGTGACAATTGACTGGTCGCCTTCGGCCTCACCCATGGTTATCAGTTCGGCGTTGTCGGCAATTGCCGTTTCGATTTCGCTGACGGCGCGGATGCGCGATTTCGAGGTCTTGGCGCTTGCGCATCACCTCCTGGGCCTTCTGGGGGTCGTTCCAGATCGCCGGGTCTTCGGCTTTGGCGTTCAGTTCGGCGAGGCGCTTGTGGGCAGTATCCCAGTCAAAGATGCCTCCTCAGCAGGCCTAAGGACTGCTGCATCTCGTCGATGACATTAATGATTTCGGCGCGCATGATTCACGTGGCTTTCAAATGGTGGTGGCGCTCAATAGAGGCCGCCGCCACCGCCCGTCAACCCGCTGTTTCCGATCCTGCGGCACTTGCTGCGACGGCGGCACCAGAACCACGCCGCCATCAGCCGTCCGTGCCAAAGGCCGCCACATCCTCGCCGATGACCTTGGTGTTCTCCGGCGGCTCATCGCCGGGCTTGAAGGCTTCGAGGATGACGCCTTCCTTGCCGAAAATGGCGCGCTGACCGGATTTGGCATCTATCGGAATGAGTTCGATGGCGCGTGGCACGCGGAACGGCGTTGCCGCCTTGTCGCGGAGAGCCAGCCGCATGAAATCAGCAACTATGGGAGCGGCCAGTTCGCCACCGGTGCGGGCCCGGCCCATGGGCTTGGGATTATCGTAGCCGACGTAGACGCCAACTGTCAGGTCCGGTGTGTAGCCGATGAACCAGGCGTCCTTTTCGTCGTTCGACGTTCCGGTCTTGCCGGCTACCGGTTTTCCCAGCACCAGCATCTTCTTGCCGGTGCCGCGTTGGACAACACCTTCCATCATCGAAGTGATCTGGTAGGCGGTATAGGGGTTCATCACCTCGTCGCGAACATCGAGCAGTTCCGGCTCAACGGCTTCGGCGGCATAGGTCTCGACCTTGCAGGCCGAACAATCGCGCTTGTCGTGACGCAGGATGGTGCGGCCATAACGGTCCTGCACGCGGTCAATGAGGGTGGCATCGATGCTGCTTGCCGCCGTTGGCGATGATCGAATAGGCAGTGGTCATCTTGAGCAGCGTGGTTTCCCCTGCTCCCAGTGCCATGGCCAGCTGGTTGGGCAAACTGTCATAGATGCCGAGGCGGCTGGCGAGATCGGCGATACGCGCCATGCCAAGTTCATCGGCAAGCCGCACCGTCATCACGTTGCGCGACTGCTCGATGCCGCGGCGCAAGGTTGAAGGCCCGTAGAATTTGTCCTGGTAGTTCTTGGGTTTCCAGGTTGTGCCATTGGACAGTTTGAACTCAACCGGCGCGTCGAGCACCACGGAGGCTGGCGTGTAGCCATTGTCGAGGGCAGCAGCATAGACGATCGGCTTGAACGACGAACCGGGCTGACGCAAGCGCCTGTGAGGCGCGGTTGAACTGGCTGCGGCCATAGGAAAAGCCGCCGACCAGCGCCAGAACGCGGCCGGTGTGCGGGTCCATGGCGACGAGGGCGCCTTCGACATCCGGCATCTGCACGAGATGCCACTGGCCGGCATCCTTGCCGGGGGCGACATAAATCACGTCGCCCACCTTCAGTGCATCATTGGCGGATTTGATTTCCTTGCCGAGTCTCGTGCCATCGACATAGGCGCGGGCCCATTTCATGAGGGCCAGCGGAACCGCGACCTTTTCGCGCTCCGGCAGCACCTTGCCATCGGGGCCGCGCTTGGCCTGCAAGCCGACGACCGCCTGTTCGTCGCTAACTTCCAGCACTACGCCAAGCCGCCAGGGGGCGACATCCTCCGGCACCTTGCGCTCGGCGATCGGCAGAGCCCAATCGCCTTCCACCGACACATTGTCGATGGGGCCACGGATAGCCGCGCTTCCGGTCGAAAGCGATCAGGCCACGGGCCAGCGACTGGCGGGCAAAAATCTGCAGCTTGGGATCGAGTGTGGTTCGCACCGAAAGGCCGCCGGTTTCAAGCTTGTCCTTGCCATAGATGCCGATCAGTTCGCGGCGCACTTCTTCGGCGAAGCTTTCGGCAGCAAACAATTGGGCGCCGAAAGGCCGCGGGTTCACTTCCAGGGGCTTGGCCTGCGCGGCCTTCATGTCCGGTTCGGTGATGTAGCCGTTCGCAAACATCTGCCCGAGCACCCAGATTGCGGCGTTCTATGGCGCGTTCTTTATGGCGGAAGGGATGGTAATTGTTCGGGCCTTTCGGCAGTGCCGCGAGATAGGCCATTTCCTCGAGGCTCAACTGGTCCAGCGACTTGCCGAAATAGTTCAGCGACGCGGCGGCCACGCCATAGGAATTCAGACCGAGGAAAATCTCGTTGAGATAGAGTTCGATGATCTGGTCCTTGGTGAAGGCGTGCTCGATGCGCTTGGCGAGAACCGCTTCCTTGATCTTGCGGCTGTATGTCTGCTCGCTTGACAACAGGAAGTTCTTGGCGACCTGCTGGGTGATCGTCGAGGCGCCGATCTTCTGGCCGCCCTTGCCCATCTTGATTTGAATGTCACGTATGACGGCCATGGCGATGCCGGTGCCAGTCAAGCCCGCCATGTTCGTAGAACGTCTTGTCCTCGGCGGAAATAAAGGCGTTCAAGAGCTGCTGCGGCATCTGGTTTACCGGCACGAACAGGCGGCGCTCCTGGGCGTATTCGGCCAGCAGCGAGCCGTCGGCGGCGTGGATGCGGGTCATTACCTTGGGTTCGTAGGAAGCAAGCTGGCGATAGTCCGGCAAGTCCTTGGAGACATCGTAGATCACATAGGCCAGCCCCACGGCCACGCCGACGAACAGCATGAAACCCACGGTGAACAGCCAGCCAAGAAATCGCAGCATCGAAAGGTATTACTCCGGAATCTTTCTTCTGTTTACGGGGGATAGCATACCAACACGACCCCGCAACCGGTTTTGCTAGGGCCCGATTGTGGCGAAGCGGGGGCGGTGGACGTCAGTTGGTCTGGGCCACTTCGGTGGCGAAATACTTGGACACGGCACCGGCCATGGCGTCGGCCACCTTGGCCTGCCATTTGGGATTCACCAGCAGGGTGGCATCCTGTTTGGTCGAAAGGTAACCCAGTTCCACCAGCACGGAGGGCACATCGGGCGCTTTCAGCACGACGAAGCCCGCCGAGCGCAGCGGCTTCCCGGTGAAATCTGTCACCTTCTTCATCTCGCCCACGGCTTTTCTGGCGAACACCAGCGCGTGGTGTTTCGATTCGCGCTGCACGAGGTCGATCAGAATGTCGGCCACCTCTTCGCTTTCGGTGCCCAGATCGATGCCGGCGATGATGTCAGCGCGGTTTTCCTTTTCGGCAAGCGCTTCGGCCTCGGCGTCGGAGGCCTTGTCAGAGAGCGTGTAGATGGTGGCGCCGCTCGCCGCCGGCCCGCGCACCGTATCGGCGTGGAGGGCAATGAACAGATCAGCCGTATTGTCGCGCGCCACGCGCACCCGGTCTTTCAGCGACAGGAACTTGTCGTTGTCACGAGTCATGATCACCTCGAAACCACCGGTCTTGAGCAAAGCATCGCGGAGCTTCAGGCCAACGGCCAGCACCACGTCCTTCTCCCTGGTGCGCTTGTAGCCGATGGCGCCGGGGTCGATGCCGCCGTGTCCGGGGTCGATCACCACAACGCGCTTGCCCAGTTTCTTCTCATGTTGAACCGGCGCGGCGGCTTCTTCAGCGGGTTCTGTTGCTTCCGGCGTTTCCTCGGCGCTGGCGATCGCCGAAGCAGACGTGATCTCGTCCTTCACCAATGTCTTCGCGAAGGCATCCTCGCTGGTCTTGACCAGATCGACGACGATACGGGCCGGCTGTCCGCCCTTGGCTTCGACGATGAAGGATTTCTCGATCAGCACCGGCCCCGCGGTGTCGATGACGATGCGCGAGCGGCCGGGCGCCACCTCGCCATAGCGATATTCGGAAATGAGGCCGAGGGTCTTTTCGCCGCTGCCGGGTTCGAGATTGAAGGTTACATCCGGCAGGTCGATCATCACCCGGTAGGGATCGGGCAGCACATAGACGGAATAGCTGACCGGCCGCGAGAGATCGGCGACAAACCGGGTGCGAACGTCATCGCCGCCGACCCTGGCGCCGGTGGCAATGGCCGGTTCTTCGGCATGCGCAAGCTGCGGCAGGACAGCGAAAAGGAGCCCCAACAGCACAAGCGCCAGCCGAAGCAGCTTGCAGCCTCTGTCCCCATCCCGCGCCGCTACTGCCGCAATACCCATCGCTGGAGAAAACCCAGGTTCCACCATTGTTCAGGGGACGCTAGCGGAGGGAGGGTTAATGGGAGGTTGATGCCTCATGGGCGACGGCCCCGGGGCGTGATATGGTACGCCGCTGTCGCCGGGAGGGCGAATGGTCGTCTTTCTTGTGGGACATTGCAGGGAGAGCAACATGGCCAGATATATCGCGATGCTGAACTGGACCGATCAAGGCATCCGCACCATCAAGGAAAGCCCGAAACGGCTGGACGCCGCCAAGGACCTTGCCAAGAAGCTCAAAGGCGAAATCATCGATTTCTACATGACGATGGGCGCCTTCGATATTGTCATTGTTTTCGAAGCTCCCGATGACGAGGCCGTGGCAAAGTTCACGCTGATGTCGGGCATGGGCGGCAACATCCGCACCACCACTATGAAAGCTTTCTCGGAGGGCGACTATCGCCGCATCGTCGGTTCGCTGTAACCACCTGTGGGTGAGTCTGGCGAGGCTCACCCTCTTCCCTTGCCAAACCCTGCCCCCTTCCGTAAAAGCCTCGGCGTCACCCTTTGGGCGGGGCTTGCAATTCCCGCAGTACTCCCCGCGAGGGCGTCGAATTTCGCGTCTTGGACTGGTCCGGAGCCCTCTTGGGCACCCAGAAAAAGCGCGGCGCGGCAAGGACTTGCAGAGAAGTTCTGCCACACTGGTGCATGGGCCGTTCCCGTGCAGGCGACATTGAGTTGAACCGCCCGGGAAATCCCCGGGCACAAGGACAATCACGGGCATGAGCCTGACGACGAAGAGAGCGCCCCTAGCCAACCGGTCCCCTGGACCGGGCACAGGGTTGCCGCCATCGGTCTTGCGTCAGCTTTGGCCCCTTACGCGCAGACTGGCCCCCACGCTCTCAGTCGGACCCCGTTCCGGACCGGAGACGCGAGATGCCGTGCCGCCAGCACGCGCCAAGGATATGACATGGGCAGCAAAATGCTCATCGATGCCACCCACGCCGAAGAAACGCGCGTTGTTGTGGTCAAGGGCAACCGTATCGATGAATTCGACTTCGAAAGCGCTTCACGCCGCCAGCTGAAGGGCAACATCTATCTCGCCAAGGTTACGCGCGTCGAGCCGTCTCTCCAGGCGGCCTTTGTGGAATATGGCGGCAATCGCCATGGCTTCCTGGCCTTCGCCGAAATCCACCCGGACTACTACCAAATCCCGGTGGCCGACCGGCAGGCGCTGCTACGCGAGCAGGAGGAAGAAGATGCCCGCCACAACGATCATGACCACGACCATGACGACGACAACGGCCACAGCCATGGCAACGGCGGCAATGGCGGCGAGGCTGAATCAGGCGACAACGGCGACAGCCACGATGACGACGACCATGGCGACGAAGCTCCGGCGTCCGCGGCGATGGCACTCGAAACCAGCCATGCCGAACCGGCCCTGAGCGAGGAACTTCAGCGGGCGGACGACGACGGTTTGACCGCTAGCAATGGCGACGAAACGCCGGTGCTGGAAGAAGCTCCCGCCGTCGGTCTGGGCCTCCCCGGCGAGATGGGCAATGGCGTTGAAACCGTCGAGGAAGACGCCGAAAGCGCCAAGGTGGAATTGGTCGGCGCCGAAGATGCCATGGAAGAGGTGCGGAGGCCCCGCCGCACACCGCGCCGCCACTACAAGATTCAGGAAGTGATCAAGCGCCGCCAGGTGATCCTCGTTCAGGTCGTGAAGGAAGAACGCGGCAACAAGGGTGCGGCACTCACCACTTATTTGTCGCTCGCCGGGCGCTATTGCGTGCTGATGCCGAACACCGCGCGCGGGGGCGGCATTTCGCGCAAGATCACCGATGCTGGCGACCGCCGCCGCCTCAAGGAAGTAACCCGCGACATTGAAGTGCCGCAGGGCATGGGATTGATCGTTCGCACCGCCGGCGCCCAACGCACCAAGCCGGAAATCAAGCGCGACTACGACTATCTCATCCGCATGTGGGAAAGTGTTCGTGACTTGACGCTTAATTCCACCGCTCCGGCCCTCGTCTATGAGGAAGGCAACCTGATCAAGCGGGCGATCCGCGACCTCTACACCAAGGATGTGGACGAGGTGCACGTGGAAGGCGATGCCGCCTATCGTGAAGCCAAAGACTTCATGAAAATGCTGATGCCGAGCCACGCCAAGAACGTGAAGCTCTACAAGGACACGCGGCCGCTGTTCTCGCGCTTCCAGATGGAAAGCCAGCTCGACAGCCTGTATTCGCCGACCGTCACGCTGCCGTCGGGCGGCTATATGGTGATGAACCAGACCGAAGCGCTGGTTGCCATCGACATCAACTCCGGCAAGTCGACGCGCGAGCACAATATCGAGGATACGGCCCTGCGCACCAACCTCGAAGCTTCAGATGAAATCGCCCGGCAGTTGCGGTTGCGCGATCTCGCGGGGCTGATCGTCGTCGACTACATCGACATGGAAGAAAAGCGCAACAACCGGGCGGTCGAGCGCCGCCTGAAGGAGGCGCTGAAAAATGATCGCGCCCGCATCCAGGTTGGCCGCATCAGCCATTTCGGACTGCTCGAAATGTCCCGGCAGCGGCTGCGTCCTGGCCTTCTCGAAGGTTCGTCGCGCACGTGCCCGCATTGCGAAGGCCGCGGCATCGTGCGGTCAATCTCGTCGTGCGGACTTTCGGTGCTCAGGGCCATCGAGGAACACCTCATCGCCAAGAAGCCGGAAAATCTCACGGTCAAGTGCCATCCGGACGTCGCCTCCTATATTCTCAACGAGAAGCGCGACAATCTGCTGTCGATCGAAACGAGCTATGGCATTTCGGTGTTCATCGTTTCGAGCCCCGACATAAAGGGCTCGCAGGCGGTGGTCGAACGCGCCGGCGAACGCAATATTCCGCCGCGCAAAGTGGTTGCAGCTCCGGTGCGCATGGATCAGGCCTTCGTCACCGAGGACGAAGACGACGAAGACGAAACCACAGCCGAAGCCAGCGAAGAGGCAGAAGCCGCCGCGGAGAGTTCGGAAGATTCCGAAGCGTCTGGCGACCGGCAATCGGATGAAACGCGCCGCGATGAAGCTGGCGGGCGCCGCCGCCGCCGCCGTGGCCGCCGTGGTGGACGCCGCGACCGGCCGGAAAATGGCGAGGCCCGCGAAGCCTCCGACGAAACACCGGGAACGGGCGAGCAGCCAGACTTCGCCAATGGCGATGAAGGCGGCGTCAGCGAAGTTTCCGATGACAGTGACGACGATGGCGTAGAAACCATCGGCGGCGAGGCGGGTGAAGAAGGCGAAAGCCGTGCCAAGCCGCGCACCGACCGCGGAGACCGGGGCGAGCGCGGTGGCCGGCGTGGAGGACGCCGCGACCGCTGGGGCCGCAATCGCGACCGCACCCGCGAACCCCGGGCCGAACAGCCGCCTTCCGGCGACGCACCGCAGCGCGAGGAAGCACCGGTTGCCGAAGCCCCGCGTGAAGAACCACGCCGTGAAGAACCGCGCCGCGCGGCACCCGAGCCGGTTGTGATTCATATCCCCATCGCCGAAGAGCCGCAGGAAGCCCGCAAGTGGCAACCGCCGGCGCCGACGGTGGTGGTCACCGACCGCAAATCCGGCTGGTGGAGCAAGAAGTAGCCGCCGCTACAAGCCTCAAACTCGCCTCAATCGCAGCCGATTGAGGCGAGGTTTCCAACAGCGGTTGAAGTGGTGGCGAAAGCGGTGCGAAAACTTCTGACGTGGCTTGTTGCGGCGGCTTTTGCCCTGCAGGCGGGCGTCGTTGCGCCGGCAATTGCCCAGACCAAGAAGCGCATCGGTCCCAATCTTATTCGCGATGCCGAAATCGAAGGGCTGATGCGGCTCTATGCGCGCCCTGTGTTCAAGGCGGCAGGCATCAACCCAGGCTCGGTGCGCGTCTATCTGATCAACGATCCTGGCATCAATGCCTTTGTGGCCGGCGGCCAACGCATCTTCATCAACACCGGTCTTCTCACCAAGTCGCCCACCCCGAACATGGTCATCGGCGTCATCGCCCATGAGACCGGGCATATCGCCGGCGGCCATCTGGCGCGCATGGGCATTGAGTTGGACCGGGCCAGCACGGCAGCAATTATCGGCAGCATTCTGGGTGCCGCAGCGATGATTGGCGGCGCGGTTACCGGCAGCGAAGGCGCTTCCAAGGCCGGCCAGGGTGTGCTCCTGGGCTCGCAAGGTATCGCCCAGCGTTCGGTGCTGGCTTATGCCCGCGCCATGGAGGCATCCGCCGACCAGGCAGCGATGAAGTATCTCACCGCCACCAAGCAATCGGCCCGCGGGATGCTCGGATTATTCCAGAAACTCTCAAATGATTCAATTGCTTCGGCGAAGAATGTCGACCGGTACGTGATGTCGCATCCGATGCCGATGGACCGCATCCAGAATCTCGAAATCGCCGCCAAGAAGTCGCCCTATTATGACACCGCCGACAGCAAGGACATGCTGCTGCGCCACAGGCTGATGCAGGCAAAACTCACAGGCTTTCTCGAGCCTGCGGCAATCGTGTTCCAGAAGTATCCGAAGTCAGACACCTCGGTGGCCGGTCGCTATGCCCGTTCGATTGCCATGTTCCTGAGGGGCGACACCAAGAACGCCGTGGCGGTGATCGATACGCTGACCAGGGACATGCCGCAGAATCCCTATTTCTGGGAGTTGAAAGGTCAGGCTCTGCTGGAAGGCGGACAACCTGCCGCAGCCATTGCGCCATTGCGCAAATCAGTTGAAATGATCCCGACCAATGGACTGGTGCGCATTCTCCATGCACAGGCGCTGGTCGCCACCGAAAAGCCGGAGTATGCCAAGGAAGCGCTGTCGACGCTGCGGCAAGCCCAAAAAACCGAAGGTGACACCCCCACCCTGTTCAAGACCATGGCCCAGGCCTATGGCATTTTGGGCGACATACCGCGCGCTGATCTGGCCACCGCCGAATATGCCTGGCTGGTCGGCGACAAGGACTTGGCCACCCGAAAAGCCAAGGCGGCGGCCGAAAACTTCAAGAAGGGCACGCCGGAATGGCTCCGCGCTAACGATGTGTTGAACTCCGCAGGCCGCAAGTAACGTGGACGCGAAGGCGGAACTGGGGCACATTGGCCTTGCAACCAAAAAGAGGACGACGATGCTCAAGAGTTTCCGCGCGGCGCTGGCCGTAACTTTGCTGACTGCTGCTCCGGCGCTCGCTGCCGAGTTCAGCGACACGCAGCGCCAGGAAATCGGCGATATCGTGCGCCAGTATCTTATGGCAAATCCTGAGGTGCTGCTTGATGTCAGCAAGGCGCTGGAAGCCAAGCAGCAAGAGGAAGAAGACAAGGCCCGCCTCACCGGAGTCACCGAGAACAAGGACGAGATTTTCCGCTCGACGGCCGACTATGTGGCCGGCAATCCCGAGGGCGATGTCACCATGGTGGAGTTTTTCGACTACAACTGTGGCTGGTGCAAGAAGGGCATGCCCGAAGTTGTCGATCTCCTCAAAACTGACACGAAACTGCGTTTCGTGCTGAAGGAGTTCCCGATTTTTGGTGAAGACTCCGAATACGCAGCGCGGGCCGCACTGGCCGCCAAAAAACAGGACAAGTACTGGGAACTGCACCTCGCCCTCCTCAGCCACGAGGGCAAGGTGAACAAAGCCAGCGTCGACGAGATTGCCGCCGCACAGGGCCTTGATGTCGGCCTGATGAAAACAGATATGGATTCGGACGAGATTGTCGGCACCATTGCTCGCAATCAGGAATTGGCACAGCGCCTGGCGATTACCGGTACGCCCGCCTTCATCATCGACAACAAGGTTGTACCGGGCTACCTGCCCAAGGAAGGGCTGGCCCTGAAAATCGAAGATGTGCGGGCCAATGGCGGCTGTCAGGTCTGTTGACGGCAGGTCCGACGGAGCTTCCCTGCCCTGTTCCCAGTCCCTATAAGGGTTTCATGCAACGGAATCGTGCTTGGCAATGAATCCCATTTTCGTGCTCAACGGACCCAATTTGAATATGCTGGGCACGCGCGAGCCGCAAACCTATGGCCATGAGACGCTGAAGGACATCGAAGCGCTGTGCGCCGCCAAGGCCAAAGTCCTGGGTTTTGCCATTGACTTCAGGCAGAGCAACATCGAAGGCGAACTGGTGGGCTGGATTCAGGAGGCCCGCACCAAAGCCTCTGGCATTGCCATCAATGCCGGCGCCTATACCCACACGTCGGTGGCGCTGCACGATGCCCTCAAGGCGGCGGAGGTCCCGGCCGTCGAACTTCATCTTTCCAACGTTCACAAGCGCGAGGCATTCCGGCACACCAGCTTGATTGCTCCCGCTGTGAGCGGCGTCATCGCCGGTTTCGGCAGCCACAGCTATGTGCTGGCCATCGATGCTCTCGCCCAGATTATCAACGCCAAGAACAAGGGTTGAACCCATGGCCACCAAGAAGAAATCACCTGCCCGCCCCGCCGCCAAATCCACACCGGAACTCGACATGATCCGCAGTCTTGCCGGTATCCTCAATGACACCGGGCTGACCGAAATCGAACTCGACCAGAGGGGCACCAAGTTTCGCGTCGCCAAGAAAATGACGGCGGTTGCCCATGTCAGCGCACCGGCACCTGTCCATCACGCCGCGCATGTCGCGGCTGCAACGCTTTTGGCACCCGCCGTGAAAGTGGCGGATGCCGATCACCCTGGCACCGTCAAGTCGCCGATGGTCGGCACGGTTTATCGTGCGCCAACACCGGGAACGCCGAATTTCGTCGAAGTCGGAACCGAGGTGAAGGAAGGCCAGACGCTGCTGATCATCGAAGCCATGAAGACCATGAACCAGATCAATGCGCCGCGCGCCGGAAAGGTCACTCACGTGTTCGTGGACAATGGCCATCCCGTCGAATACGGCGAGGCGCTGGTGGTGATCGAATAACATGTTCGACAAAATCCTCATCGCCAATCGTGGCGAAATCGCCCTCCGGGTGCTGCGCGCCTGCCGCGAGCTTGGCATTCAGACGGTGGCCGTGCATTCGACCGCTGATGCCGATGCCATGCATGTGCGTCTCGCCGACGAGAGCGTGTGCATTGGCCCGCCGCCGGCGCGCGACAGCTATCTCAACATTCCGGCGATCGTCTCTGCCTGCGAAATCACCGGGGCAGATGCCATCCATCCGGGTTACGGATTTTTGTCTGAGAACGCCAAATTCGCCGAGATCCTTGACGAGCACGGGATCAAGTTCATCGGGCCCCGCGCCGAGCACATCCGGGTGATGGGCGACAAGATCGAGGCCAAGCGTACAGCCAAGGCACTGGGTATTCCGGTGGTTCCCGGTTCGGAGGGTGGAGTTTCGGAGATTGGCGAAGCCAAACTGATCGCCAAGGACATTGGCTATCCGGTGATCATCAAGGCCACCGCTGGCGGCGGCGGGCGCGGCATGAAGGTTGCCCGCACTGAGGCCGATCTGGAACTCGCCATGACCACCGCCACGTCGGAGGCCAAGGCGGCTTTTGGCAATGGTGACGTTTACCTCGAGAAATATCTCGAGAAGCCGCGCCACATCGAAATCCAGGTGCTGGGCGACGGCCAGGGCCGTGCGGTACACCTCGGTGAGCGCGATTGTTCGCTGCAGCGCCGCCACCAGAAAATCTGGGAAGAGGCGCATTCACCGGCGCTCAATGCCATCCAGCGCGAGCAGATCGGCAACCGCGTGGCCGATGCCATGCGCAAGCTCAGCTACGAAGGCGTTGGCACTATCGAGTTCCTCTATGAAAACGGCGAATTCTATTTCATCGAAATGAACACCCGCCTGCAAGTCGAACATCCGGTGACGGAAGCGATCACCGGGCTCGATCTGGTGCAGGAGCAAATCCGCGTCGCGGCGGGGTTCGGAATTGCGCTACGAGCAATCGGACATCACCTTCTCCGGCCATGCCATCGAATGCCGCATCAATGCCGAGAACCCGACAACCTTCGCGCCCTCGCCGGGCCGCGTCGATGCCGTGCATTTCCCCGGCGGGCTCGGCTGCCGCGTCGATTCAGCACTCTATTCCGGCTATCGCATCCCACCCTACTACGACAGCCTGATCGGCAAGCTCATCGTGTTCGGCAAAACCCGCACCGAGTGTATGATGCGGTTGAAGCGGGCGTTGGGCGAATTCGTGATCGAGGGAATCGAAACCACCATTCCGCTGTTCCAGCAGCTTCTGGCCGAGCCCGACATCATCGACGGGCACTATGACATTCACTGGCTGGAGCACTATCTCGCCAAGCACGTGTGATGAGCACCATCACACCACAGATTGTGCTGCGCGCCTATGCGGCGGGAATATTCCCGATGGCGGAGAGCGCTGAAGATAACGCGCTGTACTGGATCGAGCCCGACGAACGCGGCATCATTCCGCTCGATGGCCTGCGCATTTCGCAATCGCTGCGCAAGGCGGTGCGGCGGCAAGCTTTTGATATCCGCATCGACACTGATTTTGCAGCCGTGATCGCCGCCTGCGCTGAAAAAACACCGGACCGGAAATCCACCTGGATAAACGCCCGCATTCGAGCCCTCTACACGCAGCTGTTCCGCATGGGCTGTTGCCACACGGTGGAGTGCTGGCAAGACGACACGCTGGTTGGCGGGCTTTACGGCGTACGCATCGGCGCCATCTTCTTTGGCGAAAGCATGTTCTCGCGCCAGACGGATGCCAGCAAGGTGGCACTGGTGCATCTGGTGGCAAGGCTCAATGCAGGCGGCTTCAAGCTGCTCGACGCGCAATTCGTCAACCCGCATCTCGAACGGCTGGGGGCGATTTCGGTGCCCAAGGCCGCGTATCATGAATTGATGGAGCCGCTGCTGGCGCTCGATGCTGACTTCCGTGCATTTACGGCGGACCATGATCCTGGCGAAGTGTTGCGCCTCGCCAGCCCTCAGTCTTCGGGGACACCTTCTTCGATCTGATCCTGAAGTGTTGACAGGTCAGGGGCTTCCTCGACCACCGGCGGCGGGGCATTGGGGTCGCGGCAACCGGTCAGCCAGACATCGTAAATCGGGTGCTCGACAGCACTGAGGCCGGGGCTTTCGGCAAACATCCAGCCGGCAAAAATCCGGGTGCGCGACTTGTCGGGCTTGACCTCGTCGGCCTCAACGAAGGCGGTGGTTTTAGGTTCTTCTGTCACCGGCCGCGAATAGCAGGCGTCGGCCTTGACGATGATCCCGCCAAATTGCATCTCCTTGCCGATCTCTATTTCGAAGTTGGTGGTGATGCCGGTTATTTTGTCGAGACCGTTGAACACCGCGATGGGATTGGCAATGCGCTCCGCGAAAGCAGGCGATGCGCCGAACAATACTCCGGCTGCCGCCAGCAGCAACTTCCTCATGACTTCACCGCTTCGACACGCAAGCGCACATAATCCGCCGTCCAGTTTCCAAGTGCATCGCAGAGGGCGGGCTTCAGCAGCGCCACGGTCTCGGCGAGAGCGGCATCTTCTTCGCCCACAAATTGTTCAAAGAATGGCTTGCGGAACAGCTTCAGCCATTCGCCCATGCCAGTGGGAAGACTCGTAGGCCGCGGAAAGAGCCCGATGCGTTTGACCGTAAACCCTTCACGCTCAAGCAGTGCTTGATAGACGGCAGGAGCCGGAAAAAACCACGGGTTGGCGATAGCCAGATCGCCGCCGCGCTTGAGTCCCACGGCGCGCATGGCGGTGCAGATTGCCGCCACATTGCCATGGCCGCCGAATTCCGCCACGAAACGGCCGCCGGGTTTCAACGCGCGGGCAACACCTTGCACCACGGCTTCGGCATTGGTCATCCAGTGCAGGGCGGCATTCGAGAACACCGCGTCGAATTCCGGCTCGAAGGTCAGCGCCTCGCCGCTCATCAGCCGCACGTCGAGACCTTTGCCGGTGGCAGACTGAACAAAGTTTGGGCTCGAATCAACGCCAGTCATGACTGCGCCGGAGCGCACCAGATCGGCGGTCAGCACGCCGTCGCCGCAGCCCACATCGAGAATGCGCTCGCCAGGCTTTGGATCAAGCCATTCGACCACGGCCGCCGCCAAATCCGAAACGAAACGGGCATGGGTACCGTAGCTTTCGGTGGTCCACGTTTGGGTAATGGTCATTGCGTGGTGGTATCGGGTGCCGGGCTGCCACCGCCGCCCTGCTTGGACTTGTCGAACATCACTTCACTGATCAGCGACCAGATGTCGACGGCCCCTTGCGTGTAGGCAATCATGCCGCCATCGGCGAGCTTGGCTTCGGCTCCACCCTGCTCGAGCGAAATGAACTTCGACCCCAGCAGGCCCTCGGCGGTCACCTTGGCGGTCACGTCTTCGGTGAGTTGCAACGTGCTGTCGACTTGCAGGGCAATGCGCGCCTGGAAATTCTCCGGATTCAGTGATTGCTCAACCACGGTGCCGATCTTCACACCCGCCATGCGCACATCGGAGCCGACATTGATGCCTTCGGCATTGTCGAACTCGGCGAACACCTTGTAGCCACCGGCCCCCGCCTCTACACCTGAGGTGCGATAGGCGAACAGGAAGAACACCGCTGCGATGACAATCACCGCAGCGCCAATCAATGTTTCGACGGTCGAATTCTTCATGTCCGTCTCCAAGCCGGTTCGGGAATCGCCAGTTTAGCCAGTAATTGTGGCAATCACTCGGGCTTCCAGGCCTGATAGTCACTTTCGGCGGTGACAGGCCTGGCGCTGCCGACGATGCTGCCCGGCGGCCGATAGGCACCGGCCGAACCTGTGAGATTTTCGCCGTGCGGCTTCTGCCACTCGCGCGCCACATAGTTATCCTGGCTGGGTGGTGTCGCCACCCGGTGATGAATCCAGCCGTGCCAACCCGGTGGCACCTGGGAAGCCTCGGAATAGCCGTTGTAGATCACCCAGCGGCGCTCAGGGATCGAATCGGGGATCGCCGACTTGGCCCGGTAGTAGCGGTTGCCCAACTCGTCGCTGCCGACGAATTCGCCCTTGCGCCAGGTGTAAAACCGGGTGTTGAGCGTCTGGCCATTCCACCAGGTAAAAAGCTGCTTGAAGAATTTCATGTCGAGTCTGTCTCGGAAGCTCACAAATCGCGGCGGAATATGGCGGATTGAACTTGCCCCGTCCAGTAGCACCTGAAAGCAAAGTGACGCGCCGGAAAACCGGCGCGTCGGTGAGTTTGTGTCTGATCAGAAGAAGTTCAGCATCTTCTTCAGCTTCTTGGACTTCTTGAACTTCTTCTTGGGCGGCTTGACCATCGGGTGGTCACCATCGCCAATGTGCTCGATGCCGGGCTTGTGCGGCTTGTTTGGCTTGTGGGGCTTGTTCGGCTTGTGGTCGCCGTCGTCATCGCCCAGGAGATGGTTGCCAATTACTGCGATTGCGACCCCGGTAATGACCGCCGCAGCCAGTTCACCCGTACCATTGCCGTTGCCATTGCCGGCGTGTTCGGGATTCGGATTCTTGACAGGCTTTGGCTTCTTTGAGGGCTTCTGCGGCTTGGCTGGCTTCTTCTGGGGCTTTTCGGTCTTCGGCGGCTCGGGCTTCACTTCGGCGGTTTCTTCCTCGTCGTCCGGGAGAACGTCCTGCTCCACCGGTTTGCCATCGACGTAGTTCTGGAGGTTTTCCTCGGCCGAGATGATGATGTGCTCGATCAGGCCTTCGACGGCGTAATATGAGCCACCGCAGTTGCGGCCGTACCTTGCGAAACGTTCCTTGGCCCTTTCGATGTTGCGGCGGGCACTGTCCTCAAGCTGTTTGGCATTGGCGTCACGGCGTTCAGCGTCTTTGTTCCACGATTTCTTGTCAGCTTCGTCTGAGCTGGCGGCGGCATTGGCCCGGGCATTGTTGGCGAGATCGCGCAACTGCGAGGCCTGGCGAAGTTCGGTCCGGGCCTGCTCGATGTAACCTGCGCCCTCGTCAAAGCCGCCATAGCGGGCCTCGGTAATGCAATTCTCGAGATCATCGACTTCCTGCTGGGTCCAGCCATCGGGCAGCGGGTCTTGGGCATAAGACTGCGGCGCGGCCAGTGCGAGGAAGCTCACTGTGGCGGCTAACATCATGATTTTCTTGAACATCGTAGTCTCCCTAGAGTTTGGCGATGCGCTTATTCGCATCCCTATGTCCGTTGGTCGCAGGGAGAGCGGCAAAGGTTCGACACAAGCAGCGGAAAATATTTTTCGCAGGGGCATGAACCTTTTGGCCAGCCGCCGCGACCAAGGGGGCTGAAGGAGAAACGCCATGACTTTTGCCCTGGCTGTCGATTGCCGCAAGCTCCCGTTGATGGCGGCACCGGCATTCGACTATAGTGCGGCCACCCTGATCAGGCGATTGGGGATGGCGGTTGCAATGCTGAACACGGCCCCTGACGGGGAACTGCTGCTCGTCAAGCGCATCGCCGGCGGCGACCAGCATGCGCTCCGCACCGTCTATGCCCAGCACAATGTGCGCCTGTTCCACTATCTCAAGCGCTGGCTGAAGGACGCAAGTGCTGCCGAGGATGTGCTGGCCGAAGTGTTCATCGATCTGTGGAAGCAGGCTTCGCGGTTCGAGGGCCGCTCCGGCCTCAACACCTGGCTATGCGCCATGGCGCGCAACAAGGCGATCAGCCACTTGCGCAAGTATCCACCAGTCCAGGACAGCAGCGAATTGCCGGAGGTTGAGGACAGCGCCGATACGCCGGAGGTCAACCTGCAGAAGTCCGACAAGTCAGCCAAACTCCGCGCCTGCCTCGAGCGGTTGACAGTGGAGCACCGCGAAGTGCTCGATCTCGTCTACTATCACGAGAAATCAATCAACGAGGTTGCCGACATCCTCGGTGTGCCACTCAACACGGTAAAGACGCGGATGTTCTATGCGCGCAAGAAACTCGCGGACGCCATGGCAGCGGCCGGCATTGACAGGGGTTGGCCATGATTACGCCGGTTGAACGCGAAGAACTGGACCTGCTCATCCCGTGGTATGTGAATGGCACGCTGACGCCGGACGAAAGCGCTCGCGTCGAAGCAGCGGCAAGGGCCGACGCGAGTTTCCGGCGGGCGCTGGACGTCGCGCTCGAAGATCGTGAGCAAGTCTATGCGGAGGCCAATGCCCTTGGCAAACCGGGGTCAAGGGTGCTCGAACGCATACTCGCCGAAACTTCGCGCAGCGCCAGGGCCGCACCCACAACGCTGGCGCAACGTTTCAGGGAAATCGTAACGGCGCTCTCGCCACGAAGCCTGGCGATGGCAGGCATGGCGGCGGCCGTTCTCATCGTCGCGCAAGGCGCAACGCTTGGCTGGATGGCAACGGGCTGGAACGAAACGCCTGCAATCGAGCTGGCCTCCGGTGGCCAGGAACGGACCGACATGGCATTCATATTCGCCGTCCGGTTCGCTGATGGTGCGCAACTGGCCGGCATCGTGGCGCTGCTTGAGAACCAAGACCTGACCATTGTCGATGGCCCGCTGGCTGGAAAACTGTTCGTGGTTGGGCGGCCCAAGGATAGCGCATCAACTTCGCCGGCTGACGAAACACTGAAAAGCCTTCTTGCCGCGCAAACACTGGTGCAATTCGCATCACCTCTGGCTATCGAGGAGAACTGACATGCTGGCCCGCCTTCGCCCGCGCATCATGCTTGCCGTCACACTTGCCGCCGCCGTTGCCCTGCCGGCAGCGTCTGGCCGCGTGCTCGCCAATCCCGCCGAGAACAATGGCGGCTCGGGACTTGGCATTGGCCTCGACCTGTTGCAGCTTCTCAAGAACAAGAAAAAGAAGAAGAAGCCTGCCGTCAAAAAGAAAGCTGTGCCTGCCAAGAAGGCGACCAAGAAACCCGCCGTCGCCGCAAAACCGAAGCCGCAAAAACTTTCCGAACATGCACCTCGACCTGGCGAAACGCGGTTCCGTACCAGGGAGGTACTTTTCATCCTCGATCCTACCGCCCCCGATGGCGCGCTGGCAGCGATTGCTGCGGCGCAGAACCTGAGCCGGATCGGTGAAACGGATCTCGTTCTGTTGACGCGTCAGTTGCACCGCTATGCCATCACCGACGGTCGTAGCGTTGCTGCCGTGGTGACAGCACTGGAGAGTGACAACCGCATCGAGATCGCCCAACCCAATTACAGTTATGAACTGGCACAAACCGCCACGGTCACCACCTCGGTGCAGTTCGCCAATGACTTGATGGGCATTCCTGCCGCCCATGTGGCAGCGACCGGCAAGGACATTCTTGTTGCAGTGATCGATTCCCGTATCGATAGCGGCCATGCCGGGCTGCAAGGCCGTATCCGCGAGTCCTTTACGGCGGTTGATCGGCCATCCGAACAGGCCGATGGTCATGGCACAGCCATGGCAGGCGCCATCGCCGGGCATGGAGCGCTCACCGGCACGGCGCCGCGTGCCGCACTTCTGGCGGTGGAAAGCTTCGCCAAGGACGATCAGGGCAAGATGGCGGGTGTCAGCTATCACATCCTGCGTGGCATCGACTGGGCCCATGGCAGAGGTGCGGCGATCTTCAACCTGAGTTTTGCCGGCCCCCGTGACCCGCTGCTGGGCCAGATGATGAAAGTGGCGGCGGACAAAGGATCGATCTTTGTGGCGGCGGCAGGCAATGCCGGAGCAAAGTCGCCACCGCTCTATCCAGCCGCCGAAGACACGGCCATTGCGGTGACAGCCCTGGACGCCAAGCGCAAGGTCTACAAGCGCGCCAATCGCGGCACATACATCGATATCGGCGCACCTGGCGTCGATGTGATCGCCCTCGCCCCCGGCAACGCCACGGCACTGTCGTCGGGAACATCGATCGCCACCGCGCATATCACCGGACTATTGGCACTGGCATTCGAGCGCGCCGGCCACTTCAATCTGGTGCGGGCCCAGGAACTTCTGGTTCTGAGCGCCGAAAAAATCGAGGCTCCAGCCGATTCCGTAGGCGCGGGTCTTGCCAATGCGCCAATGCTGCTCACCAAGGCAGCCGAAATGCCGCCGGAAGAAACCCAATGAGTCAGGGCGTGGTGAAATAAAGCACGGTGTCGCCATCGGTGAGCGGCACTTTGCGCAGCCTTCCAGCGGACACCAGCGCGTCGCGAATAGCCCGGATTTCGGTCTCATCGGCAAGCACGCCGCTTGGCACGGCGTAGAGATTGAAACCATGGCGCAGCACTTCACGGGTGATGCTGAGCAAATAGACGGGCCGTGGCCGGTCGCGAGTGCTGACCATCCGGTTGGTCTTGAAAGCCCGCAGCACCAGCCGGGCGTTAGGTTTTCCGTCGATAGGCCGGATCGCCGTAAACTTGGCTTGCAGGCCTTCGTGGAGGGCTGGCCGGGGCGGTAATTCGGCCAATGCCGCCGAAGGATTAAGATAAGGCAAGGCGCCACTCCAGCTCCACTTCGGTGCTTCGCTCCAGCCCATGCCGGGCAGAGTCAGGCGCAAGGCATCGATACTGCCGTTCAGCTGCGCCGCAAAGGTTTCGCCAGCGCGGCCCACCAAATCGATGCGGCGGACGGGAAGGCGCTTGTAGCCCTCGTGCTGCCATTGCCCGAAGCTTTCAGTAACCGTGGCCTGCACCGGTGCATAGCGTTCTTCGGCACGGCCATAGCCGAATGAGACATGGACCGATCCCGCCAGAATGATGGCAATGAACGACGCGCCAAACAGGCCCACGGGCCTTATGCGGCGCGGCGGTATCGCTTCGATGGCGATGGCGAAAGCCAAGGCCATGACGGCCCCGAACAGAACGCCTGCCACCACGTCGGAAAACCAGTGGGCACCGAGATAGACGCGGGAATAGGCAATGCTGACGACAAGGATGGCGCAAATCGCATAGACCAGCGACCGGCCCCAGCGGCCCATGGAATGGGAAACCAGCACGGCGAGGACGCCAAAAATCAACGCCGACATGGTGGCGTGGCCCGACGGGAAGCTGAAGGCTTCAGCGCCATCATAGAGTTCAATCGGCCGCTGGCGCTGGATCACCTGTTTGATGAGCGGCACAAAGAGCTTTCCGGCCAGAATGGCGATGGCCGCAGCAATCGCCGCGCGGTAGGCCCGGTGCCAGGCCAACCAGGCGACCATGACAATAACCAGAGCCATAAGCACAATGCCGTCGCCCAGCATGGTGAGGGTGATCATCAACTCGTCGGCGGGCGCATTGCGCATTTCGCGCATCAGATTGAACACCGAAACATCGGTATCGAGGAAAGCGTTGCGGGCCGTCACGCCAACCAGCACGTCGAGCAAGGCAATGGCGCCAGCCACGAAGAACGCCGCGAACACCACGATCAGAATTGAGCGTGGATTTTCCGGGGCGACGGCGCGGCCAAAGCGGCGCATGGAATTGCTGCGTTTGGATTTGGCCCAAACCGACAAGCGCCCGAGCAAATGATTGAGGTAGGGCGAAAGGCTGGCCGCCAGCAGGCGGACCAGATATCCGGCCACGGCAACAATCAGCAACAGCACCAGCAGCACGACCACCAGCCGGCCGCTCAATTCGCCCGCCAGCGCCAGCCCTTGGCCGATCAGAATGCCGGGGAACACGTGGGCCGCCGCCCACACGAGGCCCGACGAGAAATTGATCGAGGCGAAGTACACCTGCCCCATGCCGAACATGCCGACGATGCCCGGCACCACGGCTTTGACGCCCGGCACAAAACGCCCGATGGCGATGGATTTTCCGCCATGCAGGCGCACGAAATCCTCGCCTTTGGCGACAAGCTGCGGATAGCGGTTGAGCGGCCAAAAGGTTTTCAGGCGGTCGCCAAACAGCCGGCCCGCCCAATAGGAAATCTGGTCACCAGCGATAGCGCCAATGGATGTGGCGAGGAACACCGGCCAGAATGGCAGGTGATTGGTGCCGACAAGAATGCCCGCCCCCACCAGCACGACGGTCGACGGCACGAACAAGCCGATGATCAGCAGCGCTTCGCCAAAGGCGATCAGAAATATAATGACAATGGCCCAATCGGGATGCGCGGCGAAATAATCGAGATAGGGCTGGATATGTTCCATAAGGGCGTGCGCGGAATCCTGGCGGTCAAATCCACATATACCCAGTCACGGCTTCCGGCGAGTTAACGTTCTGGTTCCACCGGGGGTGGCACGGCCACGCAATTCTTGCCAGGAATCTGCACCTGCTCATAAGGATTGCCGTTGGGTTCGGCCTTGCAGGGTTTGATGGGAGCGCGCAAGGGAAGCGGCAGGTGCTGCTCGAATTCCTGGGCCTGGGGCAAATCGTCAAGCCAGTCCTCCTTGCCTTCCCAGTTCATTGCGAATGCAGGTGTGGCGGATAGCAGGAGGAGTGAGATCGTCCAGCGCAGCATGACGCAGCTTACCACAAGCGCCACTGATATCCACACGCCGAAACCACGTTTGGACAAACTCTGAGCGACCGGCCATAGTCTGACCATGACCAGCATCGACATGCGGCGCGGGGGCGTTTCGTTGTTTGCCCTTTGGGTCGGCTATGCCGCCATGTGCATCGGCATGTTCATGGCGATCCTCGATATCCAGATCGTCATTACCTCTCTGCCGGTCATCCAGGAGGCGCTCAGTATCGGGCCTGACCGGATGAGTTGGGTGCAGACCTCCTATCTCATTGCCGAAGTCATTGCCATTCCGCTGACCGGTCTTCTCACCCGCATCTTCTCGCTGCGCAGGTTGTTCGCGGGCGGCGTGGTGCTGTTCACGCTGTCTTCAATCGGCTGTGCGGCAAGTGTGGGGTTCGCGGACCTCATCGCCTACCGCGTGGTGCAGGGCCTCGCCGGCGGCATCCTGATCCCCCTGGTTTTCTCGGCGGTGTTCCTGCTGTTCGAACGCGGAATGCAACAAACCTTGGCGGTCACCATGGCTGGCGTTCTGGCGGTGCTTGCCCCGGCGCTGGGCCCGATCACCGGTGGGCTTCTGACCGAGAATTTCTCCTGGCACTGGCTGTTCCTCATCAACGTCGTGCCGGGGGTGCTGACGCTCATTGCCGGCCTATTGTGCCTGCCGCGTAAAGCCATGCAACTGTCGCTGCTGCGCCGCCTTGATTGGCCATCGCTGGCGGCAATTGCGGTGGCGCTCGCCATGCTGGAAATCGCCTTGAAACAGGCACCCGACAGCGGATGGTTTTCTCCTGAAGTTCTGGGACTGACCATTGGCTTTGTTCTGGCCATGTGGTTTGCCGTGGCGCGGCCTTTGGCCGTTATCGATTTTCCGCTGCTCAAAGACCGTAACCTCGCTTATGGCTGTGCGGTCAGTTTCATTCTCGGGGTCGGGCTGTTCGGATCGGTCTATCTGATGCCGGTTCATCTGGCCTTCGTGCGCAACCACGGGCCGATCGACATTGGCGTCATCATTCTGGTCACTGGCATTGCCCAGCTGATTACCGCACCCATCGCCGTGCAATTGGACCGGCACTATGGGGCGCGGCTGTTGTCGGCTATCGGCTTTGCGATGTTCGCCATTGGCATGTTCATGAGCGCTTTTAAATCGCGGCTTTCGGATTATGATGAGATGTTCTGGCCGCAGGTGGTGCGCGGCGCGTTCGTGGCCTTGTGCATTCTTCCGCCCACCCGTTTTGCCCTTGGCCTCCTGCCGCTCGACCGGGTGAGTGACGCATCGGGCCTGTTCAATCTCTCGCGCAATCTTGGTGGAGCCATCGGCATCGCTCTTCTTGATACCATCCTGTTCGGCCGCACCGAAGACCATGGCGAGGCCATCATGGAGCAGATCCGGGCCGAACCCGAAGCAGCGGCCGCACTCATGGGCATTCCGGTGACCGATCTTCCTGACCCCGAAGACCCCATGGGGCTTCTCGCCATTGCCGACATTGTGCAGGAACAGGCCTTTGCCATGTCGATCAACGAAGGCTGGATGCTGCTGTCGGGCATAACCCTTATCGCCTTGGTGCTGCTGTGGGCCATGGGGCCGATTCGACCGAGTTCCGTCGCGTCCGACCCACAACCTTGACGCGTAGTTTTGTCAAATCCGCACGTCGGGGCTTCGCGCGTTAACCAGATCATTAACTATAAATATTAGTTGTGATCGAGGCCCTGCCCCCTTGACGCCTGCCCGCCGAATCCGTGGCCGTCAACAACCGGCCAGATGGTTTCTCCCTAAAGCCACGAAACACTTGAGCTTCCCCTTAGAATCGGTCGATCATCGGGTTATCCACAGAGCCCACGTGACTGTGGATACCATATATTGTGGTAAGCTTTCGTTAACACACTAGGCATTGACGAAGGGCCCTCGCCGGTAGTAGTTTTGGTCCAAGGCTGAGGGGTAGAGAAACGGTCCGGGGGCGGGCCTCTCTGCAAAGAGACAACTCAAGACAATTGGCCGGAACATCCGGGGGGCGGCGGCTTCGCGGAAACAGGGTTTGCGTCGAAATACGCGGGTGAATGAAGCCTGCGGGCAATTGTGTGTGCCTGCAGCAACAAGAAGATTGATTGAGGGAAAGACATGAAGATCGAGCGCCACTTCACGAAGGCCGGACAAGACAGCTACGCGGGAATCGAATTCCGCACTGCGGTCAGCGAAATCAAGAACCCGGATGGTTCGATTGTCTTCCGCCTTGAGAATATCGAGGTTCCGGCGTCGTGGAGCCAGGTGGCGACCGACATTCTGGCCCAGAAGTATTTCCGCAAGGCAGGCGTTCCCGCCGCCCTGAAGCGCGTCGAAGAGACCAGCATTCCCTCCTGGCTGTGGCGCTCGGTGGCCGATGAGGCGGCACTCGAGTTGCTTCCCGAAAAGCAAAAGATCGTCGGCGAGCACTCGTCGAAACAGGTGTTCAATCGTCTTGCCGGCACCTGGACCTATTGGGGCTGGAAGGGCGGCTATTTCAACACCGAGGAAGACGCCCGCACCTTCTATGACGAAATGTGCTTCATGCTGGCCACCCAGAAATGCGCTCCCAACAGCCCGCAGTGGTTCAACACCGGCCTGCATTGGGCTTACGGCATCGATGGCCCGGGCCAGGGCCACCACTACGTCGACCACGAGACCGGCAAGCTGACGAAATCGAAATCGGCCTACGAGCATCCTCAGCCCCACGCCTGCTTCATCCAGTCGATCGCCGATGACCTCGTCAACGAAGGCGGCATCATGGACCTGTGGGTGCGCGAAGCCCGCCTGTTCAAATATGGTTCGGGCACCGGTTCGAACTTCTCCCATTTGCGTGGCGAGAACGAGCGGTTGTCGGGCGGCGGCAAGTCGTCGGGCCTGATGAGCTTCCTCAAGATCGGCGACCGTGCGGCGGGCGCCATCAAGTCGGGTGGCACGACGCGCCGCGCCGCCAAGATGGTGGTGGTCGACGTCGATCATCCGGATATCGAGGAATATGTCGACTGGAAGGTGAAGGAGGAGCAGAAAGTTGCGGCCCTCGTCACCGGCTCGAAGATCGTCAAGAAGCACCTGACTCTGGTCATGAAGGCCTGCGTGAATTGCGCCGGCCCCGGCGATGACTGCTTTGAGATCGAAAAGAACCCGGCCTTAAAGCGCGCCGTCAAGGACGCGCGTAAGAATCTGGTCTCCGATAACCTGATCAAGCGCGTGATCCAGTTCGCCAAGCAGGGTTACAAGGACATCGAATTCGACACCTACGACACCGATTGGGACGGCGAAGCCTATCGCACGGTGTCCGGCCAGAATTCCAACAACTCTGTCCGCGTGACCGACGACTTCCTCAAAGCCGTCGAAACCGATGCCGATTGGGACCTCAAGGCCCGCCTGTCGGGCAAGACCATCAAGACGCTGAAAGCCCGCGAGTTGTGGGACAAGATCGGCCATGCCGCCTGGGCCTCGGCCGATCCCGGCATCCAATTCCACACGACGATCAACGACTGGCACACCTGCCCCGCATCGGGTGAAATCCGCGCGTCGAATCCGTGCTCGGAATACATGTTCCTCGACGATACGGCGTGCAACCTCGCCTCGCTCAACCTGCTGCAATTCCGCAACATGGAAACAGCCAAGTTCGACATCGCGGCCTACGAGCATGCCGTCCGGTTGTGGACCGTCGTTCTCGAAATCTCGGTGATGATGGCGCAGTTTCCGTCAAAGGAAATCGCCAAGCTCTCCTATGAATTCCGCACGCTGGGTCTGGGCTTCGCCAATATCGGCGGCCTGCTGATGACCAACGGCATTCCCTATGACAGTCACGAAGGCCGCGCCATTTGCGCAGCACTGTCGGCCATCATGACCGGCGTGTCCTATGCCACGTCAGCCGAAATGGCGAAGGAACTGGGCCCCTTCCCCGGCTACTCCAAAAACCGCGAGCACATGCTCCGCGTCATGCGCAACCATCGCCGCGCCGCCTATGGCGCAGCCGTTGGTTATGAAGGCGTTGCCACGGCACCGGTGCCGCTGGACGAAAGCGAAGTCGCCGACAAGGACCTGATCGCCCATGCCCGCAAGGCCTGGGACGCGGCGGTGACGCTTGGCGAGGCCCATGGCTATCGCAATGCGCAGTCGACTGTTGTTGCCCCCACCGGCACCATCGGCCTCGTCATGGATTGCGACACGACCGGCATCGAGCCCGACTTCGCGCTGGTGAAATTCAAGAAGCTGGCGGGTGGTGGTTACTTCAAGATCATCAACCAGGCGGTGCCGGAAGCGCTCCGCACGCTTGGCTACACGGCGGAGCAGATCGAACTGATCATCGGCTATGCCGTGGGCCACGGCACGCTGGCCGACGCCCCTGCCCTCAACCATACGCAACTCCGCACCAAAGGATTTGGCGACGCGCAGATCGAAAAGATCGAAAGCGGTCTGGCCTCGGCTTTCGACATCAAGTTCGTGTTCAACAAGTGGACGCTGGGCGACGAGTTCTGCAAATCGGTTCTCAAGCTCACCGACGCGCAGTTGAATGACTTCGGCTTCGACATGCTCGGCGCTTTGGGCTTCACCAAATCCGACATCGACAAGGCCAACATTCACGTGTGCGGCGCCATGACGTTGGAAGGCGCTCCCGGCCTCAAGGACGAGCACCTTCCGGTGTTCGATTGCGCCAACCCGTGTGGCCGTGTCGGCAAGCGCTTCCTGTCGGTTGAAAGCCACATCCGCATGATGGCGGCGAGCCAGCCGTTCATCTCGGGCGCCATCTCCAAGACCATCAACATGCCGAATGATGCGGCGGTTGAAGATTGTGCTGCGTCCTACATGCTGTCGTGGAAACTCGGCATCAAGGCCAATGCGCTCTATCGCGATGGCTCCAAACTGTCGCAGCCGCTGTCCTCGCAGTTGATCGCCGACGAGGCCGACGACATGGAGGATGCGGGCGAAGCCCTCATGGCCAAGCCGCAAGTGCAGCGTATTGAAACCATCGTCGAGAAGATCGTCGAGATCGTGCGTGGCCGCGACAAGCTGCCGGGCCGCCGCAAGGGCTATACGCAGAAGGCGGTGGTGGGCGGCCACAAGGTCTATCTCCGCACCGGTGAATATGATGACGGCAAGCTCGGCGAAATCTTCATCGACATGCACAAGGAAGGCGCGGCCCTTCGCGCCATGATGAACAACTTCGCGATCTCGGTGTCGGTGGGCCTGCAATATGGCGTGCCGCTGGAAGAGTATGTCGATGCCTTCACCTTCACCAAGTTCGAACCCGCCGGCATGGTGCAGGGCAACGACTCGATCAAGAACGCCACGTCGATCCTCGACTACGTGTTCCGCGAGTTGGCAGTCTCGTATTTGGGCCGCAACGATCTCGCCCATGTCGAGCCGTCGGAAATCGGCTTTGACGTTCTGGGCAAGGGTGTGGGGACCGAGTCGGAAGCGCCGCGCGTTCCCGCTGCCCGCTACCTGTCGCAGGGCTTCGTGCGAAAGCAGATTCCGTCGAACGTGGTGGTTATGCCGCAAGGCACGACCGCCATCCAGTCACCGGCCCAGGCATTGCAAGCCCGCCTTGCCACAGAGACGGTGGGTTCGCTGGCACTGTCAGATGCGCCGGTAGTCGAAACCCACGTGAAGGTCGAAACCATTGCTCTCGCCATGACCATGGACCGCCGCACCGAAGCCCGCATGAAAGGCTACGAAGGCGAGTCATGCGGCGAATGCGGCAACTTCACCATGGTCAGGAACGGCACCTGCCTGAAATGCGAAACCTGCGGCGGCACGAGTGGGTGTTCGTGAGGAGTATTTGTTTTGAACAAGGTCATTCTGACTGGACTACCATCAGCCGCCCGCATGAACTTAAGCAGACCCGGTGGCAGCTCCAGCACATGGATATTGCGCTCGCCCAACCGAAGGCTTCATTCAGTCGGAATGTGGCGGCGGTCAATCATCTCGAAAAAATACCGCAACTTGGCTTGATGCCTAGCAGGAGGAGATCGCTGCGAAGCGTTGCTGTGAAGCACGGATAGAGGTCATTGCTTCAAGTTGGCACTCAGCTTTAGATGGCCGGGTATCGTCTTGGATAACTTGCTCGCCAACAGTCACCCCGCCCACCGCCTGAGCCCTAACCACTTCTCCATGCCGTCAAAGTCCCGGTCCGCATGAATAAGCGGCATGTCGTTTTCGATGCACCATGTTGCGATCATGACATCGATGGTGCCGCGCACCGTTACTGCCGCGGCCGCGCAATAGGCGGTAGTTGTCTGCCGCCTTCTGGGCAATCACCGGCCCGCACAGAGTGACAATCGGAAAGTTGCGAAGATCGTCGCGCAGCGCCGCCAATGCCCGGCCCTCGCGATAGCACTTCAACAGCTCAACGAGGACAAGATCGCCCACAATCAGCGCGTCTTGGCCCGCCGCGCGGTCAAGCGCCTGCGCTGCCGGTCGACTCCTTTCCCTTGAGAAAGTCGACCCACGCAGAACGTGTCCGCCAAGATCTTTTGTCACGGCGCATGGCATCAAGGTCACCTTCCCAATGCAGTTTTCCCCGCAAGCGCCTGATCGACCTTCTGGCCGTCTATGCGGATGAGCATTTCGAGGGCACGCTCGACGGTTTCCTTCTTGGTTGTCGTTCCCGCCGCCTTCATCGCCCGGCCCATGAGCTTGTCGTCAATTTCGATATTGGTCCGCATAATCCGCACTCGTGTGTATATTTTTATGTTCTTTACACACCCGAGCGCCATTTTGCAAGCTTGCGCCGAACACCCGTCCCGCCGTCGCATGTAATCCACCGCATTTGACGTGGGCCCCCCACTCGGGCAATTTCAGGCGATGGACATCAAATCAGACGTCATCGCTGCCATCGGCAACACCCCGCTCATCAAGCTGCGCAAAGCTTCGGAACTCACCGGCTGCACCATTCTCGGCAAGGCCGAATTCATGAACCCCGGCCAGTCGGTGAAAGACCGCGCCGCGCTGTTCATTATTCGCGACGCCATCGCGCGCGGTGAATTGAAACCCGGCGGCACCATTGTCGAAGGCACCGCCGGCAACACCGGCATCGGGCTTGCCGTCGTCGCCAATGCCATGGGCTTTCGCACGGTGATCGTCATTCCGGTGACGCAATCGGAGGAGAAGAAGGACGCGTTGCGGCAACTGGGGACCGAACTCGTGGAAGTGCCCGCCGTTCCCTACAAGAACCCCAACAACTATGTGAAATATTCCGGCCGCCTTGCCAAGGCCATGGGGGCCCTGTGGGCCAACCAGTTCGACAATGTCGCCAACCGCCAGGCCCACATTGAGGGAACCGCACCGGAAATCTGGGCGCAAACAGATGGCAAAGTCGACGCTTTCGTTTCCGCCGTGGGCTCGGGCGGAACCCTGGCCGGGGTCTCCATGGGCCTCAAGTCCCGGAACAAGAACATCAAGATGGCGCTCGCCGATCCGCCGGGTGCGGCATTGTACAGTTACTACAAAACCGGCGTGCTCAAGTCAGAAGGTTCATCGATCACCGAAGGCATCGGCCAGGGCCGCATTACGGCGAACCTCGAAGGGGCCATCGTCGATGACGCCTTCCTGATTCCCGATACCGAGTCGATTCCCCTGGCCTTTGATCTTCTGGAACACGAAGGCCTGTGCATGGGCGGCTCGACGGGCGTGAACGTCGCTGGCGCCATCCGCCTTGCCAGGCAGATGGGCCCCGGTCACACTATCGTGACCATCCTCTGCGACTACGGCACACGATATGCCTCGAAGCTGTTCAACCCGGCGTTCCTCCGCGAAAAAAACCTGCCGGTGCCGAAGTGGCTGGAAGCTACACCCAACGTGCCATCGGTGTTTGAAGACGTGGCATCGTGACCGCACTTGTTTTCCGCGACGATGCCTATCTCAAATCCTGCGAGGCAAGGGTTGTTGCGGTGAATGACCGTGGTGGCATCGTGCTCGACCGCACGGTGTTTTATGCGACAGCCGGCGGGCAGCCGGGCGACAAGGGAACCCTTGCCATCGCTGGACGCGACATCACCATCGCCACAACAGTTTATGACGATGCCAAAAATGTTGTACATGTGCCAACGGTTCCCGTTGAAGGCATCAACACCGGAAGCGCGGTCGTGGCCACGCTCGACTGGGCCAACCGCTATCGCAACATGCGCATTCACACCATGATGCACCTGCTGTGCGCTTCGGTGCCCCATGCGGTGACCGGCGGGGCGATCGGCGAAGATGGCGGGCGCATTGACTTCGATATTCCCGAGGGCCAGATTCCCAACAAGGAAGAACTCACCAATCGCATGAACGACCTCATCGCCGGAGATCACAAGGTTACTTTCCGCTGGATTACTGACGAGGAGATGGCGGCGAACCAGCACCTGATCCGCACCATGTCGGTGAAGCCGCCGATGGGCACGGGGTCCGTGCGCCTCGTAATGATCGGTGCGGACGGCGAGGTCGATCTTCAACCCTGTGGCGGAACCCACGTGCGCTCGACCGCCGAAATTGGGCCGGTCGCCGTCGCCAAGATCGAGAACAAGGGCAAGATCAACCGCCGCATCAGAATGGTATTCGCATGAGCAACGACCTCGTTTCGACGCAATGGCTTGAGGAGCACCTGGGTTCTCCCGACATCGCCATCATCGATGCCTCGTGGCACATGCCAGCGACGGGCCGCGACGCCAAAGCGGAGTTCGCTGGCGCCCGCATTCAGGGGGCACAATTCTTTGACATCGATGAATTGTCGGACAACAGTTCGCCGCTCCCTCACATGCTGCCAAGCCCGGAAAAGTTCGCTTCGCGCATGCGCAAGATGGGGATTGGTGACGGCAAGCGGGTCATTGCCTATGACGCCGCCGGACTGTTTTCGGCAGCCCGCGCCTGGTGGATGTTCAAGGTGTTCGGCCATGACGACGTGACGGTTCTCGATGGCGGCCTGCCGAAGTGGAAGGCCGAGGGCCGCCCCCTCGATGAAGGTCCTGCGCTGAAACCGCAGGAACGCCATTTCACCTCGCAATTCCAGTCGCTCCTGCTGCGCGACAAGGCCGATATCGCCGAAGCCGTTAAGCGCGGCAACGCGCAAATCGCCGACGCCCGCTCACCCGCCCGCTTTCGCGGTGAAGAAGCCGAACCGCGCGCTGGTGTCCGCGCCGGCCACATGCCGGGGGCTATGAATGTTCACTACGCCACACTGCTCAAGTCCGATGGCACGCTGAAATCGCCTGACGAGATCAGGGCAGTTTTCGCCGCTGCGGGTGTTGATACCGCCAAGCCGGTTATCACCTCCTGCGGCTCGGGCGTCACCGCCGCAATTCTCACGCTCGGCCTTACTCTCGCGGGCGCCAAAAATCACGCTCTCTACGATGGCTCGTGGACCGAATGGGGCGGCGACCCGGCCAGCGCTGTGGTGAAGGGGGCTTGATTGTCGTTATAACAAGTGTTATAAGTACGCCATGAACAAGCACACCACCATCGCCACGGCCAAGATCACCACTATCGGCAATTCCGTCGGAATTGCCCTGTCGAAGGATGTTTTGGCCAGGCTCCGGGTTGGCAAAGGCGATGTGCTTTGCTTGACGGAAACGCCCGATGGCGTGCTACTCACTCCCTACAGCGCTGAATTCGTTGAAATTATGGAAGCCGCCGAAATCGTCATGCGCGAAAACCGCGACGCATTGCGCGCCCTCGCCAAGTAACCCGCCATAGACCCTGTCTGGATCCCGCGCGATCTGGTTCTCGCAATGCACCTTCGTCAACTCTCCGAGCATGGTGGCGGCACCGGCATCCGCGATAGTGGCATGCTTGAGTCAGCACTCAGCCGTGCCGAAAACAAGCTTGCCTATGGTACCGCCCGACATTTTCGATCTGGCGGCGGCATACGCCTATGGCATTGCCCGCAACCACCCGTTTGTTGACGGCAACAAAAGGACTGCGCTCGTCGCGTCATTCACCTTCCTGTACATTAACGGCCACGCCGTCACCTCGTCGCAGGACGAGAAACGTGACAGTGTTCGTTGCACTTGCGTCTGGCGAATTGCAGGAAGATGCGTTGGCAAAATGGTTCCGGGAAAATTGCCGCAAACTCTGATCACCTCACCGGCGGCGCGTAAAGCAGCCCGCCGGCGTTCCACAGGGCGTTGAGGCCGCGTTCAATGGTGAGAGGCGAGCCCTTGCCGAGATTGCGCTCGAACATCTCGCCATAATTGCCCACGGCCTTGATCGCCCGCACTGCCCACTCGGCGTCCAGCCCCAAATCCACTCCAAAAGTTCCTTCCGCCCCCAGCAATCGCCTGACTGGCGGTTTCTTGCTCTCGGCCTTGAGCTGATCGATGCCCAACGCCGTCACCTCGAGTTCCTCGGCATTGATCAGTGCAAACAGCGTCCAGCGCACGATGTTAAGCCACTGGTCGTCACCCTGGCGCACGGCAGGGCCTAAAGGCTCCTTGGAAATCACCTCGGGCAGCACCGTCGAGTCATCCGGGTTGGCGAGGCGCAGCCGAATGGCATAGAGCTGCGAGGAGTTCCGCCGTGTAAGTGTCGCACTTTGACTCGTCAAAAGCCTTCACCAATTCGTCGAGCGTACCGAAGGTCACCGGCGTGAAGGCCATCTCCTTCTCGCGGAAGAAATCTTCGACATTGGCCTGCGTCGTAGTACCGGACAAAAAGCAGATGGCCGCACCCGTGAGATTCAACGCCGAGGTGACCCCCAGCAGGTTCTTGACGATGAAGCCTTGTCCGTCGTGATAGGAAATGCCCGCAAAGCGGATGCCAAGCTTCGCCTCGCGCTCCATCGTCCATGTGGTGTTGCGGGCCAACACGTCAACAGCGCCGGACTTCAGCTTGTCGAAACGTTCGGCGGCCGACAACGGCACGAATTCCACCTTTGCGCCGTCTCCGAGGACCGCAGCCGCTACTGCCTTGCAGAAATCAACATCAAAGCCGGCCCATGGGCCATCGGCCCCTTTGGCGGCGAAGCCCTGCAAACCCGTGTTCACGCCACACAGTAGCTTGCCCCGCGCCTTCACGTCGTCGAGCGTTGCAGCATGCACCCCGCCGCCTATGGCAATGAGTGTCGCGCATGCGAAAACAAGGCGTCTGAGCATCTGATTCCTCCCGGTCAAACAGCAAAGCTAGCCGGGAAGCCACGCTCTGCCAAGCGAAGCCAGTCAGACTCAGCCAATGAAGCCAGCGGCTCGAAGATGGACCATGAAGCCTCCATCGTGGGTGGAAAGGACCGAAGTGAAACGCCCTGACAATCGCTCCTCGAAGAATGCCAGATGCGGACTGGTCATGATATGGCGGCCACCACTGTCCTCATAAGCCCAGTTCACGTAATCGGGTGTCAGGGGTTCGACGCGAAAGCCGGTACGTGCCGCATAGTTCGAATTGTTGAAGCTCGCGAGATCGCGCGCCAGCAACACCTCCATGTAGAGCGCGCCACCGGGCCGCAATACATTGCAGGCGACGTCAAGAAAACTGCCGATCGCTTCCACGCCCGCGAGATAGCAATAGCCTGCCCAGAAATTGCTGACGAGATCGAATGACTGCCGGACAAATGGCGGCCGCAAGACGTCAGCGCAAATGAACATGGCTTCAGGCGAATGCTTGCGGGCGTGTCTCAGCTGCGCTGCGCTGAGATCAAGACCCGTCATCCGGGCGAGGCCAGCAAACTGCCGGAAATGCCAGGCCTGGCCACATGCCAGATCGAGCCATTCCACCTTTGGGGAGGAACGTTGAGACAGGAGGCCAGCAAGTGTCCGGACATTCAAGTCGTGTTTCAAACGCCACGGGTCGATGTAGAGCGCGGCATAGTTCTCCGCATAAGCTTCGCCATAGATGTCAGTGGCGGTTGTCACGGCAGCTCCCTGCCCACAACATCAGCCTGCGCCACGGCATGGCGAGTGCCGTCGCAACTGCGTCGCCGCCGCTTGGGGTGCGGCCCGCTGCGGCGAGAACAAGTTTGCCGCCGGTCAATCCAAGTGACCGCGCAATGGTCCGGCCTTCCGCCGTGCCAAATCCTGCCCGCCGGATGCAACCCATGGCGCCCAGCACCACGAGCGCCGAAATCATCCGGCATCTTCCGCAGGTTTCCCTATAGAGCAGAACGGCGCGCATCAGCTTCCCAGTCCGCAACTTCATGTGTTGGTGAAACGGCGTCAGGCGAGAAGTAGACATTGACTTGATCAGGCCCGCCACGATTGGCGCCGATACCGATGAACGCGACCGCATCTGGCGAAAGCGCCGTTACGGGCACACCCATGTCTTCGATCATGCCGTAGCACGGCGCGGTGTTGAAGCCGAAAGCCGCCGCCAACCGTTCAACTCCGATCATCGCCTCGTGCCCCGTCCGGAAAAGGCAGTGGCCGCAAAAGTCGAGCTTGATATCCCAATACGCGCCGTCGGCAGGCCCGCTGAGCGATAGTACCAGGGCGCGCCACGGCAGTTGCGCGAGACGGAGCCCGAATGCGCCTTCAAGTCCGGCGGCAAAACCTTCTGCTTTGTCAGCACACACCAGCTTGATCAGGGAGGAGACCGAGAACCAGGGTGGAGCGAAGGGCCTGAAGTAGATCTTAACATGCGGCGGGTGTGATGGCAGCGTCACCGCAAATCCCGCCGGCTGAAAGCTTGCAAGCAGCGGCGGCAAGGCTTCGTTGATCTTGGCCGCGAAGCCGTTGGCGGCGAAACTGTCGAGCAGTCCGACCAGACGCAGCCAGCGCACTTGCGCCGTTCCCCATCCGATGTTGGCGTAGGCGCGAAATCGCGGCGCCAAGCGGGGACCAGCAGCAACTCCGATCCACAGCCCGGCAAAGTGCTGTTCATCCTGGGGAACTGCCTCGGCCAATCGGGAAATTTCTGCCTCGCACCCTTCATGCCCAGCCACCCGCAAGGCCTGCGGAATGCGCTCGATGCCAAGCGACGTACGACGGGCCAGGGTGTCACCCCAGCGCCCCACTTCAGTCAGAAACCGCACCGGCGCCGGATTGTCCCCACCCAGCACCGCGCAGAACTGCCATGGCGAACCATCGCGGCAGATGCCCGAAAACCGCTTTGATCCGGTGACCGGTGATTCAGCCAGTGACTCATCCGTCAGCAGATCAAACACCTTCCAGAATTCAGCGTGCGGAGCGCCGCGAATTTCCCAACGTGACAACATGCGTTGCACAGCGGCGGCAATCGGCGCCCGCAGGGGCCGTGAAGCACCTGCGGGCCCATCGTGCTGGACGGCGAGGCCGGCGTTCAAAACACCACGGCTCCATCAGCTCCGCGTGATCCTGCCGAACCACTGGTACCATTGGGGCCGGGGTTGCCACTGCCGGCGCGCAAGTTGCTGTCGCCGTGCTCCCCGCCTTGCCCGCCCGTACCGCCTTGCCCGCCAAGACCGGCTAGTCCGGCGTCGCCGCCAAAAGCCCGGATGGTGATCGTCGATGGCAGAACCACGCCCGGTGCTGCACTCACATTCACATTTCCGCCGTTGCCGCCGCCTGCGCCATTGCCGCCATCGCCGCCGCGCCCGCCCTGTCCGCCAGCACCGCCACCGGCCGCCGGTTCGCAGTCACTGCCGCTGCCGCCTTCGCCACCGTCGCCGCCACGGCCACCGGTGGCGCCATCACCACCGCGGCCGCCACGGCCGCCGCTGGTGTCGATGACAAGACTGGTCATCGCCGACGATACGGTGAAGTTGATGTTCGAGCCATTGGAGCCCGGCGTGCCGGCCTGGCCATTCGACGCCTGGCCACCAATGGTGCCGACGCCACCGCCCCCCGGGGCATCGTCGCCATCCCAATGGCAAACGGCATGCGGACCGTTGTTGCCCGCCGCACCCGACTGCCCGTCATTGCCGCGCCCGCCATTCGTTCCCGTTGCACCTGCAGCCAGAATATCAACCATTTGCCATCTCCATCTGAGCAAAGCGGCCAAGCGCCACCGAAGTAACGATATCGGCCACGGTGAACTCCACGCCGCCGGTTATGGTCACGCAATCGATCTTGGCATCGCCGCGCACCAGCAATCGCCCACCGGTCCAGATGCGGATATGGCGAGCGAAAAGCACCCGGTTGTTGCGGCCGATTTCCAGCGTGGCGCCGCGATGGATGTCGATGTCGCGGCGCAGGAAGATGCCGATGATCGACGCCCGGTCGAGCAGGTGGCTGAGAATTGGCGCGTAAGCCGCAACGCGCCGCGAGTCGCCGTTCACATAGGCAGCGGCGACCGCCCGCAGATTGCGCGCTGCGGCGGCACCCTGCTTGCGCAGATCGGACGCCGAGGCTACCGCCTCGATGCCCGCCGTTGGCGGCTTGCAGCATGATCCCTTTGCTGCTGTTTCGTCGGGAACGCCGATCCAGTGCTTGACGTCGTCGATCGACTTCGGCGTGAGACTGACGACGCCCTTTTGCTTGATGCTTTCACCATCAATGATGACATGCCTGCCGGCTGGCACCACCAGGTTTTCGTCGAGCAAATCCTTGCTCGTCAGACCATAGACAGCAGCCCGCCGTTCCAGGTCTAAGGACTCTTCCTTCACCCCGTCATCGGTCTTGGCTGGCGCTTCTTTGCAGTTTTTCTCTGACATGCGGCGTTCCTTTCACAAATTGAAAGCACCGCCCCCTCTGCCGTTGAACTTGCAACGGCTGAATGACCCTACGACAGTATGCCCTTAAGTCAAATGAACTTTACTCACGATGCAATGCACAAACGCCATTGCTCGTTGGCCCGATCCTCTCAATGCAAAATCTGGCTGAGGAACAGCTTCGTCCGGTCGCTCTTCGGGTTGGAGAAGAATTCTTCCGGCGAATTCTGTTCGACGATCTGGCCGCGATCCATGAAGATCACCCGGTTGGCAACTTGCCGGGCGAAACTCATTTCGTGGGTGACGCACAGCATGGTCATGCCGTCTTCAGCAAGATCAACCATCACTTCCAGAACTTCCTTGATCATCTCGGGATCAAGCGCCGATGTGGGTTCGTCGAACAGCATGATCTTGGGGTTCATGCACAGTGCCCGGGCAATCGCCACGCGTTGTTGCTGGCCGCCGGAGAGTTGGCCCGGATATTTCAACGCCTGCTCGGGAATTTTCACGCGCGTCAGATATTTCATCGCCGCTTCTTCGGCGTCCTTCTTCGGCATCTTGCGCACCCAGATGGGCGCGAGTGTCAGATTTTCGAGAACGGTGAGATGCGGAAACAGGTTGAAGTGCTGGAACACCATGCCGACTTCGCGGCGCACCTCGTCGATTTTTTTCAGGTCATTGGTCAATGGAATGCCGTCGACCACGATGTCGCCCTTCTGGTGTTCTTCCAGCCGGTTGATGCAGCGGATCAGCGTCGACTTGCCCGAGCCCGATGGCCCGCAAATCACAATGCGCTCGCCCTTGTAAACCGTGAGGTTGATGTCGCGCAGCACATGGAACTCGCCATACCACTTGTTCATGTTGCTGATCTGGATGGCGACCTCGTCGCTCACCGTCAGTTTGCGTTGGGCATTAGCCATGGGTTACCTCTTGTGACCGGTATTGAGCCTGCGCTCGGTGTACATGGAATAGCGCGACATGCCGAAGCAGAAGATCCAGAACATCGCTGCCAGTGCAAAATAACCTGTCGGCACCGAACTTGGCGTCGCCCAGGTCGAAATCCTTGAGGCCAGCCCGCACAATGCCGAGGAGGTCAAACAAGCCGATGACCGAAACGAGCGTCGTATCCTTGAACAGGCTGATGAAGTTGCCGACAATGTTGGGGATCGCCACCTTGAGGGCCTGCGGCAGGATAATCTTGTTCATCATCTGCCAATAGGAAAGCCCGACCGCCATGGCACCTTCGTACTGGCCCTTGCCAATGGCCTGCAGGCCAGAGCGGATCACTTCGGCCATGTAGGCGGCGGAGAACAGGGCAACGCCGACAAGGGCTCGCAGCAACTTGTCGAAGCTCGTGCCCTCGGGCAGGAACAGCGGCAACATGACAGACGAAAAGAACAGGACCGACAACAGCGGAACGCCGCGCACCATTTCGATGAACACAACCGAAAATGTCTTGACCACTGGCATGTCAGAGCGCCGGCCTAGCGCCAGCAGAATACCGAGCGGTAGCGAGCACACGATGCCGGTGGTCGAAACCACCAGCGTCAGCATCAGCCCGCCCCATTGCGAGGTCTCGACGGGTGCCAGTCCGAAGTCGAAATCGAGCAGCAGCATGCCCAGAAAGATGGCACCGCCCACAACCAGCCAGCCAAGGAAGGTCCAAAGCCCGTTGGCCGTGCCGTCCATCAGGGTGGCGACGATTGCCAAAACAGCGCCCACGACGACGAGAAGGGCAACGATCCAGATAAGCCCCGGAATGCCGGCGACGAATTGCTCAATGGCGATCAGGCCAGAGCCCAGATAATTGAAGAAGTCGGCAAACATTCCCATGCCAAGCCAGCTGGCCAGTCCACCAATGATCCCGAACAGTGTACCGAAGATCAGCAACACCAGTGCCAGGACCCAGGGCAGCACCGCCACGCCGGTTGCTGTCAGGCCAATGCGATTCTTTGCGGCCCCCTCCTCCAACCCGAGCGACAGTATTGGGAGCGCGGCAGCCGCAACCAGCAGCAGGCCGCCGATCACCGCATAGGTGCCCCACGAGAAATTGAAGTTGCCACCGGTCAGCAGCACCAGTGTCAGCAATGGGAAAAACAGCAGAAGGAACAGGGCGTTCCATTTCTTGTACGGCACCGAGGGGATCAGCATGGGAATGAGCGCCGCCACCGCCACCAGCAGCACAACGTTTACCCGCCAGCGCTCCTCATGGGGATAGAACCCGTAAATCCACTGCGGGAATTTTTCGACGACCATCGGCCAGCAGGCGCCGGTCACTTTGCCATCGGGCAGCAGGCAAGCCTCGCGGTCGGCCCCCGACCAGATGGCTGTGATCAGCGCCCAGTTCACGATATCCCAGATGTACCAGAGGATGAGCGCGCCCAGCAGCACCGACATGATGGAATTGAGCGGCGAAGAGAACAGGTTGGCGCGAAGCCACCCCTGCCAGCCCACCATGTTGGCGGGGGCCGGAAGCAGCGGCGCATCCTCGGTTCTCACATAGGCGAGCGTCGTATCGGACATGCTACCGCTCCACCAGTTTCATTCTGGAATTGAACCAGTTCATCAGCAGAGAAGTGAGAAGGCTGAGCGTCAGATAGACGATCATGAAAATGCCGACAATCTCGATCGCCTGCCCGGTCTGGTTCAACACCGTGCCACCGGTCGCCATCAAATCGGGATAGCCGATGGCCACGGCGAGCGACGAGTTTTTGGTGAGGCTGAGATAGGTCGAGGCCAGTGGCGGAATAATCACTCGCATGGCCTGTGGAATGACCACCAGACGCAGCGCCTTGCCGGGCCTGAGGCCCAGCGCATAGGAGGCTTCCGTCTGCCCATGGCTGATCGCCTGAATGCCGGCGCGAACGGCTTCCGCAATGAATGTTCCGGTGTAAACCGACAGCGCCAGGAACAGCGCTATAAACTCCGGGATCACGTGAACGCCGCCGGCGAAGTTGAAACCCTTCAATTCCGGGAACTCCCAACTCAGGGGAAAGCCCATGAGCAACAGCCCAAGCAGCGGCAGACCGATGACCAGGCCGAGCGATGTCCAGAAGATCGGGAATATCTGGCCGGTGCGCGACTGCCGCTCCTTGGCCCAGCGATGAATGAAGAAGCTTGCCACAATCGCCGTCACCAGCCCCACCAGCGACAGCCACGCGCCGTCACTGAACATCGGCTTCGGCAAGATCAACCCACGGTTCGACAGGAAAAAGCTGTCGAGAAAATTCAGGGCCTGTTTCGGTCCCGGCAGCGGCTGCAACAGCGCGCTGTAGAATATGAATATCCACAGCAGCAGCGGCACGTTGCGGAAAATCTCGACGTAAAGCGTGCCGATTTTGGCGATCAGCCAGTTCTTCGAAAGCCGGGCGACACCCATGGTGAAGCCGAGGATGGTGGCCAGCACCATGCCGAGCAGCGAAATCAGAATGGTGTTGTAGAAGCCAGCCAGAATAGCCGTGCCATAGCTCGACGAGCTCGAATACGGAATCAACGACTGGATGATGTCAAAGCCCGCCGTCTTGCGTCAGGAATCCGAAGCCCGAGGCGATGTTGCGGGACTTCAGATTGTCGATGGTGTTGGCGATGATCTCGTAGAACAGCACGCCAACGCCGAGAACCAGCAAGACCTGAAAGGCCCGCGAGCGAACCTTCGGATTGTTCCAGAACGCGACCCTAACGGGCCCCGTGGCGTCAACCGTTGCGGTCATCCCTCACCCTTGCCGGAGCCAATGGCCCCTCCCTCTTGCCCGCCGGTCTTCCGGTTCGGGCCACACGCCAAACGAACGGGGCCCGGCTTGCGGCCGGACCCCGGAGGACTTTAGCGGATCGGCGGAGCGTATTGCAGGCCGCCGTCTTTCCACAGGGCGTTCTTGCCGCGGGCGATCTTCAGAGGCGTGTTGGCGCCGACATTGCGCTCGAAGATTTCGGCGTAGTTGCCGGTGCCCTTGATGATGTTGACGATCCAGTCCTCGCTGAGGCCGATGCCGGTGCCGAAGCCCGCCGCCGAACCGTCGGCGTTCTTGACACCCAGCAAGCGCTGGATTTCCGGGTTGGTCGACGCCATCATCTCGCCGATGTTGGCTGAGTTGATGCCAAGTTCTTCGGTGTTGAGCAGCGCGATAGTAGGTCCACTTCACCACGTTGAACCAGGCGTCGTCGCCCTGGCGCACAACGGGGCCCAGGGGCTCCTTGGAGATGATTTCCGGGAGAACGACATGATCGTCCGGCGCCTTCAACTTCAGGCGCTCGGCATAAAGGCCCGACTGGTCGGTTGTGAAGATGTCGCAACGGCCTTCGTCATAGGCCTTGACCAGTTCGTTGGCGTCTTCGATCGCCACCACCTGATACTTCATGTTGTTGGCCTTGAAGTAGTCGGCGAGGTTCAGTTCCGTCGTGGTGCCGGTTGCCGTGCACACCGTGGCGCCGTCGAGCTTCATGCGCCGAGTCAACGCCCAGCGACTTGTTCACCATGAAGCCCTGGCCGTCATAATACATGGTGCCGGCGAACTTGAGGCCGAGCGAGGTATCGCGGCTCATCGTCCAGGTGGTGTTGCGCGACAGAAGATCGACTTCACCCGACTGCAGCGCCGTGAAGCGCTCCTTGGAATTGAGCGGCGAGAACTTCACCTTGCTGGCGTCGCCGAAAATGGCGGCTGCCACGGCGCGGCAGAAGTCGACGTCCATGCCCGTCCAGTTGTTGCTGGAATCGGGGTTCGAGAAGCCGGGCAGGCCCTGGCTCACGCCGCATTGCACGAAGCCCTTGGTCTTCACATCATCCAGCGTGCCGGCCAGTGCAGTGGTGGCCATGGCGGCGCTGAATGCGAGTGTCATCAGTGTGCGTTTCATACTTGACCTTCTTTCTGCGGGCGATTGTCCGCCCGGTTGCTCCCTCGGGGATGTCACGATTGTATCGCTCATCCCGCTGCACAGTAAACAAGCTTGAAATCGCCGGATGGTCAAGGAGAAATGGTCAGGCGCAGGCTGGCCACGAGATCGCTGGCCGTTTCAAAACTCTGGACGGCGGGCTTCACGGGCCGTTCCACCATGATGACAGGCAAATTAATTTCCCGCGCGGCAACAATCTTGGCAAAGGTCTGCGCCCCGCCGGCGTTCTTGCTCACGAGATGGCTGATCGCCTCGCGCGCCATCAGCTGGCGCTCGGCTTCGACGGTGAATGGCGGCCGTTCCAGCAGCACGTTCCAGTGGGCGGGTGCGGATACGGGCTCGATCATCCGCGCCACGCCGGAGATATCGGACCGCGCAAAGAATACCTCCACCTCCTTCCGCCCGATGGTCACCAGCGCCCGGGCTCCTGCGGGCAAAGCCGCCGCCGCCTCGTCAGCACTTCGCACCAGCGTCCAGTTGGGCTCCAACTCCCACGCCCGGCGCTCCAGCCGCAACACCGGCACCTGGGCCTCCGCCGCATGGCGCGAAATCTGCGCCGCAAACGGATGCGTGGCGTCGATCACCGCCGCAATCCCCTCCTCCGCCACATAGCGCCGAAGCCCTTCCGCCCCGCCGAAGCCGCCCACCCGCAAGCGCCCCGGCGGCACCACCGGATTGGTGGTCACCCCGGCCAGCGATGTCACCACGTCATAGCCCGCCGCAACCAGCAGCCCCGCCAGTTCAACCGCATCGCGCGTGCCGCCGAGGATGAGAATGCGGGTCATGGGGCTGTCAGGCGCCACCACACCTCAGTTTGTAGTGTAGGTGATCTTGGCCGACATGAGGACCACATGACACTGTGCATGTTTCGAATCCGCTGGTGCCGTCCCGGCCGATTAGCCATGACGATATTGTCGCCGGCTTTCTGGTTGAGGATCGGGCCCCCTGTTCGCTTTCCTGAGCGTGAATGTCTTGGTGTAACACCCGGCCGAACGTCGCTGGCGTTGCGACTGTCGAAGATCCATTGATCGTAAGGCCGCTGGCCAATCCCTTGCCACTTCCGATGCGACCAGTCCGGGCCGAAGACGGTCGACCTGGCCGATACAAACAAAACTATATCGCAGTTAGTATCCATCGTGGAAACCGGGCCTGCACTGCGACTGGCGAGTTCTTCTTATAGTTGTCTCGGCAACGTGAAGTGGCATGACGGCAGTGGCTGAGTGACGCGGCGGGCAACTGCAATGCCGAATGATTATCCATCGGTCGTCGCCGATCGTCTCGAAGTTCGTTGCTGGTAATGATGAAAGATCCGCGTTCGCGGCCTCGGCGGCGCTCACCAATGTCGCATCAGTGCCGTGACCAGCAGTGGCTGATGCGACAGATTTCTTCACGGTCATGGCTCCACTGATTGCGAGCCTCTTGCCATCCCATCCTGGACCCTGCATCGGCCAACGCGAAATGCAATGGCCATGTCGGACGTGGCAACGCTGCATGCCCGCCCGATCACCCGGCCGCCGCGCGTGCTTTCCAACATGATGTTGCGGTTCATGCGGCCTTCGCGCCGCAGCGCGTCAGTTTGTGGTGTAGGTGACCTTGACCGATGTGAGGATCAAATCATTGACGCACGTATCGGACACATCGGTGGCATCCCGGGAGATCAGCATGATGACGTTGTCACCGGCCTTCTGGTTGAGGATTGCGCCACTGATGGCTTTCCTGAGCGTGAACGCCTTGGTGAACGCCCGAAGTGGCACCGGCGACACCGCAACGGCCGCCGAGCCGTTGATCGTGAAGCCGCTGGCCGCGCCCACCTCGACCGACAAGATCGAACCCGGGCGCACACGAATTGCGGATGGCGCCGTCAAATACACGTTACAGCCTGTGCCGCCCATGAGGAACCGGGCTTGCGCGGTGACCGGTGAGTTCTTCTTGTAGTTCTTTGGCAGCGTGATGTTCACGGCGGCAATACCTGTAATGGCGCTGTCAAATACAATTCCCAAAGAATTCGCCTCGGCGACAACGAACGACGTGAGGTCGCTGCCGGTAACAATCAACGAGCGTGTTCCGGCATAAGCGGCGTTTGCCGGTGCCAGCAGTGCGGCGCCCAGAAGGGCGGGAATGACAAAATTCTTCATGGTGTTGGCTCCTGTGTTGCGAGCCCCCTCGCCGCCGCAGCCTACTCCGCCATCGACGGAAATCCCTAGACCGGCCCTACGCCGCCATGGCAATCACCCGGCCATCGCGCGACACGATCATCACATCGGCCACCACATTGGCATCCCCCAGCACGCGCCGCACATGGTCTAGCGCCAATGCTGCGACCTTCACCGCCAGCCCCTCACCGGCAATCTCCAACGCTTCCTGCGCAGTATTGGCGGACACCAGCTCCGGCCTGCCCGCCAGCCCCGCCAGGAACTCGAAATCCACCTGCGAACGCCCCGAATGCAAATCCATCGCCCCTTGCGCCAGCTTCACCATCTTGCCGAAGCCGCCGCCGATCGTCACCCGCGGCCACCGGATGGTCGCGGAGATATTTGAGAACCCCTCCGGCGAAATCCCCCATGTCGAGCATCGCCTCCAGCGGCAAGCCGTAATGCGCCCTCACCGCATCTTCCGACGTCGACCCCGTGCACCCCGCCACGTGGGCAAGCCCCATGGCGCGGGCCACATCGATGCCGCGATGGATGGAGGCAATCCACGCCGCGCAGGAAAACGGATGGACGATCCCCGTCGTCCCCAGAATGGAAAGCCCGCCGATGATGCCAAGCCGCGGGTTCCAGGTCTTGAGCGCCAGCGCCTCGCCATCACGAATGGAAATCTCGATCTCGACGTCACCACCGCCAAGCTCGGCCACCACGGCGGCCATCATGGCGCGAGGCACCGGGTTGATGGCAGGCTCGCCCACGGCGACCGGCAGCCCCGGCTTCGTCACCATGCCGACGCCCGGCCCCGCCTTGAAGGTGACGCCGGACCCCACCGCGCCCAACCGCACCGTGGCGATCACCAGGCAGCCATGGGTCACATCGGGGTCATCGCCCGCATCCTTGATGATCCCGGCGCGCGCAAAGCCCTCGCCCTTCTCCTCCAGCGCCAGCGCAAAGGAAGGCGTCTCGCCCTTGGGCAGGGTGATCGAAACCGGATCGGGAAACGCGCCGCCACGCAGCGCCGAAAGTGCGGCCTTCACCGCCGCCGTGGCACAAGCCCCCGTCGTCCACCCCCGCCGCAATTCGCCCTCGGGCTTTTTGGTTCGCATGGGGGATGTATAGGGCGGCGAATGCCAGCAACCAACCCCTCTCCCTTGGGAGAGCGAGGGTGAGGGGATCGATGCGCATCAGGTCTAGCACCAACTCGCCTTCAACCGCTCACAGCCGATCGAAAACGCGAGGTTGCACTCTCTATTGCCACGTCGCCCGCACCAAAGGCTGGGGGAAGGTAGAGGTGAATACCATCCTCGTACATTTTTGAAATGCCTTCTGGTGCTTCACTTGTCCCACTCATTCCAGTACTTTTTAAGCGCAGGAAGGAAGGCGTCAAAGTCTGCCGTATTCCAGCAATTGGCGGCATTTTCTCGGACTAACCAAAACAGATTGTTCGCGCAAGCCAGTTTCGATTTGTCTGTTTCCAAAATCCAATCAAAGCTTTTTACAAATGAACTTTCGTAACTCTTACCGAAGTTTGAGATTGGCACATTCCACAGCATTCCTTCAACGAAGTACGATGGGGCCAGCCCGTCTTTGATTACCTTCTCATCCACCATCCGATTCCGGATATTCTTGTATACCCTCACCATCGGCTTGAACCATCCATTCGAAGCCTGATGTTTCGTTGTGCAATTGTCTGAATGTCGCATAGGGAAATTCTCTATCCGCTTCCCATCCGTGCGGAAAAAACAAATTCCCTCATCGTACTTATTGTCCGTCCCATTGCTGTCTTCACGGTAACGCCGGTACTTCGTGCAAACAAGTACATCGGCGTCCCTTCGTGATCCCGAACCTTCAATAAAAATTGCTTTAGTACCCGGCCTAACTGAAGCACCGAACTTCTTAGTGAGCCACGCCAGAACCTCGGCTTTAAACTCATCATAGCCATAGGTAGCCGCCGAAAATGCCTTTGTGAAGTTCGCCTTTGCCCCTTCGCTGAAAGCACCGTTGTCATAGTAATACGTATCGTTGAGCCTGATAACGATGTCAACGTCACTGTCCCTGTAGACGTTTGTATCATTTCCATACGAGCCCTGAAGGAAGATCGAAAAGGATTTCGGGTAGTAGGGGGAGCTACTATCATCAAGGGCGTTGCGGATCGTCTCATATGTGGCTGCGGACTGAGTGATTGAACCTTGCTTCGACCACGTATCGAGTTGATTTTCGGGAATAGCCATGAATGCCTCTATAGAAGATACGACTTTAGCAATTCTTCGTTTTCAGCAAACGACTGAACTCCACGTTGAACGAGGATGTTGAGCTTCTGTGGATTGTGTTCGAATAGATCGCAAGCCATCGTGGGTTCGGAGAAGGACTGGTTAATGCGAACAGTTGCAATTTGCTTGAAGAGTACTGAACGCAGTTGGTCCATCGACTGCGTGTTAATTTCAAGCGTCTTCTGCAATAGCTGAACACCAGGAAGTCCTAGCTTTCCAGTAATCCAAATTCCAACGACTAACCTTCGGTGGCGGATACGTGCCGACGCCAAGACTGACAACGCGAATTGAGTTGGCGGGCATTTGCATCGACACAACCGCGTCCGCAATAGCGTATAGGGTCGGATTGTTGGCACAGAACCCGCCATCAATTAACTCGACCTGATCGCCCTTGTCCGTGACAACGGTTTTGCGGTTGAAGTACGGATAGGCGGAACACGACGCTTGCACTGCATCGCCTATCTTGACGCCGAAGCCCGGCGAGAATGTAGCCTTTCGACCGTGAGCTTGCGCGATGTTGGCCTTGAATATCATCGGACGTTGAGAATCGAGCGTGTCGCCACGATGCCTACATTGGTTTTTACCGCATCAAATTTGTCATCCTTGAATACCTCAGTGGAGAGCTTTTCGAGCGCCGCTGACCTATCGCGGCGCCGCTCTTTTCCATTATAACCGGCACATGCCTTTCATAGAGGCCGTGAATCTCATCGACCCTCTTGCCGAGCGCCAGCATGGCGGCGATGATAGCGCCAGTGCTGGTGCCGAAGATAAGATCGAAACGCTCATGGATCGGGCGACCAAGCAGGGCTTCAATTTCTCTCAATACCCCAAGTGTGTAGAAACCTTTGGCTCCCCCACCATCGAGACTCAGGACGCGAAACAATTTGTCGGGCAAATCCTTCTCCCGCTAATATTTGCGCACTAGACAAGTGTTTTAGCAGGAATTTCCCGGACGTAATTCTGCCCACGTGCGGTTTCCACATCATTTTACTTGCCGAACTATGAAACTCATCATTTGAGGCCGAAAAACTCTTAGAAAAGGTTCAGAAAACGAGGCATGGACAGGGATACTGGGTACACGATCAGTGCAAGAACGGTATTCACCTGACACTCGCCACTCGTTGAGGGTTCACGCGCCACCCATCCCACCCTATAACCCCCACCATGTCCTCCACCCCGCCCCACCATCCCCCCGGCTTCGCCCGCCTCGACGCCGAGCCCTTTCCGGCCTTCGCCCCCGGCACCGTCTGGCTCGTGGGCGCTGGCCCCGGTGCCCCCGGCCTCATGTCGCTGCTCTGCTATCACGGGCTCCAGGCCTGCGACGTGGTCGTCTACGACGCGCTGGTGAACCCCGATATCCTGCGCTGGGTGCGGCCCGGCGCTGCCCTTGAATATGCCGGAAAGCGCGGCGGCAAGCCTTCGCCCATCCAGCGCGATATTTCGCTGCGGCTCATCGACCTTGCCCGCGAGGGTAAGCGCGTGCTGCGCCTCAAGGGCGGCGATCCCTTCATGTTCGGCCGGGGCGGCGAGGAGTGCCAGTCGCTGGCCGCCGCCAACATCCCCTTCCGCATCGTGCCGGGCATCACGGCGGGGGTGGGCGGCCTCGCCTATGCCGGCATGCCCGCCACCCACCGCGACACCAACCACTCGGTCATCTTCCTCACCGGCCACGACGCCAGCGGCAACATGCCGGCCAACGTCAACTGGCCGGCCATCGCCCAGTCGTCGCCGGTCATCGTCATGTACATGGCGGTGAAGCACCTGGCCGAAATCGCCGCCGCCCTGCTGGCCGGCGGGCGGGCGGGCGCCGAGCCCGTCACCATCATCTCCAACGCCTCGCTGCCCATCCAGCAGGTGGCGGCCACGACCTTGGCCGAGGCCGGGGCCTTTGTTGCGGCCACATGAACCGCCGACCCCGGCCATCGTCGTCATCGGCCACGCGGCGGATTGGCGGAGCGTGCTTGACTGGTATTCGCCCGAGCTCCGGGAGAACCCGATTGGCTAGGGCGGTGGTGATCGCCGCACCCAATTCGGGCAGCGGCAAGACGGTCGTCACCCTGGGGCTGTTGCGGGCGCTCCGCGACCGGGGCGTGGCGGTCGCCTCCGCCAAGGTGGGGCCGGACTATATCGACCCCCGCTTCCACGAGGCGGCGACGGGGCTTCCCTGCTTCAATCTCGACCCCTGGGCGATGGCTCCGGACAGCGTCAAAAAGCTACTGCAAAAGCTACGAAAAAGCATGCGAAATCGTCGTTATTGAGGGCGTCATGGGCCTGTTTGACGGGCCCCAGGGAGCGTCCGGATCGACCGCCGACCTCGCCGCAATGCTGGGGCTTCCGGTGGTGCTGGTGGTTGACGCCCGGCACCAGTCGCAATCGGTTGCAGCGCTGGTCCACGGCTTTGCCACCTACCGGCAGGATATTGATATTGCAGGCGTAATCCTGAACCGTGTGGCCAGCGACCGGCATGAGGCCATGCTGCGCGAGGCGTTGGGCGGCCGGGTGATCGGCGCCCTGCGGCAGAACGACTCACTGGCCCTGCCATCGCGCCATCTCGGATTGGTGCAAGCGCAAGAGAATCAACAGCTTGAGCACTTTATCTCAGGTGCTGCATCAGCAGTTTCCCGTGAAACAAATCTTGACAAGTTGTTAACCATTTGCGCCGAAGTGCCTGATTCGCCTGCGATTCGTCACGCCCTGCCACCGCTGGCGCAAACCATTGCCATCGCCCGGGACGACGCATTCTCGTTTCTTTACAGCCACTTGCTTGAAAGCTGGCGGGCCCAGGGAGCCACCCTGTCGTTCTTCTCCCCCCTCGCCAATGAAGCCCCGGACCCCGCCGCCGATGCCGTCTTCCTGCCCGGCGGCTACCCCGAGCTTCATGCCGGAAAGCTGAGTGAAAACAAGGTGTTCCTGAATGGCCTCCGCGCCCACAAGGGCCTCATCTATGGCGAGTGCGGCGGCTACATGGTGCTGGGCGAAGGGCTGATCGACGCCCAAGGCAAGCGCCACGCGATGGCCGGGCTGCTTCCGCTAACCACCTCATTTGCCTCACGAAAACTGCATCTCGGCTACCGCCAACTGAGCGGGCGGCCCGTGGACCAGGCCGCTGCGTGGCCATGAGTTCCACTACTCCACCATTGCCCAGGAAGGCCCCGGCGATACCGCTGTTTGAGGCCCAGGACGCCGCCGGAAACCCGTTGACTCCCATGGGCTTACGTGTCGGACGGGTGATGGGCTCCTACGCCCATGTGATCAGCGAGGCACCATGAAGGCCCGCGCCATCATGCTCATGGGCACCGGCTCGGATGTCGGCAAGTCGTTGATTTCGGCGGGTTTATGCCGCGCCCTCACGCTCCGGGGCTATCGCGTCAAGCCGTTCAAACCGCAGAACATGTCGAACAACGCCGCTGTCACCATCGATGGTGGCGAGATCGGCCGCGCCCAGGCCCTCCAGGCCCGCGCCGCCAAGGTCGATCCGACCGTTCACATGAACCCTATCCTGTTGAAACCAGAGACAAATACCGGCGCGCAGGTGATCGTTCAGGGGCACCGCCACGCCACCATGACGGCGCGCCAGTATTTCACCAACCGAGCCCAGTTCCTGCCCGCAATCCTCGCAAAGCTTTCAAATACTTGCGCAGGATGCGGACTTCATCATCGTCGAAGGCGCGGGAAGCCCTGGCGAAATCAACCTGCGGAACGGGGACTTGGCAAACATGGGCTTCGCCGCAGCGGCCGGCGTTCCGGCGGTGCTGGTAGGCGATATCCACCGGGGAGGCGTGATCGCCTCGATTACCGGCACCTTTGATATCCTGTCTGAAGCCGATCGAAATAATCATAAAAGCGTTTCTGATCAACAAGTTCCATGGTGATCCTGAACTGTTCTCTGAGGGCCGGGACTTCCTCGAGGCTCGCACCGGCACGCCTTGCCTCGGCATCATTACCGCTACTTCGCGGACGCCAGCCGGCTTCCGGCCGAAGATGCAGTAAGTTTGGAGAATATGCTCGTAACTCATTCTGCTGAAACGAAAATATGTGTTCTGAGATTGCCGCGCATTGCCAATTTCGATGACCTGGACCCTCTGCGCCTGACCCCCGGCGTCTCCGTCCATTTCGTCCAGCCAGGAGAAGCCATCCCCGGCGATGCGCGACTGGTCATCATTCCGGGATCCAAGTCAACTATCTCAGACCTGAAGGAAATTCGCCGCGAGGGGTGGGATATTGACCTTGCGGCACATGTGCGCCGGGGCGGGTTTGTGCTGGGGCTGTGCGGCGGATACCAGATGCTTGGGGCCCGCATCCATGACCCGCAAGGCATTGAAGGGAAAGCGGAATCTGTTGATGGGCTGGGGCTTCTCGAGGTTGAGACCACCCTCCTCCCCGACAAGACGCTGACAAGGGTTTCCGCCGTTCATGTGCCGACGGGGACCGCCATCGAGGGCTATGAAATTCACCTTGGAAAGACCGAAGGGGTTGATTGCACACGGCCTTTTGCGATGATCGGGAATCAGCCCGGATGGCGCCATCTCGCCCTCGGGCCGGGTCATGGGCACCTACCTGCACGGCTGTTTCACCGCCGACAATTTCCGCGATTCCTACCTCAAATCGCTCGGTTTTGCATCGATTTCGATCGCTTTTGACAGCGCTCATTGAGGACACTTTGGATGCACTTGCCGCCCATCTCGAGACCCATATCGACATCGACAAACTGATCGCCCTGGCGGAACCGGTCTGATGTGGCCGTTTCCCGCCTTCCTGTCCGCCGCCTTCGCGCTGATCGTCGAGCGCTTCGTGGGCTACCCCAAGGACGTGCAGGAGGCCATCGGCCACCCGGTACAGTGGATTGGCTGGTTGATCAGTCAACTCGAGAGGCACCTCAACAGGGCGGCGGCTTCGCAATCGGAAGGGCGGATCAGGGGAGTGATTGCGCTTATCATCTTGCTAGCCGTCTGCTTCGTGCCCAGCATGATCATTGCCAAGCTCCTTGGATGGCTATGGGGCGGGTGGTTCGCCGAGGCGCTGGTTGCCACGGCGTTCATCGCCCAGAAATCCATGCGCGACCATGTGCGGGCAGTCTACAAAGGGCTCGGAAATTCATTGCCCGAAGGCCGCAAGGCGGTGAGCCTGATTGTCGGCCGTGACCCGGCCAGGCTTGACGAGTTGGGCGTCGCAAGGGCCGCCCTGGAGAGCCTGGCCGAGAACACCTCCGATGGCATCGTGGCGCCGGTCGCTGTGGTATGCGCTGCTCGGGCTTCCGGGCCTCGTTGTCTACAAGGCGATCAACACGGCAGACTCGATGATCGGCCACAAGTCAGAAAAATATCTGCATTTCGGCTGGGCGGCGGCGAAGCTTGACGATGTGGTGAACATTCCCGCTTCGCGGCTGAGCGGTCTGTTGTTCTGCGGTGCCGCCGGGTGGTGGGATACGAAAGTGACCAAGGCTGCCTTCGCCACCATGCGGCGCGATGCGCCGAAGCATGTGTCGCCCAATGCCGGATGGCCGGAGGCGGCCTTGGCGGCGGGGCTGGGCATCCGGCTGGGCGGTCCGAGGAGCTACGATGGCCGGCTGGTCGACACTGCCGTGGATGGGCGATGGCCGTGAACAGCTGACGCGCCACGACATTCGCGTGGGGCTGAGGCTTTACCGGCGGGTGCTGTGGCAATTGCTGGCGCTGATCACCATTGGCGCCATTCTCACTTCAGCTTGAGCGGCAGGCCAGCGGCCACGAACACCACGTGATCCGCCACTTCGGCGAGGCGCTGGTTGGCGAGGCCCTGTTCGTCACGGAACTTTCGCGCCATGGGGTTTTCGGGGACGATGGAGAGGCCGACTTCGTTGGAGACGATGACGATGTCGGCGGTGGTGGATTTCAAAGCATCGCACAGCGCTGCGACTTCGGCGCGGATGTCCTTGCCGTGGTGCATGAGGTTGCCGAGCCAGACGGTGATGCAGTCGATGAGTACCGTATCCACTTTCGTGTTCGCGCTGGTTTCCGCCATGGGTCCCGGCTTTCGCCGGGATGACGGGGAAAGGGAGTTGAGCGTGTTGGCCAAGTCCAGTGGTGCTTCCACTGTCTCCCAGCCGTCGCCGCGCTGTTCCTGATGTTTGGCGATCCGTTCGCGCAATTCATCGTCGAAGGCTTGCGCGGTGGCGATATAGACTTTGCGGCCATGGGCCAGGCTTTCGGCATAGCTGCTCTTGCCGGAGCGGGCGCCGCCGAGAACCAGGGTGACAGTCATTTCGGCACCGGGGGGATACGGGCGATGAAGTGGCCGCGCATGCGGTCTGGCCATTGGCGAAAGGGCACCTCGCCGGTTTCGCTGGCGCCATGGGCGGCAAACCAGTCGAGGATGGCTTCGGCCTGCTCCCGCTCCGGCACGTGGTCTCCGGTGAAGTAGGTAAAGCGCTGGTCGTCGCGCAAGATGACGCTGCAATGGCGCTTGCAGTTCCACAGGCAGGCCTGGGTCTGAATCTCAACGTCCTGCCCGCGCTCCGCCATGGCGTCACGCATGTGGGCAATCAGCGTTTCGCCGCCGGTCAGGCCGCCGGGGCCGAACTTCTCGGCCACCGAATGGCGGCACGTGGTGCACATGATGATCGAACGCATGGGTTTGGACGGATGCTTCACGGGTTGCTAAGGTTCGTGCCTTCAATGTCCGCAATGGATCAGCCTGTCAACGTGATGAAGTGCCCATGAAATTCTCCCGCATCGCCTTTCTGGCCTCCGACAGCCCTGAGGCCCGCAAGGCCCTGACCAAGTTGGCCCGCCGCCACGGCAACGCCGAGCCGGCCAAGGCCGATGTGGTGGTGGCGCTGGGCGGCGACGGCCACATGCTGCTGGCCATGCACAAGTTCGTTTCAACGGGCGTTCCGGTCTACGGCATGAACCGTGGCTCGGTCGGCTTTCTGATGAACGACTATCAGGACAATCACCTGATGGAGCGACTGAAAGCGGCGGAGCTGACGACCATCCGGCCGTTGCGCATGGTGGCAACCGATGCCGCAGGCAAGACCCACAGGGCCATCGCCTTTAATGAAGTGTCCTTGCTCCGCCAGCGTTATCAGGCAGCGAAACTGAAAATCGCTGTCGATGGCGCGACCAGGCTTGAGGAACTGATTTGCGACGGGTTGCTGCTGGCGACGCCGGCGGGCAGCACCGCCTACAATCTCTCCGCCCACGGACCAATATTGCCAATTAATTCTTCACTGCTGGCACTGACGCCGATCAGTGCGTTTCGCCCGAGGCGCTGGCGCGGCGCCATTCTGCCGCACGAGGCGCGGGTGACGCTGACGGTGCTGGAGTCCGACAAGCGTCCAGTGGCGGCTGTCGCCGATCACCTCGAAGTGCGCGAAGTGCGCGAAGTGGAGATCGCCGAAGACAGGAAGCGTTCGGTGAAGATATTGTTCGATCCGGGGCACTCGCTGGCCGAGCGGGTGTTGACGGAGCAGTTCAGGTATTGAGCCAGTTGCACAGGTCGCCACTGTATTGTGTCTCCGTCCCCCTTCTGGGCAGGCTTCTCCGATCCTGCGGGACGGAAGAATTAAAGCAGCAATCGATAGTCCATAGCGACCCTCTCCCGTATTCCCCAAAGGGGAAGGGAGAAGTGGCCGACAGGCCGGAGAAAGCAGCTTTCCGCATGCTCGGTCTTACACCACCCTTCCCATCGAAAACCCGCGGGCCAGGTGTTTGCGCATGAAGATGATCAGTGCCACGCCGGGGATGAGGCCGACGACGCTGGCGGCGGCCAGCAGAGAGAAATCCCCAGCAAACACGCCGCCGCCCCTGGTCATGATGCCGGCAATGGGTTTGGCATTCACCAGGGTGAGGCCGTTGGCGAGCAGGAATTCCACCCACGAGAACATGAAGCAGAAGAACGCCGTGACGGCGATGCCGGGAGCGATTTGCGGCAGCAGAATCTTCCGGAAATAGCGCAAGGTGCCGTAACCATCAATGCGCGCACTCTCGTCCATTTCGCGGGGAACCGCCGAGATGAAGCCTTCGAGAATCCAGATGGCCACCGGCACGTTGAAGAAGCAGTGGGTGACAGCAACGGCAATGTGGGTGTCAATCAGATTGAGATCGGAGAATATCTGCACGAAGGGCACCAGCAGAATGGCCGGTGCCATCATGCGGAACATCAGGAGGCCGAAGAACAAAGACCTGTCGCCGAAGAATCGGTAACGCGAGAAAGCAAATGCTGCCGGAATGGCGACGGTAACGGAGATTGCCACATTGATGAGCACATAAATCAGAGCATTCACGTAGCCCATGTACCAATCATGATCGCCGAAGATCAGCGCATAGTTCTCAAAGGTGGGCACCTGTGGCCATGGCACGAGGCCGCTCAGGATTTCGCCATTGGTCTTGAAACTCATGATAATGAGCCAATAGACCGGCACCAGCAGGAACAGCGTGTAAACGAGTGGCGACAAGGCGAAGCGCTGTTTCATGGCCCGGCCACCCCCGCACGGAGCGCAATCAGGCGGTAGAAGGCCCAGGTGACGGCCAGCACAATGCTGAAATAGATGATCGACATGGCGCCGCCTTCGCCAAGATCAAACTGCACCAATGCCGTTTGCACCAGTTCATGCGACAGGAACGTTGTCGAAACACCTGGGCCGCCGCGCGTGACGACGTAGGCTTCGGCATAGATCATGAAACTGTCCATGAAGCGCAGCATCACCGCGATGAGCAGCACCTGCCGCAATTTCGGCAATTGCACATGGCGGAAGATGGCCCAGGGACTGGCACCGTCGACACGAGCGGCGCGGTAGTAATCGTCGGGAATGGCACGGAGACCGGCAAAGCACAGGAGCACCACAAGACTTGTCCAGTGCCAGGTGTCCATCAGCGCCAGGGCGGCCCAGGCGAAGGCCGAATTGTTCATGTTGAAGGCAAAGCCTGTGAGGCCGAAGGCTTCCGCCACCAGCCCGGCGGTGGGCGTCGTCAGCACTTTCCACAGATAGCCGACAACCACCGATGGGGTGAGCAGCGGAATGGCCATCAGCACAATATAGAGCGCCGAGAGAACACCCGTGGCCGGCATGCGGAGCGCGATGTAGAGACCGAGCGGAATTTGAATGGCCAGCATCAGAAGCGCGAAACCGAAGCTGCGCAGGAGTGCTGCGTGAAATTCGCGCGATGCGAGAACCTGCTTGTACCAGGCGGCGCCGACAAACACGAAGTCGTTTCCGGCAAATGTATCGTTCACCGAATAGAAGGCGACGAACAGCATGGGAATGACACCGCACAGGGCCATGACGGCGAGGGCTGGCGCGAGGAAGGCATAGGCCGGGAGATTTTCGGACTGCGGCTTCACAATGGGCGAAGCCTAAGGGCGCTTGCCATCCGCCGTCAACTGCCGCGTGGCGCAATGCGCCATGCGTCAGGCGGCGCGCACCAAGTCGGCTTTCAACCGGCGGGCGATGACACGGACGCGGTCTTCGGCAAAGCGGCCGACGATTTCGAGGTGCTTTGAACGCTCACGCAGTTCCATGGTTTCATAGCGCGTCATCAACGCTTCAATGAGGCGGCGGCCGAAGCCTTCGGAATCAAGTGCTATGCCTTCTTCGCGTTCATCGTTCGAAACGTCGCTGGCGGCTTGCAGGATGCCGAAGCAGGCGGCGGGAAGGCCTGACTTGTTGTACAGCGCCTTGAAACGCATGAGGCCCCTGCCCTGCATGGCATCGCGGGCCTTGGCGACGGGAAGGCCCGCGAGATGCGCGAGGGCCCATTCGACGACATGCAATTCACCCAGACAGGCGGCGCGCACGATGATCGACGGCGTAAGCATCGCCTTTGCGACGAGGAACGGCACCACGGTCGATATTTCGGCTTCGCTGGCTTCAATGAGTATGCGCAGGATGGCGGTTTCCTCGGCATCGGCCACCAGCTCGGCGGCATCGTTGGCGGGAACCCAGCCGCGCTCGGCCATCAACTGGTGCATGCGGTTGGAAGCGCGCTTGGCCTGGAGGATGCGGATATCGAGCGGCAGATCGGAACAGGCGAGCAAGCGCTCGACCATGTCTCCAGCCTGGCCGAAACGGGTGTAGAAGGCGTGGTACTCATCGGTGGTGAGTTTCACCGCCGGATTGTCAAACAGCGCGAGGGCTACTTCGATCGGCGACGATTTTACAATGTAGCCACGGGCTTCCGCCGACAAATCGGCGCGCATGGCGACGCCCTGCTGGCGCGCCTGATCGCCGACCCGCAGCACGGCCAGCATGTGCCAGTGATTGAGGGAGGGGGTTTCGGCGAGGAATGGAAGAGCGATTTCGTCATCATCGGAGATGATCGAGAACACGATGTCGGCGTTGAGATTCTTGACCGGCGCAAAGGCACCGGCCAAGACGCGGCGCACGTCGGCCACCGGATCGACCGCCAGCTTCAGAACGTAGCGGAACAACCTGGGAGCGTTCGCCTTCAGGGGTTTCCGGATTGGCGAGGAAGGCCGACAATTGGGCCGGCGAGCCCGATGCGCTGCTCGACCGATCCGGTTTCGATGACCGTCAGGAAAATGCTGGTGTCGAGGCCAAGGGATGGCTGGTCTTTGACGCGAGGCATGCTGGCTCTGAACATTGTGCTCCGAGCCTGCCAGTTAACCTTTAACAATTGGTTCACCACGTCCGTTAAGACGCTGGCAAGGTGCGGCTTCGGCTATCGGCAGTAGCGAGAGCCGCTGCGGCGGTTTTGCAAGTCGAGGTGGAAGTGGTCGCGGTGGCTTGAATCGGAACCGGGGCCAAGCACAGTCATGAACGGACCGCAGGCGGCACTTCTGACTTCACGCAGGAATTTGCGCTCGTCGCCCTTGCCGTTCCAACCGGCCAGCACGGTGATCTGGCGGCCGCTTTCGAGGGTGAAGGCCGAAATGTCGAGGGCATTGCCGAAGCCGTGCTCGCTCATCTTGGCGCCGCGCCGGTTGTTGCGCGGGCGGCAGGAATAGGACGCGGCAATTTCAAAGCCCACAATGCTTTCGCCGAAAATGCGATTGGCTGCGGGTTGCACGGAATTGCCGATCCACGAATCAATGGGCGAGGCCATGCCGCAAGTCAGGGTGGCGGGCTGGCTGAAACTGACATTGGCGATCGCTCGCACTTCCCAGGGGTTTGGCACCTGGCAGGCGCCATCCCTGACGCGCGAAAGGGGCTCGGCAATACCCAGTTTCGACGGCGGAACAGCACAGCGCTGGGGCGGCGCCATCAGGCCTTCAGTTTCGAAATATTTTGACTGGGAGCCGGAACAGGCTGCGACAATGGCGGCCACGGCGGCCAGCGCCGCCACATGACAAACAATACGCATATGCAACACCCTATTCCCGGCGACGACGGCCCGGTTCTAGGCGAACAGGGTTAAGGGAGGGTGAGTGTTCAGCGATTGAGCGCCGCAACCAGTTGGCTGACGTCGCCCTTGCGCTTGGAGATGTAGGAGGTGAAGATGCCGCGTTGCAAATAGACCAGCGAGAAGCCGAGAACCTTGGCATCAGTCACCCGGTAACGGCCGCCAATCCAGCCGAGAGTCCATTGCACTGTGTAAGTTTGGCCCGACAGCATGAAAACCCTGGAGCTGATCTTGACGGTTTTTTCGCCAGCCGACGTGGCTTCGCCCAGCTCGTACTTCGCCACGCGGTATTCACGCGACTGGTCGGCGAAGTAGCGCGACATGAACGTGGCGACGCCGCCGAAATATCAATTCGCGCTGGCCCTTGGCGAGCTTCGGCTGATATTGGCCGAGCGAATAATTGCCGATGCCGGTGACATCGGCGTGGCGCATGATCACCCGGCGGAAACTCGACGCCGTGCCGAGGCGATTGGCCTGCAACATATCCTTGGCGATCTGGCGCATGGCGGCGAGCGACGGGTGTTCGGCGGCAAGTACTGCGGGCGCCAGTACCAGCGTTGCAAGGCCGGCAATAAGGGCGCGGCGGCTGAGCCTATGGAGGTTATCCGTCATGATTCGATGGTCCGGTCCCGTAACATCAAGCCGCTATAGTTGACAGTTTCTTAATGCGTCAACCTACCAGGTTTCGGCTTCGCGGAGTTCGGCGAACAACGCATCGAAATTGCCCTTGGATTGTTTGAGCACCTTGGTGAAGCGGTCCTTCATCGAAATCGTCAGCCAGATGCCTTTGAGGTTGACGTCGCTGACGCGGAAGCTGCCGCCGGTGGGCACAAGCCGCCAGCGCACTTGTTCGCGGCCACCGCTCTTGCGCTTGATGGCGCTCTGGATGGTAATGAACTTGCCCTGCTTGGCATTCGACATGATCTCAAGTGTGGTGCCCTTGAAATCGTCGACGTAATAGACAAACAGCGCCGCCGAATAGTTGTTCACCAGGGTGTAGAACTCATCCTTCCTGGCGGCGGGAAGCTTCGAGGCATAGGTTCCCAGCGCGTAGTTGGCGATGGCCTTGAGGTTGATGTAGCGGTTGAGCAGTGCTGCGAACTGGTTGCGCAGACCATTGCCCTTTTGCCCGCTGTTGGCCAATTCCATGACTTCGGCGGCAATATCCGAGACATAGGCTTCCGCAGGGTCGATTGACGCCATGGCCGCCTGGGGCCGCGATGCAAAAAATGCCGCTCCTGACAGAAGTGTAGAAATGAAAATACGCCGGTTCAAACAGCCCGGCCGATTGCCGCTCATGATGCCTCCTGGGCAGGCCGATTCAGTGGGGCGCCTGTCCGCTTACGGGCGTGAATACGCAGCGAAAGTTTGTAGAAAGCAAGGCAGACACAAAAAAATATGTTGGTGGCGCGGAATGGTCGATCAAAAAACAAGTTGAGGGTCACATAAAGATATGTTTATGTGTTTATCATGGAAGAGTTACTGGCGGGCTTGCGGGCGGCGGCTGAGGCGACACGGGTGCGCATTCTGTTCATCCTGTCGCATGGCGAGTTCAATGTCAGCGAGTTGACGCAGATTCTGGGGCAAAGCCAGCCCCGGGTTTCGCGCCATCTCAAGCTGATGACCGACTCGGGGCTGGTCTCACGGCACAAGGAGGGCAACTGGGTGCTGTTCCGGCTGCGCGAGGACGCGGCAGGCGGCGCCCTTTCCCGGGCCATTGTCGACCTTCTGCCGGCCCGCGACGATGTCCTGGCCCGCGACCTCGCACGCCTTGAAGATATTCGTGCCAGCCGGGCCAAGTCCGCTGCCGATTACTTCGCGACCAATGCCGGCGACTGGGAGAAGATCCGGTCGCTGCACGTGCGAGAGGAGGATGTCGAGACAGCGATGCTGGCGCTGGCCGGAAACCGGCCGATTGCGCTGCATATCGACCTCGGTACTGGCACCGGCAGCTTGATTCGCACGTTCTCCAAGCTCGCCGCCCAAGCCATCGGCATCGACCAAAGCCGCGACATGCTGGCGGTGGCGCGGGCCAATCTGGAGAAGTGGCGCTTGCGCAATGCGCAGGTGCGGCAGAGTGATCTCTACGCCCTGCCATTCTCAGATTCCTCATGTGATTTCATTACTATACATCAGGTTCTTCATTATCTGGATGATCCTGGCCGGGCGATCACTGAGGCGGCCCGCCTGCTCCGGCCCCATGGCCGCCTGCTGATCGCCGACTTCGCGCCGCACGAATTGGAACAATTGCGCAGCGATCATGCCCACCGGCGGCTTGGCATCAGTGCCGAACATATGGCGAGTTGGCTGCAACGCGCCGGTATCGGACTCTCGCGCCATGAGGTTCTGCCGCCGCCATGGCGGAAGGACGAGACGGGCCTGACGGTTTCACTGTGGCTTGCCGAAAAACTCCCTGTCTCCGCGCCTGTTGCGGAGCATGCACGATGAACTTGCCCGCCGAAGACTCCAATGACATCACCGTTTCCTTTGAGTTTTTCCCGCCCAAGGGCGGCGAGGCCGAAGCCAGCTTCTGGCGGACCATCGCCAAGCTTGAGACCGTTGCGCCGCAGTTTGTGTCGGTGACCTATGGTGCGGGCGGCACAACGCGCGACCGGACACTGGCGACCGTGGCCCGCATCGCCGGCAGACACATCGCTGAAGCCAGCGGCGCATTTGACATGCGTCGGCGCCAGCAAGGATGAGGTGAACGCGGTGATTGCCGACTTCAAGGCGGCCGGTGTCCGTCACATTCTGGCGCTGCGCGGCGACCCGCCAGGTGGCGTTGGCACGCGCTTTTCGCCGCACCCTGAGGGTTATCGCAACGCCGCCGATCTGGTGCGTGGCATCCGCGACATCGGCGGCTTCGAAATTTCGGTGAGTGCTTATCCCGAGCGCCACCCGGAATCGGTGTCGATCGAGGAAGACCTGGCCTTCATGGCCGACAAGGCGGAGCATGGTGCCACCCGGGCCATTTCGCAGTTCTTTTTTCACAATGCGTTTTTCTTGCGGCTCAGGGACCGCATCATGGCGCGCGGCATCGACATCGAACTGGTGCCGGGCATTCTGCCGATCACCAATTTCGCCAAGGTGACGGAGTTCGCAGCGAAATGCGGCGCCCACGTGCCGCCATCGCTGGCGCGGCGTTTCGAGGGGCTGGACGCCGAACCCGAGACAAGAAACCTCGTCGCCGCCATGGTGGCCGCCGAACAGGTGGCAGCGCTCAGGCGCGAAGGTGTGAAACATTTCCACTTCTACACCCTCAACCGCGCCGATCTTGTTTACGCTATCTGCCGGGTGCTGGGATTGGGTTCGAACGCAAGGGCGGCGTGAGCTACCTGAACCCGGGACTGGCTTGCAACTCTTCCAGATTTGGCAAGTCGGCGCCGTGCCGCTGACAGGTTATCCCCGCCGCCGTATTCGCGAAGGCGAGGGCTCGGCTCAAGTGAACCGCATCGCCCAGATCATTCCGGGTCAGGCGCCCGGCATGGTGGAAATATGCCAACAGACCCGCCAGAAATGAATCGCCTGCCCCGACCGTATCGGCAACCACAATCTCCGGAGCAGGCACGGATATCTCCACGCCTTGCCGCGTAAAGAGGCTGGCACCCTTCGCGCCTCGAGTAACGAAGACGGCAGCGACGCCCCGAGCAAACCAATCCTTGACCACGACCGCTAGTGGGGCATCTGGGCCATAGATGTGATGGATGTCTTCGTCGCTGATCTTGAGAATATCGACAATCGGCAGGAAAGCTTCCAACCCGGACTTCCATTGTGCTGGGTCTGGCAACAGGGCGAGGCGCACGTTTGGATCAAGGCAAATGACCGACGCCGAATGGAGCTGGCGGGCAAGGTCGAGGAGGACCGGTGCCGTCTCCGGGTGAAAGGCCAGATACGAGCCGAAGACGGCGCAACGGAGCCGCGATTTCTCGGCCACGGCCGCAGCTGGAAGCGGCAACAGCTTGTCCGCACCATTGCTCACCGGAAAACTATAGGTCGCGGCACCGGCAGAACCGACGCCTGCTAGCGCCAGCATGCTGGGCGCTTGCGACACCCGCACAAAACCGGTCTCGACGCCTTCATCCTTTAAAGATTTCATCAACGCTGTACCAACCGGATCCGATGAAAGCCCGCCAAAGAAAGCGGCAGGAACATCAAGGCGGGCAAGGCCAACGGCAACGTTAAACGGCGCGCCGCCAAAGCGCGCCTTGATGGCATCGGGCTTTGCTTCCTGTGTAATCAGGATATCTACCAAGGCCTCGCCGCAAACGATAATCATCGGATGGCTAGGCGTCCTGCCAGGCGGGGTTGTTGACAATCATCGGCCCGCCACTGCCCTTCATGACGAGCTTGCGCATGCCTTTCTTGAGGATGTCTCCATAGTCATGTCCGGCTTGAGGATTGCACACCCACACAAAAACCAGCTTGCCGGAACCGACGTTGATCGAGCGATGGGCCCAGTCGGGAGGGATGAAGGCGCAGACGCCGGGCAGCATCGCGACCGTCTCAGACCTTCCGTCGCGGCTCTCCAGCAGGAGAATGCCCTCGCCGCTCTGCGTGTAGTAGACTTCTCCCATGTCGCGGCGCTGGTGAAAGTGGCCGCGCGTCATGAAGAATTCGCCACCGATGTCTCCGGGATACATGGTCGTGGTGCCGAAGAACACGTCGCTGCCGTCTTTCCGGTATTCGATGACTTCGTAGACGGCGGGGTCATTATTGGCGCTGACATTTTCGGCCAACGCCTGCTTGTCCTGAAAAATACCTGCAAGCTCGGAAAGCCGCTTCACGTAGCGGCCGGTCATCGGGGTGACCCCGCCGGTCATGGCATCGATGTGAACACCCTCGGGCAACAGCATGTGATTTCCTCAAGCGACACGTTTCATCGCACAATGGCATGGCCGGCAAGATGAAATCAATCGCGCGTGCGTGGCCCGTGGCGCTCCCAACGCCTCCTACGCCATATTGTTCCGCTTCCACACCGGCGCGATCAGCGGCCGCGATGACACGCGGTCGTGCAATAATTTCAAATTTGGATGCGCTTTGTCGAGTGCCGCCATGTCGGGGCCCCAGTTAATGAGCATGGCGGCATAGATGTCGAGGGCGGTCATGGTTTCTCCCAACAGAAAGGGCTTTGCGCCGAGCACATCGGCCAGCACCGAGAATTCGTAGTCCATGTCGGCGGTGGCTTTGGCTTTGATGCCATCGACTGACGATGGATCTGTGGTGTAGCGATGGCTGTAAAAGAGGCGGAGGTCGCTCATATAGAGCGTCGTCGCCAGGAACAGCATCCAGCGGAGATATTGGGCGCGGAGCGGTGACGACACGGGCGGCGCGAGCCTGGCTTGCGGGAACAGATCGCCGAGATAGATCAGGATCGCCGCACTTTCTGTCATGATCTGGCCGTCACGCAGCACCAGGGTTGGGACCTGCATCATCGGGTTTATGGCGCGCAAGGATTCCGGCAGGTTTCCCTGCCCATCGCGGTCGAGCGCGATCACCTCGTAGTCCGCGCCGCATTCGGCAAGCGTGGCCTCGACACAGACATTACCGGCGCCCGGCCTGGCATAGAGTTTGTACATTTCGAGTCTCCCTTCATCGCGACGTTACAATCCCGCGCCATGCTCTGAAAAGCCCCTTGCAACGGCCACACAATAGTGGAAAGCCACGATGAACCTCGCCTCAATCAGTTGGCCCCTCATGCCGAAACGCCGAGACCCTGGAGCCGCGACGGGCAAGCCCAAGCCCGTGCGCTTCAGCTATTCGACGGCGGATCAGCCGCGCCTGCAGCGCGTGGTCATTCAGGCCATCGAAAAAATCGGCGGCCAGAGCAAACTCAAGAAGCTTTACGTGCAGCACCAGAAGAATCTGAGCGAGGGACAGGCGTTCTTCGATTCGGCACTTGGCCTGCTGCGCATGACCATCGAATTCGACGAGGCGGCATTGGCCCGGACGCCGGCCACGGGGCCAGTGCTGTTCATCGCCAACCACCCCTATGGCGTGCTTGACGGGATCACGCTGACCTGGCTGGCGATGAAGGTTCGGCCCGACACCAAGGTGTTGGCCAATGACGTGTTGTGCCAAATGCCGGAAGCTCGTGACAACCTGTTGCCGGTAGCCTTCGCACCAACCCGCGAGGCGCGCGAGACCAATGTGAAATCAAGACTCGAGGCGCAAGCTTGGCTGCGCGACGGACATGCCATCGGCATTTTTCCAGGGGGCGGCGTTTCGACCTCCGAACGGCCGCTCAAGGGCCCGGCGGTTGATTTGCCGTGGGCGCCGTTTACGGCGAAGCTGCTGAGCATGTCGAAGGCGACTGTCATTCCTGTCTATTTCGTGGGCCAGAACAGCCGGCTGTTTCAGCTCGCCAGTCATTTAAGTCTGACACTCAGGCTTTCACTGGTGTTTCGCGAAACGGCGCGGCGCATTGGCAGCACCGTGAAGGTCAGAGTTGGAGCACCGGTTCCTTTCGCCGAGATTGCCCATATCGAAGATCGCAACGAACTGGTGATGGAACTGCGCAAGCGCACTTTCAATCTGGCGCGTCAGGAAGATGTCAAAAACCATCCCGGCAACCTGCATCTCCGCGAAGCCCGCATCAAGGGCGGAAAGTCCAAAGACGAGGTTTAGGCCCTGTTACTTGACGGCCAAGATGAACAGCCTTGGAAAGCGCAGCATCACGGTGCCATCGGCGAGTGCGGGATAGGCCTTGGCAATTCGGTGCGTGTAGTCCGCCAGATATTCCGTGCGTTGACGATCATCGAGGGGATCAAGGAAAGGCCGGAGGCCGGTTGGCGAGAGGAACTGGACGATACCATTGGCACCGTTGAGCGGATGATTATAGATGGTGTGCCATATCTCAAGACTGATGCAGTGCGGCTTGAGGGCGGCGTAATAGTCCTGCGATGATTTGAGAACAGCGCGCTTGGCTGCTGCCTTTGAGAGAACCGCGGCCCACGGCCCCTGCTCCGCCACCTCACGCATCAGGCGGTGGCTTGGTTCATCGAGATTGTCCGGCATCTGAACGGCCAGCACGCCGCCAGGCTTTAACGTTTTCAACAGGCGTTGCAGCGTTGCCAGATGGTCTGGGAGCCAGTGAAACGTGGCGTTGGAGAACAGCAGATCGGGTGTTTGTGCGGGATGCCAGATGGCGAGATCGGCTTCTTCAAAGCCGATGTGCGGCAAAGCCTGTTGCGCCATTGCCAACATGGCTGGCGAGTTGTCGACGCCAGTGATCGCTGCATTGGGCCAGGTTTCAGCCAGAAGTGCGGTGGAATTTCCAGGGCCACAGCCGAGGTCGTAGATCACTTTCGGGCTGGACAGTGGCACTCTCGCCATTAGATCGCGGGCGGGCCTCGCGCGCTCATCGGCGAATTTCAGATAGTCACCGGGCGACCAATCGGACATTACCGGCGGATCTTGCCGCTGTCGCGCCCACGCTGCAAGGAAACCCGGCTGCGGAGTTCCGGCGGCCAAGTCGAGGCTGTTTGCCTATATGGGGCCCGATCCGGCGCCCGAGCTTCCGGTCTGGGAGCCTTTCACTTGGACGAACGGCTTTGCCGAGGTGGCGATCGCCGACATTCCCTGCAACTGGCTGCAGTGCCAGGAGAACTCGATTGAGTCCGTCCACTTCGAATGGATGCACGACAACTGGGCCTTGCAGATGAAAGGGCAGAAGGATGCGCGCGCGCCCAAGCACCTGAAGGTCGCTTTCGACGAGTTCGAGTTCGGCTTCCAATACCGGCGCATCCGCGAAGGCATGAGCGAGACCGATCCGATGTGGACGACGGGCCGCGTCGCACTATGGCCCAACGGCTTCTACCTCGGGTCGCATTTCGAGTGGCGCATCCCCGTCGACAACCACAACTCGCTGTGCATTTGCTGGTTCTTCACGAAGGTGCCGACGGACAAGGAGCCCTATGTGCAAAAGCACATCCCGACCTGGCACTCTCACATCAAAGAGCCGGACGGGCGTTGGGTCACGAGCCACATCATCAACCAGGATATCGTGAGCTGGGTTGGCCAAGGCCTTATCGCGGATCGCACCAAGGAAAAGCTTGGCGCGTCCGACAAGGGCATCTTCATGATGCGCAAGCGCATGTTCGACGACCTCGAGGCGATCGCCCAGGGTCGCGACCCGTCGGGCCTGATCCGCGATGGCGAGCGGGCCCGGTTGCGTGCCGCTGCCGATCGCCCAGCCCGAACTCTACAAGAACGGCATGACGCTCAAAGAGACGCTCGCCCACCCCTTCCTCAAGACACGTTATGACGGCCACCGTTGGCTCGTCGGCCAGCCCGACGATGTCTTCAACGCCTACATCGAGGCGATGGGGCTGCCCGAGCGCAAGCGCGGTCCCCGGCCCAAGGCGGCGGCGGAATAGTCCCAGCGTGACAGCGGATGGGGTGGCGTGCATAGTCACCGACAAGATGGCTGCACAATGCCATCGCTCGTTGGGAGGACCTCATGCTCACACGTCGTGAAGTCGTAGCTGGTGCCACGTTTGCCTCGCTCGCTCCCGTGGGAGGCCGTGCGTTCGGGCAGGCCGCCTGGGTGCCCACCAAGGACGTCGAGTTCGTCATCCCGTTCGCCGTCGGCGGCGGCGCCGACATCATGGCGCGGGTCATTCACAAGGTCATCACCGAGGACAAGCTGGTTCCCGTACCGATGCGCTGATCAACAAGTCCGGGCGGCGGCGGCGCAGCCGGCATCGGCTACGTGAGGGCGAGCCGCAAGGCCGATCCGAATACGATCGTGCTGATCAACGGCACCACGCAGATCACGCCGATCATCACGCCGGCCGCCCAGACGCTGTCGGAAGTGCGCCCGGTCATCGAACGTGATGCTGGACGATTTCGTGTTCTTCGTGCAGGGCGCCGCGCCCTGGAAGACGGCGGCCGATTTCGTCAAGGATGCCAAGGCCGAACCGCCGAAGACCTTAATTTTTCGACCGGCGGCACCACCGACGTCATGGCCGTGACCGTGCTTGGCGAAGGCCACCGGCATCCGAATTGAACATGATCAACTTCAACAGCGGCGGCGAGGCGCTGACCGCGTTGCTCGGCGGGCATGTCCATGCCTCGCTCGGCAATCCGCTGGAGTTCATGGGCCACTTGAAGGCCAGGCGCGTGCGCGCGATCGGCGTGTTCCGCGACAACCGGTTTGCACTGCTTGCCGGACGTGCCGACCATGAAGGAGCAAGGGATCAATGCGCCGAACTTCCAGATGTGGCGTGGCATCGCAATCCCGAAGGGCGCGCCCAACGGACGCCGCCTGTACTGGGAAGGCGTGATGAAGAAGTCGCGGCCTCGCCCGCAGTTCAAGGCCTACCTCAAGGACAACGCCGCGTCCAGGCAGCGACAATTCGCGGGCGCGGCGTTCGAAAAATTCCTGGCGGATCAGGAACGTCTATACCGCAACCTGCTCGGCAAGTAGGGGGCTGCGCATATGCAAGGCCGGCTTGCGCCGGGCGAGGTTGTACTCGCCCTTTTCTTTGCGGTGCTGGGCATTCTGTGGATCGTCGCCGCCGCCGCATGCCGTTGTGGGACGGTTCGCGCCGAGTTCGGGTTCATGCCGCTCATCTTACGGCATGCTCCTGCTGGGCTCTCGCCGCCGTGATCCTGATCGATTCTACACGGCAGAGAGGCGGCGCCGGGCAGGACAGCGATATCGGCAAGCCGCTGGTCGTGCTCGCCGCGCTGTCGCGGCCGCGATTGCCGGCCTCGAGCTGTCGTCGGCTTTGCAACCTCCGTCTTCCTGTTTCTGCTGGTCCTGTTCGCCGCAGTCGAGCGCTATTCCCGTCGCAGATCCCGCTTGGTCGCGGCGTGACGGCGCGCGCTGTTTCTTCGTTTTCAAGACCTGGCTCGGCGTGCCGCTTGCCGACCGGTCCGCTGGGATGTGCTGACCATCGAGCGCTTTCCCGACCTGATGCAGGGTTCGCGACGGCGCTCACGCTCAAGCATCTCCTGATGTGCTTTCTCGGCGTCTTTTTGGGCCAGATCATCGGCGTGCTGCCGGGCATCGGGCCTTCCGTCGGCGATCGCGCTGTTGCTGCCGCTGACCTACGGTTCCGGCCCGACCGGCGCGATCATCCTGTTCGCCGGGCTCTACTACGGCGCGCAATACGGCGGAACGCTCACCTCGGTGCTGATCAGCGTGCCGGGCGAGTCGAGTTCGGTGATGACCGCATCGACGGCTACCAGATGGCTTTGCAAGGCCGGGCCGGGTCGCTCTGGGCATTGCCGCCATCGGCTCCTTTTTCGCCGGCACGCTGGGCACGATCGGTCTCATGCTGCTGGCTCCGCCGCTCGCCAACACCGCGCTGGCGTTCGGACCGCCGGAATATTTCGCGCTCGTCGTGCTGGGCCTCACCGCGCTTGCCGCCGTCGGCTGCTCCGTCATGAAAGGGCTCGTCACCGGCATCGCCGGCCTGTTGCTCGGCACGATCGGCATCGATCCGCAGAACGGCATCGCGCGCTTCGATTTCGGCCAGGTATGGCTGCTCGACGGGGTCGACTTCATCGTGCTGACCGTTGCGCTGTTCGGTGTCGGCGAGGTCGTCGCCGGCTGCGTGATGGCGGCGCGCAGCCCCGTCGCCGAGGTGAAGAACCTGCTGCCGAACGCGCGAAGACTGGCGCGCAGGCCGCATGGCGATCCTGCGTGGCACCGGCATCGGCTTCCTGATCGGCTGCTGCCGGCGACCGGGCGCGACCATCGCCTCCTTCGTCGCCTACATCGTCGAGAAGAAGGTCGCGAAGGATCCCGTCGCGCTTCGGCCACGGCGCGATCGAGGGCGTGGCAGGACCGGAAGCGGCCAACAATTCCGCGGCGGCCGGTGCGATGGTGCCGATGTTTGCCCTTGGCGTGCCGGGCTCCGGGACCACGGCCGTCATGCTGGGCGCGCTCATCATGTTCGGGATACGGCCGGGCCCGGAAATGTTCACCAAGAACTCCGAGCTCGTGTGGGCGGTGATCGCCAGCATGTACATCGGCAACGTCATCCTGCTGATCATGAACTTGCCGCTGGCGGGCCTGTTCGCGCAGTTGCTGAAGGTGCCCTACAAGTGGCTCTATCCGCCGATCCTGGCGATCTGCATGGCCGGGGTGTTCTCGCATTCGAACAGTCTCGAGGACGGCTGGCTGATGCTCGCCTTCGGCGTGCTCGGCTGGATGATGAAGCGCTACGACTGGCCGATGGCGCCGATGATGCTGGGGCTCGTGCTGGGGCCGCTGTTCGAGACGGCGTTGCGCCAGTCGCTGACGATGTCGCACGGCAGCGGGATGATCTTCCTGACGCGGCCGATCCCGCCGTGCTGCTCGCGCTTGCGCTGACTGCGGTGTTGTTTCCAGTGGCAGCGGGCGCCTTGCGGGCTTATCGGGCAAGAGGCTGAGGCTTATTGCTTCAGGACCCACGACTGCGAGATTGGGCTGACGGCATCGCCGTTTCACAGTTGGAAATCGTCGATGAATGGTATTTGGGTCAACGCGGGGCGTCATCGCGGGGAGGTATAATGCGCATCGTCGATCTGAGCCGGGAGCTTTATCACCGCACGCCGAGCTATCCGGGACAGCCGCCCGATCATCCACGGCGTCTGGAAGACCCACGAGGAGGCGTTCGCCGAATCCGGCAACGTCCAGGGCAACAGCGTGATGTTCTTCTCCATGCCCGACCACGGCGGCACGCACATCGATGCGCCGCGCCATTTCGGCACGAGCGGCACGCCGATCAACGAGTATCCGCTCGAGAACTGCATCGTGCCGGGCATCTGCATCGACCTGCGCCACATCGCGCCGAGGGCGGAGATCACGCCGGCGGACCTCGAAGCGGCCGTGAAGAAGGCCGGCGTGCCGGTGCCGAAGAAGGGCACGGTGCTGCTGTGCACCGGCCATCACGAGCGCACCTTCCCGACGCCGGCCTATGCCACCGACAATCCCGGGCGTCAACGTCGCGGCGACCGAGTGGCTGGCCAAGCAGGGCATCGTGCATTTCGGCATCGACTTCGATGCGGCCCGGCCCCGAGGGCGTCGTCAACTCGCTCGTGCACAAGGCCTGCCTCGAGCTCGACATCACGCATATCGAGAGCCTGTGCAATCTGGAGGCGCTGATCGGCAAGGGCCATTCCAGTTCATCGGCCTGCCGCTGAAATGGCGCGGCGGCACCGGCTCGCCGATCCGCGCGGTGGCCGTATTTCATTAGCTCGATCGTTGACAATGTGCGCAGCAATGGCGACGACGGCACTATCGCGACGTCTTCAAATCAGTCGCATCGCCTTGAAGCTGGCGTGTCCCTGGCGGCCGACGATGATGTGATCGTGCACGACGATGCCGAGCGGCTTGCCGGCCTCGACGATCAGCCGGGTCATGTCGATGTCGGCGCGCGACGGCGTCGGGATCGCCGGAGGGGTGATTGTGGACGAGGATGATCGCGGTCGCCGACAGCTCCAGCGCGCGCTTCACCACCTCGCGCACGTAGACCGGCGTGTGGTCGACGGTGCCTTCGCCCTGCACCTCGTCGGCGATCAGCCGGTTCTTCTTGTCGAGGAACAGGATGCGGAACTGCTCGCGCGGTCTCGTAGGCCATGCGCGGCGCGGCAGATACTCGATGCACCTGCGTCCACGAGGTCGAGCAGCCGGCTTCTCGATGATCTGCGCGCTGCATCAGCCGCAGCGCCGCCGCGCGCACGAGCTTCAACTCCTCGACCACGCGGTCGCCGACGCCGTGCACCTCCTTCAGTCGAGGCTCGGGCGCGTTGATGACCTCGGCGAAGGAGCCGAAGCGGGCGATGCAGCCGCTTGGCGAGCTCCTTGGTGTCGCCGCGCGGAATGGCGCGGAACAGCACCAGTTCGAGCAGCTCGTAGTCGGGCATCGCGTCGGCGCCGCCCTGCATGAAGCGGTGCGCGCAGGCGCTCGCGGTGGCCGGCGTGGCGCGATCGGCTGGCGACCGGGGCCTCGAACAGCTCGCGCTGGCTGCGCGTCTGTCGCCGTCGCCTTGGCGATCGTCCTCGGCATCGACTGTCGGCATGGCGCGTCGGCCTGCGCTCAGGCTCGTCAGCTGCAGGAATAGGCGGCTTGTGCAGGCCGGCCGGCGAGTAGGTGAAGACCTCGCAGCCGTCCTCGGTCACGCCGACGGTGTGCTCGAACTGCGCCGACAGCTCGCGGTCGCGCGTCACCGCCGTCCAGCCGTCGGCCAGGATCTTCACGTGCGGCCTTGCCGAGGTTGATCATCGGCTCGATGGTGAACAGCATGCCGGGCTTCAGCTCGATGCCTTCGCCCGGCCTCGCCGTAGTGCAGGATGTTGGGCCGGTCGTGGAACACGCGGCCGAGGCCGTGGCCGCAGAAGTCGCGCACGACGCTGCAGCGCTCCGCTCTCGGCATAGGCCTGGATCGCGGCGCCGATGTCGCCGGTGGTGTTGCCGGGCTTGACCGCCGCGATGCCGCGCATGCAGCGCCTCGTAGGTGACCTCGATCAGCCGCTCGGCGCGGCGGTTGAGCTGGCCGACCGCGTACATGCGGCTGGTGTCGCCGTGCCAGCCGTCGACGATCAGCGTCACGTCGATATTGAGATGTCGCCCTCGCGCAGCGGCTTGGGACCGGGAATGCCGTGGCAGACGACGTGGTTGATGGAGGTGCAGATCGAGCGCGGAAAGCCGCGGTAATTGAGCGGCGCGGGGATGGCGCCGTGGTCGAGCGCGAACTCGCAGCACGAGGTCGTCGAGCTTCTCGGTGCGACGCCCGGCTTCACCCAGGGCACCAGCATGTCGAGCGCTGCGGCGGCGAGCTGGCCGGCCTTGCGCATGCCCGCGAACGCCTCCGGGCCGTGCAGCCGGATCTGGCCTTCGGTCGGGGTCGCCTGCTCGGCTTGTCGGACTTGAACGTTGGACATGCGGTACCGGGCGCTTCATGGCTCATGCGGTGGTGTACGCGCAGTCATGACGCGCGCGATAAACGACACTTGCGGTCGTGACACGTGCGTCAGTCGCAAATACGGCGGCACGAGGCCGCGCGCCGCATCGTCGACTAGCGCAAAATGCGCTCGGGCAAGTGCCAGCAAGCGCCGGCTTGGTACTCGACCGTCAGTTCTTCTTCTTCTTTCTTTCTTCTCGCTGCCTCGGCCGGCACCTCGGCGGCGGCGGTCTCCGCCATCAGGCGCTGGGCCTGCCCGACCCAGTCGTCGCGCTCGATGCGGCCACCGAGCTGCAGCGTCTCGTCGAGGTTGGCGATGTCTTCGTCGGAGAACTGCGGCGATCTGGTCGTAGCGCAGCACATTGAACTTGCTTGAGCTGGGCCTCGAGATCGGCGGTGATGCCGGAGATCCTCTTGAGATCGTCGATCTCGCCTTTCGGCTCGCTGAAGCCCTTGAAGGCGGCGGCCTGGCCGGCGCGCGCGAGCGTCCGTGCGCTCGAGGATGCGGGCGGCACTTGCCGCGACGGCCGCGGAGGTAATAGAGCTTGGCGCGACGGACGCGGCCGCGGCGGAGCACCTCGATGTCGGCGATGTAGGGCGAGTAGAGCGGGAACACGCGCTCGACGCCCTCGCCATAGGAAATCTTGCGGACGGTGAAGTTCTCGTTGAGGCCGGCGCCGTCGCGGGCGATCACGACGCCCTCGTAGGCCTGCAGGCGGAATGTCACCTTGGGAGCGTCCTTCTTGGCCTTGGCCTTCTTGGACTTAGGGTCGGCCTCGGCCTCCTCGGCGACGCGGACCATGACCTTGACGGTGTCGCCCGGGCCGAAATCGGGGATGATCCGCTTTGCGGTGATCGCGGCCATCTGCTCTTTCTCGAGCTGCTGATGATGTTCATTTTTGATTTCCTTGGTTTTTCATCATGTTGCAGAGGAGCGCAACGCCGGTCCCTTGCCAGGACGGGCTAGGCTCTTGCTGCCCGCAGCGGGGCACCCTCGATGGGAATTGGGGGCTTCTAGCGCAACCGGTGCGGGTTGTCGATGGGGCGTCATCGGGCGAGAGGGCGCGCGGGAGTGGCCGAACTCGCGGCTATTTCAGATGATCTCGTCCTCGTCCATCACCGGCTCGGCCGCGCCGTCGCGCGGGGTCGCGCCCCGGCCGCCCATTTCCTGGTTCCAGGCGATGTGGAACAGCGCGTCGCCCATGTTGACGATCGGCAGCGTGGTGGCGCCGACGATGATGCCGCGGCGTGGCGACCGGACCGGCGTGTCCGCCTCCTCGTAGGGGTTGGCGATGACGCCGATCGTCTCTCCCTCGCTCACCGCATCGCCGATCCGCTTGTGCGTGCGCAACACGCCGCCCTCCGGCGCGCGTACCCACTTGGCCGAGTTCGCGACGAGTGCAGGCCGCGTGCTCGCAGGCCCGGCGGCCGCCCGTCCTCCAGTCCTTCGGGACTTTCCAGCATTCCGATTTTCAGCATCACACGCGCGATGCCATCGACCCCGGCCTTGATCGCGAACTCGTCGAACCGCAGTCCCTCGCCGCCTTCGTAGACCAGCACGTCGACGCCGGCCTCGCGCGCCGCCCGCCGGAGCGAGCCCGATCGTTCCGCGCTCTCGAGCACCACCTGCGCGCCGAACGCCAGCGCCGAGGTCGCGGCTGCGCGGGCTCGTCTTCATATCGCAGCGGATCTGCGGCAGGTTCACGCGCTGCATCGCGGCGGTGTGCAGGTCGATGCCGATCTGGCAGCGCTTGACGACCTCGCCCAGCAGAAGATGTGCCAGCCGCGCCGCGAGCGAGCCGTTCGGCGATCCCGGGAACGCGCGATTGAGTCGCGCCGGTCCGGCAGATAGCGCGAGCGGCCGATGAAGCCGTAGGCGTTGACGACCGGCACGCACAGCAGCGTGCCCTCGATGTTGCCCGGCTGCCAGCGTGCGCAGCACGCGGCGGATGATCTCCACGCCGTTGAGCTCGTCGCCGTGTACCGCCGCCGTGATGAACATCGCCGGGCCCGGCGCTGCGCCATGCAGCACATGCACCGGCAGCGTCACCGGCGTGTGGTTCGACAGCTTCGAAACGGGCAGCACCACCAGCCGCCGCTCGCCCGGCGCGATCGTCTGCCCGCCGATGGTGAAGGAGGTGCGCATGCGGTTCGGGTCCAGGCTCAAGTAAAGCTGCCCGGAACCGCGCGACGATGCAAGTGCCGGATGACAACGTCATCAATGCATAGCAATGGGGCGCAGCAGTAGGGCAGGACCGGACGTAGACTGCTTGTTGTCGAACGGTCGCTCGCGCTACAAGCTATTGCCGCGGTTAGTCAGTAGCAGTCATGGGGCTGGAGGCGGGCATGCAGGGGCAGGTCGCCTACACCTATCTCGCCTTCATCAGCTACTCTAGTAAGGATCGGCTGGTCGGCGAGCGTTTCCAGAGGGCACTCGAGGGCTACAAGATCCCGCGTCTGCTCAGGGGGCGGATGACGAAGTCGGGGGCGGTGCCGCGGCGTCCAGTGCCGATCTTCCGCGACCGTTCAGACCTCGTCGCCGGCGCCGATTTGGGTGGCCGAATCCAGGACGGGCTCAATACGTCGCGCAGCCTCATCGTATTGTGCAGCCCGCATTCCGCGCAATCGAACTGGGTCAACGAGGAGATCCGCACGTTCAAGCGCCAGGGGCGTGAACATCGCATCATCGCGGTGCTCGTCGACGGCAGACCGGTGAGCTGGCACCCGCAGCTCGCGCCTGACGGTGCCTTCCCGCCGGCCTTGCTGTTGGCCTTCAATCAAGATGGTTCGGCGACGGGAGAGCTCGCGCCTGAGCCGTTCGCTCCGGATTTGCGCGAGATGGACGCGGACGGTCGCGGTGGTGACGGCTTCGAGTTCGCCAAGCTGAAGGTCGTCGCGCGGTTGATCGATGTGCCGCTGGCCGAGTTGACGCAGCGCCAGCGCGAGGTCGAGCGCGCCGAGCAACGCATCGTGCAGGCGGTGGCGGCGGGCATGTTCGTGCTGGCGGCAGCCGCGACAACGGGCGGCTTTCTCGCCTGGCGACAAACGCTGGAGGCCAATGCCAGGCTCGATCAGACAATCGACATGGCAGCACGCCAGATCGAAACGGCGGCGCAATACGAGAGCCGCTACGGCGTATCCTCTGCCATTGTGCGTGACATGCTGGCATCAGCACAGAAGGATTTTTCGGGACTATTGGCGGACGGCGGTGGGACACCGCGGCTCGGACTGCACGCCGCGCGGCTCGGCCTCAGCTTCGCGGAAGCTTTCGAGGATGCCGGTGATCGCGAGGGGCGCCAGGACAAATCGCTGGCGGCAGCGGAAGAGGAGCTGGTTCGGCTCGAAAGCCGAAGCCGCTCTCTGGGCGAGCGCGTCGGGCTCAGCACGGCACCGGCGGAGGAGGACGTTGTCAGAGCACGATTGCGCCTGCTTGCTGCGCGCGCCCGTAAGGCATCGGAGGCGGGTGAGAACGAGAAGGCGATTCAAGCTCTCGCAGGAACGGCTCGCGCTGGCCGGGCACTGGGCGGAGCGGACTGGGGACTGGCGCATGGCGCCGCGAGCTGGCGCTGGGGCAATTGCGCGAAGCCAATTTCCACTACGAGAACGGGCAGCCAGAGCGCGCGAAAGTGGCCTATCTCATGGGGATCGGGGGGCTGGACAAGCTTCAAGCCGGAGATAATCGGCCGCTCTATAGGGAGGATCTGCTGCGCGGTGTCACGGATCTCGCCCAGTCGCTGTCGGAGAGCGGGGAGCACAAGTCTGCGCTGGAGCAGCAGGAACGGGCGGAGAGATTGCGTGCGGGCTCGTCGCCGATCGGCCGCAGGATACCGAGCTGCGGCTCAACCACGTGATGGTGCTGACACGGCTCGGCGACGCGGTGCTCAACATTTCAGCGGCGACCAGGCCAAGGCTATTGTGAGTTATGTCGAGGCAGAGGCCGCGGCGCGTGCGCTCAGCGCATCGGACCCGCAGCGCGTCGACTGGCGGCGGGCGCAGTACATCGTACTCGAGCGGCTAGGGAGCGCGCGGTTCCAGGTCGGGGAGATCGCGGCCGCGGACGTTGCCTTCGGCAGTGCACTGGATATCGTGGAGGCGTTGTCGCGGCAGGCTCCCGAGGATGCGCGCCGCCAATACGACGTGGGGGTCATGCAGGAGCGCATCGGCCAGTTCATGATGGCGCAGGCCGAGGCGGCGGCAACACCGGAGGAGCGGACACGGCTATTGCAGAAGGCGGCCGAAGCGCTGGTGCGGTTGACGGGTATCCGCGTGCAGGCGGTCAAGGCCAATCCGGGCGGCAAGATCCAACTCTATCATCTGGCCATCGCAGCGCCTCACGCTCGGGGAAGTCAATGCGCTGGTGCCCGGCCGGGAGCGGGAGGGGCTTGCCGAGTTCGACCGCGCGCAGGGATTGCTGGAAGGGCTGACGAAGGAGAAGGACCTGCGGCTGGAGTGGTTGCGGTCACTGGCCGCTGTTCACGTCAAGCGGGCACAGTTGTATGAGCGCGCGGGGCGGAACGGGGATGCGATCGCCTCAATCGAGCGGGCGTTGGTCATCGTTCGCGATCTGCGACAGCAGGAGCCGGACAACGAGCGCTATCCGCAAGACGAGGTGGAGTTGGAGCGATCTGATGGTGAAACTGCGACGCGCAGATTGATCCGATCCGACGTTCTCGCGCATCCGGCTTTCTGAGGCGTGACGGCAACAGTGGCTCATCCACAGGCGCCTTGGACCCGCGAATCAAATTGCGCCGGGCTGCGGGAGGTTGGTAATGGAGGTGTAGGCCCACTTTCCGTCCACTGTGTATGCGTTATCGGAGGTAGATGCGGCACCGCTGAAGTAGAGGCGTACTTGTAATGGTGCCAGTGCCGCGCGCGTTGAGCATTCGCTTGCTCGTGTCGATCGCATTTGCGTGCTGCGCTTGCGGACAGGCAAGCGCACAACAGATCCAACGGTTCGAGACCTATGGGCAGGCGCTCAGCCAACTGCTGGGCTCGGGCTCAGCTCCACAACCCAGCGACGGAATCCGGCACCTGCCGACTGACGCCGGATACCTATATCGATCCGGTCACGGGCGAAGACAGGCCGAATGTGACGGGATTGAGCGATCGCCTGGCGCGGATGTGCGAGCGCTCCGCTGACGGCGTCAACGGCGGCGCCTCGCTCGGCGGCAGCCTGTCTCTTCCCAGCCGACACGGACCGTCTCGCAATTCATCACGCGTCGAGACCGTGCCGCTGCTACTTCTGGCATTGGAGCGCCAGGGCATTGGTCCCGGCAGTGGTCTCACGGATTTCCTGTTTGGGATGCAGAACCCGTTGCAGTCGCTCGGGATGGGTTTCAGCGAGGGGCAGCTTGCGCCGATGGCCGCGCTCGGCGTCAACGGCAAGCTCGAGATTGCCGGCGATTGGCCGTCCGGCATGGTCAGCCTGACCAACGGCCGCTCCAGCGTGTTTGGCACATTTTCTTATGAGCGGCGCGAGTTCGGACGGCAGCATGTATCAGTCCGGCTACGATAATGGGATCCGCACCGCGATGGTGGGTGCCGCGATCCGTTGGTCGGACCAGATGGCCGTCGGTGCCAACCTCTATTACGGCCAGACGCGCGGCACGTTGCGTGGAGGCAATGGCGCGTTGGGCGTCGATCCCACCAATCTCGCGGTCGTGCCGCCGGGCGAGAACATGCTCAACGTGCGCTCGTTCGAGCAGATCTGCCAGATGCCGAATGGCGGCAAGGTGCGCAACGAGGAGGTCGGCGGTTCGGTGTTCGCGCTGACGAATTTCGGCGACGGATTTCTCAACGCGGAGATGGGCGGCGCGAGTCGATATGCGAAATACGCGCAGCTTGTGCCTTCAGGTCGATCTCGTGAACACCGGCGGCGACAAGGAGATCTCGCGCGGAATCATCGACGGGCAACTCCAAGGCTGGCGCTATGACGCCAAGCTGCGCTCCGGGTTCGATGTTCGCATGGGCGGTTTCGTGATCGGGCCGCGCGCCGGTCTCGATGCTGCCTTCACGCGGCTCGGTGCGTCGCAGGAAAGCGAGACGCCGTTTGGTACCAACTACGACGCGGGCATCGACGGCGCAGGCGAATCCCCGATCGATGGTTACGACTGGGTCTACAACACGACGGGCGCCGCGCTCGCGGTCAATGCGCAGTCGATCTTCCAGCTGCAGGGGCGGCTGGGGTTCTTCACGGCGATGCCGTTCCAGGTCAACAGCGCGACCGTCACGCCATTCGTCGAGGCGAGTTGGGTCCACGAGTTCGCCAACAACCAGCGCGATATCGTCGCGAGGTTCGCGGGCGACATGCGCGGCACCGGCGCGACCTATTTCAGCTTCAAGTCGGACAAGCCGGACCGCGACTTTTTCGAGATCAATGGCGGCGTGTCGTTCGCAATGGCGGGAGTTGCCACGGCGACGATCGGCGGGCGCACGATCCTCGGCAACTCCCATTTCGACAGCTACACGATCGAAGGCAGCCTGCGCATTCCGTTCTGAGGGCGGCGCGGGATCGGCGCTCCATGCCCCTGTTGCAATGCGTTAGCCATGCTGCATTGGTGGATGTGGTCGCCCAGGCCACATGCGGCCGGGCGACGCTCACGGTAGCCGTTCGACGGTTTGGCGCAGAAGCTCATGCCATCCGCAGGTTGCGCAGCGGCAGGGACCTGACGGGCTTGCCGGTCGCTGCGTGGATGGCGTTGAGAACGGCGGGGGCCACAACGCAGATCGTCGGTTCGCCGACGCCGCCCCAGAAGTCGCCGGTGTTGACGATGACGGTTTCCACCTTCGGCATCTCGGCGAGGCGCATGATCCGTAGGTGTCGAAATTGCGCTCGGCGATCCGGCCGTCCTTGATCGAGCACTGGCCATAGAGCGTGGCGGAGAGACCATAAGCGACCGAGCCTTCGACTTGTGCGGCGATCTGGTCCGGGTTCACCGCGTGCCCGCAATTCAGTGCCAGTACCATGCGGTGCACTTTAACTCTGCCGCGCTTGCTCCAACGAAACCTCGGCGATCGCGGCGGAGTAGCTGCCATAGCCCATGAACTGCGCGATGCCGCGATGCCCGCCGGCCGGCAGGGGCTTGCCCCAGTCGCCTTTCTCGGCTGCCGCATTCAGCACAGCCAGATGCTTGGGGTGCTTTTGCATCAGTGCGCGGCGGAACTCGACGCTGTCCTTGCCTGCTGCGCGGGCGCCTCCTCGATGAAGCATTCCATGTAGACGGCGTTCTGGTTGGTGTTGACGCCGCGCCAGGCGCCGACAGGTACGTGCGTGTTGCGCATGCGTACTCGACCAACAGGTTCGGCACGGTGTAGCCGAGCTGCGCGTCGCCGGGCGCTTCCCAGAACCCCTGCAGCTGACGGTCGTCCCGGCCTTCCTTGGCCAGAGCCGGGTTGTTGGATGCGTTGATCGATTGCCCGGACACGCGAACATTCAGCGCGACGAGATTGCCGGCGGCATCGATGACCGGCTGACATTTTGCGCCTGGCTGATTGGCCGGTAGAAGTCGTGCGCCATGTCTTCCTCGCGGCTCCACAGCATCTTGATGGGCACGCCCGGCATCTGCTTGGCGACGGCGACGGCGTGGCGCACGAAGTCCTGGGCGCCGCGCCGCCCGAAGCCGCCGCCCAGCGTGTGGTTGTGGACCGCGCACTTGTCGAGCGGCAGACCCGATGCCTCGGACAGGGCGGCGAGAGAGGATTTGGCATTCTGCGATGGTACCCAGGCTTCGGCCTTGTCGGCCGTCCAGCGCACCGTCGCGTTCATGGGTTCCATCGTGGCGTGGGCCAGGAACGGCGTGCCATAGACAGCGTCCACTTTTTTCGGTGCGGCCGCGTGCGTCTTGGCGAAATCGCCGGTGTTGCGGTTGGCATAGGCGTTGCTCGTGCCGAGGCCATCCTTCAAGCGCTCGGCGATGGTCGCGTCGGACTCTGTGGCGTTTTGTCCGTCGTCCCATTTGATCGGCAGAACTTCCAGCGCTGTCTTCGCCCGCCACCAGGTGTCGGCCACGACGGCCACACCGATGTCACCGATGCGGACGACTTTCTTGATGCCGCGGCGGTCGAGCAATCTTCGCAGTCGTCGAAGCTCACGAGCTTGCCGCCGAATACCGGGCTCGCCATCATCGCAGCAGACAACATTCCCGGCAGTTTCAGGTCGATCGAATATTGTTGGGAATCCGTTGAGCTTGGGCGTGGTGTCGAGACGCTTCAATGGTTGGCCCGCGACCTTCCAGGTCTTGGGATCTTTGAGCTGTACGGTCTTGGGATCGGGGGCGGGGAGCTTGGCTGCTGCCGCGGCGACCTTGCCGTAGCTGATCGTTCTCTTGGTGGCTGCATGCGTGATCACGCCGCTGGCCACACTCAATTCGCCGACGGGAACCTTCCACTGGTTGGCTGCTGCCTGCATCAGCATCATCCGTGCCGCTGCACCGCCGCGGCGGACATAGTCCTGCGAACCGCGAATGCCGCGGCTGCCGCCGGTCGACATGTCGCCCCAGGCCCGCTTGCGCGCGAGATTTTGGTGTGCGGTTACGGCTTCGAGGCGAACCTTTTTCCAGTCGCACTCGAGTTCTTCGGCGACGAGCTGAGCAAGGCCCGTATGCGTGCCCTGGCCCATCTCGGAGCGGGCGATGCGGATGACACAGGTGTCGTCAGGGCGTACGACCACCCACAGGTTGACCTCTGGTACCTCGCCATTGCCTTGCGCCAGGGCGCTGCCGATGCCCTCCGGCAGCTTGAGCCCGAGCGACAGGCCTCCACCGGCGGCGGCTGCACCGACGAAAAATCCGCGGCGGGAAAGCGACGTCTGCTTCGTTGTTGTCGACTTGGTCATGACGTGCCTCCTCATGCTTTCGACTTGCGGCTGCCGGCACCATTGCTGCTGGCTTGGATGTCGGCGGCGAGATGAACGGCCTTCCTGATGCGCTGATAAGTGCCGCACCGGCAAATATTGGTCATCGCATCGTCGATGTCTTTGTCGGTTGGCTTGGGGTTCTTCGTAAGCAGGGCGGCCGCCGCCATGATCTGGCCGGATTGGCAATAGCCGCATTGGGGAACGTCGACCTCGGCCCATGCACGCTGGACGGGATGCGAACTACCGGCCGACAAACCTTCGATAGTTACGATCCGGTCGCTGGCCTTGAGTTCGCTGATGCGGATCGAACAGGAGCGGCGGACTTCGCCGTTGATATGGACGGAGCAAGAGCCGCATTGCGCAACGCCGCAGCCGTATTTCGTTCCGGTGAGGCCGACGTTCTCGCGCAGCGCCCATAGAAGGGGAGCCTCGGCCTCGACGTCGACATCGCGCGTGCGACCATTGATGTTCAAGCGGGGCATGTCGTTCCTCCACTGCAACGGTTGTTCGTATCGTCTTGGCCGCGAGTGCCTGCGGCGCGGCGGGTCGTGCGCCAAAGATGGGCCAGGCGCATAGTCAACCACAGAGTACTGACAGGTTCGCAGGTCGCCTGCCCCAACGCAAGCGCGGGTATCGCGCTCCGATATCGGGGAACACGGGGATCGGATCGGCGGTGCTTCCAGCTCAGCGCCCCGGCGGCGGCGACTTGTCCGTGAAGCGGCAAAGGCTGGCGATGGAGCAGCGCCAGCACTCGGGCCGGCGGGCCTTGCAGAGGTAGCGGCCGTGCAGGATCAGCCAGTGATGCGCGGGCACGCCGAACTCGGCAGGGATTACGGCCAGGAGCTGCTTTTCGGTGTCGAGAGGGTCTTTCGATTCGACAGGCCAATGCGATTGGTGACGCGGAATACATGCGTGTCGACCGCCATCGTGGGCTCGCCGAATGCGACGTTCATGACGACATTGGCCGTCTTGCGCCCGACGCCTGGCAGTGTCTCGAGGCCGTGGCGGTCGCGCGGCACCTGGCTGCCGTGCTCAGCGACGAGTTTTTCCGACAGTGCGATCACATTTTTTGCCTTGTTGCGGAACAGGCCGATTGTCTTGATGTAGTCGCGGAGCTTGTCCTCGCCGAGGGCGACCATTTTTTCGGGTGTGTCGGCGACCTTGAACAGCGCGCGGGTCGCCTTGTTGACGCCGGCATCGGTCGCCTGGGCGGAGAGGACCACAGCGACCAGCAGCGTGAAAACATTGACGCTTTCCAGTTCGCCCTTGGGATTTGGCTCGATCCGGGCAAAGGTGCGGAAGATCTCGGCAATCTCGTCTTTGGAGTGCTTGCCCCGCGGTTTAGCCCCGTCCGCCGGCCGCCGGGCCGGTTTCGGTCGCGCCCGTTTCGATGCTGTCGCTTTCTCCGTCGCCATGGGCCTTCATTCCGCTGCCGTTTGCATCTAAGCTGCTTGGCATGGGTGCCGCTTCATTGCAAAGCAACTCCGAGCCTGCTGCGCTGCTGCCGTTTCGCGCGGTCCTGACGCCACATCGGTCGCTTGGCCCGGTTGGCTTCCTCGTGTTGATTGGCGGCGTGGCGGTCGTCAGCTTCGTGACGGGCATCGCGTTTTTGTTGATCGGGGCGTGGCCGGTGACCGCGTTCTTCGGGCTCGACGTGTTTTTAATCTGGTGGGCGTTCCGGCTCAACTATCGCAGTGCCCGCCACGGCGAGGTGATCGAGATCGACGGGCGCCGGCTGGTGCTGACGCGGCATCATCTCAAAGGTGGCGCCGAGACGATCGAGCTCAATCCGTATTGGGTGACCGTGCGTCTCTCCGCGGGCCATGACGATCGCACGGCGCTGACGCTGGGCAGTCACGGGCGCGAATACGTGCTGGCGAGCTTTCTCTCCGATGACGAGCGGCGCGAGTTGGCCGACGTGCTGGGGAACGTGCTGCGGGCGGCGCGGCAAGGGCCGGTGACTTGATAGTGGGCGCACGCGATCGTGACTTGGTCCTGGGCGATGGCGGGCATGTCACTGCGGCTTATGTCACTGGGTCACACGCGCCAGCCAGTCGACCAGCGCGCGGCGGTCGGCGGCATCGTCAATCGTCTGTTCGGGCATCTTGGTGCCGGGCGTGTAGGCGATTGGGCCGATCTCGAACAGGCGGGCGATCGTCTGCGCATTCCAAACGATGTCGAGCTGTTTCAGCGCATCGGAGAACACATAGCCGGGCGCGGTCGCGATGCGGCGCCCGAATACGCCGGCAGCGTGGGACCGGCGCGCATGTCCTCGTCGGGGGTGAGTGTGTGGCAGGCGCGGCAGGCGCGGAAGACCAATGGCGCCGCGCTCGGGCGGATGCGGCGAGGGCGTCGGTCGGCTCGGGAATCGTGCTTGACATCGGCTTGCCGGCGACCGCGTCCCAGCGCCGGATCGACGCGATCGGCGCCGCCGGTGAGCAGCGTGCGGCTGTCGCCGGCGAACGCCATCGACCACACCGGCAAGCCCGGACCGGTCAGCCGCTGGATGATCCGGCGCGATGCGCGCTCGATCACGGCGATGCCGCCTTTGAGGCCGGCCACGGCGATCAGAGGCGCCGTCCGGCGATAGCGCGAGGGAGGCGAGCGGGTATGCCGTCGGCCTCGATCTCGGCCTCGATCTGGAGGGTCGGCGACAGCATGCGAACCGCGACCGTCCGCGGGGCGGCGGCGATCTCGCCGTCGGGTGCCATGTGACGATCGCCGTGACCGGCGCTGTGAACGTGATGCGGCGCGGGGCTCCGCCGGCGGCGGTCGGTGTCGAGGATGATCGCCCCGTCGGAGCCGCCCGACAGGATGCCGCGCGATGGGCCGCGGCAATCGCCGTGGCGGGGACTCGTGCCGTCGGCGAGTGTGCGCTCGAGCCGGCCGGTGGCGAGGTCCCACTAAAGCCGCACCGTGCCGTCGAACGAGGCCGGACGCCAAGCGGCGTGGTTTGACCGGCGCGAGCGACGTGACCGAGCCCCTGGTGGCCCTTGAGGACCCGTGCCGGCTCGGCCCAGCGTCCGCACCAGACTGCGATCGTCGTATCTTCGCTGGCCGAGGCGAAGCAGCCACCGGGCAGCATGGCGACGGCATTGATCGCGCCGTCGTGGAACCTGCAGGACGCGGCGTGCCGCGCTGCGGTCGAGGTCCCATTCGATCACGACGTGATCGAAGCCGCCGCTGATGAGCGCGGCGCTCGCCGACCGCCGACCGCGAAGCCCGCGCACCGGGCCGCCGTGACCGCGCAGCACGTCCTGTGCCGCGACAGCCGTCACGGGCAGCAGCAGGGGAGAAGCAGAAACAACACGCGAGGGAGGCTCATGGGTCCAAGGAAACCGTCTCGCCGCGTTGTTGTCCAGTCCTGATCGCCGCCTGTGGCCGGCGCCACGTCGGAAAGGCTGTGCAAATCGCCAGCCCGCGCCATCGCTGCGGCTACGCGCGATGCTAGCGTTTTTCAGGGGTGATTTCGACGGGGGCAGACATGCGCTGGGCGATCGTGATTGCGGTGCTGGTAGGCGGCTGCGCACAGGCGCAGCAGGGGCCTCGACATGGTGACGGGCTCGATCCCTTCGCTGGGCGTCGGCGACCTCGGCATCGAGCGGCGAGAGCGGGTCGCCGGTACCTCTATCGCGTGATGTGCCAGCGACCGCCGCTTCACCGACCGCATCGAGAAAGAGAACTACACGCTGCTTAAGGCGGCAGAGACGACGAAGTCTGCGGGCGGCCACGCACTTCTCGCTGGTGACGGCGGGCGACCAGTCTTCGCGCTGGAATGCCGACGCTAGCAACCATCGGCGGCGGCGAGCAATACGGCGCCTACGTGCGCGTGCTCCGGTTCGAGCCCGGCCAAGAGATGCCGCATGGCGTGATGTCCGCCGACGAGATCATCCACTTCTTCGGGCCGCGTTCGGGCGGGCGGCGGTGCAGGGGTAGACTTGGCGCTTCTATCGACCGATCACCTTGTGCTCGGCGACCGGGATCTGCGCCCGGCACTGGGCGAGATACGCCTTGTCGATCCGCGCGGTGGCGAAGCCCTCGCCGTCCGAGACCTTGGCGATCACGTGGCCCCAGGGGTCGGCGACCAGCGAATGGCCGTAGGTGAACCGCTCGCTCGTTCCCGGGCGCGGGAACGATCCGCATCTGCCCGGGCGCGACGAAATACGTCTCCGTCTCGATCGCGCGGGCGCGGCACAACACCTCCCAGTGGTCCTTGCCGGTCTGCAGCGTGAACGACGACGGCAGCGCGATCACTTCGCGCGCCCTTCGCCGCGAGCGCCTGGAACAACTCGGGAAAGCGCAGGTCGTAGCAGATCGCGCAGCCGATCTTGAGCCCCTCGCAATCGTAGGTGACGACCTCGCGGCCGGGGATCACGCCGGCGCTCTCGCTTGTACGCGCGTGCCGTCGGGCAGCGTGATGTCGAACAGATGGATCTTGCGGTAGACCGCGACCTCGCGTCCCGTGCGGTCGAACACGACCGTGGTGTTGTGCACCTTGTCGGCTGCCCCTTCGGCGCGCTCCAGCATCGAGCCCGCGTGCACCCAGATCTTGTGCCTGCGCCGCCAGCTCCTGTGCGGCCGCGTAGGCCGGCCCGCCGGGATCGTCGTCGCCGTTCGCGACCTTGTCCTCGCGTCGAGCCGCCCGCCCAGTTCCAGTGCTCGGGCAGGCACACCCAGTCCGGGCCCTCCTGCCCGACGCAGCGCTCGATCAGCGCTGCGCGCCTTGGCGATGTTGGCGGCGACGTCGCTGACCGAGTTCATCTGGATGATGGCGATCTTCATCGCGTGCTCCTAAGTCATCGTGGACGTTGTCCGTCGGGGCTGCTCAACCCTCATCCTTGCGCCGCTGCTCGCGCTGGCGCTCGCGCTCGGCGAAGTAGTCCTCGCTGGTGCGGAGCTTGGGGCGCGGGGCGGCGGCGTAGGGGTCGAGGCCGTCGTTGGTGACGGTCGGTGACGCGGCAGTCCTCGCACATCTTGACGAGGTCGAGCCGCGCGGCGTTGTCGCCGGCGTACATCCAGTGCTTGCCTGCGAGCTTGGCGACGACCTGCTCGATCGTGCTCTTGACGCCGAACGCCTTGCCGCAGGAGATGCAGCAGAACGGCTCCTCCTCCTTGAGCATCGACGGGGCCGGCGCGCGAACGCCTTGAAGGCGATGCGCGGCTCCAGCGTGATCACCTTCTCCGGGCAGGTCGCCTTGCACAGCCCGCACTGCACGCACAGGCTTTCGTCGAAGCGCAACAGCGGCCGGTCCTCGCCGGCAGTGAGCGCGCGAGGTCGGGCAGGCCGAGACGCAGGACAGGCACAGCGTGCAGCCGGCGGTGTCGACCTCGACGCGGCCGAACGGCGCCGCTCGGGCAGCGCGACCGCGTCGACCGGCGTCGGCGCGACGCGGTGCAGCTCGCGCAAAGCCAGCGTCAGGATCTCGCGCTTGCCGCCGGTCGCGGCGAAGGTGGCGGGCGCTTGGCGCCGGCGTTGCCGGCGGCAGCGCGTCAGCGCCTCGAGCATCGCGTCGGGATCGTCGGTCTCGATCGTGGCGGCGGCGCCGTCGCCGTAGCCGAGCGCGGCCAGCATGCGGCTCGGCCAGCGCCAGCGTCTGGCGCAGGCCCGCCGGGATCGTGCCGCGGCTTGGCGCGCAGCAGCAAGCGCACGTGCGCGGCGCCGTAGGCGAACGCCGCGGCGATCGTCTCCAGCCCGACCTCGGTTGACCTCGTTGACGCCGAGCGGGATCACGTTCGCCGGCAGCCCGCGCGAGAAGCGCGCGGCGGCATCGATCAGCTCGGCGCCGTGCTCGCCATCGTGGATCAGCAGCACGGCGCTGTCTGCCGCCGGCCGCGCGATAGGTCGTGAGCAGCGTGCGCACTCGTGCCGATCAGCCGGTCGGTCGACGGCTAGGCGTAGCTGACGGCGCCGGTCGGGCAGGCCGCGCTGCATTGGCCGCAGCCGCCGCAGATGTAGGGATCGATGGCGACGTGATCGCCGTGCGGGCGTGATGGCGCCGGCCGGGCACAGATCGAGGCAGCGCGTGCAGCCGGTGATGCGCGAGCGGGAATGCGCGCACAGGTCGGCCTTGAACGCGACGTAACGCGGCTTGTCGAACGTGCCGACGAGACCGGCCGCCTTGCGGATCAGCCGCTCGACCGCGATCGGCGTTGCCGGGATCGGCGCGCAGATAGCCATCGCGCAGGTCGGGCGCGGTGAACAGCGCCGGGCCGCCCGGTCAGATCGATGACGATGTCGGCGCGCGAGACAGCGCCGTTGCGCGCGGCGCCGAACACGCAGCTTGCCGCGCGAGGAGGGCGCCGGCTCGGCATAGCCGTCGATCGTGAGCTCGAATGCGCCGAGATGCCCCTTGGCGCGTGCGCACGCGCCCGCGCGGATCGGGAACTCGGTCGTGCGCGGCGGCGTGATGTCGGCCTCGCCGGTCAGCAGCACGGTGATGTCGAGCGTCTCGGCCAGCGCCTTGGCCGCCGTCGATCGCCGTCTCGTCGCGGCCGAGGACCAGCGTCACGCCCTGCGCTTTCCAGGCTCACGAACTGGTCGGGCTCGGCGTCGTGCTCGGCGGCGGCCAGCAGCGCCGCGATCTTCGGCTCGGCGGCCTTGGCCGTGCTCCGACCAGCCCGCGGTCTCGCGGATGTTGACGAACGCCAGCGCGGCGCCGAGCTGCTCGTCCTCGGCGATTTCGGCGAACAGCGGCTGCTCCTGGGTGCAGGCGACCGTGAGCGCTGCCGTCGCTTGGCCTCGGCGCCGGAACAGGTCCAGCTCGGCGCGGCACAGCTGGCGCGCGCCCTTGATGTCGAGGCTCTGGCAGGCCCGCTGCAGGCCGCCGAGATCGAGCGGCATCGTGCCCTCGCAGGAGCACACGATGCGCCTTCGGCCGCGGGCTTATCCATACGCCGGCATCGTCTCCTGGTGGTCGAAGCAGCTTGCCGCCATCGACCCATTCGCTTCTCGGTGGACCGCTGCGGCTATCAAGAGGCATATAGCAAAGCCGAGCCGTGGTTGGGCTAGGACAAGCTGCCGACGATGCACCTGGTACGAAAGTAGGAGCTGGCGAGGACGCCTGGCAACAGCCGAGGCCGACGCACAAGCTGGATCTGCCGCCGGTCTTCCGGGCCATCGGGCTGCGCGAGCTCGGCGATGCGTTCGCCGAGGCGGTCGAGGTCGCGCCGGAGGAAGGGCGCCGGCACGCTGGTCTGGACGCGCCGGTTCGATCTCGTCGAGGTCGCCGTCGTGCTGGAGCCGGAGGAGCCGCTGGCCGACGGCGCGGCGCGCGCTCTTCGCCGGCATGAACGCCGCCGCGGACGCGCTCGCCGCGCATTGCCCGCCGGAGAAGCCGATCACGTTCGCCTGGCCCGACACGATCCTGCTCGACGGCGGCCTGGTCGGCGGCGTGCCGGCTCGCCTGGCCCGAGACGCGCACGAGGACGGCGCCGCCGGACTGGCTGGTGTTCGGTCTGATGCTGCGGCTGATGATGCATGCAGGCGCGCGCCGGACGGCTTGCGACGCAGACCGCACCAGCCTGGAGGCGGAAGGCTTCGAGATTCTCGATGCCGCGCGAGTTGATCGGCAGTTTCGCCCGCCACCTGATGGTGCACGTCGACCGCTGGCAGGAGAGCGGGTTCAAGCCGATCGGCGCGGACTATCTGGCACGGCTGGCGCCGGAGAAGGGCACGCGGCGCGGCATCGACGGCAACGGCGACCTGCTGGTGCATCGCACGGGCAAGACGCGGCCGCCGGCCGAGCGCCGGCGCGCTGGTTGCCGGCGCTCGAGCACTGCGGCTGGCTCGATCCGCGAGACCGGGGAGCCGCTGCTGTGAAGCTCCTGCGCACCATCGCGGCTCGACCGCTCCGACACGTTCGTGTTCGCGCGCGCGGCCGAGCCGGGCGAATGGGCGGTGCCGGGCGGCTTCATGTTCTGGGACGGCGATCCCGCCACGCTCGACGGCAAGGCGCGCGCGGCGTTCCGGTCGGGCTTCCTGGGGCTCGGCTCGTTCGGCTGGTCGACGCTGGCGAGGTGGCGGAGGCGAGCGAGGCCGAGCGCGAGGCGGCGCTCGAGGCGCTGGCGCGGCATCTCATCGACGCAGCACGGCGCGCCCGACATCGAGGCGGCGCGCGCGGCCGCGCAGCGAGGAGATCGCGTTTCGCGCGTCGCTGTGCGAGCATCCGCTCGGCACCGTGATCGCCCTGCAGCGGACGGTCGAGGCCGACGGCGAGGTGCGCGAGCGCTTCCGCACGCTTCAAGACCGACGCTGGAGCCGGAGGCCAACACGTTCGCGCAGGGCTGCGTGCTGCCGATCGGCATCGCGCGCGAGGACGGCGAGGCGACCCGCGAGAGGAGGTCGATCTCGTCGGCGATCTCGGCGGCCGGCAGGCGCCGCGCGAAGGAGCCGGCCATGAGCGACTTCTGGCTGTCCGTCCGGCCATCTGCTGCTCGACCGCAACGAGCAGGGCCTTCTCGTCGCCACCGACGAGTTCCTGAAGCTCTATCTCGCGCGGCCCGAGCTGGTGCCGCCCGCGGAGGCCTGCGCGGCCGAGCGCGCGCTGCATGCGCGCCTGCTTGCCGAGCCGCGCGCGCGCGTCGCCGACGCAGGACGATCGCCGCCATCGCCGACGCCGATGCGCGCGAGAACTGGCGCTGCTGCTCGCCTTCCGCGATCATCTGCTGCGCGCACCCGATCGCTCGAGGCGGCCTATCTGGCGCTGATGCGCAAGGGCGTCGGGCCGCACCCCGCCGCTGTTCATCAACCAGCTCGTGCACGTCATCATGCGCAACGTGCTCGACGGCGAGAGCGATCCCGTTCGTGCTGCGCGCCGGCGAGCTGTTCTTCCGGCCGCAGCGGCTGACGCGCGAGCAGGGCGGCATCCTGCTCGCCGACGAGGAGATGGTCGACGGCGCCGAGCAGCCGACATGCACGCCTCCCCGCTGATCGCCATGCTGGGCGAGCACAAGGCGCAAGCACCTCGACGTGCTGACGCCGAGGCCAACGCCGAGCACTACTGGAAGCGCAGCGACGCCTTCGACATGGTGCTCGATTTCCGCCGCAGCGGCGAGGGCCGCTCGCGCGCTCGCCCGCGTGATGGAGCGCTGGCTCGCGCATATGCTGGGGCTCGAGGCCGCGTATCACGCCGCTGGATCGCGATCGAGGACGAGGACTGGTTCTGGTTCATCGGCCTCGACGCGGAAGGAACCCGCATCGGCAACGCGCTGTGGGACGGCCGGAGCTCGACGCCGGCGCGATGGAGCGCATCGTCGCGCTGTTCAGCGCTGCGAGCTGCCGGAGTCCGCGAGATCGCCGGGCGGCCGATCTACCTGATCCTCGCCATGACGCCGCGGACAGATCGTGCGCATGAAGCCGCAGAACCTGCTGATCGGACTGCCGGACGGCGTGAGCGGAGGTCGCGCATGGCTGAGATGGAGATGATGGTCGGGCTCGTGGTCGACCGCATCAAGCTGTCGGGGCCCTGGAGCGACTACGCCTGGATGCCGGCGCAGGTCTTGCTGGAGGTGCCGGAGGCGGCGGGCATGGACCGTGACGATGCGGAATGCGGAGCGCGTGCGCTACTACGCGGGCGCGTTCGTGCTGCTGCTGCATTCATCGTCGACGGCGTATTACAGGGATAATCTGGAGGCTGCGCAGCC